>JBLXDU010000007.1:0-251632 GCA_048263775.1 Rhodospirillales bacterium
ATATTTGAGTATAATTAATATCATTACAAAATTATCATTTTTATAATAAATATTGAAAACATTTTTATATTATATTATTATTCATAATTATGCGATGCGCGGACGCGGCGAAATGCTTCGCCTTGGCCGGCGTCTGACGGCGCAATCATCCATTCATCATCGAATTATGTTTGCGGTCAGCAACACGGCGAAATCGCCGACTTTCAATCAACTTACAGGAGTGATGCATGACGCTGCCGAAATTGACGAGCCCCTTTCTGCTTGGTGCGGGCACGGGGGCATTCGTCCTTGCCGTCCTGGCTTTCAGCAACAACTGGGTGGTCAGTGCGAACACCAATCAGAGCGAGGTGCAGGATGCCTGGATCAACGCTCAAGCTTCCATTTGCGCCGCCCGCGCCGCCGATCATGTGAAGAAAATGGCGCAGGCGCCGGATCTGCAGGGCTATCAATCAGAAGCCCGCGCGGCGCGAGAAGACCTTGCGAAGGATTTCGCAACCGCTCTGCCGGGCACAAGCGAGCCGGAATCCGGCGTGGTTTCCGCCTGTGCGCACATGCTGAACAAGGATCTCTAACGCCGCTAGGGACTGGGCGGGGTGTCCGTCCGGTCGGATTTTTGGCCGATCTTGCTTTCCTGGCCGGCGATCAGGCGCTGGATATTCGCCCGGTGTCGGATAACCGCCAGGACGGCGAGGCCGCCCGCCATCCAGGCCATGGACGTGCCGTCGATCCAATAGGCATAGGCCGGGGCCGCGGCTAGGGCACCCAAGGCGGCCAGGGATGAATAGCGGAAAATTCCGGCGACCAGCAGCCAGGTCGCACAGGCCGCCAGCCCGACCATGATATTCACCGCCAGCAGCACGCCGAGCGTGGTCGCCACGCCCTTGCCGCCCTTGAAGCGGAGCCAGACCGGGAAATTGTGCCCGACGACGCCGGCGAACCCGGCGATCATGCCGGCCTCAGCCCCCCATAGATGGGCCGCCGCAAGTGCCGCCGCCGCCCCCTTGCCGCAATCACAGATCAGCGTGGCGAAGGCCAAGCCCTTGCGCCCGGTGCGCAGCACGTTGGTCGCCCCGATATTGCCCGAGCCCATGGTCCGGATGTCGCCCAGGCCCGCCATGCGTGTGAAGACCAGGCCGAAAGGCACAGACCCCAGCAGATAGCCGCCGAGGGCGGCCAGGGCGAATGCGAGATTGCTGTCCAGTCCGCCGGCCATGGCTTAGGTTCCGTGGGTGTGGACGGTGCGGCCGTCGATCACGGTGCGCAGAACCATGCCCTGCACAGGCCGCCCGTCGAACGGGGAATTCTTTGATTTGGAAAGCAGCACGTCGGAGGAAACCTTCCAACTGCGGTCGGGATCGAACAACACAAGGTCGGCGGGGGCGCCGGGCTTCAGGCGGCCGGCATCCATCGTCATGAGCGCGGCCGGTGCACGGGTAACCAGGTCCAGTGCTTTAAGCAGGGACAGGTGGCCGTTGTGGTAGAGCTCCAGCGTCATCGGCAGCAGGGTTTGCAGGCCGACGCCGCCCGATGCTGCCTGGGCAAAGGGCAGGCGCTTCGATTCCTCGTCCTGCGGCGTATGGTCGGATGCGACGCAGTCGATCACCCCGTCGCTGATCGCCCGCACGATGGCTTGGCGGTCGTCCTCGTCGCGCAGCGGCGGGGTCAATTTGGCAAAGGTGCGGTAGTCGCCGATGGCATGTTCGTTGAGCGAGAAATAAGGCGGGGCCGTGTCACATGTGACGGCCAGACCCCGGTCCTTGGCGCGGCGAATAACCTCGACGCTTTCCGCCGTCGACACGTTGACGAAATGCAGGCGCCCGCCGGTCATTTCGACCAGGCGGATGTCGCGTTCGATGATGATGATTTCGGCCTCACGGGGGATGCCTGCAAGACCCAGGCGGGTTGAGTTTTCGCCCAGGTTCATCACGCCGCCCTCGGCAAGCGACGGTTCCTCCGCCTGGTGGCAGATCACCAGGCCGAAGGTCGCGGCATAGGCGAGTGCCTGACGTAGAACCAGGGGGTCGGCGATCGTCCGGACGCCGTCGGTGAAGGCAAGCGCGCCGGAATCCCTGAGCAGCTTCAGTTCGGCGAGTTCCTTGCCGGCCAGTTGCTTGGTCACGGCGCCATAGGGGTAGACCTTGGTCAGTCCCAGTTGGCGGGCCCGGCGGGCGACGAACTCAACCACCGACATGTCGTCGATGCAGGGATTGGTGTCGGGAAGGCACAGCAGCGAGGTGACCCCGCCCGCCGTCGCCGCGCGCCCGGCGCTGGCCAAGGTTTCCTTCTGCTCTTCTCCCGGCTCGCCCAGATGGGCCCGGATATCGACCAACCCCGGCGCCAGGCAGGCGCCTTGGCAATCGATGATCTTCGCGTCCTCGGGGCGGCCAGCATCGAACAGCCCCGGCCCGGCGGCGGCGATCTTTTCGCCGTCGGTCAGCACGCCGCCTGTCCCGTCCCAGCCTTCGGCCGGGTCCAGGATGCGCGCGTTGACATAGGCCACGCGGCCGAGGGGTTCGTCGAGTTTTACCGCCATATCGTGGGCTCGGGTTCCGTCACAAGTTGGTTTCGGCGAGGGGTTCCAGATTGTGGGCCAGAATCTCCAGCGCGGCCATGCGTACGGCAACGCCCATTTCGACCTGTTCGCGGATGACCGAACGATAGAAGTCGTCGGCTACTTCCGAATCGATCTCGACCCCCCGGTTCATGGGGCCTGGATGCATGATCAGCGCGTCGGGCTTGGCATGGGCCAGCATTTCGTAGTCGAGCCCGAAATAGGTGAAATATTCCCGCACCGAAGGAAAATAGTTGGATTTCATGCGCTCCTGCTGGAGGCGCAGCATCATCACGATGTCACAGTCCTTCAGGCCTTCGGCCATGTCGTGAAAGACCTCGACGCCCAGGCGTTCGGCCGCATAGGGGATCAGCGTTTTGGGCGCGATCAGGCGCACCCTGGCACCCATGGTCGTCAGCAGGTGAATGTTCGAACGCGCGACTCGGGAATGCAGGATGTCGCCGCAGATGGCGACCTGCAGCCCGGCCAGGCGGCCGAGCCTGCGGCGGATGGTCAGGGCATCAAGAAGGGCCTGCGTCGGATGTTCATGGCTGCCGTCACCGGCGTTGATGACCGCGCAGTTGACCTTTTCCGACAGCAGCTTGACCGCGCCGGAATCAGCGTGCCGGACGACCAGCACGTCCGGGTGCATGGCGTTCAGCGTCATCGCCGTGTCGACCAGGGTTTCGCCCTTTTTAATCGAGCTGCCCGAGATCGACATATTGATAACGTCGCCGCCCAGCCGTTTGCCCGCCAATTCGAACGATGTCCGGGTCCGGGTCGAGGCTTCGAAGAAAAGGTTGATGACCGTGCGCCCGCGCAGCACCGACCTTTTCTTGTCAGGCTGGCGATTTTGTTCGACGTAGGTCTCGGAGCGATCCAATAGGAAAGTGATTTCCGCCGGTGTCAAACCCTCGATACCAAGCAAATGGCGATGGGGGAAATCTGTCGTTGCCGTGTCGCCGGAAATCATGGTGCCGGAATATAGGCTGGAGTGTCCGGCGGGTCACGAAAAATTGCGAGCCCTGGAGGTCGGTGGTCGATGGTGGCATGATTGGCGGCCCGATCGGCGAGGGTGAGCGAATAAACACAAGGGTTTTTGCCGTGTCTTCCCGGAATTCGATCACAGGCCCGGGAACGGGCCAAATCGACACGGCCGAGGTTCTGGACCGCCTGAATCACGGCGGCGCGGTTTTCGATTCGGATGACAGCCTGATTTTCGCCAACGATGCCTGTCGTGACCTGTTTCGGCCGATTGCGGAAAATTTTACGCCGGGCCCTAAGCGCCCCCGGTCACCGGGCGTCCAGCGCCCCTTGTAATATATAAGCCGCCGCCAGCTTATCGACGACCTGTCCGCGCCGGGCGCGGGTCATGTCCACGTCATCGACCAGCATGCGTTCGACCGCCACGGTCGACAGCCGTTCATCCCAGAAGGCGATGGGCAGGTCACGTTTTTCCAGCAGATTGGCGGCGAATTGGCGGGTCGATTGACAACGCGGCCCTTCGGTCCCGTCCATGCTGATCGGCAATCCGATGACCAGGGCCCGGACATCCTCGGCGTCGATGGCGGCAAGCAGGGCCTGGGCATCGGCCGTGAACTTGGTGCGCCGGATCGTGTCGTAGGGGGTTGCGATGGTGCGCATGACATCCGACAGGGCAAGGCCGATTGTCTTTGAGCCCAGGTCGAGCCCCATGACGCGGCCGTGCCGGTCCAGGGCCGTTTTCAATTCCGTCAGTGTCATGACCGCCATGGCATTGTCCTTAACGATATCCACCGCAGATCCATTCGCCCCGCCGGAAAAACCCGGCGCGGGAAAAGTTAGGTGGTGCTAACTTGTTGATAGAGGTAACATATATCCTCTTCTGAGGGGCACTAGTTTACTTCGGCGCGGGGGCTCCGCGGGCTGATTAGGGCGGTTCAGCGATGTATGGGGCATTGCATTTAGTCATACCAATTCTGCGGGGGAAGGTTGGCGCGCTGGCTGCCGATCGCCGTGCCTTTTGTTTGTGCATTGCCGGGATTCTGGCTGTCTTCACTGCCTTCGGGGCCGCCGCTCAGGACAAATCGGAAAAAGCCTTTCTTGGGCAAACCGTGACGCCGCTTACGGGTACTTACGTCGTAACCAAGGACCTGAATGTGCGCGGCGAACCCGATACCAATGGTAAAAAAGTCGGTAGTTTCCACGAAGGCGACCGGGTGAGGGTGGTCGGCAAGGCCAAGGGAAGTTGGTTGGCCGTGCGTGCCGACGGCAAGGATTTGGGCTTTGTTTATGGTCCGGTTCTGATGCCTTTGATCGATGCCGTGATTAACGAGCCTTTGACGGGCACGGCGACGATCACCGGGGGAACCTGTGCTTATCGCGCGGTGTTCGAAGGCGAAAGCCCCATTGAAGGCCAGATGTTCAATTCCGTCGATTACCGCGCGATGCTCGAATGCCGCCGCGACGGAAAGTCCTTTGCCTTCGAGATGCCGTTGTTCATCACCGAAGGCCCGTACAATGGCGGCGTCAAGTCGGTCCACCAGATCGGCATGGATGTTCTGGAACTGGCCCAGGAATACGAACGCGTATTCTCAACCAACCTTTTATATGACGCGGAAAAGGGCGAAGTGCGCCTCGACACCGTCAGCGTCGACAAGTACCTGACCGCCGGCAAGGCGCGACCCATGCCGGCAAGGACTGTTTCGTCGGCGTTGGCCGCAGCCATCACCCTGGCGGTTCAATCCTGGTCGCCGGCGTTTTGGTCCGACTTCGCCAAGGCGTTGCGGGGCTCTGGCGGGTAGTCTTTGCCGATAGGCGTATCTCATTCAATAGCGTGACCTTTTTGCATCGGTCGGGAGCAGGATCGTCACCTGTCTTGCTGCCTGTCTTATCGTTTGACAGAAGCACTGAGGTGGTTTTGTTCGAATTTTCATCTTTGGTCGAAAACTCGAGTCCAATTTGTCGATTTTTGCCTTCAAAAATGCCTAAAATATAAGCAACTTTATTTTCATGCGTTATAAATGCGCATTCAACTGTGTTGTTTTTACCACATTCGCCTAAAAAAATCACTTAAGTAATTGAATTATAACAATAAAATAATTTGTACGCATCTGGCATCCAATTTGCTACCACCAAGCACAGTGGGGTGTACGCCTCGGGTAAACTGTGAAAAAGGATCAAGAAAATGGCATCTGTGGTGCGGCTTTTGAGTGCCCTCGGTTTTGTGGCGGTGGTGGGTGCGTCCCTCCCGGCGCAGGCCGAAGATATGAAATTCCCCGGTACCTTCTCCGCCAACGCTGGCATCGTTACCGAATATCGTTTCCGCGGTCTGGATCAATCGTCCCAGAAGCCGGCCCTGCAGGGCGGCATCGATTGGTCGATGGACACGGGCATTTCCGACACGTCCGTCTATCTCGGCACGTGGGGTTCCAACGTTGACTTCGGCGATAGCGACAAGGCCAGCGCCGAAATCGATTACTACGGCGGCATTGCCGGCTCCGCTGCCAACATCGGTTGGGACGTGGGCTTCATCTACTACTCCTATCCGGGTGCGTCGGATGACGTGAGCTACGACCTCTGGGAAGCGACCCTGGGCCTGAGCTACGACGTCATGGACGGCCTGTCGGTCGGCGCCAATTACGCCTATTCGCCGGACTTCTTCGGTGGCAGCGGCACCGGTCACTGGTTCGCCGCCAACGTGTCCTATGCGGTGCCGATCAAGGTGCTTGCCGGGATCACGCTGGATGCCTCCGTCGGCCGTCAGCTGATCGAAAAGAACGCTACCTTCGCGCAGCCCGACTACACCACGTGGTCGATCGGTGCGTCGCTGGGCATCACGGAGAATGTCTCGCTTGGTGTGCAGTACATCGATACCTCGATCAGCAACAGCCGCCTGGCGGAAGACGTCGTCATCGGTTCGCTGACCGCGTCCTTCTAAGGACGACCGGTTGATCGTCTGAAATCGGCCGACACGGGGTTCGCCCCGTCGTTCGGGCCGGTTGAGAAAAGGCCGCAAGCCCCCCCTGCCGAATTATCGTTCGGCAGGGGGACTTGCGTCTTTTTTTGCCTGAATGCCTTCGGCTGCGGCGTGGCGGCGCTTGCCGCCCGGGGATGTCGATGGTAATTTCCGCGCCCGCAGCCGGGCCCTCGAAATGCCCTGCATACCGACCGCCTTTCAAGTCTGGATCCGCCATGTCTCTAGATAAAAACGACGTCCGCAGGGTCGCCTTTCTGGCCCGGATCAAGGTCGACGAGGCCGACCTGGAACCCGTCGCCCAGGACCTGAACAACATCATCGGCTGGGTCGAGCAATTGGCCGAGGTCGATACGGACGGGGTCGCGCCGATGACCGGCGCCACCGGCATGGTTATGACGCGGCGCGACGACGTGGTGACCGACGGGGGGGACCCGGAAAAGGTCTTAAGCAACGCGCCGGACCGTGTGGGCGATTTCTACACCGTGCCCAAGGTGGTCGAATAATGTCCAAGCTGAACGAGTTGAGCATCGCCCAGGCCGCCGACGGCCTGGATAAGGGCGAATTTTCCGCCGTCGATCTGGCCGAGGCCTCGCTGGCCGCAGCCGAGGCGGCCAAAGGCCTGAACGCCTTCATCACCCTGACGCCCGAGGTTGCGCGGAACCGTGCCGCGGCGTCGGACGCCCGGCGCGCCAAGGACGGCGCCCTGGGGCCGCTCGACGGTGTGCCCGTCGCGGTCAAGGATCTGTTCTGCACCGAAGGGGTGCCGACCACGGCCGCGTCGCACATTCTGGACGGCTTCGTGCCGACCTATGAATCGACCGTCGGCCGTAACTTGATCGACGCCGGTGCCGTGATGATCGGTAAAACCAACTTGGACGAATTCGCCATGGGCTCGTCCAACATGACCAGCTACTACGGCCCGGTGAAAAACCCGTGGACCGGCCCCGGCGGCGAAGACCTGGTGCCCGGCGGCTCGTCCGGCGGCTCTGCCACGGCGGTCGCGGCGCGCATTTGCCCCGGCTCCTTGGGCACGGACACGGGTGGCTCGATCCGCCAGCCGGCATCGCTATGTGGCATCGTCGGCATGAAGCCGACCTATGGCCGCTGCTCGCGTTGGGGCATCGTCGCTTTTGCTTCCTCACTCGATCAGGCCGGTCCCTTCGCCCGAACGGTGGAGGACGCGGCCATCCTGCTGGGCGCCATGGCTGGCCATGACCCCAAGGATTCGACCTCGGCCCCCCACGATGTCCCCGATTTCCGGGCGGCGGTTCAAGGCGGGGTCAATGGCCTCAAGGTCGGCATTCCCCGCGAATACACCATGGACGGCATGCCGTCGGAAATTCAGACCCTGTGGGACCGGGGGGCGGACTGGCTCAAGTCCCAGGGTGCTGAGATCAAGGAAGTCTCCCTGCCGCATACCAAATACGCCCTGCCGGCCTATTACATCGTCGCCCCGGCCGAGGCGTCCTCGAACCTCGCGCGCTATGACGGCGTGCGCTACGGGCTGCGGGTCGATGGCGATACGCTCGACGACATGTACGCCAACACCCGTGGCGAAGGCTTCGGCGCGGAAGTCCGCCGCCGGGTGTTGATCGGCACCTACGTGCTGTCGGCGGGCTATTACGACGCCTATTACGTGAAGGCGCAGAAGGTCCGCACCCGCATTCTGGAGGATTTCACCAAGGCCTTTGAGGACGTGGACGTGCTGCTGACGCCCACGGCGCCCAATGCGGCCTTTGCCATCGGCGCCAAGATGGATGACCCCATCGCCATGTACCTGAACGACGTGTTCACCGTGCCCGCCAACCTGGCCGGCCTTCCCGGCATCAGCGTGCCGGCGGGGCTGGACAAGGACGGCCTGCCGCTCGGCCTGCAGCTGGTCGGCCGCCCCTTCGACGAGGAAACGGTGCTGCGCGCGGCAAAGGCGATCGAGGATGCGGCCGGGTTTGACGCGCTGCCGAAATATCTCGGGGGGCAGGGCTGATGAGCTACATCATCCAAGGTGATACGGGTGACTGGGAAGTGGTCATCGGGCTTGAGGTCCATGCCCAGGTGTCGTCCCAGGCCAAGCTGTTTTCGGGCTCGCCCACGGCCTTCGGCGCCGAACCCAATTCCCAGGTTTCGCTGATCGACGCGGCCATGCCCGGCATGCTGCCGGTGATCAACGGCTATTGTATCGAACAGGCGGTGAAGACGGGCCTGGGCCTGAACGCCAAGATCAACAAGACCAGTGTGTTTGAGCGCAAGAACTACTTCTATGCCGACCTGCCCCAGGGCTATCAGATTTCCCAGTACCTGCACCCGGTGGTGGGGGAGGGCATCGTCACGGTCGATCTGGCCGACGGCACGACCCGAGACATCGGGATCGAGCGCCTGCACATGGAACAGGACGCCGGGAAGTCCATGCACGACCAGGATCCCAAGCGGTCGTTCATCGACCTCAACCGGGCCGGCGTGTGCTTGATGGAGATCGTGACCAAGCCGGATATCCGCAGCCCCGAAGAGGCCGGTGCCTTCGTGCGCAAGCTGCGCTCCATCCTGCGCTACCTCGGGACCTGTGACGGCAACATGGAGCAGGGCTCCATGCGCGCCGACGTCAACGTTTCCGTGCGCAAGGTCGGTGAAGAGGGCTACCGCACGCGGGCCGAGATCAAGAACGTGAACAGCGTGCGCTTCATCATGCAGGCGATCGAGATCGAGGCCGAACGTCAGGTCGAAATCCATGAAAGCGGTGGCGAGATCGTCCAGGAAACCCGCTTGATGGACCCGGTTAAGGGCGAAACACGGTCCATGCGGGCCAAGGAATTCGCCCATGATTACCGCTATTTCCCAGACCCGGACCTGCTGCCCCTGGAACTGACGGATGAGTTCATTGAGGGCCTGCGCAAGACTTTGCCCGAACTGCCCGACGCCAAGAAGCAGCGCTTCATGGACGACATGGGCCTGTCGGCCAAGGATGCATCAGCCCTGGTCGCCGACCGGGAGAGTGCCGAGTATTTCGAGGCCGTGGCCGCCGCAAGCGATCCGAAAAAGGCCGCCAATTGGGTGACAAACGATCTGTTCGGGGCGCTCAACAAGGCCGGTCTTGCCATCGCCGACAGCCCCATTTCGGCGACCCATCTGAGCAAGCTGCTGGGCCTGATGGACGACGACACCATTTCCGGCAAGATCGCCAAGGACGTGTTCGAGATCATGTGGGAAACCTCGGGCGATCCGGAAAAGATCGTCGCGGACAAGGGCCTCAAGCAGATCACCGACACTGGCGCCATCGAGGCCGCCGTGGACGCCGCCATCGCCGCCAATCCGGAACAGGCCGATGAAATCCGCCAAGGCAACGACAAGGCCATCGGCTGGTTCGTCGGCCAGATCATGAAGGCGACCCAGGGCAAGGCCAATCCCCAGCAGGTCAACCAGCTGCTGCGCGAAAAGCTGAAGGGGGCCTAAGAATATGGGCGATTCTTGAAATATCCGAGGTGGCCGTTTTTTAAATGGCCATAATTTCCTTATGTAGGCAGGGTTACAGCGCCATCAGTTGACACGCGCCACTTCGGCATTGGACAATCACCCTTGCTTCGCCTCGGCTCTAAGGTGAAGACAATCAGGGTTGTGAATGGCACAAATTCTGTGCTGGCCGACGTTGGTGTCAAAATGAGCCAGTCGAAGTTTCATCGTTTTAGTAGTACTAATCGCATTGCTTGGAAGCTCGTCTTCTTGAGCGCGTTCTTTATCGTTTGCAGAGATATATATCGACGCATTTTTCTTCCCATGTTTGCGGCCGCAGGTTGGGTGATAGCTGCAACAATAATCTCTATAGGTATTTCGTTCTTCAATGGCTGACTTCTCGATCCGACCCTTCACCCCGGCCGACCACGCCCGGGTCCGCGACATTTTCATCAACTGGAACCGCCACATCACCCAGCCGGGGATGGAGGATCTGTTCGAGTCCTATATCCAGCTTGCCCTGGATGAAGAGATCAACTGCATTCCCGAATACTACAGCCGGCCTGGTTTCGGCTTTTGGGTGGCGGAGATCGACGGCACTGTTGCCGGTATGGTCGGTCTTGAGCGCCTGAACGACCACGAGGCCGAGGTCCGGCGCATGTACGTTGCCGCCGAATTCCGCCGCAAGGGGCTGGGCCGCACGCTGCTGGCCTTTGTCGAGGATCGGGCCCGCGATCTGGGCTACACGCGCATCGTACTGTCGACTTCGGCCCTACAGCCCCAAGCCAAGGCGCTTTACGAAGTTTCCGGCTACGATCTGGAGCGCGAGGAAGCATCCACAACTCAGACCAAACGCACGGTCGGCTCCGGCCTGACGCGTTATTACTTCGCCAAGCCGCTGGTCTGAATTTCCGAGATTTGAAATGAAACCTTAGTCGGCAGTGTCGCTTGCGGGAACATCCGCCACGGCCAGCGTGACCGTGAACACGGTGCCGCCCTTGGGGTTTGCCTCGATGTTCAGGCGGCCGTCGTTGACCTGCACCAACTGGCGGCATAGCGCCAAGCCGACGCCGGTGCCGATTTCGCCCTTGGACCCGGTCGCCAGATCGGCGCTGGCGCCCGACAGCACGCGGCTGACCAGGTCCTGGTCCATGCCGATGCCGGTGTCGGCGATCACGACCTTTGCGTCCTTACCGTCGTGACAGACGCGGATGGTCACTTCGCCGTCTTTGGGCGTGAATTTGAGCGCGTTGTTCACCAAGTTGCGGATCACCGTTGACATCTGATGTCGGTCGATCTTGACCTTGACCGGCGGCCCTGCCTCGATCCGCAGCGTGACGCCGCGCAGGGTCGCGTCGGCGGAATAGACGCCCGCCGTCTGCCGGGCCAGGGCGCCAAGGTCCGTGATCTCCAGGTTTGTCTGGCGCTGGCCCGTGCGCACCAGAGCCCATTCCAGCAAGTTTTCCAGAACCTCGGATGCGTTGCGCCCGGCCTCGTACAGCTTTTCGCCGTATTCCTGCACCGTCTTGGAGTCCAGCTTGCGGCTGGGATCGGCCAGCAGTTGGGCGTAGATCAGCAGCGGATTGAACAGGTTGCGGATATCGTGGCCGATGACGGTCAGCAGCACGTCCTTCTGGCTGTTGCTTTCCTCCAACTCGCCCGTGCGCTGGGCGAGCGCCCCCTGGGCCTGTTCCCGTTCTTCCATTTCCCGGCGCAGGCGCTGGTTGAACGCCGCCAGCCATAGCCCGGCCAGCAAGGCCAGCAGGGCGACAATCGTGGCGCCCAAAAGCGCCTTGGGCATCCAGGCGGGCAGCGCCCGTATGCCGTCTTGCTCATAGATGAACCCGTCGAGCGACATGTCCTTGGGCAGCAGGCCCAGCCCGGCATAATGCTGCGCGATACGTTCCCAGCGCGCCGGATTGATGAAGCCCACGGGTACGACATCGGCCAGGATCAGGTTGGCTGATTGCCGCGCCTCGAACAGCAGGTTGTCGCGTGCCTTCCGCTTGCCGTAGGTGGCGAGGATAAGATCGACGATCTCTTCCTGGTGTTTCATGGCATAGCGCCAGCCCTCAAGCGAGGCATCGAGGAAGGCCTGGACCATCTTGGGGTCCTTTTCCAGCAGACCTTCCGTGGTGAACAGGTTGTCGCCGTAGAAATCGACACCGCCGTCGATGGGGCGGAACAGGCGGACCGGCCCGACTTCCTTCGCGTATTGATAGGGTTCATCCGTGGAATAGATGCTCATGGCATCGACGCGCCCGGATTTCAGGTCCTCGACGTCAAAGGTATGGTCGACGAAATTCATCTGACTGATGTCGAGCCCCTCGGCGGCGAAATAGGCGCTCAGTTCCGTCTCATGCGGGGCGACCATGATCTTGCCGCGGGCGAGCTGATGAATGTTGCGGATGTCGTTGCGCGCATCGAGCATCAGGGTCAGCGGCGAATGCTGATAAATCACGGCCAGCACCACCACGGGAACGCCGGCGGCGCGCATCATCAAAAGGTCGGTCGTGCCGACGCCGAACTCAGCCTTGCCTTCGGCCACGGATTCCATCGGCTTGTCGCCGGGCGTGGCCGGCAGGATCGTCACATCCAAGCCTCGGTCGCGGTAATATCCCTTGGCCTTGGCCGCGTAATAGCCGGCGAACTGGAACTGATGCGCCCATTTCAGTTGCAGGGTGACCTTGGTCAGCTTGCGCGGGGCATCCTCGGCTGCCCATGTTGGCGCTGGGCGCTCCATGCCGACGAACAAAGCGGCCGCGAACACGGCAACGAGCAGCCAACGCGGTGTCCGCATGTTGCTCCTGTATGCCGCCTTTGCGCCTATCATGGTCCGCGTTCGTTGTTGGAAGAATGGCACCGGTCCGTATCCGGCGGAAGAGAGCCGCGCACCGCGCCCGGCCTGGAAAGGAAAGCTGGTTAAACAGGGTGCAAAATTGAGCATAATTTTACAAGGGGGACTAATATGAAAGCCGGATTTTAGGGAGTGGGCCCGTGTTTGACGCCGAACTAGATACCGCAGCCGCGACGAAGTCCGCGGAAAAGCCCGATGACGGCCTTTATTGCGCACGCTGTAGGCATCTGGTGACGCGCCGTCGTTGGGCATTCGCACCCGACGGCGGACATGAGCGAATCTGCGCGAATCCGGCGGGCCGCATGTTCACGGTCGTCTGTTTCCTGGAGGCGCCGGGAGCAACCGATCACGGCGCGCCGACCGAGGAATTCACCTGGTTCACCGGCCATGCCTGGAACTTCGCCCATTGCCGGGGCTGTGCCGACCACCTTGGCTGGCGTTATACCAGCGATCTTGATCCGCCGATATTCTGGGGCTTCATCAAGGACCGTCTCAGCAGCTTGCCGAAATAGGAACCGATCATGTCCAAGCCGCTTGTCGTCATCACCTACTGCACGCGATGCCGCTGGCTGCTGCGGGCAAGCTGGATGGCGCAGGAACTGCTGACCACGTTTGAGAACGACCTTGCGGGTGTGACCCTGGTGCCCGACGACGTGGGCGGGCGGTTCAGCGTGCGCGTCGGCGATACCGTCATCTGGGATCGCAAGCGCGACGGTGGGTTTCCCGAGATCAAGATTCTGAAGCAGCGGGTGCGCGACATCGCCGTGCCGGACAAGGACCTGGGGCATTCGGACGGCGCCGATTAGGCCGGTTGCGGACAAGGTGTTTCCCTCCATCCCGGACTCCCCCGGCGCGGAGAGACCTGCTAGCCTGCGGCCCTTCAACCGCAACAAACGTGAACGAGAAACGGAGGATCGGTATGGATCTGGTGATCCGAGGTGCTGACATCTATGACGGTCGGGGCGGCGCCCCGTACAAGGGCGACGTCGCCGTCTCTGACGGAAGAATCGCTGCCGTCGGCACGGTCGATGTAAAAGGTGCCGAGGAAATCGACGCCTCGGGCCTGGCTCTGATGCCCGGGATCATCGACAGCCATACCCATTTCGACGCGCAGATCACCTGGGATCCCTGGTGCACGCCGTCACCGGCCTTGGGCGTGACCAGTGTGCTGATCGGCAATTGCGGGTTCACCATCGCGCCCTGCAAGGCGCCGGACCGGGACCTGATCATGAAAAATCTGGTGCAGGTCGAGGGCATGTCGCTGGACGTGCTGCGCTCGGGCATCGCCTGGGATTTCGAAACCTTCCCCGAATACCTGGACATGCTGGAAGCCCGCGGCGCGGCCCTCAACGTCGGCGCTTTCCTGGGCCATTCGTCCCTGCGCACCTATGTGATGGGCGATGCCGCGACGGAACGCGCCGCCAACGACGACGAAATCAAGACCATGGCGGACATCGTCCGCGCCGCCATGAAGGCGGGCGCCGTCGGTTTCGCAACCTCGACGGCGCCGCAGCACAACGGCTGGGGCGGCGTGCCCATGCCGTCGCGTCTGGCCGATGCTCGTGAACTGGAAACCCTGGTCACCGCCATGGGCGAGGATGGCCGCGGCGTGTTCATGCTGACCAAGGGCAACACGACCGACGTGCCCTATCTGGAAACCGTCGCCGCCAAGTCGGGCCGGCCGGTGATGATTGCGGCCCTACTGCACAACCCGACCAATCCGGAAGGCACCTTCAAGGACCTGGCCGCCGTCGCCGCCGCCCGCGCCAACGGGCGTGAGCTGTGGGGGCAGGTGTCCTGCTGTCCGCTGTACATGGATTTCTCGCTTAAATCCGCCTATCCGATGGAAGGGTTGCTGGCCTGGAAGCCGGCCATGGAGGCCTCGGGCGAGGCGCTCAAGGCCGTTTATGCCTCAGACGCCTTCCGCCAGGCGGTGAAGGACGAACTGTCCGGCCCGGCCGGCGTGCGCCTGTTCAACGGCGAATGGGACAAGATCGAGGTCACGGAAACGGCGCGGCCCGAGAACAAGGCGTTTGATCAGAAGAAGGTCAAGGACCTGGCCGATGCCGCCGGCAAGCATCCCTTGGACTGGATGCTCGACCTGGCGATTTCGGAAGATCTGGAAACGCTATTCATGGCCGAATTGCTGAACACGGACGAGGACGCCGTGGGCCGCATGATGCGCGACCCCAACGCCTCGGTCGCGTTGTCCGACGCGGGGGCGCATCTGACGTTCTTCTGCGACGCGGGTTTCGGCTTGCACCTGATGGGCCATTGGAGCCGCGACCTGGGCAAGCTGACCCTGGAACAGGCGACGCACGAGCTGACCGCCAAGCCTGCCGCCATCTACCGCATTCCCGAACGAGGCGAGATCAAGGAGGGCTATCACGCCGATCTGCTGCTGTTTGATCCCAAGACCGTGGGCCGGGGGCCGAAACGCCGGGTCCACGACCTGCCCGGCGGCGCCCCCCGCCTGACCACGGACGCGGTCGGTGTGGAAGGCGTTTGGGTCAACGGCGCGCGGGTGGCCGATGCCAAGGGCCCGGTCGGTGCGAAGGGCGACCCGTTGCCGGGCCGCGTGCTGCGCGCCTTCGGCAGCTGAGCAAACAGAGAGGATCGTATACGATGACCGCATCCTGCATCGCCGTCATGGCACCAGGCGACATGGGCCATGCCGTGGGCAAGGTCCTGGGCGATCACGGCCATGATGTCATTACCTGTCTGGCCGGGCGCAGCAAGCGCACGCGGGGCCTGGCGGCCAAGGGCAATTTCCGCGATGTGCCGGACCTGGAAACCCTGGTCACGCAGGCGGATATGATCCTGTCCATCCTGCCGCCGGCCCGGGCCATCAAACAGGCGAAGGACATGGCGACGGCCATGAAGGCCCAGGACACGACGGCGGTCTATGTCGACTGCAACGCCGTGTCGCCGGGCACGGCGGCGGAAACGGCGGCGATCCTGGCAGGCGTGGGTGCTCCCTTCATCGACTGCGGCATCATCGGCCTGGCCCCGGGGCCGGGGCGGTCGACCAAGTTCTATGTCTCCGGCCCGGACACGGCGCCGATGACGGCGCTGGACGGGCAGGGCATCACGGTGATCGACCTGGGTGACGGGATCGGCCGGGCGTCGGGCCTGAAGATGGCCTATGCGGGGCTGACCAAGGGTACGAACGCGCTGTACACGGCGGTCCTTATGTTGGCCCAGCGCCTCGACCTGTTCGACGAGCTGATCGACGAGTTCGAAGACAGCCAGCAGGCAGCGCTCAAGAACATGCGCGCCCGGGTGCAGCGCCTGCCCGCCGATGCCGGCCGCTGGGTCCGCGAGATGGAGGAAATCGCCGATACCTACCGCGAGGCGGGCCTGCCCGGCGGATTCCACGACGCGGCCGCCGACATCTTCCGCATCCTTGACGCCACACCCTTCGGCGAGGAGACGCGGGAGACCATCGACCCCGACCGCACGATGGAAGAATCAATCCCCGTCTACGTCGATCACATCAAGCCCAAGGTCTAGGGAGCCAACGATGACCGAGTCCGCGACCTTGAAACAGCTGAGCCTGGGCGAGGTCCATGACCTTGCCTTCAATTGCCTGATCGCCAACGGCTGCGACGATGCCAATGCCCAGGCCATCGCCGATAACCTGACGGCGGCGGAACGGGACCGGTCGGAATCCCACGGCCTATTCCGGCTGCCGGGCTATGTCGCGTCCCTGCAAAGCGGAAAGACCGACGGCAAGGCGCAGCCCCAGGTCGAGGACACGGCCCCCGGCGTGGTTCGGGTCGATGCCATGGGCGGTTTCGCGCCCTTGGCGTTGGAGGTCGGGCGCAAGCCCTTGGTCGCCAAGGCGCGCAGCCAGGGCATCGCTGCCCTGGCCCTGGTCGGCGTACACCATTTCGCGGCACTGTGGCCCGAGGTCGAAGCCCTGGCCCGTGACGGCCTGGTCGCCTTCGCCTGTACCTCGACCCTGCCGTTCGCGGCCCCGGCGGGTGGTGCCAAGCCTCTGTTCGGGACCGATCCCGTGGCCTTCGCCTGGCCGCGCAAGGATGGCCCCCCCGTAGTGTTTGACATGGCGACCACGTCCATGGCGCGGGGCGAGGTGATGATCGCCGCCCGCGAAGGCCACGACGTGCCGCTCGGCGTCGGCCTGGACGCCGAGGGCCAGCCGACCCGCGACCCCAAGGCCATTTTGGAGGGCGGCGTGATGCAGCCCTTCGGCGGCTACAAGGGATCGGCCATTTCCATGATGGTGGAACTTCTGGCAGGGGCGCTGATCGGCGAAGTGTTTTCGTTTCAGGCGGGCGCGGCCGACAACCGCGACGGCGGGCCGACCCGGGGCGGGGAATTCATCCTGGCCATCGATCCGGCGCGCACGTCGGGCGGGGCCGATTGGCTCGGCCAGGGCGAGGCATTGTTTCAGCAGATGTTGGAGACGGGGGCGGCCCCCGGCGCCGTGCGTCTGCCGGGTGACCGGCGATACGCCAACCGCGAAAAAACACCCCGGGACGGCGTGGCCATCCCGGGGGCGCTTTACGACAAGATCGTTGAACTGACGGGTTAGCGCGTCAGTAAGGGCGGTCGCCGTTCACCGTCACGCGGTGCATTTCCCGGCGATAGCCGTGGTAATCGTTGAGCGCGTAGTGATGGGTGCAACGGTTGTCCCAGAACGCCATGGAGCCGACCTGCCAGCGGAACCGGCAGGTGAATTCCGGGCGCTTGATATGAGCCAGCAGGTAATCGAGGATCGGCCGGCTTTCCTCGGCGCTCATGCCATCGAAGCGGACGGTGAAGGGCTCGTTCACATAAAGGCACTTGCGGCCGGTTTCCGGATGGGTGCGGACCACGGGATGGATCGTTTCCTTGGCCTCCATCTGTCCGCCGCGCAGCTTGGTCGAGCGCGTCGCGTTGCGTTCTGAATTGACCTGGGTCAGGAAGGCGTCGCTGTGCACGGCGTTCAGGGAGGTCAGCATGCGGCGCATGCCGTCGGTCAGCATCTCATAGGCTAGGGATAGGTTGGCGAACAGAGTGTCACCGCCGAACGGCGGGACTTCGCGGGCATAGAGGATCGAGCCCATGGGCGGTTCGGGCAGGAAGGTCGCATCCGAATGCCAGGTGTCGCCGATGTTGTTGAGCGCGTCCGCTTCCTTGACCACCTGAAGGATTTCCGGATGGCCGGGCAGGGGTTCGTACACCGGGTGGATGTTCAGGCTGCCGAAGCGCAGGCCGAAAGCCTTTTGCTGGTCCGGGGTCAGGTCCTGATCGCGGAAGAAGATGACGAGGTATTCGTTCAACGCCTTGCGGATTTCCGCCAGAACGTCATCCGAAACGTCCGTCGACAGGTCGACGCCGTCAATCTCGGCGCCCAATGCGCCGCAAATGGGCGTGACGCCGATGTGTCGATATCCTTCGGGGACTTTCGACAGCGTGGGCACGGGGTTCAGCATTTTAGGTCTCCTAGAGTTTTTCTGGTTGCGTCCGTCTGGACATGATCCAACGGGTTCCCAAGTGGCAAATGACGATGGCGATGCCGACCAGGTCTAACCCGTGATCGGGAACGACCAGGCAATAGGCGGCGAACAGGTAGAGGGCTCTTTCCACCATGGTGCGGGCCGGGTAGCCGCTGATCGCGACGCCGAACAGGATCGCGCCGACTGTGGCGGTCAGGATCGACAGGAGGATCGCATACCAGGCGAAATCGCTGCCGATGATCAGCAGGTCCGGGTTGAACACGAAGACGAAGGGAATCACAAAGGCCAGGGCGGCATAGCGGATGGCCGCCAGCCCCGTCCCGGTGACCGATCCTTCGGCCAGGGCGGCCGCCCCGAAACTGGCGACCATGACCGGCGGCGTGATCAGGGACAGCACCGCGAAGTACAGGATGAACATATGGGCGGCCAGCACGGGCACGCCGAGTTCGATCAAGACCGGCCCGCCGATCGCAATCGTGATGATATAGGCGGCGACCGTCGGCATGCCCATGCCGAGCACGACACAGGTCAGCATCACGAAGATCAGGGCCAGGAACATCTGGCCGTTGGTGATGTTGATCAGCTCGCTCGACAGGCGTAGCCCGAACCCGGTCATGTTCAATACGCCGACGACGATCCCGGCGGCGGCGCAGGCGATCGTCGCGACCACGGTGGTCTTGGCCGCCGTGTGCAGGCAACCCAGAATTTCCGGCAGGGACAGGCGGGTTTCCGCCCGCAGGCTGGACACCACGATCGCCGTGGCGATCCCGACCAGGGCGGACATCATGGGCGAGTAGCCGGAGACCAGGGCGACGACCAGGGTGACGATGGGCAGCACCATATGGGCGAGCTGCATGATCTCGCCCCGCTTGGGCATCATTTCCTCGGGCACGCCCTGCATGTTGTCGCGCCGCGCCGTCAGGTCGATGGCGACGAACAGCGAGACATAGAACAGCAAGGCTGGCACGGCGGCGGCCACGATGATGTCGGCATAGGGAATGCCAGTGATGTCCGACATGACGAAGGCGACGGCCCCCATGATCGGCGGGGTCAGCTGTCCGCCCGATGAGGCGGCGGCTTCGATGCCGCCGGCGTCTTCCTTGCGGAAGCCGATGCGTTTCATCAGCGGGATGGTAACCGCCCCCGTCGCCATGACGTTGGCGAGGGCGCTGCCCGAAATGGTGCCGAACGACGCGCTGGTGACGACGGCGACCTTGGCTGGCCCGCCGGGGGATTTCCCGGTGGCCTTCAGGCCGACCCTCTGGATCAGCATGCCGGTTTTACATTTTTCGATATAGGCGCCGAAGATGATGAACAGGAACACATAGGTCGCCATGGCGGCCACGGGGCTGCCGAAGATGCCGAAGGTCGTCATGTACAGACCCTGGAACACTTCGGGCGTCGGGATCGGCCGATGACGGAAAATGGAAAAGCTGTCACCGCCCCAGATGCCGTAGGCCAGGATGATGACGATCAGAATGGCGATCGGCAGACCGATGCAGCGCCGGGCCAGTTCAACCACCAGCGCGACCAGCGCGACGGCGGCAACGGTGTCCAGCGTCGTCGCCTCCGAATAGGCGAAGCGTTCTTCCAGCCCGGTCGGGTCCATGAGGATATGGACCAGGGACAGTGTCAGGGCGACACCCAGCACGAAATCGATCGCCCAGGTCCAATCGGGCTTGGAGAAATCCCGCTTGCTGCCGCGAATGCTGAAGGAAAGCAGGCCGACCAGGCTGATCAGCAGCAGGTGCAGCGGGCGCAGGACAAAGGTGTCATAGGCTCCGACGATGGGGACGTACAAATGGTACAGGCTGGCAAAGGTGCCGATGGCCACGGTCAGGATCGCGAGAACCTGCCACCACTTGCGGCCCGCGCCGGCGAAAAACTGGCGTGCGGCGGCGAATTCGTTGACCGGAGCGTTTGTCGTGATTGTTTGATCTTGCATCGGTTTTCGCATTTTCCTTACGCCCGCCGCCGCCCGTCATGACGGGTCGGGGCGGAGGCGGGTGCAGGTTGACAGATAAGGACCGGACGCTGCTTACTTCAGCAGGCCGATTTCCTTCCAATACTGGGCGGCACCCGGATGGAACGGGATGCGCACACCCTTGACGGCGATCTCTTCACCGAATTCGCCATAGGCCTTGTGTGCCTGGACCAGCCGCTTGCGGTTTTCCCAGGTCGTCTTGACGATGTTGTAGGCCCATTCATCGGGCATTTCGGCATAGGTCGTCACCTGGGTGACGGAACCGATGGTCGGAACGTCCTTGTCCTGGCCCTTGAAGGTGCCGGCCGGGATGGTGACCTTTTCATAGTTAAAGGCCTTGCCCAGGGCGTCGGCGACGGCGTCGTCGACGGGCAACAGATGGCCCTCGG
This sequence comes from Rhodospirillales bacterium, assembly GCA_048263775.1. Lineage (GTDB taxonomy): Bacteria > Pseudomonadota > Alphaproteobacteria > Rhodospirillales > Casp-alpha2 > UBA1479. The sequence continues at coordinate 20,646 of JBLXDU010000007.1, forward strand.
ACACGGACAGGATTTCATCGACCACCGGATGGGGGATGGAGCCGATGACGGTGGCGGACTGCACCACGTTGTCCTGGAACAGGGCGGACATTTCGCCGTAGCCCGTGTTGACGATCTTCACGTCCTTGGCGACGCCCATCTCGGCGATGATGCGCTCGAAACTGGCGAGGCCGGTCATGCCGGCGCGGCCGGGGGCGGAACTTTTGCCGGCCAGATCGGCATAGCTTTTGATGTCCGGCTTGGCGACCGTCGACAGGTAGGCGCCGTTGGTCGACATCAGGGCACGCAGGTTCTGAACCGGCTTGCCTTCGAACTTGAGCATGCCCTTGTAGGCGGCGGTGACGTCCATGGCGAAGGCGAAGCCGACTTCGATCTTCTTGGCGCCGACGCCCTTCAGGTTGGAAATGCCGCCGCCCGGGGTGACGGTGGTCGCGACGCCGGGCCAGACCTTCTTGCTCAGCTCGGCGATGGCGGCAGCCCCCAGATACCAGGCGCCGCCCTGACCGCCGCCGACCATGGTCAGGTATTCGGGTGCCGCCGCCGCCGCATGGGCCTTGCGGGCCAGGGCCGCGGGCAGAACCAGGGCTGAACTCAGCGCCATGCCGGTGCCCATCTTGATGAAATCGCGTCGTCCATAGTCTTGCATGTGTCGTTTCCTCCTGGTGGTGGTTTTGTGGTTGAGATGGATTTATGGGGTCTGAACGCCGCGATAAGGCCGGGGCGGCAGTTGCCCGACCCAGTCGGCGGTTTGGAAATGCCGTGCCAGATCGGTCAGCCGGACCCCCAGGTCCGGCAGGGAATCCTCGGTGATGCGCGACGCCGGGCCGCCGCAGTTGAACGCCGCCAGAACGTCGTTCGACAACGTGACGGCGACGCCGACGGCGTTCACATCGTCTTCCCAGATGCCGACGGCCGTGCAGTAGCCTTTCTCCGCGTATTCCTTTTCGGCGGCGCGTAAGGTCCGTTCCACATCCTTGAACCGGGACGGATCGTGGGTCTTGAACTGTCCCAGGATGGCGGCCTGTTCCGCCGTGTCGGCAGCCGCGAAATAGGCCTGGCCCATGGACGTCGTCTCCATGGGAATGCGCGAGCCGATGTCGAGGGGCAGGGCACGCACGGTGCGGTCGCGCGAGCGTTCGATCAGGATCATGGACAGCCCGTCGCGAATGCCGAGCGACACCGTGCCGCGCGAATAGTCGGCCAATTCCTGCATCATGGGCAGCGCGACCAGGCGCTTGTCCATGGACGCCATGACCGGATAGCCCAGCGTCAACACCTTGGGGTGCAGGCTGTAGCGGCCGGAATCGGGACAGACGTAGATGTAGCCGGTTTCGACCAGGGTGTGGACCAGGCGAGCGATGGTTGATTTCGGCAGGCCCGTGGCCTTGGCCAGCTCGCCAAGGCTCATCCGGATACGGTCCGGCGAGAACGAAGCCAAGACCTTAAGGCCCCGCGCCAATCCGTTCACGAAAGCGCGGTCCTTGCCCGCGCTCGGGTTCGAGCGATCGCTCACAGAAGTTTCCAATCCCCAAGGTCGAGTCCGTTTATCGAACTCTTGTTTGCATTCCGGGATTAAACTTCATATCAAATTGCAGTGTCAATATGCGGTACACTATACCGCTATGCAGTACGATATTGGGAGACCATCGAATGACAGCGACGACCGTCATCACCGGGGCAAACCGAGGCATCGGCTTGGCCACCGCGCAATTGCTGGCCGATCAGGGGCATGAGGTCGTCGGGACCGGCCGGACCGCGCCGACATCCTTTCCCGGCAAGTTCTACGAGGTGGATTTCGCCGATTCCGACAACCTGGCGGCGGTCGGCGCGGAAATCGCCGAACGGCACGCCGTGACCGGGCTGGTCAACAACGCCGGCATATCCCAGGCCCGTTCCATCGACACGGTCACCCTGGAGGACATGGACGCCCATTACGACGTCAATCTGCGCGCCGTGGTGCAAATCACGCAAATCATGTTGCCTCGGCTGCGCGCGGCGGACGGCAATGGCCGGATCGTGAATATCGCCAGCCGCGTGGTCGTCGGCCGGGCCGTGCGCACGCCTTATGTGGCGACCAAGGCGGCATTGGTCGGGTTGACGCGAAGCTGGGCCCTGGACCTGGCCCATGATGGCATCACCGTCAATTGCATCGCGCCCGGACCCGTGGCGACCAAGCTGTTCAAGGGGAACCATCCGGACGGCTCGAAGGAACTCGCGGACGTTCTTGCGTCGATACCGCTGGCTCGGGTCGGTGCGCCTGAGGAAATTGCGGGGCCGATCGCGTTTCTGCTGTCGCCGGCCGCGTCCTACATCACCGGGCAGACATTATACGTCTGCGGTGGCGGCAGCATCGGACACGTCCCGGTCTGACCGACCCGGAGGGCGTTTCGGCGTTACTGCGTGGGCTTGGTGGCGAGCGACGGGCTTTCGTCGGCCAGGGTCGGGCCGTCGGCCGGCGCGCTGATGGCGCCGTTGGAAACCTCCCATTGGCGGTGCTGTTCGTACAGCGCCTTTTCCGTCGTATAGGGATCAAGCGAATTGGCGGTCGCCGCCTTGATCGCTTCCTGGTTCTCTGAATAGTTCACGGTGCCCTGGGCTGCCTTGCCGACGAGCGGCAGAGGGTTGGCGATCGACGTCAGGATGTCGCCCGTGGCATCGCGCAAATTGCTGGGACCCAGGATCGGCAGGACGATATGCGGGCCCGGCGCCATGCCGCCCGCACCGAAAGCCTGCCCCAAATCTTCGGGTCGCGACTGCAGGCCCATGTCCGTGGCCGGGTCGCTCAAGCCGCCCACGCCGATGGTCGAATTGACCAGAAAGCGTTTGGTCGCGTTGCCGGCATTGTCCGTGTCGCCCTGCAGGAACGAAGACACGGCGGTGACAGGTTCCGCCAGGTTGCTGGCGGCGTTGGCGATGGCTTCCTGCATGCCGTCCGGCGTTACCGCTTTGTAGCCCGAGATCAGGGGATCAAGGATCAGGCCACGGAAGATGGAATTGAATTCCGAGGTCACGCGGTTGATGGATTCCAGCGGATCGTCGTCCTTGGCCTCGGCCTCGGGCGCGTGGAACTGCATCTTGATTTCAGCGGGCGGGGTATTGGCCTGCTCCTGGGCAGGTTCCGCAGCATGGGTCGTGCTCATACCAACCAGCAATGCCACGGCCGCAGCCGCGGGAAGGCGGATGAAGCCGTCAGAAAGGCGGTTTTTGTCCATGTTCAAATCTCCAAACGGCGCGCCCCCACGCGCCAGCGTCTAAGTCCCCGGACCCTCTTACATACAACTGTGCCACAGTCTTTCTAGGTCCGGAAAGTTAAATGTTAGAAAAGGGTGGATAACGGGCTGGCCTTTTCAGGCGGATCGGCGCCGCAATTCGCCGCGTCAGGCGAAGGCCCGTAGGGCCAGATAGGCTCCCAGCAGCAATAGCCCGAAAAAGAACACTCGGCGGAAGGTCTCGGCGGGAATGCGTCGGCGGATCATTTGCCCGCCGACCATTCCGGCCGCCGCAGGAACCAGGGCGGCCGCCGAGGTCAGGCCCAATTCCGTGGTCATGATGCCATGGCCGGTCAGGCTGACGGCCTGGGCCGCCGTCGCGACGGTGAAGGCGATGCCCATGGCCTGGACCAGTTCATCACGGGTCAGGCCGAGTGCCTGCAGATAGAGCGCGCCCGGCATGGTGAACGAGGCGACGCTGCCGGTCGCCACGCCGGCCAGGAAGCCGATGATGGGGGCCAGCGGTTTTTCCCAGCGCCCGGGCGGCGGGATCTGCGGGGTCATCAGGGAATACAGCGAATAGACCGCCAGCAGAATCCCCAAAGAACCCGACAGCAGATGGGCATCGATGATCACCAGCAGGGATGCGCCGAACCACGTGCCGATGCAGGCCGCCGCCAATAACGGCCATAAGCGGCGAATCAGGACGGTGAAATTGCCGCCCACGGCCCCTTGCCAGATATTGGTCACCAGGGCCGGAACGACGACCAGTTGCACCGCTTCGTGCAGGCCGATGACGGCGGTCATTAACCCCATGGCGACGGTCGGCAGGCCGACGCCGACGACACCCTTCACGCCGCCCGCAATCAGGAAAATGACACCGACAAGAGCGAGAATCTGGGGTTCTGGCATGGCGCTGTGCGGGATCCTGGGGGCGGCGATGGCGGGATGATCTGCGGGACGGCACTGATAGCATAATATCCCGTGGCGTCCGGTTGAAAACGTTTCGGCGGACACCGAAGCGTCCCGCGGTGAAGCCGTGGGCCGAGAATGCGGCTGCCGGTTGTTTTGCGGGGCCGGACGGGGGTATTGTCCCGGCTTCTGCCATCGCAACCTTCTGATATTGAAAAGTGAACGCCCGTCCGTGATCAAGCGACTCTGGAATATGTTCTACGGCCCCGAGGCCGAGGCCAAGCGCCTCAACCGCGACGTGGCCTATATCGTGCACGCCCTGAACGAGGAGCATTACGGCCCCATCGCCAAGGATGTCGCCACTGACCTGCGTAAGGACATCGACTACACGATTGAGACCTTCATCCGTAAGGATGAGACCTATGGCTTCAAGCGGGGCCTCGACAACCTGAGCCGCATGCACAACGAAGCCCGCAAGCGCCGCGACCAGCGCGCCCTGACGTCCCTGACCCTGGCCATCATTTACATGCGCGCGGGTAAGGTCGGCGACCCGGCCAAGCCGGCGATCGCGGCGATCGAGGCCTTTGTCGAGGAATGGTCGCCCGTGACCGAAGAGAACAGCGGCACCCTGCCGCCATCCCCGAATTGACGGTCCCGGCACGATAAGCAAAGCCTTGCCCGTGTCCGGCGTTCGCTTATGCTGGCGCGCAATGATCAAATACCGATGACGGAGGAGGATCCCCGATGATCGATCTATATACCTGGGCTACGCCCAACGGGCGCAAGGCGTCCATCATGCTGGAAGAAGTCGGCCTGGAATACACCACCCACCAGGTCAACATCTCTAAGGGCGAACAGCACGCCCCCGAATTCCTGAAGATTTCACCGAACAACCGCATTCCGGCGATCGTCGATCCCGACGGTCCCGACGGCAAGCCGATCTCGGTGTTCGAGACGGGGGCCATCCTGATCTATCTGGCGGAAAAGACCGGCAGTGAACTGTTGCCGCGCGCGGGTCGCGAGCGCGTCGCCACCTTTGAATGGCTGATGTGGCAGATGGGCGGCGTCGGGCCGATGTTCGGCCAGGCCCACCACTTCCTGTTCAACCCCTCGGAAGTCGTGCCCTACGGCCAGAAGCGCTATCACGACGAGACCAAGCGCCTGTACATGGTGATGAACGACCGCCGCCTGAACGAAACCGAATACCTTGCCGGCGATTTCTATTCCATCGCCGACATCGCGGTGTATCCCTGGGTGTCGCGCCACGAACGCCATCAGGTCGACCTCAACGAATTCCCCAACGTGAAGCGTTGGTTTGATACAATCTCGGCGCGCGAGGCAGTGAAGAAGGGTATGGCGGTGCCGTTCGAGAACTGACGGCGTCTTAGGCGGTAGACGGGAGCGGGCGGCCATGGCGTTCAAGACCAAGAAATCGGTGCAACGGGTTGTCGCGGCGCTCAAGACCGCGGGCCTGGGCGACCGGGTGATTGAATTGACCGCAACGGCCAAGACGGCCGAGGACGCAGCCCGCGCCGTCGATGCCAAGTTGGGCCAGATCGTCAAGTCGCTGACCTTCCGCATCGGCGATCAGCCGGTGTTGGCGCTGATCGCCGGCGACCATACCTGCAACTCGGCGACGCTGCCCCGGGTTCTCAACCTGGAAGGCAAGGTCACGAAACCGCAGGCCCAGCGGGTCAAGGACGTCACCGGTTTCACCATTGGGGGCGTGTCGCCGGTGGGGCTGGTCAACGACATGCCCATCGCCATCGACGCCAGTCTGCGCCGTTTCGACCAGTTATTCGCCGCCGCCGGGCATCCCCATTGCCTGTTCCCCGTCAGTTTCGATGAACTGAAACGCCTGACCGGCGGGATCGTGTCCTATAACATCGCGGAAGCCATCGACCCCGACGCGGTCGAAATGCCGCGCTTCCAGCGCAGCCGTACATTCACGAAGGCTGAATAAATATTACCTGCGCTGAATATTTAATGCTCAAAACGCATAATTAGTATTTTCTGATTTAAAATAAAACCAATACTTGTGGACAGGTGTCCGCCGTCACCGATTCCTCCTAATCTCTCCGTCGCTCGCGCATAGCGGGCCCGTTGCGTGGCTTCGCCCGGATTGGGGGGGAGGAGACCCTGGACGGTTCAAAAACAACGATCCGAGACGGTGCGGCTGTTTCCGGCTGGCAGCTCATGATGTCTGCGGACTATCGAGACCACGGTGATGTCATGAAATTCAAGCTTTCCTTGTTCCATGTATTTCTTCTGCTAGCCCTGATCGCCCTGATCGGGGTCGCCACCCTGTCGGGCATCAGCGCCACGACCATGCGCGACACCATGCTGAACGATCGGCAGGACAAGGTTAAACAGATCATTCTGGGCGTTAACACCATTGTCCGACACGAGCTGGCCAAACAGAAAAGTAACGAACAAACGCCGGAAGCCACCCGGGAACGCATCTTGAGCGTGATCCGGAGCGTCCGTTTTGACGGCGACAACTACATCTTCGCCATCACCTACGATTTCTGCACCCTGGCCCACGTCGATCCGACGAAGATGGGCAAATGCAAAAAGCTGCCGCGCCGCGAAGTATTCAACGAGCTTGCCAAGAACGGCGGCGGGTTCAGTCGCTACAAGGGGCCGAAACCGGGCTTCCAAGGCGATACCTTCGACAAGGTGTCCTACATCCATCCCGTGCCCGAGATGAACATGTACATCGGCACCGGCGCCTATTTCGACGACATCAACGACGCCTATCAAAAGCGTCTTCTGCAGCTTGGCGGGATCGGCCTGGCGATCATCACGGTGATCGTTGCGTTCGGCTCGCTCGTCGGTCGCAGCGTGTCCAAGGCTTTGCGGACCCTGTCGTCACGCATGAGCGAACTGGCCGATGGCAAGCTGGATGTCGCGTTGGACATCTCCAGCTTCGTCCGCGAAGTCGACGAGATGATCGGCTCGGTGAAGATTTTCCGCACGGAGCTTGAACGCAACAGGAAGCTTGAGGAAGAGAAGGTTCAGCTTGAGAAGAAGGCTGAGGAGGACCGCCGCCGGGCGACCCTGAAACTGGCCGAGGAATTCGACGCCTCGGTCGGCGAGATCGTCAAGGCGGTCGGCAATTCGGCCGGCGAAATGGACACCACCGCGACCCTGATGAGCACCGCCGCCAACCAGGCGACGGAACAGGCGATCGGTGTCGCGGCGGCGGCCGAACAGGCCAGCCGCAACACGGCCTCGGTTGCCTCGGCGACGGAGGAACTGTCGTCCTCCATCGAGGAAATCGCCCGCCAGGTTCAGAAGGCGTCCGAGGTCGCCAATCAGGCGGTCGGCGAATCCCAGATGGCCAACGAAAAGGTCAGCGGTCTGGCCGACGCGGTCGGCAAGGTTGGTCAGGTCGTGACCTTGATCACCGACATCGCCGAACAGACCAACCTTCTGGCCCTCAACGCGACCATCGAGGCGGCCCGCGCCGGCGACGCCGGCAAGGGCTTCGCCGTGGTCGCCAGCGAGGTCAAGAACTTGGCCAGCCAAACGGCCAAGGCGACCGAGGAAATCTCGCAGCAGATCGCGGGAATCCAGCAGGCGACCAATTCGTCCGTGGGGGCGATCGGCAATATCGGCGCCACTATTGACGAGATCAATACGATCTCGGCAACCATCGCCGCCGCCATCGAGGAACAGGGCGTTGCGACCCAGGAAATCTCGCGCAGCGTGCACGAAGCCTCTGCCGGAACGGACCAGGTGACGGAGAACATCGCCAACGTGCGCCAGTCCTCGGAAGAAACCGGCCGGTCGGCGGATCAGGTCAAGACCGCGGCCAACGGGCTTTCAGAACTGGCGGCGACGCTGCAGTCCCAGGTCGACCGCTTCCTGGCGGGTGTGCGCGCCTGACGCCCAATATGGTGACCGAACCCCCACGACGGCGCCGCCGCCGTCGTGGGGCGGTTTCGGCAATCGGCAGAATTCCGAACAGGCTTGTTGAAAGCGGGCGGCGGCTTCGTTATGACTGCGGTTCCGCAGGTGCCCGGATGTCTCGTTTCCGGTGCCATGCGGACTTGGGGACAGGTGCGCGAGTGGCTGAAGCGGGCTCCCTGCTAAGGAGTTAGGCCCCCATAAGGGCCTCGAGGGTTCGAATCCCTCCCTGTCCGCCAATTTATAAAAAGGGTCCCCTTCGACGGGGGCCTTTTTTGTGCCGGGGGTGCTAATCTGGCCCCGGATCATTTGGGAACGGTGAACGCACGCCATGGCGACCACGCCGACGGGAAAAAGCCCCAAGCCGCCCGCCACCCGCCGCCCAGCGGGGGTCATGGGATCGGTCTTGAAGGCGTTCGAGGTGCTTGAGGTGTTCGAGCGCAAATGGCGGCCCCTCGGCGTCACCGAACTGGCGCGCGAAACGGGACAGCCGAAAAGTTCTCTGCATCGGGTGCTGTCAACCCTGGTTCATGCCGGCGTGCTGGAGCAGAACGAGCAGGGGCTCTATTGCCTGACGCTCAAGCTGTGGCGGATCGGCAGCCTGGCGCTGGCCGAGGTCGACTTGGTCCAGGTCGCCTTTCCGTTCCTGGAAGACCTGTGCCGGGCCACGGACGAGACGATCCATCTGGCGGTGCTGGAGCCCGGCGGCGGCGTGGTCTATCTGTCCAAGGTGGAAAGTCCGCGTTCAATCCGCGTACAGACACAGGTCGGGCGGGTCACGCCATCCTGGTGCACGGCCACGGGGCGCATATTGCTGGCCCATGACGCGGTGTTGCGCGACAGCGTGCTGGCCGGTCCCATGGCCAAGCTGACCCCCGACACGGTGACCGACCCGGCGCAGCTGCGCCGCCTCATCGACCAGGCGGCGGGCGAGGGGATCGCCGTCACCAAGAGCGAGAACAACCCGGAGATGGGCGGCATCGCCGCCCCCATCCGTGATCACACGGGGCGGGTTGTCGCGGCGCTGGGGCTTGGCGTGCCGGCGTTCCGCATGGATGCGGCCCTGATCGCACGCTGTTCGACCCAGGTGGCGCGGACGGCGGCCGAGATTTCCCGGGCGCTGAATTACCGGCCGGTCGACGGGGAATAGACGCTGTTCCGTATTGCGGAACAATATTCGACTTTACGGCGTAATGGTCCTTTTAATCGCTGATTTTAGGGGTTGTTCAGCATTCGATTTGTTCCGCAATATAGAAAAATCTTTTCGTATTTGCCGCGGAATGGTAGCTTGAGGCTGTCGATACCCCGGCCTTTGGAGACAAGACATGCAAGCCGCTGAACTGAGGAACGATCCTTTCCGCCGTATCACCGTGGTCCCGTTCACGGGTGTGTTCGGCGCCGAAATTTCCGGCGTCGATCTGAACAACCTTGATGACGAGACCGTGGCCGAGATTCGCGAAGCTCTGCTGCGCTACAGCGTCGTGTTCTTCCACGGACAGGATTTCACGCCGGATGCCCAGGCGGCGTTCGGGCGGCGCTTCGGGGTGTTGAACCGCCATCCTTATGTGAAGCCCATGGACGGCTATCCGGAGGTGTTCCGCATCGTCAAGGAACCGACGGACAAGCATCACTTCGGCAGCGGTTGGCATACGGATCTTGCCTATACGGAAACCCCGGCACTCGGCACGATTCTGTACGGCGTCGACGTGCCTGAGGCCGGCGGCGATACCATGTTCGCCAGCCAGTATGCGGCCTATGACTCTCTGACCGACGGCATGAAGGCGATGCTGGCGAATGTGAAGGCGGTCTATACCAACGCGAATACCTATGGAAAGGACGCCGAACGCTTCAAGACCGGCGTGTCCAAGGCGATGAGCGTGCAGCCGGCGGCGGTGAAGGAAGTCGCCCATCCGGTGGTCCGCACCCACCCGGAAACGGGGCGCAAAGGCTTGTATCTGAGCCCGATCCATTTTTCGCGCTTCGAAGGCATGACGCCCGAGGAATCCAAACCCCTGTTCGACACCCTGGTCGCCCACGCGACGGGGCCGGAAGTCACCTGCCGATTCCGCTGGAAGAACGGCTCGGTCGCCATGTGGGATAACCGCTGCACCATGCATTATGCGATCAACGATTTTTCCGGCGTCGGGCGCACTATGCAGCGCGTGACCCTGGAAGGTGACCGCCCGGTATAAGGGAGCGGTCTTTCCTCCGCCTCTGGGGGCCGGTATAAACGACGGAACAGCCGGGCGGCCCCGCCGCTGGCATAGGAGCATCCGTCGGATATGCGGGCCTTCGTCTTCATCGCGATTCTTATTCTGAGCATCGGGCCGGCGCTGGCCGACATGGAGGGCCAGCCGGCCGTGGTCGACGGCGACAGCCTGTCCATCGCCGGCGTCACCTTCAACCTGCACGGCATCGACGCGCCGGAAAACGATCAGACCTGCGACAAGGATGGTGAGCGCTATCCTTGCGGTTTCCAGGCGGCCAATGCGCTCGGCTTCATGACGGCCTATCAATGGGTGCAGTGCCGCGACAACGGCGCCGGGCGCGACGGGCGCCATACCATGACCTGTTTCCTGGGGGGCCGTTACGATGTGGGTGAGAAGATGATCCGCCAGGGTTGGGCGCTCTATGACCGGGCCTATCGCATCCCGGCCTATATGGCGGCGGAGGATGCGGCCCGGGCCGAACGCGCGGGCCTGTGGGCAGGTGGCTTCGTTGCCCCCTGGGAATGGCGCCAAGGAAAGCGTTAGTCCGCGATTGCCGGAAACAGATCGTCCAGGCGGTCAAAGCAGACCCCCCAACCTTCCAACATCGGCGTCTTCATGGCGTTGTCGCGGGCGTTCTGGGACGAATACAGCACCGTAGTGGTGATCCGCGTGCGGGTGCCGCCGTCCAGGTCCTCGAAGGTCGTGGTGCAGACGGTTTCGCCCTCGGTCCAGTCCTGGTCGAACAGTTCGGTGACGACCAGACGTTCCGGCGGGACGATTTCAAGAAACCTGCCGCCCATGCCCATGTCGCCCAGCTGCGGGTTGCGCCAGACATAGCGATAGGCGCCGCCGACCCGGCAATCGATTTCGCATTCCGCCATGGGCCAGTCGTCGGGGCCCCACAGCCAGCGTTGGACGAGGGCCGGGTCCGTATAGGCCTTGAATACCAAGCTACGTGGGGCATCGAATTCGCGGCTGACCCGCAATTCGCGGTCGGAGGGCAGGGTGGCGGTGAGGGGAATGCGCGGGTTCATTGGGTATCATCCTTCGGCGTATTTTCGTTATCTGCGGGGGCCTGCAGGTCGGCGAGCAAAGCATCCAGGCGCTGGAAGCGGGCTTCCCAGAATTCGCGGTAGGCTTCCAGCCAGTCGACGGCCTCGGCCAGGGGGGCTGCCTCCAACCGGCAGGGGCGGCGCTGGGCGTCGCGTCGGCGCGAGATCAAACCCGCGCTCTCCAACACGCGCAGGTGCTTGGACACGGCCGGTTGGCTCATGTCGAACGGGTCAGCCAGTTCGGCGACCGAGGCCTCGCCCAAAGCCAGACGTTGGAGAATGGCGCGCCGGGTCGGATCGGCCAGGGCGGCGAAGGTCGCGTCGAGACGGTCAGTGGAGATCATAATATAACCATATAGTTATAGAACTTCTGAGTTATATAATGATGTTTATTGTCGGTCAAGGCTGCGCAGCAACGGTGGGCCTTGGCGGCGGAGAAAAAATCCCGCAGGATGGTTTTCAAGAAGGCGGGGCGCTTTCAACAAGTCCGGGCACGAACCCGGACGGGAGGGGACATGTCTCCCATCAGACTGATGGCTACTACGGGAATCCTCGGCTACGGCTTTACCGAGGAAGCCTTCAACGCGGGCATCGCCATGAAGCCCGACCTAATCGCCTGTGACGCCGGATCATCCGATCCCGGGCCCCATTATCTGGGCAGTGGCACGCCCTTCGTGTCGCGTGCGGCGGCCAAGCGGGACCTGGGCCTGATGGTCGGCGCCGGGATGGAACATGGCATTCCGGTGATGATCGGCTCCGCCGGCGGCAGCGGCAGCGACGCCCAGGTCGACTGGACGCTGGAAATCCTCAAGGAAATCTGTGCCGAAAAGGGTCTGAAGCCCAAGGTCCGGGTGATCCGCACGGAGCAGACCAAGGACGCTATCAAGGCCAAGGTGCGGGCCGGCAAGGTCACGCCGCTGGGTCCCATCGCCGACCTGACCGAGGACGACGTCGATCAATCATCCCGCATCGTCGCCATGATGGGCCCGGAGGCCTATCAGCAGGCCCTGGCCGACGGCGCCGACGTGGTGATCGCCGGGCGCGGCACGGACGCGGCCCTGTTCGCAGCCTTGCCCCTGATGAAGGGCGCCGACCCGGGCCTGGCCTGGCATCTGGCCAAGATCATCGAATGCGGCGCCCAGGTGGTGGAGCCGCGCGAAGGTCAGGACTGCGTTATCGGCACCATCTATGATGATCATTTCACGGTCGAGCCGGGCTCACCCATCCGCCGCGCCACGGTGACGCGGGTCTCCGCCCATACCTTGTATGAGAACCCGGAGCCCTACCGCCTGAAGGAGCCGGACGGCATCCTGGTCACCGACCGCTGCAAATTCGAGCAGTTGGACGAACGCACCGTCAAGGTCTCGGGCAGCCGCTACGAGCCCTCGGAAAAGTACACGGTGAAGCTGGAGGGGGCCCGCCCGCTCGGCTATCGCACCGTGTTCATCGCCGGCATCCGGGACCCGATCCTGATCGACATCATCGACGACTTCGTCGAGGCCTGCCGCGGGCGCATCGCGCGCGATGTCGGTACGCTCGGCATCAATGCCGAGGACTACACCCTGTCCGTCCATCTGTACGGCAAGAACGCGGTGATGGGATCGTTGGAGCCCGAGGCCGATCAGCCGATCCACGAGATCGGCCTGCTGCTCGACGTGTTGGGCAAGACCGAGGACATCAGCCGCGCCGTCCTCGCCAAGTCGCGCTATGCCTTCCTGCACACGGACTTTCCCGGGCGCATGTGCATTTCCGGCAACCTGGCGATTCCGTTCTCGCCGTCGGACATGCATGTCGGGCCGGTCTACGAATTCAACGTCTGGCACGTCATGGAATGCGATCCCATGGAGCCGGTCCGCATGGAATGGTTGGAGGTCTAATCGCAAATCCCGATCCCGCGTCCGCCCTGGCTTTGCCGGGCCTTGCGGACGCGAGGACTGAGACGACGCATTTGCGTAAAAGAAAAAAGAGGTAATACCCATGAAGATCACCCTTCTCGGCACGGGCACGCCGACGCCGTCGCTGAAACGCATGAGTTCGGGCTATCTGGTCGAGGTCGCGGGCGACGTGATGCTGTTCGACCATGGTCCCGGCGCGCACCACCGCATGTTGGAAGCGGGCAAGCGGGCGACGGACGTCACCCACGTCTTCTTCAGCCACCTGCATTACGACCACTGCCTGGATTACGGCCGCCTGGTCCTGACCCATTGGGACCAGGGCGTGGGCAAACTGCCGGAATTGCAGGTCTACGGCCCGCCGTTCACGGCGCGCATGACGGAACTGCTGTTCGGTGACGACGGCATCTGGGGACCGGACCTGAAGGCGCGCACGGAACATCCCTTGTCGACCGTGATCTACAATGCGCGGGGCGGCGAGGGCCAGCGCGCCAAGCCGAACCCCCAGGTGACGGAGCTGAAAAGCGGCGACGTGATCGAGACCGACCATTGGAAACTGACCTGCGCCAGCGTGCGCCATGTGCAGCCGTTCCTGCACTGCTACGGCTACCGCCTGGAAACGGACGACGGCGTGTTCGTCTATTCCGGCGACACGGGGCCCTGCAAGGCGATCGAGAAGCTGGCCCAGGACGCCGACGTGCTGGTCAACATGTGCCACTACCTAAGCGGCACGGAACTGGGCAAGGAATTCGCCGAGGGCTGCATGGGCCATCTGGAAATGGCCGACCTGGGGGCCGCCGCCGGGGTCAAGAACCTAGTGATCAGCCACGTCACGGAACAGATGGATAAGCCCGGCGTGCGTGAACGCATCCTGCGGGAAATGGGCGCGCGGTATTCCGGCAACCTGTTCTTCGGCGAGGACCTGATGGAAATCCCGATCGGCGGGCCGACCCCTGCCAAGCTGGACTAAGCCGGATAAGAAGAAAAAGGACGAACACGACATGGCCAAGCTGAGAGACATCGCGCGCGTGGTCCGCGGCAAGAACGCAGGTGCGCTTTACCTGACCCTCGACGTCATGTTCGACGACGACGCGACCTATCGCCGCGTGCGCGACTGCGGGATGCTGAGCCCGCGCACGCTGGCGCCGCTTTACGGGGTGACCGACAACGAGGTCGCGATCATTCCCTTCGACGTCGCCCGCGCCATCAAGATTACCGTGCCGCGCCGCGTGCGCTCCGGCTCCCCCGGCGACACGGATGTCTACGGCGCCCAGCAGCACGTGCCGCTGATGCAACTTGAGGTCCCGGAATAGGGCCCCAGTTATTAGAAATCCATGGACATGGATAGTTTGACGGTGAACGGCACGCCTTGCACCAGATAGCCGCCCTGGGACGAGGCCCAGTACCCGCTGTTTGCGATGTTTTGCACATTCAACAGAAAGTTCGCTTCGCGTCCGGCAATATTCCGGACCAAGCGGGCCCCCATGTCGAACCGGGTCCAGGATCCGATTTCCTGGGAATTGCCGGTGTCGATGTATTGCCGACCGGTATGCAGGGCCCGGGCGCTTAGGGTCAGGCCGTCGAGACAGGGGCAATCCCATTCCACGCCGGCATTCAGTTGGTATAGGGGCACGCCGATCGCGACGTTGCCGTCGTTTGTGCCGCCCGCGGTTTCGGTCAGCTTGGCGTCGGTGACGGACGTTCCTCCCAACAAGCGCAGGCCGGGGACCGGTTCACCGAATACGGAAATCTCGATTCCCCGGTTCCGCTGTTCGCCGTCGGCGGAATAGATGTTCGTTGTCGGGTCGGTTACCGCGCTGGGCTGGGTCGTTTGGAATAGGGCCAGGGCGGCGCCCAGGTTGCCCAAGTCGACCTTGCCGCCCACTTCATATTGGACCGACGTATAAGGGGCCAGCACTTCGCCCGAGTTTGCGGCGCTGGATGGTGCCGAACCGCCCGGTTGGAGGCCCTCGATGCGATTGGCGTAAAGCGAGATGCTGTCCGCCGGTTTGTAGACCAAGCCGACCACCGGGCTGATGGCCGTATCATTGAAGTTGCTGGTCTCCAGGTTGCTTGTCCGGTTGAAGTTTAGGCTTTGAATCTGCTGGTAGCGGACACCTACCGTCAGCAGGACCCGCTCGTCCAGATCAGAGATCGTGTCGGACGCATAGTAGCTGCGCAGCAGGACCTTGCTGACCAGGGGCAAGCGTTCGAAATCACCGCCGCTCGATGTTGTCGCGCCGCGTGCCAGTTCGACGGGGTCATAAATGTTGGTGTTTTCGGTGGTGCCGAATTCGTAGGCGTTACGGTTGGCGCTTTTCAGGGCGGACATGCCAGCATTCATCTTGTGCAGTAACGGTCCTGTATCAAGGTTGCCTTTGATTCCGGCCTGGCCGGTGAGGCTCAGGTCCTGGCGCGGCACGGTCAGGCGCCGGGCCGTCGCGGTGCCGTCGTTGTTGCTCACCCGGATCGAGGCATAGTCGCCGTCCTCGCGCAGGGTATGCACGCCGAAGGCGGCCTGCAGGGTCAGGTTCTGAAGCAGGTCGTATTCAATCCGTGTCTGAGCAAAGGAATCCTCCAGGTCGCTATAGGAATAGGTTGCCGCGTAGTTGTGGCTGGCGTCCGGCGCATTGGGCACCTGGCTTCCCGTGACGAAAACGGTCGGCCGACCTTGGTCGACTCGTTGGCGTTGGGTTGCGATATCCAACGTCGCGCGGAGTTTGTCCCCCCGGTAATCGAAGGCACCGGAAGCCATGTGCATGTAGCGCTCTTCGTTTTTAACGGCGGTCTCTCCGGCGCGCAGGGCGCTGTTGATCCGCACGCCGAAGGCATTATCGGGGCCGAAGCGACGCCCCATGTCGGCATGGACCCCGGCCCGCAGGGTCTGGCCGTAGTTCGCGGTCACCCGAGTCAACGGTTCGTCCCCTGCGCGTTTGGGGACCAGGTTTATGCCGCCGCCAATGCCCGTAGCACCCGGAGCCGCACCATTCAGAAAAGCGTTGGCGCCTTTGAAGACCTCGATACGTTCGAACATGTCGGTCGACGAGATTTGCCGGGGCGACGTGCCGTAAAGACCGTCAACGGACAGGTCGTCGTTGTATAGGGGAAAGCCACGGACAACGAAGAGTTCCGAAAAGTTGCCGTAGCCATAGGTGCTGCGAATGGCCGGGTCGTTGTCCAGGATATCGCCGATCGTTTCCGCCTGTTGGTTGCGAATGGCGGTTTCCGTATGGGCTGTCATGGTGAAGGGGACTTCCATCATGTCCTGGTTCCCGAGGACACCGGCCCGTGCACCGCGCGCGATTTGACCGCCGGCAAATTCTGCAGGCAACGTGCCGATCTCCGCCTGGTTGGGAACGATCCGGCCTTCGACGGAAACGGTGCCCAGCGTGATGCGTTCACCACTTGCCTGCGGTCCGTCGAGGGCGACCGTGCGTGCGCCGGTCAGGCGGAAGGTGACGCCCGTGCCGGTGAGCAGGCGCGTGAGCGCCGCCGTCGGTGTCAGGCTGCCGGTTACTCCCGGTGACTTGCGGTCGCGGGTGACCTCTGCCGCATATCCGACCTGCCAGCCCGTGGCGGCGATGAAGGCGTCGATGGCGGCGCCGAGCGGCTGGGCGGCGATGTCGAAGGCGACCCGTGAGTCTTCGGCGACTTCCACGGCATGTGCCGTGCCCGGCGTTGTCAAGGCATAGGCTGCGGACAGGCCAACGGCCGTGCAGGTCATCAAGGCCGCCGTGAAGCGGCGGGTGCGGGTGGTGGTCATGGCGCGTTATTCCCCTTATTGGCCCTTATGGTCTTCGCGGCGGCGCATACTTGAATTTGCGACGCATTCGCATTTATGTAGCCGAGACGAACGAGGGGCAGTCGTCTCCCAACAAAAAATCCAAAAAAATTGCTAGTGCAGGACGGTCAGCAAGCCGGGAAGTTGGATGACCTTGGCCCCGGCCACGTCGGCCAGAGCGGCGACCACGGCGGCAGGGTCGTTCAGACGATAGTTGCCGCTGACCCGAAGCCTGCGCAGACGGTCCGTCGCCAGGACCACCGGGTCCTTGTGGTGGCGGGCGAGCTGCGCGATGACCTTGGCCAGTGGCTGGTCGTGGAACACCAGGCGGCCATCGATCCAGGCGAAGGTTGTTTGTGACACGAATGCCGCCGCATCGCCCAAATGGCCGGCGGTGACAGTCACGCCCTCGCCGGGGGTCAGGTCCACTGGCATGCGACCATCGTCGCCCGCGACTCGCACATGTCCGCGTTTCACGCGGACTTCGGTATTCCCGTCTTGCAGCGTGACGGAAAAAGCCGTGCCGACAACGCGGGTCAGGGATCGCCCGGCGGCGACCTCGAACGGCCGTTCAGGATCGTGCCGCACATCGAAGAAGGCCTCACCCCGGACCAGGTCCACCCGGCGCCTATCGGCATCGAAGGAAACGTTCATGGCGCTTTCCGCGTTCAGCACCACCACTGACCCGTCGGGCAGGGAGACTTCGGCGCGTTGTCCCGTTTCCGTCCCATGGTCTGCGGATGGTTGGAATGGATTGCCGCCAAGCAGATGGCCCAGGCCGACGACCAGAACCAATGCGGCAGCCAGGGCCAGCACCGGGCGCAACGCGGCGCGCGGGCGGGCGGGGCGGGGCGGGGGCATGGTTGCGGGTGCTTGGGTTTCCACGGCGCGGGTGAATTCCGGCGAGGCCCAAAGTCCGGCTACGCGCTTATAGGCGCGGGCATTGTCCGGGTGGGCGGCGTGCCAGGCGGCGAAGGTGCGCTTCTCGCCCGCCGTCATCGTCCCCGATTGACGGCGCGTGAACCAATCGAGGGCCTCGGCCATTGCCGTGCCGTGATTGGGGTTTTCATCGTCATGGGTCATGGTGATGCGTCGTCGGTTGCCATCCGCAGATGACGTCGCGGATATAGACGAGACGGATGAGGGCGTAGAGTCTCCCATAAGATTCTTGCGAAGACTCACGTTATGTCTCCGTCATCCATGGCGGCAAGACAGCGGGTCAGGGCGGCGCGGATGTCGTTGTAGACTGTGTTTTCGGACACGCCCAGGCGGCGGGCGATCTCGGGATAGGTCAGGCCTTCCAGGCGCGACAACATCAGGGCCCGGCGCGCGCGATCCGGCAGGGTCGCCAGGGCGCCCTCGACTTGGGTCAGGTTCTGGGCGTCCATCACCGCCGTTTCCTGGGATGGCTGCGGGGCGGGGACGGCATCGGTGGTGCCGTCGGGGGCTTCGGACATGAAGGTACCGCGCAGGCGCTCGCGACGCAGGTGGTCGAGGGCGAGATTGCGCGCGGTCTGGTACAGGAACGCCTGCAAGTGCGTCACCGGACGCTCGCGGGCCGCCTTGGCGACACGCAGATAGGCGTCGTGGGCAAGATCTTCTGCGGTGTGCAAGCAACCAACCATGCGGTACAGCGTGCCGACCAGCGCACGCCGCTGGGCCTGGAATATCTGCGTCAGAAGATCACGTTGGCTGTCCGTCGCCATGTCGTCTCCGAAAGTGGGCTCGGAAGTGGGATGGGTGGTGCCGTAGATCGGCACATGAATTTATTGCAATTGATTATCATTATCGAATTGGCGGCGCCAGAACGAAATCCCGGGGGTGGATCAACGGCACGTGTTGATGCGGCTGAGTGTCGGAGAGGATGAAATTTCTTTGAAATTGGCGGATTATCGACGGCATCCGCCATTATTCTGCCTAAATTGTGACCAAATTCGCGGCATCCCATCAGCCTGCATGAATCTGACGCATTTTTGTCAATTGGATGTAGCCAACGGCTATGCGGCTGTGCAAAATCGCACCCAACAATCAAAATTGCCTACTACGACCAACCACGCCAACAGGGAGAATTTTCATGAAAAGACGTGAGTTTCTTAAAAAATCCGCAGTCGCCGGCGTCGCCGGCGCGGCTGCTGTAACGCTTGCCAAACCTGCGATTTCGCAGGGCCGCAAGGAGATGATCATCGTCTCCACCTGGCCGCGCGACTTCCCGGGTCTCGGCCTCAGCGCGCAGCGCCTTGCCGCCCGCATCCCGGTCCTGACGGACGGCCGCATCCAGGTCAAATATTTCGCCTCCGGCGAACGCGTCGGCGCCTTCGATTCCTTCGACGAAGTGGCCTCGGGCAATTCCCAGGCCTACATCGGCGCCGACTACTACTGGAAAGGCAAGCACCCGGGCTGGGCCTACTTCACCGCCGTTCCGTTCGGCTTCGCCTATGCGGAAATGGATGCCTGGATGAAGTACGGCGGCGGTCAGCAGCTGCATGACGAACTGGCGGCCGGCTTCGGCCTCAAGGGCTTCCCCTGCGGTAACACGGGCTGCCAGATGGGCGGCTGGTTCAACAAGGAAATCAACTCCGCCGCCGACTTCAAGGGCCTGAAGATGCGCATCCCGGGCCTGGGCGGCGACGTGCTGGCCAAGCTGGGCGCCTCGACCGTGTCCCTGCCGGGCAGCCAGATTTATGAAAACCTGGTTTCCGGCTCCATCCAGGCGACGGAGTGGGTCGGTCCCTACAACGACTACTTCATGAAGTTTTATGAAGCGGCCAAGTACTACTACTATCCGGGCATGCACGAGCCGGCTTCCCAGCTGCACATGGGCATGAACAAGAAGTGGTGGGACAGCCTGTCGAAGACCGACCAGGCCATCATTGAAGCCGCCTGTGCCGAGGAAAACTCGCATCAGATGGCGGAAACCAACGCCAACAACGGTACGTACCTGAACAAGCTGATCAATGATCACGGCGTCAAGGTGCGTGCCTTCAACGATGACGTGTATGACGCCTTCGGCAAGGCCGCCGAAGAAGTCTTCGCCGAAGTGCAGGCGCACAGCCCGTTGGCCAAGAAGATCCACGACAGCTTCTTGACCTCGCGTGCCGACCTCGGCCGTTGGATGATCCTGGCCGACTCCGGCTACATCAACCAGCGCAACCGCGTTCTGGGCATCAAAGTCTAATTGCCCGCATAACTGGGTATTAAGGTGGGACGGGGCATGGCCCCGTCCCATCCTTATCCGCCCGGGCTTGTTCTTGTGGGGAATTGGGACAAGGGATTGCCTGTTCATGGCCGCCGAACAAATGACAATTGACGCGACCGGCGGGAATATTTCGCCCGAGGTGTCGCCACGCACGACCATTGCCGTCCGGTTCTTCGGTTGGGCAGTGCTGTCTGCGCTGCTTGTTTTCTTGATCAATAACTACCTTACCTTCTGGCATGGCTGGCCGGGCGAAGGGGCCGCGCTGCAGCTTGGCCTGCACGGTGCCGCAACCCAATCGTCACCGCTCGCCTGGGTGCAGTTGCTTGCTTACATCGCCGGCATTGCCGCCGCGGCGATCTATACGGTTAAAAGCTGCTCGCGCACGCTGCGTCAGGACAGCAAGCGGATGTCCGATTTCAACGCGCTTCTCATCCGCATGGCTTTTTTTGCCGTTCTCTACATCGGTGTGGTCGACGCGATCCTGTCGTTTATGCGGGTCGAGGG
This sequence comes from Rhodospirillales bacterium, assembly GCA_048263775.1. GTDB lineage: Bacteria > Pseudomonadota > Alphaproteobacteria > Rhodospirillales > Casp-alpha2 > UBA1479. The sequence goes on from JBLXDU010000007.1 coordinate 41,314, forward strand.
CATGCTACCTGCCGTGTTCGGTGACGCGCTTGCGCTTGAGCTCGGCAAATCGCAATTCCGCGGCCCCTACGTGCACCTGCCGCTGACCGCGGCCGCCATAATCACGGCGTTTTTCTCGCGCACGCTGGGCTTTACTTGGCTGGCGCTGCTGATCGTCATCGCAGAATTGCTGATCGTCATCACCCGCTTCATCTTTTCCTACGAACAAGTGTTCATGGGCGATCTCGTGCGGTTCTGGTACGCGGCCCTGTTCCTGTTCGCCAGCGCCTATACCCTGCTGGAAGAAGGCCATGTGCGGGTCGATGTGTTCTATGCCGCCTTCGATTCCCGCCGTAAGGGATTGGTCAATGCCTTCGGCTCCATCTTCCTCGGTATCACCCTCTGCTGGGTGATCCTGATCGTTGGCATGGGCGGAAAGAACGCGGTGATCAATTCGCCGGTCCTGGCTTGGGAAACGACCCAGACCGGATTTTCCATGTACGTCAAATACATGATGGCCGGTTTTCTCGCCGTCTTCGCCATATCCATGATGATTCAATTCGTCAGCTACATGCTGGACGGTGTCGCCGACGCCAGGGGAGAGCCCGGCGGCCGCGACCATTCAAGTCACACCATCCAGTAAGCGACAGGGGCCGCTAGTCAATGGAACTCGTCTTCCTCGTCATTCTCATGATCACCATGGCCTATGCGCTGGGTGTCGGATTTCCCGTCGCTTTTGCACTGCCGGGATCAGCCATCATCACCATTTCCCTGGCCGCCCTTTGTGGTTGGCTGTTTGCGGGCAATGTTGATGCCTACTTTGCTCAGGGCGGCGCCTGGCAATGGCTCAGCGCCGGGGTAACCAATTTCCGCGGCGTTTATTGGGAGGCCGAGCGCGATACCCTGATCGCCATCCCGCTGTTCATCTTCATGGGCATCATGCTGCAGCGCTCGAAATTGGCCGAAGACCTGCTGGTCACCATGGCGCAGTTGTTCGGGCCGGTGCCGGGCGGCCTTGGCATTTCGGTGATTTTCGTCGGCGCCCTTCTGGCCGCGACGACGGGCATCGTCGGCGCCACCGTCGTCGCCATGGGCCTGATCTCGTTGCCGGCGATGATGCGCAACAAATACGCCAATTCGTTGTCGACCGGCACCATCGCGGCGTCGGGTACTCTGGGTCAGATCATCCCGCCGTCCATCGTGCTGATCATCCTGGCGGACCAGCTTGCCAGCGCCGTCGATCAGGCATCGACCACTCGTAAGGAGCTGTTCAAGGAATCGACGGGCAATCTGCTGATGCCGTCAGGCTTCGACGTGACCTCGACCAGCGCCGGTGAAATGTTCCTGGGCGCCTTTGTGCCGGGCTTGGTTTTGGTCGGCCTGTACATGGGCTATGTCCTGGTTTTGGCCTTTTTCAAACCGAAAATGGCGCCTGCCGTGCATCGCGAAGGTGCTCTTGACCGCGCGTTCATGGTCAAGGTGTTCGTCACCCTGGTGCCGCCGCTGACTCTGATCTTCCTGGTTCTTGGCTCCATCATCACCGGTGTCGCGACAGTCAATCAGGCCGGCGCCATCGGTGCGGCGGGGGCCCTGATCATGGGGGGATATCGCCTGCGCGACGGCCATCGGAACGCCTATTACCCGGCGATCATCGCCCTGGTGTCCCTGGTCGCGCTCGCGGTTATCAGTACGTATTTCAAGATCAACATCAAATCGATCGACAGCGACTTCGACAGGATCGGTCTGGTGCTCGGCCTGATCTTCACGGCGACGCTGATCTTTTCCATCGGCTGGAGCGGCTGGCGGGCATTGAAGATCGAAGACACCCTGCAAGGCGTGATGGTTGAAACCGCCAAGACCACGGCCCTGGTGTTCATCATCCTGATTGGCGCTGCGATGCTGACGGCCGCGTTCCGTGCGTTCGGCGGCGAGGAACTGGTGCGTGAATTCCTGACCGGCATGCCCGGCGGCTTCTGGGCTCAGTTCACCATCGTCATGCTGGTCATCTTCATCATGGGGTTCTTCCTGGACTTCATCGAAATCGCTGTCGTGGTGGTGCCCATCGTGGCGCCGATTCTGCTGATGGACCCCTCGGCCAACATCACCGCCGTGTGGTTGGGGGTGATGATTGGTCTGAACATTCAAACCTCGTTCCTGACCCCGCCCTTCGGCTTCGCCCTGTTCTATCTGCGCGGTGTCGCCCCGCCCAGCGTGGCGACCATCCAGATGTACAAGGGCGTGGTGCCGTTCATCTGCCTGCAACTGGTCGCGCTTGTCATCGTCGGCCTGACGCCGCAGTTGGTGAACTATCTGCCGCAGCGCGTGAGCCTGACGTCGGAAACGGCGCCGCCGCCGCGCAACCCGGCGCTGTCGTCCTGCGTCCAGGAACATCTGTTCAAGGTTTACGACGCCAAGGGTGACGACCTGCGTGCGGCCATCGCCAAGGCCAGGACACTGGATTTGTCGTCGCTTCCCGGCGAACTTCGTGGCGACCTGAAGGGAAGTTTCGACAAGGCTGAAAAGACATTCGATCTGGTCGCCAAAATTCGGGCGACGCAAAAGATCATCGACGAGGCCACGCCGGGCTACCTGCCGTTGCATGTGGAGGTGCGTGAAACCCAGCGCCAGGCACGCCGCCTGAAGGAAGAGATCAAATACCTGCAGTCGACGATCCGCCAACTGCCCCGGAATGAACGGGGTGAGGCGCGGAAGAACAAGTTGGAGGCAAAGATCGAGGAACTTCGGGCGGAGATCAAAACCTACGATGCCAAGGTCCCCGACAACTGGCGGGCGGACCACGCGGCTTTCGCAAAGTTACAGAAGGCGGAGACGCTGGCCATCCGGCTGTATGAACGCAACGTGGACGGGGCCTACGAGCCGCTCCAGGAGGTCACCAAGGTGATCGCCGGGGCGGATGCCCTGGCGGCGCTTGGTAAGGAACTGGCGGGCCTGCCCGCCGCTGTCAGCGGCGCGGCCGATCCTGAGAAGGCCATGGACGCGGTCAATGAGGTCGAGAAGGTCATGCGCGAGGTGCCGGGCACCCGCGAGATTCAAAAGCCATTGGCGGATGCCCGTCGCGCCATGCGCGGCGACAAGCCCGATGTGGAGAAATCACTGAAGGCCCTGGCCGATGCCCAGGCGGCTTATGACGAGGATATGGCCTGGCGCAAGAAGGCGGCGGCGGAGCTCAGCGCGGGGCTTGCCGAATATGAACAGGCGATCCGCATGAACATCGGCCTGCGCTTGCAACCGAAATTGTCCAAGGAACAGGCCCTCGACGTCGCTGCCTGCATGGCCAACCCGCGTGACCTGACGTTGCACTTCTAGACCCGGCCGGAGGAGGCAGCCCATCATGCCGCCGGTCCTGAAGGCAACATTTTGGATGCTGGGGACGTTGACGTCCCTGGCGCTCATGGCCATCGCGGGACGCGAACTGTCGGCTGAACTGTCGACCCTGCAGATCCTGTTCTTCCGCAGCGCCATCGGTTTGGTGATCATCCTGGCTGTGATCTGGCGGGCAGGGCGGCATCACCTGGCGACCCTTCAGCCGGGCCTGCAGATCCTGCGCAACGTCGCCCATTACATTGGACAATTCGGTTGGTTCTACGGCATTTCGTTATTGCCGCTGGCCCAGGTGTTCGCCCTTGAGTTCACCATGCCGGTCTGGGCGACGCTGCTGGCCCCGCTGCTGCTGAAGGAACAGATCACACCCAGGCGGGCCCTGGTCGTGGCCATCGGCTTCGCCGGTATTTTGATCGTCGTGCGGCCAGGTCTGGTGACGATCAGCCCGGCCGCCCTGGCCGTGTTGATGGCGGCTGTCGGATATGCTTTCGCCTATACCCTGACCAAGAAGCTGACGCGTACGGATACGGCGCTCGCCATCGTGTTCTACATGTGTCTGGTGCAGTTGCCGCTCGGTCTGATCCCGTCACTGTTCGATTGGGTCAACCCGTCGGCCGCCATGTGGCCCTGGATCATGGCAGTCAGCATTACCGGGCTCAGCGCCCATTACTGCCTTGCCCGCGCCTTCGCGGAAGCCGATGCGATCGTTGTCGTGCCCATGGAATTCCTGCGCCTGCCGCTGATCGCTGTTGCCGGGTTGCTGTTTTATGGGGAGCCCCTGGACCCCTGGGTCCTGGGTGGCGCCGCCGTGATCTTTGCGGGAAATTTCCTCAACATTCTGGGCGAACGCAAGCGCGTCTAGTGGCGCGCGTGCTATGCGTCTGCCGCCCCCGCGATGTTCGCGGTACCGGTAATTCCGGCATTATTTGCAAATTATTCTTATTCCAGTGACTGGGATCACATCCCGAGGCATTGGCTTTGCTCAATATAGGGAAGAGTCACTGACCTATGTCGTTTGTACGGCTATGCTTGGGGGCAGGCAATAGAGCGAAGGTAATATGATGGATACCCGTTTCGTCGTTCGTGGTCCGCATTCTCAGGAAAAAATAAAAGCATATCAGCGCCTTAAAGGTGCAGGCCGAGATTTGGCCGAAGCCCTCGCCGAACAGCGGGAGCAGATGAAGCACCTTCAGGGGAATCTGAATTCCTTGGATGAGGCCCTCGACCGGGTAACCGATTCGATGGCGCGGGCGGCATCGGCTGGAGGTGATGAGGAATAATCGTTGCACGGGCCGCGCACGTTGCCGGACATGCAGCGTCGGACACTAGGGTTAGGCCCGCCGTCGGACTGGGGTGCTACTCGGGTAGGGGAATGAACTCTGTCTCGCCCGGTACCTTGGCGAACCGGCCGTTCTTCCAATCGTCCTTGGCCTGTTCGATACGGTCCGATGAATGGGACACAAAATTCCAGAACATGAAACGGGGCTGATTCGGCCGCGCGCCGGGCATGGTGTCGAGCGGTGCGCCGCCCAGAGCCATGACCTTTGCTGCCGTTTGCCCGGTAATGACCACATCCGGGCCTTCGCGGAAGATCACGGTCTGTCCGGCCTGGAAGGTCTGGCCGTCGATCACCACTTGGCCCTCGGCGACATGGGCTGCGCGCTCCGCATGGTCGGGTGGCAGGGTGAAGGCCGACCCGGCGGCAAGGCGCAGATCGGCGTAAAAGATGGGTGAGAAGAATTCCACCGGCGACGTTCGCCCGGCCATGGTGCCGGCGATCAGTGCGATCTCCGCGCCACCCTCCCGCCAGCGGGGCAGGGAGTCCGCCGGGTAATGAACGAAAGACGGGGCCGTTTCTTCATCCGCGATGGGCAGAGCCACCCAGGCTTGCAGGCCGAACAGCGGGCCGCCTGCCGCCCGCTCGTCGCCCGGGGTGCGTTCTGAATGGACGATGCCGCGCCCGGCGGTCATCCAGTTGATCTCGCCGGGCCGGATCGCCTGATCGAAGCCCAGACTGTCCTTGTGCCCGATCACGCCGTCGTACAGATAGGTGATGGTGGCGAGCCCGATGTGCGGATGCGGGCGCACGTCGATGCCCTGCCCCGGCTTGAACATCGCCGGACCCATCTGATCCAGGAACACGAAGGGGCCGATGCTGCGCCGCTGGGACGACGGCAGCGACCGGCGCACGATCAGCCCGCCGATATCGTGTTTCTTGGGCGTGACGACCAGGGCGATCACACCGCCGTCCGGCGCGCCCTTGCACTGCGGATCGTCGGCGGGCTGCCAGCTCATGTCTCACCCGCCTCTATTCGGCAAGCCAGCGGTCGCGAATGCGGTTTACTTCGGCGAAATGATGGCGCGCCATCTTCATGGTCGGGGCCAGGGGCTCCTGATAGAAGAAGTCGGGCAGTTCGTCATCCTCGCTGGTAAATCCGGCGGCCTTGTTGAACTTTTCTTCAAGAACCAGGGTTTCCTTGCCCAGGCGGTCGAAGAACTCGGTCTCGAAGGTCGTGCCGACGGCATCGTTGAGGGCAGTGACGATCAAGTCCGGATTGACGTTGGTGACGGACCGCCCGAACACACAGATACCAAGGGAATCGACAGCGGCACATTTGGCCTGAATTTTCAGGCTTTCCAGGGCCAGTTCCTCGGTCGACTTGCCGGCGCATTCAAATGTCGGCAGGTTGCCGGTCGTGTGGTCCGCACCCTGGGCCGTCAGCATCATGGAGATACCCGTGACCTCGATCACGCGAGGGTCATAGGCGCTGAGCGCCTGCTTCTTGATAACCGGCAGGCGCTTGATGCCGTAATGTTCGCCGACCCGGGCCGTGCCTTGGGCCAGGATCCGGCCCCGTTCGTTGCCTTCGCGGATGTCGGCCAGGGCCTCCATCATGAAGTTTTCATCGCCATATTCCCCGTACCCTGCGTCCATCAAGGCACCAAGGAGCGCCCCTGTCTCGATGGTGTCGATGGCCAGGTCGTTGGCGACCGCGTTGAGGCGGGCCACCTGGTCCGGATGCGTCAGCCCGCAGTTGGTGCCGAGTAGGCCGATGGTCTCGTACTCCAGGGGGGCGACCAGTTCGTTGCCGTTTTCATCAGCATAGACGTTGGAGCATTTGATCATGCAGCCGGGCATGCAGGCATGGGTGGTTTCGCCGCCGCGTTCCAGGTTCTGTTCGCGGATGTAGTCGCCGCCCATCTTCAGGCGTTCCTTGGCCGTGTCGACCAACTGCCCGGACGAGAAATTGCGCACCGGCAGGCCACCCAGGTGGTTGATCACGTCGGCGACCAGAGCCGTGCCGCGGGCACCCAGGTTCTGGGTCGCCGGATCGTCCTTGATCATGCCGCCGTAGGTTTTGATCGACTGCATTAACTTCTTGCGTTCGTGGAAGTCGGGCATCTTGTGCTTGTCGCAGACGATGGCTTTGACCTTTTTCGAGCCCATGACCGCACCCACGCCGCCGCGCGCGGAAATGCGCGTCGGGCGGCCTTCGGGGTCGGTGAACACGATGCCGGAAATCAGGCCGCCGTATTCGCCGACCGGGCTGCAGATGCCCAAGCTGACTTTGTCACCGTATTTTTCAAACAGCATGCCGGCGGTTTCGAAAACGCCTTTGCCCAGATAGGGGGTTGCGTCCTCGAAGGTGATGTCGCCTTCCAGGGGGATGCGGATGACGACCCAGTCGTCGGATTGGTTTTCCAGGGTGATCCCGGCGATGCCGATCTGGCCCATGGCGAAGGCCATGGTGCCGCCGCCGTTGGATTCCTTAACTCCGCCGGTCAGCGGGCTTTTGCAGCCGACACTGATGCGGTTTGCGTTGGAGAAGTTGGTGCCTGCGAACGGGCCGGCAGAAAAGATCAGGGGGTTTTCAGGCCCCAGAGGATCGATGTTTGCCAGGTCGCGGTCGACCAAGGTTTTGGCGATCAGATAGCGTCCGGCGCGGGCAAGGGCTTCGCCGGAAAGCTCCTCGCTTTTGATGTCGCGGGTGGCAAGGTCGATGGTCAGGTACTTTCGCATTGTTCGTCTGATCCCCAAGTCATGGTTTGGTCGTCGGCTCATCATCCATCAGATATCGGCGCCGGTGCCGATGGGAAAGAGGACGATGAAGCGATGAACTTATCTTAAAATGGGGGAAGGCCCGGGGAAATACCAGGATTTCGCGGTCCTGCCGCTTAGGCCCCGCCATCAGCATAGCCGAACCCCTTGATGAACGGCCGCAGGCGCGGCAAATAGGGCGCCATGTGAATTTCGAAAGTGCGCCAACGGCTGGCGGGCATTGCCCCCCCGTCTTCGCCGGCAAGCGGCGCCAGAATCCCGTCGTCCCAGGAAACGTCCAGGAATTCCAAAAGCTTCCGGGCGGTCTGTTCATGTCCGACAATCAGGTCTTCATGACGGACTTCATGGATGCTCAGCGCCAGGGTCTCGTGCTGCGTTTGCCACAGGGCCATGACTTGTTCGTAGAAGCCGACGGTGTCGTCCAGACGAGTGAAATGGACCGTGCCGTCGTTCATTGCAAAAGGATGCGTGAAGCAGTCCAGGCAGACGTCGCAGGGATGGCGTTGCGCCAGAATGAATTTGGCGTTCGGAAACAGGCGATGGATCAGGCCCGCGTCCAGGATATTGAGCGGCAGCGTGTCGATCAGTAAGGTGCCCGGCGCGCGCGTAACGGCGCGGTCGACGGCCTGGAAATAAATTTCCCGCAATGCCGTAATATCCGTATCGGCGATATCGAACAGATTGGCCGGAAAATCGTCTCCGCGCGCTAGAAGATGGCTGCGGACCACAGACATGGCAGCCTGTTCCTTCAGCACCTGAATTCCCGGATGAGCGTCCATCATCTGCTCCAGGAGGGCCTCGCCCGATCGGGGAAATCCGACCAGGAACGCGGGCGTTCCGTCGTCCCCCAGGGCGGTGTAACCGGCAGGCTGGGCCGCCGGGCCATCGTAGGCCCGTTTCAGGCGCTCCAGGTATTCTGCCGAGCGGGCGCGGAACATGGCCACGGCCTGCGCATCGCGGGCGAGGAAGGCGTTGCCCAATTCAAAATTCTCGACCGCGTCGCCGGGGCGGTCCATGCGCTCATAAAGCATGCCCATTTCAAAGCGAATCTCTCCCAGGGCGGGAGACGCATCCCGCGTCGCCGGATCAAGCCCGTTCAGGCGGGCCAGGGCCTTGCCAGGATCGCCCGCCCGCTGCTCCAGGCGAGCTGCCACAAGGTTGAGCGCCGGATCGCCCGGATGGCGGTCCAGCGCCGGGGAAATCGCCGCCCAGGCCTCGTCCATCCGCCCCATGATTTCCAGCAGACGGCCCATATCGGCCTGTCTGACCGGGGAGTCCGGATCGGCGTCTGCGGCCTTGCCGAAATGGTCGAGGGCCCCGTCGGCATCGCCCAAGGCGAGCAAAGCCGCCGCCCTCAGGCGCAGTGTCTCAGGATCGCCGGGCTGCTTCGACAACAGCCGGTCGTAATAATCGACCGCGGTCTGAAAATCTCCCATCTGCGCCATAAGGTCGGCATAGAATCCCAGCACTTCGGGGTCGTCCTGGGTCAGCGTCAAGGCGCCTTCAAGAATCTTGCGGGTCTGTGGGTAGCGCTTGCTGAAGTAGTGGGCGCGGGCCAGGAGGACGCGGGCCTCAAGGTCATTAGGTGCGCGGTCAACCACGCGTTGCAGGGTCGCCGCCGCCTGATCGAAATTTTCCAGATTGAAGTGGCACTGCCCCAGATTGAACAGTGCGTTCAGATTGCCCGGATCAAGGTCGACGGCCTGTTTATAATGTTTTGCCGCAAGGGGAATTTGGCGGTCGTCACGATAGGCGTTACCCAGGTTGTAATGGATGTTCGCGGCGTTCGGGGCGATGTCCAAGGCCTTGCGGAAGTGCCGGATCGCGGCATTGACCCGGCCTGACTGGCGCAGCGCGCAGCCGAGCAGGTCATGGGCCTCGGCCGAGCCGGGGGCAAGATCGGTCAGTTTCTTCAAGTTGTCCGCCGCTGCATCCGCCTTGTCCTGGCGAAGTTGTGTCAGGGACAGGAGATGCAGGACATTTGGATTGTTCGGCAAAGCCAGCGCCAGCGCCGTCAGGCCCGCCTCGGCGCCGGGGAAATCACCTGATTGATACATCTGGGCGGCGGCCTGGAATTGCTGTTCTGCGTCCATGTTCCGGTCTGTAAACGGTGGGTCGGTCGCGGGAATTACGACGAAAAGGGCAGGTCGGCCAGGGTCAATCGATTGTCCAGGCGCCAGCCACCGGGCTTGTCTACGTCCGACGCAAGGCCCGGGTCAATGCGTAATGCCTCGGCACGGTCACGCTCGGCTGCATCGGCGTCGGTGCGCGCCGCATGGACGTTGGCGCGGCCGAGATAAGCGCCCGCGAAGCTGCCGTCGATATCAAGGGCGCGGGTGAAGTGCTGCAACGCGTCGCCGTAACGGCGCAAGGTCTTCTCCGCTTCGGCTTGGCCGGCCCAGGCCGCCGCGTCACCCGGATTGACTTCGGTCGCCTTGGTGAAATCGGCAAGCGCGTCGTCGATAAGGTTCAGCGCCAAACGGGAAAACCCGCGAATGCGCAGCAACAGGGATGTCGGTTTGCCCTCGGCGATCAGGGCGGAGGCGGCAATGGCCGCTTGTTCGGGCTTACCCTGGCGGCGTGTCAATTCCGCCTGCAAGGTGCGCAGCCAAGGATCGCCTGGCGCTGTCGCCAGTCCGCGCGTGATGTCCGCCCCGGCCCCCGCAAGGTCGTCCGTGCGAAGCCGCAGGAATGCAAGCACGCCATGTGGTTCCGCATCGTTGGGTCCTAAGGGAATCAGTCGCTCATAGGCGGCCGAGGCCTCGCCCCAGCGCCCGCCGAACAGGAGGGCGCGGGCCTTTTCCCGCAGTGCCTGGGCCTGATAGGGCTGCATGCGCTGGGCCATGTCCAGGTCGGCGACGGCAGCCTCCGTCTGGTTGAGGCGCCGGTAGGCGCGACCGCGCAGGATCAAGGCGGCGACGTCCGTATTGCCGCCGCGCGTCCCTTCCGAAATGGCCGCCGTGGCGTCGTCGACGGCGGCATCCGCGTGCCCGGCCGACAATTGCGCTTCGCCGCGCGCCAGCAGGGCTGCCGCATCACCGGGATGGGTGGCCAGAACCTGGTTCAGATCGGCGATGGCGCCGGCGTAATCGCCCATGGCTTGGGCGGCGGCGGCCCGCCGCCGGCGCAGGTCCATGGCATCCGGGCGAGTTTCGAGGATGCGGGTTAGGTCGCGATGGGCGCTGGCCGGTCGGGCGGCAGTGGCGTGCAGGGTGGCGCGCAGGTCGAGCGCGGCCAGATTGGCCGGGTCGTCCAGCAACAGATGGTCGAGGTCTGTGAGGGCGCGCTCCGTTTCCCCGATGTCGCGATAGGCGGACCCGCGGATCAGCCGCGCGACAGTGTTGTCCGGCGCCAGGGCCAGGGCGGCGGTCATCGACTGCACCGCGTGCTGCGGATCGCCCCGCCGGTAATAGGCACGCCCGCGCAAGACCAGGGCCGCCGTATGGGTCGGATCCCGGCGCAGGACCGCATTCATATCGGCGATTACGCCGGCGAAAGTTTCAAGTTGGAACAATTGCTCCGCACGCATGAATCGGGCGGCCGCATTGTCGGGGGCGGCAGCGATGGCGGCATCCAGGTCTTCCAGGGCCAAGGCGGTTTCGTCCTGGCGCAGGTGGATGCGGGCGCGCAGCATGTGGTGGCGGCTGTCCTTCGGGGCGAGGGCGATCGCCTGATCGACGTCGTCGAGGGCCAGTTGCAGCTGCTCCATCTTCAGGAAGGCCTCGGCGCGGGCGGTCCAAGTTTCCGGTGCCGTGGGGTCGGCTTCAAGCGAGGCTGAAAGATCAACGCGCGCGGCCGCCAAGCTTCCGTCGGCGAGATGAGCTTGTCCGCGAAGGCGCAGGAGTGCCGCGTCCGTGGGCGCCATGTCCAGGGCTTCACCGAAGTCGGCGACGGCCAGCTCAAACTCCTCGGTTGCCATGTGCACAAGGCCGCGCTCGCGGTAGCTTTCAAGGGGGCGGCGCAGTTGGCGGATCGACAGATCCAGGTCGGCGATGGCCAAGCGATACAACCCCATGCGGTGCAACAGGGCGCCGCGCACTTGCAAGGCCTCGCCGTTTTCCGGGGCCAGGGCGATGGCGGTATTGAGGTCGGCCCGTGCGAGCTGGTGGTGGCCCTGCGCCAGATGGGCAGCGCCGCGTTGGATCAAGGCGCTGACATGGCGGGGAGCGGCATCAAGCGCCCTGGAGGCACTTTCCGCTGCGTCGCCATACCGGCCGAGGGCGATCAGGATGCGGGCGCGCAGCGCCAAGGCGTCAGCATTGCGGGGGTCGAGCGCCAAGCCCGCATCGGCATCGGCGAGCGCCACTATGTCGCGCCCGGCGGCATGATTGATGCGGGCGCGCAGGAAGTGCACGCGTTTGCGCCGGGGCGTCAGGCGCACGGCGCTGTTGAGGTCGCTCAGCGCCTTGTCGGGAAAGCCTTCGTCGATCAGCGCGTCGGCCCGGTTGATGAACAGGTCGGCGAATTTCTCGGGATCGGTTTCGCCCTGGGTGATGGCCTGCGTACAGGCGAACACACGCATGGCGGCAGGAAGGGCCGCGTCCACGCAGTCAGGCGTTTGCGCGCGTACAGGCTGGGCCGCCGTCGCCGCCCAGGCCATTACCAATAGGGATGCCCCCCGGATCAGCCGCATCGCTGCCTCGTTTCCGCCAAGTACCGAAAATACTTAGCAAAAAACCAGAGGAAACGCCATCCGGGCTGGTCCGGGGGCAACCGTTCGTTCAGGTTTCCGTGCCGCCGTTGATCTGGATCAGCTGGCCGTTCATGAATCCGCCCTGATCAGACACCAGATAGGCGATCATGCCGGCGATTTCCTCGGGCGTGCCCAGGCGGCCCACCGGCACCCGCGCCTTCATGGAGGCAATGTGCTCGGCCATGGCCGGGTCGGCGTGATCGCCGGCGATGGGGCCGGACGAGATGATGTTGGTGGTGATGCCCTTGGGCCCGAACTCCTTGCCCAGTGCCTTGGTCAAACCCCAAGAGCCGTGCTTGGATACGCTGACATGCGCCCGCCCGTTGTAGCCGTGGATGGCGTTCATGCCGGCGAAATTGACGATGCGCCCCCAGCCCCGGTCGACCATGCCGGGCAGGCAGGCGCGGGCCAGCCGGAAGGCGGCGTTCATGTTGACGTCCAGCACCCGTTCCCAGGTCTCGTCGGTGATGTCGAGAAAGCTGTGGCTGGGGCGGATCGCGGCGTTGTTGATCAGCACGTCGATGCCGCCGAAGTGGCCGATTGCCTCGGCCGCCATGGCGTCACAAGCGGCCTTGTCGCCGACGTCGGCCATGATCACCAGGGCATCGGCGCCCAAGGCCCGCGCGGCGTCCGCGGTGGCGTCGCAGGACGCCCGGTCGCTGGAGCCGTTGATAACGACATTGAAGCCGTCCCGCGCCAAGGCCAAGACACAGGCCCGGCCGATATTCTTCCCCGACCCTGTGACCAGGGCCGCGCGCTTTCGTTCAGTCATGAATGGTGTTCCTCCCGGATGTCGATGCCACGACCCTACGCAAGGCGGCGGAGGCTGGCAAGCAGACGCGACGGGAAGGCGGATAACAGAGTGCGGTTAGCCGCTATAATCCGGCGATGGGGTGAACAGATTTTTCAGAGTTTCAGTGACGCCTCGCCGGCCGACGAAGGCGAACATCTGGGTAATGGTTTGACCGTCTTCGGACAACGGCATGCGCAGCGACCGCAGGGGCTCTTCCACCCCTTCGTAGGTGTTGAGGAAGACCAGGGGGCGGCGGGCTTCGAATACGGCCATGTATTGCCGCGTCAGCAGGGTCGCGGACCAGGCGTCGGCCATGTCGGTCAATTTCTTCCCGGTGTAATCGCGCCGATGATAGTGGGTATGCCCCGACCCCCAGTAACGGTAGGTGAATTCCGCCGGATCGCCCGTGACGTCGAGTACCAGCGCATAAGGTAATACCCGCGCCGGCAGTTCATGCAGGTGGAAGTTCGCCCAACTGGGCGCAAAGGCATCGCCCTTCGCGTCGGTCCAGTACGCCATGCAGGCCTGAATGTGCGGGTCGTCGACCGTTTCCGGTTCAATCGCAACCGCATTCACGACAGGCCGCATTTGGCCGTCCAGCACGATGGGAGGCAGGATTTTCATGTCACCGTGGTCTCGATCTTCCGACGAATTGGGGAGAATGTCGGTTTATTAGACAAGACTACAGCGGCCGAACCTGCGGGGGTAACCCTGACTTTGGTCTATATTCTGGGGAATTCTAATGTATGCGGTGCGCGGATGAGGCGGCGGAATCAGGCATGACGGTCGAGCCGGCCAATCGCCTCGGCGACGGCATCCAGGTCCGAGTCGTCGGCGTCGAACTGAACCGCGAAACCGCCATCGTAGGTCCGCGCGACACGGCCGGAAAGATGTCCCAGGCCCTCGACATGCATGTCGACGAAGGTGCCGTTGTCGACCGTCACCCCGGCCTCGCCCAGGGCGATCGCGGCCCCCGTGGCGGAGACGTTTTCCACAGAGCCGTGGAAGGCACGGTTACCGTACCGGCCGTGGGCGGGCTGGTGATAGGGATGGCGGGTCGGGCGGGCGACGTGGTTGTTGGCCGCGACGTACATGAAAATTTTCCCCGGCGGCGGCCCGAACGGCGGACCTGTCCAATACGGCGGACAGAATCGCGCAGCTACATTAAGAAAACGTAATTAATTGACGGGACGTGAGGTGTCATCCCGCCTGACGTGGCGCTTCCTGGGGGATGGTCGGAACTTCGTCGGAAATGGTGGTTCGGCGCATGTCGCGGATGTCCGCCGGATCGTGCCAGCGGCCCCGGTGCATGGTGCAGCGATTGTCCCACATGACCACGTCTCCGGGTTGCCAGACATGGCTGTAGACATATTTGGGCTGCGTCGCGTGCTCCATAAGGTCCATCAGGATGATGCGGCCTTCGGGCACGGGCAGGCCCTCAATGCTGCCGGCGTGGGACGCCAGATAAAGGCTTTTGCGTCCCGACCCCGGATGGGTGCGTACCAGAACCTGGCGGACAGGCGGCAGGCCCGTGCGTTCACCCTCGTCGAAATCGGTATATCCCAGACGTTCCCGGGAATTCATGATGGAATGGATGCAGACGTAATGTTCGATGCGGGCCTTGGTCGCATCGTCCAGGTCGTCGTAGGCCGCGCGCATGTCGGCGAATTCCGTGTTGCCGCCGCCGCTCTTGGGCAGGACATGGGCCGCCAGGATGGAATAACGGGCGGGAATGGGTTTGAACGACGAATCCGTGTGCCACAAACGGTTGGCGTACATGTTGAGCAGACGGAAATCGTCCTTCGGCAGCGGCTTGCCGCTTTCGTCCAGGTTGGAAATGTCGCTCATCTTCGGATCAAGCCGCGGGACATATCCCTTGCGATGCAGCTTGCGGCTGGTTTCCAGGGGGCCGAAGTTTTCTGAAAACCGCCGTTGTTGCGCGTCGTCCAGGGATTGGCCGCGAAATGCCAGAACCCCGTAGGTGTCCATGGCGGCACGGATGTCGGATACCTGGTCTGCGGTCAATTCGGCGGCAAGGTCGATGTCCGTGACCTCTGCGGCCAGAATCGGATGAAGGGGTGTGATTTTCACGGTCGAATGTCCTCCCAAGTCGTGCGTGGCGTCGGGACGCCCTGACCCGTTTCGGGCCCGTTTATTGTATACAATCTACCTATTTCAGAGATAACGATCCAGCGTTCCGTGCAGGTCGGCACCTTTACGGCCCGACGCTTAAGGCTCTAAGGTCCCGGAAAGGCGGGGGCATGCACACCCCCGTGCAAACCATCGGGCGGAGACGATCATGACAGTCAGAATGGCTCCAGCGCTGGCCGCGGCCGGGATAACCGTCATGGCGCTGATGTCGAGCCCCGTGGCGGCAGGCAATCTGGTGCCGCACAAGGCGGTCTATCACCTTCTGCCTGGCCCTATTTCCGGACAGGTGCCCTATGACGGGGTCGAGGGCCTGGTCACCCGCTCGGTCGAGCGGACCTGCGACGGCTGGATCGTCGCCGAGCACATGGTCATGCATATCCTGACCCGGGTGGGCGGGGTGATTGATAGGGAAATCCGCTTCACCAGTTGGGAATCGACGGACGGCACGCGCTATCGTTTCGCCGCGACGATCAAAAGCAAGGCAGGCGACGAGGATGCCAAGCTGAATGGCCGTTTGGAGGTCGCCCGCGAAGGTGGCGGTGGCGAAGCGGCCTATGCGGAGCCGGTCGGCAAAAAGGTGAAAGTCCCCGAGGACACCTATCTGCCGGTCGGACAGGTCCGCAAACTTCTGGCCGCCGCCCAGGCAGGCGAGAAACAGGTGCAGTTTCATGTTTTCGACGGCACCGAGGATATCGGCCCTCAACTGATGTCCAGCGTGATTACCGGCCGCTTCAAGGCGGGGGAGGGCAAGGGACTGCAGACGGCCTGGGGCCCCCTGGGCACCGGGCCTGGTTGGCACGTGTCCTCAGCCTATTTCGAAACCACGGGCACACAGCCGCAATCGACGCCCAGTTTCCAGTTCACCATGGAGTTGCTGGACAACGGCGTGCCGCGCCGCATGGAGATGGACCTGGGCGGGTTCGTCGTCATTCAGGCGCTCAAGGAAATCCATCCGCTGCCGGAACCCAGTTGCGGCTAGCGGCAGATCACGGGCCGGTCAGCCCTTGCGTGCCTTGGCGATCAGTTGGCGCAGGGTATCGACATCGACCGCGCCGGGCACCAGCTCGTCGCCGACGATGAAGGCCGGCGTGCCGCGAATGCCGAGGGTTTCGGCGATCTGGTGATTGCGGTTGATTTCGGCGGTGACGGAATCGGACGCCATCTCTTTCTTGAGCTTATCAGCGTCGTAACCTGCGGTTTTGGCGATCTTCAGGATGCGGTCTTCGGGCAGGCCGCCCGAGGTCGCCATCAGGGCGGCATGGAAGGCCAGGTATTTGGCCGGATCAAGCTGCCAGGCGGCCAGCGCGGCGCGCGACGCGGTCACCGATTCCGGGCCCAGGATGGGGAATTCCTTGAACACCCAGCGCAGGTTCTTGTCCGAGTCCAGCAGTTCGCGCAGCACCGGAAACACCCGCTTGCAGTAGCCACAGTGGTAATCGAAAAATTCGACCACCGTGACGTCGCCCTTGGGATTTCCGGCAACGGGGGCGTTGGGGTCGTTGATCAGGCTGTCCTTATGCGCCGACAGCGCCATTTTGGCCTGGTCCGCCTGGGCCTGCTGTTCGCGCTCACGATAGATGCGGATGGCATCGACGATGACCTCGGGATTGGCGAGGAGATATTCGCGGACAACGGTCTCAATGGCGCCGCGCTGCTGCGGGTCCATGGCGGATGCCTTGTCCTGGGCCTGTGCGGCCGGCGCGATGAGCAGAATCCCCCCGACAAGAGCGGTGGCGATGAGCGAGACGCCCGGCAAGGCGGCAAACCGAAAGGTCATGGTCATTCCTTATCCAAATGGTGGGCGCATATTGGTCCAGACCGCGGCAAGGGGCAAGCGGGTGCGCAGGCCGTCATGTCACGATCCCGTCAGCGGAGCAGGCGAATGTCGGAAATCAGGGCCGCTGGAACGGATGTGCCGGGCCGGGCCGGCGGCGCGGCGGCCACGCGCGCGGCGACGAACACGATCCGCGTATGGCTGGTCGACAGGCCCGGCCAGGCCGTGTCATGCAGGGAGATCAGGTCGATGCCTTCCTGCCAGCGCTTGCCCAACGCTTCCTCGCCGCCGCGCACCGTATAACGCGCGGGGGTGCCGTCCTTGGGCATGTCCATGGTCCCGCGACGCAGCGCCTTGTCGTTCCATACCAATTCCAACACCCGCACATCGTCCGGCAGGCGGCGCAGGGTTACGTCCTCGGGATCGAGCGGGCGGGATGTGTCGGCGAAACCGACGATCACCCGGACCGGATGATAGGGCGGGGCATGGGGGGACATCTTCCAGTTCCAGGTCAGAAAGGGGGCGGCCAGAAGGTGTTGGTCGATGCGACGGCCCAAGATCAGATCGTCCGGCCCCGCCGACAAGTGAACAACCGGCAGGCCTTCATCCATCGCCATGCGCGCGCGTCCACCCAAGGGATCGCCGACGATCAGCCAGCGGTCGCCCGGGTCCAGGCCCGCGAACAGGGGCGAGGGGCCCAGGGTCGCCATGATGTTCTGGATGTCGCTGGGTGGTTCGCCGGGAGCAGGACGGTCGCCGCCGTGCGGGCCGGCCATGCAGCCGGTCAATGCCGCACTCAGCATCGCCGCCGCGACAACCATCCGCACGGCCACGGGGTGCCGCCGGGGTGCCACGCCTATTGTTCCTTCCGCTTCTGCTGCTGGACTTCGGCGGCGTTGATGATGTCCTTTGCGCGCACCCATTCAGGGCTGCCTTCGGGGAACGAGCGGGCGGCGACTTCGCCGTTGTAAATCGCTTTTTCCATTTCGCCTCGAAGGAACGCGGCGTCGGCGTGGTAAAGCCGGGCCCGTGGCTCGTCGCCCTTTTTGTAATAGGCATTGCCGAGAAGCTGGTAGATGGATGGTGAAAACCGTTCGTAATGGGCAGCGAACTTCAGATTCTCGATGGCATCATCAAGCACCGCATCGTCGCCGGTCGCCAGTTCGATGCGGGCCAGCTCCAGACGCAGAAGATCCGATTCCGGCATCAATTTCACGGCCTTGGCATAAGATTCCATGGCGTCCCTGGCATTGCCGTTTTCATACAGGCCCTGGCCCCTGATTTCGTGAAAATAGGGGTCGTCGGGATAATCGGCGATCAGGCCGTCGATGGTCTTCAGGAATTCATCGACCCGTGCGGTGCGGAAATAGGCGATGGCTCGGGCATATCGGGCCGGCACGCTGGTGTCGTCGCTCTTGAACCTGCGCAGCGCCTGCCCCGGCGTGAGAAAGGCAAGCAGCTTGGCCTGCATCCGCGCATGCCGGGCGACCAACTTCGGGTCATCCTGGATCTTGGAATAGGGGGACCGCGCCAGATGCGCTTCCAGTGCGTCGATACGTTCGCGGGTCAGCGGGTGGGTCAGCAGATAAGGGTCGCGGCTGGCGCTGATCAGAAGTTCGTTGGATTCCAATTTCCCCATGAAGTCCAACAGGCCCTTGGTCGATTGTTTCGTGCGGTCCAGGTAGGTCATGGCGGCCTGGTCGGCGGCCGCTTCATGGCCGCGGTTGTAGGCCAGGAATGAACGTTGAAGCATGCTCTGCCCGCCGCCCAGGATCGCAGCGCCCGCTTCGGGCGCGCCGGCGATGACCGCGGCGCTGCCCAGAATCATGGACAAAATCTGGGCTGCGGCCGTGCGCGACAGGGCCTCGTGGGTTCGTGCCAGGTGGCCGCCCGCAATATGGCCCGTTTCGTGAGCGATCACGCCGATCACCTGTCCGGGGGTGTCGGCTTGCAACAATAGTCCCGTATTGATGAACATGTTCTGGCCGCCGGCGACAAAGGCGTTGAGTCGGTGGTCGTTTACGAGGTAGGTCTTGATGGACTTGGGATTCAGTCCTGCGGCCTCGAAAACTGGCGTCGCGTACTCCTGGATGATATTTTCGATTTCGACGTCCCGAATCATCGATAAGCGCTGGGCAAGGGAAGCCGTCGACCAAAAGCACAGGCCGATGCCAAAAATAATGATCAAAAACAATGGTTTAAAGATGCGGCTTTTCAAAGCAATCAGCGCCGGTTGGGACGCGTTCCCTTCTGTTTCCGGGCCCGGTAAACGTAGTCACGGTCCGGGGCCCCGTCAATTCACCATGCCGATAGTGACCGTTGCGCTTTGCGCAGGGCTTGTCGCCGGCTGTTCGGGGGGTATTCCCAATCCGTTCGGCGGAAATAAGAAGGAAGAAAACACCAAACAGCTGGGCGAAACCGGCTTCGTGCGCGGTTTCCTGGGCGGTATCGTTGCCGACGATCCGCAGGCGGCCCTCATTGGGCGTGACATCCTGTCGGCTGGCGGATCCGCGGCAGATGCGGTGACAGCCATGTACTTTACCCTGGCGGTGACCAAGCCGACCCACGCAGGCCTGGGCGGTGGCGGTGTCTGTGTCATTCGCGACAACGTCAATAAGCGCAACGACGTGCTGTCCTTTCCGGCGCTGGTTCCCCAGGGCGCCGGCGGCGCCGACCGGGGCAAGGTACCCGTGCCGGGCAATCCCAGAGGGTTCGCGGTGCTGCATGCGCGCCTCGGCAGTCTGAAATGGGGTCAGGTTGTGCAGCCGGCGGAAAACCTGGCGCGGTTCGGCGGCATCGTGTCGCGGGCCTTCGCCACGGATTTACGCCAGCAGGCCGGGCGCCTGGCGGGACTGCCCGACGCGGCAGCCCTGTTCCGCAAGGCCGGGACGCCGAACCTGGCCAAGGAAGGCGACCGCATGGACCGCCTGCGCATCGCGGGCGTACTTGGCCGTCTGCGGGTGCGCGGGGTCGGCGATTTTTATCAGGGCCAGCTGGCGCGTGATTTCGTCGACGACGCCAACAGCCAGGGCGGGGCGCTGACCATCGAAGACATGCGGGCCTACTTGCCCGAGGTTCGGCCCGCGATCACGCTGCCTTATATCGAGCGTACGCAATTCCTGTTTCCCTCGCCCCCCGTTCTGGGCGGTGCCCTGGCGGCGGATCTGACGGGCATTCTTGCCCAGTCCAAATATTTCGAATTGGACGGCGCGGCCCGTACGCATGTGTTCGCCGAAGCGGCCCTGGCGGCACAGGCGCGGCGCTCGGATTGGCTTCGGCGGGACGGTCTTGTGACGCAGCCGGCTTATTATCTTGTCGATGCCGAACGCCATGCCTTGATCGCCCGCGCGCTTGATGAAGATCGCCACGCTCAGCGCCCGCCCGCCGGGGACGCGGCGATTCCGCTGCCGCCGGGGGCCGACGCAACGGGTATTGTCGCGATCGATCAATTTGGGTCGGCCGTCGCCTGCACCGTATCCATGAACGGGGCTTTCGGCTCCGGCAAGGTCGCCCCCTCGCTTGGGTTTCTTTTGGCCCGGCCATCGGGCAAGGACAGCCTGCCGCCGGTGACGGCGACGCCGCTGCTGTTGGTCGGTGAAGCGCGCGCCAAGAAAGACGAGGAACGTGTATTCATGGCCGCTACGGTGACCGGCGGGCCGGGTGCCACGGAAGCCCTAGCCGATCTGGCACTTCGGGTGTCCGGTGGCGGACAAGGCCTGGAATCGGTGCTTGCGGGCCCACGTCTCTATTATGCCGAGGGCACGGATGCCCTGGTCATCGAACCCGGCCTGCCCAAGGATCAGCAGGCGGCGCTGCGCGAACGGGGCCATACCCTGCATCCGGGTGCCTCGGGCGTGCGCATCAATGCCATCTATTGCGACAGCGGCGTGCCGAACGAAAACCAAGCCTGCGCCGCCTTCGCCGATCCGCGTGGTTTCGGGCTCGGCGCGGTCGGCGATCGCTAGGCCGGGGGCGGCCGCAGGCATATGGCGTTGAAATCATCCAACCGCGGCCAAGTGCCGCCGTTCATCGTCATGGACGTCATGCGCGCTGCCGAGGAACGCGAACGCGCGGGTGAAAAGGTCCTTCACCTGGAGGTCGGCCAGCCTGGCACCAGTGCCCCTTCCAAGGTGATCGAAGCGGCCCGCCAGGCCCTCGACCAAGAGCGCATCGGATATACCAACGCACTTGGCATGTGGGGCCTGCGCGAGGCCATCGCCCGCCATTACGACCGGGCCTACGGCGTCGCCGTGGATGCCGAGGACGTGGTGGTGACGACCGGCTCGTCCGGCGGGTTCGTGCTGTCCTTCATGGCCGCCTTCGACCCCGGCGATCGGGTCGCCTTGGCGTCGCCGGGATACCCGGCCTACCGCAATATCCTGACCGGCCTGGGGGTCGAGGTGATCGATCTGCCGACGACGCTTGAGGATAATTTCCAGCCGACGGTGGCGCGGCTCAAGGCACTCGACCAAGACCCCGACGGCCTGATCATCGCCAGCCCGTCAAACCCGGCGGGGACCATGATCGCCCCGGCGGAGTTCAAGGCCCTGGTCGATCATTGCCGGGAACGCGGCATTCGTCTGATCTCCGATGAGATCTATCACGGCATCACCTATGGCGTGGCGGGGGTGACGGCGCTGGCCCATACGCGGGATGCCGTGGTCATCAACAGCTTCTCAAAATACTATTCCATGACCGGCTGGCGGCTGGGCTGGATGGTCGTGCCCAAGGATTTGCATCGGGCCATCGAATGCCTGGCGCAGAACCTGTTCATCTCGCCGCCCGGCATTTCCCAGCACGCGGGCATGGCGGCCTTCGATTGTACCGAGGAACTGGAAGCCAACGTCCGCCATTATGCCCGCAACCGGGCGCTGTTGCTGGACAAGCTGCCGAAGGCCGGGTTCACGCGTCTGGCCCCGGCCGAGGGGGCGTTCTACATCTACGCCGACGTTTCGGACCTGACCAACGATTCCACTGAATTCTGCCGCCGCATGCTGGCCGAGGTCGGCGTCGCGGCGACACCGGGGGTGGATTTCGACCCGACCCGAGGCGACCATTTCGTGCGGTTTTCCTTCGCCGGCGGCGAGGACGAGGTATCGCAGGCAGCCGACCGTCTTGTGGGCTGGAAACGCTAACGAAAAACGCCGGCGAGTGAGGCACCCGCCGGCGTTTTCTTAACGTCACTTACCGTTCAGATCTAATCGACCAGCCGGTTCCACCAGCCACGGCGAGGATTGGGCGGAGGCGTGTCAGCCCCGACTTCGATCACCACGGTCTTGGCGCTGTCTACTTCCGGCTCGGCCGCCGTCGCCACGGCCGGAGCGGCTGCGGCTTCAGGCTGAGGAGCGGGCTCTGGGGCCGGTTCCGGCGCAGCCTCGGGCTGGTCCGTGACGGGAGCGTCCGCCGTTTCCGCGGCTTGCGTCTCGGCAGCCGCGTCCTCGGCCTTCTTGGTGGTCCGCCGTCGGCGCGGCTTGGCGGGCTTGTCCTCGCCGTTGCCGTCATCGGCCGCCTTCGGGGCGCGCCGTGTACGGGTCCGCTTCGGCTTTTCCGCGACCTCGGGGGGCGTTTCGCTTGCCTCTGCGTCGGCAGCTTCCACCACCGGTGCGTCGCCGGCTTCTGCATTTACCGCAGGGGCATCGCCATCGGCTGCCACATCATCGGATGCAGGGACGTCGGGTGTGGGGGCATCCGAGGCCGCATCATCGGCCTGGGGTTCGCCACCGGCGTCCGCCGCGATCTCGGTCTGGCCATCTTCCGAACGGTTTTCTTCCGGCCTCCGCCGCCGGCGTCCGCCGCGGCGTCCGCGCCGGCGCCGCTTGGGCGCGCCGTCTTCCGACTGTTCGCCTGCGCCTTCCCGCGTCTCGCGCGGCTCGCCGTCGCTGTCGGTATCGGTTTCCTCGCTGGCTTCGGTAGACTCGTTGGCGTCACCGTCCGTCCGCGTCTCCTGCGTGTCGTGGGCATCACCCTCGCCACCACGTTTGCGCCGCCGTGAGCGCCGCCGGCGCCGCCGACCGCCTTCTTCCTCGGACTTCTCGCCGTCGCTGTCGCCATCGGCGGTTGTCGTTGTCGCTGCTGCCGGCGTTGCCGCGGCGGGGGCTTTCGTCACTGTTTCCACGGCACCGTCGGATTTGATGCGCTCAAGCCGGTGGTCGGGCGGGATCAGGGTGTCGTCGGCTTCGATGCGGATGGTCAGATCGAAGCGCTGCTCCATGTCGGTGATGGCATGGCGCTTGTTGTTGAACAGATAAAGCGCCACCGCCGTCGGCGTGATCAGGGTCAGCTGCGAGGAGCGGCCCTTCTGACCTTCCTCGCCCAGCACGCGAAGCATTTGCAGTGCCGTCGATTCCGTCGAACGGCGGATGCCCGAACCGCCGCAGTGGGCACAGGGCTCGAAGCTGGTTTCATGAAGGGCCGGGCGCAGGCGCTGGCGTGACAGTTCGAGCAGGCCGAAGGGGCTGATGCGGCCGATCTGGATGCGCGCGCGGTCGTTGCGCATGGCGTCCTTCAGGCAGCGTTCGACTTTGGCCTGGTTACGGCTGACCTCCATGTCGATGAAGTCGATGACGATCAGGCCGGCAAGGTCGCGCAGGCGCAACTGCCGGGCGATTTCCTCGGCGGCTTCCATATTGGTCTTGAGCGCCGTTTCCTCGATGTTGCGCTCTTTCGTCGCGCGGCCCGAGTTGACGTCGATGGAGACCAGGGCTTCCGTTGGGTTAATGACAATGTAGCCGCCCGAGCGAAGCTGAACTTCGGGCTCGTGCATGGCGTCCATCTGGCTTTCGACCTGGAACTGCTGGAACAGCGGGATCGCGCCCTCTTCGTGAGGCTGGACCTTTTTCGCATGGCTGGGAATCAGCAGCTTCATAAAGTCCTTGGCCGCACGGTAGGCTTCGTTGCCCTGGACGATGATTTCGTCGATGTCCTTGGTATAGAGGTCGCGGATCGCGCGTTTGACGATGTCGCTTTCCTCATGCACCAGGGCCGGGGCGATGGATTTCAGGGTCTTCTCCCGAACCTCGCCCCACAGGCGCAGCAGATAATCGTAATCGCGGCGGATTTCCGCCTTGGTTCGCTTCGATCCCGCCGTGCGCACGATCACTGCCATGCCCTGGGGGATGTCCAGTTCGCCGAGGATCTGCTTGAGCTTCTTACGGTCGCCCGATTGCGCGATCTTGCGCGAAATACCGCCGCCGCGTGCCGTGTTCGGCATCAGCACGCAATAACGTCCGGCCAGCGACAGATAGGTGGTCAGCGCCGCGCCCTTGTTGCCGCGCTCTTCCTTGACGACCTGGACCAGCAGGATCTGGCGCCGCTTTACGACTTCCTGGATCTTGTACTGACGGCGCAGGTTGACCGGCCGACGGACGGGGATTTCCTCGTCCTCGCCACCGAGAACCTCGACGCCTTCGCCGTCGTCCTCGTCGCTGTCCTCGTGCGCCTTGGCTTCCTGTTCCTGGTGCTCGGCGACCAGGGCTTCCCGGTCGGCGATCGGAATTTGATAGTAGTCGGGATGGATTTCGCTGAAGGCCAAGAAGCCGTGACGGTTTCCGCCGTAGTCTACGAAGCAGGCCTGCAACGAGGGTTCAACCCGCGTTACTTTGGCCAGATAGATGTTTCCCTTAAGCTGCTTCCGTGACTCTGACTCGACGTCAAATTCTTCCAGGCGGCTGCCGTTTGCGATCACGACCCGGGTCTCTTCCGGATGCGACGCATCGATGAGCATTCTCGTGGTTGGCATAAAAAGGTGTTCTCCAGTGCCCGGCGGCGCGCACATTCGCCGGTTCCGGCAGGAAGTCGTTCCGCCGCGGGGCACATTTCTGTGATGTTAAGCTGGCCGCGCGCGCAGACATCCGGGCGTTCGCAAGCGAATACGCCAAAACTCTTTTCGGAGACTGCACGGCCGTTGCCAGCATCATTGTTCCTTAGGTGAGGTAAACCTCGTTCGGACACTCGTGGGCTCCGGCGAAAATCGCCTCGACATCGCCATGGACAGAGGGGGAGACCCATGCCCAGACGGTTCCGGCTACGACGGAGCCATTCCTCGCCCGTTTCCCCTACAATCGGGGAGAGGCGGGCCGGTGGAATTCTTCGCTTACTAACATAGACAGTGACCGCCTGTTCCACAACGCTGTTTATGCCCAGTGCGACGATAGGGGACTGGGATTGCTCGGGAATTCCGGGCGGCCCCGAAGAATGCCGCAACTGCGATAAAAAAGCGGACGGAATCAAAGGATTATCCTAAAATGCCGTCGGCATGACAGCGAACCGAACCATCGACGTCGCGGCACGGGGAGGCGTGAGCACGCGGCCCCTCTATCGAGCCATGGGACTTGGCGGGCGAATCCGCCGTTATGCTATGATTTTCAGTGCTTTATGTCTTGGGGCCTTGGCTGCGGGCCAGGTTCGCGCGGCGGACGCCGTGGTCACCGATCTGCAAAGCGGGATCAGCGGGAATGGGGCCCGATTCGCCCTGCATCTGGACCGCCGGGTCGCGTTCCGCCTGTTCACCTTGGCCAACCCCTACCGTGTCGTGATCGATCTGCCGGAAGTCGGCTGGCAACTGCCGGCCAGGCCGTTGCCGGGCAAACAGGGCGTGTTCAACGGCTTGCGCTATGGCCTGTTCCGGCCGGGTAATTCAAGAATCGTGTTTGAATTTCAACACCCGGTGCAGGTGGCGGACGCCTATGTCACTCCGGGTACGGGCAGCACTGCCTTCGAATTGGTAATCGACGCCCAGCGCACCACCGATGACATTTTCGCGGCTTCCGTCGCCATGCCGCCCCGCGAGATCGCGGGTCTGCGCCCGCGTGGTGCCGCCAAGCCGCCGGCTGTTGCCGCGTCCAGCCGGCTGCAATCCGTCACGCGGCGCACTGCCGCCCTGGTCGCGCCCGCGAATGCGGCCCCGGTCCCTGCCGGGATGCAAACCCAAGTCGCCAATTACCTGCCCATGCCGCCGCGCCGTCCGGGTGGGCGCCCATCCGCCCATCGTCCGCTGGTGGTCATCGACCCCGGCCATGGCGGCGTCGATCCCGGCGCGCAAAGCCGCCACGGCATTTACGAAAAACATGTGGTGTTGGCGCTGGGGCGTGAAATTACCCGCCAACTGCGTGCCTCGGGCCGTTACCGGGCGGAACTGACCCGCGACCGCGACGTGTTCATCCGCCTGCGTGACAGGGTCGCCATCGCGCGCAAGAAGGGGGCCGACATCTTCATTTCCGTGCATGCGGATTCCATCCGAAATTCCAAGGTTTCCGGGCCCTCGGTCTATACCCTGTCGGAGAAGGCGTCGGATAAGGAAGCGGCCGAGTTGGCCGAGCGGGAAAACAAGGCCGACCTGATCGCCGGCATGGACCTGAGTCACGAAAGCGCAGATGTCGCCAACATCCTGATTGATCTGGCGCAGCGCGAGTCCATGAACCAGTCGGCGCGCTTCGCCGGTCATCTGGTCAGCGAACTGGGCAACAAGACCGAAGTCCTGCCGCGGCCGCACCGCTTTGCCGGGTTCGCCGTGTTGAAGGCGCCGGACCTGCCGTCGGTGCTGCTGGAAACCGGGTTCCTGTCGAACCGCGACGACGAGCGCCGCCTGACCAGCAAGTCCTACCGCCGGCAGTTGGCGTCCGCGATTGTCGCCGCGATCGACCGGTATTTCGGCGCCGTCGAGCAGGCCAAGGTTCGTCAGCCGTAGCCGTGGCGCCATAATTTGTTCATAAACCCCTGGAAATGTGCAATGAACCCGCCCGCCGGTCCTGTCCGGGGGCGGTTTCTCGGGCGATTGCCCGGCAAAACGAAAGTGCAGCGTTAGCATGTTCCGCCTGTTGTCCTCGATTGTCGGATTGATCGTCATCGGCGCCGTGCTCGGCGGGGCGGGGCTGCTCTATGTGCTGTACATCTATGGCCAGGATCTGCCCGACTACCGGCAACTTGCCAATTACGAGCCGCCGGTGATGACACGGGTGCACGCTGGCGACGGGCGCCTGCTGGCCGAATTCGCCCGCCAGAAACGCGTGTTCGTGCCGATCGAGGCGATCCCCAAACGGGTCATCAAGGCCTTCCTGTCGGCCGAGGACAAGACGTTCTACGAACATCCGGGCATCGACATTCCGGGTGTGATGGCGGCGGCGCTGCGCAATTTGAAGAACATCGGCTCCGACCGCCGGCCCCAGGGGGCGTCGACCATCACCCAGCAGGTCGCCAAAAACTTCCTTTTGACCAACGAGGTCTCGTTCGAGCGCAAGATCAAGGAAGCGATCCTGGCGTTCCGCATCGAGCGTGCGTTCTCCAAGGACCGGATTCTTGAACTTTACCTGAACGAGATCTATCTGGGGCAAGGATCCTACGGGGTCGCGGCGGCGGCGCTCAACTATTTCAACAAGTCCATGGACGAACTGACCGTGGCCGAGGCCGCCTACCTGGCGGCCCTGCCGAAGGCACCCAATAACTATCATCCGATCCGCCATCTTCAGGCGGCGCAGGCACGCCGTGACTGGGTCGTCAATCGCATGCTCGAAGACGGCCTGATCACCGATGAAGAAGCCAAGCACGCCTGGACTGAGCCGCTGCGCGTCAGCCAGCGCATCGATACGGAATTCGTCGAGGCCGATTATTTCGCCGAGGAAGTGCGCCGCGAACTGCTTGACCAATACGGCGAGGATCAGTTGTACAACGGCGGCCTGTCCGTGCGCACCACCCTGGACCCGCGCCTGCAGCGGATCGCCGAGAAAGCGCTGCGCGACGGCCTGGAGAACTTCGACCGCCGGGTCCGCGCCTGGCGTGGGCCGCTGGCGCGGGTGCCCGACGGGGTCAGTTTCGGCGGCGCGCCGGAATGGCGCTCGATCCTGGCCGCCTACAAGGCGCCCAAGGGGCTTGAGCATCACAAGATCGCCATCGTCACGGCCGTCGACGGCGAGGCGGCCCATCTGGGCCTGGCCGACGGCACGGCCGGGCGGATGCCGATGTCCCTGATGTCCTGGGCGCGGCGGCGGATCGACGAGGACACCTGGGCGCCCCGGCCCAAGCGCCCGGCGGACGTCGTGGTGCCGGGCGACATCATCGCCGTCAGCGCCGAGACCGAGGACGAAGACGGCAAGCCCGTGCCGCAAGGCAGTTACGCGCTGCGCCAGTTGCCGGAAGTCCAGGGCGGCATCGTCGCGATGGACCCGCATACGGGCCGCGTGCTGGCCATGGTCGGGGGCTATTCCTTCCAAATCAACCAGTTCAACCGGGTGACGCAGGCCTGGCGGCAGCCCGGCTCGGCGGTCAAGCCGTTCGTCTATCTGGCCGGGTTGGACGCCGGATACACGCCGTCGACGCGCATCCTCGACGCGCCCTTCGTGGTCGATCAGGGCCCGGGCCTGCCCAAGTGGCGGCCCGGCAACTACACCAACAAATTCTACGGGCCGTCGACCATGCGGCTCGGCATCGAGAAATCGCGCAACCTGATGACCGTGCGCCTGGCTCAGACCATCGGCATGGAGAAAGTGTGCAGCTATGTCGAATCGTTCGGCATCGTCGACCATCTGCCGCGGGCCCTGTCCATGGCCCTGGGTGCCGGGGAAACGACACTTTTGCGCCTGACCACGGCCTACGCCATGCTGGTCAACGGCGGCAAGCGGATCGAGCCGACCCTGATCGACCGCATACAGGACCGCAAGGGGCGCACCGTGTTCCGCCATGACGACCGGCCCTGCCCGCACTGCCGCACCGGGGCCTGGACGGGGGCGGAACGGGTGCCTGACGTGCCCGATATCCGCGAACAGGTCGCCGACCCGGCCAGCGCCTATCAGATGGTGTCCATGCTGGAAGGCGTGGTCAAACGCGGCACGGGGGTGCGCATCGGCCGCGAGGTAAACAAGACCCTGGCCGGCAAGACCGGCACCACAAACAAGAACCGCGATGCCTGGTTCATGGGGTTCTCGCCCGATCTGACGGTCGGCGTGTTCGTCGGCTACGATACCCCGGAAACCCTGGGCCGCCGGGAAACCGGATCGTCCGTGGCCGCGCCCATCTTCGCCCAGTTCATGAAACAGGCGCTTAAGAACACGCCCGCCATCCCGTTCCGAATTCCGCCCGGCATCCGCCTGGTGCGGGTCGACGCGCAGACCGGCCTGCCGGCCTTGATCGGCCAGACCGAGGACGTGATCTGGGAAAGCTTCAAGCCAGGCACCGTGCCGAAGGAGGACACGGAAGTCATTTCCGCCGGCCAGGGCATGTCGGGCGGCGGCGACGCCACCCAGCAACCCTTCGGCGGCACGGGCGGGCTGTACTGATCCTGCCTTTGCACCCATATTGATCCGGCGGCCTGCGTCCGCTACAACCCCCTGCCGACCCAACAACGGAAGCCACAGAGCCCCGCCATGCGCGCCGAAATCACCAGCATCGTTCAGGACATCGAGCAGTCATTGGAACTGCTGAGGAGGCATCTTTGACTACGACGATGCCGTTCTTAAACTCCAGGAACTGAACGCCCAGGCGGAAAACCCCGAACTGTGGAACAACCCGGAAAAAGCCCAGGCCCTGATGCGCGAGCGCAACCGCCTGGAAGCCGGGATCAAGGATATCGACGCGGTCGAGCGTGAACTGACCGACAGTGTTGAGCTGATCGAAATGGGCGAGGCCGAGGGCGACGACGCCATCGTCGCCGAGGCCGAAGCGGCGCTGACGGCGCTGAAGGTCCGCGCCGACGCGGCGGAGTTGGAAACGCTCCTGTCCGGCGAGGCCGACGCCAACGACGCCTATCTTGAAGTTCACGCCGGGGCCGGTGGCACTGAGGCCCAGGACTGGGCCGAAATGCTGCTCCGCATGTACGCGCGCTGGGCCGAGTCCCATGGCCACAAGGTCGAATGGCTGGAAGAAAGCCCCGGCGAAGAAGCGGGCATCAAGTCGGCGACCCTGAAGATTTCCGGTCACAACGCCTATGGCTGGCTCAAGACCGAAAGCGGCGTGCACCGGCTGGTTCGCATCTCGCCCTACGATTCCAGTGCCCGCCGCCATACCAGTTTTTCCTCGGCCTGGGTCTATCCGGTGGTCGACGACACCATTGAGGTCGTGATCGAGGACAAGGACCTGCGCATTGACACCTACCGGGCGTCGGGTGCGGGCGGCCAGCACGTCAACAAGACCGACAGCGCCATTCGCATCACCCACCTGCCGACCAATATCGTCGTGCAGTGCCAGAACGACCGCTCACAGCACAAGAACCGGGCCCAGGCCTTCGCCATGCTGAAGGCGCGGCTGTACGAGCATGAACTGCGCAAGCGTGAGGAAGAGGCCCAGGCCCAGGCGGACGCCAAGACCGACATCGGCTGGGGCCACCAGATCCGCTCCTACGTCCTGCAGCCCTATCAGATGGTCAAGGACCTGCGCACCAACGTCGAGACGTCGAACACCCAGGCGGTGCTTGATGGTGACCTCGACGAATTCATGGCCGCCGCCCTGGCTCAGCGGGTCAAGGGGTCGGACGCGGCGGCGGGGTAGCCCGAGGGGGTTACTGAATGATCAGGTCCTTGAACAGGACCGTATGGGCCTTGACCGGGGCGATCGCGAAATTGATGACGTTCAGCAACTCGAAGCGCAGGCGCTCCGAGCCTTCCTTGCCGATCACGTCCTTGTATTCCAGGTCACGTAACTGGGTTTTGATGTTGTCCACCACCAGCGCCATTTTCGCCTCGTCCTGAAGGGCGGGCAGGTCGTGTTCATCGACCTGCACGATCAGGTTCAGCTTGATGAAATGATTGCGCCTGCCGATCTTCTTCAGGTCGGTGCGGATTTCCGGCAACTGGTGAATGACCGGCTTGCCGATTTCCAGGGTCACTTCGGTGATGGCGGGCTTGCCGAACACGGCTTCGGTCGCGCCCATCATATGGGCCGCCAGGCCGCCGCCGATCAGGAGAAGCAGGATCCCGGCGATGGCCGCGATCTTGAGGGTCTTTTTCTTCTTGGCGGCCGCGAGCTCTTCCTCGGTGGGTTCGGCGTCTTCGTCGTCCTCCCACTCTTCGTCGTCGTCTTCCCACTCCTCGCCGTCCTCGAGTTCGTCGTCGTCCTCGTATTCCTCGCCGTCTTCGAGTTCGTCGTCGTCTTCGATTTCTTCGGTCTTGTCGGCCATCGATATTTCCCCAGAGGACGCCGGCCCGATGGTGCAGCGGGCCTGACGCGATTTTATCGAGGGCGGAGACTAGCGCAAAATCAGCGCCGTCAAAACCATCCAATGGTCGAGGGCGCGGCCAATCAACGCGGAGGGACCTAGAGCGCCTTGACCGCCGTCAGCACCTCGTCGGCGTGTTCCTTAACCTTCACCTTGGGCCAGATGTTGCGGATCACGCCCTTTTCATCGATCAAAAAGGTGGCGCGTTGAATGCCCATGTACTTGCGGCCGTACATGTTCTTCTCGACCCACACGCCATAGCTGTCGCAGAGTGTGCCGTCCTCGTCGGACACCAAATGAAAGGGCAGGTCGTACTTGGCCTTGAACTTGTCGTGGCGGGCAACCGAATCCTTGGAGGCGCCGACGATCACGGTCCCTTCCTTTTCGAACTTCTTGATCGCGTCGCGGAAGCCCTGGGCCTCGGTCGTACAGCCTGGGGTGTCGTCCTTGGGATAGAAGTACAGCACGACCTTCTTGCCCTTCAGGTCCTTCAGGGCAAGCATGCCGCCACCGTCCGCCGGCAGGGTGAAATCGGGGGCCTTGTCGCCGATGGAAAGGGTCATATCCGGGGTCTCCTTATGCGTGGTGGTCTCATTCGGTTGCGTCCTCGGCGGGCGGCAGTTCCGCCGCCGGGCCGTCGATCAGGTCCTGGTATATATCGAACACGGCCTGGGCCGTTTCCATCATCATGCGTTTCAGGCCCGCGAAATCGTCCGCCCCCGCGACGCGCATCAGGTCGTCTGCCAGGGCACCGGAAATCAGGTTTTCCTTTTCCTTGGTCAGGGTGCCTTCGATGGTTTCGGCCAACAGGCCGAGGATGCCCATCCAAAGTTCCTGGGCCCGCATTAGGGTCTGCCAATGGGCGGTGGCGAGCACGCCCGCCGATTTCAGCTTGTCCAGGCTGGCCGCCGTATTGGCGTCGCGGATATCAGGATGGTCGCCGATATGGCGCAGGGTCAGGTACTGCACGATGAAGGCGATATCGACCAGGCCGCCGCGCAGGTTCTTGACGTCCCAGATGCAGTCCGAGGTCTTTTCCCGGGCGATGCGCTGGCGCATGTCGGCGGCGTCGCGCAGCAGCTTCACCGGATCGACGGGATCGCCCAGGATGGCGGCGATGGCGTCCTCCACCCGGCCGCGCAGGTCGCCCGTTCCGGCCACGGCGCGGGCGCGGACCAGGGCCATGCGCTCCCACGTCCAGGCGGATTCATCGTGGTACTTGCGGAATGCGGTCAGCGAGGTCGCCAGCGGACCCTTGGTGCCCGACGGGCGCAGGCGCATGTCGACCTCGTACAGCGGCCCTTCGACCATCATCGCCGTGACGGCGTTGATGGTGCGCTGGGTCAGGCGGCCGAAATACTGGGCCGGGGCAAGGGGCCGGTCACCGTCCGATTCCTCGGCGTCGTCGTCGGTGTCGTAGACGAAAATCAGGTCCAGGTCCGAGGCCGCGGTCATTTCCCGGCTGCCCAAACGGCCGAGCGCCACGATGGCGATCTCTCCGCCGGAAATGCGGCCGTGGCCGGCGGCGAAGTCGTCGGCGACGCGGGTCAGCACCGCGCCCAACGCCGTTTCGGCGATGTCCGAGAGCGCGCGCGAGGCGTCCAACGGATGGATCCGGGCGTCCAGACGCTGCACACCGACCTGAAAGCGCCGGTCGTTGGCCCAACGGCGGCAGGTAATCAGCACATCTTCCAGGTCGCGGCAGGCCTTCAACTGGGCTTCGAGTTCGTCGTGCAGGCCCAAAAGGTCCGGGGGCGGGTCAAAGAAATCGGCGGTCAGCACGCTGTCCAGGATCGACGCATGGTTGCCCATATGCTCCGCCAGCTTGGGCGCCTTGCCGGCGATCTCGACCACCAGGGACAACAGGTGCGGATTGGAATGGAACATGGAAAACAACTGCACGCCGCCGGGCAGCACCTTGAGGAAGCTGTCGAAGCGCAGGAAGGTCTTGTCCGGTTCCGGCGTCTTGGCGATGGCACGCAACAGCACGGGCATCAGTTCGGTCAGCAACTCGCGGGACCGGGTCGACCGCATGGCCCGGTAGCGCCCATGGTGCCAGGCCCTTATCTGGGCATCGACGCGGGCCGGTTCCTCGAATCCCATCTTACGGATGGTCGCCAGCGTGTCCGGGTCGGCTTCGCCGCCCGTGAACACCAGATTGCCGCCGGCACCATCCTGGTCTGCCTCGGCGCTAAGCGCAGGTGCGTCGCCGAACAGGGCGCCGTAATGGGTCTGCACGCGCTCAAGGTGGCCGGTCAGGACCTCGGCGAAGGCGTCGCCCGTGGCATAACCCATGAAGCCCGCGAAGGCGTCGAAGGCCTCCTGTTCGTCCGGCAGGGTATGGGTCTGTTCGTCATTGACCATCTGCAGGCGGTGTTCGACTTGGCGCAGAAAATCATAGGCGGCCTTCATGTCCGCCGCCGCCTCGGGCGTGACCTGTTCCAGGCTGACCAGGCAGTCGATGGCGGCCTTGGTGCCGGACAGGCGTAGTTCCGGGATGCGCCCGCCCCAGATCAACTGTTGGGTCTGGGCGAAGAATTCGATCTCGCGGATGCCGCCGCCGCCCAGCTTGACGTTATGGCCAAGCGCCTTGATCGCGCCGATGCCGCGATGGGCGTTGATCTGGCGCTTGATCGAATGAATGTCCTGGATCGCGGCGAAGTCCAGGTGCTTGCGCCAGATGAACGGGCGCAGCCATTCCAGGAAGCGCGTGCCGGCCTCCAGGTCGCCGGCCACGGCGCGGGCCTTGATCATGGCGGCCCGTTCCCAGTTCTGGCCCAGGCTTTCGTAATAGCTTTCGGCGGCCAGGACCGAAATCGCCAACGGCGTGGCGCTGGGGTCCGGGCGCAGGCGCAGGTCCGTGCGGAACACGTAACCATCGGCCGTGCGCTCGTCCATGATCCGCAGCATTTGGCGAACCAGACGAACCATGGCCGGCTGTAGATCATCGGGCTTGGTCGTGCGGATGACCTCGGGGTCGAACAGCACGATGATGTCGATGTCCGAGGAATAATTCAGTTCCCGTGCACCCAGCTTGCCCATGCCGAGAACGACCAGACCCGATCCTTGCGACGGTGATGCGGGATCGGCCAATTCCAGGGCACCGCGCCGCGCTATTTCCCTGAGACAGAAATCGCAGGCGGCCTTAAGGCAGGCTTCGGCGACATCGCTGAGCCCGCCGGTGACCTGTTCAAGGGACCAATCGCCGCTTATATCAGCCATGGCGATGGTCAATGCCGCGCGTTTCTTGGCGATGCGCAGACGCGTCTTGATGGCGGGTTCGGTCTCGCCCTCGGGGGGGGCGGCAATGTCCGACAGGACGCCGGCCAGGGCTGCGTCGGGGCCGTCGGATAAAATACGCAGGGTGAACGCCGGATCGCCCGAGGCCAGGCGGCCGAGGAACGGGCTATGGGCAAACACCGCATCCAGCAGAGCCTTTTCCGGGCTGCCGTCGGCGATTTTCGCCGCCGCCGATTCGGTGCTTGGATCGGCGCAGCGAGAAACGGCGGAATCCCAATGTTCCCAAGCAACTGCCAGGGATTCGGGGTTTCCCGGGCTTGGCAGATCGGGTTTACTGCTGAAGGCCGAATTTTCAGGCATACTAATCACTTGTTTCTCAGGCCTTGGGGGGCCTGAACACTGCGGTAAGCAAAAACTGGGGTCAAGCGCGCTAACGGAGGCGTGGTGACAGACGACGTCGAACAACACGGCGGGCAGGGTGAGAATCGGACGGGCGGCCATCTGAAGCGGTGGTGCCGGGGGGCCGTGCATCTTGCTGGCGGCCTGCTGGCGGGCGTGGCCATCGTCGCGGGCCTGCTGTCATGGCAGTTGTCCAAGGGGCCGATTTCCCTCAGTTTCCTCACGCCCTATATCGAACAGGCGCTCAACGAACGCAGCCCCGACATGCAGGTCGAACTGGGCGATACCATCTTGACCTGGGCCGGGTGGGAACGGGCCCTGGACATCCGCGTCCTCGACGTCCTGGTATACGATAATCTGGGCGCCATCGTCGCCGCGATCCCCGAAGTCTCGTTTTCGCTGTCCAGCCGTGCCCTGATTCGGCGCGGCGCGATCGTGCCGAAAAGTGTCGAGCTGTTCGGCCCGCGTCTGGTCCTGCGGCGCGGCGCCGACGGTACGTTCGAGGTCAACCTTGGCAACGCCCGG
Source organism: Rhodospirillales bacterium (assembly GCA_048263775.1). Lineage (GTDB taxonomy): Bacteria > Pseudomonadota > Alphaproteobacteria > Rhodospirillales > Casp-alpha2 > UBA1479. The sequence continues at coordinate 76,410 of JBLXDU010000007.1, forward strand.
TCCGACGGCCAGGGTCTGTCTGACGGCACGGGGTTGGGTAGCGGGTTGCTTGACCTTCTGATCGCCAAGGCCGGGGCCGGTCCGGATGCGGGTGCGCAATTGGCCTATCTGTCGCGACTGAACATCATCGGTGCGGAAACGGTGATCGTCGACGAAATCCTGGGCCGCCGATGGACCGCGCCGGTCGCCGACATCCGGCTGGTCCGCGACGATGCGGGTATCCAGGGCGAGGTCGCCTTGCAGATGGATTTGAACGGCCGCCGCTCCGAGGTTACGGCCAAGGGCAGCTATCTCGTCAACGAGGGGCGCGTGGCGGTCAGCGTCGCCTTCACCGATCTTGACCCGAAGGCGCTTGCCGGGTTCCACGAATCCCTCAAGCGTTTCGAAAGCATCCAGCTTCCGCTCAAGGGCACGGTCACCCTGGGTATGACCGTCAACGGCCCGCCCGAGGACATCGGGTTCCGCTTCACGGGCGGTGAGGGCGAAATCCGCACCCCTGATCCGTATCAGGAAGCGATCGCGGTCAAATCCCTTGTTCTGGCCGGCCGCTATGACGGCCGTGCCCGAACAGCGGAGATCTTCGATTTCACCATTGCCACGAAGGAGGGGGCGAGCGTGCGCTCTCCGGGTTCGGCGGCGCACCGCCTGCCGGTCGCGGGCCTGCAGTTTGCCGGCAAGTACTGGATGGATGATGACCGGTTGGAAATCTCGCGGCTTGCCATCGACACGGGCGGCCCCCAGGCCGTGCTGGCCGGTACCGTGGAAGACGCGACGGGAGCGGCCGTGGGCGCCTTCGACGTGGCGCTGCGGAATACCCCGCTGAAGGACATCCGGAAGTACTGGGCGCCGGAATGGGCGCCCGATGTCTACAACTGGTGGACGGAAAACATCAAGGACGGCGTTGTCCCGACCCTCAACATGAAGGTCCGCGTCAGCGGCGGAACGGGCGGCTGGGCGCTGACCTCGGTGGTTGGCGACATGGATTTCCGGGACACGGTCCTGTCCTACCTTCCCGGCATGCCGGACATCACGGACCTGGCTGGCAAATCGACCTTCACCCACAAACGCTTTGACGTCTTTGTCAGTCAGGGCAAATCGGGCGGGATGGCACTCAGCGAGGGGCAGCTGTTCATCACCGGCCTGTCAACCGGCAAGGAACAGGCGGAAATTCAGGCCACGATCGCGGGCCAGCTCGACAAGGCCCTGGCCTTGATCGATCATCCGCCGCTCGCCTATGCGACCAAGATGGAGGTCGACCCCAAGGGCACCAAGGGGGCGGCAAAGGTTCGTCTGCGTATCGGGTTTCCGCTGATCCTCGATCTAAAGCTGGAAGACGTGAACATCGCCGCCGACGCGCGCCTGCGTGAGGCCGCGATCCCCCATGCCCTGCACGGTTTCGATCTGGACGCCGCCGACTTGACCATGTCCATCGACAAGCGCGGGATGGAGGTCAAGGGCAACGGCATCGTCGCCGGCATGCCGGCGGATATCTCCTGGCGTGAAAACTTCGGCGATAAGGTCGCCTTCCGCACAATCCTAGACCTGTCCGGGCGCATTCCCGATGTCGAGCGTATCCGCGAATTGGGCCTGAACGTCGGCCTTTTGAACGAGGAATACGTAAGCGGTGCCGTCGGCGCCAATCTGCGCTTCACGGTGCTGAACGATGACGAAACGCGGGTCGAAGTCCGCGCCGACCTGGCCGAAGCACAACTGGCCGTCGACCGGGTGAAGTGGAAGAAGCCCTTTGGGGCCGCCGGCCGCGCGGAAATGAACGTTACCTTCAAGCAGGATAAGGCACACGAGATCACCCATTTCGCGCTTTATGCCGAAGACCTGGCTGTCGCCGGGCGGGGGACGTTCGAGGACGACGGAAAGTCCGTTCAGCGCATCGATTTCACGCGCATCAATCACGGCCGCACGGACATGAAGGGGGCGCTGATCCGGCGCGCTGATGGCGCCTGGGATCTGGGGTTCCATGGCGCCGGGCTCGATCTGTCGCCGGTATGGAAGGACCTGACCGAAAGCGAGGGCGGGGAGGTGTTGGGGGACTTCGTACTCGCCGCCGAGTTCGACAAGGTCTGGATCGACGACAAACGGGCCTTGAGCGACGTATCCGGCACGTTTCAGCGCGAAGGAAATATCTGGCGCACGGTTTATCTGAAATCCATCCTCGACGGTGCCACGGCGTTGAACGTGGAACTCAAGCCGGGACTGAACGGCGCCAACCGCACGGTTGATATCAGCACCGCCGATGCGGGCGTCGTGCTGCGCACGCTGGGCTTCTACGACAACATGCAGGGCGGCGCCTTGCAATTGACCGGCACTTTCGATGACAGCCATCCCGATCATCCATTGAAAGGTCGCTTGCTGATCCGTGACTACCGCGTGCTGAAGGCCCCGGCCTTGGCCCATCTGGTCAGCATCATGGCGTTGACCGGCATCCTTGATGCGCTACAGGGTGATGGCCTGGGCTTTGCCGTGCTCGACATTCCCTTCACCATGCGTTCGGGCGTGGTTGAAATCGCCGACGCCCGTGCGGCGGGGACGTCCCTGGGCTTCACGGCCTCGGGCACGGTCTATACCCATGCCGACATTGTCGATCTGGAAGGCACTGTGGTGCCGGCCTATGCCATCAACTCGGCCCTGGGGCGCATTCCGATCCTGGGCAACATCTTCACCGGCGGCGAGAAGGGCAGCGGTTTGTTTGCCGCCAACTTCCGCATGACCGGCCCGCAGGAAGATCCAAAGGTTGACGTCAACCCGTTGTCGGCGCTTGCCCCCGGGTTCCTGCGCCGCCTGTTCGGCGTATTCGGGGATTCACCGGCGGCGCCTAAAGACCTAAACCCCGTACCGACGCCGAAATGAACGCTTTGACCGGCCGGATCATTGCCGCCGGCCCGGGCCGGTTGGCCGTGGCGCTGGCGACCTATGTGACGGTTTTGCTGGTCCTGCGCTTGACGCTGTTTCCGGGAGGCTCCGACGATGACGCGGAAATCCTCTATTACACACAGTCCTGGGCGCTGGCCTATAAGACCGGCCAGCCGCCGCTCTATGCCTGGCTGATCCGCGCGGCCGAGGCTGTCATGGGCCCGACCATGGGGGCGGTGGTCGGGGTCAAATATGTGCTGCTCGCCGCATTCTATGTATTTGTGTATCAGGCCGCGCGGCGGCTGTTCGCGGACAGCCTGTTTGCCGCCCTGGCGCCGCTGTCGCTGGTCGCTTGTTATTTCATCGGCTGGGAAACGGTTGTCAATTATTCCCACACGGTCCTGCTGCTGGCGGCCATGGCGGCGGCGTTCTGGCTGGTCCTGCGCCTGGAAACGCGATCCGGCTGGACTGATTATTTGTGGGTCGCCTTGGCGATCGCCACGGGTCTGCTCGCGAAATACAATTTCATCTTGTTCCTGGTGCCGCTGCTGGCTGCCGCGTGGCGGCACCCCGGGTTGCGGCCCCGGGTGTTCTGCCTGCGCTTTTTGGCGGCGCTCATCCTGGCGGCGGGGATCGCGGCACTTCCTCTGGCCCATTTCCTGACCGATGCCGACGCCGTGGCGGGCGCCGCCGGGGCTGGGCGCCTGTTTCCGGTGATCGACGACCGGCTGGCGGCGGCGGGCCGGGGGCTTTGGCAATTCGTCCTGGCGACCCTCGGCCTGGTATCGCCATTCCTGCTTTTTGCCTTTGGGATGTTTCCTGGCGCCTTGGCGCCGTTGCCCCATCCGTCGACGCGCCTGATCAATTCGGGACGGTTTCTGGAAGCCTATCTACTGGTTCTACTGGTGGTTTGCGTCGCGGCGATCCTGGCCACAGGGGCGGCGGATGTGCGCAACAATTGGATGGTGGTGTGGTTCCCGCTGCCGCTTTACCTGTTGCTGCGGATCAAGGTGTTCACGGATGACGGCGGGGCAAAGCGCCGCCTGCATTGGTTCACGGCCGCCCTTCTGGTTGTCGCGCTGGCCGTGCCGGCGGGCCTTGTCGGACGGGGGCTTGTGGGGCCTAAGGCCTGCCGTAAGTGCAATTTCTTCATTCCTTACGAGGAACTTGCCCGCAGTCTGGTCGTCGCCGGGTTCAGTGCCGGGACCATCGTCGCCGTGGATCGTCCGAACCAGATTGCCGGAAATCTGCGCCGCTATTTTCCCCACGCCCGCGTAATCAGTACCCGGTGGCGCGATTACATGCCCCCTCTGAACGCTGCCGGCCAGGCGGGGGAAGGTGGAAAATGCGCGCTGATCTGGTCCGGTGGGCCGTCCGGGGGTGGGGAGGGGCGGATGCTGGTCGAGGAATTGCGGGGTGGCATTCCCGTGCCCAAGCAGACGATCTTCCGTCGAACCTCGCACCCCCTGCCGCGCAATCCGGAAAAGCGCCTGTCCTGGTCCTTCGTGGTGCTGGACGGTGAGGGCACCTGCCGTTAGGCAGGGCTTATCGGCAATCGCCCGTGCTGGGGGTCAGGATCACGCCGAGTGCCGCCGTCTTGCCACTGGTCAGCATCGGCAGTCCCTCCAGAGGTGAAATCATCAGACGCTGCGGCGTGTCCGGGGCGATGCCGGCGTTGAGAAGACTGTTGGCGCCGGCGATGGCGGTGGATCGGTTGTCCCGTGCGGCATCCGCCGACCAGACCACCAGGCATTGCCCGTCGGCCTCGGGCGCCAAGGGCGGGATGACGTCGGGATGCTTTAGGCTGATGACCCGTGCGCCGGGCAGGGCCGCGCGCAGGTTGCCGGGCAGAGGGTCCGGATGCCAGTAAGCGACGATGGTACCGCCAACGAAACCCAAGCCCTTTATCTTGGCGGCAAGGTCAGCGTAGGGAATGTGATGCTGGCAGCGCCCGCAGGACAGCGGTTCGAAAAGATATTTGGCGATCAGGGCCGAGGGCTGGGCCCACAGCACCAGGGTGATCAGGACGGCGAGCGTTCGTTGGCGGGACGCCGGGGCGCCCGCCGCCTCGGCCCGTAGCAGCACCCAGAACGGCGCGAATAGCAGCACGAACATGTAATGGGTGCGGATGCGGAAGTCGGGCTGGATCAAGGTGCCGACGGCGGTTACGGCCAGGACCAGGATCATGTAGGTGCCGAGAACACGGACCATGGGGTGGGCGGGGGCCTTGAGCGGGTGGAACGCCGCCGGGAAGCAGACCAGGGCGATCAGCCAGAACGGCGACAGAAACCCCGCCGCCGCCTTCACGCCGTGACCCAGGCCGGTCAGGGAAAATCCGTTATGAGCGGCAGCCGTGTCGCCGGCCTGTGCGGCCAGGACGTCCAGACGGTCGGCCAGCCACAGGTAATGAGGCGCCATGACCGCCGCGGCCACGGCGAGCGACAGGACCAGCCAGGGCGACAATATCCGGCGGCGCAGATCGCGGTCCGTCAATGCCGCCGCGAGAAGACAGACGAGGAATACCCAGAAGGCGTACTTGGCGAGCCCGCCCAGGCCGATGGCGACGCCCAACAGGGCGTAATCCGCCAAGCGGCCATGCGGAGCATCGCGCAGGCGCAGGAGTATCCAGAGTACCGCCGCATAGAGGCAGGCTGTCAGGACCGTATGGCTGAACCCGGTGACGACTTCCCAGGCCACGAAATAGAACAGCACCGGCGCCAGGGCGGCCAGCCCGGCCAGGGCCCGTGTGGCGAACAGACGCAACGCCGCCCGCCACAGAAACAGATACATGGCGTAAAGCAGGCTGAACTTGACGATGTTAACGGCCCACAGGCCGGGGCCGGTGACCTGGGACACGGCCATGACCAGCCAGGTGTAGAGCGGCGGGTTGCGGACCTGATAGCCCCAGGCGAAGAACTGAGAGAAGATCAGCTGTTCGCCGTCGTCACCGCCGGTGCCGGGAAACAGGGTGGCGCGGATCAGCGCCATGGCCAGGATGATCGCGCCGACCACCAGGGGCGGGCCCGGCTGGTCGGTCAGGATCGCTAAGTTGCGGTCGAGCAGGCGGGACAGACGCGATGCGCTTTCCGCCATCGAGCCTGTCAGACCGCCCGTACCAGGGCGTGGCGTTTCTTGCCGGCGCTGAGCTTGAAAACCCCGTCCTTGAGGTCACCGGTCCCGGCAGTCGCCGTTTCGGCGGTAATTTTTTCGTCGTTGAGGCGCGCCCCGCCGCCTTTGATCAGGCGCCTGGCCTCACCGTTCGACGCGGCCAGGCCGGCCTCGCGGAGCAATTCGAACAGGGGCACGCCGGCGTCCAGGCGGGCGGTCGGCACGTCGATGGTCGGAAGGTCATCGCCGAGTGCCCCTTGTTCGAAGGTCTTGCGTGCCGTTTCCGCCGCACTTTCGGCGGCGTCGCTGCCGTGGCAAAGGCGCGTGATCTCCGTCGCCAGGATCTTCTTGGCCTCGTTCAATTCGGCCCCTTCAAGGGCTTCCAGGCGGGCGACCTCGTCCAGGGGCATGTCGGTGAACAGGCGCAGGAATTTGCCGACGTCGGCGTCCTCCGTGTTGCGCCAGTACTGCCAGTAGTCGTAGGCGCTCAGCATGTCTTCGTTCAGCCACACGGCCCCGGCGGCGGTCTTGCCCATCTTGGCGCCCGACGACGTGGTCAGCAGCGGTGTGGTCAGGCCGAACAGGCCCCGGTTGTCGACCCGGCGCGCCAGTTCAACCCCATTGATGATATTGCCCCACTGGTCCGATCCGCCCATCTGCAGGGTGCAGTCGTGGCGGCGTGACAGTTCCAGGAAATCATAGGCCTGGAGGATCATGTAATTGAATTCCAGGAAGGTCAGCGGCTGTTCCCGCTCCAGCCGCAGCTTGACCGAATCAAAGGTCAGCATGCGGTTGATGGAGAAGTGCCGGCCGACGTCGCGCAGGAACCCCAGGTAGTTGAGATGATCCAGCCAGTCGGCGTTGTTGACCATGACCGCGTCGGTCGGCCCGTCCCCGAACGTCAGGAACTTGGCGAACACCTGTTTGATGCCGGCCATGTTGGCGGCGATGTCGTCGTCGGTCAGGGCCTTGCGCATTTCGTCCTTGCCGGACGGATCGCCGACCTTGGTCGTGCCGCCGCCCATCAGGACGATGGGTTTATGCCCGGACTTTTGAAGCAGACGCAGGGTCATGATCGACATCATGTGACCGGCGTGCAGAGACGGCGCCGTGCAGTCGAATCCGATGTAGGCGGTGATCGTTTTCGTGGCCGCCAGGGCGTCCAGGGCATCCATGTCCGTGCACTGATGGATGAAACCGCGCGCCTGGGCGTCGTTCAGAAATTGGGATTTCAGCTTGGTCATGGCGGCTTTTACCGCGCCCGCGCGGGTTGGGCAATATTCCCGTCGTCTCGGCGGCGCATTCTGGCCTTGCCCGGGCGGGAGCAGGCCGACACAATCCGGCGCATCTTTTCCGGGGGGAACCCATGCCTGAAGACACCTGCCTTGCCGTCGGCCTGATGAGCGGCACGTCCATGGACGGTATCGATGCGGCGCTGATCGAAACGGATGGCGAGGCCGTCGTCTGGCGCGGCCCGGCCCTGACCCATCCCTATGACGCCGATTTCCGCCGCGACCTGCGCGCCGCCCTTGGGCATGATCCCCTGATCCGGCTGCCGGAAAACGATCTGATCGGTCGCCTGACGGACCGTCACCGCGATGCCGTCCGGGCACTATTGGCTGCGGCTGGAAAATCGCCCGGCGACATCCGCGTCATCGGCTTCCACGGCCATACGGTGCTGCACCGTCCCGAATTGGGGGTGACACGGCAGATCGGCGATGCGGGGCGGCTGGCGCGGGAAACGGGGATCGATGTGGCCGGCGACCTGCGGCTGAACGACGTCGCGTCGGGGGGCGAGGGTGCGCCGCTTGCCCCTGTCTATCATCGTGCGCTGGCGCGGGGCCTGGAAAGGCCGCTTGCCGTTCTCAATCTGGGTGGGGTCGGCAACGTGACCTGGATCGGCCCTGACGAGATCGGCAACGGCGGCGCGCTTTTGGCCTTCGACACGGGGCCAGGCAACGCGCTGCTGGATGATTGGATGCAGGAAAAGACCGGGGAGCCCATGGATCGGGACGGCGCCGTGTCGGCCCAGGGAACGGCCGACCAGAGCGTTCTTAAACGTTTGATGGCCCACGATTATTTCGAGATGATGCCGCCCAAGTCCTTGGACCGGAACGCGTTCGGCCTGGCCCCTGTTCAGGGGCTTTCAACGGCTGCCGGGGCGGCGACGCTGGCCGCTTTCACGGTTGCCTCCGTGGCCCGTGCCGCGCAGTTTTTCCCGCAGCCCGCGAAACGCTGGCTGGTCACAGGCGGCGGGCGGCATAACGGGGCCCTGATGCAGGGCCTGCGCCGGGCACTGGGGGCCGAGGTCCAGGCGGTCGAGGACGTGGGATGGAGCGGTGATACGCTGGAAGCCGAGGCCTTTGCCTTCCTGGCCGTGCGCGCGCTGAAGGGGTTGGCGCTGACCTATCCGGGTACCACGGGGGTCGGTGAGCCGCTGTCTGGCGGCCGCCTGTATCCTGCTCAGAGATAGAGGGGCGGCCTAGAGGCTAGGCCGCTTTCTCCACCAGACGCTTGTCCAGATAGTCCTCGACATGCTTCAGCATGTTGTCCAGATGCTCCGAGAAGTAGTGGTCGCACTTGTCGATGGTGCGGTAGTCGATCTCGATGTTCTTCTGTGACGACAGCTTTTCCACCAACTTGTCGACCGAGCCCACGGGCACGACTTCATCGGCCTTGCCGTGAATCAGCAGGCCCGAGGCCGGGCAGGGGGCGAGGAACGAGAAATCGTAGATCGAAGCCGGCGGCGAGGCCGAAATGAAGCCGGAGATTTCAGGCCGGCGCATCATCAACTGCATGGAAATCCAGGCGCCGAAGGAGAATCCGGCGATCCAGCAGGTCGAGGCATTGGGGTTATGCCCCTGCATCCAGTCGAGCGCCGTCGCGGCGTCGCTCAACTCGCCCTGGCCGTTGTCGAATTTGCCCTGGGACCGTCCGACACCGCGGAAATTAAAGCGCAGGGTCGAGAATCCGCGCTTCACAAAGGCCTGATACATGGCATAGACGACCCGGTTGTTCATGGTCCCGCCGTATTCCGGATGGGGGTGGAGCAACAGGGCGACCGGCGCATTCGGGTCATTGGCGTGGTGATAGCGGCCTTCGATGCGGCCTTCAGGCCCGTTGAAAATGACTTCTGGCATGGGTGTTATAGGTCCTTGAAACGGGTTCTTCCGGTTAATATCCGAGTGTCAGGGTCTGGCTTAATATGCGTGCAGCCTTAATTAAGCCGCCGGTTGCCTGGAAATACTTGATAGGATTAGTCGGGCATCTTATATTCCGGGTACCGACGCCTGGGCCACCCAGGGGCGCGCAGACGCGCCTTGCGGAAAGCCCCGATAACATAGTGTGAAGCCCATGATTTTCAAGAGTATTCAAGAAGATATCCGCGCCTTTCAGGAACGCGACCCGGCGGCCAAAGGGCCGCTTGCCATCTTCTTTACTTATCCGGGCTTCCACGCGGTCGTCTGGCACCGCATTGCGCATTGGCTGTGGGGCCATAAATTGTTCTTCGTCGCGCGGCTGATTTCCAATTTCGCGCGCTGGGTCACCTTGATCGAAATCCACCCGGGGGCCCAGATCGGCCGACGTCTGGTCATCGACCATGGCGGCGGCGTGGTGATCGGTGAAACCGCCGTGGTCGGCGACGATGTGACGATCTATCACCAGGTTACCTTGGGCGGTGTGGCCCCCTCCGTGGATGCGGACAGCCAGCGTGGCCAGAAACGCCACCCGACGGTCGCCGACGGCGTCATCATCGGCTGTGGTGCGGCAATCCTGGGGCCGATCACCGTCGGACGGCAATCGCGGGTCGGCGCCAACGCAGTGGTTACCAAGGATGTGCCGCCGGGCGTCACCGCCGTCGGCAACCCGGCCCAGGTGGTTCTGCCCAAGGACAAAGAGCGGGCGAAGGCCTTCCAGGCCTATGGCACGCCGACCGATGGCCAGGACCCGGTCATGCAGACCATCGAAAACCTGCGTTCGCAGTTGAACGTGCTGATGAACCGGGTCGCCGAACTGGAAGCCCACGAAAAAGCCGCGGAAGACGACAAAGAAGACAGCGAACCAACCCGAGGCATGCGCCCCAAGGCCGCCGCCGGGGACAAGTAGCGGGGAATATGATCGACGCCGCGCACGGATACGCCGTGCATGGTGCGATCTTTGAAGGAGACGGAACGTGAAACTTAGTACAAAAGGCCGATATGCCGTGATGGCCATGGTCGATCTCGCCGCCAATGCATCGGCGAAGCCCGTGGCGCTGGCCGATGTGGCCGACCGGCAGGACATTTCCCTGTCCTACCTGGAACAGCTGTTCGGCAAGCTGCGTAAGGCCGGCCTGGTCAAAAGCGTGCGCGGCCCGGGCGGCGGCTATCTGCTGGCCTACGGCGCCGCCGACACCCGCGTCGCCGACATCATCATGGCCGTGGATGAGCCGATCAAGACCACGCGCTGCACGCCGGGGCAGCCCACTGGCTGCCAGGCCGACCGGGCGCGCTGCCTGACCCACGATCTGTGGGAGGAACTGGGCAACCAGATCTACCTGTACCTATCGTCCGTATCGCTGGAAGACGTGGTCGAGAAGAAGGTGCTGGGCACCTCCGGCCGCCTGTACCAGCAGGAACAGGACCGCAACAACGCCGCGACTGTCGCGGCACAATAAGCGTTCGAGGCAAAACCGAGACCCCGATGACCGTCTATCTTGACCATAACGCGACCACGCCGGTCCGGCCCGAAGCGGCCGAGGCCGTGGCCGCGGCGCTGACCGCGACGGGCAATCCGTCGTCGGTGCACGGCGCCGGCCGCCGGGCGCGCATGCTGGTTGAGGATGCGCGCGAACAGGTCGCGGCGCTGGTCGGTGCCCGGGCCGAGGACGTGATTTTCACCTCGGGCGGGACCGAGGCCAACAACTTGGCCCTGGCTAACGCACCGCGAGGCGGGGCCGAAGGGCCCGTGTTCGCCTCGGCGGTCGAGCATGTGTCGGTTCTGGACGGCACGGATAACGTCATTCAGGTGCCTGTCGACGGCGATGGCGTGGTCGATCTGGCGGAACTGGGTGCCTGCCTGAAGGATGCGCTGAACCGGGTCGAGGGCGGCCGTGCCCTGGTGTCGGTGATGCTTGCCAATAACGAGACCGGCGTGATCCAGCCCATCGCGAGGATCGCTGAATTGGCAGCGGAATACGACGCCGTGTTCCATTGCGACGCGGTTCAGGCGGCGGGTAAGCTGGCCATCGATTTCCCTACCCTGGGCGCCCATATGATGACTCTATCGGCGCATAAGATCGGCGGTCCGCCGGGCGTCGGTGCCCTGATCGTCGCCCCCGGCCATCAGGCCACGGCGGCCATTCGCGGCGGCGGGCAGGAACGCTCGCGCCGGGGCGGTACGGAAAACGTGCCGGGCATTGCCGGTTTCGGCCGCGCGGCCGAGGCGGCCAAGGCCGACATCGGCCGCCTGCAGGGTCTGATCGCTCTGCGCGACCGTATGGAGGCCGAGATCACGGCCGCAGTACCGGACGCCAAGGTTTTCGCCAAGGGTCGTGACCGCCTTGCGACGACAAGCTGCCTGACCATGCCGGGCGTGTCGTCGGAAACCCAGGTCATGGCCTTCGACCTGGCGGGCATTGCCGTCAGCGCCGGGGCGGCCTGTTCGTCCGGCAAAGTCGCGCCCAGCCATGTGCTGGCGGCGATGGGCGTGGACGAAGACGATTTGAAATCCGCCATCCGGGTCAGCCTGGGGTGGACCACGACCGCAGACGATATCGACACATTCACCGCCGCCTGGACGGGCCTTCATGCCCGTATCGGCGGAGGCAGCCTAGCTGCCTGACGCAGTAACAAGACGACGACACCTGGAAGGAATTGACGCTATGAGCGCCATGACAACACAAGAAAAGAACGAACTTCCGCACACGCTGAAGAATCGGAAAGCGCCCATCTATCTGGATTACCAGGCGACCACGCCGACCGATCCGCGCGTGGTGGAAAAGATGCTGCCGTTCTTCTCCGAACAGTTCGGCAACCCGCATTCGCGCAGCCATTTTTACGGCTGGGAAGCGGAAGATGCGGTCGAGATCGCGCGCGAACAGGTCGCCTCGATCATCGGCGCCAACCCGAAGGAAGTGATTTTCACCTCGGGTGCGACGGAATCCAACAACTTGGCGATCAAGGGCGTTGCGCATTTCTACAAGGAAAAGCGCAATCACATCGTGACCGTGGTGACCGAGCATAAATGCGTGCTCGACAGCTGCCGCCATCTGGAACAGGAAGGCTTTGAGGTCACCTATCTTCCGGTCAAGGAAAACGGTCTGATCGACTTGGATGTTCTGCGCGAGACGGTCACCGACAACACCTCCATCGTGTCCGTGATGGGTGTGAACAATGAAATCGGCGTGATCCAGCCCTTGAAGGAAATCGGCGCAATTTGCCGCGAGAAAGGGGCCTTCTTCCACACCGACTGCGCCCAGGCGGTGGGCAAGATTCCGCTCAATGTGGAAGACATGAACATCGACCTGATGTCGATCTCGGGCCACAAGATTTATGGCCCCATGGGTATCGGTGCCCTTTATGTGCGCCGCCGTCCGCGGGTCCGCTTGGTGCCGATGATCAACGGCGGCGGCCAGGAACGCGGTATGCGGTCGGGCACCCTGCCGACGCCGCTTTGTGTCGGTCTGGGCGAAGCCTGCGCCATCGCGGAAAAGGAAATGGGGGCGGAGAACGAACGCCTGCGCCGCCTGCGCGACCGCATGTATCAGTCGATCGTCGGCCGCCTGCCGGAAGTCTACCTGAACGGCGACATGGATCAGCGCATCCCCGGCAACCTGAACATCTCCTTCGCCTTCGTCGAGGGCGAGGGCTTGATGATGGGGATCAAGGATCTGGCCGTGTCGTCGGGTTCGGCCTGTACCTCGGCCTCGCTGGAGCCCAGCTACGTGCTGCGCGCGCTCGGCGTCGAGGTCGAAATGGCCCATACCTCCCTGCGCATCGGCTTCGGCCGGTTCACGACGGAGGAAGAGGTCGACGAGGCCGTGGAATGCATCATCCGCGAGGTCGAGCGCCTGCGCGAAATGAGCCCGCTCTGGGACATGCACAACGAGGGGATCGACATCTCCTCCATCGAATGGGCGGAACACTGATCCGCCTCCAAACGACCACAATAACCAACTAGAATAAGTTCTTAGGAACAGGAGACTAAAATGGCCTACAGCGAAAAAGTCATCGACCATTACGAAAAGCCGCGCAACGTCGGAACGCTGGACAAGAACGACACCAGCGTCGGCACCGGTCTGGTGGGCGCGCCCGCCTGCGGCGACGTCATGAAGCTGCAGATCAAGGTCTCGGAGGACGGCATCATCGAAGACGCCAAGTTCAAGACCTTCGGTTGCGGCTCGGCCATCGCCTCGTCGTCGCTCATCACCGAGTGGGTGAAGGGCAAGACCATCGAGGAAGCCGGCTCGATCAAGAACACCCAGATTGCCGAGGAACTGGCACTGCCGCCGGTCAAGATCCATTGCTCCGTGCTGGCGGAAGATGCCATCAAGGCGGCGATCTCCGACTACAAAGCCAAGAAGGGCGCTTAATCCGATCCGCCGGAACGGCAGGGGGCGCTTGCCTCCTGTACGCCGGCAGGGTTAAGCAAAGGCCCAGAACAGAAGCAGGCGACCATGACTGAACGACCACAAATGATGACCATCACGGATCAGGCCGCAGAGCGCGTGAAAGCGCTTTTGGCCAGCCGTGGCAAACCGTCCGCCGGCGTGCGCATCGGCATCCGGACGAAGGGCTGTTCGGGCATGTCCTATACCCTTGAATTCGCCGACGATAAGAACGAGTTCGACGAAGTCGTCGAAGATAAGGGCGTGCGTGTCTTCATCGACCCGAAAGCGACCATGTTCATCATCGGGACCCAGATGGACTTCGTGGAGGACAAGCTGGAATCCGGCTTTACCTTCGAGAACCCGAACGAAAAGGGGCGCTGCGGCTGCGGCGAGTCGTTCCACGTGTGATCGCCCGCCCGGGTTAATCCCGGCGCATGAATGCAACTTCGGAATATTCGGCGAAAAGGAAAGTGACGCTGGTGCAAGCGAGAGCAGACGGCGCGGCCCGACGTGATCCCAAAGAGGCCCCCGAGGACCGGATCGTCCAGGCCTGCTGGTCCTGTCAGGGGCCGGTGGCGGTGGGCGAACCCTTCTGCCCAAGCTGCAAGGCCGTGCAGCCGCCGGGGCAGGCCGATCATTTCCAGCGTTTGGGCCTGCCGCGTGGATTCGAGATCGATACCGCGGCGCTTGAGAAATCTTATTTCCAAATGCAGCGCCTTCTGCACCCCGACCGTTTCGCCACCCGCACGCCCAAGGAGAAGACCCTGAGCCAGCAACAGGCGACCAGCCTTAACGATGCCTATGAAACCTTGAAAGACCCGTTGGCACGCGCCGCCTACCTGGCCAACCTGATGGGCCGGGACGTGTTGAAGGAAGACGGCAATGCGCCGGTCGACCCGATGATCCTGATGGAAGCGATGGAAATGCGCGAAGCCCTGGCCGAGGCGGAAACCGCCGAGGACGTTGCAGCCGTGACCAAGCGCGCCCAGGGCGAGATCGCGGACTGTGAAAACGAACTGTCCGATGCCTTCGCCGCCGCCGACCTTGATCAGGCCGCGTCCTTGATCACGCGCCTGAAATATCTGCGGAAGCTGGCCGATGATACGCGCGCCCGCCGTGCCGAGTTACGGGGAAGGGGCTGAGCCATGGCGCTGTTGCAGATTCACGAGCCCGGCGAAACCCCGGCCCCCCATGAAGGTGACGCCAATGTCGCCGTCGGTATCGACCTGGGCACCACCAATTGCGTGACCGCCGTTGTCGTCGACGGCAAGGCGGAAGTGCTGCGTGACGAAGACGGACAAGCCCTGGTGCCTTCCGTCGTCGCCTATGCGCCTGACGGTTCCCCCATCGTCGGCGGGTTGGCGAAAAGTCTGATCGCCATGCGCCCGGACAGCGTCGTCAGCTCCATCAAACGCCTGATGGGCCGCGGCATCGGCGACATCAAGGCGGTGGCCGGCCATCTGCCGTTTCAGGTCGAGCCGTCGGAAGACGGCGCCGCCATGGTGCGCATCAACGTCGGCGGCCGCAAGCTGACGCCGGTGGAGATTTCCGGACATATCCTGACGGCCTTGAAGGAACGGGCCGAAGACGTCCTTGACCGCGAGGTGACCCGCGCCGTCATCACCGTGCCTGCCTATTTCGACGACGCGGCACGCACGGCGACCAAGGATGCGGCCCGGCTGGCAGGGCTCGAGGTTCTGCGCCTGGTCAACGAACCGACGGCGGCGGCGCTGGCCTATGGCCTGGATAAGGAGGCCGAAGGCCTTTACGCCGTTTACGATCTGGGCGGTGGTACTTTCGACATCTCGCTACTGCGCATGGAAAAGGGCGTGTTCCAGGTTCTGGCGACAAGCGGCGACGCGGCACTTGGCGGTGACGATTTCGACCACGCCATCGCCGAACATTTCCTCAAGGACTGGACCGGCGAAACGCCGGGTGCCGGCGCGGTCAAGCAGGCCATCGCCATTGCCCGTCAGGTCAAGGAAGACCTGAGCGATGCGGAAAGCGGTTCCTGGGCGCTGGAGATGGGGGATGAGCAGCAATCGTTCTCCCTCGACCGTGCGGCCTTCGAAGATTTGATCGCGCCCCTGGTTGCCCGCACGCTGCGCATCTGCGAGGACGTTCTCGACGACGCCGATGTCACGCCGGACGACGTCAAGGGCGTGGTCCTGGTCGGTGGCTCGACCCGCGTCCCCCTGGTCCGCCGCAAGGTCGCGGAATTGTTCGGGCGTGAGCCGCTTGCCGACATCGACCCGGACGAAGTGGTCGCCGTGGGTGCCGCATTGCAGGCCGAGGCCTTGACCGTGGGCTCGGACACCCTGCTGCTTGATGTCACCCCCCTGTCCCTCGGGATCGAGACCATGGGTGGGCTGACGGAAAAGATCATCCCCCGCAACACGCCGATTCCGGTGGCCAAGGCGCAGGAGTTCACGACCTATCAGGATGGCCAGACCGCCATGGCCGTGCATGTGGTTCAGGGCGAGCGGGAAATGGTCGACCAGAACCGATCCTTGGCGCGCTTCACCCTGCGCGGTATTCCGCCCATGGTCGCGGGCGCGGCGCGCATCCGCGTGACCTATGCGGTGGACGCCGACGGCCTGATGACCGTCAGTGCCCGCGAGGAAACCACCGGCACGGAACAGAGCATCGAGGTCAAGCCGTCCTATGGGCTGTCCGAGGACGAGATGTCGCAGATGCTTTACGACAGCATGAAGAATGCCAAGGAAGACATGACGCAGCGTCTGATCGCCGAGGCACGGGTCGAGGCCGGCCGTGCCCTGGGCGCGGTCAAGGCCGCGATGGAGATCGACGGCGATTTGTTGGACGATGGCGAGCGCACGGAAATCACTGCACTTTTGGCGATGACGGAGGCGGCGATCGCCGGCGACGACCGCGACGCCATTAACAATGCGGTTGAGAAATTGGAAGAAGGCACGCGATCCTTCGCCGAAAAACGCATGGACCGCGGCATCCGCGCGGCCCTGCGCGGCGTCGATGTCGACCGCCTGGATGAGGCTGCCCACGAACGGGACGATGTCGCGCGCGATTATAACCATGCGCGCAAGTCCGCCGACGTTGGTGACTGACGGAACGAGGAACGAAAAAAATCATGACAAAGATGTTCAAAATGACCTTTGTGCTGCCCGACGGCACGCCTAAGGAAGTCGACGCACCGGAAGGCCTGTCCGTCCTTGAGGTCGCGCACCGCAACGGTATCGACCTGGAGGGCGCCTGCGAAGGCTCGCTTGCCTGTTCGACTTGCCATGTGGTTGTCGATCCGGATTTTTACGCCAAGCTGGATGAGGCGAGCGAGAACGAAGAGGACATGCTCGATCTTGCCTTCGGGCTGACCCATACCTCGCGCCTCGGCTGCCAGATCGTCATGAGCGAGGACTTGGACGGCCTCAAGGTGACCCTGCCCAAGGCGACCCGCAACATGATGGTCGACCGCAAGGTCTGACCCGGATTAAGGGAGGTTCCGATGGGACTGCGCTGGACCGACACCATCGACATCGCCATCGAGTTGGAAGAGGCCCATCCCGACGCGGATGTGGTCAACCTGCGATTCACGGACCTGTGGAAATGGGTCCAGGAACTGCCTGGCTTCGACGACGACCCACAGAAATCCAACGAAAAGGTTCTGGAGGCCATTCAGATGGCTTGGCTTGACGAGCGGGACTGACCGTCAGCCGCTTTCCATGACCCGAAGCCGCGCCGCTGGAAAGCGGACGGTGACCGCCGTGCCTTTGCCGGGATTGCTGTCCAGTTCCAACGTGCCGTCGTGCATTTCCGCCAGATTCTTGACCAGCGGCAACCCCAGGCCGACACCCTTGAAACGCCTGGCAAGGGGCCCTTCAGCTTGGCCGAAGGGGCTGAGGACTTTTTCCCAATCCTTTTCGGCGATGCCGATGCCGGTATCAGAGACACGGATCAGCAGGCCGCCTTCGGCGGTTTTTTCAAGGTCGACCCGCACGGCGCCGTTGTCGGGTGTGAATTTGATCGCGTTCGACATCAGGTTGATGACGATCTGACGCAACCGCCGCTCGTCGCCCATGAACGGCGGCATTGTTGCCAAGTGGGCTTCCAAGGTGATGTTCGCCTGTTTGGCCTCTTCCTCCATCAAGGTGACGCAGGCCTCGACCGCGGCGCCGATGTCGAAAATTTCCTCCTGAAATTGAATCTCTCCGGCCTCGATCAGGGAAATGTCCAATACGTCACTGATTAGTTCCAGCAGGTGACGTCCCGAGTGTTTGATGTTGGCGATATATTCGGCATATTTCTCGTTGCCCAGGGGGCCAAGGGTGCCCATGCCGATGAGTTCCGAATATCCGATGATCGAATTCAGCGGCGTGCGGAACTCGTGGCTCATGTTGGCGAGGAATTCGGTCTTGGCGCGGTTGGCGCGTTCGGCCGCTTCCTTGGCTTGGGCCAAGTCCCGTTCCGCGCGCCATTGCTTGGTGATGTTGCGCCCCGTGCCGCGATAGCCCTTGAAGGCACCGTCCTTGTCGTAGACGGGCTTGCCGCTGATTGCCAGATAGTTGACCTCGCCGTCGGGACGGACGCGGGAATGGATGAAATCGCGGAACGAGCGATGCGCCTCCAGGTCGGCGATATGGCTTTTCCAGGGTTCTTCGTCCGGATTGTCCCACAGGGATTCCCGGCGCGACCGGCCCAATAGCTGTTCCGGACGCACGCCCGACGCCCAGTAGAAACGGTCGGAGAAATAGGAGAACCGCAGGTTCTCGTCCATTTCCCATAGCCAGTCCTGGGAGGCTTCGGCGAAATCACGGAACCGCTCCTCGTTCTCACGCAGGGCCGTGGTGACGGCGATCCATTCGCTGACGTCGCGGCGGATGGTCAGGATGCCGCCGTCCTGCAGGCGGTATTCCATGAGTTCGTACCAGATACCGTTGGCGAACCGGTGTGCCGGCAGGCCCATGGCATTGCGGTGGCGGTCCAGGCGGATGCGGATGAATTCCTCCTCGCGGCCGATCGCCTGGTCGATCAGGCCGCGGTCCGTATGGGCGCGGACAAGGTCTTCGAACACGGCACCCGGGACATAGATCGCCTTCAAGTCCTCGGGCAGGTATCGCAGGTAGGCCTTGTTGACGAAAACCAGGCGATCCTCGGCATCGTAGACCACGACACCGTCATCGACCCGTTCCAGGGCATCGACCAGGGCGGGGACGGCCTGAGCGGCAGGGCCGCCCGCGGTCGGCAGCCGGATGTTTTGCGAACGGGCATGGGCGCGCAGCTGCGCAAGCTCGGTCTCCAGGGCGTCAATCCTGGCGATCAATGCGCTTTCCGTTAGACTTCGCGGCTCTTTCTTCCCTGGCATCCTGGCCTCTTAGACCTGCTTAGGGCGAAATTCGTGTGTAACCTATTTGCAGACCGAATGACATAGACCGATAGTGCAGGTCGACGTTCCAGCCGATGAGAGGGTTTCATGTCGCTAAGCGAGACCATGTTGTTTAACACATCCATTCCGCTGCTGGATGCCCTGGCGCTTACCTGGTTTTTCGCCGGGGCGACGCTTTATACGATGCTTGCCGACCAGATCGCCTGGGGCAAACGGCCGATGGCGGTCGTGCTGCATGATTACCGTCTGCGCTGGATGGAACGCATGTTGGAGCGGGACAACCGCATGGCCGACGTGCAGATCGTCAATTCCTACATCCGATCAGGCAGTCTGTTCATTTCCACCACGTTGCTGGTATTGGCCGGGATCGTGGCATTGTTGGGCCAGATCGAGGATCTGCGCGTCATCATCCATGACGTGTCCATGGCGCAACCGGCATCCCGGCGGTTGATGGAATTCCGTGTGTTTATCCTGGTGCTGGTGTTCGTCTATGCCTTCTTCAAATTCGCCTGGTGTCTACGCCAGTTCAATTACACCCTGGTGATGATCGGGGCCGCCCCCCATGCCGGGCAATGCGACGCCGCGATTACGGCCCAGTTCCCACCCCGGGCGGCGTTGATCCTGTCGCGCGCCCAGGACAACTTCAACCGGGGGCTTCGGTCCTATTATTTCGCCCTGGCCCTGCTACCCTGGTTCATTCATCCGCTGATGCTGTTCGGCACGACGGTCTGGGTTCTGCTGGTGCTTTATCGCCGGGATTTCCGCTCCGTCACGTTGAAGACCCTTGATGAACTAGGCGCGGCCGACGAGGCGGCGACGGACACCAGGGGGCCGCGCACACCGCCGGCGGCATAAGCGCCTTGCGCGGGTGCCTTGTTTCCCTCGGTGAAAGCCCTATATTCCGCCCCATGAGCACCCCCGTGATTGATCTGGGCCTGGGAAAGAACCCTAAGGACACCCGCGTCGTCGTCGCCATGTCCGGCGGTGTCGATAGTTCGACCGCGGCCGCGCTCGTGCGGGAAGCGGGCTACGACGTGGTCGGTATGACCATGCAGTTGTACGACCAAGGTGAACCAAGCCCAGGGCAGAAGACCTGCTGTGCCGGCAAGGACATCTTCGACGCGCGGCGCGTCGCCGATCAATTGGGCTTTCCCCATTACGTCCTGAACTACGAAAGCCGGTTCAAGGACCAGGTCATGGACGACTTCGCCGACACCTACCTGCGTGGCGAAACGCCCATCCCCTGCGTACGCTGTAATCAGACGGTGAAGTTCAAGGACATGCTGGGCCAAGCGCAGGAACTGGGCGCCGACGCCCTGGTCACCGGCCATTACGTGCGCCGTGTTCAGGGGGCGGCGGGGTCCGAACTGCACCGCGCCGCCGACGCGTCCAAGGACCAGAGCTACTTCCTGTTCGCCACCACGGGCGCGCAGTTGGATTTTCTGCGCTTCCCGCTGGGCGGTATGGACAAGGCGGAAACACGGGCCCATGCGACGCGCCTGGGACTGGCGGTTGCGGATAAGCCGGAAAGCATGGACATCTGTTTCGTGCCCGACGGCAATTATGCCCGCATCGTCGAACGCCTGCGCCCGGAAGCCCATGACCCCGGCGACATCGTCGATCAGGCGGGCAAGGTGCTGGGCCGCCATGACGGCATCATCCACTTCACTGTCGGCCAGCGAAAAGGCATCGGCATCGGCGGGATGGGTGACCCGCTTTATGTGCTTCGGCTGGAACCCGAAACCCGGCGCGTCGTCGTCGGGCCCAAGGCCGCCTTGGGCCGGGAAAGCCTGAACGTGCATGAGGTCAATTGGCTGGGCGACGGTCCCCTGCGGGCCAAGGTGCACCGGGTCGAGGTCAAGATCAGATCGATGTTCAAACCCGTGGCTGCCACCCTGTTCGGCACCGGCGACGACACAGCCGCGGTGACGTTCGATGAACCCCAGAACGGCGTGGCGCCCGGCCAAGCCTGCGTGTTCTATCAGGGCGACCGTGTGCTCGGCGGAGGCTGGATCGCGCGCTAGGCGTTATCGATCAGCCCGGCCAGACGATGGCCACGATCATCGACAGGCCGGAAAACATCAGCAGCGCCAGGACGACCTGGTTGAACGAGCTGTCGCCGAGGCGGCCGTAGATTTTGCGCCCGATCCAGGAACCGGCAACCGTGGCGGGGAAGGCGATCAGGGCTACCCGCCCGACTTCCAGGGTCATGAATCCGCCGATTGCCTGGGTGACCACGGCAAGCAGCAGGATGGCCGTGTTGTAGCCTTGGAACACGCCCCGCTTTTCGTCCTTGGACCAGCCACGCAGGGTCGCCCAGATGGTCGGCAGCGGGCCGGACAGGCCGGTCAGGCCGCCCAGTACCCCGCCGCCCAGGCCGACGATGGCGTTGGCCAGCTTGCCGCCCCAGGCAAGCTTGGGCGCGGATCGTTGCGCCAGGGTGAAGGCGCAGTAGAGCACCAGGAAGATTGCGAAGAACAGCTTGAAGCCATCAACCGAAACCATCGGCAGAATCATCGTGCCGAGCGGCACGCCGACCACGCCACCGACGATGAACGGCAGGACGCGCGGCCAGGAAATGGCATGCCAGATCGCGGGTAGGGTGAAGAATTGGGAGATCAGCGAACAGATGACGACCAGAGGAGCGGCGACCGCCGGCTCGATCACGGTCAGCCAGACCGCCAGCGCCGTCAAACCGGTCCCGAACCCGGTCAGCCCCGATACGAAGCCGCCCGCAAGCGCGCCGGCCAGGATCATTAATTCCAATATGCCCATGATGTTCCGCTTGGATGGGGGATGGATCGTATGGCTTAGCGGGGAATGATCCCGGATCAAAGAGCCAATGGCTCGTCATTCACCGAACCATTGCAGGCGGACAGGGGTTATTCGGTCGCCGGGCTTTCGGCGGCGGCGCGTACGCTGATGCCCATGTCGTCATCGGCCAGGGCTTCGCGGGCCTTTTCCTGCTGCTGTTGACGGGCCCACATATCGGCATAGCGCCCGTTTTTCTTCAACAGGTCCGGGTGGCTGCCGCGTTCGACGATGCGTCCGGCTTCCAGCACTAGAATCTCGTCGGCATCGACCACGGTCGACAGGCGGTGCGCCACTGTGACGGTGGTGCGGTCCTTGGACACGGTTTTCAACGCTTGGACGATGTCCTGTTCCGTGCGCGAGTCGAGAGCCGAGGTTGCCTCGTCAAAGATCAGGATCGCCGGTGCCTTCAGCACTGTGCGGGCGATGGCCACGCGTTGCTTTTCGCCGCCGGACAGTTTCAGCCCCCGTTCGCCGACCGTGGACTGATAGCCATCGGGCAGGGCCATGATGAAGTCGTGAATCTGCGCCGTGCGGGCGGCGCCCTCGACCTCGGCCGGGCTGGCGCCGGGACGACCGTAGGCGATGTTGTAGAACACCGTGTCGTTGAACAGCACCGTGTCCTGAGGGACCATGCCGATGGCGGCGCGCAGGGACACCTGGGTCAGGTCACGGACGTCCTGGCCGTCGATGGTGATGCGCCCGCCGGACACGTCATAGAACCGGAACAGCAGGCGCGAGATGGTCGACTTGCCGGAGCCTGATGGGCCGACGATGGCGACGGTCTTGCCCGCCGGCACGGTAAAGGAAATGTCGTTCAGAACCTCGCGCCGGGCATCATAGGCGAAGGACACGTTCTCGAACCGCAATTCGCCGCCCTTGATCGCCAGCGGGGCCGCGCCGGGGCTGTCGGCGACTTCAGGGTTCTCATCAAGCAGACGGAACATCTGTTCCATGTCGATCAGCGATTGTTTGATCTCGCGATAGACGAACCCCAGGAAGTTGAGCGGCATGTACAACTGAATCAGGTAGGCGTTGACCATGGCGAAGTCGCCGATGGTCATGGTGCCGGCAACCACGCCCTCTGCGGCCATCCACATGATAATCGTCAGGCCGACGGCGATGATGGCGCCTTGACCGATGTTGAGCAGGGCCAGGGAGGTGTTGGACTTCACCGCCGCGTCCTCGTAGCGCGCCAGGGCCTTGTCGAAACGTCTGCTTTCGTGGTCCTCGTTGCCGAAGTACTTCACCGTCTCGAAGTTCAGCAGACTGTCGATGGCCTTGGTGTTGGCCTCGTTGTCGGTGTCGTTCATGGTGCGACGGAACTGGATACGCCATTCCGTGACGGCCAATGTCCAGAAGATGTAGATGCCGATGGTCAGGAACGCGACCAACGCCATCCAAATGCCGAACAGGTACCACAGGATGCCGCAGGTCAGGACGACCTCGACCAGGGTCGGCACGACGTTGAACAGCATGAAGCGGAGCAGGAATTCAATGCCCTTGGTGCCGCGTTCCACCGCGCGGCTGACGCCGCCGGTCTTGCGGTCCAGGTGGAAGCGTAAGCTTAGCCGGTGCAGGTGGCGGAAGGTCTTGAGCCCGGCCTGGCGAATGGCGCGTTGGGCGACCTTGGCGAACACGGCATCGCGCAGTTCGCCCAGGGCTTGGGACAGCACGCGGGCGACACCATAGGCGACCAGGATCATGACCGGCACGACGATCACGGCGCCGTCCTTCATGTCCAGGGCGTCGATCGCCTGCTTGTAGACGTAAGGAACGGCGACGCTGGCACCCTTGGCCGCAGCAAGAAAGACCATCGCGAGCACGACGCGCAGGCGCAAGGATGCTTCGCCCGGGGGCCATAAGTAGGGCGCCAGGGTCTTGATGGTCTGCCAGTCGTTCCGGCGGGGGCTGTTGGCGGGGTCAGCGTGATCGCGCCGCATGGGCCGTGTCATCCTGAAAAAGAAGTCGGTTCATATAGTTGGGTTTGCGCGGGCTGATCGCAAGCAGCGATGTCGACTTAAGTCATATAAGGGACGTCGAATAATCCGTGTATAAGCCGGGTCAATTGGATGAACAGCCAAATAACGCACCACGAAAACGTGTCTCGGTGTTCAGGTTTTTGTCAGTTTAAGCTGTAGGATTGCCCTAGGGGGCAAAAGTTTGGATAGTGGCCCATGAGCCTTGAAACGAGTTGGGAAAGCGTCCCGGCATCCGCCGGTCATAAAGCATCGATGAGCGACGGATACGACTTCAGCGCATTGCGGATTTTGGTGGTGGACGACAGCTTCCACATGCGGGAGCTTGTGCGCACCTTCCTTGAAGGATTCGGAATCAAGGAAGTCACGGTGTCGTCGGATGCCGAGGAAGCCTATGACCTTGTGGTCAACATGGACCCGGACCTGATCATCACCGACTGGAACATGGCGCCCGTGTCGGGGTTGGAGTTCGTTGAACGCATCCGCAAGGGCGCCAACGTGCCCAACCGTTTCGTGCCGATCATCATGCTGACCGGTTACACGGAAATGAAGCGGGTCGAGGAAGCGCGTGACGCCGGCATCAATTCCTTTCTGGCCAAGCCGATCTCGGCTGCGTCCCTGTACAAGCGTTTGGTCACTTCGGTGCAGGACAAGCGCCAATACGTGGAATCCACGGGCGGATATTTCGGCCCGGACCGTCGGTCGACCAAGCGGCGCGAATTTCGCGGCAAAGAACGACGCAGCGGGGCATAAGCACAATCATGGCAGAAACCCGCTTCCTGAAGCCGCAGAAGCACATCAGCCAGAAGGTTCGCCCCGGTGGGCCGTCCATGGAACAGGCGATCCTGCAGGCGGTGAATGCCGCCGACGACCTGATCGGGCAATATCAGGGCTGGGCAGTGGATGACCTGGAAAAACTCTGGCAGTCCTTTGTCGAGACCTCACGGTCCGGGCGGGCCGACCCGGCGCGGCTCAAGCAGCTTTACGACATGACCCACGAGGCCCGCGGGCAGGGCGGCAGCTTCGGCTTTCCCCTGATTTCCGTGGTCGGTGATTCGATGTGCAAGTATCTGGAAGGACGGCCACGTCTGAAGGCCCGCGATCTTGATGTCATTCGCGTTCACATCATGGCCATGAAGGCCGTGTTCCGGCAGGGCCTGAAAGGCCATCAGGGTGCTTTGAGCAAGGAACTGCACGAACTTCTCGGCCTGTTCCGCGCCAAGGTCGTGCAACAGCAGGCCGGCTGACGCCGGCCCGCCGCCGCATCCTCAAGAGTATTCCTTAGAATTCAGCCCGCTCGAGAAACCCGGTCTGCGCCAGATGGGCGTCGAAGATCAGGTAGTCGCGCACCTTGTAGCGGCGCGCCAATTCCCGTTCGGCGGCCTTGAAGGGATTCTCGCCCCGCCGCGCGGCGAATGTCCGCGTCATGCGGCGACCGAGCGCCTGATTCTTCAGAACGGGATAGTAGGTAACCTCGACCGTTTCCCGGTCGGGTTGCTCGATGTCGGTGTCGAAGCCGGTGTCCGGCTGCGGGAGGGCTTGGGCTTGGTGGTGGGCGTTCATGGCAAACTCCAATCTGACTCCCAAAATGTTCTTATTTTGTTCTCATGTCAAGAGCCTGTGGATAACTACGCTTGCGGGACCTCATATTCAATAGGCCTTAAGTATGTATATCCTCTGTATAGGGTATATGCGGCTTAATTATGGCCATTAAACACTATATGTTGTGTTTATGCGCGGGAAGGGTATGTGGGCTGCCAAATTCGCATGGCGAACAGGCATGGCGCCGCGGTTGGCGGGGGCCGGTGCGGCCCGTTTCGGCCGCCGGAACGGGCGGATTCGCGAGGTTCCGTTAGCGTGATGCGGTGCTGCGGGCCGCGTGGGCCAAGCGGTCGACCGCTTCCGGGTGGGGGTCGTAGGCCCCGGTCCGGACGTAATGCTCGATGGTCGGGCACATGCGTGTGGCGAAGACGTCCTGCGGCATGCTGTCGTGGGCTTGGCGGGCGTTGTTCCGACCGGGTGTCAGCAGATCGAGGATCCGCGTTGCGTCGGTGATGATGGCGGCGTGACGTGCCTGCCAGCGTACGATGTCGCGATGCATGTCGGGGGCGCAATCGCGCTTTGCGCGGGTCAGCATACTGTCGTAGCTGTCGATCATCGCCGCGTAGACGAAGGCCTTTTGCGTGTCGGTCAGGCGAAAGGTGTCGGGCACGCGGCCGTCCGGCATCAGCGTCAGCTTGGCCGGAATACCGCGCCGGGTGAACGCGGCCGGGTTCCAGTCGTAGGTCCCGTCGGGGACGGTATCCGGCTCATCCATTGTGGGCGCTGCCGCTTGCGGTGCGACGGAGGGATGGTCGACGATGATGCCGAGGAGCACCCGCAGGACGCCGAGGAACAGGATGCCGAGAATGAGGAAGCGTTCGAGCCGGGACATGGCCGTACTTTAGCCGATTGCCGGATCAGGCAAAGCTATTCCCACTCGATCGTGCCGGGCGGCTTCGACGTCACGTCGTAGACGACGCGGTTGATGCCCTTGACCTCGTTGATGATGCGGTTGGCCGTACGGCCCAGGAATTCGTGGTCGAAGGGGTAGTAATCCGCGGTCATGCCGTCGGTCGAGGTCACGGCGCGCAGGGCGCAGACGAAATCATAGGTCCGGGCGTCGCCCATCACGCCAACGGTCTGCACCGGCAGCAGCACGGCGAAGGCCTGCCAGATGGTGTCATACAGCCCGGCGTTGCGGATTTCTTCCAGATAGATCACGTCGGCCTTGCGCAGGATATCGAGCTTGTCGCGCGAGATCGCACCCGGAATGCGGATCGCCAGGCCGGGGCCGGGGAAGGGGTGGCGGCCGACGAAGGTTTCTGGCAGGCCCAATTCACGGCCGAGTGCGCGGACCTCGTCCTTGAACAGTTCGCGCAAGGGTTCGACCAGGGCCATATCCATGCGTTCCGGCAGGCCGCCCACGTTGTGATGGGACTTGATGGTGACGCTGGGCCCGCCCGTGAACGACACGCTTTCGATGACGTCGGGATAGAGCGTGCCCTGGGCCAGGAACTTGGCGCCGCCGACGTTCTTGGCCTCTTCCTCGAACACGTCGATGAACAGCTTGCCGATGGTCTTGCGTTTGACCTCGGGGTCGGTCACGCCGTCCAGTTCGCCCAGGAACAGGTCACTGGCGTCGCGGTGGACAAGGGGGATGTTGTAGGTGTCGCGGAACAGGGAGACGACCTGATCGGCCTCGCCCTCGCGCATCAGGCCGTGGTCGACGAACACGCAAGTTAGCTGATCGCCGATCGCTTCGTGCAGCAGCACGGCGACGACGGAGGAATCGACACCGCCTGACAGCCCGCAGATCACCCGGCCGTCGCCGACCTGGTCACGGACCTTCTGGATGGCTTCGTCCTTGAACGCGGCCATGGTCCAATCGCCGGCACAACCCGCGATCTTGTGCACGAAATTGGCCAGCAGTTTGGCCCCGTCGGGGGTGTGCACGACCTCGGGGTGGAACTGCACGCCGAACATGCGCCCGCTATCGTGGGCGATGGCGGCGAAGGGCGATCCGTCGGACACGGCCACGGGGCGGAAGCCGTCGGGCACGCGGATGATCTTGTCGCCGTGGCTCATCCAGACCTGATGCTTTTCGCCCTTGGCCCACACGCCGTCGAACAGGGGGCAATCCTCGGTCACCTGGATGAAGGCGCGGCCGAATTCGCGGTGGTTGGAGGGTTCGACCTCGCCGCCGGTCTGGGCGACCATGGTCTGTTCGCCGTAGCAGATGCCGAGCACGGGCAGGCCGCCCACGGCCGACGCCGTGTCGAACAAGGCCTGGGGGGCCCGGGGCGTCGTCTGTTCATGGACGGAGGCCGGCCCGCCCGACAGAATCACGCCCTTGGGGCCGAACGCCTGGATGAAGGCTTCGTCGACGCTGTTGAAGGGGTGAATTTCGCAGTAAACGCCGGATTCCCGGACCCGGCGCGCGATCAATTGCGTCACCTGGGAGCCGAAATCGACGATCAGGATTTTTTCCGCGTGAAGATCGCTGTGTGATGCCTGAGACATGGGGTGCTTCTATCGCGAACCCACCCGTGAGTCACGCCCGGAGATGTCCTGATACATCGGAAAAATGCGGTTGCGGAAGGCGCCGGGCTACATGCGTGCCAGGCGGGCGCAGTTGACCGGGCGTTCGCCCACGCCCTGGTCGCCTGCGGCCATGAACACACGGTCGACAACATGGCGGCCGAGGGCGCTGTTGACGCGGTCGGCCAGCTTCTTGTCCAGGCCCGAGGCGGCGATGTTCGGCCAGGAGAACGGCCCCCGCACATTGGTCTGCATGAAGGATTTGACTTCCATCTGGATGCGCGCGAGGTCGCGGCAGAACTCGGTCCCCGCCTGCTTGTCGGTCACCCGGAAGGCGATGGAAATGGGCACCAGGGCCGATGATCCGCCCTGGTAATCGACCCGCGCCAAATAGGGCGAGACCTGCATGTCATAGACTTGGCCGACGCGCGCTGCCGATTGTGCGCCGACCCCGTCGATCGAGCCGCCCGGACCGAGAATCCAAACGGCGGCGACGGCCGCCGTCATCGTGCCGCCAAGAGCAGCCCCTGCAACATAGAGGTTCACCGTTGCTCCCCTTTATCCATATCCCTCCCCACGCATCCACCAAGCATCCAATGGGAGGGTATGGTTAATATTATCACCCAATCATGAACGTTGCCGCCCCTTTTTCAGGGATGTGCCGCTCAATGATGTAATTTATTGAATTCACGCCCATATATCTTGTGCCGGATGGCGTGGCGGGGGCAGTGCCGTTAACGGAATCGACACGGGATCCGAGGAAAATGCCCACAATCGGGTCAGGGACGGACATATGGCCATGACGATATCAAGATTCGCATCCTGTTTGACGGTGGTCGCCGTGTTGGCGGCTGTTCTGCTGGCCGGCCCCGCCGCCGCGCAAACACCGCCGGGTGCCGCTTCGGAAGCGCCGCCGCCCGCCGCCAAGGCACGGATCACGAAACGGGACTGCCGCCGGGTGCTCCGCCATCAGCCCAGCGGCGACGTCGCCTACAAGCCGGGCGTCGACGCGCGCGGCAAGGCCGTGGCCCCGGCCGACCTGTCGGGCGGCTTCAAGATGGTGCTGCCCGACGTTTTCGAATTCAACGTGACCAAGGACCTGACCGCCTATCTGGGCGGGGCGGAGGACCAATTGGCGGCGGATAAGGCCGCCGCCCTGGCCGCCGAAAAATCGGCCGCCGCGACGGACGCTGCCGTGTCGTCGGCCACACAATCCCTGGCCGCCGCCCAGACCACCTACGACAATGCCGCCGCCGCCGCCGAGGCCGCCACGACCGCCGCCGCCGCAGCACCCAATGACGCGGCCCTGGCCGAAGCCGCCGCCACGGCGACCGCCGCCGCCGAGACGGCGCAGACGGGACTTTCCGCCACACAGTCTTATTACACGGCGACCCAGAACGCGGCCTCCGCCAACGATGTGTCGGCGGCCCTGTCGGGCGCCAACGCGGCGCTCAGCGCGGCCGAAAGTGCGGGTTATGTCTCCGGCGCCGATGATCAGACCGCCGTCACCGCCGCCGCGACGGCGGCCTCGGCCTCGACCGCCGCCGATGCGGCGGCCTTATCGGCGCGGGAAACCGTGGCGAAAAGTGCGGGAATGGAACTGAATGTCGGCACCGTGCGCTTCAACATCAACACCGGCGCCATGACCTTCAACGGTCAGCCCTTGAACGACGCCGCCACGGGCGAATTGGCGGTGATCTGTAAGGAAATCCTGTCCGGCAAATAGGGCCGGGGGGGCGCAGGCTGTCTTAGCCTAATAACACTGCTTGCGCGCTTCGCGGCACTGGGTCTGGCAGGCCTTGTCCGACCCGCAGGCCTTGCGGCATTGCTTGAACAGGGCGCCGCAGTCCTTCTGCCCCTGGCCCATGCCCGATCCCGAATTACCTGCAACGCCGCATTGCATGGCGCAGGAGGCCTTGGCGTCCGCACCGTTCTGTTCGATGCAGTTGCTGAAACAGACATGGCCCGGGGCTTGGCCCAATTGTTCGCCGTGGAAGTGCAGCTTGCCCGTGTCATGGGCGCTGACCGTGGCAGGCAGAGCAAAGATCAGGGCGGCGACGGCCAGGCCAGCGAAGGTAAGGCCAGCGAGCAGGCGTTTCATGGGGGGCTCCCGATTTTTATGTGATCGACGCCCCATGGTAGCGCGGGTGTGCGCAGGCGGAAACCGGATAGGTGATGCGGACCACGAGGGGGGTTCCGTCCGGCCCGCCGGGATTGTATACAATGATGATGAAAGGGCGGTCAAAACGCCCGCAACCGGCCCAAGCCGGACTAGGGAGGAAATACAAAAGATGTCCAAGCATCCCCACGACGAGTGGTCGCAGGTTCTGTTCCGTCAGTTCAAGGACGCGGGCGTGGATCTGTTCACCTATATCCCCGACGCGGGCAACGCGCGCCTGGCCGAACTGGCCGAGGAAGACAACGAAACCCGGCTGGTCCTGCTGACCACCGAGGAAGAGGGCGTCGCCATGGCGGCGGGCGCCGATCTGGTGGGCAAGAAATCGGTGCTGATGATGCAGTCGTCGGGTGTCGGCAACTGCCCCAACTACCTCAGTTTTTCCAAGGGCGGCAATTTCCCCTGCCTGATGATGGTCTCCATGCGCGGCAACTATGGGGAGCAGAACCCCTGGCAGTACCCCATGGGCCAGGCCGTCGATAAGATTTTCGAGGCCATGGGCGTCATGGTGTTCCACGTCGACCGCCGTGACGAGCTTGAGGCCGCCGCCCAGGCCGCCATCAACGCCGCCTTCCGCAACAACCAGGGCGCGGCCCTGATCCTGACCCAGAAATTCCTGGGCGCGAAGGCGTTCTAGTCACAAATCCCGAGGGCGCCGAAAGGCGACCGACGACGATTTGTGCAGATCAAAAGTTTTGGGAGACCATCACATGACCAAGATTACCCTCGACCGCCGCGAGCTTCTGGCGCCCCTGTTCCCGGACAAGGACAACTGGCTGTTCGTCTCGGGCCTGGCGGGCTCGTCCAAGGACGCGGCCGGGCTGACCAACGACGGTCCCAACCTGTTCACCATGGCCGGCTGCATGGGCTCGGCCGTCGCCACGGGCCTGGGCATGGCGCTCTCGGCCCCGGAAAAGCAGGTCGCCGTCATCACCGGCGACGGGGAACTGCAAATGGGTTTGGGCTCCCTCAACACGGTGGCGACGCAGGCCCCGGCCAACCTGACCATCGTCTGCATCGACAACGGCACCCATGGCGAAACCGGCGGCCAGGAAGGCCACACGGCCCAGCGCACCAACCTCGCGATGATTGCCCAGGGTTCGGGCATCCCCAGCGTGAAGGAAATCACCTCGGCCGATCAGATCGCGGATGCCCATGACTTCATTCGCAACCAGCCCGGCCCCCGCTTCCTGTGGTGCCGCGTGCTGCCCGGCGACCCCACGGCTTTCAAGCGCAACTTCAACCCGGCGGAATGCCGGATCGCGTTTCGGAGGGCGTATCTCGGAGCGTGACGCCGCCGCGCAACAGATAAAAGAAAAGGCCGGGCATTGCCCGGCCTTTTCGTATTCGGTGGGGTGGTGGACGATGGTCAGTCGTCGTCGCCAATTGTTCCCCCAACATGGTCTTTAGGTGGATATACTTGCGGAAGATGTGTCACGGATAAAAAAATGAACCAAGTCGTGTTCGCAATGCATGATCAAGGTGATGTGCCAGCGCTTCCAACTTTGGTATCGAAATCAATGATCGCAGCTTCGATGCGCTTTAATAATTTCCGGAACCTCGAGAAATTTATCGTGCTTTGGCCAGCTTTCACGACTTTTTCCGCAAATATTTGTTTTCCGTACTCTGTATTTCTGTCGAAGGTTTTAGTGTCAGGGTTGAATTTTTTTCCTTCAATTTTTTTTGATGTAACGGGCTTGAAGAAAAGATCCTCGATCATCGTTTCTTTCGAGCCTTTGAGTAAGGGAATCGTCACTAGATATAAATTTTCGACTAAGTGATAAAATTCGGCGTGGCCATCAACTTTCTTCCCCGTAATTTGAGACGCTTTTTTAAACACCTCTTTTGCGCCAGAGTCTTGATCAATCAAAAGTATGACTGGTGCCTTTCTGCCAGGACAGAGATATCGAGCCATCCTGGCTTTGTAATGATGAATAAATGAAGGAAAATCCCCGGTCCCACCCGAGAACTGCATCAATTCTAAATTTCTGTCTGAGTGTTTGAAAAAGTCTAAATGCCAAGAAGTATCTGGTCCAGATAACGAAATAAGTTTTGGAAAATGTGCATTCAGAGATTTGAGCGCGCACTTTAGATAGACGTTGTCAGTCTTGCCTTCACAAAAGATGAGAGGTTTAGAAAGGGTGTGAAATTTCTCAAAATATAAAAACCTACGCATAAGTTCATGTATGGCTGTCGGGTTTTCCCATTTATCTTGTATTTTTCTGTCGTCGTGCATTTTTTTAACGTTGTAAATATAGCTGAGTACTCCCCTCAATTGATTTACGGAACCAATTACAGGCGTATCGCTATCTTTTGGCTGACCCCACCGAATTTCTTTTCCAATGTAGAATGAGCCCGTCCTAAATAGAGAATCGCACATTGCTCGCGCCTGTCGGTAATAATTGGCTGGAATGTTAGCCTTCTTATTCACAACGAGTCCGGTCACAGATTGTCGATTGGTCCAATATTGCATTGAGATCTTATTTTCGTTGATCTCAAAACCAGCTCGTTTAATTGAGCCGGTCAATTCAACACTCGGAACCCAATTTGCGGTCGAGTCTTGAACTGCAATTAACGCAGGGAATTTCTTGTCACGAGTGGAGAACGTAATGTCATCCGCATAGCGGCTATAGGTGCACCCAGCTTTTTTTGCCATTCGTACGAGGCGGATATCTAAGATATTACCAATTAGGTTGGAGATTACAGGTGAGGAGGGGCTTCCTTGGGGAAGTTCGTTCTCGTAGCAGGCGATCTGGGCAAGGGTCGTGGCGACCGCTTCCTCAAGTTCAAAATCTTTACTGGTTAGGAAAAAACCTCTAACCCGCCCGAAATTTAGGGAGGGGAAAAAATCCTTTAGATCAATATTGAAAACGTATCTTTGGCCACGGTGAGTGTTTGCATTCGTAACAATCGAATGAGACCGCCGAAAACCATGTGACAGGCTCTTCCGAAATTTTTGAGGACCATAAAGTTCATCAAAACAATCGTGGAGTAGCCTGGAAAGTTGGGATTGGAGGAGCTTGAGTTCAGGGCAAGGTGCCTTGATCTTTCTGATCCCTCCTCCGGATTTCGGAATCTCAAACTGGCTGTACTTCTTTGCATTATCCATCTTGTAGACGATGAATGAGAGTGTGCTGGGCTGATATCCCAGCAGATGGGCAAGATCATGCCGGGTTTTGGCATTCTTCAGTTGTTCAAGAATTTTGCGTGCCAATTAAGTTCTCATAAAAATGGGCGGCTTGCAGACACTCCTACGCGACGGATGGCCAATCGCGTAATAGCCATAGATGGCATTGTACGTCGTCATCGAGCACGAGCCCGTCTAACGTTGTGTTCATATATCGCGATGGCGCGATAACAAATCTGTCTGCAAGCCTGTTCGCAGATTAGCTGCGTGATATCAAAGGCACAATACCTATGAGTTGTAGGCCCTAGTTCGGGGGGCAATGAAATTAATTGATGAAGCCAAAGGGCTTTGCTCCATGAATCTTTGTGGCTTATTTGGGCACGCTGGAGGTCGTTGACTGATGTCGGGATTAACCCGGCCGTACTTAATAAAAAGGCCGCGCATCGAAGATACGCGGCCTTTCGTCCCGGGATAGCCCCGGGCGCTAACTTGGCAGTGGACGCTAGGGCGTCGCGGGCGGTTTAGTCGTCGTCGCCGCTCGCCGCTTTCTTATCAAGGTAGTCTTCCTTGTAGAGCTCGGCGCCCTCTTCCTTGAACTTTTCGCTCATTTCTTCCATGCCGTCCTTGGCGTAGTCGCGCACAAGGTTGGTGATTTCCATGGCGCAGAACTTGGGTCCGCACATGGAGCAGAAGTGCGCGGTCTTATGCGCGTCCTTGGGCAGGGTCTGGTCGTGGAAGTCGCGGGCCCGGTCCGGGTCGAGGCCGAGGTTGAACTGGTCTTCCCAGCGGAATTCGAAGCGGGCGCGCGACAGCGCGTCGTCGCGGGCGGCGGCCCCCGGGTGGCCCTTGGCGACGTCGGCGGCATGGGCCGCGATCTTGTAGGTGATCACGCCTTCCTTGACGTCGTTGCGGTCGGGCAATCCTAAGTGTTCCTTGGGCGTCACGTAGCAGAGCATGGCCGTGCCGTACCAGCCGATCATGGCCGCCCCGATGCCGGACGTGATGTGGTCGTAGCCGGGGGCGATGTCGGTGACGAGCGGCCCGAGGGTATAGAACGGGGCTTCGCCGCAGACTTCCAGTTGCTTTTCCATGTTGACCTTGATCTTGTGCATGGGCACGTGGCCGGGGCCTTCGATGATGACCTGGCAGTCCTTTTCCCAGGCGACCTTGGTCAGTTCGCCCAGCGTTTCCAGTTCGGCGAACTGGGCCGCGTCGTTGGCGTCGGCCGAGGAGCCGGGGCGGAAGCCGTCGCCCAAGGAGAACGACACGTCGTAAGCCCGCATGATGTCGCAGATGTCCTCGAAATGGTCGTAGAGGAACGATTCCTTGTGATGGGCCAGGCACCACTGGGCGATGATCGAGCCGCCGCGTGAGACGATGCCGGTGACCCGGTCGGCGGTCAGATGGATGTGCTTCAGGCGGATGCCGGCGTGGATGGTGAAATAATCCACGCCCTGTTCGGCCTGCTCAATCAACGTGTCGCGGTAGATTTCCCAGGTCAGGTCTTCGGCCCGGTCGACCTTTTCCAGCGCCTGATAGATCGGCACGGTGCCGATCGGCACGGGCGAGTTGCGGATGATCCATTCGCGGATGTTATGGATGTTGCGGCCCGTCGACAGGTCCATGACCGTATCGGCCCCCCAGCGGGTCGACCACACCATCTTGTCGACTTCTTCGGCGACGGAGGACGTCACGGCCGAGTTGCCGATGTTGGCGTTGATCTTCACCAGGAAGTTCCGGCCGATGATCATCGGCTCCGTTTCCGGGTGGTTGATGTTGTTGGGGATGACGGCGCGGCCGCGGGCGACCTCTGAGCGGACGAATTCCGGTGTGATGAAATCGGGAATTTCGGCGCCGAAGCTTTCCGCCCCGTCGCGGGCCTTTTTCAGGACCTCTTCGGGCAGGCGCTCGCGCAGCATGTTTTCGCGGATCGCGATGAATTCCATTTCCGGGGTGATGATGCCCTGGCGGGCATAGGCGATCTGCGTCACCGCCTTGCCGTCCTTGGCGCGGCGCGGCGCGTTGCGCACGGGAAATTCGGGGACCAGATGGTCGTCGTCGACGTTGCCGTTGTCTTCCGGCTTCACGTCGCGGCCGTCATAGGGCTCGGTGTCGCCGCGGGCCTCGATCCATTCCTGGCGCAGCTTGGGCAGGCCGGCCTCGATATCGATATAGGCGTTGGGGTCCGTGTAGGGGCCGGAGGTATCGTAGACCACCGTCGGCGCTTCCATGGCGCTTTCGTGGACGTGGATTTCGCGCATGGGCACCTGCACGCCCGGCAGGGTGCCTTCGACGAAAATCTTGTTCGACGCGGGCAGCGGCCCGGTGGTGACATCGCCGGTGGTGGGCTTGCGGATGACGTTCATGGATCAGGACTCCCAAGGTCGCGTTATCAAATGGTCGCTCAAGCGATCCGGCGGATAGCGGCGCGTGGGAGAAAGAATAGAAGAGCCCCTTTGGGGGTTCCGTTCCCTACGCCGGTATTGCTCCGGATCAGGTTCGAAGGGTCACCGCGTTGCCCGCCCTCGCCAGTTTGGCTACGGCGCGGCCGTCGGAATCTCAGCCCCCTATCGGGGCCCCCCGTCGGAACAGGGGGAATCTGAGGGTTAACGCGGGCAAGGTCAAGGGATTCCGCCCGCGGGCGGGCCTGTCTTTCGACTATATCGCGGGTTATTCCGGATTCTGGTAAAATCGCGCCATGAAAAAGGGTTTGGTCGTAACGGCTTGCCTGCTGTTCCTGGTGTTCGCCTGTTCGCCCGACGGCGATGACGGGGGGCTGAAGGGGCGTGCCTGCGTGATGGACGGCGATACGCTGATGATCGGCGGCACGCGCCGCCACACGAAATGCATCGAAGGCCAGATCGTCGATCTTTGGGGCATCACCGCCTTTGGCCTGGATCAGTTGTGCCCGCATCCCTCGGGCCGGATGATTCGCTGCGGCCTCTATGCCGCCGCGCAACTGCAGGAAAAGGTGAAGACCAGCGAGATCCGCTGCGAGCAAAAAGAAAGCAAGTTCGGCGGGGTTCTGGTGGCGCAGTGCTTCGTCGGCGACGACGACATCGGCCAGTACATGGTCGCCAACGGTTTTGCCAAGGCGAATGCCGCGGTCACCGAACGCTATACCGGTCATGAAGCCCAGGCCAGGGCCCAGCGCCGTGGTTTATGGGAGACGGGCAGCAGGTAATCCGCTGCCGATTATTCTGTCGCCAGGCTACGGGCCGGCCCCTAATATCCCTGCATGCTGTCGATCCGAAATCTTCGCGCGCACCTGGTACAGGTTGACGACCTGGACCTGGACGCGGGCGACTGCATCGCCGTCATGGGGCCTTCGGGTTCGGGCAAAAGTCTCATGTTAAGGGCGCTTGCCGACCTTGACCCGGCGGAGGGCGAGATCACCCTGGACGGTCACGAGCGCATGTCCATGACCGGCCCCGACTGGCGGCGCCAGGTGATGTATGTCGGCCCGGAATCGGGCTGGTGGGAAGACCATGTGGGTGATCATTTCGAAGATCCGGAGGCCGTCACCGGCGTGCTGCAGCGCCTTGGTTTCAAGGCAGATGCCCTGACCTGGCCGGTGTCGCGCCTGTCGACCGGCGAACGCCAGCGCCTGGCCATCGCCCGCGCCTTCGACCGGGGTCCGCGCGTGTTGCTGCTGGACGAACCCACAGGCGCTCTGGATCAGGCGGCGACGGCGCTGGTCGAGGGCGTCATCCACGACTTCCTGATGGACGGCGGCATCGTCATCATTGCGACCCATGCCAAGGATCAGGCGGCGCGGCTCGGCAAGCGGCTTCTGACCATGAAAGAAGGCAGGCTGTCCGCATGACCAGTCAGGCCATTCCCCTGTCGACGCTCGATCTGGCCCTGGCGGGCCTGTTGCTGGTGATCAACGGCGGGCTGTCCATCTGGCTCGGCCTCGGCATTACCCGCTCGCTCGCCATCGCCGCCGTGCGCATGACGGTGCAGCTGCTGCTGGTGGGATTGGTCCTCAAGGCCCTGTTCGCGCAGCAGTCGCCCTGGCTGACGCTCGGCGTGGTCGGGATCATGGTCGGCTTCGCCGGCTACGAGATCATGAACCGCCAGGACCGCAAGCTGACCGGTTGGTGGTCCTACGGGATCGGCGTCTCGACCATGACCTTCGCCGCTATTTCCGTGACCTGTCTGGCCCTAACGACACAACTCAAGCCCGATCCCTGGTGGGATGCGCGCTATGCCGTGCCCATTCTGGGCATGATCCTGGGCAATGCCATGACCGGGATCAGCCTGGGCCTGAACACCCTGTTCAACACGGTGGTCCGCGAACGCTGGGCCGTGGAGGCGCAGATCGCCCTCGGCTTTCCGCGCCAGGTGGCGCTGCGTCCCTTCATCCGCCGCGCCCTCAAGACCGCGCTGATGCCGACCATCAATTCGATGGCGGCGACGGGGGTGGTGTCCCTGCCGGGGATGATGACGGGCCAGATACTGGCCGGGGCCGACCCGGTCGAGGCCGTGAAATACCAACTGCTGGTGATGTTCCTGATCGGCGGGGCAACGGGCATCGGCGCCGTCATGGCGATCTATGCCGCCGTGTGGCGCATCACCGATCCGCGCCACCGCCTGCGCCTGGACCGAATACAAGGAACCGATCAATGACCGACATCGTCACCGCCGTCCGCGCGCGCCCTGTGGTCGTGCCCATGCGCCGGCCGCTGGCCACGGCGGGGGGCGTGGTATCCGAAGCGCCCCTGATTCTGGTCGATGTCGAGACCTCGGGCGGGATCATCGGCCGCGCCTATTCCTTCGCCTATCAGGCCTGGGCGCTCAAGCCGCTGATGGCCATGTACGCGGCCCTGGGCGAGCGCACCATCGGCCAACCGCTCGACCCGCAGGCAGTGCAGGCGGACCTGATGGCCATGACCCGCCTGGCCGGAGCCAAGGGGGCGGCGGGGCAGGCGATCTCGGGCCTCGACATGGCCTTGTGGGATGCCGCCGCCAAGGATAAAGGCCAGCCCCTCTACCAACTGCTCGGCGCCGAGCCGGTCGCCACGCCCGCCTATAATTCCAAGGGCCTCGGCATGATCGGCGTGCAGGCGGCGGCCAAGGAGGCGCGGGACCTTCTGGATGAAGGTTTCGCTGCGGTGAAGTTGCGCCTGGGCTATCCGACGCTGGAAGAAGACGTCGCCGTGGCGCGGGCCGTGCGGATGGCGATCGGCCCCGACGTGCCCTTGATGAGCGACTACAACCAAAGCCAGGAGGTCGAAGAGGTCATCCACCGGGTCAAGGCACTGGCGGCCGTGGACCTGTATTGGGTGGAGGAGCCGGTTCATTACGACGATTTTTACGGCCATGCGGCACTGCGTGCCGTGGTCAAGACACCGGTCCAGACGGGGGAGAACTGCTGGTATCCGGGCGAGATGGCGAAATGCATGGCCGCCGGCGGTTGCGACTATTTCATGCCCGACGCGGGCAAGATCGGCGGCGTCACCGGTTGGCTGGGGGCGGCCAAGCTGGCGGCGGCGGCGCATCTGCCGCTGTCGAGCCATCTGTACCCGGAAGTCAGCGTGCACCTTCTGGCGGCGACGCCGACCCGCCATTGGCTGGAATACGTCGATTGGGCCGAACCGATCCTGTTGGAACCGCTGCCCGTGACCGACGGCCATTGCCATCCTGCGGAAAAACCCGGCATCGGCATTGAATGGAACGACCGGGCCGTTGATAAGTATGGGGTGTGATCCCCAGCCTGAAAGTTCCCACCATGACCGATACCATCGTCTTCCTTGATCACGGGTCCCTTGCCCCCGGCACGGTGTTGCGCCCGCCGGCGTTCGCCCATCAATGGATCGACCACGACGAGACCAAACCCGGCGAGGTCGCGGCGCGCATCAAGGACGCGGCCATCGTGGTCACCAACAAGATCAAGGTGGGTGCCGCCGAGATGGATGCCGCGCCGGGGCTGAAGCTGATCGCCGTCTGCGCGACGGGAACCGACATCATCGACCTGGCGGCCGCCAAGGCGCGGGGCATCACCGTCTGCAACGTGCGGGGATACGCGGAACATTCCGTGCCGGAACATGCCTTCGGCCTGATTCTGACCCTGCGCCGCCAGATCATCGGCTATCTCGCGGATGTTGCGGCGGGCAAATGGCAACAGGCAGGCACCTTCACCTTCTTCACCCACGAGTTGCGCGATCTCTACGGCACGCGGCTGGCCGTGGTCGGGCGCGGCTCGCTCGGGCAGGGCGTGGCGACGATCGCCCGCGGCTTCGGGATGGAGGTCGTGTTCGTCGGACGCAAGGGTGATGCCGCGCCGGAAGCGCCCCTGATCCCCTGGGACGAGGCGATCGAGACGGCGGACGTGCTGACCCTGCATTGCCCGCTGACCCCGGAAACGCGGGACATGATCGGGCTGGACGAATTCAAGCGCATGAAGAAATCAGCCCTGATCATCAATACGGCCCGCGGCGGGCTGATCGACGAGGACGCCTTGGTCCAGGCCTTGACCGACGGCCTGATCGCCGGGGCCGGGATCGACGTGGTGTCAAGCGAGCCGCCGCCCGCCGATCATCCCTTCATGGCCCTGGTCGGCCGGCCCGATTTCATCCTGACGCCGCACACGGCCTGGGCCGGAAACACGGCCCGCGCGGCCATGGCGGAACAGCTGATCCGCAATATCGAGAACTTCAAGAACGGGACGCCGACCAACGTGGTCTAGGGTTGCCGTTAGGGCGTGATGTCGCTTCCGGGTCGTTTGGCGAGCTCTGTCGTGTCGGCGGCGGGCGCGTCCTGGGGGCGGCTGCCGTCGGGCGGGGTCCAGTCGCCGGGGCCGCCGGAAAAGCCCGCCGATCCCATGCCCGCCATGCCCGGCTTGGGATGGCGCAGGGTTTCCGGATCCTTGTAGCCGCCGAAGAACCGCCGGATGCCGCGCCATATCTTGGGCACCAGCCAGATCACCAGCAAAGCGAACAGACCGAGGCCGATCAGGAAGGCGACCGGGTTGAATACGGCGAGCGCCAGGCCGCCGAACACCATCACATCCTCAAGCAGGCTCATGCCCCAATTGGAGAACGGTTCGGGTGAGGTATTGATGACGGCGCGTGATCCCGCCTTGGCGGC
The DNA here is from genome assembly GCA_048263775.1 of Rhodospirillales bacterium. Classification (GTDB taxonomy): domain Bacteria; phylum Pseudomonadota; class Alphaproteobacteria; order Rhodospirillales; family Casp-alpha2; genus UBA1479. The sequence continues at coordinate 116,601 of JBLXDU010000007.1, forward strand.
GTGGGTCCCGGCGGCAATCATGCCGCCGCCCAGAAGGGCCGCCACGGTCTGCAGTTCCGCGTTCATGAAATCCAGCCCGCCGACGGCGCCCGCCGCCATCAGGGCGCCCGCCGGGATGCGGATGAAGGTGTGGATCAGGTCCCAGATGGAATCCAGGCCGGGAATCTTGTCGGCGAAGAATTCGATGAAATACAGAAGCGCCGCCGCCGCCAGCACCCATGTCGAGGACAGCACGGCCATGCTGTCCGGCAGTGAGATCACGCCGAAGGCATCCAGCCCGCCCAGGATCAGCACGGTGGCGTACAGGTTCAGCCCGCTGCCCCAGGCGGAACCCAGGGCAACGGCGAGGGCGGTTAACGGTTCCATGCGAGGCTCATGCCTTTTCGTCGGGAATGTTGGGGAGGTCGTCCACGTAAAGGCCGAGTTCCTTCGGTTCGATGCCAAGGCGCGAACACAGGCTGACGACCTCGATCTGTTCGGTCAGGTTGTCTTCGCCTTCGACCTCGAGAATGCCCATGCAGACACGCAGGATGAGCGACGCCGTTTCGGGATTGTCAGCCACGGGTTCGATGCGCCGGAAGGCTGCCTCGCGCCCTGTTTTCGGATCGTCTTGGATTTCCGCCGTGTAATCGTTGAACAGGTCGACGGCTTCGTGGGGGTCGAACACCTGCAGTTGTTTAATGGCCTCGACGATCTGATCCAGGCGCATGCGTTCGGGAAAAGTCACTTGCCCGTCGGCGGCGCAGACCAGGGCGGCCGCCGACATCACGGCCTCCAGGAACGGGCGGTTCTGGTGCCGCGCCATCTGCTCCCGATACAAATCCGTCAGGGTGTCGAGCACGCCCGCCATGACTTAATGCCTCCGTTGCTTCCCTCGTCTCGATTATTGGCCGAGGGGCGGGGATGAGGCAACGGCTTATGGACGGGTCAGTAGGGGGCGAGGGTCTTCAAGGTGCCTATTAAGGTATCGGCGAATTCCTCCGCCGTTTCATACATCACCCAATGGCCGGCCCCCTTGATGATGTGGAAGGGGGCGTCGGGCTGGAAGCTGCGGATGATTTCCTTGCGCTTATCCAGGCCTTCCTGGCCCTTTACCGTGATGTCGTATTCACCCCAGATGCCGGCCATGGACGCCTTGATGTCGGGCAGGGCGCGCAGCAGCCGGTCGGTTAGCGAGATCGGCCGCGAGCGGATGCGTCCGCGCTCCAGATTGCGGCGATGGATATGCACGGCCAGATCGTCGATGTTGGCCGAGTCGCGGATCATGAGGATCTGCAGATTGCGGCGCTGCAATTCGTCGATCTCGTCGTCGGTCATGCCGTCCTCGGCCAGGGCCGTACCCTGGGGCGGTGCGTGTAGCACGCCGAAGCCGCTGGCCCCGACCATGACGAAGCTGCGGCAGCGGCCGGGTGTTTTCGACGCGACGACGCTGCCGATCAGGCCGCCGAAGGAAAACCCGGCGAGATGAAAGGTCTCGCCCGCCGGCACAAGCTGGTCCAGACCGGCGACGAGAATATCGGCGATGTCGTCGGGCGACGTCGGCTTGGGCGGTGCGCCGCTGTCCCCGAATCCCGGCGTGTCGGCGGCCAGCACGGTGAAATGCGGCGTCAGCAGGGGAATGGATCGATACCAGTGGGTCCACGATCCCCAGCCGCCGTGCAGCAGGACCAGGGTCGGGCCGCCGCCTTCCCAGCGGTGCCAGATACAGGGGCCGTTGGGGCCCGGCGTTTCAATGCGTTGAGCTTTGGCGGCGAGGGCCGCCACGTCTTGGGCGAGGGCTGCGTGGTCCATGATGAAAGTGGTCGGCCTTTTATTAGGGGGTTAGTCTTTTTCGGAGATGTGAATGTAGCCGCGCTCGATGGCGTGGGTCAGTTCCTCATAAGCTTTCCGCGCTTCTTCGTAAATGTCGCGGTATTTGCGGAGATTGGTGATCTCGGCGTCGGAGGGTGCTTCGCCCTCGGCGACATTGGAAATGTTGAATGAGGCCTGCAGGTAGCGGCCACGAAGGTGGGCGACGGCGCGGGCGAAATTGATGACCCGGGCTTCATTGATTTCGGGAATCATCGGGCCGATGATTTCGCGGTTGGCCTGGGAAATCAGCAACTCGGCCTTGCGCAGGAACTGCTGTTGGCGGCGCAGGTCGTCTTCGTAGGAACTCATGGCGTGCTCCCTGGGTGTTGGGCCTTGTTGGAAATTTTTAGCGGAAAGGCGGGGGAATGTCTGCATCGGCAGGCGATACAGTGATGGTCCTGCAGTGGGCCTACTGGTCCGGTTGGCGTCCGCGATGAAACGGCGCGACGGAATTTGCTAAAGCGCAGCCCGGACGCGGAGACGTCCGGAAAGGGCGGACCCGGCCTCAGTCGGTCGGGTGCGGGCCTTCCAAGGGATGATCGCTTTCGCGGGGGGCTTGCGTGTGCTGGGCCTGTTTCATCTGTCTTCTCCCGATGAACGATAAACCTGGGCCGGGGCTCCAATCCCCGGCGCCGACGCCTCGTCCGACGTTTCCGCCACACAAGGCGTTTCCACCTTCTGGTAGCGTAGCAACAATACCATAACGAACCGTTAAGTTTGATAATAAAGTTCCGGTATTGTGTCAACGGAAGAAATTTTATATCGCGATGCGATGTGTCGTTTCGAACAGGGGGCCGAATTCCCGGGTTTCCGCAAAGGCCGGCGGCAAGGCGAGGCCGTCTTCGATGCCGAGCCACAGGCGCAGCATGTGCCGCTTTTCGCCGGACGCCGGTTCCGGGTCGGTGAAGGCGGTGCGGGCGTGCAGGGTGGTGAAGTTGTTGCCGACCACCATGTCGCCGGGCGACATCTCGAATGACAAATGGAACGTGGGGTCGTCGCAAAGCGCGTCCAAAAGGTCCATGGCCTCGATCTGCGCATCGGTCAGGCGGGGAATTTCGTCGGACCGCTGTGCCAGCTCGATGTAATGACGCTTGTACATGACGAACCAATGCCCACCGTGGAACTGGAAGATCGGCAGAGCCTGGTACCAAGGCCGGCCGGGCAGGGCCTGGCCGCGGGCGTCGAAATAAAACGGTTCGGTCAGTACCTTGGCAAGGTCGGGCCGACGCTTGAGAATTTCGTTGAACACGGTATGAGCGCTGACGATCAGCGATTTGCCGCCGCCCGTTGACTGCCGCCGGCACAAGAGGGCGAAGATGTCGCCGCCGTCGTTGTGGAAGGGCTGTGCCTCGTTGGTCTGATATGTGCGTACGTCGGCCTGTTTCTGCAGGTTGGCGCCGGTATCGCGCACATCGTGCAGCAGGGTGCGGCGGGCATCCTGAATCTGCGGAATACCCAGATACTGGCCCATTCCCCAGATCATCCGCCGGGCCTGCTCCTCGTCCAGGCTGCCCAGTCCCGTGCGCAGCAGGAAGAACCCGGTGCCGAAGGCGGCCTCGCGGCGCAGGGCGGCTAGGTTCTCCGCAAAGGCGCCGACGGGAAAATCGTCGGCGGTCATGCTCAGGGGATCGCAGCCGGCGCTGGCATCAAGCGCGCCCATGATGGCGGCGCGGTCCGCATCGGATATTTCAACGATCCAGGAACGGGATCCGGCCAGCTGCGGGCCGGTCCAGCATGAGGCACCTTGGGCGGGTTGCAGATTGTCATTGGTCGTGGTGGGCATGGCTTCCTCTCCGGCAGACTATATTTTGTATACAATGTTAATCTGATTTTTCCAGAACTGCGCAGAAAAATCCATCTGTTCCCGTCGATGCCGGTGACAGGCGCAAAAAATCGCCTTCGTTGGGGGGCGGCCCACCGACGGTTTCGGTCCAGACTTCGGCCAGCGGCAGTATCCGGAAACCGGGGACCTCGGCCATGAACCAGTCGATCTGTTCCTCGTTCTCCTCGCACAGCAGAGAGCAGGTGGCGTAGATCAGCCGGCCCTTGGGTGCGACCAGGGACGCCGCCTGAACCATGATCAGGCGCTGCATTTCGATCAGATGTTCCAGGTCGTCAGGGCGAAACCGCCACTTGGCATCCAGGTTGCGCCGCCAGGCCCCCGTGCCCGTACAGGGCACGTCGGCCAGCACCCGGTCGGCCATTTCGTGGTTGGCCTTGACCCAGCTGTCATCGCGCGCCGAGACGACCTGTCGGCGCACCATGTCGGCACCGGCGCGTTTCAGGCGCGGCGCCATGCGATCCATGCGATAGCGCGACACGTCGCAGGCGATCAGACGGCCGCGCGGCGCGTCGTCCTCCCCGCCCTTACCGCCGCCGGGCCCAAGTGCCGCCGCCATGGCCAGGGTCTTGCCGCCGGCCCCTGCGCAATAGTCGATAACGGTCATGCCCGGACGCACGCCGCACAGCAGCGCGATAAGCTGTGAGCCCTCGTCCTGAACCTCGAACAGGCCGCGTTTGAAGGCGTGGGTGCCCCCCAGCCGGGCACGCGATTGAAGCCGCAGGCCAAGCGGCGACAGCGGCGTCGGCTCGACCTCGATGCCGTCGCCGGTCAATGCGGTCTGCACCTGTTCCCGCGTTGCTTTCAGGGTATTGACGCGGAGGTCGACAGGCGCGGTCTGGCTTAGCGCCTGGAGTTCCGTTTCCAGTCGCCGCCCGAAGATGGCGCGCAAGGACGGGCCCATCCAGGATGGATATTCCAGGCGCACCCAGTCGGGCATGTCGATGTGCATGGGGGGGCGGCCGTAAAGGGATTCCGCCAATTCCTGTTCCCGGTTGTTGAGGGTCGGCGGACAGTGCCGGGTGCCCGAGAACAGGCGCGCCAACTCGTCCGGCGATACCCGCTCATAGACCGCCATCTGGGCCAGCACGCGGGTGCGCGACGTTGAATCAAGCGCGACGCCTGTGCGCTGGATCCACCAATCCAGGCGCGCGCGGTGGCGCAAGTTTTCATAGACCCGATGCGTCACGGTGCGGCGGTCGCCGGCGCCGGCATAGCGGCGGGTGCGGAAATAGGCGTCGATGACGGCGCTGGCATCCTGTGCCTCGGCGGCGATCTGCGCCAACAGTTCAATGCAGGCCTGTACGCGGGCGCCCGGCGTCATGGATCGCGCTCCCTGGTGTCGTTGGATTGTTGAAGTATTCTTCTTTGCGCCAGAGATTACCCGCCGTCCCGCCCAGGGGCCAAGGATTTCCGTCAGCGGCGGAAAGGGCGGCGGAGGATCGCAATTGCGTGAACCGCGTCTGAAATCGCGATCAAGGCGGGAAGATCATGGTATAAGAGCAGCGTTCCCGGGTGCGGACGCCCGCACCCCCGATGCAGGGGAGTGGCCTGACGGTGCTGTACCGGTATCTGCTTGTCGCGCATTTCCTATTGGTCAATGTGGTCGCTCTCGGGTTCGTCGGGGCCGCCTATCTTCAGGGGTGGCTCGACCCCATCATCGATGCTCCGCTTCTCGAATTGACCGGCGTGATCTGCGCCGTGTTCGCCTACGGCACGGCGCTGGCTGCGTGGAAGGTATGGCAGGCCAGCCGCCAGATGGTCGAGGTCGAGGACGGTCGTCCGTCGGCCGGATCGCCGGCCGCGGCCTATATGGCGGCCCTTGCCGCCGGCGATGATCGGGAGACCGACCGCGCGGCGCAGATCCTGCGCCTGACCCTGTCCAACCGCATCGTCGTGGTCCGCCACATCGCCAACTCGCTGGTCCTGCTGGGCCTGATCGGTACGGTCATCGGCTTCATCATCGCCCTGTCGGGGGTCGACCCCACGGCCGCGTCCGATGCCAACAAGGTCGGGGCCATGGTCGCGACCCTGATCAGCGGCATGTCGGTGGCGCTCAACACCACGTTGGTCGGCTCGATCCTCTATGTCTGGTTGATCGTCAATCACCGCATCCTGGCCACGGGCACGGTGCGCCTGCTGACCGCCGCCCTGCAGGCCCCAGCGCCCGCCGACATCACCCGGCGCCGGGCAGCCGAATAGACGCGGGAGGAGAGGCGGCACGCCGCCGGCAGGCGCCATGGAAGAACTCGACACCTTCGATGACGAGGATACCGCCGGTACCGTTTTCCGGGATGTCATCCTGCTGGCCCTGATCGGCTTCGTCGCCATGGTGGTGATGCTGCTGCCGCATTTGCAGCCCCCCCAGGAACAGCGGGAAGAGGCCAAGGCGCCCGGCAATGTGATGGTCGAAATGCATTGGCCCAACGACATGCCCTATGACGTCGACCTTTGGGTGAAGGCACCGAACGAACTGCCGGTCGGGTTCTGGAACCAAAGCGGCTTGACCTTCAACCTGTTGCGCGACGATCTGGGTATTGAAGGCGATGCCACGGACCGCAATTACGAAATGACCTACAGCCGTGGCGTCCCCGCCGGGGAATACGTGGTCAACGTCCATATGTACGGCCCGTTGCCAAAAGGGACGACGGTGCCGGTGCGGGTGGTGGTCAGCGTCAAGCGGCCGTTGGAAGAAGCGGAACAGATCGCCGCCACCACGGTCGAACTGCGCAGCAAAAATCAGGAGGAGACAGCCTTCCGCTTTCGCCTGGACGGCGAAGGGCATTTGGTCGAAGGCAGCGTCAGCAAGCTGCGCAAGCCCCTGATCACCGAATTGCACTGAGCCCCCAGGCAAGGAAACCGGCCATGGACATCATCTATTACATCTTCGCGGCGATGACCTTGACGGCCTTCGTTCTCGGGGCGCTTGCCGTATGGGCACCGCGCCGGACCTGGGTTCGTTTCGTCGCCGTCGCCGCCGTCTCGCTGTTCCTGCCGTTGGCGTATGTGCAGCTGATGGAACTTTTGTCGCGGCCCAAGCCCATGGAATACGCCTGGTACGAACGGACACGGGACAAGGCCATGGTGCTTGGCGTCGATTTCGACGAGGGACAGGCTATCTACTTGTGGCTTCGCCTGCCCGATGAGGTCGCCCCCCGGTACTATTCGATTCCGTGGAACCCGCGCTTCGCCGAACAGTTGCAGGACGGGCTGGAAGACGCCGTGCGGCGCAATTCGGTCCTGATCATCACCAACCCGTTTTCCAGGCAGGGGCCGGAAGACCTGGGGGACCTCAATGTGGAAATTCAGCCGCCGCCGCAGCCGCCCCTGAAGGCCCCTCAGGTGCCGCCGCGGATCATTGATCCCAGGGAGTTCAAGATCTGATGCCTAAAGGGATAAAGGTAACGGATTCAGTGCCCTATACCTAAGACATAGAAAGTTCGACGCGGTTTTCGCGCAATAATGCTGGACAGTGTCAGTTGCAAAGGAGCACACCATGGCCGACAAGAAATCCGACACAAAGCCCGAGGACACGGACGACGAAGCCATCCCCGTTCCCATCGACGACGAGGTCCGTGCGGAACTCTCCCTGATTTATACCAAGGCTAACGACGCCTTGCTGTTCGTCAAAGCCCAGCAGTGGTGGACCGTGGGCTCGACTCTGGCGGTCTTCATGGGGCTGTTCGTGATCGCCAAGCTGGTCGGCGCCAAGTCGGGATATGTCAGCGCGCTGACCGGCCTGATCATTCTCATGACCTGCGCCTGTGTGTTCATGCTGGTGATCTATCAGTTCTGGCAGCACAACGAGCTTGCACGCATTCAGGCCGTGGCCAGCCATTTCAGCGCCACGTTCCAGAAAATCCATGCGATCAAGTCATCGGCGGAAGGAAACTTTCACCGCTATACGCTGCTGGCGTTCATGATCGTCCTGGTGATCCTGGGGGCGATCATCACTTATATGGGATTGGACCAGCTACCGCGCTGGCCGCGCTAGGAGACGTTCAGAAAAGTTCTTTCCGGTAACGCGCCGCCGCGGCTTCGGTGGTTTCATCGGCGATGTTCTGGTCGCCGGTCTGGGCGCGCATCATTTCCGCCGCGGTCGGCAGGGCATCGCGCGGGACGCGGGCTTCGGGGTCCCACAGGCGGGAGCGCATCAACGCCTTGGCGCAATGCATGAAGGCTTCCTGCACCGTGACCACCAGGCAGCTTTTGGGAAGCTTGCCGGAAACCTCGAACTTGGCGAGCAGGTCCGCGTCGTCGCGGATTTCACCCGTACCGTTGATGCGGAAAGTCTCGTTGATGCCGGGGATCAAGAAAATCAGGCCGACGGCCGGGTTCGCCAGGATGTTCGCGTAACCGTCGAGGCGGTTGTTGCCGGGGCGGTCGGGAATGGCGACGGTGACATCGTCGAGCACCTGAATGAAGCCGGGCAGGTCGCCCTTCGGCGACACGTCGGCGCCGCCGGGTCCCTGGGTCGCGATCACCACGAAGGGGCAAAGCGAGATGAACCGCCGGGAATTCTCTTCCAGCCGATGGAAGACCTTGGTCACCGCGCGGCCCTTGGGTTCGGCATAGATTTCACGCAATTTCTGTTCGGATTCGATGCGCGCCATGGGGCCTGTCCTCTTAGGGTTCCGAGCGGTAGTTGGGGGCCTCGCGGGCGATGGTGATGTCATGGACGTGGCTTTCGCGCAGGCCCGCCCCTGTGATGCGGCGCATTTCCGGTTTGGTGCGCAGTTCCTGGATGGTGGCGCAACCGGTATAGCCCATGGCCGCCCTGAGGCCGCCGACCAACTGATGGACGATGGTGCCGAGCGGCCCGCGGTAAGGCACGCGGCCTTCGACCCCTTCGGGCACCAGTTTCAGGCTGTCGGAGACTTCGGCCTGGAAATAGCGGTCGGCCGATCCGCGCGCCATGGCGCCCAGCGAGCCCATACCCCGATATGACTTGAACGACCGCCCCTGGTAGAGGAACACCTCACCCGGGCTTTCGTCCGTGCCGGCGAACAGCGATCCGATCATCACCGCCTCGGCACCGGCCGCGATGGCCTTGGCGACGTCGCCGGAATACTTGATGCCGCCATCGGCGATGCAGGGCACGCCCGCTTTGCCGCAGGCTTCCGCCGATTCCATGATCGCCGTCAGCTGCGGCATGCCGACACCCGCGACCATGCGCGTGGTGCAGATGGTGCCCGGCCCGATGCCGATCTTCACGGCGTCGGCACCGGCGTCGATCAACGCCTTGGCGCCTTCCGGGGTGGCCACGTTGCCGCCGATGATCTGGGTCCGGTTGGACATTTTCTTGATGATGTTGACGGCGTCGAGAACGCCCTGGGAATGGCCGTGCGCCGTATCGACGACGACCACGTCAACCCCGGCGTCAATCAGCGCCTCGGCCCGCGCCCGGCCGTCGTCGCCGACCCCGGTGGCTGCCGCGACGCGCAGGCGACCCTGGTCGTCCTTGCAGGCGTTGGGATGGGCCTGTTCCTTTTCGATGTCCTTGACCGTGACCAGGCCGACGCAACGGTAGGCTTCGTCGACCACGATCAGGCGTTCGATGCGGAACTTGTGCAGAAGCCGCTTGGCCTCGTCACGCGACACGTTCTCCTTGACCGTGATCAAAGGCAGGTCGGGCTGGTTGCGGGTCATCAACTCGGATACCGGCTGCTTCAGGTTCTCGGCGAAGCGGATATCGCGGTTAGTGATGATGCCGACCAGTTTGCCCGTGTCGCGTTCGACCACGGGCATGCCGGAAAATCCGGTGTGTTCCTTGATGCGCAACGCGTCGGCCAGGGTCTGGTCGGGGAACATGGTCACCGGATTGATGACCATGCCGCTTTCGAATTTTTTGACTTTGCGGACCTCGGCGGCCTGATCCTCGGGCGTCATGTTCTTGTGCAGGACACCGATGCCGCCGGCCTGGGCCATGGCGATGGCCAAAGCGCTTTCCGTCACCGTGTCCATGGCGGCGGACACAAGTGGAATGCCCAGCGTGATTTCGCGGGTCAGGCGGGTCGTGGTATCGGCGGTGTTGGGAAGAACATTGGACGCAGCCGGGACCAGGAGAACATCGTCAAACGTCAGCGCTTCTCTCAGGTCGGCCATGCCATCCTCGTCTGTGGGTTCGAGTTGGCGGCCCATCATACACATGCGCATGGCCTTGCCAAGCACCTTTGCGAACCCGCAAAACCCCCAGGTTTCAGCGGGTCTCAGGCCTTGGGGTCGGGGCGGAATCCGGTTGCTACGACATAGCTTTCGGCGGAATCGGCACGGCTGGCCGGCGGCTTGGCGTGCTTGACCATGGCAAAGCGCCGTTTCATTTGGGCCAGAAGCTCGTTTTCCGTCCCGCCCTTCAGCACCTTGGCGACGAAGCCGCCGCCGGGGGCCAGGACCTCGCAGGCGAAATCAAAAGCCGCTTCGCACAACCCCATGATGCGCAGATGGTCGGTCTGCCGATGGCCGGTGGCGGGCGCAGCCATGTCGCTCAGCACTAGGTCGGCGGGCCCGGTCAGGGCGTCCTTGATGCGGTCGGGGGCGTCAGGGTCCATGAAGTCCTGCAGGATTACCGTGGCACCCTGGACCGGGTCCATGCCTTGAATGTCGATGGCCACGACCTGCCCGCCTTTCGGGCCCTTGCCGGCACCGACGGCATCGACGGCGACTTGGGTCCAGCCGCCGGGGGCGGCGCCCAGATCGACCACTCGGGCGCCCTTCTTCAGCAGGCCGAACATGGAATCGAGTTCCAACAGCTTGAACGCCGCGCGCGACCGGTATCCCCGCGCCTTGGCCTCGGCCACGTAGGGGTCGTTCAGCTGACGTTCCAGCCACATCTTGGACGACGTCTTGCGGCCCTTGGCGGTTTTTACGCGGTTGTGCAGGCCGCGCCCGGAAAATTGCGTCGTGCGCGTTTTCGTCGTGCCGGGGCGGCCTGAACCGGACCGCCCGGACCCTGACTTGCCTGAACCCGTGCTCATTGCTTGGCTGCTTCCTGCATCATGCGGACCAGCAGGCCCTCGCGTACGCCGCGGTCGGCGATGCGCAGCCGCCCGGCGGGCCAGCGCTTGGTGATCGCCTTGAGGATGGCGCAACCCATGACCATCAGATCGGCCCGTTCCGGCCCGATGCAGGGCAGGGCCTTGCGCGCCTCGCAGGGCATGGCCGACACCCGGTCGGCCAGCCGTTCAATATCGGTGAAGTCCAGAGTCAGGCCGTCGACCTGGGAGCGGTCGTAGCGGCTCAAGCCCAGGTGAATGGCGCCCAGTGTCGTCACCGTGCCCGAGGTGCCCAGCATCAGGGCCCCTTCGCGGGAGAAGGTTTCGGAAATCCCGTATTCGGCGTCGAACGGAGCAAGCAGGGCATCAATCTCCATCACCAGGCATTGAAAGCGGTCGGCGGTGCAGTCCGGTGATGCGTTCTTTTCCATCAGGTTCACCACGCCGATCGGCAGCGACAGGATGCCGATCGGGTGCGGCACGCAGGTCGTCAGGTCGATCCAGCTCAATTCCGTCGAGCCGCCGCCGATGTCGAACATCAGGGCCCTGGAATGGCCGCCGGTCAGCAGCGGCAGGCAGCCCGCAAGGGTCAGGGTCGCTTCTTCCTCTGCCGGGATGGCTTCCAGCATGATGCCGGTTTCCGCCTCGACCTTTTCAAAGAAGTCCTTGCAGTTGACGGCCTGGCGGCAAGCTTCCGTCGCGATATGGCGGGACCGCACGACGTTATGGCGCCGGATTTTGCCGGCACAGACGCGGAGTGCCGAAATCGTCCGTTGGATGGCGTCCTCGCACAGGTTGCCCGATTTCCCCAATCCTTCGCCCAGACGGACGATGCGGGAAAACCCGTCGATCACCACGGGGCCGTTCTCGGACGGCTCGGCGATCAGCATACGGCAATTGTGCGTGCCCAAGTCGATGGCCGCAAAGCAGGGCGCAGTGCCCTTGCTGCGGCGGCGGTGCCGGTGCGGCGAATTTGCTTGGGGCCACTTGGCCATTGAGACTTCCAACGGTTCACTGCGGGTTATTCCCGCTTGACCGTCCATTCTAGTGATCGGCGGGCTCGGGTCCACCAATTCTATATCGTAATTAGGGTTTTGGCATATGCGACGAAAACCGCGTCTCGTCAGTTGCGTTCCCGAAAGCCAATCGGTATATAACCGCCTTGGCGCGGTCCTGCCCCTCATATGGGGTGGCACGCCGGACTTTCCAATGGGGTGTGGTGTAATTGGTAACACGACGGACTCTGACTCCGTTATTCTAGGTTCAAGTCCTAGCACCCCAGCCAAAATGAAAAGGCGCTCCCCGATCAGGGAGCGCCTTTTTGATTCCATATGCCGTTGATCGGCGGCGGCTCAGGTGCCGGCGCGTCGTTCCTCGGTAATCGGCTCGCTCACCTGGCGCCGGTCGGGGCCGATGTAGGCGCCGGCGGCGATCTGCGGTTTGTGCTGGGCAGCAATGGCTGAGACGATGCGGCGCAGCAGGGCATCCGCCGTTACCGGTTTGATCAAAATCTCGTTCACGCCGGCGCTCATGGCGCGGGAAATCTTCATGCGGTCGACCGAAGCCATGGTCATGATGATCGGCAGATTGGGTGACGGGCTGCCTTCGGCGCGGCGCAGAAAGGCCGTGAATTCAACACCGGGGATGGCCTTGAGGTCCCAATCGATGATGGCCAGATGCGGTTCCTGGGTGCGCACGAGGCCAAGCGCCTCGGCCCCATCGCGGGCCAGGTGCATGTCGCGCACGCCAAGCTGGGCGAGGGTGCGGCGCGTCTGGTGCAGGAAAAAATCCTGACTGTCGCCGACGACCACCGATAGCCGTGCGAACCGTTCGTTTTGCGGGGTTCCTGGTCGGAACCGCGTATTCGACATAATTCCCATGGACCTGTTCTCCTGTCCGCGTTTCAGCCCCCTTCTGGGACCACCTCGCGCAGGATAAATCGCCAGGAATTACCAACTGGTTAAAAAACCTTAAGGTTTGAGAGGGAGGAGTGGAATTGAGCGCCGACAGGTCGCCCATCCTGATATAGAAAAAGCCATGACTCAGGAAATACCCTCACCCGGCGCCCCGCCCCTGGGGCGGGCGCGGCTTGATTGGCGGGACGGCGTGCCGTGTTCAGCCGACTTCGGGGACATCTATTTTTCCCCCAAGGGCGGCCTGGACGAAGCGCGCCACGTGTTTCTCGACGGCATCGGTGCGCCCGAGGTCTGGCAGGGGCGGCCCCGGTTCACGGTTGGCGAACTGGGATTCGGCACGGGCTTGAACGTGCTGGCCCTGTGGGATTCGTGGCGGCGTACGGCCCCGGCGGATGCGCGTCTGCATGTCGTCTCGGTCGAGGGCTTTCCTTTGGAGCCGGACGATCTGGCCGACGCCCATGCGGGGTTTCCCGAACTGGGCTTACTTGCGGCGGAACTGCGGGCGGCTTATCCGTGCCGGGTGCCGGGGTTCCACCGCCTGCGCCTCGACGGCGGCCGGATCGCCCTGACCCTGCTGTTCGGCCCGGTCGGGGACATGCTGAAAAAGCTGACCGCCCGTATCGACGCCTGGTTCCTGGACGGCTTCGCGCCCCGCCGCAATCCGGAAATGTGGACCGACGGCGTGTTCCGCCAGGTCGCGCGTCTGAGCGCGCCGGGGGCTCGTGTCGCGACCTTTTCCGCCGCGGGCGCCGTGCGCCGAGGCCTGGCGGCGGCGGGGTTCGCCATGGCCAAGCGCCCTGGCTTCGCCGGCAAACTGGAATGCCTGGCGGGCCGGTTCGATGCCGCCCCCATGCATGACGGGGGTGCCCCCTGGTATGCAGCCCCGGCCTCCCTTGGCCCTGGCGCCACGATCGCCGTGATCGGCGGCGGCATCGCCGGGCGGGCGGCGGCGCGGGCCTTGGCCGGGGAAGGCTTCCACCCGGTTCTGTTCGACGCGGGCGATGCGGCGGCGCAGCCGGAACGGGTGCTGATGTCGCCCCGTTTGGCAGGCCCGGACGATGTTTATGGCCGCTTCATGGCCCAGGCATTCCTGCAGGCGGAAGGGCAGGGCGATTTGCCGCCCGCGTCTGGCGCCCTGCATCTGCCGGCGGCGGCCGAGGTGCCGCGTCTTCAAGATTTCGCGGCCCGCCTGGGCTGGGACGGTGGGCTTGCCCAGGTGGTGGACGCGACGGCGGCGTCGGACCTTGCCGGTATTAAGTCCTCGCGCGGCGGCATGTGGTATCCGGCGGCACGGTTCGCGGGGCCGGCGACTGTCCTGGTATCGGAGATGCGAACGGCGCGGGTCACCGGGCTGTCTCTTGCCGATTCGGGCTGGCGGGTTGGCTTTGATGACGGCGGCACGGAAACCTTCGATGCCGTGGTCCTGGCCGCGGGCCCGTGGTCGGGGGTGTTGGTTCCCGGCGGCATTCCGGGTCTGCGCGCCAACCGGGGGCAGCTTTGCCACCTGCCCGCCACGGCGGCCTCCGCCCGTTTGCGTCTGCCGGTCAGCTTCGGCGGCCATATAACCCCATTAACCGGGGCCGGAGGCGGAGCCGTGCATGTGCTGGGGTCGTCCTACCGGCGATGGGACCTAGCAGGCCAGGGCGGCAGCTGGCGCGGGCTCGACGCAGGAGACATGACTTCGGCGTTGGATGGATTGGCCGAGGTGTTCCCGGACTTGGCGGAGACCTGGCGGAAAGCACCGCTCAGGGGCTGGGCGGGGCTGCGCGCAACAACGGCGGATCATCTGCCCTTCGTGGGGCCGTTGGCGGACGTCGCCGGTTATGAGGCCGCCTACGCCGATTTGCATCACGGGCGGCGTGGAAATTGGCCGGCGGCACCCTATCAACATAATGCCTTCGTGCTCTCGGGCCTGGGTTCGCGCGGCTATCAGACCGCGTTCCTGGCGGCGGAAATCCTGGCGTCGGTCATGGCGGGGGCGCCCAGCCCCGTGGACCGTGAGGTCGCGGCGGCTCTGCATCCTGGGCGTATGCTCATTCGCCACCTCCGGCGACCGCCGGAGAAACGGGGCCGCGAGATTTAGCTTTCGCAGACCTTGTCGGCCAGGCGGGCCATGAAGCCTTCACCCTTGGCGACCTGATCCAGGGAAATGAATTCGTTGGGCTTATGGGCCTCGTTGATGGAGCCCGGGCCGATGATGACGCAGGGCACCCCGGCGGACTGCTGGAACAGGCCCGCTTCCGTGCCGAAGGCGACGGCGGCATGGTCGTTGCGCCCGGCCAACTGTTTGGCCAGGGTCACGACCTCGTCCGTCGGATCGGTGTCGAGCGCGGGAATGCCGGACAATTCCTCGACCTCGATGCCGGTTTCCGGGGAATGGGCCTTCATCTCGGATTCCAGTTCGCCGACCATGGCCATGATTTCGGCCTGCAGGGCATCCGGGTCGTGTTTGGGCAGATGACGGAATTCGAAATCCATACGGCAACGGCCAGGCACGATGTTCAATTGCTCGCCGCCCTTCATGACACCCGTGTGCACGGTGGTATAGGCAACGTCGTACAATTCGTCGAACGGGCCGTCGCCGGCGATACGGTCGGCCATGCCGCGCAGAAACACGGCCAGGCGGGCAGCGTAGTCGACGGCGTTCACACCCATGGGCGTGAGGGACGAATGCGCTTCCTTGCCTTTGAAGATGGCGCGGAAGCTGCGCTTGCCCTTGTGGCCGACGCAGACCTGCATGCTGGTCGGCTCGCCGATGATGCCCATGACCGGGCGGATCGGCTGTTCGTTCATCATCTTGATCAGCGAGCGCACGCCGATGCAGCCGACTTCCTCGTCATGGGAAAACGCCAGGTGAATGGGCGTGGCCAGGCCGCGCTTGAGGAATTCAGGGACGTAAGCCAGGGCGATGGCGATGAAGCTTTTCATGTCCGACGTGCCGCGCCCGTACAGCTTGCCGTCTTTTTCTGTGACCTTGAACGGGTCTGTCGCCCAGTCCTGGCCGTCCACGGGCACGACGTCCGTATGGCCGGACAGCATGATCCCGCCCCGGTCGGTCGGGCCCAGGGTGGCGTATAGATTGGCCTTGGTCCCCGTGGCGTCATGGATCAGTTGGCTGTCGACGCCATGGCTTTTCAGGTAGTCCTGAACGAAGGCCATGAGTTCGAGGTTGGAATAGTGGCTGGTGGTGTCGAAGCCCACGAGCTTTTCAATGAGCGGACGGCTGCGGAGGTCGGTCATGGGGTTATGGGTCTGTATCTATTGTCGGGGATATGGGCACAAAATCGGCGCTTCCGTGGCGAAGGTCAAGGACCGCTATGCGGGTCGCTTTCTGCCGCGTCGGGACGGGGCCCCACGCCGACGCGGCGCGCCAACTTCGGCAGCATCAGGCCCATGGTCAGGCCGCGCAGGCTCATGAACACGGTGAAAGCGGCCCACAGGCCGTGATTGCCCCAGGTCGCGGTGACGAAGGGCACCGCGACGGCGAACGCGGCGAAGGAAATCGCCATGCTGTTGCGCATTTCGCGGGTCCATGTGGCGCCGATGAAAATGCCGTCGAACTGAAAGCTCCAGACCGCGATGACCGGCAGTGCGACCATCCAAGGCAGGTAAGTATAGGCCGTTTCGCGGACCCCCGATACGGTCGACAGCGTGTCGATGATGGCATTGCCGAACAGCCAATAGGCGACCATGAACAGCAGCGCGAACATCACGCCCCAGCCGGTCGTGATCTTCACCGCCTGGCGGAACAGGGTGCGGTCGTGCGCCCCGACGGCCTGGCCGACCATGGCTTCGGCCGCATTGGCGAACCCGTCGAGCGCATAGGCCGTGAACATGGAGAACTGTAGCAGCAGGGCATTGGCGGCCAGAACTTCGTCGCCCATGCGCGTGCCGGCCGAAGTGAAGACGACGAAGGCCGCCTGCAGGCACATGGAACGGATGAAGATGTCGCGGTTGACGCCCAGCATGCGGCGGATGCGCGAGGTGTCGCGGATGCGCTCCCACCGCCAGCGCCCGCCCAGTTTGGCCAATTGTCTGACGGCCAGCCACAGGCCCAGCGCGCCTGCCGAATATTCGGAAATGATGGTCGCCCAGGCGACGCCGTCCACGCCCCAGCCCAGCCCCAGCACGAACCACACGTCGAGCACGATGTTCAACCCGTTCAGGAAGACCTGGGCGATCAGGGCGGCCCGCATGTTCTGTACGCCGAAGAACCAGCCGAG
Source organism: Rhodospirillales bacterium (assembly GCA_048263775.1). GTDB lineage: Bacteria > Pseudomonadota > Alphaproteobacteria > Rhodospirillales > Casp-alpha2 > UBA1479. Next base: position 133,423 of record JBLXDU010000007.1, read on the forward strand.
CAGGGCGAAGTTCAACAGCGCCGCCGGGGCCCCCCAGATGCGGATCTGGAAATAGCTTTCCGTGAGCGGCCAGACGGCGTCGCTTGCCCCCATCAACCAGTGCGAGACGCCCAGGATCGGCAGTTGCAGGGCAACCAGGCCAAGCCCCAGAACCGTGGACAACAGACAGGCCCGCGCCAGCCAGGAGCGCATTTGGTCCGCGTCCCCGGCCCCGTAGGATTGCGCCGTCAGGCCTGTTGTGCCCATGCGCAGGAAGTTCAGGGACGAATAGATCACGTTCATGATGACGGCGCCGATGGCGACCGCCCCCATGTATTCGGCCCCCGGCAGGCGGCCGACCACGGCGGTATCGACCAGGCCCAGGAACGGCACGGTGACGTTGGTCGCGATGATCGGCAGGGCGAGCGCCCAGACGCGGCGGTTGAAGCTGGCTTGGCTCATTGGGCGGCGGCGGGGGCCGGTCAGCCCGTCGCGGCCGGGCCCGGATCGGCCCTGAGGTTGGTTGCGCGCAGGCGTCGGGACAGATGGAGCAGCAGGTCCTTGTAAAGCCGCCCGGCAAAGGTCGAGTTTTCAGACATCAGCGCGTCGATGGCGTTGCGGGGAATGGTCAGGACTTCGGTGTCGCCATCGGCGATCAGGGTGGCGCTGGCCCCCTGGCCGTCGACGAATGACATTTCGCCGACCACGTCGCCAGGGCCGAGCGGGCCGACGAATTCGCTTAAATGCCCGCCTTCGAACACATGGGTCACGCGCAGCATGCCCTGCGCGACGACCATCAGGTTTTCGACCCGGTCGCCTTGGTTGATCACCGTATCACCGCTGCCGTAGGCATGGCCGACCGCGACCTGCATCAAGGTCTCGCGCTCGTCATCGGTGAGGTTCCGGAAGGAATGTTCCAGGGCCATGAAAACCTGCCTTGCGCCTTGGGCGGCGTGAATGGATCAAGGAACCTAGCAGATGTTTCGCCGTCAAGGTAAGGCCCGGACGTGCGGACATGAAATTCTTCAAGGCCGCGCGGGGAAAGCTTCGCCGATCCAATCCCGAAGTCGGTCCCCCGTCCGCGCGTCCAAGGCCGCAGCGGCGGCGTTGGCGTGAGAGATCACGCCTGTTTCCCAAGCCGAGGCGGCGTCGCCAATCCGGGCCGACGTATGGGCGACGGTCACCGCCGGAATGCCGCGGGTGTCGAGGGCGGGCAGGCGGGTGAGGCCGGCATCTTCGATGCCGCCGCCGGCGTCTTCGATGCCGCCGCCGGCGTCGTTGAACACGGCCAGAGCAGCGGCGGTCTTCAAGGCCCGGGCCGGGTCGCCGCCGACCAGCCCACCGTGGGAACCGGTGATCACGATCCTGCAGGTGTCCTCGGCCATGACCAAAGACGCCGAATCGACGAGCACCATATCTGGGCCGCCGTCCCGGGTGATGAGGCGGCGCCCTTCGTCGACCGGGGACAGGCGGCCGGTTGGGATGGCTGCATGGGCAAGGCGCTCAGCGGCCTTGGCACAGGTCATGCCGGTGATGACACCCAGATCGGCGGCAATAGCGTTCACGGTGGAAATGACACCCCGCGCCATCATGTCGTCGGCATCACCGATGCGCGCCGACAGGTGGGATACGGCGGCGGCGGCCATGCCGGCTTGGTCGAGGGCATGGATGCCGGCAACCCCGGCGCCGCCTAGCCCGCCGCCGGCGTCGTTGAGAACGATGGCTCGGAGACCCGCCTTGGCCGCCAGATATCCGGGATAAAGCCCGCCGTGGGAGCCCGAGACGACGACGCGGCTCTGGTGGGCGGCGTCAACGTCGGTGATGGAGGGGAGCAGGAGGAGTTCATCGGTCATGCCGGAGAGCTTACCTCACCGTCGGGCGATGCGCCCGAAAAGCCACATGCCGGCAGCCATGGCGGCAAGAAAGGCAAACGCCTTGGTCTCGCCCGTGCCGAGGGCGGCCAGGGCCGGCCCTGGACAGAAGCCGACAAGGCCCCAGCCGATCCCGAATAGGACGGCGCCTGCGATCAGGCGCCGGTCCGGGCGGCCCGGCGGAGGCAGGTGGCTTTTGCCGTCGAGGATCGGCGTCCCGATGCGACGAGCCAGCCAGTGGCCGGGAACGGAAACGGCGAGAGCGCCCGCCAGGACGAACGCGAGGGTCGGATCCCAAGTTCCCGCGATATCGAGAAAGCCCAGCACGCGGGCCGGGTTGACCATTTGCGAGATAATCAGGCCGGTGCCGAACAGGGCCCCCGCGATCAAGCTGACAAGCAGGCGTGCCATGGCCTTCATCCGCCGATCAGGTGGCGGGTGACGAACACGGTCGCCACGGCCACGGAGATATAGACTGCCGTCGCGGCGATGGATCGGATCGATCCCCGTGCCATGCCGCAGACGCCGTGGCCGCTGGTGCAGCCGCTGCCAAGCCGCGTACCGATGCCGACCAGCAACCCCCCGATGATCAGGATGGGCCAGTCGGCGGCGATCATGACGTCGGGGGAAACCAGCTTCAGGCCGAAAAATCCGGCACCGACCAACCCGGCGATGAAGGCTGCGCGCCAAGCCAGGTTCGCGCGCTCGCCGTCCAACAGGCCGCCCAGGATGCCGCTGATGCCTGCAACCCGGCCGTTGAACAGGGCCAGAACGACCGCGCCCAGGCCAATCAGGACGCCGCCGGTAAGGGCGGAGATGGGATCAAAGGGGGTCATGGGACAGATTTAGCATGGCTGTTCATGGTAAAACACATTCAAATATATGAATGTTATTTTGTGGGGCGAACGCGTGTCTCGCGGTGCCAGATGTACAGGCCCGTGGCGATGACGATACCCGCCCCCAGGACCGTGGTCAGGTCGGGCAGAACGTTCCAGATCAACAGGTCAAACAACACGGCCCAACAGATCGCCGTGTATTCGAAGGGTGTGACCACGGCCGCCGGCGCGAATTTCATGGCGAAGGTCATGAGAATCTGGCCCAGCCCGCCGACCAGCCCTGCGCAGATGTAGAAGATCAGGTGTTCGGTCGTCGGCGTGATCCAGACGAAGGGCAGGATCAGAAGCGACACGGCAACACCGGTGATCATGTAATAGAACACGATCAGATAGGGGGTTTCCGTGGCCGACAGCTGCTTGATCAGGATCAGGCTGGCGGCCCAGCACAGGGTGCCGAACAGGGCATAGAGGGCGCCGACCTGAAAATCTCCCGTGGGGTCGAGGGCGATCATCACGCCGGCAAAGCCGATGGCGATCGCGATCCAGCGGCGCAGGCCGACCTTTTCACCAAGGAAGGGAATGGCCAGCAGGGTCGTGAAGATGGGCACCGACATGGCGATCGACATGCCGTCGCTCATGGGGATCATCGAATAGGCATAATAGAAGCTGGCGTTGCCGGCGACCCCGAACAGGGCGCGCACGAAATGCCCCAGGGGCCGCGTGGTGCGGAACGACGTCGGCCCGGCCGCGTAAAATATCAGCGGCACCACCATGACCGTGGCGATGGCGTTGCGGAAGAACACGGCCTGGAACGGTGAATATTCAGGGCCGGCCAGCTTGACGAACATCTGCATGGCCGCCAGCGCCCCGACCGACCCTGCCATGCACAGGATGCCCAGCGCCAGCGAGCGCCGGGTCGTGTCGGTCAAAGGAGGGTGGGCGGCGTCAGTCAGACAGGGCGGCCTTCAGTTCGGGAACGGCGGTGAACAGATCCGCGACCAGGCCGTAATCTGCGACCTGGAAGATCGGTGCTTCCTCGTCCTTGTTGATGGCGACAATGACCTTGGAATCCTTCATCCCGGCCAGGTGCTGAATGGCGCCCGAAATGCCGACGGCGATGTACAGCTCGGGTGCGACGACCTTGCCGGTCTGGCCGACCTGATAATCGTTGGGCACGAAGCCCGCGTCGACGGCGGCGCGGCTGGCGCCCACGGCAGCGCCCAGGATGTCCGCGACCTCTTCCAGCAGGTGGAAATTGTCGCCCGACTGCATGCCGCGCCCGCCCGAGATGATGACCTTGGCGCTGGTCAGTTCCGGGCGTTCGGACTTGGTCAGTTCCTGACCTGCGAAGGTCGCAAGGTCGCTGGCACCCTCACCGGCGACGTCCTCGATGGCGGCGGAACCGCCTTCGGCGTTGGCCGCGTCAAAGCCCGTGGCGCGCACGGTCAGAACCTTCTTGGTGTCCGATGTCTTGACGGTCGCAAGGGCGTTGCCGGCGTAGATCGGACGGATGAAAGTATCGGGGCCTTCGACGGCGGAGATATCGGAAATCTGCTGCACGTCGAGCAGGGCCGCGACCCGCGGCATGACGTTCTTGCCGCTGGTGGTGGCGGCGGCCAGGATATGATCGAAACCATCCGCCAGCTTGGCGATCAGGGGCGCTACGTTCTCGGCGATTTCGTTGGCATAGGCCGCGTCGTCGGCGACCAGCACTTTGGCCACACCGTCGATCTTGGCGGCGGCCTCGGCGACCGCGCGGCAGCCCGATCCGGCGACCAGGACGGTGACGTCACCCAGCTGCTTGGCGGCGGCGACGGCGTTGAGGGTTGCTGCCTTCAGGGCCGCGTTATCGTGTTCCGCATAAACCAGGACAGCCATGATCAGATCACCTTCGCTTCGTTCTTAAGTTTCTCGACCAGTTCGGCCGCGCTTTCGACCTTCACGCCGGCCTGACGGGCGGGCGGTTCGGTCACTTTCAGGATTTCGACCCGCGGTGTGACGTCGACTCCCAGTTCGTCCGCCGTCAGTTTGGCGATCTCTTTCTTCTTGGCCTTCATGATGTTGGGCAGGGAGGCATAGCGCGGCTCGTTCAAGCGCAGGTCCGTGGTCAGCACGGCCGGCAGCTTGAGGTCCAGGGTTTCCAGCCCGCCGTCGATTTCGCGGGTGACCTTGGCCTGTCCGGCGGCGAGCTCAATCTTCGACGCGAAGGTGCCCTGCGACCAGCCCATGAGGGCGGCCAGCATCTGGCCGACCTGGTTGTTGTCGTCGTCGATGGCCTGCTTGCCGAGGATCACCACGTCCGGGTTTTCGCGGGCGATCAGTTCCTTGAAGATCTTGGCGATGGCCAGCGGCTCGACCCGGCCATCGGCGACCACGTGAATACCGCGGTCGGCACCCATGGCGAGTGCCGTGCGGATGGTTTCCTGAGCCTGATCCGGGCCGATCGACACGGCGATCAGCTCGTCAGCGGTGCCGGCTTCGCGTAGGCGCACGCCTTCTTCGACGGCGATTTCGTCGAACGGGTTCATGGACATTTTCACGTTCTGGGTTTCGACACCCGTGTGGTCCGATTTGACGCGAACCTTCACATAGGCGTCGATCACGCGCTTGACGCCGACCAGGATCTTCATGGTTTACACCTTCTTATTCAGCCATTTGCAGGCTTATTCAGCCATTCGCGAGGGCCCGCCGGGCCCCGGCCTTGATTGCTGCACTGCGAGAAATGATCCGCTGGATTTAAAGGAGGAACCCCATCCCGTCAAGAAACGCCATTTCATTCCGCGATGCGAACGGCGGAAGGCGGAAACGTGGGAAAATTCGCGATGGGTAAAATTTTAGACTTATTTGTCTAAAAACTACTTTAAATAAAAAATATTGCCGTTCTCTTCAATTAATACGAACATTATGAAAGACGCAATAAAAAACGATTCGGGGACCGGACTGCGGTGATTGAACGAAAGATGACAGCCACCATGCCCCAGAATTATTCAGATCTGCCCTATGGCGCCGGCCGGCCGATGGTCCCGGGGTTCGGCGCGCCCGGTAAGCCGACGCTGAAAGGCCTGCTTCTTCTGCCGGTCCTGCCCGCGCTTTGGGTGCTGCGCCGGTTCAAGCGCCACCGCGACAAGGACAAGACCAGGCTGCAAAAGGAGATTCTGCAGCTTCGGCGCGAACTTGCGGGCCTGCGCACCGTCAATCTGGAATTGCTCAAGGGCAAGGAACAGGCGGAAATCAACGACCAGCGCAAGACGGAGTTCCTGGCCCGCGTGACGCACGAACTGCGCACACCATTGAACGCCGTGGTCGGCTTCGCCGATCTGGTGCGTCAGGAACCTTATGGCGAGTTGGGTAGCCCCAAGTACGCCGAATACCTGACCGATATCCGCGCCACCAGCGCGCATATGTTGGACATCGTCAACGACCTGCTGGATGTTGCGAAGATCGAGGCCGGACGCATCGAGATGCGGGAATCCTGGTCCGCCGTGCCGGTGATCCTGGACGATTGTCGGCGCCTGATGCAGAACCAGGCCGAAGCGAATGGCATCGACATCAGGATCGAAACGCCGCCGGACCTGCCGGGGCTTTACTGCGATCCCGGCCGGGTTCGCCAGATCATCGTCAACCTGCTGTCCAATGCGGTCAAGTTCACGCCCAAGCGCGGGCATATCACGCTTGCGGCACGCACGGACCGGGTCGGCGGCATCGTCATTCGCGTGTCGGACACGGGCATCGGCATCCCACAGGACGCCCTTGACGATGTCTTCGAACCCTATATCCAGATTCGCGGCAACCACCTGATCAAGGGCCAGCAGGGATCGGGTCTGGGCCTGTCTCTGGTCCGAATCTTGGCCGACCTGCATCAGGCGTCGCTGGGCATCGAAAGCGTCGAAACCCGGGGCACGACGATAATGGTCCGCTTTCCGCCGACGCGGGTGCGGGAAATTCCCTGAACACCATCAAGTCCTGCGCGCCGCCAATTGCGGAGGCAGCGGGGCGCGTCTAAGGTGCGGCAAGTATTCCGCAATTTGAGGGCCGCCATGCCGCGCCTGTTCCATCTGATGTCGTCGCTGTGCCTGTTGCTGGTTGCGGCTGGGCCGCTGTCGGCGGCGGAAACGCCCAAGGTGCTGACTTGGGAAGGGCTGATTCCCGCAGGCCCGCCGATCGACAATCCCTATCAGTATCTGCCGATCGATCAGCAGGTCGAATTGGAGATGCTGGCGACCATCCGCGCCCAAGTCGCTGCGGGCCTGATGAACGAGGTCCATCCCATGTTCGAGGATGCGCGGGAGATAGAATTCAAGCTGCGCCAGGAAGGCATCGATGTGGACCGCATGGTCGGTTTGGTGCAGAAGATGCAGGCCGAGGTCGCGGCGCGGAACAGTGAACTGGCCCATGACCTGGACGGCCAGTTGGTACGCCTGCCGGGCTATGTCCTGCCGCTGGAGTTCGAGGGGACTTCGGTCAAGGAGTTCCTGTTGGTACCTTATGTCGGGGCCTGTATCCACGTCCCGCCGCCGCCCATAAATCAGACGGTTGTGGTCCATCTGAACCAATCCTACGCCGCCAAGGAACTGTACGAGCCCGTCTGGGTCACCGGGCGGATGACCGTCAAGCGGAGCAAGCGGGCGCTCACTTTGGTTGACGGCGATGCCGATGTCGAAGCCGGCTACACGATCCAGGGCACACGGGTTGAGCCCTATACGGAAAAATAGGCCGTGCCGGGTGCCCGCCATTTCCACAACTGAATAATCGGATGATGGGGGCAAAGAGCGATTGTCAGGTGATAAATGTTATCATATAACATTACAAAACCTGCCCCACTTTATCCTTACGCCCGAAGGAGCTCTCATGAAGCCGATGTCGTTGCTGCCGGTCCTGCGCGCCGGATTTTTTGTTTCTTCCATGTTGCTGGCAAGTCTGTTCGTTGCTGCCGGTCCGGCATCGTCGGCCGACCGCGAACACGGTGCCCATGAACACGGCGTCGGGCAGTTGAGCCTGGCGGTGGAGGGCAACGTGGTCGAAATCGAGATCACGGCGCCGGGGGCCGACATCGTCGGCTTCGAGCATGCGGCGGAAACGGAGGCTGACCGTGCGACCCTGGCCGCCGCCGCGGCCCGTCTGAAAGACGGGGCCAGCCTGTTCCGCTTCCCGCCCAATGCCGGTTGTCGGCTTGAGGACGCGGAGGTCCATTCCGCCCTATTGGACGACACGCATGACCATGAGAAGGGACATGACCATGAAAAGAAGCACGACCACGATAAGGGACATGCCCATGAGGCTGAAGGGCATGCGGAATTTCGCGCTCACTATCATTTCCGCTGCGCCGATCCGGCGGCGCTGAGCCATATCGACCTGGGCTACTTTGCCGCCTTTCCGGCTGCCCGCGAACTTGAGGCCCGGACCATCACCGCTAAGGGGCAGGGGGCTGCGGAGTTGACAGCGGACCGCTCGCGCCTGACCTTCTAAACGGTCTGAATTCACGCCCGGAGGGAACGGCGCAAGCATGAACGGCAACGCGATCCGCCTGTCCGGTGTCCAGTTCCACTGGCGCGCCGGAGCGCCGCTGGTTCTGGACATCGCGGAATTCGCAGTCCGGCCCGGTGAGCGGCTGTTCGTCCACGGCCCCAGCGGCAGCGGCAAGACAACGCTTCTGAACTTGCTGGCCGGTATCTGCCTGCCTCAGGAAGGGGTGGTGGAAATCGCGGGCGAGGATCTGGCCCGTGTCCCGGGGCCCCGCCGCGACGCCATCCGCGCCGATTGCATCGGATTCATTTTCCAGATGTTCAATTTGCTGCCGTTCCTGTCGCTGACGGAAAACGTCCTTCTGCCCTGCCGCTTTTCGCCTGTCCGACGGGCCCGCGCCGACGCCGCGCCAGGCGGAGCCGAGGGCGAGGCGCTGCGCCTGCTCGCTCATATGGGCCTGGGCGAGGCCGCCACTACCGGGCGCGCCGTTGCCGAACTGAGCACCGGCCAGCAGCAGCGCGTCGCCGCCGCCCGCGCCCTGATCGGCGCACCGCCGGTCATCATCGCGGATGAGCCGACCTCGGCGCTCGACGCCGATGCCCAGGCGGCCTTCCTCGACCTGCTGTTCACGGAGGCCGGACGCAGCGGCGCCACGGTGCTGTTCGTCAGCCACGACCGGCGGCTCGAGTCCGGGTTCGACCGGGTGGTGGCCCTGGCCGAGATCAACCGGGCGGCGGTTGCCGAAGGCAGAGCCGCATGAGGGGGGCGCCGATCCTCGGCCTCGCGGTCAAGAGCCTGTTGAACCGCCGAACGACCGTGGGGCTGACCCTGCTGGCGCTGGCGGTCAGCGTGACCCTGGTGCTTGGCGTGGAAAAGCTGCGGACCGAGGCCAAGGCCAGTTTCGCCGCCACCATTTCCGGTACCGACTTGATCGTCGGCGCGCGCAGCGGTTCGGTTCAATTGTTGCTGTATTCCGTGTTCCGTATCGGCAACGCGACCAACAACATTTCCTGGCAAAGCTATCAGGAAATCGCCGCGCGGCCCGACGTGGCCTGGACCGTGCCCCTATCGCTCGGCGATTCCCATCGCGGGTTCCGGGTGTTGGGTACCACGGGCGACTACTTCCATCATTACCGCTACGGTCGCAAGCTGCCGCTTGCTTTTGCCGCGGGCGGGCCGTTCACCGACCTGTTCGACGCCGTTCTGGGTGCCGAGGTGGCGCGTGCCCTGGGCTACAAACTGGGTGATCCCTTGGTCGTCGCTCACGGCCTGGGGGCGGAGGGCTTTTCCAACCACAAGGATAAACCCTTCCGTGTCGCTGGCATCCTGGCCCGCACGGGTACGCCCGTGGACCGCACGGTGCACGTCAGCCTGCAGGCCGTCGAGGCGATCCATATCGATTGGAAAAGCGGCGCCCCCGTGCCCGGCATGCGCGTGACGGCTGACCAGGTCCGGCGCATGGACCTGACGCCCCGCGCCATTACCGCCGTTCTGGTCGGCGCGAAATCGCGGTTCGCCGCCTTCACCCTGCAACGCGCGATCAATGAATACCGGCCAGAGCCTCTGCTGGCCGTACTCCCCGGGGTCGCCCTGCAGGAACTCTGGGATCTCATGGGTACGGCCGAGGCGGCGCTGGCGGCGATTTCCGTGGCGGTGGTCGCGGCGGGGCTGCTCGGCATGATGATCATGATGCTGACGGGGCTGAACGAACGGCGGCGGGAAATGGCCATCCTGCGTTCCGTCGGTGCTCGACCGCTGCACTTGTTCGCGCTGCTGGTGTCCGAGGCGGCGGTCCTGACCATGGCCGGGGCGGCAGCTGGCCTCGGCCTGTTCTATGCTGCCTTGGCCGCGTTCCGGCCCGTTCTCGACAGCCGCTTCGGATTGTTTCTGGAAATCTCCGCGCCGACGGCCCACGATCTGGCGATCCTGGGGGCCGTCGTGCTGGCCGGCGTGCTGGCGGGGGCGGTGCCGGCGCTTGGCGCGTATCGGCAGTCGCTGGCCGACGGGATGACGGTCAAACTCTAACCTGGGGCGATGAACATGGACGACGCGCGCACCATCGATATCGACGGGGTGGTCGTGCCACGCCTGCTGTACGGTACGGCGTGGAAGGAAGAGGCCACGGAGCAATTGGTGACCCTGGCGCTCGACCAGGGGTTTCGCGGTTTCGATACGGCCAATCAGCGCAAGCATTACTACGAAGCGGGCACCGGCGCCGCCCTGGCCAAGGCAATCAAGGCGGGGCGGGTGCGGCGTGCGGACCTGTTCATCCAGACCAAGTTCACCTTTCGGCGCGGCCAGGATCACCGTCTGCCTTATGACGCAGACGCGCCGGCCGCCACGCAGGTCGCGCAGTCCTTCGAGAAATCTTTGGAACATCTGCAAACGGATTACATCGACAGCCTGGTGCTGCACGGACCCTGGACCGGTGACCGCCTGCATCCCGTCGACTGGCAGGTTTGGCGGGCCATGGAGGCGATCCACAAGCAGGGCCGGGTGCGCCTGTTGGGGGTCAGCAATTTCAAGTTGGAACAGGTTCGCCTGCTCTGCGCCCGGGCCGCGGTGAAGCCGCGCTTCGTACAGAATCGCTGCTATGCCGCGCGCGCCTGGGACAAGGACATCCGGGCCGTCTGCGCCCAGGAAGGGATCCGTTATCAGGGGTTTTCCCTGCTCACGGCCAACAGGGCGCTGGTCGATCATGCGATGATCAAGGAGATCGCCGCGCGCTACGGCAAGACCCCGGCGCAGACGGTGTTCCGCTTTGCCCTCGACGTCGGCATGCTGCCCCTGACCGGTACCAAGGACGCGGCTCATATGGCGCTGGACCTGGATGTGTTTGATTTCACCCTGGCCCCCGGCGACATCGCCGCCATCGAAAAGGCTGCCATGCCCCGTTGACTTGCCTGGCTGTCGTCGGTCAGGGTCTTTGTGATCGACGGCATCAATGGTGCTTTCGTGTCTCAAGAAGCGGAATGTCGTTATGACGCTTACTGGCCCCGTGTCTCTGGAACAGGCTTTCTCCCGTCATCAGTCTGGCGATATCGCCGGTGCGGTGGCGATGTACCGTGCGTTCCTGGCCGCCAACCCGGGGCATGGCGATGCGGTGCATTTGCTCGGCGTCGCTCTGATGCAGGGCGGTGACCTGGTGGCGGCAAGGTCGATGCTGGAGCAGGCTGTGACTATCGACGCCAGCAAGGCGGCGTGGTGGAATAACCTAGCCCTTGCCCGCTATTACGCTGACGATTTCCCAACTGCCCGCGCTGCCAGCGACCGCGCCTTGGCGCTGGAACCCGGTAACCCGGACTTCCTCAATAACAGAGGTCTCGCGCTGCAGAAGTTGGACCAGCTTGATGCCGCGATCAGGGATTTTGACGCGGCCTTGAAACGCCAGACCGACGACCCGGAGTTATTCCACAATTACGGCGTTGCTCTCCAGGAGGCGGCGCGGACCGAAGACGCCGCGCATGCGTTCGAGGAAGCACTGCGCATATCCGGCGGCTGGCCCGACTCTCATGCCAGCCTGGGGGCCATCTATTTCAAGCTCGGTCGCCGGGAGGATGCCTTCGATGCCTGCCGCAAGGCGGTCGCCCTCGATCCTTTTCACCAGGGAGCGCATGAATGTTTCAAGACCCTGAAATGGGAAAGCGGCCAACAGAACCAGATGCATGACACTTACCGCTGGGTGTGCCGCGAACTGCCTGACCATCTCATGGCCCATCTACAATACGGACGATGCCTGGTGACGGATCATTGGTTCCAGCAGGCGGAGCCAGTGTTGCGTCGGGCCATCGCTCTGGCGCCCGACAATGCTCAGGCCCATGGCCAGCTCGGTGCGGCCCTGTCATCCTTGGGGCGTCACGACGAAGCCTTGGATGTCTTGGCACGGGCCGTTGAACTGGACCCCGAGGATCCGGAGATTTTGGAAATTCAGGGCGAAGCCCTGCTGCGCGTCGGGCGTGCTGACGCAGCGGTGGCACCGCTGCAAGGGGCGCATGCCCGCAATCCCCGCCACTCGGGTGTTCTGGGCCTTTTGACCATCGCCATGACCGAGGCGGAAGACCCGGATGTTGCCCGTATTGTCGATTACGACAGCGCCGTGACCGAGATGTTTATTGACGTGCCTGAGGGCTACGTCAATCTGGACACGTTCAACGCCGCCTTGCATGCAGAACTGGAATCCCGCCACAAGGCTCTGCCACCGCCGATCAACCAGACCATGCGCGGTGGTACGCAGATTCCCGACAACCTGTTCAACGGGCCGGCGGGTACCGTTGCCCTGGTCAAGGCCGGGATCGTGAAATCTCTCCGTCGTTACATTGCCGAGCTGAAGCCGGACGCCGGTCACCCCTTCCTGCGGTTCGTCAATCCGGCTTTCCGGTTTACCGGCGCCTGGTCGACGATCCTGCGCGGCGCCGGCTACGACGCCAGCCATATCCACAACGAGGGTTGGTTATCCGGTGTGTATTACGTGAAGGTTCCGGATCTGCCGGACGACCTATGGCAGACAGGCGAGGGATGCTTGCAGATCGGCGCGCCCCCGGACGCCTACGTGAGTGCCCGCAATCGCACGCGCATCATGGTGCGGCCTGAGCCGGGCAAACTCGTGCTGTTCCCGTCCTACGTATGGCACGGTGTCCGGCCCTTCACGCGTGAGGACACGCGTCATTCGATCGCATTTGATGTGATTTAGGAGAGGTGGCAGCGCGCATTTGAGCCGACTGCGCAAAAAATTAGGGGTCTGCCTTAGGGATCGCGAAGGGGGGCTGGAGCGATCCAAAAAGCAGACCCCAAAGGTGGGAAGTCGAGTCCCGGTAAGAACCGGGGGTAGGGAGATAATCAGGTAGTCGTGGGCAAGTAACAGGTTGTAAGCGTGTATCTCAGGCAGTCAGGCGTCGGCGCCACCTTTGGCGATAAAGCGGGTCTTACTTGAACAGACGGCCGATGACGTTGCGAACGTTGCGGACATCGCGGTTCCAGGCCTGATGGCGCAGGGCGCTCATTTCTTCCTGGGTCGGCAGGGCGCCGTTCGGCAAGGGCGCGGAATGTCCGATGTAGCGATTGTAAGCCATGTTAATTCTCCTTAAGCGTCGAATGGGGCTCCGGGGTTGGTAACGGTAGGCTTGGAAGATTTTTCCCTATTCGAACTTATCTGTTTGACCGGTCAAACCCTTATGGTTCGGCGGGTTCCCATGTTCTGTTGAGGAAAACTTACGGATATCAGGGACATGGCGCAAACGACCATTTCTCACTCTTGATTTTAGAAAATCTATAAGGTAAGCCTAGGTGCATGAGAACGCTGCCGCCCCTGAACGCGCTCCGCGCCTTTGAATCCGCTGCCCGGCACTTGTCCATGTCGCGTGCCGCGGATGAACTTCATGTAACGCCAGCGGCCATCAGCCACCAGGTCAAGGGGCTGGAGGAATACCTCGGCGTGCAGTTGTTCCACCGCCAGCAGAGGGGACTTGCTCTAACCGAAACGGGGGCTGCCTACCTGCCCGGCCTGCGCGAAGGGTTCGCCAAACTGCAGGCGGCGACCCAGGCTTTGTACGATTCCGAATCCACGGGGCCCCTCACCGTATCCGTCACGCCGACTTTCGCCGCCAAATGGTTGGTTCACCGGCTGGAAAAGTTCACCAACCTGCACCCGGAAATTCAGGTCATGCTGGTCGCGACCTCGCTGAAGGTGCGGTTCGAGATGGGTGAGGCGGATGTCGCCGTGCGCTATGGTCCCGGCAATTATGCGGGCTGCCGCGTTGACAAGATGTTCGAGGAAGAAGTCTACGCTGTCTGCGCACCGGCGCTTATGAACGGCGATAATCCGATCCGCGAACCCCGTGATTTGCTGAACCACACGCTGTTGCATCCCGTGCAGCAGGATATCGACGACAGTTTCCCGACCTGGGAAATGTGGCTGCGCGGCCATGGCGTGCGGACCCAGGGGCCGATCCCCGGCCCCAATATTTCGCCCCACTGGATGCTGGTCGAAGCCGCCGTCAACGGGCAGGGCGTGGCCCTGGTCAAGGCCTCGGTCGCCGAGCGCGACCTGGAAACCGGGCGTCTGGTGCGGCCATTCGCCGAGACCATTCCCGTCGCCCATGCCTATTGGCTGATCTCACCCGAGGAAACCGCCGACAAGCCCAAGGTCAAGGCGTTTCGCGAATGGATCATGGCCGAGGCTAGGGAACATGCCGAACACCATGCCGAACTGGAAGCCAAGCAGCAGGCGGAATGGGCGGCGGCACGCAAGCTTCAGAAAGCGGCCGGCGGCATCTGAACCGCGCGTATCGACATCCGAAGGGGGGGGGCCTTCGACCGGAGCCGGATATCCATGAAAATCACCATTCTCGATGACTATTTCGACGTCATCCGCGGCCTGCCCTGTTTTCAGAAGATCGCCGGCCACGACGTCACCATCTGGAACGACCACGTCCAGGATACGGACGCATTGGCCGAACGCCTGAAGGACACGGAAGCCCTGGTCCTGATCCGCGAGCGCACCAAGATCCGCACGCCGCTTTTGGAACGTCTTCCCAATCTGAAACTGATCAGTCAGCGCAGTGTCTGGCCGCATATCGACGTCGACACCTGCACGGCACGTGGCATCGTGGTCTGTTCTGCCCAGCATGAGGGCACGCCGTCCTATGCCACGTCGGAACTGACCTGGGCCCTGATCCTGGCCGCCATGCGCCAGATTCCGCAGCAGATGGCCTCACTTCAGGCCGGCACATGGCAGATGGGCATGGGCCATTCCCTGCGCGGCAAGACGCTCGGGCTTTACGGCTATGGCCGTATTTCCCGCGCCGTCGCCGAGGTCGGCCGCGCCTTCGGCATGCGCATTTTGGTGTGGGCCAGGGAAGCGTCCCGCGAAGCCGCCCGTGCCGAGGGCTGCGACGTGGCGGCCAGCAAGGAAGATTTCTTTCGCGATTGTGACATCCTCAGCCTGCACATGCGCCTCAAGGATGCGACCAAGGGCATCGTCAGCCAGGCGGACCTGGAATTGATGAAGCCCACGGCGCTTCTGGTCAACACGTCGCGCGCAGGCCTGATCCAGCCGGGGGCACTGGCGGCGGCGCTCAAGAATGGCCGTCCCGGCATGGCGGCAATTGATGTGTTCGGTCATGAACCTGTGACCAAGGGCTCCGAGCCCCTGGTCGACATGCCCAACGTGACCTGCACGCCGCATATCGGCTACGTCACCGTCGACGAATGGGAAATTCATTTCACGGACATCTTCGACCAGATTGTCGCTTTTGAAAAAGGTGCGCCCATCAACGTGGTCAACCCCGAGGTTTTGGCGGGCCAGGATCCACGACAGCAATAAGGAATGGCCATGGCCAAACTGATCTCCCGTGACTGGGTGCCTGCCGATTGCGAGGCAGTGGTCCACCGGATCGCCGACGCCACAGCGGCGGACGGTACGGATGCCGTCGACGCCCGCATCGACACCCTGATCGCCCGCAACCGCGATATTCATGACCGCGAATGCTTCAATCTGAATCCGGCGACCAATGTCATGAATCCCAAGGCAGAAGCGGCGCTGGCCTCCGGCCTGGGGGCGCGGCCGTCGCTGGGCTATCCGGGGGCCAAGTACGAAATGGGTTTGGAGGCGATCGAGGAGATCGAGGTCATCGCCGCCGAATTGGCCGCCGAGGTGTTTCGTGCGAACTTCGCGGAAATCCGCGTCGCTTCGGGCGCGCTCGCGAACCTTTATGCCTTCATGGCGACCTGCCGGCCGGGCGACGCGATCATCGCGCCGTCGCCGGAAATCGGTGGCCATGTCACCCATCACGCGGCGGGCTGCGCCGGGCTGTTTGGATTGACGACCCATCCAGCGCCGGTCGATGCCTCGGGCTACACGGTCGATCTCGGCGCCTTGCGTAAACTTGCCCAGGATGTGCAGCCGAAACTGATCACCATCGGCGGCAGCCTCAATCTGTTCCCTCATCCCGTGGCGGATATCCGTGCCATCGCCGACGAGGTCGGGGCCAAGGTGCTGTTCGACGCGGCCCATCTCTGCGGCATGGTCGCGGGTGGCGCTTGGCCCGACCCCCTGGCCCAGGGCGCGCATCTGATGACCATGAGCACCTACAAAAGCTTAGGCGGCCCTGCGGGCGGGCTGATCGTGACCAACGACACGGACCTGGCCGAGCGGCTGGACGCCATCGCGTTCCCGGGAATGACGGCCAACTTCGACGCGGCCAAATCGGCGGCGCTGGCCATTACCTTGCTGGATTGGCGGGAATTTGGCCGGGCTTATGCCGATGAAATGGTGGCCATCTCCAAGGCATTGGCCTCGGCCCTCGATGACGAGGGCGTGGCCCTGTTCGCCAAAGATCGGGGCTTCACCACTTCCCATCAATTCGCGGTCCTGGCGGCCCCTTATGGCGGCGGACAGACGGCGGCCAAGAAGCTGCGTCGGGCGGGCTTCCTCGCCTGCGGCATCGGCCTGCCCGTGGACTCGGTGACGGGCGATTTGAACGGGCTTCGCATCGGCACGCCGGAACTGGTGCGCCGGGGCATGACCGTGGACGACATGCCGCGCCTGGCCCGCCTGATCGCGCGGGCGCTTAATGCCAACGACCCGGACGCCTTGGCGTCGGAGGTTCGCGCGTGGCGGGAAACCTTTGACGAGATCAAGTTCATCCGATCCTGACGGGCTGGGATCAGAACGGCCAGAACAGCAGGATCGACGGCACGGCGACCACCAGTACAACCCCCTGCAAGGGCAGGCCCAAACGCCAGTAATCGCCGAAGGCATAGCCGCCGGGCCCCATGACCAGTGCGTTGTTCTGATGCCCGATGGGCGTGACGAAGGCGCAGCTGGCGGCTACGGCGACACCCATCAGCATGGGATCGGGATCGACGCCGAGGCGCTCCGACAGGGTGATTGCGACAGGGCCCATGATGACTGCTGTAGCGGCGTTGTTGAGCACCGCCGAAAGCGCCATGGTCACGGCCATCAACAGGGTCAGCACGGCAAGCGGGTTGAGCGGCAGGGGGCTGTCCAAAATGCCCTGGGCGATCAGTCCCGTGGTGCCCGTGGCATCAAAGGCGTCGCCGACGGGGATCAGGGCGCCGATCAGGACGACCACGGGCCAGTCGATGCCGTCGTAGATTTCCCGTACGGGTAGGATGTTGAGCACCACCATGGCCACGGCGGCAAGACCGAGGGCAATCGTGATCGGCATGATATTGAAGGTTGCGAGCGCAACGGCGGCGGCGAAGATGGCGATGGCCATGCGGGCGTGGCGGTGACTGGCCTCACCGAATTGGATGCGTTCCTGCAGGGTCAAGCAGCCCATACGGGCCATCAGATCGGGCATGTGATCACGCGGACCGTAAAACAACACCAGATCGCCGGGACGGAACTTGAACTGGCCCATGCGGCCGCGAAACGCCCGGCCCTGGCGCGATACGGCCAGAATGTCCGTGTCGTAGCGCGAACGCAGGCGCAGCGATAGAAGCTCGCGCCCGATCATACGTGATCCCGGGCGCACAACGGCTTCGGCGAGGTCCATGTCCTCGTCGATCATATTTTCCGACTTGGTGCCCTTCATGGTGCCGACCTTGAGGTCCATGGCCGTGGTCAGGCGGTCCAGTCCCTCGGACGAGGATTCCAGCAATAGCTTGTCGCCGACCTTCAGCCCGTCGCCCTGCGGCAGCTTGGCCATGCGCCGGCCGCGGCGGATGATGTTGACGATCAGCACGTCGCAATCGGTCGCCAGCATGCGCAATTCGCCCCGCGTCATGCCGACGGCGTCCGTGCCTTTGACCACGGTCGCCTCGGTCACGAACTTGTCGATGCCCATGTGATCACGGGTGGCGTCCTGCAGCAGGCGGCGTGTGGGGATCAGGAACCGCGCCGAGACCGCCAGAAAAGCGACCCCGATGCCGGCGACCAGGATGCCGACAGGCGTGAAGTCGAACATGCCGAAGGGTTCGCCCGTCACCTTGGCGCGAAAGGCGGCGATGATGATGTTGGGCGGCGTGCCCAGAAGGGTAATCAACCCACCCAGGATGGTCGCGAAAGACAGCGGCATGAGTACCGCCCCGGCGTGGTATTTGGTTTTCAGGGTCGTCTGGATCGCTGCCGGCATGAGAAGTCCCAGCGCCGCCACGTTGTTCATGACCGAAGACATCAACGCCCCCAGGCCCGACAGTACGGCAATGTGCCGCGCCATGCCGGTGGCCGACCGTTCAATGATCCGGGCCAGGATTTCCGACGCTCCGGTGCGCGCGAGGGTATGGCTGAGCACCAGGATCGCAGCCACGGTGATGGTCGCCGGATGGCCGAAGCCGGAAAAGGCCTCGCGGGCGGGAACCAGTCCCAGGACGACGGCCGCCAGCAGCACGCTGAAGGCGACCACGTCGTAGCGCCAGCGGTCCCAGACGAACAACGCCAGGGCCGCCGCGATCAGTCCGACAATGGTCATCTGGTCAAGGGTCATGTGCACTCACTCGGCCTTTAACGCAGGGGCTGTTCCGTGAGTGTGCGGTTCCGAAAGCCAAATTGAAAGGGGGCAATGGCGGTGCGGCCCATATGCTGGCATAAAAAAAGAGGGCGGCCCTTTTAGGGGCCGCCCGTCAGTTTGCCTATCTACTTCACAAGTAGGGAGATGGCGCCGTTCCGCCCCGTTTCGCCGGCAGGGGGGCTCGCCGGCGGGGGACCGAAGTCCCTGGGGCGCCGCTGGCAACCAAGCGGCACATGGGTTGTGTCAGCAGGGTGCGGGAACACCAGCCCGAGAGGTCCGGGCCTGGCGGTCGCCGATCGACGAATGGCGGAACATCCGGCCGATCACGTCGCGGATGGCTTCGGCCCGAAGTTGCCGGCCCCGGCGCACGCCGGCCTCGATCTCCGCGTGCGGAATGGCATTTCTCAGATCAAGCGGTGTCATGGGCATGGTCGTTCTCCTCAAATCCGGATCAACGCGAAACGCGTCACCGATTGTTGAGGAAACCCTAACCTTTGCGGATTTGATTGATAATTAGGATAAACGGATTATGATTTATGAAATTAATTCACTAAAAATTCGGTTTGGGAGACAATATGGACCGGGACAGTGAAATGGCAGTGTTTGTCCGCGCGGTAAACGGCGGCGGGTTCTCCGCCGCGGCCCGCGACCTGGGCATTACACCGTCGGCGGTAAGCAAATTGGTCGGGCGGCTCGAAGACCGTCTGGGTGCGCGGCTTTTGAACCGCACCACGCGGTCGATCAGCCTGACCGAGGAGGGTCGCACCTATTACGAGCGTGCGGTGACCATCCTGGAAGAAATCGACGCGGCGGAGCTCGCCGTGCGTGAACTGCATGCGGAGCCGCGTGGAGTTCTCAAGGTTAATTCGTCGACGGCCTTTGGCCGCTACGCGGTGATCCCGCATCTGCACGAATTCATCGAGGCCTATCCCGAATTGCAGGTTCAATTCATCACCTCGGACAGCATGGTCGATCTGGTTGGGGAAGGTGTGGACGTCGGCCTGCGCATCGGCACGTTGACTGATTCATCATTGATCGCACGGCGGCTGACGGCGGTTAAACGGGTCGTTGCCGGGGCCCCCGCCTATTTCGAACGTCACGGTATTCCGCAGACGCCCGACGACCTGGTCCATCACAACTGCCTTCGCGTCAGTTTTGAGACCACGATCAACCGTTGGGAATTTAAAGGCGCCGACGGCCCCCGCATTATGGACGTCAACGGTTCGCTGGTGGTGAATGATGCTTCATTGCT
Source organism: Rhodospirillales bacterium (assembly GCA_048263775.1). Taxonomy (GTDB): domain Bacteria; phylum Pseudomonadota; class Alphaproteobacteria; order Rhodospirillales; family Casp-alpha2; genus UBA1479. Next base: position 153,296 of record JBLXDU010000007.1, read on the forward strand.
GTACGACGCGGCGATCGCCGGGGTCGGCCTGATCCGCGCGGCCCAGTTCCTGACCTGGGAAGCCTTGCGCGACGGCCGGCTGGTGCCGGTATTGCAGGAGTACGAAACCGAGGAAGGGCGCAGCGTGTTCGCCGTCTACCCCCCGGGCCGTCATCAGGCGCCCAAGGTGCGGGCATTCATCGATTGGCTGGTTGAACGGTTCGTCAAGAACCCGCCCTGGGAACAGCAAAACACAGGGGCCGGACAAGGCTAGCCGGTCATCGCCTGCAGGTTGTCGTCGAACAGCCAATTATAGGCCCGGTCGAGATCATGGAAACCAGACACGCGATGGTCGGTGATTTTCCGGATGGCGTTTGATGCGGAGCCAAAACTGTCAAAGCCTGCCGGAAGGTTGCGGTTCGGCGGCAGCACCATGGCCTTGCGTTCAAGACCGGCGGAAACCGCGCGCGGAAACACATCGTTGGCAAGCCAGTCTTCGGAACAATAGAAGCTTTGCGTCAGATGGCGCATATCGGCCATCCAATAGCTGTAGGCGCCGGTTTTCAGCATCTCGCAGACGTGGCTGCCGACAAGCCGGAAATTTTCCTCCGTTTCGAAATTGCCGAACCAGAAGTCAGTAATCAGGCGTTCCTGCGGATTATGGCCGATGATCGCGAAGGGTTGACCGCTCTTCAACCTGAAGGTACGGACTTCCTCTACTTGCATATCTGACTTGGGATTGAGGTCGGAGACGGACATATTCATGGGATGGCTCCTGATCATTTCCCGTATCAGGTGCAATGCCCGTGCCAGCCATAAACGCCCGGTTTTGACGGGATATGAGGATCGTCTAACCCAATCTGACCAAGACGAACGTCATAATGACAAAAGTCATAGTGGCGGGGCGGTTCGCACCGCCTTACCGCCATCGGTATCTAATGCATATAACGGCTGATGAAATATATCGGCTTGATATAGTATAAGATTGCATATAGTTTCCGCGCCGATTTCACACTGCAAAGGACTGGGCCTGCCGTGCAGGCCCGATTTCGGAACCATGGACGCTAAAACCCTTTGTCTGGGCGTGCTCGTGATGGGCGATGCCTCTGGCTACGAAATCCGCAAGATGTTCGAAGAGGGGCCCTTCGCCCATTTTCAGGACGTCGGCTACGGATCGATCTATCCGGCGTTGTCGAAATTGTCCGAGGAAGGCCTGATCGCGGTGACCGACACCCCCGGCGAAGGCCATCCGGATAAGAAGGTCTATGCTGTGACGCCGACCGGGCGCGAGGTGTTCCGGCAATCGTTGGCGCGGGCACCCATGCCGGACAAGGTCCGGTCCGACGCGGCGTTCCTGATGTTCTTTGCCGAATTCCTGGATCGCGATCATTTGAACGCGGTCTATGACGATTACCTCGCCTTCTATCGCGCGCGGGTCGAGATCATGCAGGGCCTGGATCCCGAGGGGGTACCTGAAGGCCGGTTGTTCGTGCGCGGTCTGGGACTGGCGTTTTATCAGGCGGTGGTCACCTACATGACGGAAAACCGTGACCTGCTTTTGAACGCAGGATCCGGCAAGGCCGACGCGGCGGAATAGGGATACCTTCATGAAACTACCCATCAAACCATCGTATATCGCGGCCGCGGTCCTTGCCTTGGGGGCCATCGCGTGGATTTTCTCCGGCAATCTGGAGCAGGCAAAACGCCATTACGGCGTCACCACCGCCGACCCCGCCGCCTCCAGGGCGACGGTCGAGCCTGCCCCCGCCGGCGGCTCCGAAAAAGCGCTGGCCAAGGTCCGCGTGCGGCGCATGGAAGCGTTGGATCGGGTGCGTGAAATCACCGTCACCGGGCGCACGGATGTCATTCTTGATGCCGAGGTGACGGCCGAGACAACGGGCCGGATCATCGAAATCGCGGCCTCCAAGGGGGCTTGGTTGGAAAAGGGCGACGTGATCCTGAAACTCGCCATGGACGACCGCGAGGCGAAATTGCGCGAGGCCGAAGCCCGTCTGGCCTACGAGCGCATCGGCTTCGAGGCCGCCAAGAAGCTGACCAAAAAAGGATTCCAGTCCGAGGTCAAGCTGGCCCAGGAGGAATCGGAACTGGCGCAGGCCAAGGCCGAATTGGCCGCCATCAAGCTGGATGTCGAGCGCACGACCGTGCGCGCGCCCATTTCGGGTTACCTGGAAACCCTGCCCATCAACGTCGGTGACTATCTGAAATCCGGGGACAAGATCGTGGTCATGATCAACCCTGATCCAATCCGCGTCGTCGCGCAGGTGTCGGAGCGGGATGTCCCGAACCTGAAATCGGGCGACACTGCCATCGCCCGCACGGTGCAGGGCCAGGACTTCATGGGGCCGATCCGCTATGTCGCGCAGCGCGCCGACGAAGCGACGCGCACCTTCCGGGTCGATGCCTGGTTGGAAAACCCGGACCACGTCCTGCGCGACGGGCAGACAATGGAGGTTCAGTTCCGGGCGGGGCAGGAAAAGGCGCACAAGGTATCGGCCGCCGTGCTGACCCTGAACGACGCCGGCGAGATCGGCGTCAAATACGTGGATGACACCAACCGTGTCCGCTTTTCGATGGTCCGCATCATCGCCCATACGCCCGACGGCATCTGGCTGGGCGGTCTGCCCGACAGGGTGACGCTGATTACTGTGGGTCAGGAATTCGTCACCGAAGGGCAGCTTGTCCAGCCGGTCGAGGAAAGCTCCCTGACGGCAGGTAAGGGCGGTCCCGCGACATGAATGCGCTGATTGACGCGGCTTTGGGCCATGCCCGAACGGTGATCCTGACCCTGGTGCTGATTCTGGTGGCGGGCACGATCGCCTATGTGGAAATCCCCAAGGAGGCCGAACCGGATATCAACATCCCCATCATCTATGTCTCGATCACCCATGAGGGTATTTCGCCCGAGGATGCCGAACGCCTTCTGATTCGTCCCATGGAAAAGGAAATGCGCGGCATCGACGGGGTCAAGAAGATGACCGCCAAGGGCTACGAAGGCGGCGCTAACGTGACCCTGGAATTCGAGGCCGGGTTCAACGCCGATCAGGCGCTGACCGACGTGCGCGAAAAGGTCGACCTGGCGAAGCCGGAACTGCCCGATGACACGGATGAACCGTCGGTCAACGAGGTCAATTTCTCCTTGTTCCCGGTGATCGCGGTGACGCTTTCCGGGGATGTTCCGGAACGTCTGCTGCTCAAGCTGGCCCGTGACCTGCGTGACAAGATCGAGGCTGTGTCCGCCGTCCTGTCGGCGCAGATCGCCGGTGACCGTGAGGAGCTTCTGGAAATCCTCATCGATCCCATCAAGCTGGAAAGCTACAACCTGTCGCCAATTGATACGGTGCAGCTTATCGAGGCCTCCAACAAGCTGGTCGCGGCCGGCGCCCAGGATACGGGCCAAGGCCGGTTCTCAATAAAGGTGCCGGGCCTGTTCGAAACGCTTGCCGACATCGTCACCATGCCCGTCGCTTTCAAAGGCGACGCCGTGGTTACCTTCGGCGACGTCGGCGAGGTTCGGCGCGGATTCAAGGACCCGGACGGTTTTGCGCGCATCCATGGCGAAAAGGCCATCGTGCTTGAGGTCGTCAAGCGCACCGGCGAGAACATCATCGACACCATCGAAACCGTGCGCCGCGTCGTTGCCCAGGAACAGGCCGGTTGGCCCGAGGAAGTGCGCCGCGTCGTTGCGGTCGACTTCATCCAGGACAAATCGATTCAGGTCCGCACCATGCTTCTGGATCTGCAGAATAACGTGACCGCGGCGGTTCTGCTGGTCATGGTGGTGGTCGTCGCGGCACTCGGCCTGCGGTCGGCCGGGCTGGTCGGGCTTGCTATTCCGGGTTCATTCCTGACCGCTATCCTGGCCCTGTCGGCCATGGGGTTGACGGTCAATATCGTCGTGCTGTTCTCGCTTATCCTGGCCGTTGGCATGCTGGTCGACGGGGCCATCGTCGTCACTGAATATGCCGACCGCAAGATGACCGAAGGGGCGCCACCAAGGCTTGCCTACGGTCTGGCCGCCAAGCGCATGGCTTGGCCGATCACGGCGTCGACGGCAACGACCCTTGCCGCCTTCCTGCCGCTTCTGTTCTGGCCCGGCGTAGTCGGCGAGTTCATGAAGTATCTGCCGATTACCCTGTTGATGACCCTGGCTGCGTCGCTTCTGATGGCGCTGATCTTCGTGCCGACCCTGGGCGCTGCGTTCGGCCGTGCCGGCGGTGCCGCCGATGCTGAAACGGCGAGGCGCCTGGCCGCCGCATCCGAGAACGAGGACGATGAAGGCACGGGCAGCCTGGAGGGCGTCGGCGGGCTGACGGGGGCGTATCTCGCGGCCCTGCGGGGGGCGCTGAATCATCCGGCCAAGGTGCTGGCGGGATCGGTGATGCTGCTGGTCGTGGTTCAGGTCGGGTATGCCAAGTTCGGTCACGGGGTTGAATTCTTCCCCGATGTGGAACCGGAACTGGCGCAGCTTCAAGTCCGCGCCCGGGGCAATCTGTCGGCTTGGGAGCAGGACAAACTGATGCGCGAGGTCGAGGACCGTATCCTCGACATGCGTGAATTCAAAAGCATCTACACCCGCACGGGCAAGAACCGGGAAACCCAGGAGGCCGAGGACATCATCGGCACCATCACCCTGGAATTCGCCGATTGGACGACCCGGCGCACGGCGGATGAAATTCTCACCGACGTCGAAAAGCGCACCCACGGACTGGCCGGCATCCATGTTGACCGGCGCAAGCAGGAAAAGGGCCCGCCAGTCGGCAAGCCCGTGAACGTGGAATTGACGTCGCGCTTGCCGGAACTGCTGCCCGCCGCCGTGCAGAAGGTGCTGGAAGGCTTCGATGCCGTCGGTGGCCTGATCAACATCGAGGACGGCCGCCAGCTTCCCGGCATCGATTGGGAAGTGCAGGTCGACCGTGCCCAGGCGGTCAAATTCGGCGCCAACGTGCAATTGATCGGCCGCATGGTGCAGACGGTTACCACGGGCATCAAGGTCGGCGAATATCGCCCGGACGACAGTGACGACGAGATCGATATCCGTGTCCGCTATCCGGCCGAATTCCGCACCCTCGAACAGCTTTATGCGATCAAGGTCAACACCGACAAAGGCCCGGTGCCGATCCGCAATTTCGTGACCATCACGCCGAAGCCCAAGATCGGTACCCTGTCGCGATCCGACGGCAAACGGGTATTGGCGGTCAAGGCAGACGTGGCGCCCGGCGTGCAGGCGGCGGAAAAATTGGCGGCGCTGAAGGCGTGGATCGCTCAGGCGGGCCTGAACCCGAACATCGGCGTCGACTTCAAGGGCGAGGACGAGGAACAGGCCAAAGCCGAGGCGTTCCTGTCCAAGGCCTTTTCGGCGGCGCTGTTCATCATGGCGATCATCCTGGTGACCCAGTTCAACAGTTTCTATTCCGCCTTCCTGATCCTGTCTGCTGTCATCATGTCGACCATCGGCGTGTTCATCGGCCTGATGGTCACGGTGCAGCCCTTCGGCATCGTCATGACCGGGATCGGCGTGATCGCCTTGGCGGGGATCGTGGTCAACAACAACATCGTGCTGATCGACACCTTCGACCGCCTGGCCAAAACCGCCACGGACATGAAGAGCGCGATCCTGCGCACGGGCGCCCAGCGCCTGCGCCCGGTGCTGCTGACCTCGGTCACGACGGTGTTGGGTCTGATGCCCATGGTGTTGGGCATGAACATCGACTTCGTCAATCACGAGGTCACGGTGGGGGCGCCCTCGACCCAATGGTGGCGATCACTGGCCACGGCCATCGTATTCGGGCTGGCCTTCGCCACGGTGCTGACGTTGATCGTGACCCCGGCGGCGTTGATGGTGCGGGCGAATTTCCAGGCCTGGCGGACGAAGCGCCGCGGACGGCGCGGCGGCGCGGTTCAGCCCGCGGAATAGGCGGTCAGTCGGATGTCGGCCCGGGTGCCGGTATCGGATTGGTTGACCGGCTTTTGTGCCACAAGTAGGACCGGATGGAGAGCGGGAAGCTGGCAAGGTAGAGCACCAGGATCGCCGTCAGCGCCAGCCAGGGATCGGACACCACGAAGGCGGCCAGGATCGCCACGGCGATCATCAGCGGCATCATCCAAGCTCGCGCCATCTTCATGTTCTTAAACGAGAAAGTGGGCAGGGTGGAGACGAACAGCCCGCCGCAGGCGATCAGCACGACCGAAACCAGATAAGGGTTCTGCAGATAGCCGACATAGTCTTCCGGCACCTGGAACGACAGGATCATCGGCAGCAGAACCAGCCCCGCGCCGGCTGGGGCCGGCACGCCGGTAAAGAAGCGGCCCGCCCAGACGGGTTTCTTGTCGTCTTCCAGCATGGTGTTGAAGCGCGCCAAGCGCATCGCGCAGCACATGGCGAACAGCACGACGATGAACCAGCCGAACCGTCCGGCGTCTTCCAGTGCCCAGTGATAGAGAATCATCGCCGGCGCCACGCCGAAGCAGATGAAATCGGACAGGGAATCAAGTTCCGCCCCGAACTTGCTGGAGCCCTTCAACAGGCGCGCGACGCGACCGTCCAGAGTATCCAGGATCGCCGCGATCAGGATGGCGAAGGCGGCGGCTTCCCAGCGTTCGTGCAGGGCAAAGCGCATCCCCGTCATGCCCGAAGCCAAGGCCCCCAGGGTCAGCATGTTGGGGATCATCTTGTTGATCGGCATGACCCGCAGACCGCGCCGCAAGCGGCGCGGACGTTCGGCAGGATCGGGTGTCTGATCGGGGGTGGCGTCGCTCATGGTTTTCCGCTTTCCGGTCCGTTAGCGGCGCTGGGCCTTGCGCGCGCCCTCGGTGCCGATTTCGGCGATCACAGTTTCCCCGGCGATGGATGTCTGGCCGACGGAAACCAGGGGCTCGCAGCCCTCGGGCAGGTAGACATCAACGCGGGAGCCGAAGCGAATCAGGCCGAAGCGTTCACCGGCGCTGACCGTGTCGCCTTCGCTGAGATCGCACAGGATGCGACGCGCCACCAGGCCGGCGATCTGCACCACGGCAATTTCGTTCTTCTTCGGCGACCGGCTTTTCACGCCGGCGATCTTCAGGCGCACGCTCTGGCGTTCGTTCTCAACGCTGGCCTTGTCCAGGGAAGCGTCCAGGAACGCGCCGGGCCGGTAGGCGAGCTTGACCACCTTGCCCGACACGGGCGTGCGGTTCACATGCACGTTGAACACATTCATGAAGATGGCGATGCGGGTGCGTTCCTCGTCGCCCATTTCCAGTTCCGGCGGCGGGGCGGCGCGGTCGATCATTTGCACGGCGCCGTCGGCGGGTGCAATGACCAGGGTGTCGCCCAAGGGCGTCATGCGGTCCGGGTCGCGGAAGAAATAGACGCACCAGGCGGTCAGGATGACGCCGAGCCAGCCCAGTTCCTCGGCGATGAAGAACAGGACGATGGTGACCGCCGCGAACAGGGCGATGAACGGCCAGCCCGCCTTGTGGATGGGGGTCATGACGGTATCCAGGATGATATTCTGTTTCATGTGCCGCCGTTGATGTCAGTTGCGATCGTTCCATCGGCAAAGCCGACGGTTCGGGCGCCCTACATAGCATATTTTACCCGGAATGCCCGGTCGAAATACCCGCGATCTGCATTGCGGGTGCTTGTCAGGGGTTAAGCAAAAAGACGATAATGCGGCAAGCAGACAGGAGACACCCGTGGCTACAGCCTCTTCCGCCGAAAAGACCAAAGCCCTCGTCGACTCTGCCACAACGCCCGCCACGGCCATGCCGTTGGGTGCCATGGGGCTGGACAGTGACGGCCAGCTTGTCCGCAAGAACAATGACGGATTGATCAGGTTCAGCTTCAATTACATGGGCTATCAGTTCGCCGTGCGGGCCGAGGTCGCGCCCGGCCACACCCGCATGCGCATCCATGCGGTGCTGGGCCATCTGCCCTATACGGCCGAGGCGCCGGACCTGCGCACCAACATGCGGGCCGTGGTCCACGAAGCGGGGCGTGCGCTTGGCGGGCGTATCAGCATCACGCAGGAGCAGCGCATCCTGTTCCTCGATGAATTCAATTTCGATGAAACCCTGACGCCGCAGTCGTTGCTGACCAAGACGGTCGCGTTCCTGCTGTCGGCAAAGCCCTATCTGGAACTGCTGGCGCTGATTGCGGGAGCAAGCAAGGCGGTCTATGCCCTGCTGCCGGCGCCCGAGGCCCAGTCTCCGGCCGAATAGGGGCCGCCGGGCGTCAGTTCGCCGGCTTGGGAACCTGGAAAACCTGACCCGGATAGATCAGATCGGGATCGCCGATCTGCTGTTTGTTGGCGCGGTAGATGATCGTGTACTGCACACCTTCGCCGTAGACCCGCCGCGCGATCCGCCACAGGGAATTGCCCGGCTGCACGATGACGACCTGTCCGGCCGCCAGATTGGGCATGATCTCGTCTTGGCGGAAGGGAATGGATACTTGGCCCAGAACCTTGCCCGCGGGGCTGACGCGTTCGGCCTTCAGCTTGTGGACGCCGGGTGTCACCTTGTCTTTCAAGGTCAGGGACCAGCGGTTCTGGGCGTCGGCCTGGGTTGACCCCAGGGGGGTGCCGTCCATGTACAGGGTCACGCTGTCGCCGGCCGGTGCGCGGCCGCTGATGATGACCCGGCCGGCGGGGGTGTAGTCGACGGCGCTGATGTCGAATTCGATCTTCTGCGGGCCGTCGCCCTGGATCAGGCTGCTCGGCCCTTCGCCTTCGCGGGGCAGGCGGATGGCGAGCGGTTCCGTGGTCCGTTCCTCGGCCACCAGGGGGCCGGTGTCGGTCCGTTCCGGGACGGCCAGGACGATAACATCCGGTGAGGTCAGGATACTGCCGTCGGGGCCGATGGTTTCCAGGGACAGATAACGGTTGCCCGGCGGTAGCGGGTCGCTCGGCAGATAAACCCATTCGCCCTTGTCGTCGGCGGTGATGCGGCCGATTTCGGTCTGCCCGTCCTTGATGATGACCGTGGCGCCGGGCGCGGCGCGGCCGGCGATGACCGTGTCGCCCGTGGGGCTGACGCGGACCACGTCGAAGGTTGGCAGATTCGGGGCGCCGGTCCGGGCGGCGCGTTCCGGCGCCGTGGCGGGGGTGCTCTTGCCGGGGGCGGTCAGGGCCTGCGCCGGCGGGCGGGCGGCATCGTCGTCCTTGCCGTCGTCAGGCGATGTCAGGTTGACGACGATGGCGAACGCCACCACGACCATTCCGATCCCGACGATGAAAAGTGGATTACGCCACATTGCGTTCACAGATGCCGCAAAACGGCGGCACTCCCCGATTTTCCCCCAGATTCGATCCTTCACAATTAGTCGCCCGAACGCGCCAACGCAATCGGCATCTGGCGAAACCGGGTCAACAGCGGCCCAAAGTCTTGCCAGCAGCGGCGTCAGGGATCATTTTTCCTGAAACAGCAAAGGAGATTTCCCCTTGGCATCAGACGACGCAAATACCCGGGCCGCCGGCCGGGCGGACAACATTGGGGGCCGCGTATGGGATCTGCCCGTGCGCCTGTTTCACTGGTCCTTGCTGGCGGCCGTCGTTACGTCGGTCGCCACCGGACTGACCGGCGGCCTGTGGCAGATGGACCTGCATGTGGTGTCGGGTTGCGTGGTTCTGGGGTTGGTGCTGTTCCGCGTGCTTTGGGGGTTGGTCGGCGGGCGTCACGCGCGCTTTGCCAGTTTCATCAAGGGGCCGGTCACGGTGGCGCGCTATGCCGTGGATTTTCTCAAGGGGCGTGCCGTTCATACGGCGGGTCATAATCCGCTCGGCGGCTGGTCCGTGGTGTTGATCCTGTCGGCCCTGGCTCTGCAGGCGGGAACGGGCCTGTTCGCCAACGATGATATCTTTCTGGAAGGACCGCTTGCCAAATACGCGGGCAAGGCGCTTAGCGACCGCCTGACCGGCATCCATCATCTGATGAGTACCGTGATCTATGTGCTGGTGGCGGCCCATGTGGCGGCCATCGCCCTGCATTGGTGGAAGGGCGATAACCTGGTCAAACCGATGATTACAGGCGTCAAGCCAGGCATTGATCCGGCGGTTGCGGACGGACCGACACCCTGGATATGGCTGGCCGCGGCGGTCATCGTGGCGGCCGCGCCCGTGGCTTGGATTTTGTCGATTTGGTAAGGCGCGCCGGGACGGGATCCGTCCCGGCGGCTTTTGCCTTCGTCCTTAGTCTTTTTTCTTGTAGCTGTCGTGGCAGGCCTTGCAGGCGTTCTTGCCGAGGGCACCCACGGCGGCGCCCAGGGCCTTGGGGTCGCCCGATTCGGCGGCGGTTACCAGGTTTTGCGCATGATCGACGAAGGCCATGCTGACTTTCTTGAAGTCCGCCGGGTCGTCCCAGATTTTCGCAAGCGCGTCTGTTTCGCCGCCCATGGCGTCGGACCCCTTGGGGAACACGTTCTGGGAGATTTTGGCAAGCGACAGCATGCCCTTGGCCAGCGCGGCCATGTCGGCCTTGTTGGCGGTCTCGCCCTTGACGATGCCGACCAGGGCGTTCATGTGCCCGCCGACGGCCTTCATGACCGCCTTGCGGTATTTGATTTCGCCGCCGTCACTGGCCTGCGCCGTGCCCGCCGCAGCCATCGTCGCGACGGCTGCCGCCGCCAGGATGCCTCGGGTCATTGCCTTGAATTTCTGCATTTTTTGCCGATCCTTCTGAAACAAAAGAGTATCACCAATCGGACCTAGTCTGGCATATACTGCCCCGGGCCAGCCTGGACCTTGAATAGACTGTAATCACTCAGGTGCCGCCTGTGAACGGCCAGCTTCCCAGGTCACGAAAAGTTCAACGGAATCAAAACGCTTCGATGTCCGATATTTCAGCCATCTGTGTCTTTTGCGGCTCGCGCACGGGCAGCGATCCGGCTTATGAAAACGCCGCGCGGGCCCTCGGCCGTTTGATGGCCGAGAAGGACATCCGCCTGGTTTATGGCGGCGGGCATGTCGGCCTGATGGGCGTGATTGCCGACGCGGTGCTGGACGCCGGTGGCCAGGTCACAGGCGTGATCCCGGATTTCCTGCGGCGCCGCGAAGTGGGGCGCGACGACCTGACCGAACTGGTCATCACCGACAGCATGCACAGCCGCAAGCAGCGCATGTTCGAATTGGCCGATGCCTTTGTCGCCCTGCCGGGCGGGCTCGGCACCCTGGATGAAACCATCGAGGTCGCGACCTGGAAACAGCTTGGCCTGCATGCCAAGCCGATCGTGATCCTGGACGCCGCCGGTTATTGGGGGGCGCTGTCGGCGCTGCTCACTTCGGTGGTCAAGGGTGGCTTCGCTTATGGCGACATCCAGACCCTGTGGTCGGTGGTCGATAGCGCTGAACAAGTGTTCGATGCGATTGATGCCGCCGCCCGGCCCGGGCCCAAGGCGGTCTCGGCCCGCCTCTGACCCCCGTTTCCCGCCGCACATTTCGCCACGCCTGCGTCTTGCAGGGAAAGAGGGCAGGATATAATGTGCGCCGCAACTTCAATCGCAGGACAACCGGAGCACCGAACTGATGGCGAAAATTCAGGTCAAAACCCCGATCGTGGAACTAGACGGCGACGAGATGACGCGGATCATCTGGGCCTTCATCAAGGACAAGCTGATCCTCCCCTACCTCGACGTCGATCTTAAATATTACGATCTGTCCGTGCAAAAGCGCGACGAGACCGACGACCAGATCACCATCGATTCCGCGAACGCCATCAAGCAGTACGGCGTTGGCGTCAAATGCGCCACCATCACGCCGGACGAAGGCCGGGTCGAGGAATTCGGCCTGAAGCAGATGTGGCGCTCGCCCAACGGCACCATCCGCAACATCCTGGGCGGCACCATCTTCCGCCAGCCCATCGTGTGCAAGAACGTGCCGCGCCTGGTTCCCGGTTGGACCAAGCCGATCGTCATCGGCCGCCATGCCTATGGCGACCAGTACCGCGCGACCGACTTCCTGTTCCCCGGTGCGGGCAAGCTGACCATCAAGTTCGAGCCCACGGACGGCGGCGAAGTGATCGAACGCGAAGTGTTCCAGGCGCCGGAAGCCGGCGTCGCCATGGCGATGTACAACCTGGATGAAAGCATCCGCGGTTTCGCCCGGGCGTCCATGAACTATGCCCTTGGCCTGGGCTGGCCCTGCTACCTGTCGACCAAGAACACGATCCTGAAGAAATACGACGGCCGCTTCATGGACCTGTTCCAGGAAGTCTTCGACGCCGAATTCAAGGACAAGTTCAAGGCCGCCGGCATCACCTACGAACACCGCCTGATCGACGACATGGTCGCCTGCGCCATGAAATGGGAAGGCGGCTTTGTCTGGGCCTGTAAGAACTATGACGGCGACGTGCAGTCCGACACCGTGGCCCAGGGCTTCGGCTCGCTGGGTCTCATGACCTCCGTGCTGATGACACCGGACGGCAAGACGGTCGAGGCCGAAGCCGCCCACGGCACGGTCACCCGCCACTACCGCCTGCACCAGCAGGGCAAGGAAACCTCCACCAACCCGATCGCCTCGATCTTCGCCTGGACCCAGGGTCTGAAGTACCGCGGCGAATTCGACGGCACGCCCGAGGTGGTGAAGTTCGCCAACGCCCTGGAAAAGGTCTGCATCGACACGGTGGAAAGTGGCTCCATGACCAAGGACCTTGCGATCCTCGTCGGCCCCGATCAGGGCTGGTGCACGACCCAGCAGTTCCTGGAAGTGCTCGACGGCAACCTGAAGGCCGAAATGGCGAAGTGGTAAGCGAGACTGCTTGAGGTAGTCTCAAGCGGCTTGGGGTTGGCCGGGTCGGCCAAGCCGCGCCCCCCAGGCCCCACGAAGACTGATTACGGAAAACCCGGGCTTCGGCCCGGGTTTTTTCATGTTCAATGTATGCGGTTTTGCGTCACCGCTCCCGCGCCGCGATGCGGATGGGGGTCGGGCCGAGGTGCCGTATCAGCGCTTCCGCCGTTTCCGCGCAGGGCACGGGGCTTTCCTCGGACTCGCTGATGACGATACTGCGAATGCTGATGTGTTTTTCGCGCAACGCCAGGGCCGCGGTCAGGGTGTGTGAGATCGTCCCCAGGTAGCTGCCGGTCACCAGGACCACGGGCAGGCTCAGGGCGGCCATCCAATCCAGGACCGTCTTGTCGTCCGTCAGGGGCACCATGACCCCGCCCACGCCTTCGATCAGCAGCGTGCCGTTGTCCCCCATGCCCTCGGCGGCATGGCGGCAGAACCCGACCACCCGTTTGAAATCGATGGCCGTACCTTCGCGGGCCGCCGCCATATCCGGCGAAAGTGGGGCCTTGAAGCGATAAGGAGAGCAGGCTTCGATGTTTTCGGGGCTGATATCCAGGCCTTGGGCCGCCAGCAGGATGCCGGTGTCCGAGGCCGCGATGGCGGCCGGGTCATCGTCCCAGCCCGAGATCACGGGTTTCACGGCGCGCACGGGCTTTCCCTGGGCTTTTAGGGCCCGGATCATGCCTGCGGCCACGTGCGTCTTGCCGATGCCTGTGCCGGTCGAGGTTACGAAGAGGCCCTGAATGGCGCGTCTCCCACAAGAACCTTGTCCGCGATCAGGTCGGCAAGGCGGTCAATGTCCGCATCCGCGTGCAGAGCGGTGAAGGTCAGGCGCAGGCGGGCCGTGCCTTCCGGCACCGTCGGCGGGCGGATGCCGATCACGAGGTAGCCCGCGTCCTCCAGCGTTTTCTGCGCCGTCATGGTGCGGGCACTGTCGCCGAGAAGAATGGGGACGATGGGACTTTCGGCGGCGGGCAGGCCCAGGCGTTGGGTAAAGCGCTGTGCCTTCTTCACCGGCCGGGTGGCGTATTCCGGATCGCCTTCGATGATGTCGAGCGCCGCGATGGCGGCGGCCACGGTGGCCGGCGGCAGGCCCGTGGAATAGATCAGCGTGCGGCAGCGCGTCTTCATCAGGTCGATCACGGCCTTGGACGCACAGAGATAGCCGCCGTAGCCGCCGACGGCCTTGGACAACGTGCCCATCTGCAGGTCGACCGCCGCCTTGGTGCCGCCGGCGAAGGTCGATCCTCGCCCGCCGGCGCCGACCACGCCGATGCCATGGGCGTCGTCGGTCATCAGCCAGGCGTCGAATTCCCGGGCCAGATCGGCCATGTCGTGAACCGGCGCCAGATCGCCGTCCATGGAGAACACGCCGTCGGTGACGATCAGGCAGCGCTTGTGGCTGGCCCGGTGCTGTCCCAGCAATTCCCGCAAGTGGTCCATATCATTATGGCGGAACAGGTGTTGCGTGGCCCGCGACAGGCGCCCGCCGACAATGATGCAGGCATGGCTCCATTCATCGGCCAGGACCAGATCGCCCTCGGTCATCAGGGTCGGGATCACGCCCGTATTGGTCAGGAAGCCTGAACCCATGACGCAGCAGTCCTCGGTGCCCTTGAGGCGGGCGAGGCGGGCCTCAAGCTCCGGCAGCAGGGGATGGTCGCCGGTTACCAGCCGCGACGCGCCCGAGCCGACGCCCATGCGGTCGATGGCGTCCTTGGCGGCCTGTTTAAGGGCCGGGTGCTGGCTGAGGTTCAGATAATCGTTGCAGGAGAACGAGACCAGCCGCCGGCCGCCGCGCAACACCTCGATGGCGCCCGTGCGTTCCGTCACCGTCAGGCGGCGGCGCAGCCCCTTGGATTCCAGATCCGTGAGCTTTCCCTGAGCGAATTCGTCGAGTGAGCGGGACATGAGCCTATTTCTTTTCGAACCGGGCGGACCAGCCGGTGACGACCTTGATTATAGCATCACAAAGCCGTCCCAGGTCACCCGCCGGGATGTTGTAGGCCGGGGTTAGATAGACGATGTCGGTGAACGGGCGGATGAATACCCTTTCCTCGATGAACCGGCCGCGCAGCCAGGTCAGTTCCTCGAACCCGCCGATGTCCAGTTCGACCACGCCGATGGCCCCTTGGCCGCGCACGTCCCTGACCCCGGGAATGTCCCGGCAGGGGGCCAGGGCGGGGGACAGTATCTGTTCCAGGGCCTGGACCTGGGCGAGCCGGCCTTCGGTTGCGAACAGATCCAGCGAGGCATTGGCGGCGGCGCAGGCCAGGGCATTGCCGGTAAAAGTCGGCCCGTGCATCAGGCAATCCTCCAGCCGGTCCGACTGGAAGGCGGCGAAGACGTCTTCGGATGCCAGTGTGGCGGACAACGGCAGGGTGCCACCGGTCAAGGTTTTGGACAGGGTGAGGATATCCGGCTTCACCCCCGCCAATTGCCCGGCCAGCATGCTGCCCAAACGGCCCAGGCCGGAGAAGATTTCATCGAACACCAGCAGGACGCCATGGGCGTCACACAGGTGGCGCAGGCGGGAAAGCACGTCAGGCGCATGGAATTTCATGCCGCCGGCACCCTGGACAATCGGCTCGACCACGACGGCGGCGATGGTGCCGGCCTCGGCGGTCAGAAGGGCGTCCAGCGCCGCCGCCGACGCGTCGTCGCGGGGCAGGTCGGCGATCAACTGGCCCGGCACCACGCCCTTGAAGGCGGCATGGAAGCCGTCGACCGGATCGCACAGCGCCATGGTCGCGAAGGTATCGCCGTGATAGCCGCCGCGGAAGCAGAGGAACTTCTTGCGACCCGTCTCGCCCTTGTTGTGCCAGTACTGGGCGGCGATTTTCAGCGCGACCTCGACCGCGACGGATCCCGATTCGGAAAAGAACGCGCGATAGCCGGGCAGGTCCAGAAGGCTCGGCAGGCGGGCTGCCAGGGTGAACGCGGGCTCGTTGGCCAGACCCGCCAGCATGACGTGCGGAATCTTGGCAGCCTGGGCCTGGATGGCGTCCACGATGTGCGGGTGGTTGTAGCCGTGACAGGCAGCCCACCAGCTGGCGACGCCGTCGATCAATTCCCGCCCGTCGGCAAGCGTGATGCGTGATCCCTGGGTCGCCACGGCGGCCTGGGGCAGGGGGGCGGTCTGCATCTGGGTATAGGGCATCCAGATGCTGTCATAGCCCGCCTGAAGCCAGTCGGGGGCAGTGTCGTCAGCGGTCATAGGGTGTCGGTCGAAACCGGACCGATGTCTTCGCCGTGGATGCCGAGGCGCCGGAACAGGGCCGCATCCCGGTCCTGTTCCGGATTGGCCGTGGTCAGCAGTTTGGGGCCGACGAAGATCGACCCGGCGCCGGCCAGGAAGCACAGCGCCTGCAACTCGTCCGACATTTCCTCGCGCCCGGCGGAAAGCCTGACGGTCGAGGACGGCATCATGATCTTGGCGACAGCGATGGTGCGCACGAAATCCAGCGGATCCAGCGCGTCACGCCCTTCAAGCGGCGTGCCTTCGACCTGAACCAGCATGTTGATGGGCACGCTTTCCGGATGGGGGCGCAGGTTGGCCAGGGTCACCAGCATGTCGGCCCGGTCCTGGGCCGCCTCGCCCATGCCGAGAATGCCGCCGCAGCACACCTTGATGCCCGCGTCGCGCACGGCCTGAAGGGTGTTCAGGCGGTCGGCATAGGTGCGGGTGGAGATGATTTCCGAATAGAAATTTTCCGAGGTGTCCAGGTTGTGATTGTAGAAATCGAGCCCTGAGTCGGACAGCCGCTTGGCCTGTTCCGGCGACAGCATGCCGAGCGTGGCACAAGCCTCCATGCCCATGCCGCGCACGCCTTCGATCATCTTGCAGACGGCGTCCAGGTCCTTGTCCTTCGGCGACCGCCAGGCAGCGCCCATGCAATAACGGGTGGCGCCCGCGTCCTTGGCCCGCTTGGCCTCGGCCAGGACCGTGTCCACGTCCATCAGCTTGGCCGCACCGACGCCCGTGTCGTATTGCGCCGCCTGGGGGCAATAGGCGCAGTCTTCCGGGCAGCCGCCGGTCTTGACCGACAAAAGCGACGCCATCTGCACGGTGTTGGGGTCGAAATAACGGCGGTGCAGGGTCTGCGCCCGGTGAATCAGGTCGGCAAAGGGCAGGGCGAACAGGGCCAATGCCTGTTCCGTCGTCCAATCGAAGCGGACGGCCGGATCGTCGTTGAGGGGGGCATTCATTTCGTTCATGATGAGGTTCAGGGCCTTCCTGGGCGTTCGGACCGGTTGGGCGCGGGGGTCGGGCCGGGATATGCCGACCAAAACCCCTGGTCAAGGAATTTAGCACAAAGCGTCTTGCTTTGGTTGACGGGGCGCGGTGATTGCCTTAAAAAGCCGCCTCCGACGCGGACTCCGGCCCGCGTCCAATGGTTTATTTACCAGCGAAAGCTGATCATAGGAACGTAGAAGTCATGTCCAGAGTTTGCGATCTGACGGGCAAAGGTGTCATCACCGGGAACAACGTGTCCCACGCCCATAACAAGACCCGCCGCCGGTTTTTGCCGAACCTGCAGGAAACCAGCCTGTGGAGCGATTCGCTCGGCCGCATGGTGCGTCTGAAGGTGTCGGTCAGCGCGATCCGCACTGTCGAACATAAGGGCGGCCTGGACGCCTTCCTGCTGGATGCTTCCGATGCTGACCTGGCACCCGCCATGGTCAAAATTAAGAAGCTCGTAAAGAAAGCGCAGGTCAAAGCGGCGTAGCCCAGCCATACAAATTTGCCAGACGGCAAAGGCCCGCGCCCCACAACGGCGCGGGCCTTTTTCTTTGTCCAATTTGCCGTATCCAGCCCCGGTCGAGGTAGAGGAGACCCAGACGATGACCGATATGTCCGTGACCCAGATTTTGTTCCGTGATGCCGAACAGGCCGATGCGCGCGAGATCGCCGCACTCTATCGCCTGGCCGCCGGCGGGGTCGCCGACGTAATCTGGGACGCCTTGAAAGAACCGGGCGAGGATATTATCGACGCCGGGGCCCGGCGCTATGCCCGGGAAGATGTGGATTTTTCCTATCAGAACTGCGCCATCGCCGAATGCCGGGGGCTGCCGGTCGGTCTGCTGCATGCCTATCCCATGCATGCCGATCCGGATTTCGATCCGGCCTCGGTCGATCCGGTGTTGCGTCCCTATGCGGAACTGGAAGAAGACGACAGCTATTACATCGCCGGCATCGCCCTGAAGGCCGATTACCGGCGGCGTGGCATGGGCACCAAGATGCTGCGCCTTGCCGAACTGCGCGCCTTGACGCGGGGGCTCGCCAAGTTGTCGCTGATCGCGTTCGAGGAGAACACGGATTCTGTCCGTCTTTACGAGCGCCTGGGCTATCGTGTGAAGGACAGCCGCGACATCGTGCCGCATCCGCTGATCCAGCATGACGGGCGGGCGCTGCTGATGGTGAAAAACCTGGGCTGAGCCTGCTCAGGGCGCATGCCCGGCCTCGAAACCAGGGCCGCATTCTGCAACAATGCGGCCCTGTTCACCGCCGCCCCCATGGCGCGGGTAAAGAGGCCGGGATGTTCCGCGAAAAACCGATCCGACCGTTCATTGCGTTCCTGTCCGCCGGGGCCCTGGCGGCGGCCTTGTTGCTTGCGTCGGCGGCGGTGCAGGCGCAAAGCGAACAGGATCGCTGGCAGGCGGCGATGGACCCGGCGGACCACGCCCATATGCTGGGTAATCTTGCCGAGGCCGAGGACCATTATCTGGAAGCTCTGAAGCTGGCGGAACGGTTCGACCGCACGGGCGGTTATCTGGAACGTTCCATGGCCGGGCTTGGTGGGCTTTACGCCGCCCAGAACCGTTTTGCCGAGGCGGCGGTCCTGTACCGTCAGGCCCTGACCATTGCCGAAGCCTTATACGACACTGGAAATGCCCGGCACGGCGTGATCGGCGTTTATCGTTCGGCCCTGGCCGAGGCCGAGGCGGGCCGCGCCCGTCAGGAGGCTGCGGCGCGACGCGCCCAGGAAATCGCTGCCGCCCGCGTGAAGAGCCCGGCATCGCCGCCGCCCATCCGCACCCAGGCCGAACCGGCAGCGCGGCCAATCCCGGCCCCGGCCCCGGCGCCTGCGCCGGTTTCCGCGCGCGGCACGCTGCCCCCCGAACCCGCGATCGCCCCCGAGCCTGATCTGCCGCCGCCGCCCGCGCCGTCGGCACCGGTGCTGTCCCATTACCGGCTTGCAGGTGCCGTGGTGCCACCACCACCACCGGCCGAGGTCTTGGCCTCAATTCCGGCATCACCGCCGCCCACGGTCCCTGCCAAACTGCCGCCGGCCATAGCCGTGACGGAGGCCAGCGTGCCCGAGGCTGCGTTGTCGACGGCTCCATCGCCGTCCGAGCCGGCTGTTGTGTCTGCTCGGTCAGCGCCAAATGCGCGGAGCTTCGTGCCCCTACGAGGAACGCCCATTTCGCCGTCACAGGCATCGGCGTCGCCCGCCTTGCCGCCGGCGGTCGAGGTGGCTGACGCCGCCGTTCCCGAGGCTGCGGTGATGACTACAACGCCGCCGGTCGACGTGCCGCAGACATTGGCCGGAACACGTCTGCCGGAAGCTGCGGGCCTGCCCCTGCGGGGGGCGCCACCGCCCATCGCCCGGCCGAACACCGTCGCTCCGGAAGAAATCGCGGTAATTGCCGAGCCCCCGGCAATCGACGTGAAAACGGTACCAGTCGTGGCCGAGGCTGAGACTTCGTCCGCCGAGACCCGGTCTTGGAATTCCCGGCCGGTCGAGATCGCGGGGCAGCCGGTTGATACGGCAGCCATCCGCGCTCTTGCCGCTGATCCGGCGGCCCCGCCCGAATTGTTGGTCCGTGCCGTCGCCGAGGAAACGCCCGAACAGATTGCCCAGCGCAAGGCCCTGGAGAAACGCCATCCCGTCCTTGGGGTGCGGTTGGGGGCGGCCAAGCGCAACATGGGGCCGATTTATCCGGACACGCCGCGCCTGGCCGACACGGAACAGGCCTATCTGGCGGAACTGGAAGCCCTGGAACGCTCTCTTGGGCCGGATCACCCCGACGTCGCCGCCATGCTCTACAAGCTCGCGCGGCTGTATCAGCGGCAAAGCCGGTACGAGCCGGCAGGCAGGATGTACGAACGCTGTCTGGCCCTGCGTGAAAAAACCCTGCCCGAAGGTCATCCTGACATCATCGAAACGCTGACAGGCTATGCCCGCCTGCTACGAGCCAGCGGATTTTCCGAGCTGGGGGCGGCGATGCGTAAGCGCGCCGAGGCCGAGAAAGCCGCCGCGGACTGACAGCCCCAGGGGTCTGATAAACTCCCGCTTTGATTGTCCGGTGACAATACTTCCATTGCGCGTGGCCGGGTGCCGCCGCTAGCCTTCATCCAGGTATTACGTTCGGAGGCAAAGCCATGGACGGACAGGAAACCTTCATCGACAGATTGGACGGTCAGGTGCGCGCCATAGCCGACGCCTGCACGGCCTGCGGTGCCTGCGTGCGGGCCTGCCCGACGCCGGGGATCCTGGGGCTGGCCGCTGGTGACGGCAAAGCCGTCGCGGACGGGGTCCGGGACATCCTGCGGGACGGCCAGGGTGACGCGGTCTCGGCGGCTTGGGCCGATGCCTGCTGCGGTACAGGCAATTGCCTTAGCGTTTGCGAGGAAGGTATCAACCCGCGTGTCATGCTGGCCATGGCGCGGCGCCGGATGGCCGAGGCGGCGCCCGAGGCCGAACGCAAGGATGCGGGCAAGGCTGCCTTCAAGGCGATGAGCCGGGGCGTGCGCGTGCTGTCGCGCCTGCAACTGCCGCCGGACCTCATGAACCGGCTCAGCCCGGCATCCCATCCTGAACGGGACACACCACCCGACATCGTATTCTACACCGGCTGCAACATGCTGAAGACGCCGCACATCGGATTGTTGTGCCTGGACATTCTGGGCCGTTTGAATGTGTCCTACGAAGTATTCGGTGGGCCCGCCAACTGCTGCGGTATCCTGCAGTTCCGGCCCGGCGACACGGCCAATTCCGGTCGCCAGATTAACAGCACTATGGACCGGTTCGCCCGCACTGGGGCGGCCCAGGTGGTGTCCTGGTGCCCGACTTGCCAGATGCAGATGTCGGAGATCATGACCGCCGTCCCGGCTCAGCCCAAGCCCTTCGACAACCTCATGATGCCCGTGTTCCTGGCCGATCGCCTGGACGACCTGCGCCCGCTGATGACGACGCCGGTGAACAAGCGCGTGGCTCTTCATGAATATCCGGGATCACCCGGCGTGGTCGATGCGGTGAAGGCGCTGTTGGGCGCCATCCCGGGGCTGGAGCTTGTCGACCTGCAACATCCCGGGATCGGCTATCAGTTGACCTCCCTTGATGCGATGCCGGACCTTCAGAAACGCCATATCGCCGGCACCTTCCGTCAGGCCGAGGCCAAGGGCGTGCAGGTCCTGGCCGGGGTGTTTCACGCCGATCACCGGGAATTGGTCAGCCATCAGAACGAATGGCCGTTCGAGATCGTCAATTACATGGAACTGATCGGGGAAAGCCTGGGCCTGCGCCATCCCGATCTGTTCAAGCGCATGAAGCTGATGCAGAACGCCGACGAAATCCTGGCCGGCGCACAGGACATGATCGCGCTCCACGGTCTGGACGCGGACGAGGTCCGGGCGGTGATCCTTTCCGACATTCTGGGCGAACAGAAGCTGCCGCCGGACCGGGCCCTGCACCCGGCGGACTGACGTCGGTCAGTCCGTCAATTCGAACATCATCAGCAGCGTCCGTTGCGGTCCGAAGCGATTGAAATTGTTGTCGGAAATCAGGAACAGCAGGGTTTCTCCCTTGGGCCCCTTGATCGCTTCGATGCCTTCGAAATTGTCGACCGTCAGGGGCGCGCGGATATCGGCCAGCAGTTCCCCGCTGATCTCGGCCCCGGCGCGGATGCCGTCGGCCTTGATGCGCCGGACGCGCGACCGGGCCCCTTCGCGCGGGGTGAAATAGCGTTCGACCACTACAACGTCGCCGCCGGGCAGGGTCGCCGCACCGGTCGGGCGGTAATTGTCCTCGGTCCGGTAGATCAGCACGCTCCACCCCTTTGGATTGCTGACCCAGGCCAAATAGGTGCTGCCACGGCCCTTGCCTTCGGCGATGGCGAACAGGCTGCCGTCGTCCAGCAGGGTCAGGGCCTCGATGCCGCCGTTGTCGGGGGCGTTTTTCATCTCGGCGGGCAGGGGTAGGGGGCTTGGTTCGGTCTGGTTTGGCGGATAGGCCCAGAGCCGGTGAATGCGTTCGAACGCGATGATGATTTCGCCATCGACCCCCGGTGCCATGGATTCCGCATCGGCCATGGATTTGTCGATCAAGGGGATTCCGCCGGGACCCGTCAGGGTGAAGATTTCCGTGTTGGCAAGGCCGCGCAGGTCGCCGTCGGGGCCATAGACCAGATGGGCGTCCAGACGGTTGCCTTCGTCCGTCAGCGCGACCAGGCGCCTGCCGTCGGTGCTGAGCCCCAGGGCGGAAAACCCGCCGAAACGGTCGGACCGGCTGAGCAGTTCAGCCCCACCCCGATAGGTCAGCTTGCCGATGACCTTCTGTTCTGGATTCTCGGCGTTCAAGGGGACGGGAATGGACTGAACGTCGACCGTGTCGGCGGCTGCCGGGCCGTGGCCTGCCAGAAGCAGAAGGCCGACCCCGGCCAGGACGCGGTGGGCGGTTCGGGCGATGCGACGGTGCATGGCGGGCGAGGTCCTCTCCCAAAAGGTCATTTTATTCAAGATGGGGGGACGGGCAGGCGTTGTCCAGCGCAGGTAGTGATAACTCAGAATCCGGTATCGGCTTCCGGCGTGGTCTTGTGGGCACGCATATGGGACGGAACGCGGTTTGCTTCCTCCGGCCCCAGTTCGCGGCAACTGCTGTCCGTCACGGTGACCGCCCTTCGTACCGTCCCTTCTGTCAGGTTGTACATAGGCTGTTCGGTGAACTTAGCCTGGGCGAAGGTGCAGTAGGATTCGCGGGAAAACCACATCTCGACCTGCACCGCGCCGTCGACCTGCGGCACGGCGAGGAACAGGGTCAGCAGCCAGCCCATGGCGGCGCTCCTTTTCGGCAGGGTAGGCGGGATCGGACGGGGCGGGACGTCAGGCTCATGGTCCTGATCTTATGGGGTCTCTGTGAAACCTTGATGACCCCCAAGCCCGTGCGGCGGGGCGTTAAGGCTTCTGCTTGAGCTTCTTTCGGCCCTTGCGGATCGTCACGTAGTAGTCGTCGAACAGGTCGATAACCTGGGACATCAGGAAGCGGCCGGAATCCCATTGCCGCATCAACTCGGGGCGGAGATGGCGGACATAGCGGCGGAAATCGTGGCACACGCGGCGGTCCGTGGTCCGGCGAAAGGCGACCATCTCTTGGGTGTCCTGGGGCATGCCGGCGTCGGTGATGTACAGCTGCTGCCATAGGCGCGCCTCGCACTCCAGGTCGATGGGCCGGTCGTGGCCGAAGCGGTTCTTGAGGCGCTGCAGACCGTGGCCGATCAGTTCGTGCACCAGAACCGCCGCCAGTTCGTCCACCGGCCAGTTGGCGCCGAAGCGGCTGACGATCACCGTGAAGTCGCGCTTGCCGTCCTGGGGCTGAAATTCGCCGACCAGGAAGGCGGCGATGATGACCCTGGACAATGAGCGTTCGGGAAAGGCGGCATCGTAGATGATGCGGATCTGACCGGCCTTGGACAGGGTCTCGAAGCCCCTGGCGGCGACGGGCGACGCCTGCAGCACGCGGTCGACCGCCGCCTTGATCTTGGTCACCGTGGCGGCGGGATCGGCCAGCGGAATATCGAAATCAGCCTTGGGCGGCAACTGCATGCCGACCAGGTCGATGCCCCGGTGCGCCTCGCGCAGGGCGGCCTGGGTCATGGGCCGGAGACGCCAGACCGTATCAACAAGGTTCTGCGCCCAGCCGGGGGCCGGGGCGGTCAGGATAAACAGGGTGGCGGCAAGGGAGGCCAGAAGGGAAAGCCGTCTGGAAGACGGGAAGGGCGGTCCGCGGCGGCGGGCCGAAGCGGTCATCCCGCCCGGCGGCGGCCGCGGGCAGCACCGGAACCTGCGGCCGGATTATCCTCGTCGAACAGTTCGGCCAGATTGGCCATCATGGTGCCGCCCAGTTCCTCGGCATCGACGATGGTCACGGCGCGGCGGTAATAGCGGGTTACGTCATGGCCGATGCCGATGGCGGTCAGTTCCACGTCGGACTTGTTTTCGATGAAGCTGATGACGTCGCGCAGATGTTTTTCCAGATAGTTGCCCGGGTTGGCGGACAGGGTCGCGTCATCGACCGGCGCACCGTCGGAAATCACCATCAGGATGCGCCGCTGTTCAGGGCGGCCCAACAGGCGGTTGTGGGCCCACATCAGGGCTTCGCCGTCGATGTTTTCCTTAAGCAGCCCCTCGCGCAGCATCAGGCCCAGGTTGCGCCGCGCGCGGCGCCAGGGCATGTCGGCGGCCTTGTAGACGATATGGCGCAGGTCGTTGAGGCGGCCCGGGTTCTTGGGCTTGCCTTTCTCGACCCAGTCTTCGCGGGACTGCCCGCCCTTCCATGATCGCGTGGTGAAGCCCATGATCTCGACCTTGACCCCGCAGCGTTCCAGCGTGCGGGCCAGGATGTCGGCGCTCATGGCGGCGACGGTGATCGGCCGCCCGCGCATGGATCCTGAATTGTCGATCAACAGACCGACGACCGTATCGCGGAAATCCGTATCCTGTTCCTGCTTGAACGACAGCGGGTGCAGGGGGTCGGTCACGACCCTGGACAGGCGGGCGGCGTCCAGGACGCCTTCTTCCAGGTCGAAGTCCCAGGACCGGGTCTGCTTGGCCATCAATTTCCGTTGCAGACGGTTGGCGAGGCGCGCAACCACGCCCTGCAGATGTGACAGTTGCTGATCCAATTGCGCGCGCAGGCGGGTCAATTCCTCGGAATCGCAAAGCTCTTCCGCCTCGACGACCTCGTCATAGGCCTGGGTGAAGGCCTTGTAGAGTGCCAGGTCGTCGGGTGCGTTGCGCGGCCAGCGGTCGTCCCAATCGGTCGGTCCGGCGGGTTCTTCCTCGCCGTCGCCGGACATCACGTCGTCATCGAACCCTTCGGTCGAAAACTCCATGTCGTCGGACATTTCCGCCTCGCCGGATTCGCTGGACAGCGAGCCGTCGGTGTCCATGTCGGCATCCGGGTTTTGGTTCTGGTCCTGGCCCTGCTCGGCGTCGTCATCCGCGGAATCCTGCTGATTTTCAGGCTCCGAAGGTGCCGGTGCGTCGGTCATCATGTCGAGGGCGACGATCATCTCGCGCACCAGGTTGCCGTAGGCTTCCTGATCCAGGGCGTTCTTTTCGAGTTCGGCAAGCTGCGGGCCGACCTTGCGGTTCAACTCGTCGCGCCAAAGATCGACGATATGCTTGGCTTCCGCGGGCAGGTTTTGGCCCGGCAGGCGTTCACGGGCCAGCAGGCCGAGAACCTCGGGCAGCATGGCGTCTTCGCGTTCGGTTACGCCGCCATAGCCCTTGGCGCGGCATTTTTCCGCCAACAGGAAGTCCAGGTTGCCGGCGACACCGACCATGCGTTGGGCGCCCAGGCTTTCGCAGCGCGCCTGTTCCAGGGCTTCGAACACGGCGTGCCCGTCGGGGCCCGTGGGCGCCATGCGGCGATGGACGTCGGCATCGTGATAGCGCAACCGCAATGCCAAGGCGTCGGCGACGCCGCGCAGTTTGGTGATGCCTTCGGCGCTGGGCGGACCGGAAGGGGCGGGCAGGTTGACGGCTTCTTCGGTGGCCGAAGCGCCAGAGGCCTGAAAATGAACCTCAAGCTCCGGGCGATTGGACATCGCCTTCACCGCGGCCGCCGTGACGCGTTTCAGAAGATCTGCCGGGCGTTCCGAATTGTTCATGTCCTATGGCCCCGATTCCCGTCCGGATACGGCCCGGACGGGCGTGGGCGTCCTATTGCAGCACCGCGCGCATGGCGGAATCGGGAAGTTCCTCGCCCATGCAGCGCTGATAGTATTCCGCCACGACCGGGCGTTCGATTTCGTCGCACTTGTTGAGGAACGTCACCCGGAAGGCATAGCCCGCGTCATTGAAGATGCGGGCGTTTTCAGCCCAGGTGATGACCGTACGCGGTGACATGACGGTCGAAATGTCGCCGTTCATGAAGCCCGAACGGGTCAGGTCGGCCAGTTCGACCATGGCGCTGACCTGTTCCTTACCCTGTTTGGAGGCATAGTCCGGCACCTTGGCGCAGACGATTTCAACTTCCTCGTCATGGGGCAGGTAATTGAGGGTCGACACGATGCTCCAGCGGTCCATCTGACCCTGGTTGATCTGCTGGGTGCCGTGGTACAGGCCTGTGGTATCGCCGAGGCCGACCGTATTGGCGGTCGAGAACAGGCGGAAATAGGGATGCGGTTTGATGACCTGGTTCTGGTCCAGCAGGGTCAGCTTGCCGTCGACTTCCAGCACACGCTGGATCACGAACATCACGTCCGGGCGGCCGGCATCATATTCGTCGAACACCAGGGCCGTCGGGTTGCGCAGCGCCCAGGGCAGGATGCCTTCGCGGAATTCGGTGACCTGCTTGCCGTCGCGCAGGACGATGGCGTCCTTGCCGATAAGGTCGATACGGGAAATGTGGCTGTCCAGGTTAACCCGGATGCACGGCCAATTGAGGCGCGACGCGACCTGTTCGATATGGGTCGACTTACCCGTGCCGTGATAGCCCTGAATCATGACGCGCCGGTTGTAGGCGAAGCCGGCCAGGATCGCGAGCGTGGTTTCGCGGTCGAAGCGGTAGGCTTCGTCGCGTTCGGGGACATGTTCCTCGGCTTCGGAGAAGGCCGGGACTTCCATGTCGCTGTCGATGCCGAAGGTCTGGCGCACGGAGACGGTGACGTCCGGCACCTGATGGGCCGCATCGATCCCGGGGGTGGCGGTCGATTCCAGAGTTGTCATGCAAATGTTCCAGTTTCTTGAGGCCGTCCCGACGGGCGCGGGACGAAGATCGGTCATGTTTGGCAAACGTCGTAGGGGTTAAGCGGCGGGCCGTCAAGGGCCGAGAAAGTCCAATAACGCCTCATAGGCCTCGGTGACTTTCTTGAATTCTTCCTCCGCCGCCTTAGTGCCGCCGTTGGCGTCCGGGTGATGGCGCTTCACCAGTTCTTTGTATCTGAACTTCACGTCGTCAATGGTTACCGGGATTTCAAGGCCAAATACGGAAAGGGCTCGTGAGGTCTTTGGGTCGGTCTTGCGCGCGTCGGCCGCGCGCGGGTCCGCCTGGGGGCCTTGTGACCGCGCATTGGCGTCACGAATCGCGTCGTCATTGCCGAAGGGGTTGAAAATGCGTGCACGGGTGAACTTGGGGGCATCGCCTGCCCCCAGTTTCCAGGTCGGTCGCTGCCAAACCGTGTCGTTGCGGACGTCCGCCTCGACCTGGTCTTCGTCCATACCTTTGTAATAGTTCCAGTTGCGGTTGTACTCCCGGACATGGACCAGGCAGAACCAACGGTATTCGTTCAAGGCATCCCGCGACCGCGGAGCCTTGAATTCGGCATGGCCGTCGCATCCGGGCCATTCACAGACCGACTCCGCCTGGCGGGATTCGCGATTTTTAAGCAGTTCACCCATGACGACACTATGCGCGTGCCCTTTGTTTCAGACAAGACATGTGGATGTTACGGGGGCGAAAATGCACCCGGATTCCGCCGTTATCCGAAGGGTTGAAAAACAGACATATAACCTTCGTCTAACTTGAATTACCTTGCGTTATCCCTAATTCTGAAGGCAGTGAGCGGATGATTCCGCCATAACGTCGGTAATTTGGCGCCTTCATGTGGCGTCTGTGAACCGGTGGGGGAAAGTTTCGGAGGCGGCAGCACGATTTGTTCTGCTGGGGTGACAGGCGTAATGCGAGTATAATAATCGCCGCATACAATAAAAGAGGGTGTTAATCGGACTATGCAAAGCAAACTTATAAGCCGAAACGTGACCGTCAACGGCCGCAGAACCAGCCTGCGGCTTGAAAACGCAACGTGGGATGCTTTGGATCAAATCTGTGAATGCGAAAAGACGACCGTTCACGAGCTCTGCTCGATGATCGAGAGCGTTCGCTTCGGCTCGTCCCGCACATCAACGGTACGGGCCTTCATCGTGACCTATTTCCGTCTGGCGGCGAACCGTACCAGCATCGAAGTAGGAATTGCCGACAAGGCCCTGACGGCCTTCAAGACGACTTGACGTCCGGGCCGGGTCAGCCGGCCTTCTTTCCTTCGGCCCCGGCGGGGCCATCACCATCTTCTTCATAGAATTCGGGCCAACGAACCTTAACCACAGGGCCGTTGCTGCGAAACGCATAGCAGGTATCGATCAAGGGTGATTTCTTGCCGGGGCCGGGTTCACCCCGCTTCTTGCGGGCGGGAAAAATGGTCTGGAATGCGGTCACCGCCATGGGCCCCATCACGAGGTCGCGCAGATGGGTGCAGCCGTGCACGCCGCCCATGGCTTCGGCCACGGCCCTGCGCCAGCCCGGCCCGACTTTCAATCCGACCAACTTGGAAAAGGCCTGGGCCACGTCGCCGCACATGGAAAACGGGCTCGATTCCGTCGATGCTTCGGCGGCCGTGACGACCATGTCGCCGGTCAGGGTCAGGCGGATGAGCATGTCGTGAATGGGCTCCCCCGCGGCGATGCCGCCGCGATCGTGATTCTCAAAGGTGTAGGTCTTGGTGTCGGTCAGGCGGCCCTCGATGTCCCACAGGCCATCGTCGCGCTCAAAGCCGAGACATTTGATGTCACGGGTGTGGATATGCTTGCGGGCGGCGGGTTTACTGAGGGGCATGGGCGTATTCCTGTCAGGCGAATTGGGGCCGCCGCTGGGAAGCGGGCGGGGTGTATCGTCCGGTGACTTTATCGGCTGTCGGCCACGGGCGGCAAGAGATGCGGCGGGCCGCTGGCGGCCCCTCATGAAAAATAATTTATCTCAGTAGATTAGGCGCTGTACCGATCGCCAAAGACGAAAGCCTCGGTCTCGCGGATGTTCTCTTCCAAGCCTTCCTTGACGGCTTCGTAAAGATCACGGATCGACACCATGGCGACGCATTTTCCGTCCTCGCCCACGACCGGAAGATGGCGGTAGCGTCGGGTTAGCATCAGCTCAAGCGCGTCCGAGGCCCGGTCGTTCGGTGCCAAGGTATCCGGATTGGCGGTCATGATGTCGCCGACCTTGATTTCGCTGGGGCGTTTGTTTTCCGCCACCACGCGGCGGGACAGGTCACGCTCCGTCAGAATGCCGATCAATGCCTTGTTTGTATCCAACACGATGATCGCCGCGACATTGGCCGCAGTCATGTCCTTGGCGGCCTGTTCCGCCGTGGCGTCGATGGTGGTCGCGGTCAGTTCCGTGCGCTGAACGATGTCCGGAATAATCTTGCGCTGCATCGGACGTTTCCTCTCGTTGACCGTGTTACCCGGACGGTTGCCGGGCTTTGCCACGGTGCGACAATTGTTGCGTCATTGTACGGGAATTGCGCTGCCGGGTTAAGAATTAACGGATGCTCATGTTAACCATTAACCGGCCGATACATCGGGGTTTGATGATGCATCGCGCCTCGGGGCGGCAGGATCAGTCCGTGGCTTCGCCGGGTTTTGGCGGTGTCACGCGCAGGCGGGTGATTTGATGACGCTGACGGGCCACTATGTCGATCCGGAATCCGAACAGGCGGAATGACTGGCCGACCTCGGGAATGCGCCGGGCTTCGTGCAGGACCAGTCCCGCGACGGTCGCGGCCTCCTCGTCGGGCAGGCGCCATTCATACTGGCGGTTGAGGTCGCGGATCGTCACCGTGCCGTCGACCAGATACGATCCGTCGCTCTGGGGTTCGACTCCGGCGACGCTCAGGTCGTGCTCATCGTCGATGTTCCCGACGATTTCCTCGATGATGTCCTCAAGGGTCACGATGCCTTGCAGGCTGCCATATTCGTCGACGACCAGGGCGAAATGCTCGCGCCGTTCGCGGAACGCTTCCATCTGATCCAGCAACGGCGTGGTTTCCGGAATGAACCAGGGTTCTGCGGCGATTGCCTTGATGTCGAGATTCGAAAGGTCCTCTCCGGCGGCATTGACGGCGCGGAACAGGGCCTTGGCATGCAGAACGCCGATGATGTTGTCCGGCTCGTCCCGCCACAGGGGAACGCGGGTATAGGGGCCGTCAAGAACGGCAGCGATCAGTTCCGCCGCGGGCAGGCCGGCGTCCAAGGTGTGCACGCTGGACCGGTGGATCATGATTTCCCCGACTTCGACGTCTGCCAGGTCGAGGACGTTGCGCAGCATCACCCGCTCAAGGCCCGTTTCCTCGTCACCGGTATGCAGTTCGATGGCACCGCGCAGTTCTTGCTCGGGCTCGTGTTCGGCGTCGTCGGACGCGCGGATGTCGATGCCGCACATATGGAACAGGCCGCGCACGATCAGCTCGACCGTGCGCGTCACCGGCGACAGAAAGGCGACCAGGATCCTGACCGGCGTGCTGACCGCGAGGGCAACCGTGTTGGCGTTCTTAATGGCGTAGGTCTTCGGCATGACCTCGGCGAAGATCAGCACCAGAAGGGTCATGACCAGGGTCGCATAGGCGACGCCGGCCTCACCGAAGTAGGTGATCAGCAGGCTGGTCGCCAGCGACGAGGCCAGGATGTTGACCAGGTTGTTGCCGAGCAGGATGGCGCCGATCAGGCGCTCCTTCTGATCATACAGCCGGTTGACCACCGCCGCCCGCTTGTCGCCGCCCTGTTCCAGGCGGTGCATCAGCGGTTGCGAACTGGCGGTCAATGCCGTTTCCGAGCCCGAAAAGAACGCCGACATCAAGAGCAGGAAAAAGATGATGATCAGGCTTGTTTCGTCTTCCATGACTTCCGCTCATTCAATGTGCCGGATGCGGCTTGGGCGCACCGGCGGGTGGGCCCGGGTCAGCCCCGGGCACTGAGAAATTCGTTGAGGACATCGGCCACCGGGCCGGTCGGCACGTCGTGTTCGATGAACGCCTCGCCGATGGCCCGGGCCAGGATGAAGGTCAGCTTGCCGTCTTCGGTCTTCTTGTCCTTCATCATGTGCGCCAGCAGGCGGTCCGCCGTCCAGCCGCCGGTGTCGAGGCGTGTGAGGTCGCCCGGCAGGCCGGTGGCGTCAAGGTGGGCGCGAAGCCGCGCCGCGTCGTTGCCTTTACAATGCCCCAGGCGGTTCGCCAGAGTCAGTGCCATGACCATGCCGATGGCCACGGCTTCGCCGTGCAGCAGGCCGCCGCCGTAGCCGGTCTCGGCCTCCAGCGCGTGGCCGAAGGTATGTCCCAGATTGAGCAACGCACGCTGCCCCTGTTCCGTTTCGTCGGCGCTGACGATGCGCGCCTTGGCGTCACAGCAGGTCAGGATGGCGCGGCGGCGGGCCGCGGCGTCCCCTGCCAACACGGCGGGACCATTGCCTTCCAGCCAATCGAAGAAATCGGGCATGTCGATGACGCCGTATTTCACGACCTCGGCATAGCCGGCCTGCAGCTCGCGGGGGGGCAGGGTATCGAGCACCCCCGTATCGGCAAGCACCAGACGCGGCTGATAGAACGCGCCCACCAGGTTCTTGCCCTGGGCTGTGTTGATGGCGGTCTTGCCGCCGACCGATGAATCGACTTGCGCCAGCAGGGTCGTCGGTACCTGGACGAAATCAACGCCGCGCAGGGTCAGTGCCGCGCAGACGCCGGTCAGATCGCCGATGACCCCGCCGCCGAGGGCGATCAGCGTCGTCTTGCGGTCGATCCCGCCGGCCAGAAGATCGCCGATGACCTGTTCCAGATGGGCGAAATCCTTGGTCTGCTCGCCGGGTTCCAGAATGATCGTGCGGCTGGCGATGTCGGCGCCGGCCAACGCCGTTTCCAGGGTCGCAAGATGTCCGGCGTCGGCGACGTTACGGTCGGTGATCACGGCCACCCGGCCGGACCGCAGCACGGGCGCGATCAGGCGCCCGGCGTCGGCCAGCAGGCCCGCACCGATCAGAATGTCGTAGCTGCGCTCGCCCAGGTCGACGCCCAGGCGTTCGATCGTCGTGCCGTCAGTGGTCATGCTGTGCCGTCCGTCAGTTTTTCAATGATCTTGTCGGCGGTTCTTTCCGGGGTTTCATCGACGCTTTCAATGATGATATCCGCCTGTTCGTACACAGGATAACGCTCATTTATCAATTGCTTCAGTTTCTCCGTCGGATCCGTGCCCTTGAGCAACGGTCGCCCGGCGGCCCGCCGTTTGGTGCGGCGCTCCAGAATCGCCAGATCGGCGCGCAGCCAGACGCTGGTCGCGGCCTCGGCGATGCGCGCACGGGTGCGCGGGTTCATGAAGGCGCCGCCGCCGGATGATAGAATCATCGGCGGGCCGTTCAACAGGCGGTCGATGACCCGTTCCTCAACGTCGCGGAACGCCGGTTCGCCGTAGATTTCGAAGATATCCTCGATGCTGCAGCCGGCTGCCGTTTCTACTTCGTCGTCGGAATCGATGAACGGTAAGTCAAGTTTGGCGGCCAAGATCCGGCCGACGGAACTTTTCCCGGCGCCCATAAGGCCGACCAGGACGATGGTTTTTTGTTGTTTTTTAAGGGGTTGAGAAGACATGGACCTGTAACTTGTGGGCTGCGGATGGCGTCGGGCGGGCGGCGTTGAAAGCGGGGGGGCGAGCCGATAAACTCCGGCCTGCCCGCCGCCGCCGGAAAAATGCCATAGTCACAGTCTAGCAGAAAGCCTGAAGACAGTGGCAAACCCCGATCCGACGGTCACCAAGATCACCCGCGAAGACGAATAGGCCCGCCCTCCCGATGAAAAGCATTTCCAAGATCATCCTCATCCTCGCCCTGGCCTTGGTGCTGGGCGGCGGGACGTTCCTGGTTACCTGGGATTTCCCCGCGCCGTCCAAGGACGTGACGAAAGTTCTCCCCGATGACCGGTTCCCGCGCTAAGCGCCCGGTTTCGGTATCGCGGCTGGCTGCCTTCGCGGTGGCGCCGTTGTTGCTGATCACCCCGTTAAGCCATCCGCAGGCCCAGGCGCCCGCGGCGGATGCGCCGGCGGCCCTGCTGCCGGGCGCACAACCGCCTGTTGCTGAGCCGGTGGCCCTGCAGCCGCCGTCCGCGTTGGCGCCGCCGCAAGCCCTGAAACCACAGGCACCCGCAGCCCCCGTTCAGCCCCCGGCGGGCCTAGGGGCGGCCCGGCCAGCGCCGGGCGCGCCTTCGGGCGGTGAACCGGGTGTCCAGGTCGATACCCTGGATAAAGTCGATCCGGAGACGGCGGGCGTCATCGGCCCCGACGAAGGCGGACTGGGTTTCGATCTCTGGCAGGGTGCGGACCGCGCCTATGTCGCGGCCCTGATGACGAACTTGCCCGTGCGGGCACCTTCGCCGGTGATGCGCGCATTGATGCGCCGGTTGCTGTTGACCGCGGCTCAGCCCCCCGCCTTGGCCAAACCGGCTGAGGGCGACGGCACGGATGCGGCCAAGACGAAACCGGTCAGTCTGATTACCCTGCGCGTGCAACAGCTTGCCGCCATGGGTGACGTCGCCGGGGTTGGCGACCTGCTGGCGGCGATTCCCGGCAGCATCACCGATCCGGCCTTGCTGCAGGTTGAAGCCAACGCCCGTTTCCTGGCCAATGACAATGCCCGCGCCTGCGGCATCACGGCGCATCAAATTCAGGCAGGCGGGGGACCTTACTGGCAGAAGGCGATGATTTTCTGCCAGATCCTGGCCGGGGAGCCGGAAAAGGCGGAAATCGGCATTTCCATGCTCAACGAACTGGGGGCAAGGGACCCGGCGTTCTATGCCCTGAGCGACCGCCTGTTGGGCGGCACGACCGGGGAACTGACCACGGTGACCGAAGCCGATGGCCTGTTGTTGGCCATGGCGCGGGCGGCCAAAACCCCGTTGCCGGCCGACGCCACGCGGTCAGACCGTCCGGGCGTGCTGCGCGCTATCGCCGTCAACCCAAACGTGGGGCCGGATATCCGCCTGGAAGCCGCCGAGCGTGCCGAGGCCGCCGGCGCCCTTGATACGGAAGCCCTGCGACAGCTCTATTCCAGCGTCACCTTCGACCCGGGCGACCTCAAACGCTCGTTGTCGCGGGCCGACGAAATCGGCGGGCCCGTCGCTCGCGCGCTGCTCTACCATTCCGCCCTGTCGCAGACCGTGCCGACGGCCCAGGCCGAGATCATCGACAAGGCGCTCAAGATTGCCGTCGGCGAAGGCCGCTATGGCGCCGCCGCGCGGGTGTTTCATCCGCTGGTATCGAAAATTCCACCGTCGGCGGACCTGTTGTGGTTCGCCCCGGACGCAGTGCGTCTGATGCTGTCGACGGATGATCCCACGGGTGCCGAAGCCTGGTTCAAGCTGCTGCAGGCGAGTGCATTGTTCCAGGACGACAGTCGCAACCTGCTGATCCGCATGACGCCGCTGGTCCGACTGGTCGGCACCATGGGGCTGGAGAACGAGCCCCGCGACCTAAGCGTCTGGTGGCGTTCGATCGCGGGCGAGAAAGACGCAGCCCGCCGGGCGGCGCTGCTCTATGCGCTGCTGGATGGTCTGGGCGAGGATGTGCCGCTCGACGCTTGGCAGGCGATGGGGCCGGTGATCGGCCATGCCTCGGCGGAAACGGTCCATCCGGCGCTGTGGTTCCGCCTGCTGTCCGTGACCGACAAGGTGGCGGCATGGACCGCCGAACGCGAAGCCCGTGAAACCGCCGCTGAATCTTCGACAGTCCTTGACGCGGCGCAGGCAGCGCCGACGGGCG
This sequence comes from Rhodospirillales bacterium, assembly GCA_048263775.1. Taxonomy (GTDB): domain Bacteria; phylum Pseudomonadota; class Alphaproteobacteria; order Rhodospirillales; family Casp-alpha2; genus UBA1479. The sequence goes on from JBLXDU010000007.1 coordinate 187,847, forward strand.
AGCCCATGCGTGAGGCGCAACTGGGCACAACCGACGTACTGCCGGCACCCGCCGTGGCCGATGAAACGGTTCTGCCGCCCCATCGTGGCGAGGTCATCCTGATGGTGTTGGCGGCGATCGGCGACGGCGGCACGGCGCGGGCTCAGGCCCAGGTTCTGCGTCAGGCGGTGATCAGCTTGCGCGCCATTGGCCTTGATCAGGAAGCCCATGACCTGGCGCTGGAGGCGGCGCTCGCGGCGGGCCTGTAACCCCGGCGGAAACTCGCGAAGGGAGGCAACTCCTGTCCCGTTACATCAGCCTATTTCTCGATATGCTGGCCGCCGAAAGAGGTGCCGCCCGCAATACGATCGAATCCTATGGCCGGGACCTGGACGACTTCGCGTCGTTCTGCGCCCGGCGCAAGACGGCCGCCGACATGGCCGGCCCGGATGACGTCACGGCCTATATGAAACGCCTGTCGGGTGCCGGCATGGCGGCCAGCACTCAGGCCCGGCGGTTGTCGGCCCTGCGCCAGTTCTTTCGCTTCCTGCAAGCGGAACGCATCCGCGACGACGATCCGACACAGGCTGTTGATGCGCCGCGTCAGGCGCGCTCTCTGCCCAAATACCTGAGTGAGGAAGAGGTCGAACGCCTGCTGACCGCGGCCCGCGAACGGCCCGGTGCTGACGGCCTGCGCACGGCGGCCTTACTGGAAGTGCTTTACGCCACGGGTCTTCGCGTGTCGGAACTGGTCGGCCTGCCCATGGCGGCGGTCGCCCGCGACGGACGGGTGCTGATCGTGCGCGGCAAGGGCGGGAAGGAACGCATGGTGCCCATCGGTGGCCCGGCGCGCGATGCGTTAGGCGATTACCTGGCCGTGCGCGACGGGTTTTTGGGCAAGGACAAGGATGCGCGGGCGGCCTTCCTGTTTCCGTCCCGTGCGCAACAGGGCCATCTGACGCGCGCCCGCTTCGGGCAGATTCTCAAGGAACTGGCGGTTGTCGCCGGCATTCCGCCGAAACGGGTGTCACCGCACGTCCTGCGTCATTCCTTTGCCAGTCATCTGTTGGCACACGGCGCCGATCTGCGGTCCTTACAGCAGATGCTGGGCCATGCAGACATCTCGACCACGCAGATCTACACCCATGTCCAGGAAGAGCGCCTGAAGGCGTTGGTTGACCAGGCCCACCCCCTGGCCAAGGCCCCCCTGGATTAAGCGGAGAGGGGCAATCTATCCCTCAGGGCGGCGCGACCGCGCGGCGGTAGAGATGCCAGGTGGCGTGGCCCAGAACCGGGAGAACCAAGAACAGGCCGATCAATCCGGACAGCAGGGCGAGGGCGATCATGGCGGCGATGGTGGCGCACCAGATCGCCATTACCCGTGGGTTCAGGGCGACGAACCGGACGCTGGTCAGCATCGCCGTGATAAAATCGACATCGCGATGAAACAGCATCGGGATGGAAATGACCGAATAGGAAAACACTGCAAAAGCGATGAGCGCCCCGGCTGCATTGCCGACCATCAGGAACAGCCAGCCCGACGGCGTGGTGAAGATGTCATAGATCAGTTCGCGGAATCCGAAGAACTGGAACCCCATGAAGCCGAAGGACAGCAGGGCGGCGATGTCCATCCAGAAGAACAGGGAGAACCCGGTGACCAGCGCCATCCACCCCAGTTCACGGCTGAACATCGATTTCACACTTCCCAGCACGATGCCCCAACTGAGCACAGAACCCCCGTCCGGGGCAGGGGCTTCCAGGCGCTTGCTGATCACGTAGAAGCCGCTGGCGATGAAAGGTGCGATCAGGGCAAATCCCGCGGCCAGGGGGTAGACCAGATACGGCAGTTCGAAGGCGACTAGCATCAGAATCAGCAGCCAGCCGCCGAGCGCATAAATTCCCGCGAAAAAGATGTCATAGGTGGGGGCTGCCCGGAAATCCCGCAAGCCCAGGGCGAGAACGTCGATCAGGTCGTTGACGCCGACCCGGTTCACCTGCGGCGGCGGCGGGCGGGTTCCCCGGGGGGCGGTCGGCGCGGCGTCGACGCTGGGGCCGGTCATGCGCTTATCCTTCCAGACTCGCATCCATCGAGCCGTGTCTAATAACCATATAAAAAATGTGGATTGATGTCGACGAAGATCGGCGGACAGACACAGGATAAATGGTGAAGGAAGGAACGGGGGGCGCTTGTCAGCCTTCCGCCGCCACCTTCTCGACCAGCCAGCGCGCCGTGCGCAGCAAGCGCGCGTCATCGTTTCGCGCGCTGACCAACTGAACACCGATGGGCATGCTGTTGGCCCCCTGCATCAGGGGAATGGTCACCGCCGGTACACCCAGGTACGTCCAGGTTGAGCAGAACACCGGGTCCCCCGTTGCATCCAGGCCCTTGGGCGCTTCGCCGCAGGTCGCCGGGGTCAGGATGGCGTCGAATTCCTCGCCCAGGCTTTTCACCCAGCCGGCCAAGTGAACCCGCATGTCGACGCATTCATTGAAATCGACGGCCGTGACCGTCTTGCCTTCCTCGATCATGGCGCGCAGCACGTCGCTCAACTTGTCTTCGCCGCGGGCCACGTATCCGGACAGGTAGCGCACCAGATCGGCACACATGATCTTGCGCAGGTTGTCGACGGCGCCATTGAAGGGATCGGGCAGGGTGACTTCTTCGCATTGATCGCCAAGGAACTCGCGCAGTTCTTCGAACGCTTCCTGGGCATCCGGTTCCGCGCGGTCCCAGACCGGGGATTTGACGAAGGCGAAGCGAGGTTCGATGGGGGGCTCTTGGCGGGTGATCTCCGACAGGCGCGGGGCGGCGGCCGACTTGGTGTCCGGATCGGCCGGATCGTGGCCGATCAGACAATCGCTGATCAGGGCGGCGTCTTCCAGGGTCCGGGCGAACACGCCGACGTGGTCGAGGGTTCGCGACAGGGCCAGGGCGCCGGCGCGGGAAATTCGTCCATGCGTCGGCTTGAAGCCGACGACACCGCAGAACGACGCCGGGCGAATGACGGACCCATTGGTTTGTGAGCCGATCGCCAAGGGCACCATACCCGCCGCGACGGCAGCGGCGGAACCGCTGGACGAGCCGCCCGGGGTGCGTTCCGGATCGTGCGGGTTGCGGGTCTTGCCGGGGGAATAGACGGCCAGTTCCGTGGTCACGGTCTTGCCCATGATCACGGCACCGGCGGCCCTCAACAGGCGGACGGCGGCGCTGTCGTCATCGGGAAGACGGCCCTTGGACAGCACGGTGCCGTTTTCCGTGGGCAGGTCCGCCGTGTCGAAGATGTCCTTGATGCCGACGGGAATGCCGTGCAGGGGGCCGGTCGGCGCACCACTGGCATGCAGTTCGTCGCAATGGGCGGCCTGGCGGCGGGCGAAGTCCGGGTCGAGATGCGCCCAGGCGCCGATGGCGTCTTCTTTCGCTTCGATCCGCGAAAGACAGGCCTCGACCAGTTCCGTGGAGGTGATCTCGCCCCGTTCGATCATCCCAACCAATTGGGATGCGCCCAAATCCGCCAAATCCATGGTGCCGGTTCCTAAAGGTATGCCAAACCCGCGATGGTTCAGTCTGATGTGGTCTTCTTCAAGGTGGAGTCCCAAAGGTCGTAGAGGACCAGGGCCAGCACGCCGAGGCTGATGACCCAGAACGGCAGCCCGCCCCAGAACCCGGCGAAGCCGTGGGAGATGCCCCAGGCAAGGCCGAGGACGAAGGCCGCCACCATTGCGGTGCCGAGGATGCCGCAAAATTGTTCGAATACCCTTGATCTCATGATCGGTTCACTCCTGAAATCCTGGCTTGGATCGCCCTTGTTTTGGTTTCGCTCATGCCGGCGTTACGGGATGTACTTGCCGAAGAAGTAATCGGGCAGGAACAGCGCGATCCCCGGGTACTGATACATCAGAACCATGACGGCGATGACGATGGCCAGGTACGGCATGATGCCCCTGAAGATTTCCATCAATTCGACGGCCTTGCCCATCACCCCTTTTAGATAATAGGCGGACATCGCCATGGGTGGGGTGAGGAACGACGTCTGCAGGTTGAGGGCAACCAGCATGGCGAAGAAGTAAGGATTGACGTCGAAGGTCTTCAGCATGGGCAGGAAAATCGGCACGAAGATGATCAGAATTTCCGACCATTCCAGGGGCCAGCCCAGCAGGAAGATGATCACCTGGACCAGGATCAGGAACTGCCAGGGCTCCAGGTTGAAGCCGAGGATGAAGTGTTCGATGATTTCGTGCCCGCCTAGATAAGAGAACACCGAGGCGAAGGTCCAGGACCCGACGAACAGCCAGCAGACCATGGCTGTCGCCTTGGCGGTCAGGTAGACGGATTCCTTGAGCATCTGCCACGTCAGGGAGCGGTATAGGCCCGCCAGGACGATGCCGCCGAAGGCCCCCATGGCGGCGGCTTCCGCCGGCGTCGCCAGACCGCCCAGGATCGAGCCGAGAACCAACAGGATCAGCGCCGTCAGCGGCACGAAGGACGTCAATAGCTGCCAATAGACGATATGCCGGGGCGGCACGTCTTCGGCCCGCGGTTTCGGCGCGATGGACGGATTGATCATCACGCGGATGATGACGTAGAGAATGTAGGATCCCGCAAGCAGGAAGCCGGGGAAAATCGCGGCGGCGTAGAGACGCAGCGGCGACAGTTCGGCGATCGCCGCATAGACGATCAGCATGATCGACGGTGGGATCAAAATCCCCAGCGTGCCGCCGGCGCAGATCACGCCGGATGCGAAGCTCTTGTCATAATTCGCCTTGGCCATGGCCGGAAACGCCAGCAATCCCATCAGGGTCACGACGGCGCCGACGATCCCGCTGGCCGTCGAGAACACGGCGCAGGTGATCAGGGCGGCGATGGCCATGGAGCCCGGCAGGTTCCGCGCCGCCATCTGCAGTGCGTAAAACAGCTTGTTGACGATGTTGGCGCGTTCGACCACGTAGCCCATGAACAGGAACAACGGAATGGCGACCAGCGTGTCGTTCTCCATCACCGAGTAGGTGTTCTGGTTCAAAAGGTAGAAGATCTTGTTGTTAAAGATGTCGGCGAAGGTCGTGATGCTGCCGGCTTCGTAATAGGCGAAATAGCCAAAACCAACGCCCATGGCGAGCAAGGTGAAGGCCACCGGGAATCCGAGCAGGACCATCACAATGAAAAGCGACAACATCAAAATCGCTACTTCGGGGTTCGTCATTCTATAACGTGCTCCGTCTCACCAATACGTCGGTGTGTAATTATGAGAATCAGGCCTGCGCCTTGGCGGCAGCGGCCTGCTGTTGCAGCAAGATGTCTTCGGTTTCCTGGGCGTCCTTGAGACGCGGCAGCCAACGGCCCGACTTGATCGCAAGATAACAGCGCATGCATTCGGCGATGCCCTGAATGATGAACAGGCCGGCGGCCAGCGGGATCAGGGTCTTGAAGAAATAGATTTGGATGCGGGCCGGGCTGTTCCAGCTGACTTCCTTGTAACGCCATGAATCGGCAGCGATTTCCGCGCCGTACCAGGCCAGGGCCAGCATGCCCGGGAAAAAGAAGCAAAAGTACAAAATCAAATCAATGCGCGCCTGCCAGCGGACCGAAAGCAGGCGATAGACCACATCCGCCCGCACATGAGTGTCTTGGGCAAGGGCATATGGCCCGGCCATCAGGAACAAGGCGCCGTACATCTGAACCATCATGTCGAAGGCCCAAACAGTCGGGGCATTCAGGACATAACGGACGAACACCTCATAGGCGACCGACAGGGTGAGGATCAAAATGCACCAACCAAAGGTGCGCCCGACCCAGATGCTCAATTCTTCAATGGCATGGATAGTTTTTATCACGGCTTGGTTTCCCGCCCTTGATGTCTCAGATATGTGAGGGACAGCCGATTAAGGCTGCCCCTCAATACCTACTTTTCCGGATTGATCCCAGATGAAAGGATCAGATCAACCGAAGTGATGCTTGTAGGCCAGCTCGTAATCGGGCTGGTTCAGCAGCAGATAGCCCATGACCTTCTTGGCGTAGGCCTTCTGCGAGGCAACGACCTTGGCGAAGAACGGATCTTCGTCGGAGATCTGCTTCACGATCACATCCCAGGCCTTCAACTGTTCGGCCATGATGGATTCGGGCGTCCGGTAGACATTGACGCCGTGCTTTTCCTTCAGCGCGACCAAGTCGTCGGCGTAACGGAGCGTGTTGTTCCAGTAGAAGTTGGAGTTTTCCGCTTCCGACGCATATTCCAGGATCGCCTGGAGTTCCTTCGACAGGGAATCGAACTTCTTCTTATTGAAGGTGATTTCGAAGCATTCCTGCGACTGGTGGAAGCTGGCCAGATGGTAGTGCTTGGAAACGTCCTGCATCCCGAAGTCTTTGTCCGAGGTCGGGTTGTTGAACTCGGCCGCGTCGATCAGGCCGCTCTTCATGGCGGGCTGAATTTCGCCGCCCGGCAACTGAACGACCGACATGCCCATTTCCTGCAAGACGTTGGCGGCCAAGCCGACGGTGCGGTACTTGAGGCCCTTCATCTGGGAGGCGTCTTTCATTTCCTCCTTGAACCAACCAAAGGGCTGTGCGGGCATCGGGCTGTTGAAGAAGCTGACCAGGTTCAGGCCGAGGCCGGACATCAATTCTTCAAACAGGGCCTTGCCGCCGCCGTAGTGGATCCAGCCGAGCATTTCCTGCGCCGACCAGCCGAAGCAGGGGCCGGTACCGAACAGGGAAGCGGCTTTCGACTTGGAATACCAATAAGCCGGCACGTAGTGGGCGCCGTCGAGAACGCCACGATGGACGGCGTCCTGCATCTGGCTGGTCTTCACGACCGAGTTGACGGACAGCAGGTCGAGCTTCAGGCCCTTGCCGGCCATCGCGTTGACGCGTTCGACATAGCTTTTGGCATTTTCAAGGAAGATGCCACCGCCCCAGGCGGCCTGAATTTTCAGAACCGTGGGGGCTGCCGTCGCGATGTTCGGCATGGCAAGAGTAGCAGCAGTCGCTCCGGCGGCAACGGCGCCGCCTTTAAGGAACTTACGCCGGTTCACTTTCGTGGTCGTCATGTGTTTCCTCCCAATTAATAATCAGCGGACAACCACCATCCGCCGATGGGTATAATTTGCGCGATATTCGCGCGTTTAATGAACAGCCCAAGACGTCGTGTTGATTTTTTTTGCAATCCCCCGGGCCCGGTTACAACCGCTCCCGTACCATTAATGGCGGGGAACCGTTATATCCTGTTGGGAATCTTCCCAATACGCAACGCGAAGGCAAGGCTTTTTCCCTGTAGGACTTTTCCTGCGGACGATCCGACAGGGATTCCAAGAGGGGGCATTTCAGGCAGGCAAATCAGGATTCCGGGCCGCGTACGGCGGGAAATCGTGGTCCAGAGCAGCTCGCACGGCCGCCGTCGCCGCGATTGCGGGGGGCGGGGGGTTTTTCACGATACGGAATAGCGCGCTGATTACAGTGCCTCAGGCGACCCGGTCGCCGGGGGTGCGACCGGCGAAATAGGCGTCGAGATTATCGAGCGCGCGGAATCCCATGGCGTCGCGGGTTTCCCGATTGGCGCTGCCGATGTGCGGCAGCAGAAACGTGTTGTCGAGCGCGATCAACCGCTTATCGACGTTCGGTTCGTTGTTGTAAGCATCAATCCCGGCCGCGAACAGTTTGCCCGATTTCAAGGCGTCGACCAGCGCGTCGTCGTCGATCACCGCCCCCCGGGCGGCGTTGGCCAGGACGGCCCCATCCGGCAGCAGGGCGAAGCGGGTGGTATTCATGATGCCACGGGTTTCCGCCGTCACGTTGCAGTGAAGCGAGAGGAAATCGCAATGCGGCAGCATGTCGTCCAGGGTGTCGTGCCAGACGGCCCCTTTCTCCTTGTCCGGGCTGAGACGGGAGCGGTTGTGGTAATGGATTTCCATGCGGAAGGCGCGTGCCAGATCGGCGACCGTCTGGCCGACCCGGCCCATACCGAGAATGCCCAGCCGTTTGCCGGTGACGCCCAGGCCGACCATGAAGGCCGGTGACCAGTCCTTCCAACCGCCGGAACGCACCAGCCGTTCGCCCTCGCTGGCGCGTCGTGCCGCGCCGAGCATGAGCAGGATGGTCGTCTCTGCCGTGGCGTCAGACAGAACTTCGGGTGTGTTGGTGACGATGACGCCGTGTTTCTTCGCTGCCTCGACGTCGACATGGTCATAGCCGACGGAGAAATTGGCGATGATCTTCACGCGTTCGGGCAGCTTGGCGAAGACCTCTTCCGTGAAGTGTTCGGTATGGCAAGGCATGATGGCGTCCACGTCCTGGGCTGCTTCGATCAGCGCGTCTTTTGTATAGAGTTTGTCCGTCGGGTTCAGGCGCGCGTCGTAATCGCGGGACAGCCGCGCGTGCACGGCGTCCGGCAGTTTGCGGGTGACGAGTACGGTCGGTCGCTTGGATGCGGTGTCAGCCATCGTTTCTTCCTCTAATTTCATTTCACCGTGAGGTACACCATGGGATCGTGAGGTGTCGAGTGCCGACACTGCGTTTTCCACGCGCTGCCGTCCGCGACGAATAGCCGCTATCAAAGTGCAGGGCGTGGCGCGTCGCCTGTCGTAGAGGTTTTGATGTCCATCGGTCCGGCGAACAGGCCTTCCATACCGGCAAGGGGGTATTATTCCGCATTGCGGTAAGCCTTCCATTCGTGGCTGATTTGCCCTTGCGGGCGATTGGGGGGCTGGTTATGTTGCGCCCGCGAAATAACAATTCATAAGCGGTGGCGCCATCGGCTTCGAAACCCGAGAACGCCGCCTCATTCGGACGCAGGAGATTCAGATGAGCTTTCATATCGTCGAACAGGCGCCGGCGCGCTTGAACCGCAGCGAGCTGGCCGTTCCCGGCTCCAACCCCACGTTCATGGAAAAGGCTGCCAAAAGTAACGCCGACGTGGTGTTCCTGGACCTGGAAGACGCCGTCGCCCCGGATGACAAGGCGCCTGCGCGCAAGAACATCATCGCCGCCCTGAACGATCTGGACTGGTCGGGCAAGACCGTGTCCATTCGCATCAACGGCCTGGACACCCATTACATGTACCGCGATCTCGTCGAGATCCTGGAAGGGGCGCCGGGCAAGCTTGACCTGATCATGATCCCCAAGGTCGGCACCGCGTCGGACGTCTATGCCATCGACATGATGGTGACCCAGATCGAAGACGCGACCAAGGTGTCCAAGCGCATCGGCTTTGAGCTGATCATTGAAACGGCCCTGGGCATGCAGAATCTGGCGGAAATCGCCCAGGCGTCCAAGCGGAATGAATCCCTGCACTTCGGCGTCGCCGACTACGCGGCGTCGACCAAGGCGCGGACCACCGTCATCGGCGGCCCGAACCGGGACTATGCCGTGCTGACCGATCCCGACGACGCCGGCAACCGCGACGTTCACTGGGGTGATATGTGGCATTACCCGATCGCCAAGATGGTCGTCGTCGCGCGCGCCAACGGCCTGCGTCCGATCGACGGCCCGTTCGGCGATTTCTCTGACCCGGATGGCTACAAGGCCCAGGCCATGCGCGCCTCGACCCTTGGCTGTGAAGGTAAATGGGCGATTCACCCGTCGCAGATCGACCTTGCCAACGAGCTGTTCAGCCCGTCGGAGAAGGAAGTGACCCAGGCTCAGCGTATCATCGACGCCATGGAACAAGCGCAGAAGGAAGGCAAGGGGGCCGTCTCGCTCGACGGTCGCCTGATCGACATCGCCTCCATCCGCCAGGCCAAGGTGCTGGTGGAAAAAGCGGCGCAGATCAAAAGCAACTGATCTGCCTTTTCGGCATTTTTGAACAACGAACGGCGGGTTTCCTGATTATGGGACCCGCCGTTTTCGTTTCTGTCCCCCGGTTTGTCGACCCTATCCCTAAAGTAGGGATGTTCATCACCCGTCGAAGGTTCCTATAATGCCCGCAAAACACAAAGGGCAGGGACGGATATGGCGGAAACTTCCGCACCAGAGGGCAATGGCGCACGCCGGGTTTCGGACCGGGAGCGGTTCATTGCATTCTCCTTCTGCTGGGCCGAAGCCATCATCGAACTCGACAGCGAGCGCACCATCACCTTTGCTGGCGGTATTCTGCCGCTGTTGACGGGTAAGGATCCGCGCACCCTGAAGGGCATGACGATCCTCGACATCATCGCCGACGAAGACCGCCCGTTGGCCGAACAGATGCTTGACGCCATCGCCGGCACCGGCCGGTTCGACAACATCCACCTGCGCTTCAAGGGAGCCAACGGCAATTCCCAGCCCCTGGTGACCTGCGGCTACCGCAACCCGGAATTGGAAAACCGCTATTTCCTGGCGTTCCATATCATGGGTGGTCTGACCACGGACAAGTCCCTGAAGAAGTCCGGCAAGGAAGGGCTCTACGACGCCGACAGCTTCGGCAAGATGGCGTCCAAGATGCTCGCCGACGGGGTTGACGGTGCCGGCAAGATGACCCTGGTTGAGGTCGATGGCCTGGCCGAAGCCCAGGAGGAAATGGACGAGGCCCAGCGCGAGAACCTGATGGGCGCTGTGGGGTCGGTCCTCAAGATGTCGTCGGTCAACGGCGACGCGGCGGCCAAGCTGGGTGACGGCAAGTATGGTGTGGTCCATGGCGATGGTCTGGACGTGGACGCCATGAAGGCGCGGATCTCGTCCCTGATCCAGAACATCGCGCCCGAAGCCGAAGGCATTTCCGTCGGCGCGGCGACCATCGACGCCGGCGACGGCCTGACCGAGGAAAACCTGACCAAGGGCGTGATCCACGCGCTCAACGAATTCTCCAAGTCCAAGGGCGGGGCGATGTCGCTCGAAGCCCTGTCGGGCAGCATGGACGACCTGGTGAAGGACGCCATGGAAACGGCGGAAACCTTCAACCGGGTGGTCAAGAAATCCGACTTCCGCATGGCCATGCATCCGATCATCGGGATCAAGGATGGGGTCATTCACCATTATGAAGCGCTGGCCCGCTTCCAGGGTAAGCATGGCGAAAGTCCCTACAAGTACATCACCTTCGCCGAGGAAACGGGCCTGATCGGGGCCTTCGACCTGTCCGTCATCGACAAGGTCATGGTCTGGATCGACGAGAACAAGGATTCCCCCATGTTCGCTTCGGTGGCGGTGAACATCTCGGGCAATTCGATCATCGACAAACGCTACATTGACGGCCTGCAGGACCGCCTGAAGGCCAACCCCTGGACCCAGGGCAAGCTGATCTTCGAATTGACGGAATCATCGCGGGTCGAGGATCTGGAAACCGCCAACGAATTCATCCAGAACCTGCGCGGCATGGGCTATCCCGTGTGTCTTGACGATTTCGGCGCCGGGGCGGCCAGCTTCCAATACCTGTCCGCCATCGACGTCGACGTGGTTAAGATCGACGGCCCGGTGGTCAAGAACGCGGAAGCCATCGAGCGCGGCCGGGCGTTCCTCACGGCGCTGGCGTCGTTCTGCCGGGAACTGAAGGTCGAAACCATCGCCGAAATGGTCGATACACCGGAAACGGTATCGTTCTGCCACGCCTGCGGCATCGACTTCGTGCAGGGCTTCTTGTTTGGCCCGCCCAAGTTCGATCTGACCGAATACAGCGATTTCCGCGACAAACTGGCGGCCTCCACCGCGCCGGGCGCCAAGGCCACGGGGCCGCTGACCTCAAGCCACGCGACGTCGTCCGCATCGGCCTCGCCGGAACCGGCAGCGTCCTGACAAGGCCACGGTCGATGGACATCTATCACATCTGGTGCACCCTGAAGGACGGCGTCGGCGACATGGCTTTCGCCGGTCATGTGGGTAAATATCTGGACCATCTGAAGGATCAGGGGCACATCGCGGGCTGGCGGCTGACTCGGCGCAAGCTGGGCCTGGGCCCGGAAGACCTGCCCGAATTCCACATCATGGTCGAGGTCATGGGGCTGGCCCAATTGGATGAGGCTTTTGGCCATGTCGCCACGCGGGCGGAACCCGTGGAAGGCCTTCACCATTGCGTCAACAGCTTGGTTTCAAAGGTAAAATTCGCGCTCTACCGGGATTTTCCCGACCTTGTCCGAAAAACGGGTGAAGAACGGTTCTAGCGGCGATTTCGGCGATTTTCGACGTCGCCAAGGCGCGCGGGCCTGTGCTAGAAAACGCAGATGCACAATTACCTGGATTTCGAAAAGCCCATTGCCGAGCTTGAGGGCAAGATCGAGGAGCTTCGGCACCTCTCGTCCGACGGCCAGATGAACATCGCCGACGAGGTCGGTAAGATGCAGGCCAAGGTCGACAAGCTTCTGGTCACGACCTATCAGAAGCTCACGCCCTGGCAGAAGACGCAGGTGGCGCGCCATCACGACCGCCCCCATGCCATGGACTACATCAATTCCCTGATCGACGATTTCACGCCCCTGGCCGGCGATCGCCAGTTCGCCGAAGACCCGGCCGTGGTCGGCGGCATGGGCCGTTTCCGCGGCCAGTCGGTGGTCGTCATCGGCAACGAAAAGGGATCCGACACGGTCGCCCGCGTGCGCCATAATTTCGGCATGGCCAAGCCCGAGGGCTATCGCAAGGCCCAGCGCCTGATGAAGCTGGCCGACCGCTTCAACCTGCCGGTCATCACCCTGGTTGATACGCCCGGCGCCTATCCGGGGGTCGAGGCCGAGGCCCGCGGCCAGGCGGAAGCCATCGCGCGGTCGATCGAAGTCTGCTTCGGCATCAAGGTTCCCTTTGTCTCCGTCGTTATCGGCGAAGGCGGGTCAGGTGGCGCCATCGCGCTTGCCGCCGCCAACGTAGTGGTGATGATGGAACATGCGGTCTATTCGGTGATTTCGCCGGAAGGCTGCGCCTCGATCCTGTGGCGCGATGGCGACATGGCCGAAACGGCGGCGGGGGCGCTGAAACTGACAGCGCAGGATCTGGCCAACCTCGGCGTCATCGACGCCATCGTTGCGGAACCGCTGGGCGGTGCGCACCGCGAACGGGATCAGGCGATCCAGTCGGTCGGCAAGGAAATCGACAAGCAACTCGCCGAACTGGCTGCCCTGCCCGGTGACGCCCTGCGCAGTGCCCGGCGCGAGAAGTTCCTGAAGATGGGCACGAACGGACTGGCCTAACTACAGCGGGCAAGGGATGACATGGTTGGCTTGAGCACGTTTGCGCTGAATGGTCTGATTTTTCCTTAGGAGAGAAAGTTGGTCCAGACAGTTCCGCCTCCTGGATGGAGCGGTGACACGCTAACGGAATACCTTGAATTTGCTCATAAAAATCGTTGGGCGACATTCGCGAATAAAGGGCACCAAGTTCGTCGTCTGATTGATATTGACGGTAATTTCATAAAGATCGAAAAGGATTGGACCAACCCTTCCAATTTGTTGGTCCCTCAATTTTTTTTTCGAGCTCACTCGGCTTTTCGGGCATCTTGTGAACACGCATTGGCTGGACAAGTGTCCGACGCCTATCCCGTTCTCCGCTCTTCTCTTGAATTTGCAGCATATGGATTGTTCATCGACGGCAATGAACAACGAGGAGAAATTTGGCTAAGAAGACACGATGATGAAGCAGCTCTTAAAAGAGTGAAAAGTGAATTTACTGTCCGAAATTTGAAGCAGAATATTGCCGCTAAAGACGGTAAGTTGGCAGAAGCTTTCGATGAGCTTTACCAGCGATGTATTGATTTCGGGGCTCATCCAAATGAAAGGTCGATTTCAGCTAGTGGTGCGATCGAAGAAAGGGACGGAAACGTAATTTATAGCCAGTTGCTCTTGCATGGTGATGGTCCTGCTTTTGACTTTGTCTTGAGGAGTACGGCTCAGGTGGGAATTTGTGTCTTGCAGATTTTTCAATTTGCCTTAGCCGCGAGATTTGAATTGCTCGGGGTGAAGCATGAGTTGCCTCGATTGAGAGTAGGGCTTTAAAGAAATTTCTAATGTGACTTCAGATCAAAAACGCACGATCGTCCTCAGCACTATTGGCGGCGCCGGTCTGGCGCTCGTGCTCTGGGGCCTGCTGGCTTGGCTCGACGGTTGGCCGGGGCCGATCCCGGACGCGGGGGAGCGCATCGGCCTTGCCCTGAAGCTCGCGGTCCTGCCGGCCGGGTTTTTGCTGGTCGTGGTGCAGGTGGTGGCGCTGACGCGGCTGATCACCGGGGCAATCGACCCCCTGACCGATGCACCTACAGCCTGGCGCCGCATCGACATGCGCGTGCTCGCCAATACGGTCGAGCAGACGCTGATCTTCCTGCCGCTCTATTTGGCGGTGGTGATGGTGATCAAGGCCGATGAAAGCCCCTGGCTGACGGCGTTGCCCGTGGTCTTCGTGCTGGCCCGTATCGCGTTCTGGGTCGGCTATCGCATCAGCCCAATGGGCCGCGCCCCCGGGATGGCGGCCGGGTTCTTCATCAACCTGGGGATGTTGGGCTTCGTGATCGCGCGGTTTCTCGGCTGACCCTCGGGGTTTGTGACTAAACCTTACCGTGGCAGTGCTTGAACTTGTTGCCCGACCCGCAGGGGCAGGGGGCGTTACGCGGCACCTTGCCCCAGGTCGCGGGGTCGTTGGGGTCGACCTCGGGGGCGGCCTGGCGGTTGACCACGGTCATGGTCGCCGAACCTTCGGCCTGTTCGTCCTCGCCGCCCATATATTCGGGGCTGTCGTGATGGGCCTCGCCCTCGTCACCGGCGCGGGCGGCCAGGTATTCCTCTTCCGAGAAGTCCATGCTGAGTTCCACATGGGCCAGCATCATGGTGGTGCGCTCGCGCAGGCCGACCAGCATTTCCTCGAACAGGGCGAAGGCTTCCTGCTTGTACTCGTTCAAGGGATCGCGCTGGCCATAGGCACGAAGCCCGATGCCGTGGCGCAGGTGGTCGAGGGTCAGCAAGTGGTCCTTCCACAGCTGATCCAGCAGTTGCAGCAGCACGGCCTTTTCGACCGAGCGGAAGATTTCCGGCCCGGCGTTGGCGGCCTTGGCGGCGATCTGTCCATCCACGGCCTGGGCCAGGCGGTCGCGGATTTCGGCATCGGCGATGCCTTCTTCCTTGGCCCATTCCTGGACCGGCAGGTCGAGCCCGAAGACCCGCAGGATTTCCTCATGCAGGGTGTCCATGGCCCACTGCTCGGCATAGGCCTTTTCCGGCATGGTCAGGGCAACCATGTCATCGATCACCTGGTGACGCATGTCGGCGACGTCCTCGGACACGTCCTCGGCCGCCATCAATTCCTTGCGCTGCTCATAGATGACCTTGCGCTGATCGTTCATGACGTCATCGAACTTCAGCAGGTTCTTGCGGATTTCGAAGTTCCGCTCTTCAACCTTCTGCTGCGCCTTTTCCAGGGCCTTGTTGACCCAGGGATGGACGATGGCCTCGCCTTCCTGAAGACCCAGTTTCTGGAGCATGCTATCGATGCGTTCCGACCCGAAGATGCGCATCAAATCGTCTTCCAAGGACAGGAAGAAGGATGAGGCGCCGGGGTCGCCCTGACGGCCGGAACGGCCGCGCAGCTGATTGTCGATGCGCCGGCTTTCGTGGCGTTCCGTGGCGATCACGTAAAGCCCGCCGGCCTGCTTGACGATCTCGCGGTCGGCCGCGATCTCTTCGGCGATCTTCTTGTAATGGGTTTCGTATTCCGGGGTGCCCGGCTCGGCCTTGATTTCCTGCAGGGCGCGCATGTCGACGTTGCCGCCCAACTGGATATCGGTGCCGCGGCCGGCCATGTTGGTGGCGATGGTGACGCCGCCGGGCCGCCCGGCCTGGGCGATGATCTGGGCTTCCTGATCGTGGAAGCGGGCGTTCAGAACGTTGTGTTCGATCTTGCGCTTCTTTAGGCGGGCCGACAGTTCCTCGGATTTCTCGATGGACACGGTGCCGACCAGAACCGGCTGCTTCCTTTTGTGGCAATCCTCGATCAGGTCGAGGATCGCCTCGAATTTCTCGCTGCCCGTGCGGAATACGATGTCGTCCTCGTCCTTGCGGATGCAGGGCACGTTGGTGGGAATCTCGATCACCTCGAGACCGTAAATCTGATGGAACTCGCCGGCTTCGGTCATCGCCGTGCCGGTCATGCCGGCCAGCTTCGGATACAGGCGGAAATAGTTCTGGAAGGTGATCGAGGCCAGGGTCTGGTTCTCGTTCTGGATCTCCACGCCTTCCTTGGCTTCCAAGGCTTGATGCAGGCCTTCGGAATAGCGCCGGCCCTCCATCATGCGGCCGGTGAATTCGTCGATGATGACGACCTTGCCGTCCTTTACGATGTAATCCGTGTCGCGCTGGAACAGGATATGCGCCCGTAGCGCCGAATTGGCGTGATGGACCAGGGCGATGTTGTTGATGTCGTAGAGCGAGCCGTCGTCGAGCAGGCCCTGCTCGCGCATCATCCCTTCAAGCTTTTCCATGCCGGCTTCGGTGAAGGTGACGGAGCGCGCCTTTTCGTCCTTTTCGAAGTCATCGGGGGTGATGTTCTTCAACAGCTTGTCGACGGAGACGTAGAGGTCCGAATTGTCTTCGGTCGCGCCCGAGATGATCAGCGGCGTGCGCGCCTCGTCGATCAGGATGCTGTCGACTTCGTCGACGATGGCGTAGTTGAAGGGCCGCTGAACCATGTCGTCGAGCGAGAACTTCATGTTGTCGCGCAGATAGTCGAAGCCCAGTTCGTTGTTGGTCGCATAAGTGATGTCGCAGCCATAGGCGGCGCGCCGTTCGTCGTCGTCCAACCCGTGCTTGATGACGCCGACGGTGAGTCCCAGGAAATCGTAGACCGGCCGCATCCAGTCCGCGTCGCGCGAGGCCAGGTAATCGTTGACCGTGACGACATGGACACCCTCTCCGGACAGGGCGTTGAGGTAGACCGCCAGGGTCGAGACCAGGGTCTTGCCTTCACCGGTCTTCATTTCCGCGATCTGGCCCCGGTGCAGAACGATGCCGCCCAGCATCTGCACGTCGAAATGGCGGAGGCCAAGGGTGCGTTTGGAGGCTTCGCGCACGGTGGCAAAGGCTTCGACCATGATGTCGTCGATGCTCTCTCCCGCTTCGAGGCGCTGTCGGAAGGTGGCGGTGCGGGCCTTGAGCGCGTCGTCGGACAGCTTCTCGAGTTCAGGCTCAAGGCCGTTGATGGCATCGACGTCCTTTTGCAGGCCGTTCAGGTACCGGTCATTGGCGGAACCGAACAGGCTCTTGGCGATGGCGCTGAACATTCGGGGGTCGTCCTTGAATGGGTAAATGAATATGACAAGTATGAAGCGATTGTGGCGGTTCCTGGGCGGAATCGCTGGGGAAGAGATAGAGGGGCTCCCCGGTCCTGTCAATGCGGGCCGCCCCATGAGGTTCTTGAAATTATCCTCACATTCAAATGATTGTCACGGTGACCGGTCGGCGGGTAGGGTGGGGCCCAATCCAGCGGCCGAAGGTTCGGTCGTCTTTCAATGAAAAGGATCTGTTTATGACGTTTCAAAACGCCCTGCGCGCAGGTGGTGTCGCGGTCTTGATGGGTCTGGCGCCCCTAAGCCTTGCCGCGGCGCCGGTTCTGGCCGCCGACGACCCGGTGGCCGCCACGGTGGACGGCACCAAAATCATGCGCTCCGAGGTCACCGAGGCCTACAGCCGCCTGCCGGCCGAATACCAGCAGGTGCCGCTTGAGCAGATCTACCCGGCGTTGCTGAACAGTCTGATCGACACCAAGCTGGCGGCCATCAAGGCGCGCAAGGAAAAGATCCATGAAACGGCCGAGTTCAAGGAGGAACTGGCGGCGTTCACCGAACGGCTGCTGGGCTCGACCCTGATTCAGCGGGCGGTCGATGCCAAGGTCACGGACCAGGCGGTCGCCGCGCGCTATGCCGAAGTCACCAAGGACATGGGCGGCCAGGTCGAAGTCCATGCCCGCCATATTCTCGTGAAAACCGAGGATGAGGCGAAGGCGGTGATCAAGGAACTGGCCGGCGGCGCCGATTTCGCCGATACGGCGAAGAAGAAGTCGACCGGTCCTTCCGGCCCCAACGGCGGCGACCTGGGTTATTTCGGCAAGGGTCAGATGGTGCCCGAGTTCGAAAAGGCGGCCTTCGCCCTTGATAAGGGAGCGATGACCAAGACGCCGGTCAAGACCCAGTTCGGATGGCATGTCATCAAGGTTGAGGACAAGCGTTCACAGCCGGCCCCCTCGCTTGAGGAAATGGAACCGCAGATTCGCGACAGCCTGACCCGCGAGATCGGCGCCGAGGTGACCAAGGGCCTGCGCGAGACGGCGAAAATCGAACGCTTCAATTTGGACGGCACTCCGGCTAAGTAGGAGGCGATTCAAGGCCTTCCCCGACCAGGGAAGGCCCTTCCAACTCCTTGCAGACGCGAGTTCGACCATGGCCAAGACCAAGCCCAAAGTCTCCCCCCTGGCGCCCGAAGCCTTCCCGACCATTCCGCCGATCGACGGTGTGCGCGTGGCCACCCGTGCCTGCGGCGTGCGTTACAAGGGACGGACGGACGTCCTGCTGGTCGAACTGGCCGACGAGACCCAGGCGGCGGGGGTGTTCACCAAATCGTTGACCGCGTCGGCCCCCGTTGATTGGTGCCGCAAGTCCCTTCCGGGCGGCATCGCCAACGGGCTGATCGTCAATTCCGGCAATGCCAACGCCTTCACCGGGCGGCTGGGTGAGGATGCGGTGGAACAGGTGGTGGAGGCCGTGGCCGACCGTCTGGCCTGCCGGCCGTCGCGGGTGTTCGCGGCGTCCACGGGCGTGATCGGCGAGCCGCTCAATTTCAAGTCCATCACCGATAACCTGGACGGCCTGGCGGCCGATCTTGCCCCCGGCAAATGGGACGAGGCCGCCAAGGCCATCATGACCACCGATACCTTCCCCAAAGGGGCGGTGAAGGAAGCCCAGATCAACGGCACCAAGGTCACCATCGCGGGCATCGCCAAGGGATCGGGCATGATCGCGCCGGACATGGCGACCATGCTGGCCTATGTGTTCACGGATGCGAAAATCCCGGCCCCCGTTCTGCAGGGCATCCTGGCCCCGATCTGCGAACGCACGTTCAATTCGATCACCGTGGACAGCGATACCTCGACCAGCGATTCCCTGATGCTGTTCGCCACGGGGGCGGCGGGCAACGCCGACCGGTTCTCCGGCCCCGACGATGCAGCGCTGAAGGATTTCCGGACCAAGGCGGAAGCGGTCATGCGCGACCTTGCCCATCAGATCGTGCGCGACGGCGAGGGGGCGTCAAAGTTCATCGAAATCACGGTTACCGGCGCCGACAGCGACGCCGCGGCCAAGCGCATCGGCCTGTCGATCGCCAATTCGCCCCTGGTCAAGACGGCGATCGCCGGCGAAGACGCCAACTGGGGCCGCATCGTCATGGCCGTGGGCAAGGCGGGTGAGAAGGCCGAACGCGACCGCCTGAACATCGCCATCGGCGGCATCACCATCGCCGCCAACGGCCTGGCCGTGGACGGCTACGACGAAGCGCCGGTGACGGCCCATATGCAAAGCCCGGAAATCAACATCGCCGTCGACGTCGGCGTGGGCAACGGGCGGGCCACCGTGTGGACCTGCGACCTGACCCACGGCTACATCGACATCAACGCCGACTATCGGTCTTGATATGAACCCTCAGTCGCCGGGCGGACGCCTCCGCGTCCTTGGCTCTCGCGCTGACCGCGCGGCGCCCGCATGGGCTTGCCTCGACGCCTTGAAAAGGCGCCTCGGTTAATGGCGCCCACGAACCTTCCCGAAGGCGGCTGCTGGGATGCGGAATTCCGCAAATCCCAGGGCGATGTGCGCACCGTCATCGTGGTCGCCGCCGTGCTGGTCGATATCGACGGGCGGGTGCTGGTCGCGCAAAGGCCCGAGGGCAAGGCCATGGCCGGCCTGTGGGAATTCCCCGGCGGCAAGCTGGAAGCCGGCGAATTGCCGGAAACGGCCCTGGTCCGCGAACTGAAGGAAGAACTGGGCATCGACCTGACGGAAAGCTGCCTGGCGCCCCTGACCTTCGCCAGCCACCTTTATGAAGACTTCCACCTGCTGATGCCGGTCTATGTCGCGCGCCAATGGAAGGGTGAGCCCCGGGGCCTCGACGGCCAGGCCCTCAAATGGGTGCAGCCGGTGAAACTGCGCGACCTGGCCATGCCGCCGGCGGACGAACCCCTGGCCGCCCTGATCCGTGATTTCCTGGGCTAGGTAAAATACCAGAGGTCCACCACGAAGTGGACCAGGATGACCAGCGCCAGGCTGCGGCTTCGCCGGTAGAGATACATCAGCAGTAGGCCCCAGACGATGGCGATGGCCGTATCGGCCAGGCCCTGGGGCAGATGCAACAGGCCGAACACCAGGGATGATCCCATATACAGCCCGGTGATGCCGCCGCCCCGGGCATGCCACCAATCAGTCCAGAGGCGGCGGAACACCAGTTCCTCCGACACCGCGACCAGGACCAAGCCGAAGGTCAGGTCCACGGCCTGCCAGACCTCCTTTTCCAGGGGCGGGAAGCTGGCTTCGGGGAACAGGGCCGTATCGAAGGCCGCGCGCTGGGCCAGGCTGCCGGTCCAGGTATCGGCCGCGATGATCGCGGCGGCCCCGCCGAGCGCCCAAAGCCAGACCCGGTCGGTGATCGGCGGCAGGGGCCGGCGGAAACTGTCCGTCAGCGCCGCCCAGCCAAGTGCGATGATCAGGGCGCGCTGCGCGTAGTCGATCAGGTAGACGTCCGTATCGACGGCGGCGAACTTGATCCAGCCGGCGTAGAACAGGACGAGGAGAAGGGCGAGCCGGAATCCCGGACGGGCCGTCACGGCGGTCACCGCATGCCGTCGATCAGCTTGCAGGTCTTGAACATCTCGGTGATCGAGCAGTCATAGAACGCGTCCATGCGGTTGCGCAGATCCGTCGACAAGGTCAGCAGTTTGGAGCGCGCGTCCTTGGGATTGTCCTGTTCGATCAGAAGCCCCTTCTTCAGGGCGACGTCCAGGTATTTGCCCGCCGTATGCGCGCTTTTGATGCTGGTCATGAACTTGAGCGCATCCGTCTTGCGCACGGGCGTGCGGGCGCGCCACATGTTGTTGAACAGGTCCCAATAGGCGGCGTCGTAGAAATCCGTGTCGCCCTCGAACACCTCGACCCATTCGCGGCCAATGGCGTCGTTGAGCTCCATATAGGCGCGATGCTGATCGTTGCTGAAAGACAGCGTCATTGCTTGTTTTCCCCATAACCTTTTTGCGGTGCCCAGGCTCCCCCCATGGACGACCGCATCCCCGCGTTTCTTATATCGCAATGGAAACTAGATGCAAAAATGAAATTAGTTATTGACATCAATTTTGCATATAATTATTCATATGATGTTTCATCAATCCGCCAACGGGGGACATACCGGTTCCGGCGGACCATTGAAGGAGGACGTTATGAACACGACCAAGATGCAGACGACTGAACAGGCCGGTTCCGCCGGCAGCCATCGGACGGTCCGGCGCGCGGCCCGCGGGCCCGTGTTCGCCGCCGTCGCCGCCCTGATGGGCGTGGTGATGCTGGGCGGTTGCGTCACCGACGGCAGCACCGGCATGAAGCAGGGGGCGGGCACGCTGCTCGGCGCCGGGCTGGGCGGCCTGGTCGGGTCGAAGATCGGCGGCGGCCGCGGCCAGCTTGCGGCGGTCGCGGCGGGCGCCCTCCTGGGCGGCTTCATGGGCAACGAGGTCGGGGCATCCCTCGATCGTGCCGACCAGATGTACCAGCAGCGCGCCCAGAACACCGCCCTGCACACCGCCGATTGGCAGCCCGTCGCCTGGTCCAACCCGGACAGCGGCAATTCCGGTACCATCACGCCGGTCCGCACCATGCAGAACACCAACACCGGCGAGGTCTGCCGCGAATACCAGACCTCGGTGACCATCGGCGGCCGGGTCGAACAAGGCTACGGCACCGCCTGCCGCACCGCCGACGGCGCCTGGCGCATTTCCAGCTAGTCAAAATCCCCCCGACAGGGACGGTTCGACCTCCTTCCCTGTCCCTGTCCAAGCCCTGACCGTCCCGCATCCGTGCGGGGCGGTCTTGCTTTGGGCCGTTGCCTTGGGGCCACTGTTCGGGCTAGCTACATGCCGCCGAGCCGGAGGACACATGAGCGAACCCAAGACCGTCACCGCCTGCCTGATCATCATCGGCAACGAGATTCTGTCGGGCCGAACCCGCGACGCCAACCTGCAGTTCCTGGGTGAAAACCTGAACGCGCTGGGCATCCGCCTGCTGGAAGGCCGCGTCATCCCCGATGTCGAAGCGACCATCATCGCCAACGTGAACGAGGCCCGCGCCCGCTTCGACTATGTGTTCACCACCGGCGGCATCGGGCCGACCCATGACGACATTACCTCGGCCTGCATCGCCAAGGCCTTCGGGCGCAAACTGATCCGCCATCCCGATGCGGAAAAACTGCTGCTCGCCCATTACAAGCCCGAGGACGTGACCGAGGCCCGCATGAAGATGGCCGACGTGCCGGAGGGCTCGATCCTGCTCGACAATCCGGTCAGCCGCGCCCCGGGGTTCCAGGTCGACAACGTGTTCGTGCTGCCGGGCGTGCCCCGGATCATGCAGGCCATGTTCGACCTGTTCAAACACCGGCTTACGGGCGGGGCGGAGATGCTGTCAAAATCCATCGCCTCCTACACGCCGGAGGGCAAGATCGCGGCCCGCCTGACGGCGTTGCAGGACGAACACCCGGCGCTGGAGATCGGCAGCTACCCGTTTTCCCGCGACGGCAAGCACGGCTCGACCATCGTCATCCGCGGCACGGACGCGGCCGACATCGCCGATGCGGCGGACAAGCTCCGCGCCATCATGCGCGATCTGGGCAACGAGCCCCAGGAAGTGGATTTGTAAGACGCGCGCTCAGCGCTTCAGGATGAATTCGGACACATCGGCCCGATCCTGCCAGCCGGCGCGCACCAGTTCCGGCTCCAGGTGCTCCTCCTCGGGCAGGCCCAGGCACAGATAGGCGACCAGGTGCCAGTCTTTGGGGACGTCGAGGATTTGCGACACACGGCCGGGATGGAGGATCGACACCCAGCCCACGCCGACCCCCGCCGCCCGCGCCGCCAGCCACAGGGTATTGACGGCGGCGACCACGGAATAGGGCAGCATTTCCGGCATGGTGTTCTGGCCCAGGCCGTGCCCGCGCTCCGTCGCCCGGTCGGCGAATACGGCCAATTGCACGGGCGCCTTGTCCAGCCCGGCCAGCTTCAACCCCGCATAGGTCTGGGCGCGCTCCCCGGAATAGCCCTGAAGGGCGTCCGTATTGGCGGCCTCGAAATCGTCGCGCACCTGTTTGCGGCGGGCCGCATCCTCGACCACGACGAAGCGCCAGGGCTGTGAATTGCCGACGCTGGGCGCCAGCGCCGCCTGGGCCAAAAGGCCTTCCAGCAGGCCGTCGGGCAGGGGGGTGGCCAGGAATCGCCGAACGTCGCGCCGCCACAGCAACAGGTCGCGCAGCTTGTCACGGAAGGCCGCGTCGAAATCCGGTGGCTGCGTGCCGGGGCCTGGGTCGGGGCGCTCGCTCATGGGGTCGAGGTGTAGCCCCTGCCGCGAAGGCGGGCAACCCGTCCTTGGCCCTTGCGATGGAAAGCCCGTAGGATTACCAGAGGCATGCCGCAACGGCGGCCGCGCGCGGGCGTGGTGAAATTGGTAAACACAAGGGACTTAAAATCCCTCGGCCTTACGGCCTTGTCGGTTCAAGTCCGACCGCCCGCACCATCCGCCTTCGCTTACGCTACGGCGCGATGAGCGGCGGAGCGTTAGAGAAGCGGATGCCGCGCTGTAGCCGCGCCGAAGCGCAGCGCAGGCGGGAGCGGAAGCGGGCCATGAAGTACGTATACATCCTGCATAGCGAAATCGCCCCGGACCGGTATTACGTCGGATCAACCGTCGATCTGAAGCGACGGCTGAGCGAGCACAACGACGGCCACTCCATCCACACCAACAAGTTCAAACCCTGGCGGCTGAAGACCTATCTGGCCTTCGACGATCACGCCAAGGCCGACGCGTTCGAGGCGTTCCTTAAGACCGGGAACGGTCGGTTGTTCGCCAAGAAGAGATTATAGATCAGCGCCTAAAGGTTCATTTTCTAGACGGATAGCACCTAATGCGCGTAGGTTACGGTGAGAAGATCGTCCAGATCACGAACCGCGCGTAGCCTTCTGAGGTGAAGGCGGGGCAGCGAAAGCTGTAGCTGGTACGAAAATCCCTCGGCCTTACGGCCTTGCCGGTTCAAGTCCGGCCGCCCGCACCAAAATTTGACGAGGCAGATATGGCGGAACCTGAAGACATATTCGGTAGGATTGGCGAGCGCCATTTGGTTGGGGTCTCTCGTTGTCCTTGTTGCAATGTGGCAAACCCACAGTTGCCAAATCTATGGAACTCAGGCGACCCCATACCGGCGTCGAAAGGTTATCCAAGAAGCCGGTGGTCTGTGTATTCCTGCACGACCTGTGGCCAGTTGATGATGGCAAAGGGGCAACCAGATGTAGGAGTCAGCAATCCCCTTATCGTCGAGGTCATTCCGGCTCCTAAAACTCCTCACGGAGACTTGCCTACAGTTGCACGTGAGTTTTTAAAACAAGCCTACGAGACTATTCATGCTCCGGACGCGGCAGCGGTAATGGCCGGGAGTGCCGTAGACGCAATGCTCAAAGAGTTAGGCTTTGAGAAAGGCAGCTTGTACGACCGGATCGATGAAGCAGTTGCCGGCCACGTGTTGACAGAAGCAATGGGCGACTGGGCGCACGAAGTGAGGTTGGGTTCCAACCGCCCTCGACATGCGGACAAAGAGAAGCCGCACGTTACCAAACAAGAAGCAGAGCAATCAGTTGAGTTTGCCGAAGCGCTTGGGAACTTCCTCTTTGTGCTCACTTCCAAAATTAAACGCGGGATCGAACTGGCGAAAACAGCTGGGGAAAAAGGGGAGTGAAATCCCCTGTGCATGTTCGATGTTGCGGATTGTTGCGCCGTGTTGCGGCTGCTGCAGAAAGTGGGCAATAGCGTAACGTAAGAAGCGCAGGTTTCTGGGCTTCTTGTCGTAGCTCATGGCACTTAAAATCCCTCGGCCTAAAGGCCTTGTCGGTTCAAGTCCGACCGCCCCCCGCTTTCGCTTGCGCTACAGTGCGGTTAAGCCCACCGGCACGAAGTCGTCACCCTGCCGCCACAGGATCGCCCCGTTCGTCCCTAGGATGCAGTCCTGCCGGTGCCGCCGGCGCCTGCCGAATGAAAGAGGGTACGTATCCATGACCACCGAGAACCCAACCGTGCGCTTCCACGAACAGTTGGGCGGCGACGCCTTGCTGTCGGTTCTGTCGGAGGCCCAGGACACGGTGCGCAGTTACGACAACAAGGCCCAGATCATGGGCGTGGGCTATATCCTCGCCCTGCAGGTGGTGCTGCGCAGCGGCGCGCAGATTCCGGTGCCCATCGAGCAGGCCGGGCTCTACGTGTTCGCGGGCTGGGCCATTCTGGTGCTGCCGATCATCATGTTCGCCTTGGTGCTGTACCCGTCGCACGCCAACAAGGTGTCGCGGAAACGCGATTTCGGGGCCTGCGCGGGGGCGATGTATTTCGATCCGCGCCGCAGCCCCGATGTGGACGCCTATGTGCGCACCGTGGCGGGCGCCGACTGGGTGCGCGAGACGGCCTGCGAGATCATCAAGGTGTCGGACATCCGCGACAAGAAACGCACGCGCTTCCTGCGCGCGCTCTATTGGACCGGCGGGTCGTTCGTCATGCTGTTCCTGGCGCAGATGGCGCGGGCCTCGGGCCTGCTCATCGAATAGGCCGAAGCCGCTTAAGCCGACGACGACAGCTTCAACCCCACGATGCCCGCCGCGATCAGGCCGATGCAGGCGAGGCGCACCGCCGTTGCCGGTTCGTTGAACAGGAAGATGCCGAAGGCGGCGGCCCCCAGGGTGCCGATCCCGGTCCACACCGCATAGGCGGTGCCGAGCGGCAGGTCTCGCACGGCCAGGCCCAGCAGGAGCATGCTGGCGATCAACGCCGCCGCCGTGGCGATGCTGGGCAGGGGGCGGGTGAAGCCGTCGGTGTATTTCAGGCCGATGACCCAGGCGATTTCGAACAGACCCGCGACAAACAGGTAGATCCAGGACATGGGCGCGCTCTCATGATGGGTTTGGGTGGTGGTTGGACATGACGATCCGGGCGTGACGGCCTGTTCCCGATGATCTGGGGCGGCCGCCCGGATGGGCATTCATGAATGCGGGATGCGGCGCCGTCAACCGGCGCGGTCAATCGGCGTCGTTAATCGAGCGCGGGAAAGGTCGTGCTCAGGGTGTCCAGATAATGTTCGAGCTTCTTGCGGAAGGTGTCGTGCAGGGTGACCAGCTGCGTGCGGGAATCGTTTTCCTTCTGCCGCTTGTTGATCACGTTGTCGGTGGCCAATTGGGCGATCAGCTTCAGGGTCGTCGATTTGGACGCGGCCACGGACACGCAGATGTCTGAGACGTTGAGGTTCTGTCCGGCGTATTGGGCTTCGGCGATCAGGAAAAGAACGTCCCAGGTCAGGTTCTGGGTGCCTGCATTTCGGTACAGGGCGTTCTGGGTCGCGCGGGATTTTTGCACCCAACGGACCTTTTTCAGGTATTTCGTATACTCCGCTCTTGCTTGAGTTCGAGCGTTCACCATGCTGACCCCCTCCCCCGAAGGTTTTGCTTTTAATGCGCTGGATTCCTTACGGAACACCACTCGTATATTCTTTTACAATCGTAAGCGTGAGCAAAAAAAGGTCTAGAAATTAGAGGGAATTCCCGTTTCACGATAGTAAGCGCGGATTATTCCTTCGCGAAAATTTCACAACGTGCCCGCATGGCAGCCTTTTACGGCGAATTTGTCCAGAGACTTGCGCCTGATAATCATACGCGGCATCCTACCGGCAATTCTCGCTCGCCGGAACAACCGGCGGCGTGCTTTTGTGAGGGGTGCGGTTGGTACGTGGCGGCGTCTGCAGGAGACGGCGCCCAGATCAGCACTTGGGGACCTAACCAACATGCAAACGAACCTTGCGGGGAAGACCTATGAGGTCCAGACCGAATCCGACGGCAAGTGGACCTTTTTCGCTTCCCATAACGTAAAATCGCAGGCCATCCAGCAGGCGCAGGCCCTCTTGGACTCCCACAAATATTCGGGCGTCAAGGTGATCGCCGAAAGCGACCGCAAGGGCGACGAGATCATCTTCAACGAACGGGCCGAGGTCACGGACAAGGGCCTGACCGTCGTGCCCATCGATTCCTCGCCGGTCTGCGAGACGCTGTCCGATTGCTATCAGTTGGAGGCCCGCCGCACGATCGGGCGCCTGCTGCGTCAATACCTGGACGATGTCGGCATGACGGCCATGGAATTGGCCTTCGATTTCGGCCGCCTGAAGATGCTGGAGCGCGACGACAAGCTCTATATCGGTGCCCTGTCGCGCCTCGCCAGTTTGCAGGTCGACAAGGACGCCGGTGAAAAGCCCGTCGATCGCCAGAACAAGCTGGAACGTCTGTACAACCAGCTCGTCGCCAACGCGCAAAAGATGATGAAGCGCGAGGACCTGAACGAGGCCCTTCAGGCGGGCGGTCTGCAGGCCCTGATCGACAAGGTCAATGCCGAGGCCCCGGCCGATGACCGCCATATGCTGATCCTGGCCGGCCTTGCGGTCCACATGGGTGAGCAGGGCGATTGGAGCGGCAAGATCGAATCCCTGGTCACGCTGTTGGGCGGGCAGGCGGGCGTTGTCGTTCAGGCTTATGTCGATGAGGCCTTGGCGGAAATCCTCGACGGCACCGCCGCCATCACGGAACTGCTGGGCGGGGTCGCCGACGCGGCATCCGCACACCGCATGCTGGTTCAGTTGTGCCAGGGACGGCTGCCGGAAGTGAAAAATCCGCTCAGCTGCATCAACGAGCTGAACAAGACCATGGCGGCTTACGAGCTGGAGAACGCGCGGGACGCGATCCTCGGCCGGGTCGCCCGCGGCATCGGCGGGGTCAAGCCGATGACCCGTGAGGGCAAGGAAGGCGAGCGCACGGCCCTGGTCACCCTGATCCGCAACCTCGAAGGTTATGCCGGGTTGCTCGGCGGCCCGCAGATGGCCGAGGCCCTGACCCTGCGCGCCAAGATGGCCCTGGGCCGCGAGGACGGCGATCTCAGCGCCGAGGAAGCCGTCGCCAGCATCCTTGCCTATCTGCCGTCCCTGCCGTCGCGGGCGGGTTTCGTGCTCGACCTGTCGGCCACGGATACGGGCGCCAAGCAGCAAGCCGCCGTGGTCCGTAATCTGGCCCAGGCCATGCGCGGGCTGACCGGCGTCGACGCCCTGACCGGCGGCGGCCAGGATGCGAAGATGGCCAAGCGCGTGGCCGATGTGCTGAAGGAAAAGATCGCCGCCGCGGGCCTGCCGGATGAACTGAAACGGACGGCGGCCGCGACCCTGGACAAGGCCCTTGCCAACGGCGCCGCGGCGGGGGGCGCGCCGAATGGCGCGGCACCGCAGGAAAAGCGTTGGGACGAAGGCGCTCAGAAACCGGCGCAGCCGGCACAATCGGCACCGGCCGCCGCCCCCAAACCCGCCCCGGCGCCGGCACCCGCGGCGGCGCCGGCCAACGGCGGAGGCAAGGGGCCGGAGCAGCGCAAGCTGGTCAAGGGCCAGATATTGTTCGAGGAAGGCGATGCCGGGACCGAGGCGTTCCTGATTTCCACAGGCGCGATTGAGATCTATCGGCGCGGCGCCATCGAGCAGAGCCTGGCCACGCTCGGCGCCGGCGAACTTCTGGGGGAACTGTCGCTGATCGACGATCAGCCGCGCGCCGCCTCAGCCCGCGCCGCCGAGGATTCGGTGCTGATCGTGCTGTCCAAGGAATCCCTCAAGGCTCGCCTGCAGCGCCTGGAGCAGACCGACAAGGTCCTGCACCGTCTGATGGGCGTGCTGGTCAACCGCCTGCGCGGGATGGCCCGCTCGGCGGAATAGGCGTTCGGCCTAACCCCAGGGAAAGGCGGCCCGGGGCGGCAGGGCGGCGGAGCCGATGGCGTCGGCGACCCGCAGGCCTTCGTTCCACTTCACCATGCGTTCGGACCGCGTGAACGACCCCACCTTCAATTGCTTGGCCCCCCAGCCCACGGCCAGATGGACGATGGTCACGTCCTCGGTCTCGCCTGATCGGGCGGACACGATGGCGCCGATCCCGGCATCCCGGGCGGCGTCGAAGGCGGCCTTGGTTTCCGTCACCGTGCCGGCCTGGTTCGGCTTGATCAGGGCGCAGTTGAGGGCGCCGTCACGGGCCGCCGCCTGGACCCGACCGGCGTTGGTCACCAGGAAGTCGTCACCGACGATCTGCAATGACTTGGGGGCGGCCTTGGCGAAGGCGAGGAAGCCTTCCGCGTCGTCCTCGCTCATGGGGTCCTCGACGGACACGATGGGATAGCGGCCGACCCAGCCCAGCAGCATCTCGGCCAGTTCCTCGCGCGACATGTCGCGGTCCTCGCGGGCCAGGCGGTAACGCCCGCCCTTGCCGAATTCCGACGCCGCGATGTCGAGGGAGATGGCGACCTGCTCCCCCGGTTTCAGCCCGGCCTTCTCGATGGCCTGGACCAGGGTTTCGGCGGCGTCCTCGTTGGCGTCGAACGCGGGCCAGAAGCCGCCCTCGTCGGCGACGCCCTGCAGCACGCCGCGTTCAGACATGATCTTGCCGGCGGCGATATAGACCTCGGCGGTCCAGGCCAGGGCCTGTTCATAGTCGTCGGCGCCGGTGGCGATGACCATGAAATCCTGCACGTCGATGCGCCGCCCGGCATGGGCGCCGCCGCCGAAGATCTGGATTTCCGGCAGGGGCAGCAGCGGCAGGCCTGGCGTGCCGCCCTGATCCCACAGGTACTTCCATAAGGGCTGCCCGGCTTGCGCGGCGGCGGCATGCAGCACCGCCATGGATACGGCGATGGTCGCGTTGCCGCCCAGGTTGGCTTTGTTGGGCGTGCCGTCCAGCGCGATCAACGCCTGGTCCACGGCCGCCTGATCGCCGGCATTCATGCCGGTCAGCGTCTTGGCGATGGCGCCGTTGGTCTGCTTCAGGGCATCCGTCACGTCCCAGCCGCCGAGCCGGGGGCCGCCGTCGCGCAGGTCGATGGCTTCATTGCTGCCGCGCGACGCCCCCGCGGGCGCGATGGCCCGGCCGAGCGCGCCGCCGGCCAGGGTCACGTCGGCTTCGACTGTCGGGCGTCCCCGGGAATCCCAAACGCGGCGGGCCTTGACGGCGGTGATGGTGGTGGCGGAGGAGGCCGTCATTGGCGGAGTTCCCTTTCCCAGGCGTGGCGGACGTCCGCCAGAATAGGCGGCGGTGTGGTGATCAATGGTCGGGCCGTGCGCCGCACGCGGTCGCGCTCAGCTTCGGCGGTGATGTATTCGACGGGAGACTTACCGTCCACGCGGGCCAGGAACAAGGCCGGAAGCAGGGCGGCGGCCCGGGCCTCGATCGCGGGCCCGGCGGCGTATCCGGCGGCCAGCGCGTCGAAGCAGGCGAGGAACCCGCCCGTCGCGGCGGGCGTCCACAGGCATTTCAAAAGCAGATGGTTGAGGCAGAAGGCCAGGTCGAAGGCCGGATCGCCATACCAGGCGCATTCGGCATCCAGGAACACCGGCTCGGCACCGTCGACCAGGATGTTCTTGGGGCTGACGTCGCCATGCACCAAGGCCTCGCGATGTGACGCCGTGGTCTTGGCCAGGGCCTCCAACCGGGGGGCGAGGTCCGCATGGGCGCCGCCCGTGGCGATCAGATAAGGTTCCAGGCGAATGGAATAGAAGGTTTCGTCCGTCCTGAACCGCTGGGCCACGCCGTCGTCGCCCGCCGTCCCGGCGTGAACCCGTTTCAGGCATTCACCGACCCTGCGCGCGAAGGCGGGGTCCGCCCGTCCGGCGTGCAGTTCGTCTTTCCAGGTCGGGTGGGCCTTTGGATCCAGATAGGCCATGGCGAACACGCCCTGGTCCGCGTCATGGGCCAACACGCGGGGGGCGATGCCGGGTTGCAGGCCGTTGGCGGTTTCCATCCAGGCGACTTCGAAGGCGTTGCGCTCGACCGGCGCGAACCAGTCGGCCTTGACCTTCAGCTTGGCCAGGGCGCGTTTGACGCAGACCGGCCCGCGCGCCAGGTCCGCACGCCAGATGTCCGATGACACGCCGCCAGCCAGCGCCGTATAGGCGGGGGTTTCATCCGGGGCGGCGAGGCCGCTTTGACGCAGGAAAGCCGTCAGGAAGTCATCCGCGTTGGTGGTGTTCATGGTGTTATTTCCCCGCGGCCGCTTGGGCGATGAATTTGAACAGATCGCCCAAGGGCAGGATCGCGTGGCAGTCCCCGGCGGCGGCGACCGCCCCCGGCATGCCCCAGACGATGCTGCTGTCCTTGTCCTGGACGGCGACGGTGCCGCCGCCGTCGGCGACGGTCTTGGCCCCGACCTTGCCATCCGATCCCATGCCGGTCAGCACGACGAACAGGATGTTTTCCGCGCCATAGGCATCGATCAGGCCGCGCATCATGGGCTCGGCCGAGGGTTTGCAGAAATTTTCCTCAGGCCCGTCGTCGATCTTGATTTTCACCCTACCGCCGTTTCGTGTCGGGACCATGTGGAATCCGCCGGGTGCAATATAGACCTGCCCGCCCTTGACCGGATCACCGTCCTTGCCTTCGACGCAGGGCCATCCCGTGCGCCGGGTGATGTGTTCGGCGAGCGCGGTCGTGAACCCGGGGGGCATGTGTTGGGTCACGAAGATCGGCTGGGTAACGTTACGGGGCAGGTCCTTGAACAGGGCAAAAAGGGCCTGCGGGCCGCCGGTTGAACTGGCAATGGCGATGGCTTTCGGGACATGGGGACGGCGTTGGCGAACCTCCCCGGAGGGTTGGTGTTCGAAGCGATGGGCGACCGGCGGCGGGGCGATCACGCGGGTGCCCTTGTCGCGGCGTGCCCGGCCCAGGCCCAAGGCCAGATCGGCGATCTGGCGGGTGAATTCGGGCTCGGCAATATGTGGCGTGTGGCGGGACGGTGCCTGGACGAATTCGGCGGCCCCGGCGACCAAGCCTGCCATGGCGTTCTTCACGTTGGCGAAGGTCAGGGTCGCGACCAGCACGATCTGGGCGTCGGGGTCGACCTTCCGCAGACGCGACAGATCGGTCGCCAACTTGACCTTGGCGTCGCCAATGTCGATGAAGATCACGTCGACGGCCCGGCGGCGCAGATGGCTCACGGCATCGATGCCGTCCGTCGCCTCGGCGGCAACGTCGACTCCGTCCAGGTTGAGCAGCACCGTCTTGACGGGTTCCGCGACAACGTCCGATGTGCCGACGACCATGGCCTGGATCGCATCGGAAGGGGTGCCTGAAGTGCTGGTGATGCTGTCCGCCATTGCGGCTATGCTCGTTTCCTCGTTTTTTCCGACCATAGTCGCTGGACTTGGGCGAGACAATGGCGTGCGGCGGCCAAACCGTGCCTTCCCTGCGGGTGGTGATTGACCGGAGCCGGGCAACGGGCGTATACCCGCCGTGGGCCAGGTCCCCCCAACGGGATCGGACCCTTCTGGAAGCGAAGGGAGTAAAATTCGATGCCAGTTCCTCAGAAGCCGAGCACCCGCCCGGCCAATCCGTGCTTTTCGTCCGGCCCCTGCGCCAAGCGCCCCGGATGGACCGTAGATGTCCTCAAAGATGCCTTTCTCGGCCGTTCCCATCGCCATGCCACGGGCAAGGCGAAGCTGAACGAGGTCATTACCCGATCCCGCAAAATCCTGGGCATTCCCGACGACTACTATGTCGGTATTCTGCCCGGATCCGACACCGGCGCCTTCGAGGCCGCCATGTGGAACCTGCTCGGCGAACGCGGCGTCGATATCCTGTCCTGGGAAAACTTCGGTAATGAATGGACCAAGGACGGCGTTCAGGAACTGAAGCTGGACAACCTGCGCACCTTCACCGCCCCGTTCGGCGAACTGCCGGATTTGTCCCAGATCGATTTCAACAACGATGTGGTGTTCACCTGGAACGGCACATCGTCGGGCGTCATGGTGCCGGATCGCGGTTCCTGGATTCCCGCCGACCGTGGTGGCCTGACCCTGGTTGACGCGACGTCCTGCATCTTCGGCGTCGATCTGCCCTGGGACAAGCTGGATGCCGTGTCCTGGTCCTGGCAGAAGGTCATGGGCGGCGAGGCCGCGCACGGCATGCTCGCGCTGAGCCCCCGCGCGGTGGAACGGCTCAACACCTTCCATCCGGACCGGCCCATCCCCAAGGTCTTCCGCCTGAAGAAGAACGGCAAGATCAATCCCGAACCGTTCGAAGGGGCGACCCTCAACACGCCATCCTTGCTGTGCGTCGAGGACGCGCTCGACGGCTTGAAGTGGGCCGAGGACATCGGCGGCCTGCCGGTCCTGCTGGGCCGCGTGCAGTCGAACTTCGAAGCCCTCAGCCGTTGGGTCGAGCGCACATCCTGGATCGACTTCCTGGCCACCGACCCGAAGGTGCGGTCGTGCACCTCGGTGACGCTGAAGATCGTCGATCCGGCCTTTAATGGTTTGAGCGAGGACGACCTGCGCAAGACGCTGCGTCGCATTCCCAAGATGTGCGAGGCCGAGGGGGCGGGTTACGATTTCTCCGAACACCGCGCGGCCCCGCCGGGGTTCCGCATCTGGTGCGGTGCCACGGTGGAGACCGCGGACCTGGAAGCCTTGTTTCCCTGGATCGAGTGGTCGTTCCACCAGATCCGCGCCGAGCTTGCCGGTGAAGCCGCCTAAGGGCGGAAACCGTCATGCCAAGAGTGCTGATTTCCGACAAAATGTCGGGCCTTGCGGCGGAGGTCTTCCAACGCCGCGGGATCGAAGTGGACGTGAAAACGGGCCTTTCGCCCGAAGACTTGTCCGCCATCATCGGGGACTATGACGGCCTGGCCGTACGCTCGTCGACCAAGGTGCGCGGTCCGATCATCGAGGCCGCCAAAAACCTGAAGGTCATCGGCCGCGCCGGGATCGGCGTCGACAATGTCGATCTGAACGCGGCCACGGCCAAGGGCATCGTGGTGATGAACACGCCGTTCGGCAATTCCATCACCACGGCGGAACACGCCATCGCCATGTTGCTGGCCCTGGCCCGCGACATTCCCCTGGCCAATGCGTCGACCCATGCCGGGAAGTGGGAAAAATCCCGCTTCATGGGTGTTGAGATCACGGGCAAGGTGCTGGGCATTATCGGCTGCGGCAACATCGGATCGGTGGTCGCCGACCGGGCCCAGGGCCTGAAGATGCGGGTTATCGCCTTTGATCCCTACCTGGGCGAAGACCGAGCCACGGAACTGGGGGTCGAGAAGGTGACCCTCGACGAGCTTCTGGCCCGCGCCGATTTCATCAGCCTGCACACGCCGCTGATCGACGCCACGCGCCATATCATCGACGCAGATGCGCTTGCCAAGACGCGAAAGGGCGTACGCCTGATCAACTGCGCGCGCGGCGGCCTGGTCGACGAGGCCGCCCTCAAGGCGGCGCTGGACAGCGGCCATGTGGCGGGGGCGGCGATCGACGTGTTCGAGGAAGAACCGGCGACGCAAAGCCCGCTATTCGGCATGGACCAGGTGGTGGCCACGCCGCACCTGGGGGCAGCCACATCGGAAGCCCAGGAAAAGGTCGCCGTGCAGGTTGCGGAACAGATGGCTGATTACCTTCTGGACGGGGCCGTGTCCAACGCGCTCAACATGCCGTCAGTGACGGCGGAAGAGGCGCCGCGCCTGAAACCTTACATGACCCTGGCCCAGCAGCTTGGCAGTTTCGCCGGGCAGGCGACGCGCTCGGCCATCCGCGAGGTCACGATCTCCTACGAAGGGGTGTGCGGCGAGTTGAACTGCAAGCCGCTGACCGCCGTGGTTTTGCAGGGGCTTCTGGGGCCGTCGATGGAAGGCATCAACATGGTCAACGCGCCGACCATCGCCAAGGACCGCGACATCATCGTGCGCGAGGTGAGGTCCGACGACGCGGGGGCATTCCATTCCCGCATTGAGGTGACGGTAACGACGGAAAACCAGACCCGGTCCTTGGCCGGCACCCTGTTCCATGACCGCCCGCGCCTGGTCGAGATCAAGGGCATCCCCATCGACGCGACCTTGGGCAGGAACATGCTTTACATCACCAATTACGACAAACCGGGCCTGATCGGGGCCCTGGGATCATTGTTGGGCGATGCCGGCATCAACATCGCGACCTTCAACCTTGGCCGCGCCCAGGCCGGCGGTGACGCCATCGCGTTGTTGGAAGTGGACGAGGCCCCGCCGCCCGCGGTTCTGGCCAAAATCCAGGGGCTGGAACATGTCATCCTGGCCCAGGCGATGAAATTTTGACCGGATCGGCTCAATCCGCTTTTTGTCATTCAGGCTTAATGTTCGAGCGATATCCTCTGTTCCGTAAGCTGGCCGGGACGCTTGCGTTGCGCTTTGCCTGCTCCGGTTCGAGAGGAAGAAATGCGCCGATTCTGCAGTGCTGTCGTCGCGACGTTTCTGTTCGCCTTACCGGGGCGCGCGGAAACCATCCGTCTGGTTTATGAGCCCGTCGAAAACCCGCCGCGCTATTACGGCACCACGGCCAAGGTTCCGAAAGACAGGCCTGGGGTCACCATCGAGGTTTTCCGCGAGGCCGCGCGCCGCCTGAATGTTTCGCTCGATTTCGAACGTGTGCCCTGGAACAGGGGACTGTTCATGGTCGAAACAGGCGAAGTCGATGGTATTTTTCACGCCAGCTACCATCCGGAAAGAGCAGAATTCGGCGTTTATCCGACGCTTGCCGACGGCAAGACGCCGGATGAGTCCCGGGCCGTTTTCTTTCAAACCTATTCCTTCTATGTGCGCCGCGAGGCCGGTGTGTCCTTTGACGGGCGCAGGCTGCGCGGTACGCAGGGCCGCGCGGTGGCGGTGACGCGGGGATATTCGATTATCGACGAACTTAAAGCCCTTGGTATTCCTTTTGAGCAAGAACGCACGCAAACATTGAATCTTGCAAAATTAGACAACGGGCGCGTTGCGGCCTACGCGGAACTTGATAACATGATCGCGCCCTATC
Organism: Rhodospirillales bacterium; assembly: GCA_048263775.1. Lineage (GTDB taxonomy): Bacteria > Pseudomonadota > Alphaproteobacteria > Rhodospirillales > Casp-alpha2 > UBA1479. Next base: position 223,847 of record JBLXDU010000007.1, read on the forward strand.
TGGCGGACAACGGCGGACCATTCACTGGAATCGTCATGCTGCGGCCCGCGATTTCGGTCAAGGCTTACTACCTTCTGTTTTCCAAGCCCTTTCATAAGAACAACACAAAACTCGCTGATGCCTTCTGGAATGAAATCCGCGCCATCAACCGCTCGTCCCTTATCGGCGAGATCATTGGGAAATACCGCTAGGGCCAGCGGCACGCCGAACGCGGGCAGCCGTACTCTTGCCGGGCGCTTGTTTTCATCGATCTTCCTGGCGTTTCTGGGTATCGGCCTTTTGATCACCGGCATTTTGGTCTGGGATGTCCTGCGCCGCGCAGACGAAGAAATCGATCGCGAAATCCGCATCGTCAAAAGCGCCTTCCATGATCCCATCGCGGATCAGCTTTGGGCCTATGACGAGAAGGAATTGGGGGCGGTTCTGACGGCCCTGGTGCGGCTGTCCGTGGCCCAGGGGGTGATTGTCGAGGATCCGTTCAGCGGCCGCCGCTTGGGAGCCCATGGCGTCATCAGCAGCGGCGACGGTTCCGGCATGGCGGTTCACTCATTCGATGTTCATTACGTCGCCCAGGGCTCGGACAGGGCCCGGCATCTCGGGCATGTCAGCCTGTTGGTGCCGGCGAACCTGGCGCTTACCCGATCATGGCTGTCGATCATGCTGATTTTCACCGCGGCGATGGTGAAGCTTCTGCTGATCTGGATTCTGTTCAGCTATTTCGCTCAACGCCAATTGGTGCGGCCACTGTCGCGCCTGTCCGATGCGGTCGACCGGATCGATCCGGGGTTCAGGCCTTACTCGACCATCCAGGCGGTGGGGCCTGGTGATGGCGAGCTCAAGCATCTGCAAGATGCCTTTAACCGCCTTCTCAACCGGCTGGAATCCGCCCATGCGGAACGCGCCGCCTATGAGGAGGAATTAATCGGCGCGCGCGCGCAGCTTGAAGACGCCGTGGCCGAGCGGACCCGGCAGCTGGACGGGGCACGGCGCCGCGCCGAAGAAGCCAGCGTCGCCAAGTCGCGGTTCCTTGCTATGATGAGCCACGAATTGCGCACGCCGTTGAATTCGATCCTGGGGTTTTCGCAATTCATGGTCGATGAGATCATGGGCCGCATGGGCAATGCCCAATACCTGGAATATGCCGGTGACATTCAACATTCGGCACGCCACCTGTTGGATGTCATCAACGATATCCTGGACATCTCCAAGGTCGAGGCCGGCGAAGCCAAACTGGAAGAAGAGGATTTGGACCTGCGCGACTTGGCCGCCGCAGTACGGCGCCTGATGTCGCCGCGCATCAGCGCGAAAAGCCAGGTCCTGTCCATCAATATTCCCGACAACATGCCGAAACTGCGGGCCGACGGTCGCGTGGTCCGCCAAGTCCTGGTGAACCTGTTTTCCAATGCCAACAAGTTCACGCCCGAAGGCGGCGCCCTGACGATGTCGACCGGCGTCGATTACCGGGGCGGCATCCGGATCGAGGTCGCCGATACCGGCATCGGTATCGCCGCCGAAGACGTTCCCCTGGTCCTAGAAGCGTTCGGTCAAGTCCGCACCAGCCATACCGTGACCCATGAGGGCACGGGGCTGGGCCTGACCCTGTCGAAGCAACTCGTCGAATTGCATGGCGGCGACCTTGCCATTCAAAGTGAGGTCGGTAAGGGAACGACGGTGATCCTGCGGTTCCCGGCGGATCGGACCATCAGGGCCGTCTGACACCTCGTATCTTCGTGTATGGCACGTACCTTGCGTTATTGGTTCTGAATTGGGCGTCATTGTCAAAATGACGCTGTCGAGCCGAAATACGCGACGCCGGAGCCGAACATGGATCGAGAAATCAGCACCCTGCACCAGAGGATCAGCCGTCTGGTGGCCGAAGCAGAGAAAATAGCCGAGGAAGAACAGGGGAAAATCGACCTCGACAATATTACCGAGGCGAAATGGCGTCAGCTTGCGTCGCGAATTGACATTCGCGTCAAGGGTTCTGCTGAACACCGCGTCCCAGCGTAACGCGGCCTACCTGCCGTTACGGCGGGCATGCCCCATACTGATGCCCATCATCTGCATACTTTCGTGTGATGTCTCGTTGACCTGTGATGACCTACAACAGGTCGCAATGAAGTTTTGAGAGGTGGCGGCTTTGGATAATGAAATCAATGACCTGCATAAGCAGATCAAGACTCTGTTGAATGAAAAAGTCGGCGACAACGGCAACGATCCGAACAGGGCCAGCCCGTCCCGCATGCCGGCCTCGGAACGCAAGATGCTGGAAAAGGCACGGCAGGCCTGCGGTCCCCATGCCGGCAACGAATGGCGCAAGGCCGCCGTCTGAGCCCGCCGAGATTTCCATAACGATTTTCCGCTGTATCCAAACACCCTGGCGGCACCCGGGGTGGCCATTATTGGGTTTGGTGATTGCCCCGTTGCATGATGGTGACATCGGGAGATACCTTAGGTCAGCTTATGGAAAGGCTTTGGCGTGCATGGCCTTTCCGGATTTCCTGTGTGGGGGGAACCACTAAGGGATCAAGCCATATGGCTGCTGGTCGTGCCATCCGCCCTTCTACTGTTGCCTTGTTCGGCATCGCCCTGACGGTGTTGGTGGCGCTGTCTGTAGGGGCGTTTCAGTATGTTCACAACAGGAACGACTCTCGCGAGCGGTTTTCCGCGCTTGCGCGGGAATTTACGACGCTCGTAGAGGAACGCTTTCAGCTGTACCAATACGGCCTTCGCGGGACGCGCGGCGCGATCATCGCCGGCGGTCGGATCAACATCCCCCGAAACACCTTCAAGGAATACTTCACGTCGCGTGAGCGGTTCCAGGAGTTTCCCGGCGCCCGGGGTTTCGGGTTCATCGTCAAAATATCGAACGAGCAAACGGCGCAGTTCATTGCGGCGGCACGTGCGGACGAGTTTCCATCCTTCAATTTACGCGAACTTGCCCCGAACGCGGGCGAGCGTTTCATCATCAAATACATCTATCCCCTCAAGGGTAATGAAGGGGCGACGGGCCTGGATATTGCGTCGGAAAGCAACCGGCGCAACGCCGCGTTGAATGCGGCGCGAAGCGGTGAAACCCGGTTGACGGCACCGATCACGCTGGTACAGGCGTCAGGTGAGACAAACCACGGGTTTCTCATCTTGATGCCGATCTACTGGCGGGCCGATTTGCCGGACAATCCGGAAGAACGTCTGAAACAAACTGTCGGATGGAGCTATTCGCCCCTTGTCGTCAGCGAGGTTCTGAAAGATCTGGGCCCACGCCGGGAAGAAATCGCCTTTTCAATCACTGATGTCAGTGACGAGATCGAATTCTACCGTTCGCCGGGGTTTGATCCGAAGGTCGATGCGGTCATCGGCGATGTTGTAGAGGTATTCGGTCGTCATTGGCGCATGCAATTTCATCCGCGTCCCGCATTTGCCCAGAAATATGCAGAGGTCTCCCCAGGCATTCTCAGTCTGACCCTGGCCTTGTTGGGAATTCTCGGAACCGCGACCGCGTACAATGTCTCGCGAAACCGGGCACAAGCCCTGCAGGCTCGGCAGGAAGAAGAGGAACTGGCCTACAAGATCATCGACGCCACGCCCCAGGCGTTGCTTGTCATCGACCAGGCCGGGATCATCATCCGCGCGAATGCCTATTGTGAACGCGTTTTCGGTTGGTCCATGTCGGACCTTCTTGGGAAGCCTGTTGACGACCTAGTGCCGCCCGGTGTGCGGGATGCGCACAAGGAGTTGCGTGAAAATTACGATTATAAGCCCCGCGATATGGGCAGCCGCCAGGATTTAGAAGCCGTGAGGGCCGACGGTACGCGGTTTCCCATTACCGCGCGCCTTGCCCCCTTGCAGATCGGTGACAGAAAACTTGTCGTGGCGGGCGTCACCGACATCTCGGCGCAGCGCGAAGCGGTCAAGATGATGGCGGCCAGCGAGCAACGCTGGCAGGAGGTGGCCAACTCTCTGCCGCAGCTTGTCTGGACCTGTGACGCCGATGGCATCTGCGATTTTCTCAGTCAGCAATGGGCCGATTATACCGGTGCGCCGACGGCACCGCTGTTGGGTGCCGGCTGGCTGGAAGTGGTCCATCCCGACGACCATGAACCCTTGATGGCTGTCTGGCGGAAATCGGTTGAAACCAAGATGCCGTTCTCGTGCGAATTCCGCATCAGGGGGCATGACGGAGCCTATCGGCTGTTTTTCTCCCGCGCGGACGCGGTCGTGGACGAAGACGGAAACGTCCTGCGGTGGATTGGCTCGAACACCGATATCGAAGACCGGCACCAGGCGGAACTGCAGGTTCGCGCCCTGTTGCAAGATATGGAAGACCGTGTCGCCACACGCACGGCAGAGCTGAACACCGCCTTGCGCGACCTGAGGAACGTGTTGGACAGCGTGCCGTCGATGATCGCCTATTGGGATCGAAATCTACGCAACCGCTTCGCCAATAAGGCATATGAGGAATGGTTCGGTGTAACCCCCGAATGGGTGAAAGGGCGCCTTCTGTCCGAATTGTTGGATGAGGGTGCCTATCGCGAAAGCACGCCTTATATCGAAGGCGCGCTGAGGGGAGAGCCCCAGTCCTTCGAACGAGAACTCACCGATATCCATGGTACGGTGCGCTCCTTGCAGGTGCACTACCTGCCGGATGAAACCGATGGAAAGGTTTTAGGGTTCTATGTCGTCGGCTTCGATGTCACGGCGATCAAGGCATCTGAAATTGCGCAGAAGCAGGCGCGGGAGGCCGCCGAGGCGGCGACCCGCGCGAAATCGGCATTCTTGACCTCGATGAGTCATGAACTGCGCACGCCGATGAACTCCATCCTGGGGTTCACCGATATTCTGATCTCGCAGCATTTCGGTGTTCTCAACGACAAGCAGCTTGAACATGCAGGCCTGATCAAAAGAAGCGGTCAGCATCTCTTGAACCTGATGGACAGTGTGCTGGAGTTGAGCAAGATCGAAGCCGGTCGCATCACGATTTCGATTGAGCCCGTCAACGTTGTCGCGATCGTGAAATCCGTCATGGCGACCCTTGAGCCCTTGGCGGCGAAATTCGGGGTTGAAATGCGCGCGCCTAACCTGGGCCAGGACAACAGTTTCGTGACGGCGGACGTGACGCGCCTGACGCAGGTTCTGATCAACCTTGGATCCAACGCAATCAAGTACAATCACGCGGGTGGTTGGGTGGAGTTTTCCTGCGAGGCGGTTTCTCAGGAAACGACTCGCATCACCGTATCCGATAACGGCCGCGGTATTCCGGCCGATCGGCAAAGCGGCGCTTTCCAGCCGTTCAACCGCCTTGGCGCCGAACAGGGCAAGATTGAAGGCAGCGGCATCGGCCTCGCCTTGGTCAGGAACTATGTCGAACTTATGGGCGGGGACATTGATTTCGAAAGCGTCGAGGGCCAGGGAAGCCGATTCTGGGTCGATCTGCATTCGGCGGATGTCGGCGATATCATCGATCGCCAGGAGGCGACCGACGTGGCCAGCCCCAAAACACGCCGTATTTCCGGCCTCATGAAGGTTCTTTATGTCGAGGACAACGACATAAACCGGGCATTGTTCGAGAACTTCATGGAGATGCTCGACGACGTCGAGTACTTGGAGGCGGAGGACGGCGCTACGGGGTTGGCCATTGCGCGGGACGTACATCCGGACGTCATTTTCCTGGATATCGACCTGCCGGACATGAGCGGATATGACGTCCTCGCCGAAATCAGATCAGATCCTCAACTGAGGCATACGCCGGTTATCGCATTGACCGCCAATGCCATGACCGGTGATGCCGAACGCGGCCTGGACGCGGGCTTCGACAGATACCTGCCGAAGCCCTTCAAGCTTGAGGAAATTCTCGCGGCCGTGACAGAGCAGCGGGACGCCATCGAACGAAGACAGCGTCCGCGGGTGAAGAATTAAGCGGTCACGACAAGATTGAGGTGGTTCGTTATCAACCTTTCTTGAAGTGCAGGATTCCCCAGGCAAGGTACCCCTTGTCGGCGCCGTCGACCCAATGATCCAGTCCGCGCAGCATGTTGTCGACGTAGGTCTTGCCCGACAAGCGGACGATCTCGTCGTACCGGCGTTTCAGTTCCTCGCCAACGCGGAAGTAATGGGCCCGCAGTTGGTTCAGCATGGGCGACAACTGCACTTCTGAGAAACCGCGCTTGGCGAATTCAGTGCGGTAAAAGGCGAAGGATCCCAGCGTCGTCAGATGAATGCGGTCCAGGATGGGCTGCAGCACGCCGTCGGGCACGTCGTCGGCCTGCATGGGGTCGGTAAAGATGACATGCCCGCCCGGGGCCAGAACCCGGGAAATCTCGTCCAGCACGCGGGGGCGGTCCCCGGAATGGAGGATGGCGTCCTGCGACCACACAAGGTCGACGGAGGCATCTTCTGCCGGGATGTCCTCGAACGAGCCGTGCACGACGTCGATCAGGGCGTCCAGATCCGTTTCCGCGTTCTTATCCCGGTTCAGGTCGTTCTGGGTCTCGCTCAGATTCAAGCAGGTCACGTGGCAACCGTAAGTCCCCGCCAGATGGCGGGCGGAGCCGCCGTAGCCGGAGCCCAGATCAATGACGCGGGTCTTCCGGCCCAATCCTGGGATTTGCAGGGCCATGGTTTCCACGGTTCGCCGACTGGCCTGGGCGATCTCTTCATCAGGGGTGTTGTAGATGCCGATATGAATATCCTCGCCCCCCCAGACGTTCTTGTAGAAGGCGTCGGCTTCCGACGAATCGTAATACTCTTCGGCCTTCTGGACCGCCTGTGATCGCCTACTCATGATAATTCTTCTCCGCGACATGGACGAAAAAGTCCGGGTCGTTTTCCTGATAGGTTTCCTGGAAATCGCCGTAGGTCTTGATCTTCTGGAACCCGACGTCGGTAAGCAGCTTGCGCGTATAGGCCTTGCGCAGGGGGAACATGTTGAGATGAAACTGCGAGCCGTCGGGGAACGAGTAGCAAAAGCGGGCCAGACCATCATCGATATGCTCGGGCTCGGCCGATACCTGATCGCCGCAGTAGTAGTATTTGTGCTTCGAAGAGAAGCCGTGATCGAGCATGCCGTCGTAATTGCGTTGATCGAGAATCAGAATGCCGTCCCATTTCAGGGCGGCATAGAATTCGGCCAGGGCCCGGCGGCGGTCGTTTTCGTCGAACAGGTGGGTGAACGAATTGCCCAGGCAGATGATGGCGTCGAACTTGCCGTGCACGTCCTTGTTCAGCCAGCGCCAGTCGGCATGGGCGGTGTGCAGCACGAGATTGCGTTCGCGCGCATTTTCGAATGCCTTGGTCAGCATCTCCGCGTTGCCGTCGGCGCTGGTCACGTCGAACCCGGCCTTCAGCAATTGCACGGAATGGAATCCCGTACCCGTGGCGGCGTCGAGCACGCGATGCTTGCCGCGGGCTTTCAGGATGTCGATGAAGAATTGGCCTTCACTTTCCGCGCGGGCGTCCCAGTCGATCAGTTCGTCCCATTTTTCCACGAACGTTTGGACGTACTCCCGCTGGTAGTGGTCGGTTTTTCGGGTTTCCAGCGGATTATCGCCAAAATCCTGTTGTTCTTGATTGATGTCGTCCATTGCGGCCCTCCAAGGCGTCGTGATTGGTCCATGGCCGCCTGATAACAGACGGCGCACAGCAACGGGCGGACCTGAAAGGGCCCGCTCGAATGGTCAACGGCACGGCGCAACTCGGGGCGACAAGGCCCGGACGTGCCGAAGCGATCTGGTTTTATTTGGCGGTTGAAAGGATCCAGAACCCGGTCCGCGTTATTGCGACGGGGGATCCGAAAGACGCGTTTTCCTATTGTCGTTACCCACCCCATAGGGGTAGCGGGACCGGTGCGGCCCCGACGCGTCCACCGCCTGGACAGCAGGTTTTCATGCCCAACCGGCCTTTGCGTTCTCAGGCAAAAGCCAGCATGCCGCCCACGGGCAATGGCGCAAAGGTAACAGCCGGGGCGGGGCGGATCAACCTGACCCCCTGGGAAAAACCCACCGTGCAAGGGGTGGGGGGCGCAAGGGCCGGATTACCGGGCCTTGCGCGGGGTGTGAAAGTTTTATGCCGCCGCTTGATCGGCCGTTCTGGCGGTATCCATGGCGGGGTCACAGATGCCGGCTGCCGCCTTATCACGGCTCAGGCGGGCGGTGTCCCGGCGTTCCAACACGAACATGGCAGTCGCCGCCAGGAACGGCAGGCTCTGCACAAGCAAGGTTCCCGCGAACAGGTAAAGTTCGACGATCCCTGTCGTGTTGACCGCGAACAGGGCGGCAGAACTGGCCATCAGGGCCAGGCCGATACGGGTTTCCGTGCGCACGGGTGATGCCGGGGCAGCCTTGGCGGTCGGGCTGCCGGCCTTTTGGGCCTTGCCCTTCTGGGTCACGCTGAACGGCATGTCCGGCACCTTGATGCCGTCATAGATGGCGCGTGCCACGGTCCATTGCAGGCTGGCGGCGGCCAGGGCGGCGCCGGCGATGCGCGCCGGGCCGATCTTGACCCGCGCCATGTAAAGCAGCACGCAATGCAGCAGCCCGGCACCGAACGCGGCCAGGATCGGCAGGGTGAACGGGATCGGCGGCAGCATCACACCGACGAACAAAATGAATGGCACCCAGGCCAGGTTGACGACGGCGGCAAGCGCTCCCACCGCGTCCGACAGCCAATGCAGCCAGCCGGTGATGTAATGGACCTTCTGCCCCCGGGTCAGGGTCTTGGCGCCCGGCAGCATATGGCGCCAGTGCTTGAAGAAAATCTGCACGGCGCCGTAGGCCCAGCGATGGCGCTGTGTCTTGAACGCGCGGTAGGTGTCCGGCAGCAGGCCCCAGCCATAGCGCCGGCGCGTATAGTGGGCATGGTACCCCGCCTCGAACAGGCGCAGGCCCAATTCCGTGTCCTCGGTGATGGTGTCCGGCGACCAGCCGCCGACGGCATCGAAGGCGGCGCGGCGCACCAGCAGCATGGTGCCGTGGGCGATGATCGCATCGGCCTCGTTGCGCTGAACCATGCCGATGTCGAAAAAGCCCGTGTATTCGGCGTTCATGCAGCGCGCCAGCAGCGAGCGTTCGCCGTCGCGGTGGTCCTGGGGGGCCTGCACCATCGCCACCTTGGGGTCGGCGAAGGCGGGCGCCAGATCGCGCAGCCATTTGGGATCGACCACATAGTCGGCGTCGAGCACGGCGAGAACTTCCGCGTCCGGGGCGACATGGGGCATGGCCGCGGTCAGGGCCCCGGCCTTGAACCCCGCGATCTTCGGGAAGTTGAGGAACTTGAAACGCGGGCCCAGTTTCACGCAATGGGCCTGCACGGGACGCCACAGACTTTCGTCGGCCGTGTTGTTGATGATCACCACGACCTCGAAATCCGGATAATCCAGACCGGCACAGGAATTCAGGGTCTCGATCAGCATGCCCGGGTTTTCCCGGTAGGCGGGAATCTGGATCGATACCTTGGGCAGGGGGGCATCCGCCGGCGCGTCTTCGGCCCGCCACAGGCGCTTGGGCCGGGGGCCCAGGGTCACTTCGGCGACCTCGTCCAGCTTGCCCAGGGTAACCAGGGTCAGCGGCAGCATCAGCACCATGCCCAGGCCCCAGGCGATGGCGGATCCCACGTTCAGGTAGTTCTCGAAGGGGTAGAGCAGCGCCACCGCCACGGCGGCGGAGAGCGCGTTGGCGGCAATTGCCATGGCCAGGGCATGGCCGAAGGTCGGCCGCCGCGTCATCAGCCACAGCACGGTCATCACGGCGCCCAGGATCAGCGCCAGGATGCCGCGCCGCCATTGTTCGGGCTGCTCGACCGCGCCGGCCAGGGAGAACTTGGCAGTGCCGTCGTGGTCGAACACGCCCCAATAAGGGCCGACGCTTCCTTCCATGGTCTTCCAGGGTTGGTCGAAGGCCTCCATCAGGTTGTAGCCGATGCCGTGGCGCGAGGCTTCGGCGATGAACTGGCGGATGATGGTGGCCTGTGTCATCGGATCAGGCCCGGCCTCGCGGTTGCGGTAGCCGCGCGACGGCCAACCGAATTCGGCGATGATCGCCTCCTTCCCGGGGAAGGTATCAAGCACTTCGCGGTAGCGTTCGAAGGTATAGGAAACGGCATTCTGCGCGCCGACGGCTTCCCAGTAGGGCAGCACGTGGATCGACATGAAATCGACCTCGTCGACCAGATCAGGATGGGACAGCCAGCGGTCCCAGGTTTCTCCGGTGGTCACCGGGACAGGCACGCGGGTGCGCACCTCGCGGATGATGTTGATCAATTCTTCCAGCGTCAGGTCTTCGCGCAGCAGCGTTTCGTTGCCCACGAACACGGCGCGGATGTTGGAATACTTGCGCACCAAGGTGACCGCGGTCTCGATCTCCCGCCGGTTGGAGGCCTCGTCGCGGCCCAGCCAGATGCCGAGCATCACCTCGATCCCGCGTTCCTTGGCAAGCGCGGGCACCTGCGCCTGAATGCCGCTGACCGTGTAGGTGCGCACGGACCGGGATACGGGCTTGATGACGTCCAGGGCGTGGGCCAGTTCGCGCAAGGTCGCCGACCGCCCGAACCAGACTTCGCGCGGGGCACCGATGTTGAAGGACATGGACTGCACCTTGCCCGTCACATCGGGCAGCACGGCCGTTTCCAAGGTCGTGGCCCAGGCCAACCCATGCAGGACGGCGGCGACCAGGGCCGCCGCGAGAACGTTCTTCATCTTATTTCAGGCACCCAAGAGCGGTAACGCGGTTGAACCACTTCACGCGGCGCTTCCGGGCCGCACGGCAGAACGACGGATACTTAAGGCGCGCTGTACCCCGCGCAAGGGGCGGTGAGGCGACACTGTCAGAGTTTCAGGCTCTTGTGGCCACCACGGCGCAGAGATTGCGCCAGTTTGCACCTGCTAACAAGAGGCAGAATTCACAAATTTTCAATCACCCGAAACAGCAGCCGGGAGCAAACGAAACGGACGTTAAGCTTTCGTTTCCATGAGCTTGACGAGTTCGGGAATGCTGGCCGCGGTCTCCAGGGACATCAGGCCGTCGAACAGCGGGCGCAGGCTGCCATGGGGCAGGGCCCGGCCGGCGCAATCTTCGAATTTGTCCCACAGTTCGTCCCGCGACATGGTGTTGTCGCCGCTGCGTCCGATGAGGTTCGACACGGTTTCCGAAAGCTTGCGCCCGTCCTTCAGGGTGACGATGACTTCCGCCCCCCAATTGTCCTTGTCGTCGCCGTCCAGGTCCGGATGAGGCCGTGCCGTGGTGACCGCGAGCAGGCGTCTGACGGCATCCTCGCGGAAGGCGTCGCCCTCGAAGTCCTTCAGCTTCACGGTGCCGTCCAGAAGCGTGCGCGCGACTGTGTATTGGACCGAGAACTTGGCTTCCAGTTCGCTATCGGGCATCGGCGTGTTGGTATGCCTGAGGCGCCGTTGATGGGGCATGATCTCGATGCCTGCGACGGCTTCGGCCGGGATGTCATGCTTGCCGGCCAAACGCTGCATGGCGGTGATGCATTGATGAGTCGACCCGCAGCACGGGAACTGTTTGATCGCCAGGTCCTCGGCCTCGATCGCCCAAGGGCCGTTGTCCCAGCCGTCCAGCAGGCGTTCGGCGGCGTAGGTGCCGGGGCCGTTGAATACCTCGAAGAAGCCCTGATGGTGCTCCATGGCTCCGGGGTTGGCGTCGTGGCCCTGTTCGGCCAGCAGCACGGCCAGCACGCCGGACCGTGCCGAATGCCCGACATGCAGCGGTTTGGTCATGGTTCCGAAATTGGCCTTCAGGCCGCTTGCCATGGATGCCGCCATGGCCAGCGCCATGGCCGTCTGTTCGGCGGACAGGCCGATCAGACGCGCCGCACCCGCGACGGTCCCGAAAATGCCCAGCGTCGCGGTCGGATGCCAGCCCTTGTCGTAGTGATGGGGGTGGACGGCGCGGGCCAGGCGCATTTCCGCCTCCAGCCCGACGGCATAGGACGTGATCAGGCTTTGGCCGGAAAGCCCCCGGTCTTCGGCCAGGGCGAACAGGGGGGCGACCAGCGGCACCGACTGATGGCCGCCGAACACGGAGGAGAAATCGTCGAAATCAAGCGCGTGCGACGCGATGCCGTTGACGAAGGCGGCGTCGAGCGCGCTGGTCCGGCGCCCTGTGCCGAACACCAGTGCCGAACCCGGCGCCGTGGCGACGCCCGGCGTGCCGAGGGCAATCTGCGTGCTGGCTTCGGGCAGGCCCGCCAGGGTCACGCCGACGGTATCGGTGATGCCCAGTTTGGCGAGCCACAGACCCTTTTCGGAAATCACCTTGGGGTCGTAGCCGATGATACGCTCCGCCAAACGCGTCAAAAGCGCGCGCTGGTCCGTTGCGGAAATATTGTTCATGGTTGCCTCATCCCTTTATCGCCGGGTTTTCAAGCCCGTGCGCCTCCCTTGATTGTATACAATATCAAGGCGGGGGCGGCGTCAATCCTCACCGATCCTATGCGGATCGAAGGGTGTCGACTGATAGACCATGTTGATCCAGTTGCCGAACAGGATGTGGGCATAGGCGCGCCAGCGGTTGACCGGCGTCTTGGCCGGGTCGTTGCCGGGGTAGTAGTTGGCGGGGACCTGAATGTCCGCGCCTTTTTCGGCATCACGGCGGTATTCGGCGTCCAGCGTGTCGGAATCGTATTCCAGGTGATTGAACATGTGGACGTGGTTGAGCTTGTGGTCGTGGACCAGGGCGATGCCCGTGGCTGCCCCCTCCATGAGGATTTCCAACTGTGGAAAGGGCTTGAGGTCGGCGGCGTGATTTTCCGTGTGGCGTGACACGGGAATGTTCAGGGTGTCGTTCAGACCCCGGCACAGTTCCGACGCGGTGTTGAGCACCTGGTGTTCGAACACACCGAACGCCTTGTGCGGCAACTGATATTTGGGAATGCCGTAGAAATGGTGAAGCGCCGCCTGAGCACCCCAGCACAGGTTGAACAGGCTGTGCACATTGCCCCGCGACCAGTCGAAGATCTGGCAAAGTTCATCCCAATAGGTGACGGCTTCGAACGGCAGTTGTTCGATAGGCGCACCGGTGACGATCAGCCCGTCGAACTTCTGATCCGTGACCTGGGTCCACGGATGATAGAAGTCGATCATGTGCTGTTCGTCGACGGTCTTGGGTTTGTGCGTCGTCAGCGCCAGCAGATGCATCTCGATCTGCAGGGGTGTCGCGCCCAGCACGCGGGCCAACTGGGTTTCCGTCTTCTGCTTCAACGGCATCAGGTTCAGCACCGCGATGCGCAGCGGGCGAATATCCTGAAGCATCGCCTGATCATCACCGATAATCGGTACGCCCTCTTTTTCCAGGACGGCGCGGGCGGGAAGGTCTGACGGAATCTTGATCGGCATGGCGGCCTGTCCGGCGTTGGTTTCAGGTTGGGTGTGTACGTGTCTGGTGTGGTGCCGCGGGCGCGGCGGAGACGGTATCAGAAATCCAATGCCCGGCGTTGGGCGCGGGCAAGGCATGCGTTCACATAGTGTGTGGCATTGGCCGCTGCAACCTCGTTGTCGGCGGACTGGGCGCGCATGGTTTCCAGCACCCGCCACAAAATTTTGTTGGCGTCGGGCACCAATTGACCCTGGGGCGGGTCGGTGAACAGGTCGGCGACGTCGATGGTGAAGCCGTATTTTTCAGCCATCCGGGCATAGCGCGGCTTGCGGTCCTGGACCAGGGCGGGGAACAGGGTGCGGGCGAAATCCTTGGGCCCGACACCCTTGCCGTCGGCAGGCTGGCCGGCCAGGTGCTTTTCGATAAACGAGGGGTAATAGAACAGGGGCTTGGGGTCGCTCTCGGCGCGTTCCTTCAGTGCATCCTCGTCGGTTTTACCGGCACGGATATAGAGGATCAGGGTATCGGCGCGGAGTGCCGTGATCACGGGGTCGTCGGGATCGTCCAGATCGACGATTTCGCACAGGCTGCCTGAGGCATCGTTGATGAAATCCTTGCAGCGGTAGATTTCCCAGGCCTTGGCGATGAAGTGACCGGTGTCCTTCATGGCTTCCTGTTCGCCCCAGCGATAGAGCCCCTGGCGCTTCAGGAACGTGGCCTTGTCCAGGCCGCCTTCGGCCGGGTCACCGTACATGCCCAGAAACGTGGATACCGGATCCAGGTTGTCGACGCTGATGTTGTGGTTGATGTAGATGGAATCCGAGCGCAGCAGGTTGGCCACGAACCTGTCCTGCATGTGCATGATCTTGTACTTGATGTTGTCCAGGATGTGTTCGGCAAGGTAGCGCGTGCCGATGCGGTAGTCGGCCGAATAGTGGTACCAGTCCGCATGGCGGCGCAGGCTGGTGGACAGCATGGTCTTGCCCACGCCGGACATGCCCAGCAGCGTGATCGCGTGGGGCAGTTGGCGGAACGCCTCGAAATCGTTGAGATATGCTTCAGAGCTCATGCCCCAGGTTTGGCCTGCGCCGTTTCGCTTGTAAAGAGCTTTGATCGGGCCGCCACCGGCAAAAATTAATTCCAAGCTCCCGTGGGTGGAGTGCTAAGCTTGGGATTAGCAATTAACGGCGTCCGGTGCCGCGAAAAAGCGGGGAAATGACCGGAACGTCCCCCACCAGCAAACAGCGAACGGGAGGGTTTCATGTTGAAAGCCTTGAATATCGATCCAGGCAAGTGCACGGGCTGCCTGCAGTGCGAACTTGCCTGCTCTTTCGAAAACGAGGGCGTGTTCAATCCGTCCAAGTCGCGGATCAAAGTCTTCAATTTCCACGACCAGGGCCGTTTTGTGCCTTATACCTGCACGCAATGCGACGAGGCCTGGTGCATGCACGCCTGTCCGGTCGACGCCATATCCCTGAACAAGCTGACCGGGGCGAAAGAGGTCAACGACAACCTCTGCGTCGGCTGCAAGGTCTGCACCATCGCCTGTCCCTTCGGCACGGTGAATTACAACTCCGCCACCGGCAAGGTCATTAAGTGCGACCTGTGCGGCGGCGATCCGGAATGCGCCAAGGCCTGCCCGACCGATGCCATCACCTATGTGGACGCCGACTGGACCGGCCTGGACAAGATGCGCAAATGGGCGGCCAAGACCGACGCCGGCCAGCAAGCCGCGCACTGAAGGGGAGGACAATGTCATGGCATGGGCACGGCGGATTCTGCGGGTCAACCTGACCAAGGGCACCTGCACGCATGAACCCCTCAACATGGAATGGGCCAAGCGCTATCTGGGTCAGCGCGGCCTGGCGACCAAATACCTGACGGAAGAGATCGATCCCAAGGTCGATCCCCTTGCACCGGAAAACAAGCTGATCATGGCGACCGGACCGCTGACCGGCACCTGCGCGTCCACGGCCGGGCGCTATTCGGTGATTACCAAAGGGGCGTTGACGGGGGCCATCGCGTGCTCCAACTCAGGCGGCTTTTTCGGCAACGAAATGAAGAACGCCGGGCTGGACATGATCATCTTCGAAGGCCGCGCCAAGGCGCCGGTCTATCTGTTCATCGATAACGATGACTGTCGGCTGCTCGATGCCTCGGACTATTGGGGCACCTCCGTGTGGGACACGGAAGAAGGCATCAAGGAAGCCCATGGCGACGCCCAGATCCGCGTCGCCTCGATCGGCGTGGCGGGCGAAAAGGGCGTCAAATTCGCTTGTGTCGTCAATGACATGCACCGCGCCGCCGGGCGTTCCGGCGTCGGCACGGTGATGGGCTCGAAGAACCTGAAGGCCGTCGCCATCCGCGGCACCAAGGGGGTGTCCGTCGATGACATGCCGGCCTTCCTCAAGGCTGCGGCCGAGGGCAAGAAGGTGCTGGCGGAAAACGCGGTGACGGGCCAGGGGCTGCCGGCCTACGGCACCCAGGTTCTGATGAACGTGATCAACGAAACCGGCGCCCTGCCGACCCGCAATCACCGCGACATTCAGTTCGAGGGGGCGTCCAAGATTTCCGCCGAGGCCATGGCCGAACCGCGTGAATCGGACGGCAAGCCCAATCTGGTGCGCAATGCCGCCTGCTTCGGTTGCACCATCGCCTGCGGGCGGGTGTCGACCATCGACCGCACTCATTACACGGTGGCTGATCGGCCGCAGTATCAGAAGGCATCGGGCGGGTTGGAGTACGAGGCCGCCTGGGCGCTAGGGGCGGCGACCGGCGTCGACGATCTGGACGCCCTGACCTTCGCCAACTTCATCTGCAACGAACAGGGGATTGACCCCATCTCGTTCGGCGCCACGGTGGGGGCGGCGATGGAGATGTTCGAGGATGGTGTCATCACCACCAAGGAGACCGGCGGGATCGAGGTCACATTCGGGTCCGCCAAGGCGCTGACGGATCTGGCCGAGCTTTGCGGCCGGGGCGAAGGCTTCGGGGCGGAGATCGGCCTGGGGTCCAAGCTGCTCTGCGCAAAATACGGCAAGCCGGAACTGTCCATGTCCGTGAAGGGGCAGGAGTTCCCGGCCTATGACGGCCGGGGCATCCAAGGCATGGGGCTGACCTATGCCACCTCCAACCGGGGCGCCTGCCATCTGCGCAGCTATACCGTGGCATCGGAAATCCTGGGCATTCCGGAAAAGACCGATCCTCTTGTCACCGACGGCAAGGCGGGCCTGGTCAAGGCGTTCCAGGATGCGACGGCGGCGGTCGACAGTGCGGGCATCTGCGTGTTCACCACCTTCGCCTGGACGCTGGAGGACATCGCCCCCCAGATCGACGCCGCCTGCGAGGGCGATTGGAGCGTCGAGGCCCTGTTGGCAACGGGAGAGCGGATCTGGAACCTGGAACGCCAGTTTAATCTGGCAGCGGGCTTCACCGGCAAAGACGACAATCTGCCTCCGCGCCTGATGAAGGATGCGGCCAAGACCGGTCCGGCCAAGGGGTTGACCAGCGGCTTGGACAAGATGCTGCCGGAATATTATCAGCTGCGCGGCTGGTCCAAGGATGGCGTGCCGACCAACGAGACCGTCAGCCGGCTGGAGCTGTAGGGCCATGACCTACGTCATCATCGGCGCCGGCCCGGCAGGGGTCGTCGCGGCGGAAACGCTTGCCAAGACGGACCCGGGCTGTGACATCGTGCTGTTGGGCGGAGAAGCCGATCCGCCTTATTCCCGCATGGCCATTCCCTATGTCCTGACCGGCATCATCGACCACGGCGGCACGCACCTGCGCAAGACGGCCGGGCATTACGACACGCTCGGCATCACCTATCGCCAGGGCAAGGCGGCGGGTATCGACGTCAAGGGCAAGAAGGTCGCCCTGGAAGGCGGCGGCGAACAGCCCTACGACAAACTTCTGATCGCCACCGGAGCGAGCCCCATCAAGCCGCCGGTGCCGGGGCTCGACCTGCCCGGGGTGCATCATTGCTGGACCCTCGACGACTGCCGCGAGATCGAAAAGCTGGCTCAGAAAGGCTCCGAGGTCGTCCTCATGGGGGCCGGATTTATCGGCTGTATCATCCTGGAAGCCCTGGTCGAACGAGGCGTCAAGCTGACCGTGGTCGAGGCGTTGGACCGCATGGTGCCGCGCATGATGAACGAGACGGCGGGTACCCTGATCAAGGACTGGTGTCAGGCCAAGGGCATCACGGTGCATACCTCGACCAAGGTCACGGAAGTCGGCGAACAGGACGGCCGCCTGGCCGTCGCCATGGACAATGGGGAAACGGCGTCCGCCGACCTGGTGGTCGTCGCCGCCGGGGTGAAATCCAACATCGGCTTCATCGACGGCACGGGCATGAAGGCGGAGCAGGGCATTCTGGTGGATGAGTTCCTGCGCACCTCCGCCGACAACATCTATGCCGCCGGCGACTGCGCCCAGGGCCCGGATTTCGGCGGCGGTTTCAACGTCCACGCCATTCAGCCGACCTCGACCGAGCACGGCCGCTTCGCAGCCCTCAACATGGCGGGTAAGGTCACGCCCTATCGGGGCTCGTTGCAGATGAACGTGCTGGATACGGCGGGGCTGATCTCGACCTCGTTCGGCGATTGGGAAGGGGGCGAGGGCACGGAAAGTGCCGAGGCCCTGGACCGCGCGCGGTTCAAGTACCTGCGCCTGAACTTCAAGGACGACGTGTTGGTCGGTGCCTTGTCCCTGGGGCGCACGGACCACATGGGTGTGCTGCGCGGCCTGATCCAGAACCGCACGCCGCTGGGCCTGTGGAAGGCACGGCTGATGGACGACCCGCACCGCATCATGGAAGCCTATGTCGCCCATGCCTATGCCTGACGGCGGGGGCACCCCATGAAGATCCGGGTCAAGCTCTATGCCTCCCTGGCCGAGCACCTGCCGGCAGGGACCAAGGGCAACGAGACCGATCTGGAGGTCGCCGCCGACGCGACCCCGGCCACGGTCATCGCCCAGCTCGGCCTGCCGGAAAAGATGTGCCATCTGGTGTTGCTGAACGGCGTCTATGTGGAACCCTCGGCGCGGGCGGCCACGTCCATCCGCGACGGCGACGCACTCGCCATGTGGCCGCCGGTGGCGGGGGGCTAGTAATCTTGACCGCGCCGGTCGTCATCACAAAGGAAATGGCCCTGACGCGGGCCGCCTTCTTTCGCGGCATCGCCAAGGCGCTGGGTAGCGACGCCTTCGTCGAGACGGCGGATGGCGTTGTGCTGGAGCAGGACGGCAAACGTCTGGAGATCACCCTAGGGCCCGAACGCATGCGTCGCATCGCGCTGATCGAGATCGAAGTCATGGATGTGTCGCTTGGGTTCCATGGCTATGCCGGGGAGGATCGAGCTGCGGCGCTGATGGCGTTCGATCGGGCATTCCAGCGGGGCGGGGGTTGATTAGGGTGTTATTTTAGAAGCATTCTAACTTTGAGCGTTGATCCCGATGGTGTATCCATTATCTTTAATGTCCACACACGATTTGTATTAAGGAGTTCCCATGTCGAGTGAAGGTTTCCACGAACCCCTGGAAAAGCTGTCCGAAGAGACCATGGACCGTCATCGCGCCATTGTTTCCCTGATGGAGGAACTGGAGGCCGTTGACTGGTACCAACAGCGTGTCGACGCCACCTCGGATCCGGAGCTCAAGGCGATCCTGGCCCATAACCGGGACGAGGAAATCGAGCACGCCGCCATGGTTTTGGAATGGCTGCGCCGCAGCATGCCGCAGTTCGACAAGGAACTCCGTGAAACCCTGTTCAAGGACGGCCCGATCACCGGCCATCACGGCGACGACCACTAGACCGGCCACCGTTTCCGAGGTTTCGGACCCCGCGTGTCATCGACGCGCGGGGTTTTCTATGTTCGTTGACCTATATCATGGCGGGAAACTGCTGAGCAGATCATGCTTCCTACATATACCCAGCCATCGAACATGGAAGGATGAGACTGATGAGTACCGCACAGCAATCCGCGCCGGAAAAAAAGGCGGAGGCAAAGCGCGCCGAGGGTGGCGAAGTTTCCGTCAAGCAGGATGCCACGACGCCGGCGGAGGCTTGGCGCACCGACATGGAACGCCTGATGAGCGATTGGTTCAGCGCCTGGAGCGGGCTTGGCCGTTTGCAGCCGTTCGGAGGCTTGCCCACTGGGGCGGCGCCTCCAGCGGCCGGCCTTGAGGAATGGCGCTCTCAGGCGGACCGTTATTTCGAGAACATGAACCGGCGCTGGGCTGATCTGGCCCGCCTCAGCCCGCTTGAAATGTTCGGCGTTCCGGCCGGGGTTGCCCTTAACCCGGAGGTCGACGTCAGCGACGGTGACGGCAAGTTCGTATTGAAGGCCGATCTGCCCGGGTTGTCGGAAGACGATGTCGAGGTCGCAGTCGACGGCGATGTGCTGACCATTTCCGGCCATAAGTCGGAAACGACCGAGGACAAGGAAAATGATTATTGCCGGCGCGAGCGCCGGTTCGGTTCGTTCCGACGGTCGTTCAAACTGCCCGAAGGGGTAGTCGGCGACAAGGCCAAGGCGACCTTCGACAAGGGAGTCCTGACGGTCACGCTGCCGAAACAGGGTAAGACGGAGAAAACCAAGGGCAAGAAGGTGCCGCTCAACGGTTGAGCGGCAGACTACTTCCGGTCCGCGTAAGGGTTCTCGCTCTTGCGGTAGATCAGGCGGATCGGCACGCCCTCCAGCCCGAAGTGGTCGCGCAGGCCATTGACCAGAAAGCGGGTGTAGCTGTCCGGCAATTCGGTCGCCCGCGTGCAGAACACGATGAATGTGGGCGGGCGGGCCTTGGCCTGGGTCGCGTAGCGCAGGCGGATGCGCTTGCCGCCCTTGCCCATGGGCGCGGGGTGGGCTTCCTGCATGTCGCTCAGCCAGCGGTTCAGGTCGCCCGTGCCGATGCGTGTGTTCCATAGGTCATAGGTTGCGGTGACCGTGGGCAGAAGCTTATCCAGCCCCTGGCCGGTCAGGGCCGAGCAGGTGATGACGGGAATGCCCCGGACCTGCGGCAGGCTGGTCTGCAGGCGGTCGCTCAGGCGTTGGATCGTCTCGCCCCGGTCCTTGGCGGCGTCCCACTTGTTGACGGCGATGATCAGCGCGCGGCCTTCTTCGATAACCTGGCGGGCGATGGTCAGATCCTGCTTTTCCAGGACCGCGTCGGCGTCCAGCACCAGCACCACAACATGGGCGAAGCGCACCGCACGCAGGGTGTCGCGGGTGCTGAGGGATTCCAGCTTGTCGGTGATCCGTGCTTTGCGGCGCAGGCCGGCCGTGTCGATCAGCCGGTAATCGCGCCCGCCGTGGTGCCAGGAAATGGAGATTGCGTCGCGGGTGATCCCGGCCTCGGGCCCGGTCAACATGCGGTCTTCGCCGAGCAGGCGATTGATCATGGTCGATTTGCCGACGTTGGGCCGACCGACGATGGCAAGCTGCAGGGCCTTGGGCTCGGCCGTGTCGTCGCCGTCGCCTTCGTCGTTGAATTCCTCGAGGTCGGCGAATTCATCTTCAATGTCGTAGGCTTGTGTGCCTTCGGCGGCGGCGGCCTCGGCAAAGGGGATAAGCCGGTCGTACAGGTCCGACAGGCCGAGCCCGTGTTCCGCCGAAAAGGCGACAGGTTCGTCCAGGCCCAGGGAATAGGCGTCGAACAGCCCGGACTCGCCGGCCCGGCCCTCGCACTTGTTGGCGACCAGGATCGACGGCGTGCCGCGGGCCCGCAGCCAGGACACGAAATGCTGATCCATGGGCGTCACCCCGGCCCGCGCGTCGATCACCATCAGCGCCACGTCGGCTTCGTCCAATGCCCGTTCTGTCTGGCCGCGCATGCGGGCTTCCAGGCTGTCGTCGGTGACGTCCTCGAGCCCAGCGGTGTCGATCAACCGGAATTTCAGGTCGGCAAGCTTGCCCTCGCCCTCGCGGCGGTCGCGGGTCACCCCTGGCGTATCGTCGACGATGGCCAACTTGCGCCCAACCAGACGGTTGAACAGGGTCGATTTGCCGACGTTGGGGCGGCCGATGATGGCGATGGTGAAGGGCATGACATTGGCCGGACGCGTGTCCGATCCTGATTACCTAAACTGGGTTACGGGTACTGGGTTACTGATAAACGATCAATTCCGCGTCGTCGGACAGGAAGATGACCCGGCCGTCGGCGACGATGGGCGGCACGGAAATGCCGTCGGGCATTTCGACCTCGCCGATGAACTTACCCGAATAGGGCGACAAAGCCCAGGCCACACCATGCGATCCGGCCACGATCAGGCGGTCGGAGGCCAGGATGGGGCCGGTCCAGACGACGGGATCGCGTTGCTTTTCCGGGTTTTCGAAACGGGGCAGGGGGCGGACCCAATAGACGCCGCCGGTATCGCGACTGACGGCGGCGACTTCGGCGTCGTTGGTCAACACGAAGATGTAGTCCCCGGCGATCCAGGGGCTTTCGATGCCGCCGATATCCCGCTCCCAGATGCGCCGGCCCGTGCGCAGGTCATAGGCCGCCATGATTCCGGAATGGCTGATCGCGATGACCCGGCCGCGGTCGATGATCGGGCGGCCGCGGATATGCGACAGGGCGGAGACGATGTCCGAACGCTTCAGGGACGCCAGGGAATCCGACCACAGCAGGCGGCCGTTTTCGGCCCTGAGCGCCACCAGTTCGCCGGACGAATAGGGGACGACGACCACACCTTGATCAACGGCCGGGCTGCCGCTGCCGAGAAGGGAGGCGGACTCGGTAATGCCCGAATGATCCCAAAGCTGCTGGCCCGTGTTGGCGTCCAGGGCGAAGGTGCGGTTATCCAGGGTAATGACGAAGACCCGTCCGCCGCGCACCGTGGGGGCGGCGTGCATGGGGCCGCTCAGCACCGTGCGCCAGATTTCCTTGCCCGTCGCGGCATCCAGGGCGATGACATGGCCGAACCCGGTCGCGGCATAGACGCGACCGCCCTCGGTGGTGACGCCGCCGGATAACAGGCCGTCATCGGCCTCGGCCTTGGGCGCCAGTTCGACGTCCCAGATGGTGTCGCCGGACTTCATGTCGACGGCATAGACCTCGGACTCGGAATCCATGGTGAAGATACGCCCGCCCGCGGCGACGGGGGAGCCGAGAATGCGTAACTCGTCATCGACGCCCTTGCCGACGTTCGTGCTCCAGGCCTTGGTGATGTTCTCCGGCACCAGGATGTGGTGCATGGCATGGTTCGGGTAGCCGCCCGGCTGCGGCCATTCCGGATTGGGCGAGGGGGCCGGCAGCAGGATTTGATGATCCTTCAATTCGGCATCGGCCGCCAAGGTCCGCTGATTGGTGAGGATCGCGATGCGCGTGCCCGGCAGGGGGACCTCTTCCTTGGAAAACAGGTCGGTCAAATAAGTGCAGCCGCCGACGCTTAAGGGCGCCGCCAGGGCGATGGCGATGGACAACGCCATGCCTCGGGCCGTGCCGCGCGAACAAGCCCGTAGGCCCCGTTCCCGGCGATTTCCGCTATTCGGCGCAGCCATACCGATTGTTCCCCTGTTCCCCGTGACCCATCCTGATTAATTCAGGGGCCCTTTTAACGCAATATCGTTAACAATTCCGTTGCGCGTTGGCGCATGCGGGCCGGCGTTTCCGCATCCTTCGACAGGGTGCTGTAGATTTCCACTGCCTTGGCCTTGTCCCCGGCGCGAAGCGCCAGCGCCGCCGCCAGTTCCTGGGCACTGAACCGCCACGGATTACCGGCCGCCATAAGCGGCGCCAAACGGTCCTGAACCTTTTTGGGGTCAACGCTGGGATCATTCACTTCCAGCCCCGCCGCCAGGATCACTGCCAGGTCTTGGTATAGTTTTCCAGCCTCCGTGTCCGCCGCGATGGCGTTATAGGCGGCGATGGCCCCGGCCGTGTCACCGTTCTTGGCGCGCAGCCCCGCTTCCTGAATGCGGGCAAGCAGGCCGTAACCGCCGCCTTCGCCGGACAGGCTTTTGAACGCGCCGGCCGCTGCTTCCGTGCTGCCGGTTTCGGCCAGTTTCTGGGCGGCGGCAAACCGGTCACCCAAGGTCTGACGAGTTTCCAGGTCGTATTTGACCCAGAACTGATATCCGGCGGCGGCCGCAACGCACAGCCCCGCCGCGACGAGAATGATCTTGCCGTAACGGCTCCAGACCTTGTGGAACTGTTCCTGGCGCAGTTCGTCGTCGATTTCGCGAATCAGGCTGTTTTCGGTATGATCGGCCACTTTTGGCTCCCGTCGGTAACGGTTGGAATTGGCGGGGAAAATAGTGGCCTTTTCCCGCGATAGCAACTGGCGGCGGCGGGAGACGGTTATGAAGGGATTTACGGCTCCTTAACAATGATGGGCGACAATGCACGGTGGTGGCGGTCTAATGCGCCGTATCCCGTATCGAAGGGCGATCCAAGGGAATGAAACGACTTCTTGCGATTTTCACCGTCTGTTTGCTGGCGGCCGGCTGCGTCGGCATTGTCGGGGCCGAGGGCGTATCCGTCATGGCGACGGATAAGACGGTCGTTGATCATGTCATCTCGTTGTCGAGCGGCAAGAATTGTTCGACCCTCCGCAAGGACTTGGGCATGACTTATTGCGAGGAAGACGAGAAGGTCCCGCAGATGAACGTGTTCTGCTACCGCACGCTGGGCGAGATCACCTGCTATGACAGGCCGGTGTACGACGGCAAGCAGGAGCAGGTCCGCCAGGGCGGCGAAAAACCCCGCTGATCGCCGTAACGGACGCTTGTTCTTAAGGGCCTGCCGTCGTTCAATGGCCGCTCCATGCGATTCCTTGCCTATACATTGCTACTGTCCACGCTCCTGGGTTCCGGCTGGGCCGCCTGGTTCTTTTTCGGCGCGCCTGCTCAGGACGACGACCCCGCGTTGACCGCGTTGAAACAGCGCGTGGCGCAGCTTGAGCAATCCGTGGAGAAGGGTGATCTGAACGCCCAAATTGACCTGGGATGGATATTTATCGGCAAAAATTCCCGACTGCCCGATCCGGATCGCGCCGTCACCCTGTTCCGCGAGGCTGCCGGCAAGGGGGCCGTCAGGGCGCAATACGCTCTTGGCTGGGCTTACGCCAAGGGGCGCGGCGTGCCCGTCGACTATACCCAGGCGGCGGAATGGTACCGTGTGGCGGCGACGGCAGGCGGCGACGCTGATGCCCAGTTCGCGTTGGGTGAACTCTATTTCCGAGGCCTTGGCGTGGCCAACGACTACGGCCGGGCGATCGACCTGTACCGCGCTGCTGCGATGCGCGGCCATCCGATCGCTCAATACCTCATGGGCGTCATGTACCAGGAAGGCTGGGGCGTGAAACGCGATCTGGTCGAGGCCTACAAGTGGCTGACCCTGGCAGCCCCCCATGCGGCGCGCATCCAGGCCCATAATCCTCAGTTCGACCCCCGGGGGCAGCGTGAGCAACTGATGGTCAAGCTGAACCGGACCCAGATCAACGAGGCCGAACGCATGGCTCGCGACATGACAAAAAGCAAATGAGGAATACAGATTGACCACATCGGCGCTGCGCATTCTCATCATCGAAGGCAACACGGCGGCGGGTAATGCGGCCATGGCCGCGTCCGGTGTGGGCACCAATGCCGACCAATACGCGGCGGCCGTGCGCCGGACCATGCCCGAGGCGGATATCCGTTTCGCCCATCCCGCCGACCGGGCGGATGCCCTGCCGCCGGGGGTGGCGCTAAATGATTTCGACGGGGCCATCCTGGGCGGCTCGGGCCTGTTCGTGCGCGCTCAGGGCAATGCCCCCGAGGTCGAACGCCAGGTCGACATGGTGCGGGCGCTGTTCGATGCCGGCGTGCCGTTGCTGGGAAGCTGCTGGGGGCTGCAGGTCGCGGTGGTTGCCGCCGGGGGCGACGTGGCGCCAAGCCCGAACGGGCGCGAGGTCGGGGTCTGTCGTGACATCACGTTGAGCGACGCGGGCGCCGGATCCCCCCTATTCGCAGGAAAGCCCCGCAAGTTTGACTCTTTGGCCATACATTATGACGAGGTCACCCGTCTGCCGTCCGGTGCGATGGTGCTCGCCGGCAATGGTCATAGCCCGATCCAGGCGGCGGCTTTCAGCTTTTCCAAAGGGGTGTTCTGGGGCGTGCAGTACCACCCGGAATTCTCGCTCTCCCACATGGCCCTGCTGATCCGCCGCTACGGCCCCGACATGGTGGCGCAGGGCATTTATCCCGATCAGGCGGCCATGGACCGGGAAACTGAGGCCATGCTGCATTTGGATGTCGATGCCGAAGGGCAGGCGGCGGACCTGGGTTTTGGTGAAACGGTAACGGATACGTCGATGCGGTGTCGGGAAATCGACAATTGGCTGCAGTTTTGTCGAAATGAAAAATGAACTGAATGCGGTGTTGGGGGTTAGTTTTTTAGTTTTCTGTGCATTAATTATTAGGATAATATTATTTAAAATAAATACATAAATTATTTTTCTTAAGAAATTTAGTATTTATAATTATTACATAATAAAATTAACTATATTAATTATTTGTATATTTAAAATATTAATTAGACCATAAAAATTACTGGATGTTTTGTATCTAGTACTTTTGTATAGCTAGGATCCCTTGAAGATTCAGGGGTACCCTTTAGCCATGCTGGGGAATTAGGAGCGGCATTCAACCGGATGAAGAACTCGTCTGTTTCGAAACTGACGAGATTAGAATTTTCGCATAGGATGCATGGCCCTTGAGGGGGAGGACTGCCCGTACCTGCAGGAAACAATGTGGGACGGATGATCAAATAACCAAGAAAAGGGTTTGGGACGATGAATGACCAAGAAAAGCCCGTCGCTGAGGATGCGGTGGAGACTCCTTCCGTGGGTGAGGAGGGGCCGGAATCTGCGCCTGAAGAGGTGACGACGGAAGTTGAAGATCACGCGGCCGTCGATGATGCCGCGACGCCGGACAGCCTGGGACAGGATACAGCTCCCGAAGAGCAAGCCGCATCACTGCCGGGGAGGACGAGTCGTAGCGGAATGGGCATCGGGGGACGGCTGCTGCTGTCCGTTCTGGCGATTTTCGCGACGACGGTTGTCGCCATCGCCATCGGGTGGGTGTCGATGACCTCGTCATCGAACACCTTGAGCGAAATCTCTCATGTGAAATCGCCGGCCGTGGCGGATGCGCTTCGCCTGTCGGAAACGGTTGCACGCATCACCTCCATCGCGCCAGCCATGGTCGCCGCGAAGACGACCGATGAACGCGAGAATATCGCAGCGCGCGTACAATCGATCTTCGAGCAATTCGCCGGGATCGTCGCCAGTGCCAAGATCGGCGCCGAGGTCATGACCAATCTGCAGTCCGGTGCCGACGAGTTGAAGGCGCTGCTTGGTGAGATCGAGGCAAAGGTCACCGAACGCAATAAGCTGGCCGGCGCCCGCGCCGCGTCGATGGAGAAATTGCGGGCCCTGCACAAAGAATTCGCCGTCGGCGCCGCCGGGATTATTGACGACGTGACTTTCAATCTTTCCCTCGGTGTCGAGGCTGTTGATGTAACCCAACCGGGCGCATTACTGGAATTCGTCGAGTCCGGGGTGGAACCCCTGGCGGCGGCCATGAACGTGAAGGCGGAAGCCAACCAGATCGTCGGTCTTCTGGGCAATGCGGCGACGGAAACCCAAAGCGAAAACCTGCAGTCGCTGCGGGAACGCTTCCTCACATCAAAGTCACAATTCCTGGACGCGATGTCGCTGACCGGTGAGTCCGATGCGGCGCAAAACTTGGCCGATCAAGGCGGCAAGCTGCTTGCCTTTGGTGTCGACGAAGGCAATGTCTTCGACAACCGCATAGCCGAACTGAAGACGCAGGATGACATCGAAGCCCTGATGACCAAAAGCCGCGAGCTTTCGGCAAAATTCAGCGACGACATCGCAGGCGTGGTCGATGTGGCGGAAACGCAAATGGCCAAAGAAGCTGCGGCTGCGGAAGCCTCCGCTGCGGCGAACAAGAAGGTTCTCATGTTCCTTGCCGGGTTCTCGCTGCTGATCGCCGCGGGGGTCTATCTGATGTACGTACGCCGGCTGGTGGCCCGCCTCGTGACCCTGTCGGGCAATATGGTGGCGCTTGCCGATGGTGACCTGACCATCGCGGTTGATACCCACGGATCGGACGAGATCGCCTCCATGGCCGGCACGGTTCAGGTGTTCAAGGAGAACGCCCAGGAAGTGAACCGCATGGCGTCGGAGCGCGAGATCGAGGACCGCCGCAACCGTCGGCGGTTGCGCAGTCAGGTTTTGGCGCTCAATGCCGCGTTGGAGGAAGAAGTCGCCAAGGCCGTTGATCTGGTCAAGGAGCGGGTATCGACGGTCGAGAACTCCGCCCGCTCGGCGGCGGACCTGTCGCAGTCGGCCCATACCCAGGCCTCGACCGTGGCATCGGCGGCGGAAGAAGCGACGATCAACGTGCAGACCGTCGCGTCGGCGGCGGAGGAACTCTCGGCCTCGATCAACGAG
>JBLXDU010000008.1:0-200083 GCA_048263775.1 Rhodospirillales bacterium
CGGGCCCCGGTCGCCCACGCGGCCTCCAAGGTCCCCGCCGTGCCCGGGGGGCGGGCGGCGCTGCTGGCGTCCCAGCGGACCTTCGCGGCTCATCCGCCGGAGGGGGCCAAGGGGGCCGTTCTCGACGGTCGCGACATCGGTACGGTGGTTTGTCCCGACGCGGATGTGAAGCTGTTCGTCACGGCCTCCGACGAGGTCCGCGCCCGGCGCCGATTCAAAGAGTTGCAGGAAAGCGACCCCGACGTTATATATGCGCGCGTTCTCGAAGAGATGCGCGAGCGGGACGCCCGGGATAGATCTCGGGCCGTCGCGCCGCTGGAGCCGGCCGAAGACGCGATCCTGCTTGATACGAGCGACCTGAATGCCGATGAGGTGTTCGCCAAGGCCCTTGATATCATTAAGAAATAACAGGAATCCTGGGCCCGGCCGGCCCCGTCCCAAATCTGTTCGAAACGAAGCGCCCACCCACCACCGCCAGGAAAAAGGCGGGGTGTATTGGGTATTTGTGCAACCGCAGACCGCCGGAACCAACCGGCCGGCCAGATAAAATCGAAAGGTTTGAAACCAATGGCCACGACAGATGCCGCCACGGCGGCCCCTACCTCCAACGAAGATTTTGAAGCCCTGTTGAACGAGTCCTTCGGCGACAACGAAGGCTTTGAAGGCCGCGTGCTGCGCGGCGTCATTGTCAACGTCGACGGCGATTTCGCTGTCATCGACGTCGGACTCAAGTCCGAAGGCCGCGTGCCGCTCAAGGAATTCATGAGCCCCGGCTCCGACGAAGTTCTCAAGGCTGGTGACGAAGTCGACGTCTATGTCGAACGCTACGAAGACCGTGACGGCTTGGTCCGTCTCTCGCGCGAGAAAGCCCGCCGCGAGGAAGCTTGGGTCGGCCTGGAAAAGGCCTTCGAAAAGGGCGAGCGCGTCAATGGCGTGATCTTCGGCCGCGTCAAGGGCGGCTTCATCGTCGACCTGGACGGCGCCGTGGCCTTCCTGCCCGGCAGCCAGGTCGATATCCGCCCCGTGCGCGACGTGTCCCCCCTGATGGGCATGCCGCAGCCGTTCCAGATCCTGAAAATGGACCCCCAGCGCAACAACATCGTGGTTTCGCGCCGCGCCGTGCTGGAAGAAACCCGCACCGAAGCCCGTTCCGAGCTGATCTCCTCCCTGCAGGAAGGCCAGGTTCTGGACGGTGTCGTCAAGAACATCACCGATTACGGCGCCTTCGTCGACCTGGGTGGTGTGGACGGCCTGCTGCACGTCACCGACATCGCCTGGAAGCGCATCAACCACCCGTCCGAAGCCCTGTCGATCGGCGAGACGGTGAAGGTCCAGATCATCCGCTTCAACGCCGAAACGCAGCGTATCTCGCTCGGCATGAAGCAGCTTGAAGCCGATCCCTGGGACGGCGTCGCCGCCAAGTACCCGGTCGGCACCAAGTTCACGGGCCGCGTCACCAACATCACCGACTACGGCGCCTTCGTGGAGCTGGAGCCGGGTGTCGAAGGTCTGGTGCACGTTTCCGAAATGTCCTGGACCAAGAAGAACGTCCACCCGGGCAAGATCGTCTCCACCTCTCAGGAAGTGGACGTCATGGTGCTCGACGTGGATCCGGACAAGCGTCGCATCTCTCTGGGTCTCAAGCAGTGCAACGCCAATCCGTGGGAAGACTTCGTGGTCAAGTTCCCGGTCGGCGCCGAAGTCGAAGGCGAGGTCAAGAACATCACCGAATTCGGTCTGTTCATCGGCCTCGACGGCGAAATCGACGGCATGGCCCACCTTTCCGATCTGTCCTGGGACAAGTCGGGCGAGGAAGCTCTCGCCGACTACACCAAGGGCGACATGGTGAAGGCCAAGGTGCTGGACGTCGACGTCGACAAGGAACGCGTCTCGCTCGGCATCAAGCAGCTGTCCGGCGACCCGACCGAAGGTGCGATGGAAGGCCTGAAGAAGGGCTCCGTCGTGACCTGCACGGTGACCCAGACCAACGACGGCGGTGTCGAAGTCATGGTCAATGACGCCGTGCTCGGCTTCATCCGCAAGTCCGACCTGTCGCGTGATCGTTCCGAACAGCGCCCCGACCGCTTCGCCGCCGGCGAAAAGGTCGACGCCAAGATCACCCAGATCGACAAGTCCGGCCGCAAGCTGTCGCTGTCCATCAAGGCCCTTGAGGTCGAGGAAGAGAAGAAGGCCATGCAGGAATACGGCTCGTCCGATTCCGGTGCTTCTCTCGGCGACATCCTGGGTGCTGCTTTGAAGGAAAAGCAGGCGCAGGCCGCTGCCGAAGGCGACGACGAAAAGCCGAAGAAGGCCGCCGCCAAGAAAAAGGCCGCCAAGAAAGACGAAACCGAAGAAGCGGACGAAGGCGCGGAATAACCCGCCTTTCCCGTTGCCCTGCCTTAGGGCGGGCGTGATACATTGGCCGGGAGCTCTCGCAAGGGGGCTCCCGGTTTTCTTTTGCCCGGTCCCACCGAATTTTTGACGGATGCCTGCCCCGCCATGAGCCTTGACGCCGACATGATTTTCGACCGCCGCCGCCTCAAGCGCGCCCTGACCTTCTGGCGCCTGGTTGCCCTGGCCGCCTTCGCGGGCCTGGTCGTGGCCGCCGCCGGACGGTTCGGCGGGGCGGATTTTATCACCCGCGACCATGTCGCGCGCATCACCATCGATGGCATTATCTTCGACGACGACGAACGCAGCCGTGCGATCAAGGACCTGGCCGCGCGCGACGACGTCAAGGCGGTGGTGGTCCGGGTCGATTCCCCGGGCGGCACTTTCGTCGGCGGCGAGGCCCTGTTCACGGCGTTGCGCCGGGTTGCCGACAAAAAGCCGACCGTCGCCGTCATGGGCGGCACCGCGACCTCTGCCGGCTATATGGTGGCCATCGCGGCGGATCATGTGGTTGCCCGGCGCGGCACGCTGACCGGATCAATCGGCGTGATCCTGCAGACCGCCGACGTGACGCAGCTGTTGGACAAGCTGGGGATCAAGCCGGAAGTGTTCAAAAGCGGGCCGATGAAGGCCCAGCCCAATCCGTTCGAGCGCCTCAGCGATCCCGCCCGCGAGGCGACCCAGGACATGCTGATGGAACTTTACGGGCAGTTCGTCGACATGGTCGCGGATCGCCGCAAGATGCCGCGCGACAAGGTCATCGCGCTGGCCGATGGGCGTGTCTACTCGGGACTTACGGCCAAGAGCAACGGCCTGGTCGACGCCATCGGCGACGAGGATCAGGCCCTCGACTGGCTTGCCTCGGCCCATGGCGTGGCCCGCGACCTGCCCCTGCGCGACCTCAAGTTGACGGACGAACCCCTGCCGTGGCGCGACGCCCTTACATCGCAGCTGCAAAAAGCATTGTTTTCAGAACGACTTAGACTTGACGGCGTGTTCTCCCTTTGGCACCCTTCTTTGTAGATATTCACCTGTGAGGGAAAGGTCCCCGGCCGACTGCGTTATCGCGCCGCCGCCTGGGGTTGGCAGCATGACCAAATCCGAACTCATCGCCCGTTTGGCGGCGGACAATCCGCATCTCTACCAGCGTGACGTGGAACGTATCGTCTCCACCATTTTCGACGAGATCACCGGCGCATTGGCCCAGGGAGACCGGGTCGAACTGCGCGGTTTCGGCGCCTTCTCCGTGAAGCAACGGGGCTCGCGCACCGGCCGCAACCCGCGCACGGGGGCCACGGTCGAAGTCGATTCCAAGCACATTCCCTATTTCAAGACCGGCAAGCAGCTGCGCGAAAAACTGAACGGCAGCTGATCCCGGCCGGGGCCGGATTGCGGCTTCCGGAACCTCCAACCGTCAGGTGTCGCGCGTGGGCAAACTTCTTTCCTGGATCCTGCTGACTCCCCTCGTTCTGGGGCTGATCCTGTTTGCCGCCTCCAACCGCGCGGATGTCGTGCTGCGCCTTTGGCCCTTCGATTACGAACTGACGACCCCGGTGGCGCTGGTCGGCGTCGGCGGCCTGTTCCTCGGATTTCTCTGGGGGGCGGTGATGGTGTGGATCTCCGGCGGTGTCGCCCGTGGCCGCGCCCGCCGCGAAGCCCACCGCGCCGAAGGGGCGGAAAAGGAAGTCCTGCGCCTCAAGACCGATGTCGAAATGCTGGAAGAAAAGCTTCGCGCCGCCGACGCCAAGGCCAAGTCCGCGTCGCTGCCGGTGCCGGCATCGGACACGCAGGCGTCCGGTTCGCGCCATATTCTCTAACCCGGGGCCGCTCGCCCGCCGTCTGCATTTTTGAGGATGGCCGCCCGGGGCCGGGATCAGTATAAATGACCATACGGCCAATTCTGGGACCAATTCGATGACGTCTTCGATCTCCGCGCCGGGCATCAAAAGCCCCGCCGACCGCATCCTGGTCGCGCTCGACACCACCGACGCGGCGGGGGCCCTGGCGCTCGCCCAGGGAGTCAAGGGGGCCGTGGGCGGGGTCAAGCTGGGCAAGGAGTTTTTCACGGCCCAGGGACCCCAGGGCGTCAAGCAGGTCTCTGCGGCGGGCCTGCCCGTGTTTTTGGACCTGAAATTCCACGATATTCCCAACACGGTCGCGGGTGCCGTGCGCGCCGCGGCGCCGCTCCAGCCCTTCATGCTCAACGTCCATGCCTCCGGCGGGCGCGCCATGATGGAAGCCGCCGCCAAGGCGGCCACGGACGCCGCCCAGGGCGGGCACCGGCCATTGGTCCTCGCCGTCACCGTGCTGACCAGCCTGTCGGACGAAGACCTGGTCGAGGTCGGCATCAACAACGAGACCAAGGCCCAGGTCGCGATGCTGGCCAAACTGGCCCAGGAGGCGGGGATGGACGGGGTCGTCTGTTCGGCCCACGAGATCAAGGTCATCCGCTCCGTCTGCGGCCCCGATTTCACCCTGGTCGTGCCGGGCATCCGCCCGGAATGGTCCGTGAAGGGCGACCAGAAGCGCGTGGTCACACCGCGTGACGCGGTCTCGCTCGGTGCCGACTATCTGGTCATCGGCCGGCCCATCACCCAGGCCGACGACCCCATCGCGGCCGCCCGGCGCATCGCGGACGAACTGAGCGCCTGACATGGTTCTGGTCAAGATTTGCGGGTTGAAAACGGCAGACGCCGTGGACGCTGCCGTGAACGCGGGGGCCGATCTGGTCGGCTTCGTGTTCTTCAAGAAGTCGCCGCGCCATGTCACGCCCGCCATTGCCGGCGGGCTGGCGGCGCGTGTGCCCGCGGGTGTGCTCAAGGTCGGCCTGACCGTGGATGCCACCGACGACGAGTTTGCCGCCATCACCGGCAACGGCGCGGTCGACATCTTGCAGCTCCATGGATCGGAGACGCCGGAGCGGGTCGCCGAGGTCGGGCGCAGGTTCGGCCTGCCGGTGATGAAGGCCCTGCCCATCGCGGACCCGCGCGACGTTGAGGCCGCCCGCGCCTATGAAGGCGTCGCCGACCGGCTGCTGTTCGACGCCAAGCCGCCATCGGGGGCCGACCGTCCCGGCGGCAACGCCCTGGCCTTCGACTGGGGCCTACTGGCGGGCACCCGCTGGAACGTGCCCTGGCTGCTGGCCGGCGGGCTGACGGCGGACAACGTGCAGGCGGCGATCCGCCTGTCGGGCGCCCCCGGCGTCGACGTGTCGTCCGGCGTGGAAACGGCGCCCGGGTTGAAGGACGCGGGCCTGATCAAGGCCTTCATTGTCGCAGCAAAAGAAGATTAATTACCCGCGAGCCTACGATAACTTTCCTCTTAGGCAGGCGTTGTACTTATCTCGCGGTCTTGGTGCTGGAACAGATCGGCAGCAGGATTTTATTGCAGCGTCGATTTCGGCATCCGAATTTCGGCAACCGCACTCCTTCAATGATTTTTTGATGTAGTTCAATTCGTAAGCTTCATCGCAGGAAACGAAATTTGCATCCCGACGTCGTTTCATCTTGTCGTCGAATGAGTTCCAATCCATCTGATCAACCTCTCCGTGAGTATATTCAGCGAATCTAATTATAGTTGATATCAAAAGTAGAGTCTCGTTGAAGGTTGTGGCAGCCGGGAAATCATCCTTGGGTTCACCAAGGCCATGTGCTTTATTTGCGCCGCTCCGGGAGGCCTGCGAAACTTGCTCCAAATGAATGCCTGCCCAGGGCAATATGAGGATTGGTTCATGTCGAAGCTCAATACCTACCGCGAAGGCCCGGACGAATCGGGGCATTTCGACATCTACGGTGGCCGCTATGTCGCGGAAACCCTGATGCCGTTGATCCTGCAGGTTCAGGAAGCCTGGGAAAAGGCAAAGAACGACGCGGCTTTTTGGGACGAGTTCAACCGTTACATGAAGCATTACGTGGGTCGGCCCAGCCCGCTGTACCTAGCCGAACGCCTGACCGAAGAGTTCGGCGGCGCCAAGGTCTACTTCAAGCGGGACGAGCTGAACCACACGGGTGCCCACAAGATCAACAACACCATCGGCCAGATCCTGTTGGCCCGGCGCATGGGCAAAAAGCGCATCATTGCCGAAACGGGCGCCGGGCAGCACGGCGTTGCCACGGCCACGGTCTGCGCCCTGTTCGGGCTACCTTGCGTGGTCTACATGGGCGAAACGGATGTTGCGCGTCAGCGCCCCAACGTGGTGCGCATGAAGATGCTGGGGGCGGAGATCGTCCCCGTGACCGCCGGCACGGGCACGCTCAAGGACGCCATGAACGAGGCGCTGCGCGACTGGGTCTCCAACGTCGAGGACACCTTCTACATCATCGGCACGGTCGCCGGCCCGCATCCCTATCCGGCCATGGTGCGCGATTTCCAATGCGTGATCGGCAACGAGGTGCGCGAGCAGATGATGGAGATGGAGGGCCGCCTGCCCGACAGTTGCATCGCCGCCATCGGCGGCGGGTCCAACGCCATGGGCCTGTTCCATCCCTTCCTCGATGACGAGAGCGTCAAACTGATCGGGGTCGAGGCCGCCGGCCACGGGATCGAGACAGGCGAGCATTGCGCGTCCCTCAACGGCGGGCGGCCGGGCGTGCTGCACGGCAACCGCACCTATCTGCTGCAGACCGAGGACGGCCAGATTCTCGACGGTCATTCCATTTCCGCCGGCCTGGATTATCCCGGGATCGGGCCGGAGCATTCCTGGTTGCGCGATACGGGCCGCGTCGAATACGTATCGGCGACGGACAAGGAAGCCCTGGCGGCGTTCCAGCTGTGCACGCGCAAGGAAGGCATCATCCCGGCCCTGGAGCCGAGCCACGCGCTGGCCTATGTGGCCAAGATCGCGGGTGACCTGCCTAAGGATCACCTGCTGGTCATGAACATGTGCGGGCGCGGCGACAAGGACGTCGACGCCGTCGCCGGCTATCTGGGAATGGACTGAACCTATGACCACGCAGACCGGGCCCGAGACCCGCATCACCCGCAAATTCGCCGAATTGAAGGCCGAAGGCCGCGCCGGTCTGGTGACGTTCCTGACCGCCGGCGACCCGTCGCCGGAGCTGTCGGAACAGATCATCGTGGAGATCGCGGAGGCAGGGGCCGACCTGATTGAGATCGGCATGCCGTTCTCCGACCCCATGGCCGACGGACCGGCGATCCAGGCCTCCAGCCTGCGGGCACTCAAGGCGGGCATGACCCTGCCGAAGACCCTGGATATCGTGCGCGCCTTCCGCAAACGGGACAACGACACGCCGATCGTCCTCATGGGCTATTACAACCCCATTTACATCTACGGGGTCGACCGTTTCCTGGCCGATGCCAAGGAAGCCGGTGTCGACGGCCTGATCGTCGTCGACCTGCCGCCGGAAGAAGAGGGCGAGTTGTGCCTGCCGGCGATCAAGGCCGGCATCAACTTCATCTATCTGACGGCCCCGACCACCGACGACGCGCGCCTGCCCAAGGTCGTGCGCCATGCCTCGGGCTTCGTCTATTACGTCTCGATCACCGGCATCACCGGCACCAAATCCGCCGATGCGGGTGATGTGGCGGCCAGCGTTGCGCGCATTCGCCGCCACACGGACCTGCCGGTCGCCGTCGGCTTCGGCATCAAGACGCCGGATCAGGCCGCCGCCATCGCGCGGGTGTCCGACGCCGCCGTCGTCGGCTCGGCCCTGGTCGGGATCATCGCCGAAAACCGTGATCCGTCCGGCGTGCCCCTACCCGACACCAAGGACAAGGTGTTAGACTTGGTCAAGGCGCTGGCGGCAGGTGTGCGCGGCGCGAGAAACGGTTAGGTTTTGCGCAAATCGTCGTCGCGGGCCGAGGCTCGGCCCGCTCGGGATTTGCGGCTGATGATCGCCCGCCGACGCCGGGCGGGAACGGAGATTGGAAGAACATGAACTGGTTGCGCGAATTCGTCCGGCCCAAGCTGAAGCGTCTGGTCGGTGCGGGCAAGGAAATGCCCGATAACCTTTGGCACAAATGCCCGGGTTGCAGCCAGATGATCTTCCACCGTGATCTGGAGAAGTATCTCCACGTTTGCCAGCACTGCGGCCATCACCTGCGCATCGGCGCCGACAAGCGCCTGGCCATGCTGTTCGACGAGGGTGCGTTCGAAAAGATCACCTGGGACACGCCCAAGCCGGACCCCCTGAAATTCAAGGATACGGAAACCTATGCCGCGCGCCTTAAATCCGCGCGCGCCAAGACCGGTGACCAGGACGCCCTGATCGCGGGCGTCGGGCGCATGAACGGCCTGCCGGTGGTCGTCGCGGCCTTGAACTTCGCCTTCATGGGCGGCTCCATGGGCCAGGCCATGGGGGCCGGGCTTTTGGCCGCTGCGCGCAAGGCGGTGGATGAAAAAGCGGCCTTCGTGGTTATTCCGTCATCGGGGGGGGCGCGCATGCAGGAAGGGATTCTGTCCCTCATGCAGATGGCGCGCACGACCATTGCCGTGGACGAGGTCAAGGAAGCGGGCCTGCCCTATATCGTGGTGCTGACCGACCCGACCACGGGCGGGGTCTCCGCCTCCTACGCCATGCTGGGCGACATTCACATCGCCGAACCCGGGGCCGTCATCGGCTTCGCCGGGCAGCGGGTGATCGAACAGACCATCCGCGAAACCCTGCCCGAGGGTTTTCAGCGCGCCGAATACCTGCTGGAGCACGGTATGGTCGACATGGTGGTGCCGCGCGGTGAACTGCGCGACACCCTGGCCCGGGTCATCGACATGCTGCTGAACCCGGAGCCGGGCCGCCGGGTCGAAGGCTCGGACCAGGATATCGACCTTCTCGAGGGCGAAATTCTGCCGCCGGCCCGCAGCCACCGACCGGGCGCCGCCCCCGTGCCCGGCGACGACTGATTCCCTGATTCTGTCGGACCGACCCGTCCATGACTGACCCCCTCGGCGCGGATGCACCGGCGCCCCATCCTTGCGATGAAATCCTCGCCCGTCTGCTGACCCTGCATCCCAAGGTCATCGACCTGTCCCTGGACCGCGTCCATCGCCTGCTCGACCGCCTGGACCATCCGGAACGCGCGCTGCCGCCCGTGGTTCATGTTGCCGGCACCAACGCCAAGGGCTCGGTCATCGCCATCCTGCGCGCCATGCTGGAATCCTCCGGCAAGCGGGTCCACGTGCATATCTCGCCCCATCTGGTGCATTTCAACGAACGCATCCGGCTGGCGGGCGATCTGATCCCCGATGCGGATCTGCAGGCGTTGCTGGAGGAATGCGAGGACGCCAACGGCGGCGAGCCCATCACTTTTTTCGAAATCACCACGGGGGCGGCGCTGCTTGCCTTCGCGCGCAACCCGGCCGACGTGCTGATCCTGGAAACGGGTTTGGGCGGGCGGCTGGATGCGACCAATGTCATTGATGAGCCGCTGGTCTCGGCGATCACGCCGATCTCCCTCGACCATCAACAGTTCCTGGGGAATTCGCTGGAGGAAATCGCGGCGGAAAAGGCGGGCATCCTCAAGCCGGGGGTGCCCTGCGTGATCGGCCCGCAGCTGCCCAGCGTGCTGGCCGTGCTGGATGACCGGGCCAAGGCGGTGGGGGCGCCGGTGCTGGCCCATGGCCGTGACTGGACCGTGGCCGAAGCCCCCGACGGCACGTCGTTCGACCTGACCCTGGGCGGGGTGACGGAAACCTACCCGGCCCCCTCACTGGCCGGACGCCATCAGCTTCTCAACGCGGCCCAGGCGATCGTCTGCCTGAAGACCATGGCCGGGTTCACCAGCGCGCCGGATCAGGTCATTCGCGGTCTTGCCACGGCGCAATGGCCCGCCCGCCTGCAACGCCTGACACAGGGGCCGCTGGCCGGCACCCTGGCGCCGGGCTGGTCGCTCTGGCTCGACGGCGGACATAACGCCGCCGCCGGCGCCGCCATCGCCGCCCATGCGGGGGAAGCCTGGGGCGACAAGCCCCTGCATCTGATCTGCGGCATGATCAATTCCAAGGACCCCGGAACGTTCCTGAGCGCCCTCGCCCCTGTCGCGGCGTCGCTCACCGGCATCGCCATTCCGGGCGAGACCAATACCCTGTCCGCCGACGAAATCGCCGCAGCAGGGGGGGCTGCCGGCCTGCCGTCGCGCACCGCCCCTTCGGTGCAGGCGGCGCTGCGGGGGCTGTCGGCGCGCGAGCAGGGGCCGGCCCGAGTGCTGATCTGCGGCTCTCTTTATCTCGCCGGCACGGTATTGCGGGACAACACTTGAACACCTGAACATTTGTTCATATGTTTGGTCCATGAGCACCGTAACCAAACCTGGGAAATCGCCCGCCGCCCCGGCCCCCCTGCCGGAAGGCACGCTCGACCGCGACCGGGCGGAGGAAATCGCCTCCATCTTCCATCTGTTGGGTGAGCCCAACCGCCTGTCGATCCTGGCCGCCTGCATGGCCGGGCCGCGTTCGGTCAATGATCTGGCGGCGCTGACCGGCATGTCGCCGTCCCTGACCAGCCACCATCTGCGCCTGTTGAAGGCCGCACGCCTGGTGCGCCCCCGGCGCCAGGGCAAGTTCGTGCATTACGCGGTGCACGACCACCACGTGACCTCTGTCCTGCTCGACATGATGGAACACGTGGCGGAACCCGAACATACCCACGACGAGGAGGCCTGAGCCATGTCCGCCTGCTGTGATCACGGCCATGACCACGGGCATTTTCAGGACGCCGCCACGTCCCGCGCCTACCGCCGGGTGCTGTGGTTCGCGCTGATCGTCAACGGCGGCATGTTCTTCGGTGAAATGGTTGGGGCCTATCTGTCGAAATCCGTGGCCCTGCAGGCCGACGCGCTCGACTTCCTGGGCGATGCCGCCAATTACGGCGTTTCCCTTGCCGTGGTCGGCATGCATCTGGTCTGGCGGGCGCGGGCGGCCATGGTCAAGGGGCTGTCCATGGGCCTGTTCGGGCTTTGGGTGATCGGCACCATGGTCTGGCGGTTCATGGAGGGCGGCGTACCGGAGGCGCATATCATCACCGGGGTCGGGGTCCTGGCGCTGGTCGCCAACCTGGCGGTCACGGTGGCCCTGTTCAAGTTCCGCGAGGGCGACGCCAACATGCGGTCCGTCTGGCTGTGTTCGCGCAACGACGCCATCGCCAATGTCGCCGTCATCGCGGCGGGGGGCGGGGTGTGGCTGTCGGGCACTTTCTGGCCCGACGTCGCCGTGGGCGGAATCATCGCGGGCTTGGCGCTGTTCGCCTCGGCCGAAGTCATCCGCCGCGCGCGGGGTGAATTGCGCCAGGCGCGCGAACCGCTGCCGGCTGCCGCCGACTGAATTTTGGAAATTCTAGAAGTTGTCCTTGAGCCGCCGGGTTTCGGCGAAGACCTCGACGTAATCTCGGCCCGCAAGCCCGATCGTGCGCTGTAAATCGGGTGAATCGGCGCGCAGGAAGGGATTGGTCTTCAATTCGATGCCGATGGTCGACGGCACGGTCGGGATGTTTTTCGCCCGGGCCGCGTCGACATCCTTCATGCGTTGGACCAGGATATCGTTGTCGGGCTCCACCGACAGGGCGAAGCGGCCGTTGGACTGCGTGTACTCATGGGCGCAAAAAACCCGGGTTTCCGGGGGCAGGGTTTTGAACTTCGCCAGGGATTTGACCATCTGCTGGGGCGTGCCCTCGAACAGCCGCCCGCAGCCCATGGCGAACAAGGTATCGCCGCAGAACAGGGCGTCCGATCCCTCGAACCAAAAGGCGATATGGCCCCGGGTATGGCCGGGCACGTCGTAGACCCGGGCCTCGGCATTCCCCAGCATATAGGTATCGCCGTCGCCGACCTGAACGTCGATGCCGGGAATGCGCGCATGATCGGCACGCGGCCCGACGATGGTGCAGCCGGTGGCCGCCTTGATTTCCTGATTGCCGCCCGTGTGGTCGCCGTGGTGGTGGGTGTTCAGGATATGGCTGATGGACCAGCCCTTGGCTTTGGCCGCGTCCAGCACGGGCCCCGCCACGGCGGGGTCGACCACGGCGGTCGCCCCCGTTTCCGGGCAATGGGCCAGATAGACGTAGTTGTCGTTCAGGACCGGGATCTGATGGACGTCGAGCCGGCTCATCTTTCCTGGGGAACCTCTAACGCCTTGCGGGCGCTAGATGTTCTGCTCCAGCCATTCTTGCAGCTTGCTTTTCGGCAGGGCGCCGATCTTGGTCGCCGCCACTTCGCCGTTCTTGAACAGCATCAGGGTCGGAATGCCGCGCACGCCATATTTGCCGGGGGTCGAGGGGTTGTCGTCGATGTTCAGCTTGGCCACGGTGACCTTGCCTTCAAGCTCGCTGGCCAATTCCTCAAGCGCCGGGGCGATCTGCTTGCACGGGCCACACCATTCGGCCCAGAAATCGACCAGGACGGGCTCGCTCGATCCAAGAACGTCGGTTTCGAAGGAGTCGTCGGTTATCTTTTTCGGCATATCGCTCACCTTGGGATCTGTGTCGGGGTACAGTTTTTTATGGAATTTCAGTTTCTGGGACATGCCGCTGGGTTCTCTTGCGGCCCGGGGCGGGAACCTTTGGCGCCTCACCCTGTCCTTGAATCTAGGGTCGCGCCCCGGCCTCGTCAAGCCGCCCTGGCCGGTGCAAAAATTCCCCTTGCTTTCTCCGTGGCTTAGGGCGCGGCTTTGTCCAAAAGGGTGTCCGGCAGAGCCATCATGCGCGCGCCTAGGGTCCAGATCAGGGCGCAGCGCACGGGCCGGTTCGGATACAAATCCATCAACGCCCGGCGGTATCCCGCCATTTGCGCGATATAGCCGGGATGAACATCCTCAAGACGTTCCGGCGGTGGCCGGTTGGTCTTGAAATCGGCGATCAGGACCTCCCTCTCCGTGACCAGCAGGCGGTCGATGCGGGCGGAAATCACCCGTCCGCCGGCTTGCGCCACCAGGGGCATCTCGGCCCGGCTGCCGGGCCCGAACAGGGGGGCCAGGGCGGGATCGTCCAGAAGGGCCAGGGTTTCCGAAAGAATTTCCGTTTGTTCGGCCGGGCTT
This sequence comes from Rhodospirillales bacterium, assembly GCA_048263775.1. Lineage (GTDB taxonomy): Bacteria > Pseudomonadota > Alphaproteobacteria > Rhodospirillales > Casp-alpha2 > UBA1479. The sequence continues at coordinate 13,373 of JBLXDU010000008.1, forward strand.
AGATCATGGCCAGGCCGGGCCAGATAGCGCTGTGCCGCCGGCGCGCGGTCTTCAGGCGCCAGATCCGGCAGGCTTTCCAGCAATTTGTGCACGATCAAGCCCCGTTTGAAGCGGGCCCCGTCGTCGGCTCCTAAGGGCGAGGCCGCGGCGGGGGTGTCTTCGGGCCTTGAAGGCGCAAGCGGGCGGGGCGGATCAGGCTCCGCCGCGGGCGGGGTGAACAGCCAAGCGGGCGGGGCTTCGGGCTGTTCTGCGGTATCGGGCGTCTTGGCCTCGACGGGCGCCGTCTGGGGCCAGTCGAGAATCAGGCCGGCGTCTTCTTCGTCCGCGCCGCCCGCTCCCACGGCCACCGCGCCCGCCCGCACCATCCCGGCGCGGATCATCGCGTACCAGCAGCCTTCGGGCCGTTTCTGCTTGCTGTCCCATCCGGTGACGTAGAGCCGGTCCCTGGCACGGGTCATGGCGACGTAGAGCAGGCGGCGTTCCTCGGCTTGCCGCGCGGCCACGACCTCGGCGCGAAGGGCCGCCGTTATCGTGCAGTCGTCGTCCTTGCGCCCCGGCCAATAGACCGCGCCGCTGTCCGTGATCCCGTCACCGTCATCCCACAGCAGGCTGATGGGTTTGCTGTGGCCGCCGCCCTGACAGGTATCGGGCAGGAAGACCACGGGCGCTTCCAGCCCCTTGGCCCCGTGCACGGTCATCACCCGGACATGGCCGGCGGCCTGGTCCAGATCCCGCTTGATCTCCGTCTTGCCGGCCTCCGCCCAATGCAGGAACCGTTCAAGGGACGGCGCGTGTTCGCGCTCGAACTGCAGGGCCAGGGCCATGAATTCCTCGATCGGATCCGCCGCGTCCGGCCCCAGGTGGCGGAGGAACTTCTCCTGCCCGCGCAGCGGACCCAGAACATGGGCGAAGAATTCATAGGGCGGTGCGGCGTCGGCCCCGGCAAGCAGGTCCGTTAGGGTCTCCGCCGCCGCCCGCCAGGTCTCCCGCTCGCCCTTGCGGTTGCGCAGTTCCGACCACAGGGTTCCCTGCCGTCCGTGGCACAGCGGCGTCAGGTCGTCGTCGTCGTTAAATCCGAACAGCGGCCCCTTCAGCACCGTCGCCAGGGTCAGATCGTCTTCGGGCAGCAGTACGAAGCGGCCCAAGGCCATCAGGTCCATGACCGCCATCTGCTCGGTCAAGACCATGCGGTCCGTGCCGGCGACGGGAATATTCCGTTGCTTCAACTGGCGGACCATTTCTTCCATGAAGCGCCCGCGCTTGCGGACCAGGATCAGGATATCGCCCGCCGTGATCGGCCGGCCTTGCGCGACCAGCATCTCGCCGTCGGCGATCCAGTCCGCCACCGTCTGGGCGATGTTCTGGGCGACCTGGACGACGGGGGCCTTCGGCCCCGGCCGGTCGACCGGCGCGTCCCAGGCGTCCGGCTGATCTTCCTCCTCGGGTTTGACGGGCGGCCAAATCTCGACCCGCCCGCCGTCGCCGGCGCGGTCAACATGATGGCGGACGACCCGCCCCAGGGAGCTCAGCGAGGCGCGCAGGTCTTCCGGCTGAAAGGTGTTGTCGACGGCCTCCAGCACCGGCGTGACGGAGCGGAAGGAAACGGACATCTCCTGTGATGTCTCCAGCGAACCGCCGAGCCCCGCCGCCCGAGCCTTCTCGGCGAAATGGGCGCGCGTTGCCTCGAAGCGCGCGGGTTCCGCCCCCTGAAAGCTGTAAATCGACTGCTTTTCGTCGCCGACGGCGAACACCGTGCGCGGGCCTTGGCGGCCCGCGTCCCAGGCCCCTTCGCCGGAAAAGAACTCGTCGGCCAGGGACTTCAGGATTTCCCATTGCGGCGGTGCCGTGTCCTGGGCCTCGTCGATCAGGATATGGGCGATCCCGCCGTCCAGCTTGTAATGCACCCAGGCGACCGCCCCCGGCGAATGGCGCAACAGACTGGCGGTCTTGAGGATCAGGTCGTCGTAATCCATCAGGGCCCGGCTGTCCTTGAGCGCGGCATAGGCATCGGCCAGGGCTGCCGCCAGATCCATCAGCGCCGCCGTGTTCTCGGCGATGGCAAGTGCCCGCAGCTTTTCGTCGATGGCGGCGACGCGTTCCTGTTCGGCTTCCAATACGGCCTGGGTGCCCGGGGCCTGTTTCTCCACGTCCTGGGTCAGCAGGCGGACCACGGGGGTGCGCGTCTTGGTCAGGAAGGCGCGGCTGTAGGCATCGAACCCGGCGACCCGGCCAACGTCGTCCGCGGCCAGCCAGGCCGCCATCAGATCGGCGCGGTCCTTGTCCGTTTTCTTGCCGCCCGACAATGCCTGGGCGGCCTGGCGCAAGGCGGCATTATCGGGCGTCGGGGCCGCCAGGATCACCGACGCCCGGTCGTCCTCGGGCCCCAGGCCCAGCTTGCGGCGCGTCGCCATGGCCAGGCCCACCGTGCCCTGGTAGTCGCGAAACAGGCGGTTCAGACGGCTGCGGGCAAAATCCAGCGACGTCATCAAATCATCGAAGCCGCTTTCGTCGAGCAGCCCGGCTAGGTGGTCCATGGCCCGCGCGGCGGCACTGTCGGGCTTTTCGGTGGTGGCGTTCAACACGCGGTCGCGCGCCTCGCGCCGCAGTTCCGCCGCCGTGCGTTCGTCCATCACCTTGAAATGGGGGGCGATCCCGGCTTCCAGGGGGAAGCGGCCCAACAGGGATTCGCAGAACGAATGGATGGTGCGGATATTGGGGCCGTCGGTGGTGTCGGCGACCTCGGCGAACATGCGGCGCACACGGGCCAGGTCGGCGTGGTCGAGCGGCACGCCCGTCTGCTGGCGATAGTCCTCCGCCAAGGCGTCGTCGTCCATCACCGCCCATTTTCCCAACAGCCGCGCCAGCCGGTTGGCCATCTCGGCAGCCGATGCCTTGGTATAGGTCAGGCAGAGGATATGGCCCGGACGCACCCCGCTCAGCAGCAGCCGCACGATCCGGTTGGTCAGCACATGGGTCTTGCCGGTTCCCGCGTTGGCGGAGACCCAGGCCGAAATGTTCGGCTGCGCCGCGTCGGCCTGAACCCGGGTGGCGTGTGCGCGGGTTTCCTTCATTCGCCGTCCTCTGCGCCGACGGCGCTCCAGGCGCGGACGCGGGCCAGATGGTCGTAATCCCCCTGGTCCGTGTCGAACATGGGTTTGACGCGGGGGGCGTAGGGCGTCGCGGGATCGGAAAAGAACACGACCCGCCGGGCGAGGCCCTGGGCCGCGTCTTCGGTCAATTGGTCGACGCCGTCCAGCCTGGCCACCTTGCCGGCCTCGCGCCCGCCAGACATCTTCCAATAGGCCAGGCCCGTAACCTCGCCCGCCGCCAGCTTGTCGAACCCGCCGGCCTTGAGGACCATGGCTTCCAACGGCAGTTGCGGGGAAAAGCCGCTTTCGACCTGTTTTTGGCTCGGTGTGCGTCCGGTCTTGTAGTCGATGATCTCGAACCCTTCGGCCGGATCGCGGTCGATGCGGTCGGCGATGCAGGTCAGGGTGAACGGCCCGGCCCCGGTCTCCAAGGTCAGGGAGCCTTCGGCTTCCCAGGCCAGCGGCCGGCAGCCACGGGCCCGGCGTTCGCGCTCGACCTCCAGGAACCAGCGGGCGACACGCAGGAAGCGCGGCCACCAAAAGGCGCGCACGGCGGGGCGGTCGGCATGGGCCGCGAAGGCGTCTTCGCCGAACCGGATCAGTTCCGCCAACGCGTCCGCCGGCAGGTCGCGGGGATAGGCGGCGATGAACAACTCCAGCGCCCGGTGGATGATCTCGCCCCGGTCGCCGGCCCCGGGGTCGGCGTCGATGGGATCAAGCGGACGCAGGCGCAGGACGTTCCGGGCATAGATGGCATAGGGGTCGCGCACCCATTTTTCGACCTGGGTCACGGACAGGCCCTTGGGCCGCATCGCCACCGGCGGGCGCGGCAGGGGCCGGGCCGGGGCGACGGTGCCGCCCGGATCGTCCAGCGCGGCGGCCCAGGATTTCAGATATGTCCGCGCCATGAGCGCGTCTTCCATGGCCGTGCCCGATACCAGGTTATCAAGCCGCAGCAACCAGCGGGACGGCACGCTGGGAGCACCCTCGACCCGCTCCGCGCGGGTCATCAGAACTTCCGGCGCCATGGCGGCCTGAACGAAGTCATGGGCCGTCTGCCCGATCCGCCGTTCCGGCAGGGGCAGGCCGAAATCGGCCAGCATGGGGCGGCTCATCCAGGGGCTGGGCTTGGCTTCCGGCGGCCAGCTTCCTTCATTGAGGCCGCCCAGGATCATCAAATCCGCGTGTTGCAGCCGGGCTTCCAACAGACCCCAGATGTTGAGGCGCGGATGCGCCCCCCAGGACGGGCGCACGGCGTGGCCTGCCATCAGGCTGTCGAGCAGGGCCGGATAATCTCGTCCGCGCACGGTGCCCAGGCCCGGCAGAGCGTCCAATACCTCGGCCATGAAACGGGCGGCGGCCTCGCCGTCCTCGCCGGACCAAAGGCGTTCGGTGCCGGTCTCGTCCTCGCTGGCTGCCAGAGCCTCGGCGAAGGCCAGATGGGCGAGGGCGATTTCCTTGGGTTCGACCGCCCGTTCGGCGATCAGGTCGGCGAACGGCCCGACGGCCTTTTCCAGGCGGTCGACCAAATCGGGCAGCGGCCCCGGTTCCTTCAGCCGGGCGACGGCGGCGCGCAGGCCCGCGATGCCCGGCGCGGGGCGGATGCCGCGCAGAATTTTCGCGGTTTCCAGACGCCGGGCCAGGGCCCGCAAGGCCGCTGGGTTGTCGGAAAGCGCCGCCTTGGGATGCTTGAGGGCGGCGAGCAGGGGCACCGGTGCGAAATCCTCCGCCACCAGGGCCGCGGTCAGGCGCAAGAAGGCCCCGGCGGGCGTTTCCGCCAAGGCCGTTCCGGCGGAATCGTCGACCGCCACGCTCCAGCGCGCCAGTTCCGCCTTGACCCGGCGGGCAAGTGCTCGGTCCGGTGTGACCAGGGCGGCGGTCTTGCCGGGGGTTTCCAGGGCTTCGCGGAGCGCCAGGGCGATGACCGATGCTTCTTCGGCCAGGGTGGCGCAATCAATGCGGGTCAGGCCGGCGACGGCACCCGGGTCGTCGTCGCCCCGGCGCGCCTCTGCCGTTCCTGTAACGGCGGCGGGCCGCAGGGTGCGGCTGAACAGATCGACCCGCGCCTTGCGGCCGGGGGCTGCGTCGTCGATTTCCGGGGCCCAATCGGCGACCTCGGCGCGGTCGCGGCCGAGCCGCGTCAACAACTGCTTCAGACCGTACTGCGGATGATGCTGTTCCAACGCCTCCCAGGCGTCGTCGGCCATTTCGCGATCCAGACCGGGCAGGATCACCGCTCCCCGGGGCAGGTCGGCGATGACGGCCAGCAGGTCCGCGGTCGCCGGGATCGAACCTGTGGAACCGGCGGCGATCACCGGCGTGGCCGGCGGCTGCCGGCGCCATGCTTCGGCATGCTGTTGCAGAACCCGGTTGCGCCGCTCGGCGCCGTCCAGGCATCCGGCCTCGGCCAGATAAGCGGGCCATGCTTCGGCGACGATATCAAGAAAGGTGACCGTCTTTTGCCAATGTTCGGCAAGCTCGTGGTCCGGGCGGATGAGGTTTTTGAGATTTTTAAAGTCGAGCCGTTCCGTCGCGACCTGGTCCATCAGGCGGGCCAATTCCTGGGCCAGGCGCAGCGCCTGATCCGGCGTTTCGGCGCGCCCGGGAACCGCGCGGATGAGCGACGCCAATAGGGTCTGGCGGCGCATGCCCGGCAGGGCCGGGAGAATGTCGATGCCGCCCGGCGCGCCGTCCTCGCCGCCCAAGGCCAAGTCGTCGGTGTCGAGGTCACCGAGGGGGGTGAGCCGCGGCAACAGCACGGTGCGGCCACCGGCGGCGCGCAGAAACGCCTCGGTCAAGGCGCGGATGGCGCGCCGCGTCGGCAATAGAATCTGATAATCGGAAAGCCGTTCCGGATCGCCCGCCGTTTCGGCCAGAAGGCTTCGCGCCAACACGTCGACGAAGGGTCGATCCGGGCGGATCGTGAAGACCTTGGAAATGCCGCTGCCCCCCGGGGGGGTCATCGATAGGTCCGCCCGGCGAAGCGTTCGGACATGTAGTCCTCGGCCTCGGCCAGGCCGTCGGGAGTGCCGACGTGGAACCATTCGCCGTCGTGCATGACGCCGTACAGGCGCCCGGCCTCGATCGCCTTGTCGTAAAGAACGTTGAGGGAGAACGCGCCGTCCGGCGTGCCCTCGAACAGGCGCGGGTGCAGGATCTGCACGCCCGTGAACAGCCAGGGGGCGACCTCCATCTCGGGGCGGCGGGTCAACTGGCCGTCCGGATCGGCGCAGAAATCGCCGGGCCCTTCATAACCGAAAGCCTCGACCGTGGAATGCAGCAGCAGCAGCCCGTCCATCTTGTCGTCATCCCAGCAGGATGCCAAACGCGGCAGGATGGGATGCGGGCCGTTGAGCAGCAACGCATCCGAATTGGCGACATAGAAGGGCGCGTCGCCGAACAGGTGCAGGGCGTTCTTCACCCCGCCACCGGTTTCCAGGCGTTCCGGTTCGCGGACGACCGTGATGCGCGGCGTGGTCCGCCCGGCGAGATGGTTTTCCAATTGTTCGGCCAGATGGAAGACGTTGACCACGGCGTCCGTCACCCCGGATTCTTCTAGGCGGTCGAGCATGTGGTCGATCAGCGCCCGCCCGTCGACGGCGATCAGCGGTTTCGGTTTGTCGTCGGTCAGCGGACGCATGCGGGTGCCCAGCCCCGCAGCCAGGACCATGGCCTTGGCCGGCCTCGGCGCCGCCATCGTGGCGTCCGGGGGCGTGCTCACGCCGCGGCCTCGGGCTGAGAGGGTGCGGGGACGGTGCGGTTGCCCTCGGGAATGGCCGTGTCGATCCAGGCCTTGACCTCGGCCAGGGCCGGATGGGCCAGGGAGCGTTCCAACATGCGCCAGACATGGGGGATATGGGACAGGTACTGCGACTTGCCGTCGCGGTGGGACAGCCGCGTGAAGATGCCGATGACCTTGGCGTGGCGCTGGGCGCCCAGGATGGCGTAACTCGCCCCCAGGGCGTCATGGTCCATGTCCGGGAAGGCGGCCAGGTAGCGCGCGAGCATATGCGCGGTCAGCACGGGATCGACCTCGCGCCGGGCATCTTCCAGCAGCGACATCAGGTCATAGACCGGCGAGCCCGCGACCGCGTCCTGAAAGTCCAGCAGCCCGCAGCGTTGAATCCCGGTACGGTCCTTCAGCCAGATCAGGTTGTCGACGTGAAAGTCGCGCAGCACCAGGGTTTTGGGCTGGGCCAGGACCTGGCGAAAAGCGGGGCGCCAGGCTTCCTGATAGGCCTCGCGGGCGTCATCGTCGATTTCGGTTCCGGTGACCGCCGGCAGGTACCAGTCGGTCAGCAGGCCGGCTTCCTCCATCAGCTTGCGTTCGTCATAGGGCGGCAAGGCGCGGGGGATGGCGGCCTCGGGTGCCCGGTCATGGATATGGATCAGCACGTCGACGGCGCAGGCATAAAGCGCTTCGGCGTCGGCGCCGTCGGCCAGCATGCGGGTATAGGTATCGTCGCCCAGGTCTTCCAGCAGCAGAAGGCCGGCGGCCGCGTCCTCGGCATAGACCTCGGGCGCGCTCAGGCCCAGCTTCAGCAAATGACGCGCGACGGAAACGAAGGGGCGCACGTCTTCCTTGGGCGGCGGCGCGTCCATCAGCACGGCGCGGCGGTCGCCGTCGGCAAGGCGGTAATAGCCCCGAAACGAGGCGTCGGCGGCAAGCACGCTGCGCGCGGCATTGCCCCAGCCGTGTTGGTTCAGGAAACCGGCAATCAGGTCGTCACGTTCAGTCATGGAGCTCCGCTCGTTTCAATCGTTCAGTCCAGTCACCACCGCCGGACAGGCTGACCCGTCTTTGGGTTTCGTTGCCGCCCGGCGACAGCCGCAGGTCAAGCCGCCCGGCGGGCAGGTATGGCCCCAGGCGTTCCGGCCATTCGATCAGGGAGATGCCCTCGGCGAAGGCATCCTCGATATCCAGCTCGAAGGCTTCCTCGGGATCGTTCAGGCGGTAAAGGTCAAAGTGGTACAGGGTGGCGTCCGGCCCGTCATAGGGCTGAACCAGGGTGAAGGTCGGGCTCGGCACCTCTTCGTTCGGGCCCAGAAGGGCGCGAACGAAGCCGCGGGCGATCACGGTCTTGCCCATGCCCAGCCCGCCCCACAGGGCGATCACGTCGCCGGGCCGGCAGATCGTCGCCAGACGCGCGCCAAGAGACAAGGCCGCATCCTCCCCTTCCAGGGTCAGGACGAAACCGGTCGGTTCCTCGCTTGCATGCGCCATCGCAACCATTGCCGCCCTTTTAACGAAAATACCCTTGCGGGGACAAGGCTTGACCTGACCCGCGCGGCCCGCCATGTAAGGAATCCCGAATAACAGCCCCGAAAAGACTGAAGGAGCAGGCGCAGGTGTCCCAGACGCCGGAACGGACGGATGTGGTGATCATCGGCGCGGGCCCCGTGGGCCTGTTCGCGGTGTTCGAATGCGGCATGCTGGGCCTGAAGTGTCACGTGGTCGACGCCCTGGAAATGCCAGGCGGGCAGTTGAGCGCACTCTACCCGGAAAAACCCATTTACGATATCCCGGGATATCCCCGGATCGGCGCCCAGGACCTGGTCGACCGATTAACCGAACAGGCCGCCCCCTTCGACCCCGTCTATCACCTGGGCAGTCCGGTCACCGTCCTGACGCAGGATGACGGCATCTGGCGGGTCGAAACCGCCCGGGGCACGGCGATCGCCGCCCCCACGGTCATCGTCTGCGCCGGGGTCGGCGCCTTCGGGCCCAACCGCCCGCCCCTGGACGGCATCGAGGCCTATGAAGACCAGGGCCCCGGCCTGGGCGTGAAATACATGGTCGGGCGGATTGAGGATTTCCGCGGCCGCCGCGTGGTCATTGCCGGCGGCGGCGACAGTGCCGTCGATTGGGCCCTGTCCCTGGCGGATGTCGCCGACAGGCTGGCCGTAGTCCATCGCCGTGCGAAATTCCGCGCCGCCCCCGACAACGTGCGCCGGTTGGAAGACCTGGCGGCGGCGGGCAAGGTCGATCTGGTCATTCCCTTTCAGCTGGGTGGTCTCGACGGATCGAACGGGCGGCTCGACGCCGTCATCGCCCGCGATCTCGACGGCAACGCGCGGCGGCTTCCCGCCGATGTGCTGCTGCCGTTCTTCGGCATGCTGCAGCAACTGGGGCCGATCGCCGACTGGCAATTGGACCTCCAGGACAACCACATTGCCGTCGACCCGGCGACCATGGCGACGGATCGCCCGGGCCTGTTCGCGGCCGGCGATATCGTCACCTATCCCGGCAAGCTGAAGCTGATCCTGACGGGCTTCGCCGAAGCCGCCGCCGCGGCCCACGGCGCCCATGCGGTGGCGCGGCCGGGCGAGATCCTGCATTTCGAATATTCCACGACCAAGGGCGTGCCCGGTCCGGGGAAGGATTAGGCCACGGCGGCCGAACCCGGGGGGATAACAATTGCGCTTGGGAAGATTGTTGAAAGGCGGCCTTGGGGCTGTGGTCTTGCTGGCGGCTGCGATTTTAAGCGGCACCGCCGCATCGGAAGACCCACCACCCGCCGCCGTTCCTTGTCTGCGGTGCCACGGGCACGCGCATCTTGCCGAGAAACCCCGCGTGCCGTCGATCCTGGGCCAGGATGCCAAATACCTCATTCATCAGATCGCCGCGTTCCAGCGGGAATTCGTGCCGCGGGGCAGCGGCTTCACCCGCCTGGAGCGTAAGCACCCGGTGATGAACGCCCAGGCGCCAAAGGTCGACCACAAGGATGTCGGTATTGTCGCCGGCTATTTTTCGCGCCAGGCCTGCGTCAACGCCCGCGACCTGGACGGCGGCCCGTCAGTCCCCCCGCCCAAACCCCTGTTGGCGACCCGGTGTTTTCTGTGTCACGGCGCGGCGGGGCACAGCCGCCATATGTTCATTCCGACCCTCGCCGGACAACGGCAAGGCTATCTGCGCTCACAGCTGCTGTCGTTCCGCGATACCCATTGGATCGATCTGACCCGGCCGGGCCAGTCGCGCGTGCACAGCATGATGACCCGCCAGGGCAGTTATCTGACCGATGCGCAGATCGACAATCTGGCGGCCTATTTCGCGGCCCAGCCGTGCCGGTAATCCGATGATGCCCGAGGGGCGTCAGTTCATGGGGTGGCGGTAGATCAGGCGGCCGTCGTCATCGACCGTGAAATAGTCCGGCAGATCCGGATGGTCGATCAGTTCGTCCGAATCCTCAAGTTCCAGGTTCTGCTCCGACACGTAGGCCACATAGGGCGACTTGTCGTGGTTTTCCGCAAGCAGGTGATAGAACGGCTGGTCCTTGCGCGGACGCACGTCGGCGGGAATGCTGTCGTACCATTCCTCTGAATTATTGAATTCGGGATCGATATCGAACACCACGCCGCGGAATCCATAGACGCGGTGGCGGACGAATTCGCCGAGCGGGAATTTCGCGAATGATCTACTCATGACCTTGTGGTCCTTTTATTGCCTTCTTCCGAGGGCGGCTGTTCGCAGGCGCACCCTCAATATAGTGCGTCAGTGTGCGGAGTCAAAGTCAGCCGAAAGTCAGGGGTCAAGGATCAGCAGTCAGGGGCCTCGGTCGCCCGCGTTTCCGCATAGGCGATCAGCACGCCGCCGTCGGGCAGGGGCGTGTTGACGAATTCCAGCACACGGCCGTCGGCGCATTCGATGGCGTCGCGGGTGACTTCGCGCCGGGTCATGGCGGACAGGATCTGTGCTTTCTTGGTGTCCCAGTCGCCGCCGGTGGCGGCCAAGGGGCGGGTCGCCTCGACGAAGTCGCTGACGTGGGTGCCGGCACTCAACCCGTCGTCGCCCAAATCCCACAGCCTGGAAAAGGCCGGGTTCCAGAACTTCAGGCGCCCGTCCGATCCGAACACGGCGATGGCCTCGCTGAGATTTTCCAGGCTGGCGCGGTAGACGGCGTCGCGCGCGTTGTTGGAACTTTCCAGGTCCAATTGGTCGGTCACGTCGTCATAGCCGAGGGAAAGCCCGCCCGACGGCATGGGATAGGCGACGGCGCGCAGCGTCCGCCCGTCGGGCAGATGCATGAGATCGCCCATGGGGTCGCCGGCTTCGTCGAACAGGGCCAGCTGTTCCATCTTGTAGGCGCGAAAGTCGGGGACCTCGGGCAGGCGGCGCTCGGCGCGCAGGTGTTCGAGGATTTCCGGAAAATCGCGCCCTTCGTCCAGCCATGCGGAATCAAGCCGCCACATATCGCGGTAGGCTTCGTTGAAGAACACCAGCTTGGCCGAACGGTCGAAGATGGCGATGCCGGTGCCGAGCCCCTTGAGCACGGCCTCCGCCATCTGTGCCCAGGGCGGCAGGGCGGCCGGCTCGGCGGCCGGGGGCGGGGCCGGATTGTCGCCCGATCCGTGGGGGAAGGCGTATCCGATCAAGCCGCTGACGGCGGTGTCCGGTGCGTTCTCTCCGTCGCCGCCGCCGTCGGTGGCGAGCGGGCATTCCGTGACGTCGAAGGATTTGGTCTCGCCGGCGTTTTCCATATCCTGGACGCGGGTCACCGCGCGGGCCTCGTCGCGGGCCGTTTCCGCCTGGCCGTCGTCGGGGCCGGCGACGCGCTGGTTGAGCGCAGCCTGGTTGGTGAACACGACGCGCAGGTCGCCGTCGCGCAGCCAGATGGGGAACGGCAGGGCATCCAGCAGGCCGCGCAGGTGCAGGTCACGGGCTTCCGGCAGGTCGCCCTCGCCGGTCAGGTCGATCAGCAGTTTCGCGGCGGCGGAAATGTCGCGCATCCAGACCATGTCGGCCAGCGCCTTGCCGTCCTTGGCGCTGGCGCGCGCGCCCACCGCCTGGACCATGCGCCGGCCGCCCGAATCGGCGGTGGTCAGCACGATTTCGAACCGTCGGCCCTCTTCGTGCAGGAAAGTGACCGATGCCTTCAGCCGTTTTGCCGAATCGCCGTCAAAGCAGGCGATGACGTCTTCGAACTTGGCGTTGGTGCCGTCGGCCAACGACAACAGCGACGCCAGCTTGCGTGAACAGGTGATGCCGCCCGATCCGCGGTCCCACAGAAACAGGCCGTCGGGCGATCCGGCCAGGATTTCCCGGGCTTTGACGGCCACGGCCTCGATCCGGCGACGCTCGTGTTCGGCCTCGCCCGCGCGCCGCCGGAACATCCAGGCGACGATCAATAGCAGGCCCGCGCCGAGCAGCAGGCCGGCGCTGAATGCACTGATGGGGGTGATATTGCTTAGCACGCAGGGATGTTAATCATTGAACTGCCTGATAACAAAGCAAAAGGCGGCGCTTGCGCGCCGCCTCTTAACCTTTTCCGGTGGAACGACCGGATTAGTAACGATAGGCGTCCGTCTTGAACGGGCCCTTGACGTCCACACCGATGTATTCGGCCTGGTCCTTGCGCAGGGTCGACAACTGCGCCCCCAGCTTTTCCAGGTGCAGCATGGCGACTTTTTCGTCCAGATGCTTGGGCAGCACATAGACTTCGTTCTTGTACTTGTCGCCGCGGGTCCACAGCTCGATCTGCGCCAGGGTCTGGTTGGTGAAGCTGGCGGACATCACGAAGCTGGGGTGGCCGGTGGCGCAACCCAGGTTGACCAGGCGTCCTTCGGCGAGAAGGATGATGCGCTTGTCGTCCGGGAAGGTGATTTCATCGACCTGCGGCTTGATGTTGTTCCACTTGAAGTTCTTCAACTTGGCGACTTCGATTTCGTTGTCGAAGTGGCCGATGTTGCAGACGATGGCCCGGTCCTTCATGGCGCGCATGTGGTCGACGGTGATGACGTCGATGTTGCCGGTGGTGGTGACGAAGATGTCGCCGCGCGGGGCAGCGGCTTCCATGGTCACGACTTCGTAGCCTTCCATGCAGGCCTGCAGGGCGCAGATCGGATCGACTTCGGTGACCAGCACGCGGCAACCGGCGCTGCTCAGGGATTCGGCGGACCCCTTGCCGACATCGCCGTAACCGGCGACCACGGCGACCTTGCCGGCCATCATGACGTCGGTGGCGCGGCGGATGCTGTCGACCAGGCTTTCGCGGCAACCGTACTTGTTGTCGAACTTCGACTTGGTGACCGAATCGTTCACGTTGATGGCCGGGAACATCAGGGTCCCCTTCTTCTGCATGTCGTACAGACGGTGCACGCCGGTCGTGGTTTCTTCAGTCACGCCCTTGATGGCTTCGCCCTGGCGGGCGTACCAGCCGGAATCTTCGGCCAGTTTCTTTTTGATCGAAGCGAACATGTATTCGGCTTCTTCCGAACCCGGATTGTCCAGAACCGACGGGTTTTTCGCCGCCTCGATGCCCAGATGGATCAGCAGCGTCGCGTCGCCGCCGTCATCCAGGATCATGTTGGCGGTGCCTTCCGGGAAATCGAAGATGCGGTGGCAGTAGTCCCAGTATTCCTCCAGGTTTTCACCCTTATGGGCGAACACCGGGGTGCCGCCGTCGGCGATGGCGGCGGCGGCGTGATCCTGGGTCGAGAAGATGTTGCAGGAGGCCCAGCGCACGTCGGCGCCCAGGTCCTTCAGGGTTTCGATCAGCACGGCGGTCTGAATCGTCATGTGCAGGGAACCGGCGATGCGCGCGCCCTTCAACGGCTGCTGGGCGCGGTATTCATCGCGCGTCGACATCAGGCCCGGCATCTCCGTTTCCGCCATGCTGATTTCCTTGCGGCCCCAATCCGCAAGTGACATGTCGGCAACCTTGTAATCGTCGAAGGGCATATAGAACTCCTGTTTGTTCAATCTGTTCGGCGCAAACCTCGGACGTTTATGTCCGGGGGCGCATGATTGTGAAATAATTTCTCTGGGCAGGGTTCCGCCCAAGTCTTGCGTGATGCGGGGATGTAGCAGTCTCAGGGCCAATCTTCAAGGGGCGGCCCGGGGGCGGCCCGATGCCGGGCCCGCGCGAAATGCGGAGAAAATCTCGACCCTGAGCCTAGAATTTCGCGATTTTCCAACCTGTTGGCCAAAGGCATACTGCGCGCTGCTCAACAACTGGCGACCTGAAAGGGACCTTTCCACATGACCGATCCGGACATTCTCAAGCGCGAAATCAAGATTCTGGTGTTCGACCAGTACGGCACCGTCGTCGACATGCAGAAGGGCCTGACGGAAATCGCCACGCCGTTCCTGAAAGAAAAGGGCTGGGACGGCAATCCCCACAGCTTCGTCACCTGGTGGCGGCGCACCCATTTCGAAAATTCCATGATCGACGCATTGTGTGACCGTGGCCATACGCCCTACCGGCAGATCGGCCACCGCGCCGTCTCCGTGGTGATGGACCGAGCCGGGATCAAATACACCCAGGCCGAGGTCGAATGGCTGGTCTCCGAGATCGAAAAGCTGAAGCCCTTCCCCGACGTGATCGAGGCCCTGGGCCGCCTGCGGGATGCCGGTTACGAGCTTGCCATCCTGTCCAATGGCGACCCGGACATGCTGGCCAACGCCGGCCCGCATATCGGCTTCGACTTCGACCATGTCATCTCCGTCGCCGAAGCGGGCTACTTCAAGCCCCATTGGGCGACCTACGCCACGGCCTGCGAGATCACGGGCTACGACCGCACGTCCTGCCTGTTCGTCGCCAACCACGAATTCGACGTGGTGGGTGCCAAGAGCTTCGGCATGCGCACGGCCTTCATCGACCGGCGCAAGCGGCCGTTCGGCGCCTGGCCGGATCAGCCTGACCTGATCATTGAAAACTTCAAGGAGATGGCGGATACACTCTGTTAGGTCGCAAATCCCGAGCGGCCCCATAAGGGGCCGCGACGGTGCATTTGCGCGGAAAAAAGTTTCCAGGAACTTTCGCGCCCGCTAAGACGGGACCATGACGAATTCTTCCCGCCATTTCCTTCTCTGCCCCGGCTTCATGACCGACCGCGCCCTGTGGTCGCGCATGGAGCCCGGGTTGGCGGACCTCGGGACCTGCGCCTTCGCCGACCTGAGCCGCACCGACGACCTGGAGGCGACGGCCCGCGGCCTTCTTAAGAACGCCCCCGACCGCTTCATCCTGATCGGCTTTTCCCTGGGCGGCTTTGTCGCCCGGGAGATCGTGCGCCTTGCGCCCGACCGGGTCAGGGGTCTGGTGCTGATGAATTCCTCGTCCCGCCCGCCGCGCCCCGAAATCGTCAAACGCAACGCCTTCCTGATCGGTCATACGAAGAAACGCGGGTTTCGCGGCCTGTCGTCGGATGCCGTGAAGAAGGCCTTCCATCCGGACCTGCGCGACGACGAAGCCCTGATCCAGGAGGTCAAGGACATGGCCTTGCGCATGGGGGGTGACGCGTTCATCAAGCAATTGTCAATTTCGCGCCGCGACGGCCGCCCGGACCTCGCCGCCATCGCCTGTCCGACCTTGGTCATCTGGGCGCGGCAGGACGAACTGCGGTCCTTGAAAGAATCTCAGGAAATGGCGGACGCCATTCCGGGGGCGCGGTTCGAGATCATCGAGGACTGCGGCCATATGACGCCGATGGAGGCGCCGGCGGCCGTTCTCGACCTGATTACAAGTTGGCTCGGCGACGCTGAGATTTAGGAAAGTCCGTTGAAATCGTCCAGCAGCGTCGCGATGCGGCCCGGGTCGACCTGGCCCATGATGGCGTCGGCGCGGCGGGTGGCGGCGGCGATGTCCATCTCGCGGATGCGCTGCTTCACCAGCGGAATGTTGGCCGGCACCATGGACAGCTCCCGCAGGCCCAGACCCAACAGCAGCGGCGCGTAGCGCGGATCGCCCGCGATTTCGCCGCACAGGCTGATGGGGATGCGCGCGCGCAGCGCCGCACTGGTCGCGAACTGGATCAGGCGCAGCACCGCCGGATGCAGCGAGTCGAACAGATGGGCCACATGCTCGTTGGTGCGGTCGGTGGCCAGCGTGTACATGGTCAGGTCGTTCGAGCCGATGGCGAAGAAGTCCGAAACCTGGGCCAGGGCATCGGCGGCAAGGGCCGCCGCCGGCACCTCGATCATCACGCCCAGGGGGGGCAGGGGATCGGGAAGGGGGGCCTTGCGACGTTTGAGTTTTTGCGCGGCCCGATTGAGGGCATCCCGCGTCTGGCGTACTTCCGACACGGTGGACACCATGGGCAGCAGAATCCGCACGGGCCCATGGCAGGCGGCGCGCAGGATCGCGGTCAATTGCGCGTCCATGGTTTTGGTGTGCTTCAGGGACAGGCGGATGCCGCGCAGGCCCAGCGCCGATGCCGCTGCCTCACCAAGGTCGCCCAACAGCCCCTGGGCCGGTTTCTCCCCGCCCACATCGAGGGTGCGGATGGTCACCGGTTTGCCGTCCATGGCGTCGACGATTTCCTTGAGGGCGACGTATTGCTCTTCCTCGGTCGGCGTGTCGTCGCGGCTCATATAAAGGAATTCCGTGCGCAGCAGGCCGATCCCGGCGGCCCCGTTGCGCTTGACCATCTCAAGCTCGATGGGCAGTTCCAGGTTGGCGGACAGCGCCACGGTCACGTTGTCGCGGGTGACGGCGGGTACGGTGCGCATATGGCCCAGGCGTTCAGCGACTTTCCGGGCGTCGACCTTAAGCTGTTCGTAGACGCCCAACGTGCGCGCCGTCGGGTTGACGATGACCGTGCCGCGGGTGCCGTCGATGATGACCTTTGCGCCCGTGCTCACCGCATCGGCCAGGTCCGGCACGCCGAGCACGAGGGGAATGCCCAGCGCCCTCGCCATGATCGCGGCGTGCCCCTCGGCCCCGCCGAGCGCCGTCGCGGCACCTGCGATGCGGGCCGGGTCCAGCTGCGCCGTGTCGGCGGGCGACAACTGGTCGGCGATGATGATCGACCCCGACGCAGCTTGGCTGAACGGCTTCAACGGTTCGCGCATGAGATTGCGGATGATGCGGTTGCCGACGTCGCGCACGTCCTCGACCCGGGCCGCGATATAGGCGTTATCCATGGCCTGGAAGGCGTGAATGATGCCGGTCAGGGTCTTCTGCACCGCCGCCTCGGCGTTCAGGCCCTTGCCCTGGATCAGGTCCTGGGCACCGCGCACCAGACGCGAATCCTCCAGCATCTGCAGATAGGCGTCGAACAGGAAATGCATTTCCTGGGTGACGGTGTCCTTCTGGGCCTGGGCCTTGAGGCGCTTGATCTGGCGGCGGGCCAGGATCACGGCGGCGGTCAGACGCTTGGCCTCGGCCGGCCGGCCCTTCTTGGCGACATGGCGTTCGGGAACTTCGAGCGTGCCGGCTTCGCGCACATGGGCGGGGCCCACGGCAATTCCGGGCGATACGCCCATTCCCTCGAAACGTTTTTCCATGTTCCCCCTCATGTCACGGGCGTCACTTGCCCGGCGCCGGGGTATCCGACAGTTCCTCGTCGAAGCCGTCCTCGACCAGCGCGGCCAGGGCTTCCAGCGCGGCCCCGCAGCCGTCGCCGTCGCAGGCGATTTCGATCTCCGTACCTGGGGCAGCGGCCAGCATCATCAATCCCATGATCGATCGCCCGCCCACGGTCTGGCCGTCCTTGGAGACCAGAACCTCGGCTTTGAACTCGCCCGCCAGCTTGGCGAACTTGGCAGCCGCACGGGCGTGCAGGCCGCGCATGTTGACGATGGTGACGGTACGCGACGGCATATAAATCCCCAGCGCCTGGCGCTAGCGCGCTTCCTGGGTCAGCAGGTGCGAGGCGATGTTGATGTATTTGCGGCCCGCTTCCTGGGCCGCCTCGACGGCCTTGGCCAGGGGTTCGGTTTTGCGCACGCTGGCCAGCTTGACCAGCATCGGCAGGTTGATTCCGGCGATCACCTCGACATTGGCGCGATCCAGGATGGAAATCGCCAGGTTCGACGGCGTGCCGCCGAACATGTCGGTCAGCACCACCACGCCTTCGCCCGAATCGACCTGTTCGACCCGCTCCATGATTTCGGCGCGGCGTTCTTCCATGTCGTCCTCGGGCCCGATGCACACGGCGGCCACATCGGGTTGCGGCCCGACCACGTGTTCCAGGGCGGAAATCATTTCCGTCGCCAGATTGCCGTGGGTTACGACGACCAATCCGATCATGACAGGCATTCCATCATTCGAGTGTGTCCCTCAAGAAGTAGCGGCTCCCCGGTCCGGCGGCTTATTTGGTCCGCTTCGGTATCTTTCCGGAAAGGGATATTGGTACGAATTTCATCTTTTGTCCAAGTCGCGATGGCGCACCCGCGCCTTTTCTCCCTGGCTGTCCAGCCAAGCACCCAAACGCTCGGCGACATAGACGGAGCGATGACGCCCGCCGGTGCAGCCGATGGCGATGGTCAGATAACTTTTTCCCTCCGCCGCATAGCGCGGCAGCAGTGGCCCCAACAGGGCCGTCAGATGGCTGAAAAATTCGTCGAACCCGGGATCCCCCGCGACATGCTGGCCGACTTTTTCGTCCAGGCCGGTCAGGGGCCGCAGGTCCAGGTCGTAATGGGGGTTCTTCAGGAACCGCACGTCGAACACCAGGTCGGCATCGCGCGGCACGCCGTTTTTATAGGAAAAGGAGACCACGAACACGGGCAGGCCCAGGTCGCTCTGAACGGCGAAATGGTCTTCCATGGCCGCTTTCTGCGCGCCCAGCGACATGTCGGAGGTATCCATCACCACGTCGGCCTGTTCGCGCACGGGGGCCAGAAGGGTGCGTTCCTGGCGGATGCCGTCGGCCACGGGCCGGTCGATGGCCAGCGGATGACGGCGTCGGGTTTCGGCATAGCGGCGGGTCAGCACCTGATCGTCGCAGTCCATGAACAGGACCTTCACATCGACATCGGCGCGCGCGCGCAGTTCGTCGATCTGTTCCAAAAACGCCTCGGCCCCGAACTCGCGGGTGCGGATGTCGACGCCGGCGGCGATGGGATGGGGAAACGCCCCGGGGGCGACCAGCCGGCCCATCAGTGACAGCGGCAGGTTGTCGACGGCCTCGAACCCCATGTCCTCAAGCGCCTTGAGGGCCGATGACTTGCCGGCCCCCGATACCCCGGTGACCAGCACCAGCGGCAGTTTCCCGGTCGGCGGCGCCTGTTCGTTGCCGGACGTCATGAGTGTTCTCCGATACGGCCCGCGATGATATCGGTGTCACCGTCCACCGCTTCCCAGGGCAGGCGGCGCAGCGCCAAGCGGATCTTGGCGGGGGCCGAAGCCTCGAACGGGGCCAGCCGAATGAAGGGAATGTCCAGGTCCAGGATCGGGGTCGTCACAACTTCGGGCAGGCGCTCGACCAGGGCCGGGGCGACCAGGTCACAGACCAGGGCGATGGGGGCTTCGTCCAGGGCCTTCATGGGCATGATGCCGACGCCGCGCACTTCCAACAGGCCCTTGAGAGGCCCAGGGGCCCGCGCCCAGACACGCCCGGCGCGCAAGCTTAGGTCGACCCGGTCGTCGGCGACCAGGCGGGGGCCGTCGGCGCCCCCCCCGTCGATCAGGCGCAGCGCCAGATCCGACTTGCCCGCCCCCGACGGGCCGCGCAGCAGGACGCCCGCGCCGCCGATGGCGACGCAGGTGGCATGGACTTGTTCATGAACCATCCGCATAAGCGGGGAGGTTGGAATGGCTTGTCGGTCCTGTCCAGCCAATTCTTGAGACTTAAAAACACTCACCGGCGCTATCGGTACATTTTCTTGTCCCGGTTTTTTGCAAACCGCCCGCGCGTGGGGAAAATTCACAAGCCCCCCCGTGGACGGGGCCGTTCCGCTGCGCCATGCTGCGCGCAAGCGGGGGCATCGCAGAACCTCACGGGAGGACAGATCACATGGATTTCGAATTGAAGGGCAAGACCGCTTTCGTCACTGGTGGCTCGCGCGGCATCGGCCGGGCCATCGCGCTGACCCTGGCCAAGCAGGGGGCCAATATCGCGCTCTGCGGGCGCACGATGGAGAGCCTGGAAGCGACGGCGGCGGACATCCGCAAACTTGGGGTCGAAGCCTGGCCGTTCCAGGCCGACGTGTCGAAGCTGGAGGATGTGGAAAAATTCGCCGACCAGGCCCTGGCCGCCGCCGGCGGGATCGACATCCTGGTGAATAACGCCGTGACCTCGACCGCGGCCCCCTTCGATGAGCAGACGGACGAACTGTTCCGCTACCACATCGACGTCAAGCTGATGGCCTATATCCGCCTGGCGCGGATTCTGTTGCCGCGCATGGAGGCAAAGGGTTGGGGCCGCATCGTCAACATCGGCGGCATGACGGCGCGCATCGTCGCCCCCCTGCGGGTGACCAACGGCGTGGTCAACGCCGGCGTCGCCAACTTCACCAAGCAATTGGCGACCCGCGCGGCCAAGGGTGGGGTGACCATCAACTGTGTGCATCCCGGCTTCACGGCGACGGAGCGGGTCATGCAGATTTTCCAGCGTGAAGCCAATGACGCGGGCATCAGCCTGAAAGACGCCATGGCCAAGCGGGAGCAGGAAATCCCCATGGGCCGGCTGGTCGCGCCCGAGGACATGGCCAATGCGGTGCTGTTCTTCTGCTCGCCCATGGCGGGGATGGTCACGGGCCAGTGCATCGCGGTCGACGGCGGCTCCGGCGAATCGGTTAATTACTGATCCGCCGTCTGGGGGTATAAGGGCGGCCATGACCGCGAAATGCCCCGTCTGTTCCGGCCCCGGCGCCGTGATCCGCCACCTTGACGCGGACGAGATCGCGCGCGGGCTCAACGCCGTGTTCGGGGCCGCCCCGCCCGCGGGGGCCGTGCCCGGCGACTACGACATCGTGCGCTGCGCCGACTGCGCCCTGGTTTATGCGGACCCCATGCTGGCAGGGGGGGCGGCGTTCTACGACTGGTTGACCGGGTTCGCCAAGTACCACGCCCAAGGGCGCTGGGAATGGGCACGGATCAAGGATGTGCTGGCGGCGGAGGCGCGGCCGCTGCGCCTGCTGGAGCTGGGCGCCGGGCAGGGCGATTTCCTGGAAACGCTGAAAGACCTGCCCCAGGTCACGGCCCAGGGCATCGACCTGTCGGAAAGTTCGGTCAAGAAGGCGCAGGCGCGCGGGCTCGACGTGCGCCGCGACACCCTGGAACAGGTCATCACCAAGGCCGCCGGGACCTATGACGCCGTGGTGCTCAGCCATGTTTTGGAGCATGTCGCGACGCCGGGGGCCCTCATGGGGGCCGTGAAGAACCTGCTGGCGCCGAAGGGCCGCATCCTGTTTTCCGTGCCCTATTCACCGATGAGCCGCGAATACCTGCATGACGACGTCATGAACCTGCCGCCCCATCACATGACGCGATGGAACATCCAGGCTCTTGGCGGCCTGGCGCGGGTGTTGGGGCTGGATCTGGAAACCTGGATGCCCAAGGCCAAGGCGCCCTGGAAACGGGCGCTCAAGCATACTTGCGACAAGGTGCGGGGCGAGGGCCGGGTCCGCGGCCTCGCCCGCCTACCGGTGGTGCTCGCCAACTGGGGCGAATTCCGCCGCATCCTGGCCGATCACCGAAACCGCGAACGGGTCGGTGGGCAGATGGCGGCGGACACCATCCTGGTCAGTCTGAAGAAGTCCTAGGCCGCCGGCAGGCAGACCGTAAACCGGGCGCCCAGAACCTTGCCGTCCGCGCCGATGCGGTTGGACGCGCGGATGGTGCCGTCGTGGGCGTCGACGATCTGCTGCGAGATCGACAGGCCCAGGCCCGAATGGGTGCCGAATTTTTCGCCCTGCGGGCGTTCCGTGTAGAAGCGCTGGAAAATCGCCTCTTCCTTGCCGGGGGGGATGCCGGGGCCTTCGTCGTCGATGGTGACAACCGCGGCCTTGCGGTCGCGCGACGCGGTGATGCGGATGGCGCCGCCCGGTGGGCTGAAGGTCACGGCATTGGCGATCAGGTTGCGGAACACCTGGACCAGGCGGCCTTCCATGCCCTGCACCGACAGTTTCTCGCCGTCCATGATCTCCAGCACCAGTTTCGGCCCACCGTCCGCTGCCGTCGTCGCATGGACATCGGCCAGGGTCGATAGCATGCCGGCCAGATCGACCGGCTCGCGGTGCGAACGCGACAGTTCGGCATCCAGGCGGGACGCGTCGGAAATGTCGGAGATCAAGCGATCCAGGCGACCGACATCGTCCTGGATGATCGACATCAGCTTGCGTTGCTGGTCGATGTCCTTGATCCGGGCCGCGGTCTCGACCGCGCTGCGCAGGCTGGTCAGCGGGTTCTTGATCTCATGCGCCACGTCGGCGGCGAACCGCTCGATCGCATCCATGCGGGTCCAGAGCGCCGCCGTCATGCCGCGGAGCGCATGGGACAGATCGCCGATTTCGTCATTGCGGGTGGTGAAATCGGGGATTTCCTCTTCGCGGCTGTGGTCGCGGCGCACGCGGTCGGCGGCGGCGGCCAGGCGCTTCACGGGCCGCGCGATGGTGCGCGCCAGATAGATCGACAGGAACGTGGTGATGGCGATGGCGACGCCGAAGATCTTCAGAATATCCAAACGCACGTCCAGCAGCGCGTTGTCGATGGTGGCCGACGGCTTGGTCAACATCAAGGCGCCCAGAATGCGCTTGTACCGCTGCACCGGCACGGCGACCGACAGCATCATGCTGTCCTGGGAATAGGCCCGCACGATCCGGCTGTCGTCGCCCATCAGGGCGGACATGACCTCGGGATAATCGGCCGCCGAAGGTTCGGGAATTTCCCGGTAATGGCTGAGCGGCAGGGTCCCCGGCAACCAACGGGTGAGGCGGTCGTAGATGTCGAACATGGCGTCGGCCGTGCCGCCCTCGTCGGTGCCCGGCGGCGGCAGTTGTTCGACCTCCACCGCCTGGCGGGTTTTGCCGAAATAGCGCGAGTCGGCGGCCAGTTCGCCGGCCCGGTTGAATAGGCGGGCGCGGGTGCCCGTAGCCTCGACCAGCCGGCGCAGCATCTGGTTGCGAATGTTGGTGGCGACCTGCTGTTCCGACGATTGGTCCAGATGCATGGCGCCTTCGGCCAGGGCCACGGCGAACAGCTGCGCCTGGGTGCGTAAGGCCGACAGCTCGGCGCGGATCAGGCTTTGCCGGTAGTCGCCCAGATACAGCACCCCGGCCACCAGGATCGACAGGGCCAGCATGTTGATGGCCAGGATGTGAACGGAAATCGGCGAGATCAGGCGCCGCTTGCGCTGCCGCTCGCCGCTGCGCGGGGAATCTTCCGCCGGTCCGGCGGACGCACTGCCGCCGCCCGCCGGGGACTCCGGCGCGGCCGGGCCGTCCTCAGGATGGGTTCCGTCCTTGGCCATGGGCCCCCTTAAGCCCCGGAACAGGGCGGCAAACGCGGCGATCGGTGCTGCGTGCAAGCTATTCCGCCTTATAGCGGTAGCCGATGCCGTACAGCGTTTCGATCTCCGAAAATTCATTGTCCACGGCACGGAATTTGCGGCGCAGCCGCTTGATGTGACTGTCGATCGTTCGGTCATCGACATAGATATTCTCGCCGTAGGCGGCGTCAATCAACTGGTCGCGGTTTTTCACATGTCCGGGGCGGCGGGCCAGGGCCTCGACGATCAGGAATTCGGTGACCGTCAGGTTCACCTCCTTGCCCTTCCAGGTGCAAAGGTGGCGGGACGGGTCGAGTACCAATTCACCCCGGCGCACCACGTCCTTGGAATCGGGCTCCTTGCCTTCCAGTTCCCGGCGGCGCAGGACGGCGCGGATGCGCTCGATCAACAGGCGCTGGGAAAACGGTTTCTTGATGTAGTCGTCGGCACCCATGCGCAGGCCGACGACCTCGTCGACCTCGTCATCCTTGGAGGTCAGGAAGATCACCGGCAGGTTGTCGCGCTCGCGGATACGGGACAACAGCTCCATCCCGTCCATGCGCGGCATCTTGATGTCGAGCACGGCCAAGTCCACAGGCACCCGGCCCAGGCCTTCCAGGGCTTCGGCCCCGTCGGAATAGGTGGTGACGTTGTAGCCTTCGGCCTCCAACGCCATGGACACGGAAGTCAGGATGTTTTGATCGTCGTCGACCAGGGCGATGGAACTGGGCATGGAAACCTCCTTGCGGGTCGCCGGCGGGGATCGGATGGCCTGCCGGGCGGCGAATGACGATACGCCGGATTTGCCATAAGGCTCCTCCGGCGGAAGGCCACTCTCGTCCGCCTTTATGGCAGAATTTTAACGCGAATGGGGCGTCTTTGACCAATCCCAAGGGGGAAATAAGGCAAACCCGGCGGCAGGATGGCTGCAATTCGTTGACCGCCGCCGCCCTTGTTCCTTATAGTCCGCGCCAGGTGGTTCCCCGATCAAGGGCATGAGGCCCCGGGGCTAAGAGGGAACACGAAACGGAGCAGACCCAATCCGGGGGCTCCCGAACCGTGGCTGCCCCCGCAACTGTGAGTGGCGAGTACCGTTCACCGTCGCGCCACTGGACGCCTGATTCTTCCGCAAGGAAGGCGGGGTGCCCGGGAAGGCCGGACGGTACGACGACCCACAAGCCAGGAGACCTGCCACCTGTCACCGCGTTACCCGAAGGACGGGGGTCCTGCAGGGGCGGTATGCCGCAGCGGTGAAACCTTAACGCGACGTTTTTGAAATCGGAGGTTTCACGCAATGACTGTACACACTGAAAATACCCAACAGGCCGTTCACGCCACGGTTGCCGAGCGCGCCGCGCCGGCGGTTCTTGCTCTCATGTTCGGGGCGTTCCTGGTGTTCGGCACGGGCTTCGCCCATCCGGAAGCCATCCACAACGCCGCCCACGATACGCGCCACGCATTTTCCTTCCCCTGCCACTAAGGGGGCCATCATGACAGGACGTATTTTTGCGGTCGCGCTGCTGGCCGGGCTGGCGGCTGGGCTGGCCGTATCGGTGCTGCAGCACTTCACGACCACGCCGATCATCCTCCATGCCGAGAAATTCGAAGGCAAACCCGCGGCGTCCCTGGGCGGCCACGCCCAATTGGATTTGACGGCGCGCGGGCTGACCGGTGGGCGGCTCTACCTTGCCCATGGGGCGGCCGATCATGGCTCGAACGCGGAATCCCAAACCTGGTCGCCAGAAGACGGGCTGGAGCGCACGCTGTTCACCGCCCTGACAAACGTGCTGACGGCGATCGGCTTCGCCCTGGTGCTGACGGCGGTGATGTTCATGCGCGGCCGGCCCGTCGACGGCCGGCAGGGTGTGATCTGGGGCATTGCGGGGTTCGCGGTCGTGTCCCTGGCACCGGCCCTGGGCCTGCCGCCCGAGGTGCCGGGCGCCATGCCCGCCGACCGGACCGGCCGGCAGGGTTGGTGGATACTCTGCCCCGCCCTGACGGCGGGCGGGCTCGGTCTGATGTTTCTCGGCGCCCAACGCTGGATGCCCTGGGCCGGCGCGGGGATGCTTGCCCTGCCCCATATTCTGGGGGCACCCCAGGCCGAAGCCATGGGCGGGCCCGTGCCGCCGGAACTGGCGGCCCATTTCGTCGCGGCCTCCCTGGTCACGGCGGCGGTTTTCTGGGCCTTCCTCGGCTTTGCCACGGGCACCCTGGCCAAACGCTTCCAGCTGACTTGAGCAGCGACCTGCCTTCGGGCAGTCTTGAATGCCGGGCGGCGGGACGGTTCCGCCGCCCGCCGTTCAAGGAGGTTCCGCCGCGATGGTCCGCCCGCCTTCCGTTCCCCGTGATGCCCTGATTGCCGAGATCCGCCGCCTGCTGATGGGCGGGCGTGCCGGTGTCCTGTCCACGACCTTTCGGGGGCGCGCGCATTGGCCCTACGGCTCGCTCGTCACCTATGCACCGGATATGGACGGCTCCCCCATTTTTCTGTTTTCCGGCCTGTCCGATCACACGGGCAATCTTGCGAAAGACCCAAAGGCGTCGCTGCTGATCGAACGCGCCCTGCGCCACAAGAACCCGCAGCAGGGGCCGCGCATCTCGGTCCTCGGCACGGTCGCCCCGACCACGGCGAAGCGCCATCGCGCCCGCTTTCTGGCCCGCCATCCGGGGGCCGCGCGCTACGCCGATTTCGGCGACTTCGGATTTTACCGCATGGACATCGACCGGGTGCATCTGGTCGGCGGGTTCGCCCGCGCGCAATGGCTGAAGGCGGCCGACATCGCGCCGCCTCCGGCCGCCGTGCGCGCCGTCGCCCAGGCGGAAGCGGCCGTGATCGATCATATGAATGCCGACCACGGCACGGCCCTCGACCTTTACGCCAACAAGCTGTTGCGCAGAAAAGGCCAGGGCTGGCGCGCCGTCGCCTGCGATCCCTGGGGCCTGGACCTGATGCGGAACGACGCCCCGGCGCGCCTTGAATTCGATGCCCTGGCGGCCGATGCGGGCGGCCTACGGCAGGCTTTGGTCGATCTTGCGGCAAAGGCTCGGGCCAAGTCCTGAAACCCGGCATTTTCGGCGGCAAAAATGTGAAAGGAATGTTGCCCCCTCTTGCCGGGAAGGCTAGGTTTTGCAGGAAACCTTGATTAACAGGGCGCAGGGAAACACCAGGGACATCGCGCGTGACGATCCGCCGGGGGGCGGCCGTCGGCGTTTATCCATCCCTTTCATCGAATCGAAACGGTCACCGCATCGCCGCGGGCGACGGGCGTAATCATTATCCTCAGGGAGTTTATTGTGGAGAACGCAGGACACTTCATTTCCAGCTTCGGATTGGACAACCACGGATTGGCGGGGGTCAAACGGGCCTTTTGGAACCTTGATGCCCATCATCTGTTCGAAGAAGCGGTCCGCCGCGGCGAAGGCCGGGTTTCGGCCGGCGGCGCCATCGTCACCGAAACGGGTCAGCACACGGGCCGTTCACCCAACGACCGTTTTATCGTCGAGGAAGACGCCACCAAGGGCGAGATCTGGTGGGGTAACGTCAACCGCCCGATTTCCGAGGCCCATTTCGACGGCCTGCTCGCCAAGATGCAAAAGCATTACCAGGGCAAGGACGCCTTCGTGCAGGACTGTTATGCCGGCGCCCATCCCGATTACCGCCTAAAGGTCCGGGTGGTGACCGAGGAAGCCTGGCACAATCTGTTCGCGCGCAACATGTTCATTCAGCCGCCGCGCGATGACCTGGCCGGGTTCGAGCCCGAGTTCACGGTCATCCAGGCGCCGTCGCTGACCGCCGATCCTGCCCAGGACGGGACCACGTCCGGCACCTTCATCGTCGTGCACCTTTCGCGTCGCATGATCATCATCGGCGGTTCGGCCTATGCCGGCGAAATCAAGAAGTCGATCTTCTCGATCATGAACTTCCTGATGCCGGCCCGCGACGTGCTGCCCATGCATTGTTCCGCCAACCAGGGTGCTGACGGCGCCACGGCCATCTTCTTCGGCCTGTCGGGCACCGGCAAGACGACCCTGTCGGCAGATTCCTCGCGCACGCTGATCGGTGACGACGAACATGGTTGGGGCGATGTCGGGGTCTTCAACTTCGAAGGCGGCTGCTACGCCAAGACCATCAACCTGACCCATGAGGCGGAGCCGGAAATCTTCGACCTCTGCCATACGTTCGGCTCGATCATCGAGAACGTGGTGATGGACCCGGTCGCCGGTGAATTGGATTTCTTCGATCCGTCACTCACGGAAAACGGCCGCGTCAGCTACGACATCTCCAAGGTTCACAACGCATCGGCCACGGGATGCGGGGGGCAGCCCAAGGATATCGTCATGCTGACCTGCGATGCCTTCGGCGTCCTACCGCCGATCAGCCAGCTGACCCCGGATCAGGCCATGTACCATTTCCTGTCCGGCTATACGGCCAAGGTCGCCGGCACGGAACGGGGCCTGAAGGAACCGCAGGCGACGTTCTCGACCTGCTTCGGCGCTCCCTTCATGCCGCGCCATCCCACGGTCTATGCGAAGCTGCTGGGCGAAAAGATGGGCAAGCACAACGCCAAATGCTGGCTCGTCAATACGGGCTGGTCCGGTGGCGGCTACGGCGAGGGCGAGCGCATGAAGATCGCCTATACCCGGGCCATGCTGCACGCGGCGCTGGACGGCAAACTCGACGCCGCCGGCTTCACCCCCGATCCCAACTTCGGGGTGCTGGTGCCCAACGCCTGCCCGAACGTGCCGACGGAGGTTCTCAACCCTAAGAACACCTGGGCTGACGCCGCCGCCTACGACGTCCAAGCGCGCGACCTGACACAGCGTTTCGAAGCCAACTTCGGCCAGTTCGAAAGCCATGTGGAAGACAGCGTCAAGGCTGCCGCCATTCGCGCCGCTGCTTAATCCCGCGCCTCATATCGACCGGGAAGCCGGCGTCCCTTCGGGGCGCCGGCTTTTCTTTGCCGCAAGATGCCTTTCCTTTTCTCTTGACATGCAAATGCGAATGATTTGCAATTGCATGGAATTGACGTGAACAAACAGCATATGGGACGGCATTGATGGGACATATGGGGCCTAGTGGCGGGGACAGGATCGACGGGGCGATGCGGACGGGCGGCGGTTCGCCGATGGAAGCACCGCGCACCTTCGGCTACGAGGCCGGGGACGATGTCGTCGGCGGTACCGTGCCGGCTTCCGGGCATCGCGGTTTGCGCCATCATGTTCCGGCCTGCGGCGCCACGGACCAGGCGATGGAGCGCCCCCGGCGGCTTGATTTCTCCGACCTCGACTTGCCCGAATGCCTGTTGATCAAGCCGATCCGGCTGTGGCTGCACGGGCCGGAAAACTGGCCCCTGATCGGCGTGCAGTACCGCGCCCATTTCGGCGAGGTCCCGGCCGTCCGGGCGATGGAGGCGCTGCGCGGGGTGATCGAAACCCTCAATGCCGGGGGGCGCCGCATGATGCATTTCCACAAGGCCTGGAAGCGCACGACCACCGGCGACGAACGCGCCCTGGTGGCGCTTGCCGCCGCCGTGCAGGCGGGCGATGGCGACCGGGCCCAGGCCATGGCCTTGCGCCTGGTCGGCCCCGACTGGCAGCAGCCGCTGATCGACGACATGACGGCGCTGTCCGAGGCCTTCACGGTTCGGGGCCACCGTTTCGTCCATCTGCCACCCAGAGGGCAGGGGGGTGCCGGGTGGTCCGCCGCCCCCGTTAAGGCCGTGCGCGAAACCCCGCCACGGCAAGCGCCAGCCAGCCGGCCATAAGGGCAAAGCCGCCCCAGGGGGCAAGAAAGGTCAGGCTCCACAGGCCGAGCGCCGTCGCACCGTAGAGCGCACCCGAGAACAGCAGGATGCCCAACGTGAACAGGGCCGCCGCCCCAGCGGCCCACGGCCCGGCCCTGGTCCCCGCCCGATCCCGGACCAGGGCCGCGCCGATCAGGGCCAGGGTATGCCACATGTGAAAGCGGTTGGCGGTGGCGAATTGGCCCTTAAGGACCGCATCGCCCTCCAGCCCGTGGCTGCCGTAGGCGGCAAGCGCCACGGCAAGGGCGCCGGAAACGCCGGCCAGAACGATCCACCAACGCCCCGTCACGACAGTGGTCCCGGTTCAAGGTCAAGGGGCTCAAGTTCGCGCAGTTCGTCCAGCAATGCCGCTTCGAACGCGCCGCCGCCATCATCCAGGGCGTCGAGATAGGCCTTCACGTCTTTTTCGATGATGCCGATGGTGTTACCCGGATCATACCCCTGGCGCGACCAGTCGATGGCATCGATGTTGTCGCCGTACCAGGTGGACCCCGACGACATGGCCATGACATTCAACAGCCGCCGCCGGTCGAGGCTGAGGGCCTGGGCCGAGGCCAGGGCCTTGCGTACGGCGATCACGCCGACCACGCCGACGAAATTGTTCAGCACCTTGCAGGTCATGCCCGCCCCGACGGGACCGAGATGATGAATGCCGTCGCCCATGACCTGGAACAGGGGCATCAGGCGCTCCACCGTCGCCTCGGCGCCGCCGACCATGAAGGTCAGCGTGCCACGGGCGGCGCGAAAGGGGGCGCCCGACATGGGGGCGTCGGCGAAATCGATACCGGCCGGCATACGCGCCGCCAAATCGGCCACGGCGCGCGGTGACAGGGTTGAGCAGGTCACGAATAGATCCGGCCGGCGGTCCCGCCGCAGGATGCCCTGATCGCCAAAACACAGATCTTCCGTTTGTCGCAGGTCGCGGACCACGGACAGCACGATGTCGCAGCGCGCGGCGAAATCGCCCGCATCCGCGATCATGCGCGGTGCGAAATTGCCGAATTCGTCAATATTTTTGACATCATGGCCCCAGACATCGACCCCCGCCGCCAGCAGGCATTCCGCCATGGGCTGGCCCATGGTGCCGCAGCCGGCAATGCCGATGGTCGCCGTGCCGGCAGTCGGACCGCTCACCGCGCGGCCTCGACCAGGGCACGAAACAGGGCCTGATTGGGATCACGCTTATCCAAAAAGAATTCCGGATGCCATTGGACGCCCATGCAGAATTTTCGGTCG
Organism: Rhodospirillales bacterium; assembly: GCA_048263775.1. GTDB lineage: Bacteria > Pseudomonadota > Alphaproteobacteria > Rhodospirillales > Casp-alpha2 > UBA1479. The sequence goes on from JBLXDU010000008.1 coordinate 43,653, forward strand.
GGGCGTTCGGCCCCCTCAATCACGCCGTCAGGCGCCACGGCATTGACCACCAGCGTCGGCGGCAGCGTGCGGGGGGCCTCGTTATGCGCCGTGTTGACCATGATCTCGTCGTGCCCGACGATCCGATGCAACAGGGTGTCCGGCATCACGGTCACCGCATGGGCGGGTTCTTCCGCCGGTTTTTCATTGAGATGGTCGATGGGGCCCGCGATTTCCGATTTCAAGTCGCGGATCAGGCTCGCGCCCTCGACCACGGCCAGCACCTGAAGGCCGGCGCAGATGCCCAACAAGGGGACATCCCGGTCGATGGCGGCCCGCACCAGAGGAACCTCTGCGGCATGGCGGGGATGCGGCGCTTCGGCGACGACGATCTCGCCGCCGTAATACACCTCAGGGAAAGGGTAGAAGCCGCCCGGCACGATGACGCCGCCGACCGCATCCAGATAATCGTCCCATCCCTGCGCAATATAGGGCAGGCCCACGGGCAATCCGCCCGCAGCCCATACGGCATCGAAATAGGCCTGGCGCAACGCGTAATGCGGGCGTCGGGAAAAGCTACCCTCTTCCTGGTAGTCCAGAAGGATGCCGATGACGGGACGGGTCGTCACGGCCGTTTGAAATCATATGTGGGCAATGGTTGATCTCCGATCCGATCAAGGCCTAACCTTTAATGGGATTTATACCCGAGGGGAGAAGAATGGTCGAACAGAAGCCGCGGATGGAAGCACTTTCCATCGATCCCCAAGTGATGGAACCAAGACTGGCGGCGCTGTTTGAATACTGGACAGGGTTGTCGTCACCGCCTGATCTGCCGCATTGGGGCGGTGCCATCGGCGAGGGTTTCCGGCTGATCGATTTGGAGCCGGATATTCTCGCGATTCTGACAATTGTGGACACCGGCCCGGCGCCGGTCGATTTCGTCTACCGGTTCTGGGGCACGGGACGGTTTCTGTTTCTCGGCAACCGCCCGGACCCCACGGGCAGGCCGGTGATCGACGGGCTGAGCGAATTGAACGCGGCGGATGTCCTGGCGCAGTATCAGGCCGTCTACGATACGGGCCGTCCCGTGCTGATGCAGAACTCATGGAAACTTGATAGCGGATTGGTCGCCGAATGCCAGACCCTGCGGTTGCCGCTTGCCAAGGACGACGGGCCGGGCATCGGCAAGATCGTCGCGGCGACGAAGTTCCTGCGCCACGCGGAAGAGGTCAAGCGCCTGCTGAACGACGGCTCTTGAGTTATCCAACGTTGATGCCGGGGCGAATGGCCGCGCGCTAGCGCGGCAGGTCGCTCGTCCCCATCAGGAATTCGTCGATCGACTTGGCACACTGACGTCCTTCGCGGATCGCCCAGACGACCAGGGACTGGCCCCGGCGCATGTCGCCCGCGGCATAGACCTTGGGCAGGGACGTCGCGTACTTGTCCGTATCGGCCTGGATGTTGCCGCGGGGGTCGAGATCGACACCCATGGCTTCGATCATCCCATCGTGGATCGGATGGACGAAACCCATGGCCAGCAGCACGAGGTCGGCCTTCAGGGTGAACTCGCTTCCCGGAACTTCGACCATGTCCATGCCGCCCTTGTCGTTGGGCTGCCATTCCAGGCGCACGCCGTTCAGCGCGCTGACCCGTCCGTCGGGGCCGGCGGTGAACGACTTGGTCATCACCGCGAAATCCCGCTCCACGCCTTCCTGATGCGACGACGAGGTGCGCAGTTTGAGAGGCCAATCCGGCCACGTCAGGGCCTTGTTTTCCTTTTCCGGCGGCTGGGGCATAAGCTCCAGCTGCGTGACTGAGGCCGCGCCATGGCGGTTCGAGGTGCCGACGCAGTCCGATCCAGTGTCACCGCCGCCGATGACGATGACATGCTTGTCCGTGGCCATGATCTCGGCACCCTGGGGTGTGTTGATCCCGGCGACCCGGCGGTTCTGCTGGGTCAGGAACTCCATGGCGAAATGCACGCCGGGCAGCTCACGCCCTGGCACCGGCAGGTCACGGGGGCTTTCGGAGCCGCCGCACAGCGCGACCGCGTCGAAATCCTTGATCAGGTCGCTGGCATCCACGTTCACGCCGACATGGCTGTTGGGACGGAATTCGACCCCTTCGGTCTGCATCTGTGCGATGCGCCGATCGATCAGGTGTTTTTCCATCTTGAAGTCGGGAATGCCGAAACGCAGCAGACCGCCGATGCGTTCGTTCTTTTCGAACACCACGACCTTGTGTCCGGCGCGCGCCAGCTGCTGGGCGCAGGCCAGGCCCGCCGGACCCGAGCCGACGACGGCGACGCGCTTGTCCGTGTGATGAGCCGGAATCTGGGGCTTGATCCAACCCTTGGCCCAGCCGCGGTCGACCAGCGAACATTCGATGGTCTTGATGGTCACCGGTTCGTCCTGCAGGTTCAGGGTGCAGGATGCCTCGCAGGGGGCGGGGCAGACGCGGCCCGTGAACTCGGGGAAGTTGTTGGTGGAGTGCAGAAGATCCAGCCCCTCGCGCCACTTGTTGCGATAGACCAGATCATTCCAGTCCGGAATGATGTTGTTCACCGGGCAGCCCTGGTGACAGTAGGGGATGCCGCAGTCCATGCAGCGGGCCCCTTGTTCCGATACTTCCGCGTCGGTCAGCGGTTCGACGAACTCCTGCCAATGCTTCAGGCGTTCTTCAACCGGGCGGTAAGACCGATCGTGACGCTCGATCTCCAAAAATCCAGTGGGTTTTCCCATTATTTATTCCCCGGCCAATGCGGCCGTTTCTGCGCCGGCGGCGCGCTCCTGCATCTCGCGGAGCGCACGGCGGTAATCCACCGGCATGATCTTGACGAACTTGGGCAGGTAGGCGTCCCAGTTGTCCAGGATGTGTTTGGCCCGCGAGCTGCCCGTATAGCGCAGGTGATTCTCGATCAGGCCCTTGAGACGACGCGCATCAAAACGCATCGGGTCCGACGCGACGTCGGCGGTGCCGTCGTCGGGTTCGTTGGGGTCGATGGGCTCCAGCTCGACCATGCCCTGATTGCAGAGCGTGTCGAAGTTGCCCGCCTCATCCAGGATATAGGCGATGCCGCCCGACATGCCGGCGGCGAAGTTGCGCCCCGTCTCACCCAGGATGACGACGGTGCCCCCGGTCATGTATTCGCAGCCGTGATCGCCGCAGCCTTCGACCACGGCGGCCGCACCCGAGTTGCGCACGGCGAAACGTTCGCCGGCAATGCCGCGGAAATAACATTCCCCGGCGATGGCGCCATAAAGAACGGTATTCCCGACGATGATGTTTTCTTCCGGCACGATCGGGCTTTTTGGCGACGGATAGACGGCGATGCGCCCGCCCGACAGGCCCTTGCCCACGTAGTCGTTGGCGTCCCCAACCAATTCGAACGACACGCCTTTGGTCAGCCAGGCACCGAAGCTCTGCCCGGCGTTACCGGTGAACTTCACGTGAATGGTGTCGTCCGGCAGGCCTTCGTGGCCGTACTTCAGGGCGATCTCGCCCGACATCATGGCGCCGACCGTGCGGTTGATGTTCTTGATCGGGAACTCAAGGCTGACCGGGGTGCCGTTCTCGATGGCGTCCTTGGCCTGCTTGATGAGCTGATGATCGAGCGCCTTGTCGAGCCCGTGATCCTGGGTTTCACAGTTGTAGACGGCCACGCCCTCGGCCGGCTTGACCGGTGCCAAAAGCCGCGTCACGTCGACGCCATGGGCCTTCCAGTGATCGACCGCCGGCCGCACGTCCAGGGCTTCACGTCGGCCGATCATTTCGTTGATCGTGCGGAAGCCGAGAGAGGCCATGATTTCGCGCACTTCCTCGGCCATGAAGGTGAAGAAGTTGACGACGTGTTCCGGCTCCCCGGTGAAGCGCTTGCGCAGTTCCGGATCCTGGGTCGCGACGCCGACCGGGCAGGTGTTCAGGTGGCACTTGCGCATCATGATGCAGCCTTCGGCGATCAGGGCCGAGGTTGCGAAGCCGAATTCATCGGCCCCCAACAGGGCGCCAATCACGACGTCGCGTCCGGTGCGCACCCCGCCGTCGACCTGCACGGCGATGCGGCCGCGCAGCGCGTTCATGACCAGGGTTTGATGGGTTTCCGCCAGGCCCAGTTCCCACGGACCGCCGGCGTTGAGGATCGAGGTCAGCGGGCTGGCCCCCGTCCCGCCGTCGTGGCCGGAAATGGTGACGTGATCCGCATAGGCCTTGGACACCCCGGCGGCGACCGTGCCGACGCCCACTTCGGACACCAGCTTGACCGAAACCCGCGCCTTCGGGTTCACGTTCTTGAGGTCGTGGATCAACTGCGCCAGATCCTCGATGGAATAGATGTCGTGGTGCGGCGGCGGTGAAATCAGGCCGACGCCCGGGGTCGAATGCCGCACGCGGGCGATCCATTCATCGACCTTGTGGCCGGGCAGCTGGCCGCCCTCGCCGGGCTTAGCGCCCTGGGCCATCTTGATCTGCAGATCGTCGGCATTGACCAGGTATTCCGTGGTCACGCCGAACCGGCCCGATGCCACCTGCTTGATGCGCGACTTCATGGAATCGCCGTTGGGCAGGGGCTTGTAGCGGACACCGTCCTCGCCGCCCTCACCCGTGTTGGAGCGACCGCCGATGCGGTTCATGGCGATGGCCAGCGTCGTATGGGCTTCCCATGAGATGGAGCCGAAGGACATGGCCCCCGTGGCGAAACGCTTGACGATTTCGGACGCGGGTTCGACCTCGTCCAGCGGCACCGGCTTGCCCACGGGCTTCAGGTCGAACAGCCCGCGCAGGTTTTTCAGCTTGGCGACTTGGTTATCGACCTTGGCGGTATAAGCCTTGAACTGCTTGTAGTTGGCCGAGCGCACGGCGTGCTGCAGGGTGCCGATGGTTTCCGGCGTCCACACGTGTTCCTCGCCGCGGATACGGAAGGCCAGGTCGCCGCCGACATCCAATTCCGAGCGGTAGATCGGCGCGTCGCCGAAGGCCAGCGCGTGGCGGCGTTCGGTCTCTTCCGCGATCTCGGTGATGCCGGCCCCTTCGACCTTGGTCGCCGTGCCGGTGAAATAGGCGTCGATGAATTCGCTCGACAGGCCGACGGCGTCGAAAATCTGCGCGCCGCAATAGGACTGATAGGTCGAGATGCCCATCTTGGACATGACCTTCATGATGCCCTTGCCGACCGCCTTGATGTAATAGGCATGGGCCTTGGCTTCGGACAGGCCGCTGGCCTTTTCCTGCACGATGTTGGAAATCGTATCGAAGGCGAGATAGGGGTTGATGGCTTCGGCGCCGTAGCCGGCCAGCAGGCAGAAATCATGCACGCGGCGGGCTTCGCCGGTTTCCACGACCAGACCGACCTCGGTGCGCAGGCCCTTGCGGATCAGGTGATGGTGCACGGCGCCGGTCGCCAGCAGCGCCGGAATGGCGATGTTGTCGGCATCCAACCCACGATCCGACAGGATGATGATGTTGTAGCCCTGCTCGCGCACGACCTTTTCCGCCTTGTTGCAGATGCGGTCTACGGCCTGGGCCATGGTCTGGCGGTTCGGGCCCGTGTTCTGATAGCTGATGTCCAGCGTGTAGGTCTTGAACGAGCCGTCGACGTGGTTTTCGATGCGGCGGATACGCTCCAGATCCGTGTTGGACAGGATCGGCTGGTCGACCTCAAGCCGCTTGTGGGTGCCGCCCGACCCCAGGTCGAGCAAGTCCGGGCGCGGGCCGATGAAGCTGACCAGCGACATCACCAGTTCCTCGCGGATCGGGTCGATCGGCGGGTTGGTCACCTGCGCGAAGTTCTGGAAGAAGTAGTCGTAGAGCATGCGCGGCTTGTCGGACAGCATGGCCAGCGGAATGTCGCGGCCCATGGAGCCGACGGGGTCTTCGCCCTTCTCGGCCATGGGGTCGAGGAAGAACTTGAGGTCTTCGCGGTTGTAGCCGAAGGCCTGCTGCTGATCCAAAAGGGTTTTGGAATCCGGCGTCATCGGGCCGATTTCCGGCGGCAGATCGGCAAGATGGATCTGCGTCGCGTCCAGCCATTCCTGATAGGGATATTCGGCGGCCAGTTCCGACTTCACTTCCTCGTCGGAAATAATGCGGTGCTGCTCCAGGTCGACCACCAGCATCTTGCCCGGCTGCAGGCGCCATTTCTGGACGATCTTTTCCTCAGGTATCGGCAGCACGCCGACTTCCGACGCCATCACCACCAGGCCGTCGTCGGTGACGATATAGCGCGCCGGGCGCAGGCCGTTGCGGTCCAGGGTGGCCGCGATCTGCCGGCCGTTGGTGAAGGCCATGGCGGCGGGGCCGTCCCAAGGTTCCATCAGGGCCGAGAAGTATTCGTAGAAGGCGCGCCGTTCGGGGGCCATCTGCGGGTTGTTGTTCCAGGCTTCCGGAATCATCAGCATCATGGCGTGGGACAGGGAATAGCCCCCCATGACCAGAAGTTCGAGCGCGTTGTCGAAGGTCGACGAATCGGACGAACCGTCGCCGATCAGCGGCCACAGTTTTTCCAGGTCGTCGCCCAGGATCTTCGACGACATGTTATGGCGGCGCGCGTTCATCCAGTTGAGGTTGCCGCGCAGGGTGTTGATCTCGCCGTTGTGGCAGAGGAATCGGAACGGCTGCGCCAAACGCCACGACGGGAAGGTGTTGGTCGAGAACCGCTGGTGGAACAGGGCGATCGCCGTGGCGAAATCGGGATCCTGGAAATCCACGTAATATTTGGACAGGTTGGGGGCCAGCACCATGCCCTTGTAGACGATGGTGGCCGACGACATGGACGGGAAATAGAAGTCCTGCCAGGATCCTTCGTCCTTGTCCCACAGCGCGTGATGGGCCTGCTTGCGGATGACGTAGAGCTTGCGTTCGAAGGCCGCGTTGTCGGCGGTGTCCGGTCCGCGCTGGATCAGCACCTGCTTGATCACCGGTTCGTTCGGTTTGACGCTTTCGCCGAGCACGCTGTTGTCCGTCGGCACGTCGCGCCAACCCAGCAGGACCTGGCCTTCGTCGGCGGTGGTCTTCTCGATGGCCTTGATCGCCAGGTCGCGCAGCTTGTGGTCGCGCGGCAGGAACACCATGCCCAGCGCGTAGTCGCCCTTGGCCGGGACCTCGACGCCCTGCTTGGCGAAGACCTTGCGGATGAACGCGTCGGGAAGCTGAATCAGAATCCCCGCACCGTCGCCGGCCATGGGATCGGCGCCGATGGCACCCCGGTGATCCATGTGATGGACGATATCCAGCGCCTGATGCACGATCTCATGGCGCGGCTCATTATGAATGTCGGCGATGAAGCCGAATCCACAAGCGTCGTGCTCGTTCAAGGGGTCGTACATCCCCTCTTCAACGGGCAGTCCATAACCGTTGCGCCGTGAGGTCTGGCTCATGCGTTAACTTCCTATTCGCGGGTTCTTGAGAGCCCATTTAGATAGCAATCCAGACCCCGGACGCCAAACAAAAACCTCCTTCAACTGTCATAAAAATCACAGGAAATTGGCCCGTTCCGGCCCTTATGAGCAGGTGCACAATTGCTGTCCCGGCCCGCGCGGCCCCTTGGCAGCGCCCCGGTGATCGGCTAGAAGACCCAAAAGTCGTAGGAGAGAGCCTTGCCTACACTACATCTTGCGATTTTGGCGCTGATTCAGGGGATCACGGAGTTTCTCCCGATCTCTTCCTCGGCCCATCTCGCTGTGACGCCCCGGCTTTTGGGTTGGCCCGACCAGGGATTGCTGATCGACGTCGCCGTTCATGTCGGGACGCTGGGTGCCGTGGTGCTCTACGTCCATCGCGACATCTGGGACATGCTGTCGGGCCTGGGCCGCGTACTCAAGGGCCGGCGCGACCGGGGCGCCAAGCTGGCGGGGCTGGTGATCCTGGCGACCCTGCCGGTGATCGGCGCCGGCTATGCTCTCAACGAATATTATCCGAACGGCCTGCGCTCTCTCGAATTGATCGCCTGGGCGACCCTTGGTTTCGGGATTTTGCTGTATGTCGTCGATCACATCGGCATGACGCTCCGCCGTATCGAACATTTGGAAATCTCCGACGCCCTGGTGATCGGCATCGCCCAATGTCTGGCGCTGATCCCGGGCACCTCGCGCTCCGGCATTACCATGACGGCGGCGCGGCTCCTGGGGATGGAGCGCACGGACGCCGCCCGCTTCTCCATGCTGCTGTCGATTCCGGCGATCGTCGGGGCGGGGGCGCTGAAGGGCTTCGAGCTTTGGAAATCCGGTGATGCGGCGCTGACTTCCGACGCCTTCACGGCGGCGGGCCTTGCTTTCGTCACGGCGCTGATCGCCATTGCCCTGATGATGGCCTGGCTCAGGCGCGCCAACTTCACGCCCTTCGTGGTCTACCGTATCGTGCTGGGGATTTTCCTGCTGGCCGTGGCTTACGGTTACGTCGGGCCGTTCAACTGACGATCTAGTACCGCGTGCCGCGATCGACCGTGTTGAGCGGCGGTTCCCCCGCCTCCATGCGCCGGATGTTCGCAACGTACCATTCCGTCGATGAATGGGGCACGGTCAGGCTCGCCATATGCGGCGTCACGGTGACCTTGGGGTGGGACCAGTAGGGGTGATCTTCGGGCAGGGGTTCCGTGTGGAACACGTCGAGCGTCGCCCCCGCGATATGGCCTGACTCGATCGCCGCGATCAGGTCGTCGTCGACCACGTGACCGCCGCGCGCGCAGTTGATCAGGCAGGCCCCTTCGGGCAGGGCGGCCAGGGTGTTCTTGTTGATGATGCCTTGCGTGTCCGGCGTCAGCGGCAGCAGGCAGACCAGGATTTCCGTGCGGTTCAGGAACGGGATCAGTTGATCCGGGCCATGGAAGCATTCGACGCCGGGAATGTCCTTTTTCGAGCGTGCCCAGCCGGCGACCTGGTAATGCAACGGCACCAGCTTTTTCGCCGCGTCGCTGCCCAATTCCCCCAGGCCCAGAATGCCGACCCGGCGTTGTTCGGCGTCGGCTTGGCGCAGGCGTTTCCACCGATGTTCGGCGGCCCAGCCGGCATAGACGCCCATCTTGCGGTGATGGTGGATCGTCCAGTAGACGACATATTCGCTCATCCCCTGGGTCAGGCAGCGGTCGACCAGGCGCACCAGGGGCACGCCGTCCGGCAATTCCGGGTCGTTCCATAGATGATCGACCCCGGCCCCCATGGAAAAGATCGCCTTCAGGTTGGGCAGGGTCTTGAGCACCCCCGGCTTGGGCTTCCACACGATGGCGTATTGGATGCCGGCGGGGTCGCCGGTTTCATCCTTGGCCGGGTCGTCGGACCACACGCGGAAATCGGCGTCGGGCATCTGCGCAAGAAAGGCGTCCCGCCAGGGATCAGGCTTATCCCCGGGGGCCATGTAGAGAACGGTAACCATTATGTTGAGACGACTCCGGTTTCGTCGGCCTTCAATTCGAAGGCGGCGGCCATCAAGGCCTTGGTGTAGGGATCCTTGGGTTCGTCGATGATCTGCTGTGCAGACCCGTATTCGACGACGCGGCCTTGGCGCATGACGGCAATCTCATGGCTGACGGCGCGCACCACCTTCAGATCGTGGGATATGAACAGGTAGGCCAGATCGTGCTTCTTTTGCAAGCCGCGCAGCAATTCGACGATCTGCGCCTGCACGGACATGTCGAGCGCCGAGGTCGGCTCGTCCAGGACGATCAACTTGGGCTTCAGCACCAACGCCCGGGCGATGGAAATGCGCTGGCGCTGGCCGCCGGAAAATTCATGGGGATAGCGGTCCTGCATCTCGGGCGTCAGGCCGACCTCGTGCAGGGCCTCTGCCACCAGTTGCCGGCGCGCGGCACCGTCTCCGCCAAGACCGTGGACGATCAGGCCTTCCTCGATGATCTGGCCGACCGAGAGCCGTGGGCTCAAACTGCCGAAGGGGTCCTGGAACACGATCTGCATTTCTCGGCGCAAGGGCCGCATCTGCTTGAACTGCCAGCCTTGAATGTTGGCGCCTTCGAACAGGATGTCGCCCCGGGAGCGTTCCAGGCGCAGCAAGGCCCGGCCGAGGGTGCTTTTGCCCGACCCCGATTCGCCGACGATGCCCAGCGTATGGCCGCGCTTCAGCGCCAATGAGATGCCGTCGACGGCCTTGATGTGGTCGACCGTGCGGCGCAGGAAGCCGCGTTTGACGGGGAACCATACTTTTAGGTCGCGGCCCTGCAGCACCTCCGGCGCGGCCGGGTCGGCGGGCTCGGGCCGGCCCTTGGGCTCGGCCGCCAGAAGGTGGCGGGTATAATCGTGCTGCGGGTCGTTGAACAACGTCTCGGTCGCGTTCTGTTCGACGATCCGCCCGTCGTTCATGACCGAGACCGTGTCCGCCATGCGCCGCACGATCCCCAGATCGTGGGTGATCAGCAGCATGGCCATGCCCAGCTTCTGCTGAATCTCTTTCATCAGCTTCAGGACCTGGGCCTGGATGGTCACGTCCAGGGCCGTCGTCGGCTCGTCGGCGATCAGCAGATCCGGATTGTTGGCGAGCGCCATGGCGATCATGATGCGCTGCTGCTGGCCGCCGGAAAATTCATGGGGCAGGGATTGCAGGCGCGATGCGGCCTCGCCCAGGCCGACAAGGTCGAGAAGTTCCAGCACCCGGGCACGGGCCTGCTTGGCGGTCATGTGCTGATGCAGGAACAGGACCTCGGCGATCTGTTTTTCGATGGAATGCAGCGGGTTGAGGCTGGTCAGCGGTTCCTGAAAGATCATCGCGATCTGGTTGCCGCGAATTTTGCGCATGACCCCGCCGGGCGCCCCCACCAGTTCCTCGCCGTTGAACTTGATCGATCCCTTTGGATGGCTGGCGAGCGGATAAGGCAGCAGCTGCATGACCGAAAGCGCCGTCACCGATTTGCCCGACCCGGATTCCCCGACCAGCGCATGGGTCTCGCCCTTGCCGATGGTCAGGCTCGCCCCCTGCACGGCGGTGACGGCGCCATCCCCGGCGCCGAAGGTGACGTGCAGATCGTCGATTTCCAGCAGCTTGGACATTATTTGAAGACCTTCCGGGGGTCGAAGGCGTCGCGCACGGCCTCGCCGACGAAGACCAGCAGCGACAGCATGATGGCGAGGGAGAAGAACGCCGTGAAGCCCAGCCAGGGGGCCTGGATGTTGTTCTTGCCCTGGTTCAGCAACTCACCCAGGGACGGCGACCCGGCGGGCAGGCCGAAGCCCAGGAAATCGAGCGACGTCAGGGTGGTGATGGAGCCCGATAGGATGAACGGCAGGAAGGTCAGGGTCGCGACCATGGCGTTGGGCAGGACGTGCTTGAACATGATGACCCCGTCGGACACGCCCAGGGCCCGGGCGGCCCGCACGTAATCGAAATTGCGCGCGCGCAGGAATTCGGCGCGCACCACGCCGACGAAGGCCATCCAGGAAAACATCAGCATCAGGCCCAAAATCCACCAGAAACTGGGTGTCACCACGCTGGCCAGAATGATCAGCAGGTACAAGGTCGGCAAGCCCGACCAGACCTCCATGAAGCGCTGCGCCAACAGGTCGATCCAGCCGCCGAAATAGCCCTGCACGGCCCCGGCGGCGATGCCGATCACGGCGCTGATCGCCGTCAGCGCCAGGCCGAACAGCACGGAAATGCGAAACCCGTAGATCATGCGCGCCATCACGTCGCGGCCCTGGTCGTCGGTGCCCAACCAGTTGTCGAGCGACGGCGGCGAAGGGGCCGGGCCGGGCAGGTCCTTGATGATCGTGTCGTAGGAATAGGGAATGGGCGGCCAGATCATCCAGCCCTTGGCGTTGATCAGGTCCTTGACGTAGGGGTCGCGGTAATCGGCTTCGGTCGCGAATTCGCCACCGAAGGTGGTTTCCGCGTATGCCTCGGCCACGGGGACATAAAACCCGCCGTTGAAATAGACCAGGAACGGCTTGTCATTGGCGATCAACTCCGCCCCCAGCGACAGCACGAATAACAGCACGAAAATCCACAGCGACCAGTAGCCCCGGCGGTTGCGCCGGAAATTGGCGAGCCGCCGTTCCGTCAACGGCGTGATGCGCATGCCGAACACGCGCCGGCCGGGCAGCGGCGGCGCGGTGGTCTCGACGGCGGTTGCGGTATCCGGGCTCACGGTGTCACACCTCGCGCGCGTCGAAATCAATACGCGGATCGATGATGTGGTACATCAGGTCGCCGATGATGCCCATGAGCAGGCCCAACAGCGTGAAGAAATACAGCGTCGCGAACATCACCGGATAATCGCGGGTCAGCGCCGCGTCAAAGCCCAGAAGTCCCAGCCCGTCGAGGGAGAAAATCACCTCGGTCAGCAAGGCCCCCGTGAACAGGATGCCGATGAAGGCCGAGGGAAAACCCGCGATCACGATCAGCATGGCGTTGCGGAACACGTGGCCGTAAAGCACCTGGCGTTCCGTCAGGCCCTTGGACCGGGCGGTCACCACGTATTGCTGGTTGATCTGTTCCAGGAACGAATTCTTGGTCAGCATGGTCAGCCCGGCAAAGCCGCCGATGACCATGGACGAGATCGGCAGGGTCAGGTGCCAGAAATAATCCTTCACCTGTTCCCAGGTCGAAAGCTCAGCGAAGTTTTCCGAGACCAGCCCGCGCAGCGGGAAGATGTCCCAATAGCGCCCACCCGCGAACAGCACGATCAGCAGGATCGCGAACAGAAAGCCCGGTACCGCGTTGCCGAAGATCACCAGGCCCGAGGTCCAGATGTCGAATTTTGATCCGTCGCGCACGGCCTTGGCGACACCCAGCGGGATCGAGATCAGATAGACCAGCAGCGTCGTCCACAGGCCGAGCGAGATCGACACCGGCATCTTGTCGAGCACCAGTTGCATCACCGACTGGTCGCGGAAATAGCTGTCGCCGAAATCGAAGGTCGCGTAGCGCTTCATCATCAGCCAGAAGCGTTCATGCGCCGGTTTGTCCAAACCGAACTGGCGTTCCAGGTCCTTGATGAATTCGGGCGGCAGGCCCTGCGCGCCCCGGTATTTGCTGGTCACTGTACTGTCGCCGCCCGATCCCTGGGCCGGGCGCTTGGCGGCCATGACCTCGGACCCGCCATCGCCGGAGACCCGGGCGGTGGACGACACGTCGTCGCCGGCGATCTGGGCGATCAATTGCTCGACCGGCCCGCCGGGCAGGATCTGCACCACGGCGAAATTGATGATCATGATGCCGAGCAGCGTCGGCGGGATCAGCAGCAGTCGGCGAAGGATATATGCGAACATGGCGGCGATGATACGGCCTGACGGCCTTGGCGGCTACCGTTCCTGTGGGGTCTGATCACAACCCTTTCTTACGGTCGGAAAGAGACCGGGCCTTGGCCGCGTCGATCCACCAGGCGAAAAACTGGTTGCCGCGGGTCGGCGTCACCTTGGGGCGGGCGAACTTGTCCCAATAGGCGATGCGATCATAGGGCGCGTGCCAGTTGGGGATCATGTAATGGCCCCATTGCAGCACGCGGTCGAGCGCCCGGGAGGCGATGACCAAATCCTTGCGCGACGGCGCCGCGATCAGCTTTTCCACGATGGCGTCGACGGCCTTGGACTTGATGCCGATGATGTTTCGGGACCCTTCCTGGTCGGCCGCCGCCGTGGACCAGAATTCCCGCTGTTCGTTGCCCGGCGACATGGACTGCCCGAAGCCGCCGACCACCATGTCGAAATCAAAAGTATCCAGACGGCGGCGGTATTGGGCCGTGTCGATGGTGCGAACCGACATGACGATGCCCAGCTTTTCCAGGTTCTTGGCGAACGGCAGGGCGATGCGTTCGAACAAGGGGCTGACCAGCAGCATTTCAAAGGCGAAGGGCTTGCCCGTCTTGGCATTGACCCGCTTGCCGTCCTTGATGACCCAGCCGGCCTCGGTCAGCAGCTTGGACGCGGTGCGCAGGTTGCCCCGGATATTGCCGCTCTCGTCGCCCTTGGGCGGGTTGTATTCCTGGGTGAAGACTTCCGGCGGCAGGTCGGCGCGGAACGGCTCCAGCAGTTTCAGTTCGTCCGGCCCCGGCAGGCCCGTGGCCGCCATTTCCGAATTCTGGAAATAGCTGCGGGTGCGCTCATACTGGCCGTAGAACAGGGCCTTGTTCGACCATTCGAAGTTAAAGGCATAAGCCAGGGCGTGGCGGACCTGGGGGTCGCTGAACAGCTCGCGCCGGGTGTTGAAGGCGAAGCCCTGCATGCCCGCCGGGCGGTCATGGTGGATCTGTTCCTTGACCAGAACACCCTTTTTCACGGCGGGGGTCTCATAGGCCGTGGCCCAGGCCTTGGACGAATTTTCCGATTTGTAGTCGTAGCGCCCGGCCAGGAAGGCCTCCAGCGCCACGTTGGAATCGCGGTAGTAGTCGAAAATGATCTCGTCGAAATTGTTGTAGCCCTTCATCGCCGGGATGTCCTTGCCCCAGTAGTCCTTGACGCGGGACAGCTTGACGAAGCGGCCGGCCTCGAACTCGGTGATCTTGTAGGGTCCGCTGCCCAAGGGCGGCTCCAGGGTCGTCTTGTTGAAGTCCTTGTCCTTCCAATAGTGCTTGGGCAGGACCGTCAGCTGGCCGATGATCAGCGGCAATTCCCGGTTTTCGCCCTGCTTGAAGGTGAATTTCACGGACCGTTCGCCGGTCTGTGTCACCTCGGCGACGTTGCCGTAATAGAAGCGGTAGAAGGGCGCCCCCTCCTTGACCAGGATATTGAAGGAAAAGATCACGTCGTCGACAGTCACCGGCATGCCGTCGTGCCAGCGGGCTTCCTTGCGAAGTTGGAATTCCACCCAACTGCGGTCCTCCGGCATGGTCACGGTTTCCGCCAGGCGGCCGTACTGGCTGAACGGTTCGTCCGCCGCGTCGTCCATCAGGGTGTCGTAGACGAAGCCGGAGGCCCCCGCCGCCGTGCCCTTGATGATGAAGGGGTTGAAGCTGTCGAACGAACCGGTGGCGCCCAGGCGCACGGTGCTGCCCTTAGGCGCATCCGGATTGACGTAGTCGAAATGTTTGAAGTCCGGGCCGTACTTCAGGTCGCCGTGCATGGCCAGCCCGTGCACCGGCTTGGGCGCATCGGCCGCCCCGGCAGGCAGGGACAGGCAGGTGAGGACGAGAAGGGCGCTCAGAAATCGCATCTTTGGTTCCCCCGGTATGCGGTGTTCGCTGCGTCGGAATATGGAGATTAGCCGGTTCCGGTCAAGAAGTGGCCTGCCATTATGGCAAGCCTGTGACGGATATCAGCCGCCGAGCGCAGCCACGGCCCGACCGTGCAATGCGGGATCGCCCGATGCGATCACCGTACCGTCGCCGCCGAGGCCCAGAGTGCCGCCGGCCCAGTCGGTCATGCGCCCGCCCGCCCCTTCGACGATGGGTACCAGGGCGACATAGTCATAGGGCTGCATGCTGGAATCGCAGACAAGATCGGCGCGGCCGCGGGCCAACGTTCCGTAGCTGTAGCAATCGCCGCCGTAAAGCGCGTGGCGGCAACCGTGGCGCAGGTTTTCGAAATGGCTGAAGTTGAGGCCCTGATGCATCTGCGGCGAAGTGGTGTACAGCCAGGCAGAGGCCAGATCGGGGCAGGGCCGACAGCGTACGGCCTCGCCGTTGCGCGTGGCGCCCAGGCCGGGTGCGCCGGCCCAGATTTCATCCAAGGCCGGATTGTCCATGACGCCGATCCAGGGAACGCCGTCCTTCAACAGGCCGATCAGGGTGCCGAACAGGGGCTTGCCGGTGACGAAGGCCTTGGTGCCGTCGATGGGGTCGAGCACCCAGACGAATTCCGCGTCCGCGTTTTCGGCGCCGAATTCCTCGCCAAAGATGCCATGCCTGGGGAAGGCGGCGGCGATCATGTCGCGCATGGCCGCTTCGCATTCCCTGTCGGCGATGGTGACGGGGCTCAGGTCCGCCTTGTCCTCGACATCGGGGGCCGTGCCGTAATGGCCCAGCACGATTTCCCGCGCGCGGGCCGCCATGTCCATGGCCAAGGCCAAGCATTGGGCGGTCAGGGCGTCCGTGGTCGGTTGCGTCACGGCGCCGTCCTCCGGTCGAATGAAAGCCGCGAAAGACTTACTTGAGGGAGTCCAGGAAGACCAGCAGGGCCGCGCGGTCCGAATTCTTGGGGATGCCGCGGAAGGTCATCTTGGTGCCCGGGGCATAGCCCTTGGGGTCGGCGATGAACTTGTCCAGTTCTTCCATGGTCCATTTGCCGCCCAGGCCAGCGACCGCACCGGAAAAATTGAAGCCCTCGGCCTTGCCCTGGTCGTGGCCGACGATGCCCCACAGGTTCGGGCCGATCTTGTGCTTGGCGCCGGCTTCCGCCGAATGGCAGGCCGTGCATTTCTTGAACACCTTGGCGCCGGCCTTGGGGTCGGCGGTGGCGATCAGTTCCATCACCGGCTTTTCGGCTTCCTTGGGTGCCGCGTCCTGGGCGTCGCCCTGGTCGGCGACGGCAACTTCGAAGCCCATCTTTTCAGGCTCGTTCGCGTGGACCAGCGTATCGCCGATCTTGTTGGTGCCCCACACGACCCAAGCCGTCACAAGAACGCCGAAACCGAGTTTTTCCATCCGGGAGAACTGCATGGTGTTTTCCTTTGCCGATTGTTGCGGGGAATTTAACCGCCCATGCCGCCATGTTCAAGCGGCATAAGCCACCTTCCGTCCCCTGCGACGAATCTTCGGCCCGGCCCGCGTTGACACCGGCAGCCCTGCCAACGATACTCCCGCAAGTTTCTGAAAATGCCCGGGATCTCCGGGCCTTTCCCCATCCGGACCCCCAAGACCGTTCAGCCATGGCTTCTTCCGCTACCTCCATCGCCTTCCAGGGCATGCCCGGCGCTTATTCTCATCTTGCCTGCCGCGAGGCGCGGGGCGACATGGATCCCTTGCCCTGCCGCACCTTCGAAGACGCTTTTGCCGCCGTGCATGACGGCCGTGCGCGGCTGGCGATGATTCCCATCGAAAATTCCGTCGCCGGGCGGGTCGCCGACATCCACCATCTGCTGCCGGATTCCGACCTGCACATCATCGGCGAGCATTTTCACCGGGTGCATCACCATCTTTTGGCCGTGCCGGGCACGAAAATCGACGAATTGACCCATGTTCACAGCCATGTCCATGCGCTCAACCAGTGCCGCAACCTGATCCGCGAACTGGGTGTCACGCCCGTGGTTCATGTCGATACGGCGGGGGCGGCCAAGGACATCGCGGCCCAGGGCGAGAAATCCCAGGCCGCCATCGCGTCCAGCCTGGCCGGAGAGATCTACGGCCTCTGTTCGCTCAAACAGAATATTGAAGACGCGGAACACAACACCACGCGCTTTGTGATCTTGTCACTGACGGCGGAACCGCCGACCTATAATGAGTCCGAGACGTACATCACCAGCTTCACATTCCGTGTGCGCAACGTTCCGGCCGCCCTCTACAAGGCCATGGGCGGGTTTGCCACCAACGGGGTCAACATGACCAAACTGGAAAGTTATGTCGGCCCCGATTTCGTGGCGGCCCAGTTCTTCGCCGAGGTCGAGGGCCATATGGATGCGCCCTCGGTCAAGCTGGCCTTCGAGGACCTGTCCCATTATTCCGAATGGATCAAGGTGCTGGGCACCTATCCGGCCCATCCGTTCCGCAAAACCGCCGCCAATCAAGGAGCATGACCCCCGTGACCTTCGAAGACATCCGGCCCCACCTGGGCCTCGCCATTCTGCGCGGTCTCGCGCGCCGTTGTCCCAGCTGCGGTATCGGCCATAGCTTCAAGGGCTATCTGAAGGTCACCGACTGCCCCCATTGCGGCGAGGAGTTGGGTCATATCCGGGCCGATGATTTCCCGCCCTATCTGACCATCGCCATCGTCGGCCATATGGTGGTGCCGATGCTGCTGATGAGCGAACAGTTGATGTCGCCGCCGACCTGGATGCTGCTGGGCGTCGCCGTGCCGGTGACCCTGGGCCTCACGCTGGCGCTGCTGCCGCGGGTGAAGGGCGGCATCCTGGGCCTGATGTGGCACCTGGGCCTGCGCGGCGACGAAACGCAGTAACGTTGATTTCGGGATAAGGAGCATCCCGCAATGACCGACGAAAGGCCTGCCGCCGTCCGGGCGCTCGACGTCGCCCCCCGGGCCAAGCCATCGACCTATCCGGAACCGTTCTTCAGCCGCATGGCCGGGCGGGAAAAGCGCCAATTGGGCGACCTGTTCGGGCTCGGCAATTTCGGCGTCAACCTGACGCGGCTGGCGCCGGGTGGCGAATCGGCGCTGTTGCACCGTCATACCCGGCAGGACGAATTCGTCTACATCCTCGAAGGATCGCCGACGCTGGTCACGGAAGAGGGCGAAACGCTTTTGGCACCCGGCATGTGTGCGGGTTTTCCCGCCGGCGGTTCAGCTCATCAACTGGTCAACCGGACCGCGGCCGACGTGCTGTACCTGGAAGTCGGCGACCGCACGCCGGGCGACGCGGCCAGCTATCCCCGCGACGACATCCAAGCCGACCTGGGCCCGGACGGCCAGTGGCTGTTCACCCATAAGGACGGCCGTCCTTACTGAGTCGACAGCCTATTTTTCCTCGAACTTGACCACGAACGGATAGAACGCGATGTGCCCGGCCATGGCTTCCAACCCCGCCGGCGGGGTCTCGTAGGCCCAGGCGGCGTTTTCCGCCGTCCGGCCACCGGCGTTCACGGTCCAATAACTGGCCGTGCCTTTGTGCGGGCATAGGGTGGATTTTTCCGTCGGCGCCAGGGCCTCCATGCGCACGTCGGCCTTTGGGAAATAGTACATGGGCGCATAGGCGCCCTCTTTCAAAATCTGCGCCTTGGTGCTTTCGGCGATCACCTCGCCGCCAACGGTGGCGGTGACGGTCTTGGCGGCGGGGGTCAGGGAAAGGTCGGTCATGGGCCGGGCTCCTTACAAAATATGATCGGAATTGCGGCCTATATCCGCCGCCGCGCCGCCGATTGCCACGCACATCCGTTCACATTCTGGTGGGGACTCCGAATCCGAGAATACTCTGCTCGGGCGACGATTCTGTGGATCTATTCGTGGCGCAAGGCCTCGATGGGGTCGAGCCGCGCGGCATGGCGTGCCGGAAAATAGCCGAAGACCACCCCGACGGCGGCGGAAAACAGGAAGGCGACGGCGACGATCAGGAAATCGACCGTGAACGGCAGATGCATGGCGGCAGATGCCAGCCCGGCCAGGCCGAGGCCCAGAAGGATGCCGATCAGCCCGCCCAGCAGAGACAAGACGACGGCTTCCACCAGAAATTGCATGAGGACCTGGGACTCCTGCGCCCCGATCGCCAATCGAATGCCGATTTCCCGTGTCCGTTCGGTGACGGACACCAGCATGATGTTCATGATGCCGATGCCGCCGACCAGAAGACTGACCCCGGCAACGGCGCCAAGCAACCCGGTCAGGACCTTTGCCGTGCCGGTCTGGGTTTCCAGCACCTGTTTCATGTCGCGTACGCTGAAATCGTCGTCCTTGGCCGAGGTGATATTGCGCCGTTCGCGCAGCAAGCGTTCGATGTCCGTCTGGACCTTTGCGGTTTCCACGCCGTCTTCGGCCGAAATGTTGATCCGCCCGATGTCCGAGTTGCCGACCAGGCGGCGCTGCACCGCGCGCAATGGCATCAGCACGATATCGTCCTGATCCGTGCCGAAACTGGATTGGCCTTTCGGGGCCAAAATGCCGATGACCTCGCAGGAGACGTTTTTGACGCGGATATTGCGGCCCAGGGCCTCTGCTCTGCCGAACAATTCGTCGCGCACGGTCTCGCCCAGAATGCAGGCGGCGCGTCCCGAGCGAACTTCCCCGTCGAAAAAGCTGCGGCCGTCGGACAGGGTCCAGTTCTGCGTCGTCAGATAGGCGTTATCGGTGCCTGCCACGGTCGTCTTGCGGCTTTCCGAGCCGACGATCACGGTGGCCGTAGTCTGGGCGATGGGTGCCACGGCGCGAACGCCGTGCAATTGTTCGCGCAGGGCCTCGATGTCGCGCGCGGTGAAGTTCTTGGCGTCCGATGTCGCGCGACCGGGGCCGAACTGGCCGGGGCGCACGAACAGAAGATTGGTTCCCAGCTTTGACAGGTCGGCGGAAACTTTGGCGGCGGTGCCGTTGCCGATGGTCACCATGCCGATCACCGCGCCGACGCCGATGACGATGCCCAGGACAGTCAGGAAAGATCGCAAGGCGTTTCGTAGGATCGCCTGAAAGGCCAGCTTGACGGTTTCAAATACCATCAGGCGGCTCCGTCCAGTTGCCGGGTCGGGGCGATGCGCCCGTCGATGAAGTTCAGGGTTCGATGGGCGAACGCGGCCATGTCCGGTTCGTGGGTGACCATGATGACGGTGATGCCTTGATCCTGGTTGAGGTTGACCAGCAGGTCCATGATCTCGCGGCTGGTCTTGGAATCCAGGTTGCCCGTCGGTTCGTCGGCCAACAGAACCTTGGGTTCGGTGGCGATGGCGCGGGCAACGGCCACCCGTTGTTGCTGGCCGCCGGAAAGCTCGTTGGGGGCATGATTCTCCCGCCCCGCCAGCCCAACCCGTGCGAGGGCATCCGCCGCCAGGGCGCGCCGTTGCGCCGGTGGGGTGCCGCGGTAGATCAGGGGCAGTTCCACATTCTCCAACGCCGATGTCCGCGCCAGCAGGTTGAAGCCCTGGAACACAAAGCCCAGGTAGTTGCGCCGCAAAAGGGCCCGTTGCCGGCGGTCCAAAGTGCCGACGTCGATCCCGAGAAAGCGGTACGTGCCGGAACTGGGCACATCCAGGCAGCCCAGGATATTCATGGCCGTCGACTTGCCGGATCCGGAGGGCCCCATGATTGCGACGAACTCGCCCTCCGTGATGGTCAGATCGACGCCGTCCAACGCGCGGACCTCCGCCGATCCCGCGCCGTAGATTTTAGAAACGCCCTCGAATTCGATCAGAACCGGCGCCGCGCTGTCCTGGGGATCCATGGTTCGGGTCTCATTTCGCGGATGTGGTGGAATCGACGATTACGGCCTGTCCGGGCTCGATCGCGCCCTTGATAACCTGTGTCCGGCGGCCGTCCGACGATCCGATCGTCACCGGGACGGCGTGCGGCTGCCCGTCCTTCAGTGTCCACAACAGGCGTTCCGGCCCGCTTTCCGCCGCCTTGCTGGGCTGACGGAACTTCGGCATGCCGGGAAACAGTTTCTGTAAAAACCCGGTCTCCTCTGCGGCCGGATCAGTGGTGGGTGGGGAGAACCGCAGGGCTGCGTTGGGCACCGTCAGCGCGCCGGCGACCTGCTCGACCGTGATTTCCGCTGTCGCCGTCATTCCGGGGCGCAGTGCGAGATCGTCGTTGTCTGTCGTCAGCACGGCCTTGTAGGTCACGACGTCCTGAACGATCTCGGACCCCAGGTACAGTTCCGTGATGCGGGCGGCGAAACGGCGGTCCGGATAGGCATCGACCGTAAAGGCGGCGGTTTGCCCGACTTTGACTTTGCCGACATCGGCCTCGTCGACATCGACCTGGACTTCCATTTCCCGCAAATCCTCGGCCAGGGTGAACAGCACCGGTGCCTGAAAAGAGGTCGCGACGGTCTGGCCCGGTTCCACGTTACGGCTGAGAACGACTCCGGTGATGGGGGAACAGATGCAGGCCTTGGCCAGGTTGGTTTCCTGGAGCTTCAAATCCGCTTTCGCGGCGCTGACGTCGGCGCGGGCGCTGGCAAGCGCCGCCGTCGCCCGGTCGTAGGCGGCCTTGGCGATTTCCAGATCCCGCTCGCTGCCGACCTTGCGCTCCGCCAGCTGCTTCTTTCGCAGAAAGTCCAGATGCTTTTCCTTCTCGGTGGCGATGGCTTCCAGGACACTGGCCTCGGCGGCGGCGAGATGGGCGCGGGAACTGTCGACCGTGGCCTCCAGGCGGTCGGTGTCCAGCTTGGCGAGGGGCTGGCCCTTGGTGACCGGGGAATTGTAATCGACCAGAACCTCGCGGATGATTCCGGACAATTCGCTGGAGACATCGACCTCGTTGGTCGGTTGGACGGACCCTGTCGCCGTCACGATCACGGTGAGATCGCTTTTGGTCGCGGGCTGGGTGACATATTGAACGGCGCTTTGCGGCCCGCGCGCGGCCCAAAAAGCCATCGCCCCGGCAACAACGCCGACAACGACAAGCAGAATCGCCCGGCTGCGCCATCGTGACCAGATCCCGTTGGCGGCCTCGTCGCCGACTCCCAGGACCGATTTGATGTCCGGGCCGTCCTTCGGCCGGTCGGATGGGATGTCGTCCATGCCTGTTCATTCTCCGCTTATGGTTGAAGCGGATTATAGCACCGGCGGGGTGTTGCTAATTGATTTCGGTCATGTCGCGCGGCCGATCGGACCGTTGTTGGCCGGGGCTCAATCGCCCTCGTCGATCCAATCGTTGATCAGGCGCCGGGAAATCGAATCGGTTCGCGGCAGGCGCGGGCGGTTGGGGTCCGTTTCGCCGTAGTATTCGCCGAATTGGGCCAGATCGGCGCGGGAAAACCACCTGGCTTCGCGGATTTCCGTGGGATCGACGTTGATGTCGTCGTTCAACCCCCGGGCCCGGAAGCCCAGCATGAGCGAGGCCGGGAACGGCCAGGGCTGCGATCCCCGGTAGGTCACGTCGTCAACGCGGATGCCCGATTCCTCCAGCACCTCGCGGGCGACCGCTTCCTCCAGGCTTTCGCCAGGCTCGACGAAGCCCGCCAGGGTCGAATACATGGGAAAATCCCAGCGCGTCGACCAGCCCAGCAGGCAGCGATCAATGCCGTCGGCCCCCACATGGGTCACCAGCATGATGACCGCCGGGTCCGTGCGCGGGAAATGGCTGCGCCCGCAATCCGGATTGGTGCAGGCCTGGACATGGCCACTGTCCCTCGGCTCCGTCGGGCTGCCGCAATCGCTGCAGTATTTCTGCCGCCGGTGCCAATGGGTCATGCCCCGGGCATAGGCCAGGATCGTCGCCTCATCGGCGGCCAGCAGCCGTCCGACCTGGCGCAGATCTTCGAACGTGGCGCCGTTGACCAGGTTCGGCAGGGCGTGTTCTTCGTGATGGGACAGGTCGACGGCGAAATAGGGCGCGTCTTCCCAAAGGCCCAGGAACACCTGCACGCTGGCATGCATGGTGACGGTGACCGCCGCCTCGCCGGTCAGCCAACCGGCCCGAGGGTTATCCCCCGGTTCCACCAGGTTGCGGTCGCGCCACACGGGCGCCACCCGGGCCTTGGGGTGGCTGAGAAGTTCCGCGACCGCAGCGTCACCGCGCCGCCGGTCGCCGGCCCGGTCCAGGGGACCGCCCGTATACATCAATCTTTTTGGCATTCGGGAAAATTGGCACAGGTACCGGCCCTTGGCAACGGCCCTGACAGGGTCCGCGATTTATCCCCAGCAAGGATGTGCGCCGCGCTTGTGGAAACCCCGCCAAGAGTTGCTATATTAGGGGCAGGAGACTGGCCCGGACGGGCTTCCTCGCGAACCCGGTCAGGTCCGGAAGGAAGCAGCCGTAACGAGTTTCGGCCCGGGTCGGTGCCAGTCTCCGCTTAATTTCCCCAGGTGCGCGGCCCCAAGGGGCGCCGCCGCCGCCCAAAGCCGGGCCAACCAGCCCCTCCCGCCACGGACGGCCCATGGACGATATGGACGCAACCCGGGACCACCCCGCACCCGCCGCTTCCGGCGGGGGTGACGCCGCCCCCGACCAGGCGGCCTATCAGGTTCTCGCACGCAAATACCGGCCGACCGACTTCACCAGCCTGATCGGCCAGGAAGCGATGGTCCGCACCCTGACCAACGCCATCGCCGCGGGTCGCCTCGCCCACGCTTTCGTGCTGACCGGGGTGCGCGGGGTCGGCAAGACGACGACCGCCCGCATCATCGCCCGCGCGCTGAACTGCATCGGCCCCGACGGCACCGGCGGCCCGACGGTGGAGCCCTGCGGCGTCTGCGCCAACTGCAAGGCGATCGCCCAGGACCGCCACGTCGATGTGATGGAAATGGATGCCGCGTCGCGCACCGGCGTCGACGACATCCGCGAAATCATCGATGGCGTGCGCTACCGGCCGACCTCGGCCCGGTTCAAGATCTACATCATCGATGAAGTCCACATGCTGTCGAAGAACGCCTTCAACGCCCTGTTGAAGACGCTGGAAGAGCCGCCCGAGCATGTGAAGTTCATCTTCGCGACCACGGAAATCCGCAAGGTGCCGGTGACGGTCCTCTCTCGCTGCCAGCGGTTCGACCTGCGCCGCATCGAGGTCCAGCGCCTGGCCGATCATTTCAAGGGCATCTGCGCCAAGGAAGGGGCGGAAATTTCCGAGGCCGCCCTGCATCTGATCGCCCGCGCCGCTGACGGTTCCGTGCGTGACGGTCTGTCGATCCTCGATCAGGCCATCGCCATGACAGAGGGCGTGATCGGCGAGGATCTGGTGCGCGACATGCTGGGCCTGGCCGACCGCTCGCAAGGCTTCGACCTTCTGGAAAAGACGCTCCAGGGCGACACGCCGGGGGCCCTCAACCAACTGGCATCCATGTATCAGGACGGCGCCGATCCGGCGGCGGTGCTGAACGACCTTCTGGAAATCGTTCACTTCCTGACCCGCGCCAAGCTGGTGGCGGAAACGCTGTCCGACCCCGCCGTGCCCGAGATCGAACGCGTGCGCGGCAAGGACCTGTCCGAACGCCTCGGCATGGGCGCCTTGGCCCGCGCCTGGCAGATGCTGTTGAAGGGCGTGGGTGAAGTGCAGCACGCGCCCAACGCCATCCAGGCGACGGAAATGATCATCGTGCGATTGGCCCATGCGGCCAACATGCCGACACCCGAGGAAGCGATCCGCCGTTTGACCGACGAGGGTGCCGCCGCCCCGGCGCCCGCCGCGCCCGCACCGCAGGCTTCCGCTCCGCAAGCGCCGGCACCGCAGGCCACGGCAGCACAGGCACCGGCGCCGTCACCGTCTCCGGCACCACCTGCCGGCGGCGGGTCCTCCGGCGGCGGCACGGCCCGCGCCCTGGCGCAGCCCGAACCCGATTACGACGACGTCCCCGATTACGACGGGGAACCGGATTACGATCCGGCCCCCACGTCGGAGGCGGACAACGCCCCTCTGCAGGCGCGGATCGAAACCTTCGCCGACCTGGTCGCGCTCGCCGGGCAACTGAAAGAAGGCATCCTGCAATCCCACATGATGGCCCAGGTGCATCTGGTGACGTTCGAGCCGGGCCGCATGGAATTCCGCCCTGGCCCGGGTGCCCCCGATAACCTTGCGGGCGATCTGGGAAAATTTCTGAAATCCGTCACCGGCGAGCGTTGGATGGTCACCGTATCCAACGAAGCGGGCCAGCCGACCCTGGCCGAACAGCGGGCGAAGGCCCAGGCGGCCGAAAAGGACGAACTTTCCCAGCACCCCCTGGTCAAGGCGGTGATGGAGGCCTTTCCGGGGGCGGAGATTTCCGACGTTCGTCACCGGGACCGGCAGGACGACGACTAGGCGCCCCCGCTGGTCTTTGCCTGGCTCGCAGTCTTCTCCTCGCGCCGCATCCAGCGGTCCATCAGAACACAGGCGACCAAGTCCCCGACCACGTTAAGGGATGTGCGGCTCATATCCAGGATACGGTC
Organism: Rhodospirillales bacterium; assembly: GCA_048263775.1. GTDB lineage: Bacteria > Pseudomonadota > Alphaproteobacteria > Rhodospirillales > Casp-alpha2 > UBA1479. The sequence continues at coordinate 69,176 of JBLXDU010000008.1, forward strand.
GACGCCCATGATCAGGGCGATCCCCGCCGGCGGCACACCGACGGTGGCTAGGATGGACGACAGCACGACGATGCCGACCCCGGGCGTGGCCGGTGATCCGATCGATGCCCCCACCGCCGTCAGCACGATCAACGTCAAACCGCCGGCCCCGATTTCCACGCCGAACACCTGGGCCAGAAAGATGGCGGCCACGCCCTGGTAAAGGGCCGTGCCGTTCATGTTGATGGTGGCGCCCATGGGGATGATGAACTGGCTGATGACGGGGCGGACGCCCAGCCGTTCCTCGGCCGTCTTGATGGACAGCGGCATCACGGCGGCGGAACTCGACGTCGAGAAGGCAAGCAACATCACGTCCCTGGCCGCGTGCAGGAAACGTCCCGGCCCCATCCCGGCCCCGATTCGGGCAATGGCCAAAAGCAGTACCAACAGACAGAGCAGGCCGAGCAGCACCGTGCCGACGTAAATCGCCATGCCGATCAGGGATTGCAGGCCGATCTTGGACGTCAATTGCGCCAGCAGCCCGAACACCGCCCAGGGCGCCAGCCACATGGCCCAGCGCACCACGGTCATGCAGACTTCCTGGAGCGAGGCCAGCAAGTCCAACATGGGCTTGGCCTTGTCGCGTTCCATCATGACAAGGGCGACGCCGACCACGCTGGCGAAGATGACGACCTGCAACATGTTGCTTTCGACCATGGACGACAGCGGGTTGGACGGCACCAGGGTCAGGAACTGCTGCGGCAGATTGCTGATCGACGGGGCCGCCGGCAGGCTGCCCGCCGCCGCCTGGGGCATGGGATCGAGGCCCGCGCGGATGCTGGCCGCGTCCAGGTAGTTACCGGGTCCGATGACCAGCGCCAGCCAGATTCCGATGGCCACGGCAACGGCAGTGGTGAGGACGAAATAGAGGACGGACCTGAGCCCGAGCCGCCGCAATTGCCCCAGATCATTGTTCGAGGACAGCCCCCGGATGATGGAGGCGAAGACCAGAGGAATGACGATCATCTGGATCGTCGCCAGGAACAATTGCCCGGGAAAGCCGAGCCAATTGCCGATGGCTGAGGCCGTGGCCGGGGTCACCAGGCCGGCGCTGGGGCCGAGCGCCATGCCCGTGGCAATGCCGAGCACCATGCCGATCAGCACTTGCAGCCACAACCGGCCGCGCACCAGGTGCTGCAAGGTTTCCGCCATGGGCAACAAGGAGCGGCGCCGGGAATTATCCACGGGCGTCCAATCTGGGGGCGGGCTCGGGTGCTTGCTCATGGCTTCCTTGTTCTAGCCCAAATGGCCGCGTTGGCGTGTCGTCTAGTCCATCAGGAACTTGTTGTCCGACGCCTCTCCCCAGGCCTCGATGAATTTGCGCAGGTGCGGGCGGGCCTCGCCCTCGGCGTCGACCAGGGAAATCACGTCGGCCAGCGCTTTGTTGAGCGCTTCCGTCGACAGCACGCCGCGATGGTGCTGCCAGCGCAGATAGACCAAATAGGTGTTCAGCACGTCGGTTTCGCAGTAATCCCGGATTTCGGCGACGCGGCCTTCGTCGAACATCGGCGCGACCTGGCTGCCGTCGACGCCGAACTTGCCGGGCAGGCCCAGGATCGAACAGACCTCGTTCAGCTTGATCCGGGCCGACGCCCCGAAATCCGACAAGGCCTCGATCAGATCGCAGTGCCAATCAAGGGCGTAGCGCGCCGTGTAGTTTTCCCATTTGTTGGACGTGTCGTGCAGCAGGGGGGCCTGCACGCCGTGGGCCATGGCGCGGTATTTCAGGACCGGCAGGTCGAAGCCCCGGCCGTTGAAGCTGACCAGGCGCGGGCGGATGCGCTCGAAATAGCCGAAGAAGCCCTGCAGCAGTTTCTTCTCGCCGAAGCTTTCCTCGCCGCCCGAGCGCAGTTCCTTCAGATGATAGATCTCGCCGCCGCTCGGCGTGTGTTCGATCTCGGCTTCCAGGAAGCTGATGGCGACCACGCGGTGGAACGGCTGGCGGTGGAAGTCGTTGCGCCCGTCGGTGATTTCCAGGTGGTAGCGCGACAGCTCGTCGCGCCGGGCCTGGATGTCCGGATCGTCGAAGCCGGTCAGCGCCGGCACGGCATCCGTGTCGGGGACGGTTTCAATGTCGAAGACGAAGAGGTTTCTATGCTGCATGACGACTGTTATACACTGGTCAACCCATCCCCGGCACCCATTGAGAAGCGGACGCGACCCATGAAGAACCTCGGCAAGATGATGCAGCAGGCCCAGGAAATCCAGGCCAAGATGGCCCGCATGCAGGACGAACTGGCCGAGCTTGAGGTCACGGGCGCATCGGGTGCCGGCATGGTCGAGGTGACCCTGAACGGCAAGGGCGAGGCCCGGGGGGTCAAGATCGACCCCTCCCTGCTGTCCGGTGCGGACACGGATGTCGAGGTCCTGGAAGACCTCATCACCGCGGCCATCAACGACGCCAAGGCCAAGGCGGAGCGCGAAATGCAGGCCCGCATGCAGGATTTGACCGGCGGCTTGGGCCTGCCGCCCGGCTTCAAGCTGCCGTTCTGATCGCCTGACCGTTCGGCATGGTCACCTCCGACATTGATCGCCTGATCACCCTGCTGGCCAAGCTGCCGGGCCTGGGCCCGCGCTCCGCCCGCCGCGCCGTTCTGCACCTGATGAAGCGGCCGGACAGTCTGATGGAACCGATGGCCCGGGCGCTGGACGCGGCGGCGACCAATATCAAGACCTGCGCCATCTGCGGCAATCTGGATACCCGCGACCCCTGCGAAATCTGCACGGATGACCGCCGCGACGGGGCGCAGATCTGCGTGGTCGAAGACGTCGCCGACCTCTGGGCGTTGGAACGCACGGCCGGGTTCAAGGGCCATTACCATGTGCTGGGCGGCACGCTCTCGGCGCTCGATGGCATCACCCCCGAGGACCTGCGCATTCCGGGCCTCTGTTCGCGCATTCAGGCGGGTGGGGTGAAAGAGGTCATCCTGGCGACCAACGCCACCGTCGACGGCCAGACCACGGCCCATTACATCGCCGACCGCGTCGCGGGATTGGGCAAGGACGTCGTGGTCTCGGGCCTGGCCCACGGCGTGCCCGTGGGCGGCGAACTGGATTACTTGGACGACGGCACCCTGACCGCCGCCATGAAGGCGCGGCGGCCGCTTTAACCGCAGGTGATCAGTCGTCCCGGCCGAGCACGCGCAGGTTGGGGGCGGCGGCCGGCGGCAGGTCTTCGGCCGGGGTTTCGTCGGACAATTGCAGGTCTTCGATCTTTTCACCCCGCTTGGTGATCTTGTCGGTCGAAATGCGGATGTCGCGGATATCCTTGGTCGCCTGATCGAAATGGGTCTGCAGCTTACCGACCCGGTCGTCGAGGCGGCCGACGTCCTCCATCATCTTCTGGACCTCGGCCTGGATCACATGGGCCTGCTCGCGCATGCGGGAATCCTTCAGGATCGCGCGCACGGTGTTGAGGGTCGCCATCAGCGTGGTCGGCGAGACGATCCACACCCGCCGGCGATAGCTTTCCTCGACCACGTTGACGAAGTTGGCATGCAGTTCCGCATAGACCGCTTCCGACGGCAGGAACATGAGCGCCGATTCCGCCGTCTCCCCGGGCACGATGTATTTTTCCGAGATCGCGACCACATGGGCCTTCACGTCCTGGGCGAAGCGACGTCCGGCGGCGGTCCGCGCGGCCTCGTCCGAACCGGCGTCGCGCAGCGCCTGATAGCTTTCCAGGGGGAACTTGGCGTCGATCACGATGGAGCCCGGCGGGTTGGGCAGCTTGAGCAAACAGTCCGCACGCTTGCCGTTATTCAGGGTGACCTGGAATTCATAGGCACTGGGCGGCAGGGTCGCGGTCACCAAATCGTTCAACTGGATTTCCCCGAACGCCCCCCGCGCCTGCTTGTTGGAGAGAATGTCCTGCAGGCCCACCATCTGCTGCGACAGGTCGGTCAGGTTTTTCTGCGCGGTGTCGATGACGGCGAGGCGTTCGTACAGCGTCTTCAGGGATTGGCCCGTGCGTTCCGACTGCTGATGCAGGCTGTCGCCCAGCCGCTTGCCGAGCCCGTCCAGGCGGTCGTTCACGGTCATCTGTGATTGCTGCAGGGCGCCCGACAGTTCGGACTGCTGGCGGGCAAGCGCTTCGGCCATTTCCGTGATGCGGGCCATCTGGGCCAGGTTTTCCCGCCGCGCGCGCTGGGTCACGGCATAAACCACGGCGATCAGCGCCGCCAGCAAGGCAAGCCCGATACTGAGCACCGCGCCCGTGTTGTCCAAAAAGGTCACATCCATGACGTGTCGCTGCCTTGTTTCCGGCGAAATTAAGGGCCAAGCTTGACGCAATCGGGACGGGAAAACAAATAGGGAACCCGTCCCCCCGCCCGATCCCAAGGAGACCGCCATGTCCCGCCTGTCCCGCCGCCCCCGTATCCTGGCCGCCGCCGCCCTGGCCCTGCCCGTCCTGATTTTTCCGATTCGCGGCCATGCGCAAGCGGTGACGGCCGAGCCCGGCCCCGCGGCTGAGCGCGTGGTCACCGTGTTCACGGGCGGCTTCGGCCAGGTCTGGGAACGCCGGGCCCTGACGCCCCAGGCCGGGCCGCGCGATATCGTGCTCGACGGCATCAGCCACCGCACCCTGGCGGAAAGCCTGCGCCTAGCCGGCGACGGCGGCGACATCACCGTGCAGTCGCTGTCCCTGTCGCGCAACCTGCTGACTCCGCGCGCGCTGCTCGAACGGTTTCTCGGTAAGGAGGTCGGCGTGGTCAAGGTGCATCCGACCACGGGCGAAGAGCGGGTCGAAAAAGCGACGGTGCTGTCGGTTCAGAACGGCGTTGTCCTGCGCATGGGCGGGCGGATCGAGACGGGCATGCCGGGACGGCTGGTGTTCCCCGACGATCTCGGCGGCCTGTCGGCGCGGCCCGTCCTGACGGCCCGCCTCACTGCCGGTGCGGCGGTGCGCGGCCTGACCCTGACCTACATCACCGAGGGCCTGTCCTGGTCCACGGATTACACGGCGGTCGTGGCGCCGGACGGTGGGCGGGTCAGTTTGACCGGCTGGGCGTCGGTGCAGAACGATACCGGCGTCGCCATGGACGCGGCCCGCCTGCGCCTGGTCGCGGGCGAGGTCAACCGCGCGATGGGGGCTCAACCCATGGCCAAGGCCCCGCGTACGATGATGATGGCCGAGGCGCGCGGCACCGCCGCCGACGCGGTCCTGCCCGTGCGTGAGGCCCAGGGGGCGGTGCATGTCTATACATTGCCTGGCACGCAGACCCTGGCCCCGGGTGAGCGCAAGCAGGTGGCCTTGCTCGGCCCGGTCGAGGTGCCGGTTTCGGAAACGCTGTTGAGCCTCGGTAATCCGCAACTGTTCGGCCCGGCCCCGGGCGACGCCACGCCGGACCATCCCCAGGTGCGGCTCAGTTTCGACAACAAATCCCTGGTCGCGGGCGGCCTGCCCCTGCCGGGCGGGGTGGTCCGCGCCTACCGTACGGCTTCCGACGGACAGCCCCTGTTCGCGGGATCGGACCGCATTTCCGATACACCGGACGGTGGCCGGGTGATCGTCACCCTGGGCCGCGCCTTCGACGTCACGGTGAAGCGTGAACAGACGGCCTTCAAGCGTCTGGACGCCCAGGGCCGTAATGTCGAGGCCGCCTTCAAGATTACGGTCGCCAACGGCCGCGCCAAGCCGGCGCGGGTGCGCATCGCCGAGGTCCTGCCCGGCGACTGGACCATCGTTGAAAACTCCCTGGTCCATGAGCGGTCCGGCGACCGGGCGCGCTGGTTGGTCGAAGTGCCGGGCAAGGGAGAGTTGGTTTTGACCTATAAGGTGCGGGTGCTGCGCTAGCCCCTGTGCCTTAGCCTAGAATCCCCGCCATCGCCCCGGTCAGGCAGGTCGATAGCGTGCCCGACACCATGGTCATGGGGGCGAGGGCGACGATCTCGGCCCGCCGTTCCGGCGCCATGGCGACCAAGCCGCCGATCATGATGCCGAGAGACCCGAAATTGGCGAAGCCCGACAGGGCGTAGGCCATGATCATGCGCGTGCGGTCGGACAAGATCTCCGGCCCCATCTTGGCCATTTCCAGATAGGCCAGAAATTCGTTCAACACGGTCTTGATGCCCATCAGGCTGCCGGCCTGGGGGGCCTCGGCCCAGGGCACCCCCATCAGCCAGACCACCGGCGCCATGACCCAGCCGAGCAGGCGTTGCAGGGTGAGCGGCGCCGCGTCGACGTCCGGAATCAGGCCGAGCGCCAGGTTAACCAGGCTGACCAGGGCCACCAGCACGATGATCATGGCGGTGATGTTGATCAGCAGCTGCACGCCCTCGCCGGTGCCGCGGGTGATCGCCTCCATGGCGCCATGGTCGGGCGAGGGGTCGAGGGGGGCCGCCGTATCGGCCGCACCCTCGGGGGCGGGCATCATAAGCCGGGCGATCACCACGGCGGCCGAGGCGTTCATCAGCGATGCCGTCAGCAGGTGGCCGGCCGGGTCGGGCAGCACGTCTTGCAGGATGGTGGCGTAAAGCACCAGCACCGTGCCCGCTATGGTCGCCATGCCGGCCGTCATGACCAGGAACAAATCGGCCGGGGCCAGCCGCTTGAGGTAGGGACGGATCAGCAGGGGGGCTTCGACCATGCCGACAAATACGTTGGCCGCCGTCGCCACCCCGGCCGCACCGCTCAGCCCCAGGGTGCGGTTCAAGGCCCAGGCGAAGCCCCGCACCACGGCGGGCAGAATCCGCCAATAAAACAGCAGCGCCGAGAGCGCGCTGATGACCAGCACCAGGGGCAAGGCCTGGAACGCCAGGATGAAGCTGGCCCCGGGGAAGCTTTCCGTGAACGGCAGGGCGCCGCCGCCGACATAGCCGAACACCACCTTGGTGCCGTCGAGCGTCGCATCATGCAGCGCCAGCACGGCCCGGTTGGCGGCCAGGAACAGGGCCTTGGCGGGCGGGAAGTTGAGCAGCACCAGGGCGATCGCCGCCTGCAGCGCCAGCCCGCCCAGGACGATGCGCAACGGAAAGGCCCGTTTGAACCCCCCGTGCCACAATCCCCCGATACCCCAGGCCAAGGCGACGAAGCCGGCCAGACCGATGATGCTCTGCCAAATCATTGCGGGGTTGAGAGTAGCCGCATCGTCGGCGAGGGCAAGCGAGAATGGCGCTAAGCCTTGACCATTGCCGCCCGAGGCCATATCTGGGGGGAATTCCCCGTTCCAGAGGCTTGGGTTAAACTGCCGTCATGTCCGTGCTTGAAATCATCGTTGCCCCCGATCCGCGCCTGAAGCGCCGGGCCGAACCCGTCGAAAAAGTCGATGACGACGTGCGCAAGATCATGGATGACATGCTCGACACCATGTACGCCGCCAACGGCATCGGCCTCGCGGGGCCGCAGGTCGGGGTTCTGAAACGCATCATCGTGGTCGATGTGGCGCGCGACGGCGACGACCGTCAGCCGATGCAGATGGCCAATCCGGAAGTAATCTGGGAAAGCGATGATGAGCGCACCTATGAAGAAGGCTGCCTGTCCCTGCCCGAGCATTTCGCCGAGGTGGTGCGCCCAGAGGCGGTGAAGGTCCGCTATCTCGACCGCGAGAACGAAATCCGCACCATCGATGCCGATGACATCCTGGCGACCTGTATCCAGCACGAGATCGACCACTTGGACGGGGTGCTGTTCGTCGACCATATCTCGTCCCTGAAGCGCAACATGATCATCAAGAAGCTGCAGAAGTTCAAAAAGCTGCAGGCGGAAGAGGCCACGGCCTGACCGTTTCCGCCCCGGCGCTTTACCGCGCCCGTGATGCCCTCTAAAACCCTTCCATGACCGCCCTCGATCTCATCTTCATGGGTTCGCCCGATTTTTCGATCCCGGCGCTTCAGGCGCTGCTGGATGCGGGCCATCGTGTGAAATGCGTCTATGCCCAGCCGCCGCGTCCGGCCAACCGGGGCCACAAGGAAACGCCTTGTCCGGTCCATGCCTTCGCGCTGGAAAAGGGCCTTCCCGTGCGCACGCCGAAAAGCCTGAAGGATCCGGCCGAACAGGCGGCCTTCGCGGAGCTGAAGGCCGATGCGGCGGTGGTCGTCGCCTATGGCTTGATCCTGCCCCAGGCCGTGCTTGATGCTCCCCGCCTGGGCTGTCTCAACATTCATGCCTCGCTGCTGCCGCGTTGGCGGGGCGCCGCGCCCATTCAGCGTGCCATCCAGGCGGGTGATGCGGAGACGGGCGTAACCATCATGCAGATGGACGCGGGTCTCGACACCGGGGCCATGCTGCTGAGCGGCAAACTGCCGATCACCGATGCGACCATGGCGGGGGCGCTGCACGATGACCTTTCGGTGCTGGGATCAAAGCTGATCGTGACGGCGTTGGAAGGATTGCAGGCCGGAACGCTTCAGGCGACGCCGCAGCCCGAGGCGGGTGTGACCTATGCCGCCAAGCTGGACAAGGCGGAAGGACGTTTGGACTGGACGAAACCGGCGACCGACCTCGCCCGCACGGTGCGCGCCTTCATCCCCTGGCCGGGCACCTGGTTCGATGCCGGCAAGGAGCGCATCAAGGTTCTGGCGGCGGAAGCGGTCGATGGTGATGACGCCGCCCAACCCGGCACGGTGCTGGACGGCCGCGCGACGATTCAATGCGGCGAGGGCGCTCTCCGCCCGACGCGCCTGCAGCGCCCCGGCAAGGGTGCGATGGACGCCGGCGATTTCCTGCGCGGTTTCGACTTGCCGCAAGGAAGCCGACTTTAACCACAACCGCGCCGTATATTTTCAGCAGAATACAATATTACATTGTCAACCAACAGGCGCCTGGATAGGCTTCCACAGCCGCTCGGCTTCCGGAATGGGGGGAGGCCGATCAATGAGCCCGGCGGTCCCGTTTTCCAGGGACACCCGAGGTATGGCGATTCACGCAGAAATTCTGGCACCGCACAAGCTGGTCGTCGCGTCCTTGTCGGGACGGGTCAATGTCGATTCCGTTCGCCATGTGATTATTCAGCTTAAAAGCCGGGCGGATTTCGTCTGGAATTTCGACCGGATCGTGTTCGTGGACGGCACCACCGATTTTTCTCAGCTTGATATGGCCGAGCTTGCGGCGATCAAAAAGACCGTCGCCAGCGCCTATTTCACAGGGCCCGATGCGGCCATGGCAGAGCGCCCCTATTACCGCCTCGCCCTTGTCTGTGGCGGCACGATGGAGGGGATCATCGCGAAAATGTTCACCACGGTTCTGGAATCGGAGGCAACGCCGATGATCGACCTGAAGGTGTGTCGCACGGCGGCCGAGGCACTTGCCTGGCTGGGCCGGGACACCTTGGCTGCGGAAGATGTTCTGAAGATCGCCGGGCAGTGATACTTAGGGGCGGGTTCAGCCGCCCTTCTTATGCGCCCCGGCGGCCTGGGCCAATTGTTCCAGGCCCTCGTAGGGCTGGGCGCCGACCAAGCCGTGCAATTGGCCGTCGGGGGCGGCGACGACGAAGGTCGGCACGCCGGTGACGCCGTATTGATGGGATTTGGCCCAGTCGGCGTCGACGGCATCCTTGAAGGTCCGTTCCTCGATCACCTTGCGCGCTTCCGCGACATCCAGGCCGGCAGCCTTGACGATATCCAGGATCACCTCGATGTCGCCGATGTTGCGCTGGTCGACGAAATAGGCCTCAAAGAATTTGTCGTGGATGGCTTCGCCGCCGGGTTGGGTCTCGGCCCATTTGCCGACTTCCTGCGCCAGGCGCGAATTGTAGGTATGGCTGCGATCCTTGAAAGGCAGGCCCTCGGCCTGCATCAGGCCCTGCATGCGGGCATTTTTCTGGGCGATCTCTTCCGGTCCGGTGCCGAACATATCGGCCAGGGTGCGGCCCTCGGCCGGGGTTTCCGGATGCAGGGGAAAATGCACCAGCTTGATGGTGACGTCGTAATTTTCCTTCAGTTGCTTCACCCGATTGTCGCCCAGGTAACACCAGGGGCAGACGTAATCGGAGAACACTTCCAGGGTGATCGGATCGGCCATCGGGGGTATTCCTTGTCCTGCGGTTGTGACCACAATCTAGGGCCCCCATGCCGGATTTCAAACCATGAACGGTTCACATGGCTGTTATGTCTACGTGCTGTGTAGCGGAGAAGGTGCCAGTGCCCGGACCTATGTTGGTTGGTCGACGGACGTTGGGGCGCGGTTGGCGGCACATAATTCGGGCAAGGGGGCGAAGTCCACGCGGGGCCGCATTTGGCGGATCCTGTATGTGGAACGATACCGCACGCGGGGCGAGGCCATGTCGCGGGAATGGCACTTGAAGCGCGACCGGAAGTTCCGCCGCGCTTTGCTGGACGGCGCGACCCCGGAATGACCGGGATCGCGGGGTCAGATTAAATCAGTCGGATTTCGGCGCGGTCGCCGTAGCTGCCTTCGATCAGGGAGGTGGCATGGCGCACCATGTCGGCCCCTTCGTGGCGGCGGATGACGAAGGCGTTTCGGCCCGGGGCCGATGTCGGCGCATGGCTGACGAAATTGTGTAGGCCATAGGTGATGAGAAAGTTTTGTTCGGTGGTCATGTAAATTCCTAATGGGGGTCTCGGTCGGCCGCGCAGCGCAGGGCGAATGCCCCGGCGCAGGCCGGCAATGATTGGTGTTCGTGTGGGGATGGGGTCCCGCTGGGCGGCGCCGTGGGGCGGCCGCTCCCTATCGGAGTTATTCGGAGGATGCGGTCCCGAGCGGCGCGGAATCAGCGGCCGGCTGGTCGGCGTCATCAGACGTGCCGCCCTTTGCTGCTTCTTTCGCGGCGGCGCGTTCGGCCTTTTTGGCGGCCTTCTGGCGTTCACGTTCTTTGCGTTCGAAATCGTAATTTGGCTTGCGGGCCATCTATGCCTCTCCGGATGGAAAAGGATCAGAATGCCCTTGCGGGCAGCCGACGAAACCAGGGCCGGGAAAGGGGCGGCCGAAGCGGACCCTTTCCCGTAACCCGGCGTCGTTCTGATTAGTCGGCGATCGACAGATTCTCAGCGGCAGTCTTGCCGTTCTGGCCGGCGGTCAGGTCGTAGGTGACCTTCTGGCCTTCCTTGAGAGTGCTCAGGCCGGCGCGCTCGACGGCGGAAATGTGCACGAAGGCGTCCTTGGAACCGTCTTCCGGTTCGATGAAGCCATAGCCTTTGTCGGCGTTGAAAAACTTAACGGTACCTGTGGTCATTTTTAATGTCCTCTAACAGGAGTATGGGTGCCGTACGACGCCTCATGCGCCGAACAGCTTGGATAACGCTCGCATTGTCAGGGGATCACGAAGATGACCGGCGGACCGATCTTTCAAATCACGAAAACAAAATGCAACTCGCTGGGTCGGAACCATAAGGGCATGGGTGCGCGAAGTCAAACAGTTAAAATATTCCGCCCGTTTGTTTGGACAAATTGTTCAGACATTTCAGATGGATGGTTCTGAAATAATAAATAAAGACATGAAAAATAACTGATGTTCGGAAATATAATTCGGACTTTTTCAGTTATTTTTTTACCATGTTCCCCCGCGCCGCCTCGGCCAGCAACTCATAGGAGCGCCGCCGGTCGGCCTGATGATAGGTCCAGGTCAAGACCACGACCTCGTCGATGCCGTAGGCCTGGGCCCGCCCGGATAATTCGGCGAAGACCTGATCGCCGGTGCCGATGATGGAGCGTTCCCGGTAGTTGGCGAGCCAGGCTTTCTCCGGTTCGGAATAGTCGTATCCGGCCAGTGCCTCGGGCGATTCCATGGGCCCGCGCCGGCCGGTTTCGCGCATCAGCCGGGCATGGGCGCGCGACGTGAACAGGCGTTCGGCCTCGGCCTCCGTTTCCGCCGCAAGCGCCCAGATACAGACACTGGCCTGGGGTTCGGGATGGCGTTCCGACGGTTGATAGCGTTCGCGGTAGATGTCGAACGCGCGTTCGACCCCATGGCCGTCGGTGATAAAATGCGCGAAGCAATAGGGAATACCGAAATGCGCCGCCACCTGGGCGCCGAAGTCGGAGGTGCCGAGCATCCAGACTTCCGGTGATCCGGGAAACATGGGATGGGCTTCGACGCCGCGGAAGGGATGGCCGTCGATCAGCTCGTTGCCCGAAACCCAAGCCATCAGGTCGCGCACGTTGGCGGGAAAATGTTCAGCGTCCTCGCCCGCATTGGGGTTGAGCGCCAGTGCCGTCTTGCCGTCGGACCCGGGGGCCCGGCCCAGGCCCAGATCGATGCGCCCGGGGGCGATGGCCTCCAGCACGCGGAATTGCTCGGCGACCTTTAGCGGCGCGTAGTGGGGCAGCATGACCCCGGCCGATCCGATGCGGATGCGATCCGTCGATTGCGCGATGGCGGCCATGACGATTTCCGGCGCCGTGCCGACGATCGACGGATGGTCATGATGTTCTGATACCCAGAACCGTGCATAGCCCAGGTCTTCGCAGTGCTTGGCGAGGGCGATGGTGTCGCGGATCGCCTGATCGGGGGCTTGACCCTGGGCGGCGGTGGATTGGTCGAGGACGGAAAGCTTGAGCATGAAGAGGCCTTAAGAGGATCGGTGGGCGGGGCGGCCCGTCAGGGCAGCAGAACCAGCTTAATGACGTAGGCGATCATCCCCACGGTTGCAACGCCGGCGAGCCAAAGCGCTGCGAACCACAATAGACGCCGGACGGTCGGTTTCAGTGATATCCCTCCGACGGGTCGACCTTGCCGCGGAACACCCAATAGGCATAGGCCGTATATCCCAGGATCACGGGCAGCAGCACGGCCGCTCCAACCAGCAGGAAGCCAAGGCTTTCATCGGGCGCCGCCGCGTCCCAGATGGTGATGCCGGGCGGTACCATGTAGGGATAGAAACTGATGCCGATGCCGATATAACACAGCACGAACAGGCCGAGAGCGGCCAGGAACGGCTGGGCGTCCTTGCCGTCGGAAAGGCCACGGAAAATCTGCCAGACGCAGATCACGACAAGCGACGGCACGATCAGGCTGAACGCCGCCGTGGGGCCGGTGAACCAGCGTTCGAGATAGACCGGGTTGAGATAGGGCGTCGCCAAGCTGACGCCGCCGATCAGCAGCAAGGTGACGATGGCGGCCCGTTCGGCGATGTCGCGGGCGTTGGCGCGCAGGTCGCCTTCGGTCTTCATGACCAACCAAGTCGCGCCGAGCAGCATGTAGCCCGCCACCAGGGCCAGCCCGGTGACGATGCTGAACGGCGTCAGCCAATCCCACCAGCCGCCGGCATAGGCCCGGTCGACGACATGGATGCCCTGAACCAGGGCGCCCAGCGTGATGCCCTGGGCGAAGGTGGCAAGCAGCGACCCGCCGGTGAAGCCCCAATCCCACAGGAACTTGCCGCGTGTCGTACGCCATCGGAATTCAAAGGATACGCCGCGGAAAATCAGGCCGATCAGCATGGCGGTCAGGGGCGCATACAGGGCGGGCAGGATCGTCGCATAGGCCAGCGGAAACACGGCGAACAACCCGCCCCCGCCCAGCACCAGCCAGGTTTCATTGCCGTCCCACACCGGGGCCACCGAATTCATCGCCGTATCACGGTCCTGTTCCGTGCGCAGGAAGGGGAACAGGATGCCGACGCCCAGATCGAAGCCGTCGAGCACGACATAGGCCAGGATCGCGAAGGCGATCAGCCCGGCCCAGATGAAGGCAAGGTCGAGTTCCATGGCCCTAGTCCCCCTGTCCCTGTGTCTTCGCCTTGCGCAGCAGGTCGCGGGCCGCGCGTACGGCGGCGGCGGGTGTGATGCCGGCGGCGCGGGTCGGGCCGATGTCCTCGTCGATGCCGGCGTCGGGCGTCTTCGACATCAGGCGCAGGATGTAGAACACGCCGGCCCCGAACACGGCGAAATAGACGACGATGAAGGCGACCAGCGACGCCCCGACCGCCGCCGCGCCGATGGGTGAAACGGATTCCGCCGTGCGCAGCAGGCCGTAGACGGTCCAGGGCTGGCGGCCGACCTCGGTGGTGATCCATCCGGCGACGACGGCAACGAAGCCCGAGGGCGCCATGGCCACGGCGCACCATTGCAATAGACGCGCGCCGTACAACCGGCCGCGCAGGCGCATCAGCCCGCTCCACAACCCGATGGCGGCCATTGCCATGCCGATGGCGACCATGATCCGGAAACTCCAGAAAATGATTGCGGCGGGCGGGCGGTCCTCCTTGGGCCAGTCCTTCAGGCCCTTGATCTCGCCGTCCCAGTCGTGGGTCAGGATCAAAGAGCCGAGTTTCGGAATCTCGATTGCGAAGCGTGTTTCCTCGGCCGCGTCATCGGGCAGGCCAAACAGGATCAGGGGGGCGCCCCGGCGGGTTTCGTAATGGCCTTCCATGGCGGCGATCTTGGCCGGCTGATGTTCCAGGGTGTTGAGGCCGTGGAAGTCGCCGGCGACGACCTGCAGGGGGGCGACGATCAGGGCCATCCACATGGCCATGGAAAACATGATCCTGGCGCCCCGGTCTTGGGCGTCGCGCAGCAGATGCCAGGCGCCGACGCCGCCGACCACGAAGGCCGTGGTCAGATAGGCGGCCAGCACCATGTGGACCAGGCGGTAAGGGAAGGACGGGTTGAACACCACCGCCCACCAGTCGGCGGGAATGAACTGACCGACGTCGTTGATCGCGTATCCCTGGGGCGTCTGCATCCAGGAGTTCACGGACAGGATCCAGAACGCGGAAAACAGGGTCCCGACGGCGACCATCAGGGTCGCGAAGAAATGCAGACGACGGCCGACCCGCTCCATACCGAACAGCATGACGCCGAGGAACCCAGCCTCAAGAAAGAACGCCGACATCACCTCGTAGCCCATCAAGGGGCCCAGGACCGGGCCGGTCTTATCGGAAAACACGCTCCAGTTGGTGCCGAACTGGTAGCTCATGACGATGCCCGACACGACGCCCATGCCGAAGGTCACGGCGAAGATCACCTTCCAGTACTTGAAGACCTTGAGGTAGCTGTCGTCGCGGGTCCACAGCCACAGTCCCTCCAGCACGGCGAGGAAACTGGCCAAGCCGATGGAGAAGGCGGGAAAGACGATATGTGCGGAGACGGTAAAGGCGAACTGAATGCGGGCGAGGATCAGAGGGTCGGTAAGATCAGGCATACCCGCGTCCTTTCGTTGTCGCGCCGTCCGCCTTCTATTCCAGGGCGGCCAGCATGGGCGCCGAATCCTCGATCGTCTGGATGCGGTCCATGCCTTGCTTCATCTCTGTCATGATGAAATCGGCGCGCCGGCCGGGACCGCCGACCTCCATGTTCGGGAACAGGTTGGACCAGGCATCCATCTTCACCGACAACGCGCAGAGGACGCCGCCGATGGTGGTGTGATAGCCGCGGATCACGGCTTCGACCCGGCGGAAGCGTTCGGCCGAAATGTTGTCCCACATATGCTTGGTGCCGCGGTCGAAGTTTTCGAACCGACCGGTGATGGCGGCCATCAATTCGTTGATGGTGGTCGTCATCATGTCCATGGTCTGCATCAGTGACGGATTATTCTTCATGGCGAAGTTTTCCCGCAGCAGGTCCATGGTATCGAGGAATTCGGTAAGCGTCGGCTCGATGTCGTCGAGGATCTGCTTGTAATAGCTGAGCGACATGAAGATGTCGGCGTAATCCTCGAGGAACTTGGGCAAGTCTTCGATCTTGATGTTCAATTTCTGCGCCATCAGCCGCAGCTTCTCGAGCGCCTTTTTCTTGTCCGGCGAACGGAACAGCTTGACCACGTCCTGGAAACTTTTCACGTCGAGATCATCGCCGCCGTAGATCTGCGAGATCAGGGGGCCCGTGAATTCACGCATGTATTCGTTCAACTCGGCCGTCTTGTTTTCCGACAGCTTGAGGTATTCGACATTGTTAACCTCGATGCCCAGGTCGCGGAGCGAGATGCGCAACGAATAGACGTCGTAGCTGGGCAGATCGCCCAGCTTCTTCATCAGGATCATGTCCGGATTGCGAAAGCCGTCGGCCCAGCCGAATTCCGCCGGCAGGCCGTCGATATCAACCTGGCCCGAGCCGGTATCCTTGTCCGAGAAAATTTCCACCATGCTTTCGAAGCGTGCGTTCTTGATCAGCCGCGCACGGCGCAGGGGGGCCGTCTTGATCGGCATCATGATCAAGGGAAGGGTATGCAGCGAATCCCGATCTTCGTCGTCGATGTCCTGCTCGAGATTGAGATCGCCGAAGGTAAATTTTTTATCCTGGCTCAATGCCTGATCCTCACCAGTCGCCTACTTGGCCCACTCGACAGTTTCGATCTTGGGTGCGTTCGCTTGAATTTCGCGCACCTTCTCGATCCCCTGCTTCATTTCGGACATGATGAATTCGCCGCGCTTGATGGGGCCGCCCACGGCCGGTGACGGGAAGCGCACGGCGAAGGCGTTCATCTTCACCGTCAGGGCACAAAGGCAGCCGCCGATCGTGGTGTGGTATTCTTCGACGAATTTCTTGACCGTCTTGAAGCGGTCAGCGGTCAAATCGTCCCACATGCCGTTGGTATACCGGTCGAACGTTTCGAAACGGCCCGAGATCGCGGCCATCAATTCGTTGATCGCACCTTCGATCTGGTCGCAGGTGTTCATCATGTTGACGTTGGTCTTAAGCTGGAAGTTGTCGCGAATTTCGTCCATGGAGTTCATGAACTCGTCGATGATCGGCTCCAGCGCATCCAGGCATTGGCGGAAATAAGACAGCGACAGAAACACGTCGCCGTAGTCCTCCAGAAATTTGGGCACGTCACGTACCTTGATGCGCAGCTTCTGCGCCATCTGGTCCAGCTTCTTGCGCACCATTTCCACGTCCGGGCTTTCGAACAATTTGACCATGTCGTCGAAGGTCTGAATGTTCAGATCGTCTTTGCCGTAGATTTCCTGGATCAGCGGACGCGTGAATTGGGTCATGTAGGAGGTCAACTCGGTGACCTTGCTGTCCGACAGCTTCAAATCCTCGATCGCGTTGACTTCGATCCCTTCCTGACGGAAAAGCATGCGCAGCGAATACACGTCGTAGCTGGGCAAGGGGGCGAGTTTGCGCAGCATCACCAGATCCGGGTGGCGCTTGCGGCCCTTGCCGGACCAGCCGTAATCCTTGGCCAGTTCCTCAACATCCATCTGGCCGGAACCGATGCCCTGCCCCTGGAACAGTTCGACCACGCTGTTGAGGCGCGCGTTCTTGATCAGCCGCGCGCGGTGCAAGGAAGGGGTCTGGAACGGCAGGATGGACAGCGGCAGGATGTGCAGCGCGTCACGGTCCTCGTCACGCTGCACCGAGGGAACACCCGTCGGTTCGGCGGGATCGGGAACGTCTTGATCTTTCGCAGCGTCGGTCATGGATGCCTGCCCAGGTTTGGCCGGTCGGCCTTTGACTTCTATTGTCCGTTAAAATACCTATTTTAAACAACTTTTATAGCATCATTTAATCCGGTGGAGCCAATAGCCCCTTGCCGGTTCGGCAAGGCAGGGTAGAGATCATGGCGCGGTATCGACTAAAACTTGAGTACGATGGGCGCGGTTTCGTCGGCTGGCAACGTCAGGACAACGGCCTGGGCGTGCAGGAAGCCGTGGAGGACGCCGTTCATGCCTTCACCGGTGAACGAGCACAGGTGTTTGCCGCCGGGCGTACGGACGCGGGCGTCCACGCCCTGGGCCAGGTTGCCCATGTCGATCTGCAAAAGGACTGGCCCGCTGACACGGTGCGCAACGCGCTGAACTTCCATCTCAAGGCCCATGCGGTCAGTGTTCTCACCGCCGAGGCCGTGGATGATGACTTTCACGCCCGGTTTTCCGCCGTTTCCCGAAGCTATCTCTATCGCGTCCTCAACCGCCGCTCGCCGCCGGCCCTGGATCAGGGAATGGTGTGGTGGGTGCCGGTGCCGTTGGATGTCGACGCCATGGCGACGGCGGCCCGGATCCTGATCGGCCACCACGACTTCACCAGCTTTCGCGCCACCCATTGCCAGGCCAATTCGCCGCTCAAGACCCTGGATACGTTGGACGTGTCTTGGGCCGGCGAGGAAATCCACTTTCGCGCCCATGCCCGCTCGTTCCTGCACCACCAGGTGCGTAACATGGTCGGCAGCCTGAAATGGGTCGGCGAGGGGCGGTGGACGGCGCGTGACATCAAGGCCGCCCTGGATGCCCGCGACCGCGCCGCCGGCGGGCCGACGGCCCCGCCGGACGGCCTTTATCTGACCGATGTGGGATACTGACGGCCGGCCGGGAAAATCGCCCCGGCCATGGTGCGGGGCGGCCGATCGGGCTATATTATCGGTATGGACAAGCAAATTCCCCTGTCCCTGAAGGCGTCGGAAGACGGCGCCGAGGGCGCGCAATCCGCCGATCCGGCGACCCAGGACCCTGCGCTGAAGGATCAGCCGGTGATCGGCTATCTCGCGGTGATCTGCGGGGTGTTCGCCATTTTCGCCTGGGGCATCGTATTCGTGCCCATGGGGCTGGCCTTTTCCGTGGCGGCCCTGATCGCCGGGCAGGGGGCCTGGGGCTTCGCCGGGCTGGTGCTGTCGGTGATCGGGCTGATGTCGTCGCCGACCCTGCTGGCTCTGTTGGGCATGGGGGCCGTCGCCGCGTTCTTCGGGATCGGCTGACGCCGCCCTATTGGGCGAAATACCGCTTCAGAACCTCTTCATAGATGCGTGCCAGATCGCGGATTTCCGTGACCAGGGCGTTTTCGTTCATCTTATGCGCTGTTTCGTTGGTCAGGCCGAATTCGACGACCGGGCAATGGTCCTTGATGAACCGCGCGTCCGACGTGCCGCCGGTGGTGCTCAGCTCCGGATCCTGGCCGGTGACGGCCTTCACGGCGCCCGCGACCACGTCGCTCAACAATCCCGGCGGGGTCAGGAAGGATTCCCCGGAAATGGAAATGCCCAGGTCGTAGGACCCTTGCGTTTCGCCGGCCATGACGGCGGCGCAGCGCTCTTCGATCAGTTTCGTCAGGCTCGCACCCGAATGCATGTCGTTGAAGCGGATGTTGATGCGGGCGGTCGCCTGGGCCGGGATCAGGTTGGTCGTCGCGTTGCCGACGTCGACGGTGGTGATTTCCAGGTTGGTGGCTGGGAAATGCTCGTTGCCGTGATCCAGCGGATCGTCGTTCAGCGCCGACAGCATCTTCAACAGCTTGGGCACCGGATTGTCGGCCAGATGCGGATAGGCGACATGCCCCTGCGTGCCGGTCACGGTGATCGTGCAGTTGAGGGAGCCGCGCCGGCCGATCTTCACCATGTCGCCCAGGGTGGTCACGTTGGTCGGCTCGCCGACCAGGCAGGCGTCGATCTTTTCGCCCTGGTCCGTCAGCCAGCCCAGCATCTTTGGCGTGCCGTTGATCGCGGGGCCTTCCTCGTCGCCGGTAATCAGGAAGCTGATGGAGCCCTTCGGGTATCCGTTCGATTTCAGAAACGCGTCCGTGCCCGCGACCATGGCGGCGATGGCGCACTTCATGTCCGCCGCCCCCCGGCCGTACAGCCGCCCGTCGCGGATTTCCGGCTGGAACGGGTCCGACGCCCAGCCCGCCGCATCCCCCGGCGGGACAACGTCCGTATGGCCCGCGAAACAGAAATTGGGGCCATCGGTGCCGAGCCGCGCATACAGATTGTCCACGTCCGGCGTGCCGTCCTGGGAAAAGGGCAGGCGATGGCAGGTAAAGCCCAGGGCTTCCAGCCGCGCCTGCAGCAGGTCGAGCGCCCCGCCCTCCGTCGGCGTGACGGAGGGGCAGCGGATCAGGGCTTCGGACAATTCGATGACGTCGGTCATGGCGGGGGTGGTCATGGCGGTCCTAGTCGCGCAGCAGCTCGTTGATGGAGGTCTTGGACCGGGTCTTTTCGTCCACGGTCTTGAGGATCACCGCGCAGTAAAGCGACGGCTGACCTTCCTTGCCCGGCAGCGAGCCCGGCACCACCACCGAATAGGGCGGCACGCGGCCGTAATGAACCTTGCCCGTTTCCCGTTCGACGATCTTGGTCGACTGGCCGATGAACACGCCCATGGAAATGACCGAGCCTTCGCCGACGACGACGCCCTCGACCACTTCGGAGCGCGCGCCGACGAAGCAGTTGTCCTCGATAATCACCGGGCCGGCCTGCAGGGGTTCCAGCACGCCGCCGATCCCGGCACCGCCGGAAATGTGGCAATGCTTGCCGATCTGGGCGCAGGACCCGACCGTGGCCCAGGTATCGACCATGGTGCCTTCGTCCACATAGGCACCCAGGTTGACGAAGCTGGGCATCAGCACCACGCCCGGCGCGATATAGGCCGATCGCCGCACGATGCAGTTTGGCACGGCGCGGAATCCCGCGGCCTTGAAATCGGCGGCGCTCATGCCTTCGAACTTGCTGGGCACCTTGTCCCACCAGGTCGATCCGCCGGGGCCGCCGGAAATCGGCGCCATGTCGTTCAGGCGGAAGGACAGCAGCACGGCCTTCTTCAGCCACTGATGCACGACCCAGTCGCCGCCGGTCTTTTCCGCGACGCGGGCTTGGCCCTTGTCCAGCAGGTCCAGCGTCGCCTCGATGGCGTCGCGGGTTTCTCCCGTGGTCGCGGGCGTGATGGCGTCGCGGCCGTCCCAGGCGGCGTCGATGGCGGCTTGCAGGTCTGTGGTCATGGTGAAATCCCGGTTTCTTTGGGTGAATTGGTCAAAAATGGCCCCGGAAGATGAAACAGGGCCCGAAACAAGTCAAGGCGGGCGGGCCGTCTATGCCCCGGCGGCCACGCTTTCCAGCCAGCCGACCAGATCATCCACCACATGGTGGATATGTCCGCCGTCGGCGCCGTCGTTGGCCCAGGTCACACCCGTGGTCCCTTCCGGGCGGACCCAGACGGTGGTCATGCCCATGGCGAAGGCGGGGGCCAAGTTGCGGGCCATGTCCTCGACCATCACCGCGCGGGTCGGGTCGATGCCGTGGGCTTCCGCCATCTTGACGTAGACATGGGGGGCCGGCTTGGGCTCGTAGTCGGAGGCGACGATGTCGAACACGGCCTCGAAATGGTGGCGCACGCCCAATTTGTCCATGACCCGCTCCGCATGGGGCACGTCGCCGTTGGTGAAGATGATCTTGCGGCCCGGAAGCTTTTCCAGCGCGGCGTCCAGGCGCGGCGACGGGTCGACCGGATCGAGGTCGATATCGTGCACGGCGTTCATGAAGGCCACGGGATCGACGCCGTGCAGGGTCATCAGGCCCCGCATGGTCGTGCCGTGTTCGCGGAAATAGGTTTTTTGCAGCGCCCGCGCCTGTTCCAGCGGCAGATCGAACAGCCCGGCCACATAGCGCGTGATGTTCCAGTCGACTTGATCGAACAGGCGGCAGGACGCGGGATAGAGCGTGTTGTCCAGGTCGAACACCCAGCAGTCGGCGGCGGCCATGCTGTCGAGGGGCGGTTTTGACGCCGCCGGCGGGACGGTCGGGGTTTGGTCTTCGGTCATGGCCCTTTATAGGATATCGGCGGCCCCGTCGCGCAATGGTCTTTTCACGGACGGGGTGTGACGCAGGCCGCTTGGCTATCGGCGCCGGTCGGGTAATATTCCCCCGGCCGCGTGAAGCGGGCCCGAGGAGGAGACAGCCTAAGTGACCACCCAATACGGCAAGGAAGCGGACCTGGCCAAGAACGGCAAGCTGGAAGAGCGCCGGCGTCTGGCCGCCTCCATGACCACCAAGCCTGAAATTCTCTATTACATGGCCAAGGACGGCGACCCGGACGTGCGCAAGGCGCTGGCCGCCAATAGGGCCACGCCCATGCAGGCCGACAGCCTTCTGGCCAAGGACGAGGACGTCGAAGTCCGCGCCACCCTGGGTCAAAAAATTTCCCAGATGATGCCGGAGCTGACGGACAAGCAGAAGACCAAGGTCCGGCGTTGGGCGACGGATACGCTGGAGGATATGTCGCGCGACCAGGCGCTCCGCGTGCGCCATCTGCTGGCCGACACGCTGAAGGAAATGACCTCGGCCCCGCCGGCGGTGATCCGCCAGCTGGCCCGCGACACCGACGCCATGGTCGCCAACCCGGTGATCGAATTCTCGCCCGTGCTGACCGACAAGGATCTGGCGACTATCATCGCCGAGGGCGCCAACACGGCGCGGCTCAAGGCCGTGGCCCGTCGCCGTGAGGTCTCCGAGGCCGTGTCCGACGCCATTGTCGAAACCGGCGATGTGGAAGCGACGGCGGAACTGTTGAAAAACCCGGGCGCGCATATTTCCGAAGGCACGATGGACAAGATCGCCGACCGCGCGGACGACCATCCTGAACTGCATGAACCCCTGGTCGCCCGGCCGGGCCTGTCCGACAAGGCGGCCAAGCGTCTGGCCGAATATGTCGCCGACAGCCTGTTGGATACCCTGCTGGCGCGCAAGGACATCTCGCCGGAACTGGCCGAACAGGTGCGCGCCGTGGTCATGGCGCGGCTGGCCGCCGGGGACGGGCCGCCGTCGGGCGCGGTGGGAGATGACGGCGGCGCCGGGGGCGGCGCAAACGGCAACGGCGCGCTGGAGCCGGAACCCGACCGCCTGACCCGTGACGAGGCGCTGGAGCTGGCCCGCGACATGAACAAGAAGGGCCAGCTGACCGAAGGCGTGATCTACGACGCCATCGGGCGCAAGGACCGCAACATGGCCATGGCGGCGCTGGCCGTGCTGTCCGACACCAAGATGGCGGCGGTGGTCAAGGCCTTCGCCACCAATTCGGCCAAGGGCATCGTGTCTTTGGTGTGGGAAGCGGGCTGTTCGCCCAAGCTGGCGGTCGATCTGCAACAGGGCTTGGGCAACGTCGCGCCGGTCGAGATCATCCGCCCGTCGTCAAAGGCCGCCTACGGCCTGTCGGAAGCGGAAATGTCCTGGCAGTTGGAATTCCTGCGCGACATGGCGTGATAGGCTACTCCCGCCCGTAATGCTTGGTCAGGTAGTCGAGGACCAGCTTGCGTGGTTCGGCTTCCAACGGCTCCATCTCCTGTTCGGCGACCATCCATTTCAGGACCTCGTCCCAGGACTCTCGGTCAAGCCCCTGTTGTTGGACGATGGCCAGGGAATGACAGGCCTGGCACACGTAGAAGACCTCTTCCCGGCCGGGGCCTTCGGGCAGGCCTTGCCATTCGTCGTCTCCCTGGGTGGTGGATTGTTGTGCGGTTTGCTGAGCGGGTTCGGCGGCCGGCGCGGGCGGGGAGAATGCTCCCCACCCGGCCAGCACGGCCGCGGCAAGCGCGGCCCGTAGGATCGTCATGATGCGCATGCGTCAGGAGGCGTAGACCGAAACCCGGTGCATGGCGTTGTTGGCGTAACCCTTGGGGTTCCAAGCAACGGCGAAGGGCTGGTTGCGGCCTTTGTCGTCCGTGGCCCGGGCCCAGATCTCGTAATACCCTTCCTGCGGCAGGTTCACGGTCTGGGTGAAGCGCTGCCAGGCATAGGCGTTTGCCGGGTCGATCAGGTTGGCTTTGATCCAGGTCGCGCCGAAGTCGATCGACAATTCGACTGACGACACCTTGCCTTCGCCGACCCAGGCATGACCGCGGATTTGCACCGAACGTTCACCCTTGGGCAGCTTTACGCCCGTTTCGGGGTATGTGATCAGCGACTTCACGGGCATGGTTTCGAGGAACACCATCTTCTTCTTGTCGACCTTCTCGCCGGGGGCCACGGGATGCGGCGGCAGGCGGTAGGCGTCGCCGGTCATCTTGGGTCCGTCGTGGACGACGTTGCGCAGTTCCATGCGGGTGAACCATTTGTGCGAAACCGAACCCGGATAGCCGGGGATCAGCAAGCGCAGGGGGGCGCCGTTCATGGGATGGATGTCCTCGCCGTTCATGGCCCAGGCGATCATGTTGGCTTCGTCCCAGGCCTTGGCGACCGGGACCCCGCGCGAGATGGGCAACTTGCCCTCCTTGCCCGATAGGTGCTGATCCGCGCCATAATGGGCGGTGTAGACAGCATCCTTCTTGACACCCGCGGCCTTCAGCACGTCGATCAGACGCACGCCCGTCCATTCGGCGCAGCCGACGGCGCCCAGCGTCCATTGGTTGCCCTTGGCCTTGGGGTCGAAGAAGGCGCGGCCGTTACCGCCGCATTCGATCCACATCCGGCGGGTCACGTTCGGAAACTTGGCCTTCAGTTCTGCGATGGTGAACTTCAGCGGATTGTCGACGAAGCCATCGATGGTGACAGTCCAGTTTTCCGGGCTCATGTCGGCAGGCAACAGACCATTGTTGCGGATGAAATGGCGCGACGTCGGTGTCACCTCATCGTCCAGTAGGTGGGGCGGCGTCTCGGCGTTGACCGGCCGATCATTGAGAATCGTCAGGCCGTCCTTGCCCTCAATCATCAGGTCCTTGGCCGAGGCCAGGGCTTCCGGAATGAAGCCGGAGGGCATGTTGCGGTGGAAGGGGATGGCGGCACCGATCAGCGCCCCCATGGTTGCGAGGCCGGCCCCTTTCAGGAAGCCGCGGCGGTCGTTGTGCGGCACCCGGCCGAACACCACTTCGTCGGCCTTTTCAGGGTTGTCCGCGTAAAGCTGGAAGAGATCCGCTTCCGTGCCGCTTTCGCGCGGCAAGTCGGAAGGAGAATTGTCCTTAGGCATGATGCTTCCCCAATCTGTCGGTTCGTTGGCGGCCGGTTCTGCGGTTTCCGGCCTCAGCAGAAGGAAACGCGTGGGCGGGGCCGTTTATTCCGGCTGGGGAAAAGTTTTTCTGCTATTCGCGGGGGGAAGGCTCAGGCGCTGCAGGGTGCGCTGCTGTCGCGGCTTTCACGCAATGCGGTGCGTGTCTCGGCGTCGAACGGCGCATGGCGACGGCTGCCTGCATGCACGCTTTCTGCCAGAAGACCGAACCGTCGGCTTTCCATGCCGTCGGACAGCATCAAGTAGTCCAAGTGGCCAACCCGCCAGCCGTAGGCTTCCTGTCCGTCCCGGCGGAACGGGCGCAGGGCCTCGATTAGGTCACCCTTGGCCGGGAACACGACCAAGCTGACCTTGCAACCGCGGGTGCCGCGGTAACCGGCCAGCAGGGCCTGCTCGCCATCGGCCATGGCGCGGATCTCGGAATGGATCAATGTCAGGCGTGAGGCCGTCAGGTCCGGTACGTAAGCGTTGATGAAGTGCCCCGCCTGGCGCACGCGGATCAGGGCACTCGGTGCGGCGGCCTGACCGGCAGACCAGGTCAGATGGGCTTGCCATGCCTCGGCCAGCCACCCGGCGCCGGCGGTAGGTCGGTCAATGTCGGAAAGGAAAGCGGCTCCTCCCAGGAACAAGGCGAAAGCGATGGAGGCTGCGGCCGCTGCCATGGGCCGTCGCGGGTCTACCACCTTGGGCAGAGCAATTGCCGGGGCATCGATGCCGTCGGCAACGGCCAAGCGCAGGCGGCTCAGGGCCGCAATCTCACGTGCCAAAGCCGGGTCGTCTGCCACGGCGCGCGCAACCTTGGCCGCTTGTGCGGCGTCAAGTTCACCGTCCACATAGGCGTTCAGAAGATCGAAGGTTACCGGTCGTTCGCGCATCACTGGTCTTGCTGGCTCTTGTCGTTGTGCGTGTTCTTGTCGTTGATCCCGTGGGGTGAGGTCAATTCTTTGTTCTGCGCCGCGCCACGGGAAGTTCGTGTACATTGCTGGCGCCGACGGCGTCGAGCAGGGCCCGCCGGGCCCGGCTGATGCGGCTCATTATCGTTCCTACCGGAACGTCCAGCAGGGCCGCAGCCTCGGCGTAGCTCAATCCCACCATGTCGATTAGGGCGATGATTTCGCGCTGCGGACGCGGCATCTTCGCCATCTCCAATTTCACGGTTAAGGCAGTGATGAAACGCTCATCGCCCTGCCAAAATTCCGCACCAGGAGGATTTTTTTCGATTTCCGTCTCGGCATGGGCGTCGCGCGTACGACGGCGGCGTAGCAGGTCGAAGAAGGCGTTGCGCAGGATGCGGAACAGCCAGGCCCGGAATGCGGCTTCGTCCTCCGGCACGTTGCGTGCGGATAGGGCACGCAGGGCGCAGTCCTGCACCAGATCTTCCGCCTGATGGCGGTCGCCGGCCAGGCTCAGCGCGTAGCCGAACAGCCGAGGCAGGTAATTGGAAATGCGCGTCCGCGTCGCCACCGTCGCCGTCCCTCCCAAGACTGGAAAGCATTGCGCAAAGCGATGCGGCAGGCAAGCGGGCTGCGCCGGGACGGCTCAGTCCGGCAGGATGATCGTGCCGGCGCCGTGTTCCGTGAACAGTTCGACCAGCACCGCATGCGCCACCCGGCCGTCGGAAATGACCGCGCCGCCGACCCCGGCCAGGACCGCGTCGATGCAGGTTTCGACCTTGGGGATCATGCCGCCGGAAATGGTCCCGTCGGCGATCGCCTTGCGCGCGTCGGACACCTTCAGTTCGGGAATCAGGGTGCCGTTGCCGTCGAGCACGCCGGACACGTCGGTCAGCATGATCAGGCGCTTGGCATGGGTGGCGCCCGCGATGGCGCCCGCCGCCGTGTCGGCGTTGATGTTCAGGGTCTCGCCCTTGGGGCCGACGCCGATCGGGGCGATGACCGGGGTGATATCCGATTCCTCGAAGGCTTCCAGCACGTGAGGATTGATTTCCCGGGGCTCACCGACCAGGCCGAGATCGAGAATGCGCTCGATATTCGATTCCGGGTCTTTCTTCGTGCGCCGCAGCTTGTCGGCCATGATCAGGTTGCCGTCCTTGCCGCACAGGCCCACGGCCATGCCGCCGGCAGCGTTGATGCGGGTGACAATTTCCTTGTTGATGGACCCGGCCAGGACCATTTCGACGACCTTCACCGTGTCCTCGTCGGTCACGCGCAGGCCGTCCACGAACTTGCTTTCGATGGCGAGGCGCTCCAGCATGGCGCCGATCTGCGGCCCGCCGCCGTGCACGACGACAGGGTTGCTGCCGCATTGGCGCAGCAGCACCACGTCGCGCGCGAACACGTTGGCCATTTCCTCGTCGCCCATGGCATGGCCGCCGTACTTGATGACCACTGTCTGGCCTGAATACCGGCGCATGTAGGGCAGCGCCTCGGACAGCACATTGGCCTGGGTCAGCCATTTATCGGCGATGGAGCGTTTCTTGTCGTCAGTCATGGGGCGCGAACCTAATGCATTATCCGGAGTATTTGAAGCGTCCGTAACGGTTTAGACCGCTTCGGCGGGCAATGCCAGCGCCGCCAGTTCGGCGCGCAGTTCTTCGATGCCGCGGCTTTTGAACGAGCTTGTCCGCATGATCACCGGATGGGCCGCCGTATGCTTGGCCAATTCCTTTTCCGTCTGAGCGACCAGCTTGTCCAAGTCGTCGGCCTTTACCTTGTCGCACTTGGTCAGGACGATCTGATAGACCTGGGCGGCGGCGTCGAGCATGGCCATGACGTCGCGGTCGGTCGCCTTTAGCCCGTGGCGCGCGTCGATCAGCACGCAGGTCCGGCGCAGTTCCTGGCGGCCCATAAGATAGGAATTGACCAGCTTGGTCCAATTCTTGACCTCCCCCTTGGGCGCCTTGGCGTAGCCGTAGCCCGGTAGGTCGGCCAGCATCAGGCGCTTGCCGAGATCGAAGAAGTTGATCTGCTGTGTGCGGCCCGGCGTGTTCGACGTGCGCGCCAGATCCTTGCGCCCGGTCAGGGCGTTGATCAGCGACGACTTGCCGACGTTGGACCGCCCGGCGAAGGCGATTTCCGGCAACGGGCTGTCCGGCACCTGGGCCAGGCTGGCGGCGCCCAAAAGAAACGTCGCTTCTTTGGCGAACAGAAGCCGCCCGTTCTCCAACAGGATCGCGTCAGCTTCGGCCCCGGAATCCACGCCGGGCGTAATGTCTCCCGGCTCTGTCATGGATTGGTGCTCCTTAACGCGCGGGGATCAGGCCTTGACGCCCATCTTGCGCATGATGACCCATTGCTGGGCGATGGACAGCAGGTTGTTCCAGGTCCAGTAGATCACCAGACCGGCCGGGAACTTGGCCAGCAGGAAGGTGAACACGACGGGCAGGAACATCATGATCTTGGCCTGGGTCGGGTCCGTCGGCTGCGGGTTCAGCTTCTGCTGCAGGAACATGGAAATGCCCATCAGCAGCGGCCACACGCCAAGGTGCAGAATGTCGGGCGGGGTCCAGGCGATGGCGCCGAACAGGGTGAAGAGGTTCGTGGGATCAGGCGCCGACAGATCCTGAATCCAGCCGTAAAACGGCGCGTGGCGCATTTCGATGGTCACGAACAGCACCTTGTAGAGCGCGAAGAACACGGGAATCTGCAACAGGATCGGCAGGCAGCCAGACGCGGGGTTGGTGCCCTCGCGCTTGTACAGCCCCATCATTTCCTCGTTCAGCTTGACCTTGTCGTCCCCATAACGCTCGCGCAGCTTGACCATCTCCGGCTGCAGCTTCTTCATCTTGCTCATGCTCTCGTAGGACTTGTTGGCAAGCGGGAAGAAGGCGAGCTTGATGCCCACGGTCAGCAGCAGAATGGCGAGGCCCAGGTTGCCGACATG
The DNA here is from genome assembly GCA_048263775.1 of Rhodospirillales bacterium. Lineage (GTDB taxonomy): Bacteria > Pseudomonadota > Alphaproteobacteria > Rhodospirillales > Casp-alpha2 > UBA1479. The sequence goes on from JBLXDU010000008.1 coordinate 97,598, forward strand.
GACTTCCAGCCACAGCAGGCCGTAGAAGATCGGCCGCGTCAGGAAGTAGAACCAGCCCCAGTCGATTGCCAGGTCGAAACGCTCGATGCCGAGGCTTTCCTCGTAACCGTCGAGAATCTTGACCTGCTTGGCACCGGCGAACAGCCGGTTTTCCGCGCTATTGGTGGCGCCGGGCGCAATCGTCACGCCGGCCCCCAAGAAGTCGACTTGATAGGTATCGACCACGCCGGCCTTGCGGTAGACGTAGCGCTTGGTGACCTCGGCGTCCTTGTTGGGGAGCAGGGCCGTCAGCCAGTATTTGTCGGTGATGCCGATCCAGCCGCCCGTACCGGTGCTGCTTTCCAATTTCTTTTCCTGAAGGTCGTCGTAATCGACTTCCGTCAGTTCGCCGTTGTTCACGCCGAGCAAACCTTCGTGCAGGATGTAGAAGCCCGAGGTTTCCGGCGTGCCCTGGCGCGACACCAGGCCATAGGGAAACAGTTCGACCGCCCCCGTGCCCTTGTTGGCGACGGCCTGGGTGATCTTGAACATGAAATTTTTGTCGATCTCGTAGGTGCGCGAGAACACCAGGCCCTGGCCGTTATCCCAGGTCAGGGTGACCGGGGTATCCGGGGTCAAGGTGCGGGAGGATGCCGTCCATATCGTATCCGCATCGGGCACCTTGGCGGTCTTTCCGCCGCCCTTGGCGGCGGCCGCGATCCAGCCGAACTCCGCGAAGTAGGCGTTGCTGACGCCGCGCGGGTTCAACAGGGTGATCGGCTTGCTGTTCTTGTCCAGGGTCTCGAAAAAGTCGGCCAGGATCAGGTCGTCGATGCGCCCACCCTTGAGCGTGATCGAGCCCTTCAGGCGCGGGGTCTCGATGGCGACGCGGGGCGTGGCGGCCAGAACCTGGGCGCGGCTCGCCTGGGGCGACATCTCGGGCGCCTTACTGGCGCCCGGGGCCTGCGGCGGGACGGCCAGACCGTCGCCCGGCACGGCGGGGGCTTGGCCCGCGGCCGGCGCGGGCGTTTGGCCCGGCTGCGCGGTCGCGGCGGTCTGGGCGACCTGCGGCGGCGGGGTGGTGTTCTTGAAATACAGCTCGAAGCCCAACAGAACGGCCACCGAAAGGACCACGGCCAGGATCAGGTTTTTGTTTTCGATCATTCGTTTTAGGACCCGTGCGGTTGGGGAAGAGAATTGGGGTGATTGGCGTGGGCATGATGCCCATCGCCATGGCCCTGACAGCCAGCGGACGGCACCGGATCGACGCCACCCCGGTTCCAGGGATTACAACGCAAGACGCGCCGGACGGAAAGGCCCAACCCGCGAACGAAACCGTGGGCCGCGAAGGCGTCCCGCGCGTATTCGGAACAGGTCGGATAAAAGCGGCAGGATGCCGGCGCCAAAGGCGACAGGAAAAGCTGATAGCCCCGGATCAGGGCGCGGGCGAGGCGGGCCGGAAGGGCGGCAATCGTCGGCGCCATCATCTCAAATCTCCGCTTTCCCCCGGCGGTCCCGGCCGTTGCGGCCGTTTCCGCCTCCGTTCTTGCGCGTGCCGACCCGTTCCAGGGCCGTGCGCAGGTCGCCGATCAGCGCCGGAAAGGCCCGGTCCAGGGTGCCCTGACGCCCGATCAGGACATAGTCATGCCCCGCTTTGGCGCAATCGGGCAAGACCTGTTCGGCGGCGGCCTTCAGACGCCGGCGCGCGCGATTGCGCACGACGGCATTGCCGACCTTGCGGGTCACCGTGAACCCGGCCCGGAAATCCGGTCCGGCGGCGTCCGTGTCTCCGTTGCCGAATGCGGTGCGGTCGAAGGCCTGCAGCACCAACCCGGGTGCTGCCCACTTGTGTCCTTTCCGCGCCACCTTGAGAAAGTCGGCACGGCGTTTCAGCCTCGGCACCGTGGGTGACATGGCGGCTCGCTTCCGACCGGCTTGCGGGAACAGGCGCTGTTAAGCGGACAGGCGCTTGCGGCCTTTGGCACGCCGCGCCGCCAGCACACGCCGGCCGCCCGGGGTCGCCATACGGCTACGGAAACCGTGGCGGCGCTTGCGAATAAGCCTGCTCGGCTGATAGGTGCGTTTCACGCGACGTCTCCTTAGAAAAATGAGTGCGCTTTTTAAGGCCTTGGTTCCATGAAGTCAACGGGCCTGGGTGGTTTGTCCATAATCGCGCAAAAAGCCCGGATTTCCGGGGGGCTCACTTGGCGTTCACGGTCAATTGACCCTGACGTGAGGCGCATTCGCTTGTGCCTTTTGGTGCCCGGAGGATAGAAACCGGGATGCCGTCGGCGTTCGCGGCCCCCATTCATGAACAAGGTCACAGACATGCGCAAGGCCCTCGATCACGACGGACAGCCCGCCGCCGACACGGCCGACGGCCCTAAATCCGGGCGGTTTTCCGTGAAACGGTTGATCCCCATCCTGGTCCTGGTCCTGGCGACGGTGCTGTTCTTCGTCTTCGACCTGCACACCTATGTGTCGCTCGACGCCCTCAAGACCCATCGCACGGCGGTGCTCGACTATTACGCCGCCCATCAGGCGCTGACGGCGCTGTTGTTCGGCGCTGCCTATACGGTGGTGGTCGCGCTGTCGATCCCGGGCGCCATCTGGATGACCCTGCTGGCCGGTTTCGTGTTCGGCACGGCGGCCGGGGCGGCGATCGTCGTGGTCGCGGCGACCTTGGGCTCGTTGATCGTATTCTTGGCCGCGCGCTATGCCATCGGCGATCTATTATACAAGAAGGCCGGACCCTTCGTGCGGCGCATGGAGGAAGGCTTCCGCAAGAATGCCTTTTCCTACCTGATGTTCCTGCGTCTGGTGCCGGTGTTTCCGTTCTGGCTGGTCAATCTGGTGCCGGCCTTCCTCAATGTCGGGGCCGTGGCCTTTGTGGTCGCGACGATCCTCGGCATCGCGCCGGCGACCTTCGTGTTCGCAAGCGTCGGCAGCGGCCTCGGCGCCGTGCTTGACCAGGGCGGCACGCCGGATCTGACCATCGTGTTCGAACCGCACATCATGGGCCCGCTGCTGGGCTTGGCCGTGCTGGCCCTGATCCCGGTATTCCTGCGCCGGATCAAGGAACGCCGCGGAGGTGCGTCGTGAACAACCCGCAGCCAACCCGCATCGACACGGACATCTGCATCATCGGCGCCGGGTCGGGCGGCCTGTCCGTTGCCGCCGGGGCGTCACAGATGGGGGCCCGGGTCGTGCTGATCGAAAAGGGCGAAATGGGCGGTGACTGCCTGAATTACGGCTGCGTGCCGTCCAAGGCCCTGTTGGCCGCCGGCCATGCCGCCCAGGCCGTGCGGGATGCCGGGCGGTTCGGCGTCCGGGCGACCCTGGACGGGGTCGACGGCAAGGCCGTCTACGGCCATGTCGAGGGCGTGATCGACGCCATCCGGCCGATGGATTCCCAGGAACGGTTCGAAGGCCTGGGCGTGACCGTGATCCGCGAACACGGACGCTTCACCGGCCCCGACCGGGTGCAGGCGGGCAACACGGAAATCCGCGCCAAACGCTTCGTCGTCGCCACGGGCTCGTCGGCCGCCGTACCCCCCATTCCGGGCCTGGACGGGGTCGACTTCCTGACCAACGAAAGCGTGTTCGACCGCGATAGCCTGCCCGACCACCTGATCGTTATCGGCGGCGGGCCGATCGGCGTCGAAATGGCCCAGGCCCATGCCCAGTTGGGCTGCAAGGTCACGCTGCTGGAAATGTTTTCCATCATGGCCAACGACGATTCCGAACTGGTCGACGTGGTGCGCCGCGGCCTTGTCGCTGGCGGCATCGACATCCGCGAAGGCATCAAGATCGCGGGCGTTGAAAAGACGGATACGGGCGTCGCCGTGACCATCGAAGACAGCGGCGAAACCCGGCGCATCGAAGGCAGCCACCTGCTGGTCGCCGCCGGGCGGCGGGCCAATGTCGCGGGCCTGGATCTGGAAAAGGCCGGGATCGACTACACGCCTAAGGGCATCACGGTCGATGCCCGCCTGCGCAGCACCAACAAGAAGGTCTTCGCCATCGGCGATGTCGCGGGCGGACTGCAGTTCACCCATGTCGCCAGCTATCACGCGGGCGTGGTCATCAAGAACGCCCTGTTCCGCATTCCGGCCAAGGCCGATCATTCGACCGTGCCCTGGGTGACCTATACCTCGCCGGAACTGGCCCAGGTCGGGTTGACGGAAAAGAAGGCGCGCGACGCGGGCATCGAATTCAACGTCCTGCGCTGGCCCTTTCACGAGAACGATCGCGCCCAGGCGGAACGCGAGACCGAAGGCCTGGTCAAGGTCATCGTCACGCCGAAGGGAAAGATTCTCGGCTGCGGCATCGCCGGACATCAAGCGGGGGAACACATTCAGCTTTGGGTTCTGGCCCTCGCCAAGGGCATGAAGGTGGGCGACCTGGCGACCATCATCCTGCCCTATCCGACCCTGGGCGAAGTCTCGAAACGCGCCGCCGGCAGCTATTTCACGCCCAAGCTGTTCACGGACCGCACCCGGGCGATTGTCCGCTTCCTCTTGAAGCTTTGGTGACTGGCCGCTTAACCTCACATATGTCCGATCTCAACCCGCTCCTGCCCAAGGCCCACCAAAGCCTGTCCGCGCGTCTTCTCGTGCTGACGGTGGTGTTCGTCATGCTGGCCGAGCTGTTCATCTACACGCCGTCGGTCGCGCGTTTTCGCAAGAATTACCTTGAGGAACGCATCGTGCGCGCGCACCTGGCGACGCTTGCCATCGAGAACATGCCGGAGCAGGCCGCCGACGACAATTTGGGCCGCACGCTTTTGAAGACCACGGACACCTATGCCATCGCGCTGCGCCAGCACGACCAACGCATCCTGATCGCCGGCGGCGAGATGCCGCCCCGTGTCGACGCGGTCTACGACCTGCGCATGAGCGGATTTCCCGGTTGGATCGAAGACGCCTTCGTGACGCTGGCACAGACGGAAAACCGCATCCTCCGCATCATCGGCGAAACGCCCAAGCGGCCCGGCGTGCAGGTCGAAATCTATATCGATGAAGCCCCCATGCGGGACGAGATGCTGGCCTTCTCGCACCGTATTTTCCAATTGTCGCTGGCGATCTCGCTGTTCACGGCCGGCCTGCTCTACATCAGTCTGATGCTGATGTTCGTGCGCCCCATGCGCCGCATCACGGCGGGCATGGAAAGGTTCCGCCGGGCCCCCGAGGACGAAACCCGCATCTTCAAGCCGTCCGACCGGCCGGATGAAATCGGCATTGCCCAGCGCGAACTGGCGGTCATGCAGCACGAACTGCGCCTGGCCCTGCGGCAAAAAGACCGCCTGGCCATGCTGGGGGCGGCGGTGACCAAGGTGAACCACGACCTGCGCAATTCATTGGCCACGGCGATGCTGATCGGCGACCGCCTGGCGGCCAGCGACGATCCGGACGTGCAGCGCCTGGTGCCGCGCATGTTCCGCGCCATGGACCGGGCCGTGAATCTGTGCGGACAGACATTGGATTACGCGTCTGCGACCATGCCGACCCTGAATGCCAAGCGGAACCGTCTGGCCGAGATCGTCCACATGGCGGGCGAGACCCTGACCCAGGAACATCCGGACGGCGGTGGGCAGCCGTTCCAATGGCGCAACGAGGTGCCGGATAACCTCTGCCTGATGGCCGATGCGGCGCAGATGCTGCGGGTGTTCGAGAACCTGGGACGCAACGCCCGCGAGGCCGGGGCGTCGAGCGTGCGCATCACCGCTGCCGAGGACGCGGAGTCCCTGATCGTCGAGGTCACCGACGACGGCCCCGGCATGCCCGCGCAGGCGACCGAACACCTGTTCCAGCCCTTCGCCGGCTCGGCGCGGGAAGGCGGCACGGGCCTGGGCCTGGTCATCGCGCGGGAAGTCATTCATGCCCATGGCGGCGAGATCGCTCTGGCTGCCACAGGGGCCGAGGGCACGACATTCCGCCTGCGCCTGAAGCCGGCGTGATCGCCGTTGCGCCGGGCGCGACGCCTGTCTAAAGTCCCGACCGGGGCTGGCATCGCAATCTGGTTATTCGTTTAAAGGATTTGCCGTCATGTCCGCGCCCAACAAGCAGCCCACCTGGAATCCCGGTCAGTATCTGAAATTCGCGGGCCACCGCATGCGCCCGGCCCTCGACCTCATCAACCGCATCGCCCTTGATGATCCCTCGGTGGTCTATGACCTGGGCTGTGGGCCCGGCAACGTGACGCCGTTTCTCAAAGGCCGCTGGCCGAACGCGCGCCATGTCGGCGTCGATTCATCGCAAGAAATGCTGGTCAAGGCGCGGGCCGAACATCCGGACGGCGACTGGCAGCACGCCGATGCCGCGACCTGGGCACCGGACGCCCCGGCGGACCTGATCTATTCCAACGCCGCCCTGCAATGGATCGACAACCACGCGGCTCTGTTCCCGCGCCTGATGAATCAACTGTCGCGGGGCGGGGTGCTGGCCGTGCAAATGCCCCATAACCATGCGGCCCCCTCGCACATGGGCATGCGCCAGGTTGTCGAGGATGGCCCCTGGCGGGCCAAGCTGGAGCCGGTGCTGCGCGAATTTCCGGTCCATGATCCGGACGTCTATTATGATTACATCGCGCCCCATGCCGGCAGCCTGGACATTTGGGAAACGGTCTATGCCCAGGTCATGGAAGGCGACAACCCGATCGCCGAATGGACCAAGGGATCGGCCCTCAAGCCACTGCTGGACGCGCTGAGCGACCCGGATGAAAACGCCGAATTCTTCGCGACCTATTCGAAAGCGATGCAGACGGCCTATCCCAAGCGCGCCGACGGCAAGACCCTATTCCACTTCCGTCGGCTGTTCATCGTGGCGACCCGGTAACGCTTAAGGCCCCGCCCTGCGGCAGGTTAGGGGTGCGGTACCGGGGAGCGTCACCCGCACCTCGCCCTGGTGTTCCCAGACCTCCGCATCACCGCCTGCATAGCGTGCCCCCGATCCCGACATCACGCGGGCCAGGATGCGGTCGGCCTGTCCTGCTGCCGACCAGCGCACGAAATCGCCTGCCCAGGCGAGGCTTAGCCGGGATCCGTCGGCGCAGGCGTATGGTTGTGGGGGCGGGAAGGCGACCCGGCCTTCATCTCCCGCGTCGCCCAGGACGATACCCTCGCGCCGCCGGTCGGCGCCGCCGGTCAAGCCGTCCCGGGTGCGCAGAATCCCCTGCAGGCCGCTGACCATGCGCCCGACCTCGACTTGATGGCCGATGCCCTTCAATTCGGCGATGGCCGGGATCAGTTCCTCCTCGACCTCCGTGGCGCTCCCCCGGTTCATGACATGGGGCAGGTCGACCGCCGCCTGCATGTCCAGGTTCCAGGCCAGCACGCCCAACACGGCGCGTGCCGTATAGCCGATGATGCGCGACCCGCCGGGCGAGCCCACGGCCATTTTGAACCGGCCGTCCCTGTCCAGCACGATGGTCGGGGACATGCTCGAGCGTGGCCGTTTGCCGGGGGCGCCCCGGTTGGGCGCCGGTTTGCCCCGCCATTCGGGGCGAAAGGAAAAATCCGTCAGTTGATTGTTGAGAAGAAATCCCCGGACCATCAGGCGCGACCCGAAGGCGCTTTCCACGGTGGTGGTGAAGGAAATCGCATTTCCGAACCGGTCGACGATGCTCATATGCGCCGTCGACAGGCCCTTGAGCGGATCGTCCGGCCCGCGGTAGGCCGCCTCGGCCCCCGGCGGATGGCCCGGGTCGATCAGACCGTCCATGGCCTTATGGGGATCGATCAGCGTCGCCCGCTCAGCGAGATAACCTGCATCGACCATGCCCTTGATCGGCACCGGTACGACATCGCCGTCGCCGACATAGCCGGCGCGGTCGGCGAAGGCCAGACGTTCGGCCTCGGCGATCAGATGCAGCGCCTGGGGACTGTTGGGACCTGTTCCGGCGAGGGAAAAATGATCGAGCATGCCCAAGGTCTGCGCCACGGCGAGCCCGCCTGACGACGGCGGCCCCATGCCGCAGACTTTGTAACCGCGGTAGGGGGCGCAGACGGCGGGGCGTTTCTTGGCTTGGTAGGACGATATGTCGGCCAGGGTCATCACGGCAGGATGGATGGGCGCGTTGGTCACGGCGTCGGCGATGGCGCGGGCGAGATCCCCGGAATAGAAGGCATCGGCCCCCTTTTCCGCGATCCGTTCTAGGGTATCGGCCAGGTCCGGATTCTTCAGGATCGTGCCGGCGGGCTTGGGCGTATCGCCGTCAAAGAAATAGGCCTTGGTTGCGGGCACCTTGCGCAGATGCCGGTCGCCCGCGATCTGCCGGGCCAGCCGGTCGGAAATCGGAAATCCGTCCCGCGCCAACCGGATCGCCGGCTGAAACAGCCGTGCCCAGGGCAGGCGGCCGTGATCCCGGTGCGCCATCTCCAGCATGCGGATGGCACCGGGAACGCCGACGGCGCGGCCCCCCAGGATGGCGTCACGGTAGGGGATGGGGGCACCTCGGGTGTCCAGAAACATGTCTTCTTGCGCTGATGCGGGGGCAGTTTCCCGCCCGTCGTATGTTTCTATGGCATTCGCCTTGCCGTCGAAGCGGACCAAAAACCCGCCGCCGCCGATGCCCGACGACTGCGGTTCGACCAGGGTCATCACCATTTGCGCCGCGATGGCCGCGTCGATGGCACCGCCGCCTTCGTTGAGCATGTCGAGCGCCGCGTGGGCCGCCAGCGGATGGCTGACCGAAACGGCATGGCTACGGTAGGTCTGACCGATCCACGGCCGGGTGGGATCGGGTGCCGTCGGCGGCGGAGCGGCGACGCAGCCGACCAGCAAGAAAATCAGGAAAAGTGCGGAAAAGCGGGAAAACCGGTGCATGACGTTCTACATGTAACCCACGGGCGCCGGGCGGTCCATCGCCGCTATTTGACCGGCTGCGCCGGTCTGTTAAAGTCCCGCGCTCCTTCCCAAACAACCTTGCCGAGGCAGGCATGGCGCGCATCACCGTCGAAGATATCAAGTCCCGTAAAGTGGCCAAGGGCGCGGCTCCCATCGTGTCGCTGACCGCCTATACCCAACCCATGGCCAAGTTCCTGGATCCGCATTGCGATTTCCTGTTGGTGGGGGATTCCCTCGCCATGGTCGTCTACGGCCTGGAAACCACGCGTGGGGTAACCATCGAGATCATGTGCGCCCACGGCCGCGCCGTGACCCGGGGGGCGAAACAGGCCCTGGTCGTGGTCGACCTGCCCCAGGGCACTTATGAGGATTCAACGGCCCAGGCCGTCGCTTCGGCCAAGCGCGTGATCGACGAGACCGAAGCCCAGGCGGTAAAGCTGGAAGGCGGCGTTGAAATGGCCGACACGGTGGCTGCCATCGTCGCGTCGGGCGTGCCCGTGCTGGGCCATGTCGGCCTGTTGCCGCAAAAAGCGGAACATCGGGGCGCCTTCAAAATTCAGGGCCGCGATGACGAGGGTGCCAAGAAGGTCATCGCCGATGCCATGGCAATCGACGCCGCCGGTGCTTTCGCCATGGTCGTTGAGGGCACGGTCGAGCCTGTGGCGCGGGAACTGACGGAAAAAGTATCGATCCCGACCATCGGCATCGGCGCTTCGCCCGCTTGTGACGGACAGATCCTGGTGACGGAGGACATGCTCGGCCTGTTTGCCGATTTCACGCCCAAGTTCGTGCGCAAATACGCCAAACTGGGCGACGCCATCGAACTGGCGGTGAAGGAATACGCAAAGGACGTGCGCACGGGCGCCTTCCCGGGGCTGGAACATTGCTTCGGGGTTGAAAAGAAGTAGGGCCATGGGCGCGGCATCCCCGCTTGATACCGTTCGCACCATCGCCGATCTGCGTGCCCGGGTTCAGGGCTGGCGAGGGGCGGGACAGCGCATCGGCCTGGTGCCCACCATGGGCGCGCTGCACGCGGGCCATGTGTCGCTGGTCGAGAATTCGGTCGCCCGCTGTGACAAGACCGTGGTCACCCTGTTCGTCAATCCGACCCAGTTCGGGCCCAAGGAAGATTTCTCCGTTTATCCCCGCGATGAAGCCCGCGACGCGGCCCTGGTCGCCGCCGAGGGGGCGGATCTTCTGTTCGCACCCGGCGTGGACGAAGTCTATCCCGGCGGCCATTCGACTAAGGTTCATGTCGGCGGGCTGGGTGATGTGCTGGAGGGCGAATACCGCCCCGGCTTCTTCACCGGCGTCGCAACGGTGGTCACCAAGCTTTTGCTGCAGGCCCTGCCCGACGAGGCGTTCTTCGGGGAAAAGGATTACCAGCAGCTTCAGGTCATCAAGAAGCTGATCCGCGATCTGGATATTCCCGTCACCGCCACGGGGGTGACAACCGTGCGCGAGGCCGACGGTTTGGCCCTGTCGTCGCGTAATGCCTACCTGACCCCGGCCGAGCGGGCCACCGCACCGGTGCTGCACGGCACCCTGGCCCAGGTCGCCGAACAGGTCGGCCGTGGTGAGGATCCGCGGACTCAGGAAGAATGGGCCCGGGGGCAACTGGAACGGGCCGGTTTCTGGCAGGTCGATTATGTCACCGTGCGCGATGCCGTGACCCTGGACGAAGTGCCGGACGCATCGCGACCCGCCCGGGTCCTGGCCGCTGCTTGGTTGGGCAAGGCGCGGCTGATCGATAACGTGGCGGTCTAGGTCTCATCCACCTCGGCGACAAAGCCGAACTGATAGGCGGAGATGATCTGCCGCACGCTACCTCCTTCGCCCCACAGGGGCAGGTGGACGACTTCGTAGGGGACATGCTCTTGGCCCGGGATGGTGGCGATATAGCCGCGGACCATTTCCGGTTCGCCTGTTCGGGTGACGCGGACGTAACGCTGATGGACGGCGTCACGCATACTCGCGGGCTCGTAGCTGCTGACCCGCTTGTTGGTTGCTTCGAAACCAAGCGCGTCGGTCAGGCCGGTGCCCCAGAACCGGTTGCGGAAATCCGTGCCGCCATCGATCACGTCCTTGACGGCCAGGAAGGTGGCGATCTTGTAAAGATCCATCAGGCGGACCTGGGCCCACTCTGGATGTCCGTTGTTTCGCGCCGCCAGACCCTGCCAGTAGTGGATCAGGCGCAGGCATACGGGCGAGCGGCATTGCGCGATATCGCCTTCCTGTCGGGCGCCGGGTAATCCGGCCTTCCCTGAAAGCTGATCCGTGGAGCTCTCTATCATTCAATAACTATAGTGTTTTCCCTGTCCGATCGATAGATGGACCAATGGACAGGTTGTCCCGGGCTGCCTAGTCCGGTGTGCAGGCGTAGGGCCAGGTAATGCGGGCGCCGGCCGGCACGGTCGCGCCGTCCGTGGTGATCACGGCGATCGGCACGATCTTGGCGTCCTCGGGAAGTGCGCGCAGGGCGGCGCTGTCGAACGGCGGTTTTCCACGCCACAGCGCAAGTGGGTCCATCCATTGGCCGTTCAAGGGGATGATCTTGTCGCGGGTTTCGGCGAATTTCGGGCTGTCGGAAAACCAGGCGGCGAAATGAATCGCCGGCCGGCGATACCCGTCCCCCCGCCCCGACTTGCCGGGCGAAATTCCCGAATTTCCCGTCGGGCCCAGGTTCTGTCCCCGCACGACCCGGTCGCCGGGTTTCAGGTCGGGCAGTTTGTCGAGATGAGCGTATTGAGTCCAAACCCACATCGGCAGGCCGGTATCGTCCGGGCTGTGTCGCAGATTGATCTCGATCCCGCGGTAGCTTTTTTCGCCCTTGTAGACGCTGACGACGACGCCGTCCGCCACCGCCAGCATGGGCGTGCCGAAGGGGGCGGGCATGTCGATGCCGCCGTGGTAATTCTGGCGGGTGCGTTTTCTGGAATAATCAATGGCCCAGGCTTCGTCGATGCCGCGGCAGTCGAGACCGTCGGGAAAGCGGGGGACCTGTCCGGTTTCGAAGAGGCCGCGTTTGACCGCGATACGGATGTCGCAGCGTCGCGGGCGGCCGATGGCGCAGAGCGTTTCCGGCCCGACCTCTTCGGGGCTGATCCGCCCGTCGACCGCGCCAGCCGCCGGGGCGGCGCCCCCACCGCCGAACCGGGCACGCAGTTCTTCCATGGTCAGAAAACCGTCGCCGTCGGTGTCCAGGCGTTTGAAACGCTTAGGCTTTCGCTGCCACTCCTCGGCGCTGATGCGGCCGTCACCGTCGGCGTCCATGTCGCCCATGACCTTGGCGGCCTTGTCCTGCGCTGCGGCGGTGTGCGCCAGTAACGACAGCATGCCCGCGATCAGGGCGATCCCCATAAACAACGTTCGCATGGCGGGTCTTCCTTGAAATTCGGGACGGCGTTACTGCCCGTACCGGGCGACGGTCAGGCCGTCCATGGAAATTTCCGGCGGCCGGTTCAGCACCAGGTCGGCGGCCAAGCGTCCCGACCCGCAGGACATTGTCCAGCCCAGGGTGCCATGGCCCGAATTGATGAACAGGTTGTCATAGACCGTCGGCCCGATGACCGGCGTGCCGTCCGGCGTCATGGGGCGCAGACCTGTCCAGCCCTCGGCCTTTGAGACATCGCCGCCCCGGGGGAACAGGTCCGTGACGACGTGGCGGACGGTATCGGTGGCGTGTGATCCCAGATTTTTGTTGTAGCCGATGATCTCTGCCTGGCCGGCGACCCGGATGCGGTCGCCCAGGCGGGTGATCGCGACCTTATGGGTTTCGTCCATGATGGTCGATCGGGGGGCGGCGTCCGCATCGGTGACGGGCAGGGTGATGGAATAACCCTTGATCGGATAGATCGGCACTTTGATGCCGACGGATTTCAGGACAATCGGTGCGTAGGGGCCGAGGGCGCAGACGTAGCGGTCGGCGATCTCGCGGCCATCCGTGGTGTCGACGCCGGCGATCCGCATGCGGTCCGGGGCAAGGCCTTCGATGGTCACCCCATAACGGAAGGTCACGCCCAGTTTTTCGGCTTCTTTCGCAAGCGCCAGGGTGAACATGCGGCAGTCGCCGGTGCGGTCGGCGGTCATGCGTAGGCCGCCGACGAACTTGTCCGCGACATGGGCCAGGCCCGGTTCGGCGGCGATGCAGCCGTCGCGGTCGAGAATTTCGAAGGGCGAGCCGAATTCGGCCAGGACCTCCTGATCGGCGGCGGAGGCCTTGACCTGCTTGTCCGTGCGGAACAACTGCAGGGTGCCCATCTCGCGCTGATCGAATTGCAGGTCCGGCAGGTCGGCCATCAGATCGGTCAACGCGTCGCGGCTATAGTTGGAGACGCGAACCATGCGGCTTTTGTTGATCCGGTAGTCGGCTGCGTTGCAGTTCTGAAGCAGACGCAGACACCAGGCCCACATGGTCGGGCTGATCAGCGGATGCAGGATCAGAGGCCGGTACTTCATCAGGATCCACTTGATGGCCTTCAGCGGCACCCCCGGCGCCGCCCAGGGCGAGGTCATGCCGTAGGACAGTTCGCCCGCGTTGGCGAAACTGGTTTCCATCCCGGGGCCGGGCTGGCGGTCGAGCACCAGTACCTCCGCCCCCTGGCGGGCCAGATAGTAGGCCGTGGTGACGCCGATGACACCGGCACCTAGGACGATGACCTTCATGGTGGTGACCCCTGCCTCTACCGTTCAAACACGATGATTAGCTGCCGTCGCCTGGACATCATATGGCCAACGCTATTGTTTTTCCGGCACCAGGTCCACCGGCGGGTCAGGGAATCAGGCGTAATGGGCGGCGATGGCGCGGCGCATGACCAGGCACAAGGGCAGCGGAAGCAGGATGGTCGCGGCCATGGCCAGCATGGCCGTGGTCAGGCCGTAGGTATCGCCGACGAAGCCGAAGGCCATGGGGCCCAGAATCATCGCGGCCGTGGCGATGGAATAGATCACCGCGAACCCGCGCGCCTGGCGTTGCGGCTCGATCAGATCGCCCACGGCACCGTAGGTGACGGACGAGCTGCCCTGCAGCGCCATGCCCAGAACCGGCAGCAGGAAATAGGCGGGCAGTGTCGGCAGCAGCAGAACGGCGATGATGCCCAGGGCGGTGAGGATCTCGACCAGCACCAGGGAGCGGACGGCGCCCAGCTTTTCCGCCAGAAAGCCGCAGCCGAACTTGCCGAAGGCGCCGCCGGCAAGGGTCAGCACCACGGCGAAGGCGCCAAGCGCCGTCGGAACGTTCTTTTCGATCATCAGGAAAGCGACGAAGGTAAGGAACCCGCCCTGCACCACCGTATCCAGCAGCACGATGGCGCAAAGGGCCGCGAAGGCCCCCCTGTCGCGGATGCCCCAGCCGCCCAGCAGGCCCGGGCTGCCGGTGCCCTCGGCGGGTTTCGGGGCCATGCCCGCACCGGCGCGGCCAAGCACGGCGAAGACGATCAGCCCCGCCGCCATGGTGGCGGCGCCGAAGGCCAGCGTCATGTTCTGCCAGGTGATGCCCGCGCCGATCGACAGGGTGAACAGACCGGCGAAGGTCAGCTTGCCGACGTCGCCGAAGGAATTGTAGGTGCCCAACGCCGCGCGCCGACCCTGGTTGCCGAACACGGTGCTGACCAGGGTGGAGCATAACGTGTGCTGGAACCCGCCGCCGATCCCGGCGAACAGCAGAACGACGACCACAGCCGTGAAGCCGTCGGCCCAGGCCAGGGCGATATAGCCCGCCCCCGCGGCCAGCAGACCGAAGGCGATGGGAATGCGTTCGCCGATGCGTTCCGACAACATGCCCGACGGCAGTTCGAAGGCCGTCATGGCGGCGCGGTTGGCGGCGCGGATGATGCCGACCTGGGCATAGGTCAGGCCGAACGACTGCGCCAGCACGGGCAGCAGGACATAGAGCAGGTCGGTCAGGCCGTCCTGCAGGCTGTGCGCGGCGCAGCAGGATGCCAAGGTCGCGCGGCGACCGGTCTTTTCCTTAATTGCCACGGGGCGGAAGGTCCACACGCGCGACGATGTTCTTAAGGTCTTCCGACGGCGCCGGATAGCGGTCCATGACGCGGGGGTCGTGGCCGGGGATCACATGGTCCGGGCTGTCTGCCAGACGTGCGACCTTTCTGTGGCCCTCCAGCATGTCACCGATGTGGACCACCGTGGGATAGGGGTTGCGGTCCAGCCAGTTGGCATAGAGATGCATGGCGTCCGAGGCCAGCACGACCCAGCCGCGCTCCGTCCAGGCCCGTACGAACATCATGCCTTGGGTATGGCCGCCGACATGGTGCAGGGTCAGCCCGGGAAACAATTCCGTATCGCCGTCGTGGAATTCGACCCGGTCTTTGTACAACTCGCGCACGATGCCGCAGACGTCCTCGATATCGTAGCTGTGGCGCAGCACGGGATAGCGCATATAGCGTCCCGTCATATGGGCCATTTCCTGGTCTTGGATGTGAAAGGTCGCTTTTGGAAAGCGGTCCAGATTGCCGCCGTGGTCGTAATGCATATGGGTGATGACCACGTCCGTGACCTCGGTGGCATCAATGCCGACCAGATTCAGACTGTCCACCGGGCAGCGATGCCAGTCGCGGCCGCGGCTTTCGGCGGCTTCCTTGGTGAAGCCCGTATCGACGACGACCGTGTGGTTTTCCGACACGCAGGCCCAGACGTAATAGTCGATGGGATAAGGCGCGTCATGGGGGTCGGGCGGTTGCATGAAATTGCGTGCCGCCGTGCGTGCGTGGGTCCCGTACTTGATGGCGTACAGCTTATAGGTCTCGGTCATGGGCCGTTTTCTCACGCCGGTGTCGGCTTCGACGGCGCGACGTCGACCCGCACGACGATGCCGGCCAGATCGTCACTGGGGGCCGGATACATTTCCATCACCAGCGGATCATGCCCCGGCACCACATGGTCAGGGCTGTCGGCCAGACGGGCGACCTTTCGGTGGCCTTCCAGCATGTCGCCGATATGCAGGACCGTGGGGAACGGGTTCTTATGCCGCCAGTTGGCGAACAGATGCATGGCGTCCGACGCCAGCACCACCCAACCGCGCTCCGTCCAGGCCCGGACGAACATCATGCCCTGTGTATGGCCGCCGACATGGTGAAGGGTCAGGCCGGGAAACAGTTCTTCGTCGCCGTCGTGGAATTCGACCCGGTCCTTGTACAACTCGCGCAGCAGCAGGCAGACGTCGTCCGGATCGAAGGAATTGCGCAGCACCGGATAGCGCATGTAGCGCCCTGTGATATAGGCCATTTCCCGGTCCTGGATGTGGAAGGTCGCCTTGGGAAACTTGTCGAAGTTGCCGCCGTGGTCGTAGTGCATATGGGTGATCACCACATCCGTGACCTCGGCCGGGTCGATGCCGATCAAATTTAAACTGTCTACCGGGCAGCGGAACATGGTGCGCCCGCGCCCGCAGCCCGATTTTTCGTTGAAGCCGGTATCGATGATCACGGTGCGGTTTTCCGACACGCAGGCCCAGACGAAATAGTCGATGGGATAGGGCGCATCATGGGGGTCGGGCGGCTGCATGAAGTTCTGGGACTGGGGCCGCGGATCGTGAGTGCCGTACTTGATGGCGTACAGCTTGTAAGTCTCGCTGGGGTTGGTCATTTTTTGATGTCTCCTCTTGGCGAGAAGCCTAAGCCGGGTCCCTGGCCCTCGCAAGTCCGCCGAACACGGCGCATTTGACCCAGGTCAATAGGCGGCGGGCGGCAGGGGTGCTAGACTGTGTCCATGGACAGCCAAGAACTTATCGCCGCCATCAACATGGCGCTCACGGAAATGGAAGAACAGCCGGAGGACCTGCACGAGGTTCACCTGCGGCTTCTGGAGCTTCTCAACCAGTTGCGGGCCACGGGGGCGAACCTGCCGTCCGATCTGGTCGAACTGGAAAAGCAATTGGCGGAGCACGTCGAGGGCGTCAAGCCCAAGGCCTAAGGTCACCTTATGGCGTTTTCCGCCCGGCCAGCGGCGGAGCATAGGCAAGTGTTCCGTCCTGGTCTTCCGTATCCCAGGGAAAATGCACCCAGGTGTCCTGCGACACTTCGTGGATGAAGATATCCGGCAGGTCGCGGGCAGCGGGCTTGGCGTATAACGTGACGAACAGGGCATCCGGCAACAGATCCCGCGCCGCCCGCGCCGTTGCCCCCGTATCCACCAGATCATCGACCAGCAGCCATCCCGCCCCCTTGTCGGCGGTGGCGGCGTCCGGCGTTTTGAGCAACTGTACTTGGCCTTGGGATTTCACGTCATAGCTGGCGATGGCCAAGGTATCGATCAGGCGGATGCCCATTTCACGGGCCAGGACGGCGGCCGGCACCATGCCGCCCCGGGTGATCGCGACGATGCCCTTCCATGGGGCTGCCCAGCGGCCGGGGGGCGGTGTGCTCAGCAGGCGGCCGGCAAGGGCGCGCGAGTCCGCATGGACTTCGGCCCAGGTGACGATGCGTTCCGGCGGCGGGGGAGGTGTCATGGCGGGAATATTAACGGGGCAGCCCGTATTTCCCAAGGGCTGAGGTTTCGGAAAACGGGGCCCAGAAACGGAAAAACCGGCGCCCACGCTGACGCCGGTTATCCGGATTTGCAGTGAATGTCGTGGTTTAACGAACGTACAAGTGAACTTCGTTTGTTTTGGCGGCCGCCAGGGTTTTGGCGGACACAGCCACCCGCGTCGGCGGCAGGCCCATTTCCACCAGCGAACGCTTGACGTCTTCGGCGTGACGCTTGGCCTTGTTCGTGTTGATCGCGACGCGCGCGGCCCCACCGGCCGAGGGCGCCACCGCAACCAGGTCGAACACCGCGGCCGGATGGGTTTCAAGGGCGCGGCTGACAGCCGTGTACAGGGCTTGTTGATAGGGCACGTTCGGCCGATCGAAGCGGATCACCACCAGGGGGCGGCGGCCCGACGTATCGGCGGGGGCGGCGACCTGATTGGCGCTTGGGCCGCGGCCGGTGACGGCGGCGTCAAGCAGCGACGAACCGAGTGATTCGCCCTGTCGGATGCCGGCGGAAATCTGCACCAGATTGCGCTGTTCTGCCCCGATCCAGGTCGACTGCCGGCGCACGTCCTCGGTCACTTCGCGATGCAGGCGGTCGATCAGGACGACAGTCTGGTCGACTTCGTCCTCGAGAATGGCAAGCTGGCGGTGGTCTTCGTCGACGGCGCCGGACACCTTGAAGGCGGCGCGCACGCTTTCCGTCAGGAACGATGCCAGGGTGGAATCGCTGGCCACGCCGGTGGACAGCTTGTTCATTTCGCCGATGTCCTGGCTAAGGCGGTTCAGGTCCTGCTGTGCGGTGTTGAACTGCTGCACGAGAACCGGGTTGCCGCGGGTCGTGCCGACCTGCAGGCGCGATTTAACGGCGGCGATGGTGCCGTGGTACTGCTGCGAGCTTTCGACGATGCGCGAGCGCACGGACTGAAGCTGTTCATTGTGCTGCAGGATCGAGCTTTGCAGCTTCTGCAACTCATCGCGCAGTTCCTGGACCTTTTTGCCGACGAAGGTTCCGGTCACGTCGCCCGGCGTCACGCCGGTCGGCACGAACTTGGTTGAACCCAGGGCAGGCTGATTGGCGGCCAAAACGGCCGCCTGCTGCGATGCGGCGTCTTGCGCGCTCGCCGTTTGCGGCGAAGCCGCTTCCGGTTGCGCGGTTTCTGTCGTTGTTTTGGCCGAAGGCTCGGATGCGTTCAACGAGGGCCACAGGTCCTCGTCGAATGAACATGCCCCCGTGAAAATCACGGCCCCCGCCAAAAGAACTCTCAGTTTCGGAAAACCCATCTCGTCCGCGAGCCCTTGGTTCTTCTCCGATAATAAACCGGAGTTGTTTTTAAATCCCCAGCGGGTATGTACGCAAACATACCCCACCCCTCAGTTTCCGGGCGAGTGTACTCAATGGCCCGGAGCACCACAAGTTCCTATTTTAATACGAAGATTCGGCGTTTGACGACCTTTAATCCAGGACGCCTCCTAGCGCTTGCAAACGGAGAAGTGCTGGAGTAGTGTCCGGCTCCTTCCTGACGGGGGCCCCTTGGGGCCCAGTCACAAGCGCCCGTAGCTCAACTGGATAGAGCGTCTGACTACGGATCAGGAGGTTGGGAGTTCGAATCTTCCCGGGCGCGCCATTTCCTCGAAAATAATCGACAAGTTTTTGGAAAAAGGTCCGCTACCGGCGGGCCCTACCGATGCTTGTTGGGCCTTCGATTATTGGACGGGCACATTCAGGAACGTCAGCAATACGAAACGGTGGCCTTGGGTCACGGGCAGGACCTCGTGCAGCAGAGAGCATGAGAACACCACCGCGGCGCCTTTTTCCGGGCGATACAGTTCCGGGCCGTATTCGGGAAAACGTAAATCACCGCCTTCGTAGTCGCCGGTGTTCAGGTTGAGCGTCACCGCGAATTTGCGGTGCTTGGTCGCCGGGCTGGTGTCGTCGCGGTGGACGGTGAAGAACCCCGCCTTCTCGGCCTTGTAGCAGCCGATCTTGAAGGTCTCTACCGTATAGCCTTCGAAATGGAAGGCCTTGGACACCTCGGGCACCAGACGCGGCATCAGCCGGTCCAGCAGCTTCTGCTCCAGGGCTTTGTCGCGCATGTAATAGTCTTCGCGCCGCTTGGTCGTCGGCACTACCTGTACGCCGCCGCCGGCCGACGATCCCACGGCGACCGTGCCATCGTCGCGCGGGCCGTTGTGCCACAGGCCGATCAGCCAAGCGCAGTCCTCAGGCTCCAGCGCACGGGGCACAAGCAGCGCCGGTGCCGCTCGCTGGACCACGGCCTGGTCGCGCCCGTGCCGCGCCTGGGTCAGCATTTCGGTCAGCCAACCGTCCAGGCCCGCAGCCCCGTCGCCGAGCCCACGCACGCCGATCAGGCGTTGATTGGGGTCGAGCACATAGACCGCCGGCGCCGCGACGCCGGACAGCCCCGCGAACCCGTTGGTAATCTCGGACCCGGGGTCGGCCATCACCCGGTGCGGCCAGTCGGAGGCCTCTTTCTGGGCTGCTGCCACGGTGGTGTCGCCGGGCACCATGGTCGCGACCTGGGCGCCGCCGGCGCAGAGTACAGCGGGGTCGAGCCCGCCCGTGGTCATGTCCGCAAGGTTCTGGCCGCCGGTGAACAGCAGAACCGTCGGCGCGCCAGTGACGGCTGAATAGAATTCGAAGGTCCGGCCATCGGAATCGCGGCAAGCGAACAGGGGCGTGTGATCCCCCGGGGCATATTGTGGGCGGGCAGGGGGCTCAAACAGGGTAGGTGCTGCTTTGATGTGGGGATCCTCCCTTGTGCGGCATGCGGCGGCAATGATAGCGAAGAAACGGTGTTCGACAACATTCGCTTGCATGGTGGCTGGTTGCATCGTTCTTGTCGGATGGATACAAGTCGCGCGGGCCGGATCGGCCGCCCCGTACAAGCCCAGACAATCACGGTGATCGACGTGCAAACCGTTTCCGCATATGCCCGCTTGTTGCATCAGGACCGCGCCCAGGCGGCCCTTGCGTGCGCCGTCTGCCTGATCGCCGCCCTGTTTCAGACCTTGGTCCCGCCCTATACCCGCCCGGTTGCCGACGCCATGCAGTACGCCGGCATGGCTGCTTCGCTGGCCGATGCCATGGTGTCGGATTGGGGGCGGGCGAATGAAATTCTGGGAACGTTTTTCGGCCCGGTTTATCCAATTTTTGTCGGCGTGCTGGCATTGGTCGATACGGACCTCGCGCAGGCCTTGAAATGCGTTTCCCAGGACGGTGCTGTCTGTGACCTAAGCGGATTGACGACGTTGTTCGTTGTTCAAGCCGTCCTCTCGGCGTTCACGGTGTTCTTCATCTTCCTGGCCGCGCGCCGGCTCACCGGGGATGCGCGCATCGCTTGGCTCACGCTGGTGATCGTGCTGGCGACCAAGTGTTTTACTCATTACGCGGGGCTGATTCTGACGGAAACCCCGACCTTCTTCTTTATGGGACTGTTTAGCTGGATGCTGGCCCGGATCCTGTCCGACCCGGCCCCCGGGCGACGTGACGCCGCCTTGGCCGGCGCGGCGCTTGCCGGCGCGGCGCTCACGCGGGCGTCCTATGTATACCTTCTTTACTTCATGGTGCCGGTGATCGTTTTGTGGTGGCGCTTTGGGCGCGACCGGGTGTGGACAGACGCCACCGTCGCTGCCGCGTGCTTCGCCGCCGGTGCGGCAGGTATTCTGGTGCCCTGGTGGATCAGAAACTATGTCGGTTTCGACCTTGCCGGCATCAGCGGCGATTACGGGGCCCGGATCTTTGTCGAGCGCTTGGCATACAATCTCATGACTTGGCGGGAATGGGGGGTCAGTTTCATCTACTGGCTACCTGATTTTGGGGACAGCCTTGCGACGGCCGTGTTCTCGGAGGAGCAGGTTCGGCGGCTGTCCTGGTACCACCCGGATTCTTTCTACATGATGGGGCGCGGCCAGTTTTATCATGATGTGCGGGCCGCCTCCGGGGCGCAGGACAATCCGCTAGGCTATATGCTCAGGGAATACGTATGGCGTGATCTGGGCAAGCATCTGGCGGTCACGGTGTCGCTCGCCCTGCGCGGCCAATGGGTTGGCAATTACGCCAGCCTGATCGGGTTCATCCTTTTACCGGCCTGTATTTGGATTCTAGCCCGCCGTGGTCGTGCAGGCACGTTCCTGGTGTTCTGTCTGCCGCCTTATTTCATGTTGGGGCTTTACGCGTTTGTGTCCGTCAACGTGGTTCGCTACAACGAGCCGCTGATCGCCGTGTTCGCGCTCAGCGGCGCAACAGTCATCGTCCACCTGATCGCGCTGGGCGTGGGCCGTCTGCGCCGAATAAGGGGACAATGACGGCCTATTTGACGCTCGCCGGTTTCCTGTTGATGGTTGTCGCCGGGCAGGCCTGTTTCAGGAAAGCCACCTTGGATGGTATTTTTCAATCATTCATCAACAAGTAACCGCACGGCGGGTTTGCAATCTAAAGCGTTGTGACATTCATTTGGGAAACGCCGCTGTGCACAATGCCTCTGTCAGCGGCTGACCATCGCCCCGGAAGATCGTAATGCGGGTGCCGCTTGGTTAGGGGGCCTCGTGGATCGCTTAGGGTTCAAGGAAACGTAAGAAACGACATGGTCGCCATTCTGATCCCCGTCGCCGCCTTGTTCCTCAGTTTCGGTATCCTGCTGGCCGGCAACGGGCTTCAGGGCACTTTGTTGCCCGTGCGCGCGGGCATCGAGGGGTTTTCCCCCTTTGCTATTGGCGTCATGGGGGCGTCTTTTTATTTGGGCTACATCCTGTCCTGCTTCTTTGCCCCGCGCATCGTTGCGCGGGTCGGCCATATTCGGTCGTTCACCGTGTTCGGCACGATCGCGTCGGCGGCGCAACTCATGCACGTCGTCTTGGTCGATCCGGTCGCCTGGTGGGGGTTACGTTTCATCACTGGGGCTTGCCTGTGCGGACTCTATATGGTCATGGAAAGCTGGATCAACGAGCGCGCGGGCAAGGAACACCGCGGGCGCATCCTATCCGTCTATCAGATCGTCAACCTGGGTGCGGTGACTGTCGGCCAGGTTCTGTTGAATCTGTACGAGCCAGCCGGGTTCGAATTGTTCGTGGTCGCTGCTGTGCTGGTCTCCATCGCCCTGGTACCCGTGGCGTTGACGCGGGCCACGGCGCCGCATCCGCTGCAGCAGGTGCGCATTCGCATTCCCCGTGTTTACGCCATCTCACCCGTCGGCGTAGTCGCATGTCTGACCGTCGGACTGATCAACGGCGCGGTATGGACCTTGGTCCCCTTGTTCGCGCAAAGCGCCCTCACGTCGATCGCTGAACTGTCTCTGTTCATGAGCCTGCTCATCCTGGGTGGTGCTGTCTTCCAATGGCCGCTGGGGCGCTGGTCGGATCTGATCGATCGGCGCTGGGTGATCATCATGATCTGCGTCGGTGGCGGGCTCAGCGCCGTGGCGCTTGTGATGTTCGGCGAAATCTCGCGGATCGCCATGTATGGTCTCGCCTTTGTCTATGGTGGGTTTACCTTCGCGCTTTATGCCATCGCCATCGCCCACGCCAACGATCAGGCAGAGCCCGAGGACTTCGTCGAAATCGCCTCGACCCTGATCCTGGTGTTCGCAATCGGCGCGGTTGTCGGGCCGATGCTGGCGTCCGGGGTGGTCGAGCTGGCCGGCCCCAATGCCTTCTTTGCCTATTCGGCGGTCATTCATTTCCTGACTGCCGTCTTCGCCTTCTACCGCATGCAGCGCCGTGCGGGCGTCCTGCCCGAAGACAAGGAAGATTTCGTCGCCGTCCCCCGTGCATCGCCGGAAGTCATCAGCATCGATCCGCGTGGCCTCGACACGGAGCCGGGCGACGATGGTGACGGGGAAACCTACAAGGGCGGCTGACACGATGACCGTGCCGCGCGGCGATTGACCTGGGCTTCGGAAATTCCGATAACGGCAGATCGGAATTGTATACAAGGCCTGGGCAGCAAAGAACCGGGCCACGCCGTCTTTGGAGAGGAAACACATGGTACATACCGCCGCGTCGACCGCGCTCGACCACATCAAGGTCTTGGATTTGACCCGTGTCCGTTCGGGACCCACCTGCGTCCGCCAATTGGCGGATTGGGGCGCCGACGTGATCAAGGTCGAACTGCCCGAAAGCATCGAGCCCGATGGCACCCTGGGCGCCAAGCGCCACACGGCCGATTTTCAGAACCTGCAACGCAACAAGCGCTCCCTGACCTTGAACCTTAAGGAAGAGGAAGGCCGCAAGCTTTTCCTGCGCCTGGTCGAGGGTGCCGACGTGGTGATCGAGAATTTCCGCCCCGACGTGAAGGACAAGCTGGGCATCGATTACGAGACGCTTAAGGCCGTCAACCCGCGCATCATCCTTGGCTCCATTTCCGGCTTCGGTCAGGACGGCCCCTACGCGAAGCGCCCTGGCTTCGACCAAATCGCCCAGGGCATGGGTGGCCTGATGTCGATCACCGGTGAGCCGGGCCGCGGCCCCATGCGCGTCGGCATCCCCATCGCCGATCTGACCGGCGGCCTGTTCTGCGCTATGGGCGTGTTCATTGCCCTGATCGAGCGTGAGAAATCCGGCCAGGGCCAGTGGGTCACGTCATCACTACTGCAGGCCATGGCCTTCATGCTCGACTTCCAGGGTGCCCGCTATCTTATGGAGGACGAGGTGCCGGGCCAGGCCGGCAATGATCACCCGACCTCGATCCCCACGGGCGTGTTCCCGACCAAGGACGGCCACATCAACATCGCCGCCGCAGGCGAGCGCATTTGGGCGCGCCTCTGCGACGTGCTGGGCACCTCGGAATGGACCGAGGACGACCGCTTCAACGGCCCGGAAAAGCGTTCAAAAAACCGCCATGACTTGAACACCCTGATTGCCGAGAAGACCAAGGACCGGACCAGCGCCGACTGGGTTGAGGCCTTCAACAAGGCGGGCGTGCCGTCGGGCCCGATCTACGACATGGCCGGCATGTTCGCGGACGAGCAGGTCAAGCATCTGGGTATCGCGGAAGACTGCGAGACCGTGTGCTTCGGCAAGACCAAGATGATGTCACAGCCGATCCGGATGAGTCGCACGGATTCCAAATTGGTCGTCCACCCGCCGGAAAAAGGCGAGCATACGGATGCCATCCTAGGTGATCTGGGCCTTAGTGCCGCGGAGATCGCGGATCTCAAGGCGCGGCAGATCGTTTGACGCCGTATCTGCCCTAGATATCAGAAAAGCCGCCGCCGGTGAGTTTCGGCGGCGGCTTTTCGTATCCGTTGTCGCCGCGGCGGTCTATTCGGCCGCTTCGGCAGGGCGTACCGGCGTGCGCATGGTCACCCATTCCTCGGCCGCCGTCGGATGGATGCCGATGGTGGCGTCGAAATGGGCCTTGGTCGCGCCGGCCTTAAGCGCGATGCCGAGCGCCTGGGTCATCTCGGCGGCGTCCAGACCGACCATGTGACAGCCAAGCACCCGGTCGGTTTTCTTGTCGACGATCATTTTCATCATGGTGTGCTCGTCACGGCCTGACAGGGTGTATTTCATGGGCCGGAAGTGGGATTGGTAGATGACCACGTCATGGCTCTTGCGGGCCTCGTTCTCGGTCAGGCCAACGGTGCCCACGGGCGGGGTCGAGAACACGGCCGTCGGAATATTCGCGTAATCGACGGAGGTCGGCTTGCCGCCGAACAGGGTATGGGCAACGGCCATGCCTTCGGCCAGGGCTACAGGCGTCAGCTGTACCCGGTCGATGACGTCGCCCAAGGCATAGATGCTGTCGACGCTGGTTTTGAAATGGTCGTCGACGACGACCGCCCCCTTGGCGGTCAGCTGGACGCCCGCTTCTTCAAGGCCAAGGTCCTTGGTGTTGGGGGCCCGTCCGGTGGCGTACATGACGGCATCGACCTCCAGGATGTCGTCGTCGTTGAGGCGCAGGGAATAGCCCGATGCTGTCTTTTCGATGGACCGGACTTGGGTTTCCTGGTGGATGGTGACGCCTTTTTTGGCCATTTCGTCGTGTAGGGTGTCGCGCACTGCCGGATCGAACCCGCGCAGAATGTTCTCCGCCCGGATGATGACGTGGGTCTCGGCGCCCAGGCCGTTGAAAATCCCGGCGAATTCGACGGCGATGTAGCCGCCGCCGACGATCGCGATGCTGCCGGGGAGGTTGTCCAGGTCAAGCGCTTCGTTCGAGGTGATGGCGTGTTCGATCCCGGGAATGTCCGGCAAGGACGGCCAGCCACCGGTGGCGATCAGGATGTATTTCGCGGTGCAGGTCCGAGTTCCGTCCGGTTCGGCGATCTCGACCGTATGGGCGTCGATGACACGGCCCGTGCCCGTCAACTCGTCCACCCCGGCGTCACGCAGCAGGCGGTGATAGATGCCTTCCAGGCGATCCAACTCCTTATTCTTGTTGGCGATCAGCCGTTGCCAGTCGAATGTCGGTCGGCCCGTATCCCAGCCATAGCCGGCCGCGTCCTCGAAATCCTCAGCGAAATGGCCGGCGTAGACGAGAAGCTTCTTGGGCACGCAGCCGCGCATGACACAGGTTCCGCCGATACGCAGATTTTCGACTACGGCGCTCTTCACGCCGTAGGTCGAAGCGGCGAACCGCGACGCGCGGACCCCGCCGGAGCCTCCGCCGATGGTGATCATGTCATAGTCATATGGCGGCATTGGGGGCAGTCCTTCGATTTGCGGGCGGATGTGGGGATCGGTATCGGTCCGAGATCCCCCATCTAACCATGTTCGCTGCCGTGTTCAACCGTACTGCGGGTGCTGAAACGCTATACGCAGCGACCTCAAGGGGCGATTCGGGGGGGCTTGCGACACATTTGTGACATTTGCGCAACTGCGACCACCAGGGGAGTGCTGAATAGCGGGACACCCCGACCCAAGCACCTGATTTTCACCAAATCTCAGCAATGTGTGGCATTCACGCAACACTGTTCCAAAAAATCTACACCCAAGACGGATTTTGCTTTTGAAACAGAAGCCAGTCGCTAAACTGCCTTCGTCCGGAACAGGATTGCCAACGCGTAGTCCTGAAGTGTTCCAGGGCAAAGTGGATTTGTAAGAGTGAATCTCATCTTAGGAGCAAACGAATGAACCTCAAAAAGACCCTTATGGTTGGTGCCGCCGGCGCTGCGCTTTTCGCGTTCGCCGCCCCGGTTGCCACCACCGCCGAAGCCGGTTCGATCAAGAACGGCAATGCGACCGACCTTACCGTTTACGGCCAGGTCAACCGCAACATGATGTTCTACAACGACGGTGAAGAATCCGGTTACCGCCATCAGGACGGTGATAACGGCTCCACCCGCTTCGGCCTGAAGGCTTCCGGCAAGATCAACGAATCCGTTACCGTTGGCGCCCGCCTGGAAGCTGAAATGCAGTCGAACGATCCGGGCTCCATTGACCAGAGCACGGAAGACGGTGGCGGCGGTAACTTCTCCGAGCGTCTGGCGAATGTCTACTTCTCCCACAAGCAGTTCGGTAAGCTGACCCTGGGTCAGCAGTCGGAAATTTCCGACGGCATGTCCGACGGCCTGGATCTCGGCTACGCTGCTGGCGCTTTCGCCGGTATGGATCCGGATCTGCTGGTTACCAACATGAAACTGCGCAATGACAATGCTGCCGCGGCTCTGAGCACGGTCAGCCTGGGCAGCGCCTTCGGTACCCTGGACGGTGGTCGTAATGACTCCATCCAGTACGAAACCCCCTCCATGAACGGTTTCCGTGCCCAGTTGGGTCTGGAATCCAACGGCGTGTGGGGCCTCGGGGCTCTGTATGATGGCAAGATGGGCGGTATGCAGGTTCGTGTCCGCGGCTTCTACGAGAACACCTCTGGTGCTGGCACGACGGCCGACCAGTGGCAGCTCGGTGCTTCCGTGAAGCATGATAGCGGCATCTCCCTGACTGCTCTGTACGGTGTTTCCGACAAGGACTCCGGCGACGATCACAAGAACTGGGGCGCGACTGTCGGCTACACGGCGAACATGAACTCGCTGGGCGCCACTGGTATTGGCGTTCAAGTCACGGGCACTCAGGATTGGGTTGAAGATGGCACGGATGCCATCGCCTACGGCTTCGGCGTCAACCAGCAGATCAAAGCTGCCGGCACGAACATCTACGGCAACGTGATGTTCTGGGATGTTGATCGCGTCTCAACCGCGACACAGCTTGACACCCTGGTTACGTTCCTGGTCGGTGCTCAGGTTAAGTTCTAATCGGGCTTAAGGCAGGGTGCTTCGGCGCCCGGCCGCTCGGTTGAGCTTTCAGTAAGGAAACGGCCGTCCTTCGGGACGGCCGTTTTTTTGTGCTGATTTGATATCCCTTGTGGGGGCGGCTACGGGCCGACACGGCTATTCCACAGTCACGCTTTTCGCCAGGTTGCGTGGCTGGTCCACGTCTGTGCCCTTGATGACCGCGACGTGATAGGCCAGCAGCTGTACCGGAATTGCATAGAGGATAGGGGCGACGAAGGGATCAACGGTGCGCAAGGCGACCGTGGCTTCGGCTCCGTCCGACAGGGCCGTGGCGCCCGTCTCGTCGGAAATGACGATGACCCGCCCGCCCCGAGCCATGACTTCGTGCACGTTCGACGCCGTCTTCTCGAACAACGCGTCCGTAGGGGCGATGACGATGACCGGCACCTGATCGTCGATCAGGGCGATGGGCCCGTGCTTCATCTCGCCGGCGGCATAGCCCTCGGCGTGGATGTAGGAAATTTCCTTCAGCTTCAATGCGCCCTCAAGGGCGATGGGATAACTGGTGCCGCGCCCCAGATAGAGTACGTCACGTGCCTCTGCCATGCTGTGGGCGATGTCGCGAAGCCGCTCATCATGGTTGAGGATTTCCGCCGCCCGGCCGGGGACCTCGGTCAACGCCGTTGTCAGCCGTGCCTCGGTCTCGGCGTCTATGGCATTACGTCCGCGCGCCACGGCGATGGCAAGGCAAGCCAGAACGGTCAGCTGCGTGGTGAATGCCTTGGTTGAGGCGACGCCGATCTCGGGGCCCGCGTTGGTGTGCAGGACCATGTCCGATTCCCGGGCGATGGCGCTTTCCGGCTGATTGACGATGGAGAGGATCGATTGCCCCGCTTGGCGGGCGTAGCGCAGGGCGGCCAGGGTATCGACCGTTTCGCCCGACTGGGAAATGAAGATGGCCGCCCCCTTGTCGGCCATGGGCGGCTCGCGGTAACGGAATTCGGAGGCGATATCGACCTCGACCGGGATGCGGGCCAGTTGCTCGAACCAGTACTTGGCGGTCAGACAGGCGTAATAGGACGTGCCGCAGGCGACCAGGGTCAGGCGCTCAAGCGTCGCCGGGTCGAACGGCAGGCCCGGCATGGTGATGGTGCGTGATGCCGGGTTGATGAAACTTTGCAAGGTGTCGCCGATGACCTGGGGCTGCTCGTAGATTTCCTTGAGCATGAAATGCCGGTAGCCGCCTTTGCCGATGGCCGCCCCCGACAGTTCGGTCAGGCGCACGGGGCGCTCGACTGGGGCGTCGCCGCCGTCAAACACTTGAACGTTGTTTGGGCTGAGCACGGCCCAGTCGCCATCTTCCAGATACATGATGCGGTCGGTCAATGGCGCCAACGCCAGGGCGTCGGAGCCGAGGAACATCTCGCCCTCGCCGAAGCCGACGGCGAGCGGACTGCCGCGGCGGGCCCCGATCATCAGGTCGTGATGGCCGGAAAAGATGATGGCGAGCGCGAAGGCGCCCTCAAGCCGGCGCAGCACGGCGGCGGTCGCGTCCGTCGGCGATTTGCCGTCCATGATCTCCTGGGTAATCAGATGGACGATCACTTCCGTATCTGTGTCGGATGCAAGGTCGCATCCCTTGGCGATCAGTTCAGCCCTGAGGTCCTTGTAATTTTCGATGATCCCGTTGTGGACGATGGCGACCCTGTCCGTGGCATGGGGGTGGGCGTTGGCTTCGTTTGGCACGCCGTGGGTTGCCCAGCGGGTATGGCCGATGCCGACCGTGCCGGCAATGGGCTGTTCATCCAGGCGGGCGGCCAGGTTGGCAAGCTTTCCTTCGGCCCGTCGCCGTTCAATGGCCCCGTTGACCAGGGTCGCGATCCCAGCCGAATCATAGCCTCGGTATTCCAGCCGCTTAAGCCCATCCAGCAGGATGGGCGCGGCCTCGCCTCGGCCGAGAATTCCGATGATGCCGCACATTGCCCGCTAACCCTCTTTCTGCCGGTCTTGCTTGTCTTTGCGCCGCTTGGCGTTAAAGCGGTCGGCCCAGCCCTTCACTTCCTTCTGGTCGGCGCGGGTCACGGCGAGCGCCCCCGCCGCGACGTTCTTGGAAATCGCGCTGCCCGCGCCGACGATGGCCCCGGCGCCGACGGTCACCGGGGCGACCAGAGCCGTGTTGGAGCCGATGAAGGCTCCGTCACCGATTACTGTCTGGGATTTCACATGGCCGTCGTAGTTGCAGGTGATGGTGCCGGCGCCGATGTTCACACCCGCGCCGACAATGCTGTCGCCGACATAGGACAGATGATTGGCCTTGCTTCCGGCACCCAGGGTCGCGGCTTTGATCTCGACGAAGTTGCCGATATGCACGCCTTCGGCGAGGTTCGCCCCCGGGCGCAGGCGGGCGAACGGCCCGATCACAGCACCCGTTCCGACCGTGGCCCCCTCGATATGGCAGAACGCTCGGATTTCCACGTTGTCGGCAATGGACACATCAGGCCCGAAAACCACGTTGGGCCCGACCATCACGTCGCGGCCAAGCTGCGTATCCCAAGACAGATAGACTGTATCCGGGTCGATCAGGGTGGCGCCGCCTTCCATGGCGCGGGCGCGCAGTCGTCGCTGCGCGACGGCCTCGGCCTCAGACAGGTCGGCGCGGGAATTGACGCCCAGAACCTCGTCCGCGTCGCCGATGACAACGGCGGCGGCGACCCCGTCGGCGCGGGCGATGGCGACGATGTCGGTCAGGTAGTATTCGCCCTTGGCGTTGGCATTGCCGATGCGCTTGAGCCAATCAAGTGCGCGGGCTCCGTCGATGACCATGACTCCGGAATTGCAGAGTGTCACGGCAAGCTGTTCCGGCGTCGCGTCCTTGGCTTCGACGATGGATGCAAGGGCACCGTCGTCGTCAAGGATAAGGCGGCCGTAGGGGCCTGGGTCCGCGGGCTCGAAGCCGAGAACGACCACCCCTGGACGGGCCGGGGATTGGCGCGCCGCCAGCATGGCGCCGAGCGTTTCCGGTGTGATCAGCGGCGTGTCGCCGAACACGACCAGCAGGTCGTCGGCCGGATGGGCTTGAATGAAATTGCGCGCCGCCAGAACCGCATGGGCCGTGCCCAGGCGTTCCGTCTGCATCGCCGTCGGCAGGGGGTGCACGGCGGCGGCAAGATCGTCCATGTCCTTGCCGATAACGACAACCGTTTGGTCGACAGCGGTCGTGTTCAGGGCGGCCAGGACATGCCCGATCATCGGCCGCCCCGCGACCTTGTGCAGCACCTTCGGCAGGTTCGATTTCATGCGCGTGCCCAATCCGGCAGCCAGGACCACGGCGGTTGTCGTAAATTTTCCGTTTGCTTGCATGAAAACGCGAGGGCCTTTAAACGGTTCGGGCGGCGGCCATGGGGCCTAGTGAATGTATCCGGTGAAACATCTGGAGGGTCGGGCCGCAAGGTGCCACAGTATCTTGTGTCATCCAAGTCACAGTTTGTTACGGAATCTTGCAATGGAACTATGCAATGCCGGCGGTTAAGGAGCACTTACCCGCCCGCCCTCTGCCCAAGGCCGTGGTGTTCGACCTCGACGGCACCCTGGTCGACAGTGTGCCCGACATCCAGGCGGCCTTGAATTGGCTGCTCTCCCGCCTGGGCCGCCGTCAGGTATCCCGGGACGAGGTCGCGGGCATGGTCGGCGACGGCGTGCCCAAGCTGGTCGAACGCGGGCTGCTGGCCACGGGCGGCCTGCCGGCGGATGGGCTCGACGGCCCGACGGCCGAGTTCACGGTTCACTACGAAGCCAACGCGGCGGCCCTGACGCAGCCCTTTCCGGGCGCCGTCGCGGCGCTGGAGGCCTTGCGCGATGCGGGCTGCACACTGGCCGTCTGCACCAACAAACCGGCGGGGGCGACGGCGGAAATTTTGGACGCCCTCGACCTTGCCAAGTTCTTCGCGGCGGTCGCCGGCGGCGACACGGTGCCCGGCGTGCGCAAGCCCGACCCTCGGCATCTGATGCACGTACTGGATCAATTGGGTGCGGCCCCCGGCGATGCGGTCATGGTCGGCGACAGCCACAATGACGTGAACGTGGCCAAGGCGGCCGGTGTGGCCACGGTGGCGGTCACCTTCGGCTATGCCCACGGGCCGGTCGAGGAGCTGGGTGCGGATCTGCTGATCGACCATTTCGATGATCTGGTGACGGCGTTGCGGCGTTTGCCCAGCTAGTCTGCCGGTCAACCGGCGGTGGGGCAGAGGTCGAAGGCGATTGAAATGCGTTTTTCGTCGCTGGAGGTGACCGGGATGGTCTGATGCCCGAAGTAGGAGGGGAACATCACCATCATCCCTTCCTCGGGCCGCACCAGATGCACCGCCGGCTCGCGCCGGTCGCCGATCAGGTGAAAGGCGCGGCCGAATTCGATCCAGCCCTCGATGTTGTTGGTGCGCCCCTTGGCGGCCTCCTTCATGGAGGCTGGCAGGGCCGGATAATACACCCCCGATAGCCAGGCCGGCGGGTGGAAATGCACCAGCTGGCGGCCTTCGCGATCGTAAACCGTGCCCCAGCAGTTGACGTCGAAGGCCCGGGGCGGATCGGCCAGGAAGGGATGGTCCGGGTCCTTCGGATGGGCCGCCATGAAGTCCCCGGCCATGGCCATAATCATCTTTTTCAATTCCAGGGCCGGCCCGTGTTCCGTGCCGTCGAACAGTTCCAGCGTGCCGCGGCCGTGCTCGACCGAGCGATTGACTTTGGAATAGGTCAGGCTGGGATGGTTTAGCAGATAATCCACCAGGTCCTTGTTGAAGGAGGCCATGGAATGGTATCCGGCCGGAGCCGTATGGACCCGTGTCATGATCAGGTCGAAGTCGAGTATCCTGGCGGCCTCTTCCGTGCGGCCCAGGTCGTTCAGCGCCGCCGACTTCATGGCCAGGGACGGCGTCGGGAAGGAGCCCGCCGCCAACGCCCGGTCGGCGGCGGCCAGGGCGCGTTCCGGTTCACCCGCGCGCATCCAGACGAAGGCCATCTGGCCGTGCAGGTCACGGGCCTCGGGATGAGCCGTGAGGAACTTTTCCGTGAGGGCTGCCGCCTCCGCCGCCCGCCCCTCGGCGCCGTAGGCATAGATCAATTCGTTTACCGACTGGCCGTCGTCCGGGTTCAGCGCCACCGCGCGTTCCAGGGGGGCGATGGCCTTGGCGTATTCGGTCGACCGCCCGTGCAGCAGGCCGATGTTGGCGAAGGCGCGCTGGTGGTTCGGGTTCATCTCGGCCGCGCGCGTGAACAGGGCGATGGCCTCATCGAACTTGCGCGCGTTCATATGGACCGTGCCCAGGTTGAAATAATCCTCCGGGTCCTGACTGCCCAGCTCGATCGCCGTCTCGTAGGCCGCCCGGGCACTCTCACCGTCGCCCAGCAGTTGATAAGCAATTCCCAGACTGCCGTAGACCGGTGGTGCCTCGGGCGCCAGTTCGGCGGCGCGGCCCAGGTCCTCCGCCCCGCCGGCGGGGTCGCCCAGCAGAATCCGCGTCCGTCCCAATTCGAAAGCCAGGTTGGCATCGTCGGGGTTTTGGGCCAGCGCGTCGCGCAGCACCCGAAGCGCGCCGTCCTTGTCACCGGTTTCCAGCAGCATCTTGGACAGGGTCACGGCGCAGGGGGCGAACCCCGGATGGGCGGCCAGGGCCCGGCGCAGCAGGGTAATGGCCTGTACTGTCTTGCCTTGGTTGTGGCGCACCAACCCCAGGCAATAGAGCGCTTCCCCATGGTCGGGCACGGCCTTCAGCACGTCTTCCGCATCCTTGCCGGCGCGCGTCAGGTTACCGGCGCGGAACGCCTGGCCGGCCCGCGCCATCAGTCGGGCAATGTCGTCTGCGGTCTTCGGTTTCAAACGGGCTCTCCTGGGTCGGCAGGCGGAAATCGGGGCGCCGGCGGGCGGGCAAAGACTGCCACAGCCGCCCATCCGCGTCCATGTTGGCCGGCCCTGGCGGGCAGAACCTTGATCCAGCGCAATCCGCATCCCGGCAGGCCCAGCTTGACAGCCTTGGGGGGCGCCCCTTATATGATCGCGCCTTGCCGCCGGGGAACGACCCGGCGATGCAGCAAGGGCGCGTAGCTCAGCGGGAGAGCACTGCCTTCACACGGCAGGGGTCGCTGGTTCAATCCCAGCCGCGCCCACCATTCATTTCTGCTTGGTGATCGATAATGCCGACTGGACTTGGTGTTAGGGCCAGCTTCTATCGCGCGCAAAATAGGAATATATTGACAATTAATATCGTGATGGGTAATGTTCATTATTGAAGGTTCTAGATGACCAATTCCTTCCTGGTGCTCCAAAGCATCCTCTCAAAATAAATTTCCACCGCGCCCGATAGGCGCTTTCGCCAAGCCCGGGATTACCTCCGGAGAACTCGGCCCGAAGCGCTACGACATCGGATAACGCCTCTGATCCCCCGTAATGAACCCGGTTGCCGGCGCGAGATTCCGTCGCCTGCAATCCGCTTCCCCTGTGTGTTCCGAGGAGCGCTTGCGCGTCTATGTCGTCTCCCCGGAGCACGCGGGCCTATTCGCAAGGAGACGGAACGTGAAGCCCCCCTTCAAACTGAACGCGACCTTGGGTCGCACCTACAATGCCGATCTGAATGATGTCCTGCGAACGAAGCAGGCATTAAGCAAACTCGGTCATTTCGAAGCGCCTACCTACGGCATGACGGAGTATCCCGACGAACCCCTGTTCCAAGGGATCGAGACATTTCAAATAAGGCATGGTCTGCGCCGGGATGGCGTGATGAAGCCGGACGGAGAAACCGTCGCGAAGTTGGGCCAAGTCTTGGCTGAACAGCGCCTAGATGAAACCAGGGCCGGCCCCAATGTTCTCGGGCTTTCGGGAGAGATCGGCCTGGGCCGTGCCAACAAGCCCCATGATGTATTTGCCCTATCGCAGGCGCTTACTTGGGCCGGGTTCCCGACACAACCGACCCGCGCCTCCGAGGCCGATCAAACGGAGGCGGATTTACCCGATGCGATCAAAGGATTTCAGAAGTCCGCCGGCCTGAAAGTCGATGGCTGGCTACGGCCATACGGAGAAACGGAGGAAGCCCTTAACAGCACCCTCGCGCCAAAAGCCCAGGTGTTTCTATCCTCTCATGAAGGGGCTGACGCGCCACCTGGAAAGGCTGGCTTCATGCCGGATGGTGGGGAACAGCAGGCAATGGCGTTTGGTCTTATTCCCCCAATCGCTTATGCGGTCGCCGAGTTCTTCGGCATCTCTCTCCTGGCGGCCTGGGCGTGGTGGCAGTCCATGGACAGTGCCCAGCAAGAGAAAGTTCGGAAACAAATTGCTACCCGGCACTCAAATGATGAGGACGATGATCTGGAGGCTAGGTGCGAGTACCTATACGAAGTGGACACAGATACTTGTAACGGAATAACAAGAAATCGTGGCAAGGTGGCTGGTGCTAGGTGTCATGAAACTGCTGCGAGTAGATATGAAGCCTGCCGTAGAGGCATTCCAATTGATCGATTGCCCCCGCTGAATACATGGATGAACTGAACAAAATAATCTTAAAGTTCGAAGCCTTTGCAAAAAGGGATGATGGCAGCGTCGTCCCTTTTTCCCTCGACGTTTGGTCTCCGGTTGCCAGGACGCAAGGCGACAGCAGTTGCCGGGTTGATTGCACGTTCTTGCGGGAGAAACCATTTCAGATATTTGGGGTTGATGGTGAACAGGCCTGTGAACTCGCTATAGATTTCATTCGTCTCTCGCTCATAGACAGAGCGGAGCTAATTGATGCGAACGGCAATCCGATATCATTGCCCGTGATTGAATGGCCGCCGTCGGATTAATTGTCGGGCTTTTGCACCCAAACGCTACCGTCCTCGATCTCCCCGCCCGAAAAAAAACGCCCCTCGTGAGGGGCGCTTTTCGATTCTGGCGGGCTTGGAGCGGGGGCGGTTTACCGCCCGTAGAACGTCTTCACCGTGTCGGCGGCGACCTGTTGCAGGAATTGGGCGGTGTCCTTGGGGACCGCGCCGAAGTAGTCGTAGCCGTTGCCCACGGGCGACTGGCCGTAGAGGCTGGCGAACACCACGCAGGCGGCGAGATAGGTGCCTTCCAGGCTGGGGTGGGAGCTGTCGTAGCTCTGGTGCAGGTTGAGCTCCGGGCGCTGTTTATAGGCTTCCTCGAAGGCGAGGCCGACGGGGATGACGAGCGCGCCGACCGTGTTGCCCGTCTCCACATAAAGCTTCTCGATCGCCCGGATCATCTCGGGGTCGTACTTCTTGTGCGGCTTCACGTAGGCATGGGTCATGTAGAGCGCCGTTTCGCCGCCGGCGGCCGCGATCTTCTTGGCGAACTCGGCGACGGTGGCGGCGAACTTGGGCGGATGGCCTTTCTTCGTCGCGGCGGCGCTGAAGCCCTGCAGGACGACGACCTGGAACGGGTCCTTCACCCGCAGCTTGCCGGGTTCCAGGTAGCTGTCGATGTTGTGGTCGAACAGCATGGCGCCGCTGATGGTGGCGGATTTGTACTTCAGGGTCTTCATATCCGACAGGCCCGAAGCCGCGACCATGCGCCGCACGTGGTTGTGCAGGCTGTCGTTGTAATAAAGGTAGCTGTTGCCGACGAACAGAACCCGTTCGGGTTTGGCGGTCTTGACGGCCTTGACGGTCGGTTGCGGGGCCTCGGCCCGGGCGGTGCTGTTCAGGGCCGGCAGGGCCAGGGCCAGAACGACAGCGGCGAGCAGAGGGAAGCGCAGGGCGCGGGAGTAGGAAAGCATCGTTGTCTCCTCGGTCTTGGATGTGTGTTTCCATGGGCCTTGGGCCCTTATGCCGACACTCTGAGCCTCTGAATCGATAAAGAAAAATCGAAACTAAACAACAATTCATCAGATATTTGCATGAGTCGGCCGGGCGGCCCATAGTTCCGGGCGTTTGCACGACGTCAACGGATCGGACGCCCGGCCATGAACTTCAAATCCCTCCGCGCCTTTCGCCTGGTGGTGTCCCAGGGCTCCCTGGCCGCCGCCGCCGAGGCCATGAACCTGAGCCAGCCGGCCGTCAGCCGCCTGATCGCCCTGTTGGAGGACGAGACCAAGCTGATCCTGTTCGACCGGTCGCGGCGGCGCCTGGCCCTGTCGGAGGCGGGCGAGGCCTTTCACAGGGAAACCCGGCACATCCTGGACGGTATCGACGAACTGCCGCATATCGCCGCCAACGTGCGCGCCGGGGCCAACCGGCCGTTCCGCTTGGTCACCGGGCCGCGTGTCGGCACGGCCCTGGTCGCGCCGGCACTGGCGATGATGCGGCGCGAGATGCCGAACCTGAAATGCGTGGTCGACGTGCTGTCGCGGTTCGAGCTGGAAAACCGTTCCGGCATCGCGCGCTACGACCTGGGCATCGCGTCGCTGCCGGTCACCCATGCCCTGCTGCCCATCGAGAACAGGCTGATCTGCCGGGCCCGTATGGAGGCCGTGATGGCGGCCAGCCATCCGCTTGCCGAAAAACCGGCGCTGACCGCGGGTGATCTGGCAGGGCAGCCGATCATCGGCATGTTGCCGGGCCTGTTCGGCCGCCAGCAGGCGGACGAGTTCTTTCGCGCCGACGGCGCCGTGCCGTCCTATGCGGTGGAAACCACGTCGTCGCTGATGGCCTGCCAGATGGCGCGCGACGGCGCGGGCATCGCCCTTCTGGACCGGCTTTCGGTGAGGGCGATCGACCCGGCCGGCATGGCGGTGCGGCCGCTGGATCCGCCCCATTGGCTGTCCTACGGCTATATCCACCACAAAGGCCAGGTGTTGAGCGCCGAGGCGCGGGCGTTCCTGGACTGCATGGCCCGTTATATCGACGGGTTCCGGGCCACGGACAGCGCCGCCGCCGAGGCGGTCATCCCGCAATGGGACGGCAGCCTGGAGCCCTAGTCGGAAGACCGCGCCCAGGCCGGGAAGATGCCCAGCAGGTCGGCGACGGAACGCTCGCGGCCGGTGTCGATCTTGGCCGTGGCGGTCATCCCGGCGCGCAGCGGCGGGGCGTCTGAATGGGGGATCAGGCGCAGCCGCACGGGCAAGCGCTGCACCACCTTGACCCAGTTTCCCGATGCGTTCTGCGGCGGCAGGATCGCGAATTCCGCCCCGGTGGCCGGCGAGATGCTTTCGACCTCCGCCTGCCAGGTCACGTCGGGATAGATATCCAGCACCACCGTCGCCTTCTGCCCCGGGCGGACATGGGTCAGTTCCGTTTCCTTGAAGTTGGCGTCGACCCAGGGCGGGGTGTCGGTGACGATGGCGAACAGGGGTTCGGACGCGGTGATTTGTTCACCCGCGACCAACGGCACGGTGACGACGACGCCGCTGGCCGGGGCCGTGACGGTCGTGCGCGCGAGGTCGAGATTGGCCTGGTCGAGGGCCGCCTGCTTGGTCCGCACCAGGGGGTGGCCGTCGACGGGCTGGTCCGGGTCGCTGCCGAGTGATGCCTGGATGCGCTGAATCTTCTGACGCGCCAGGACGACGCGGTCATCGGCGGCGTTGGCGTCGTTTTCCATTTCGTCGAAGCGGGCGTGCGACGTCACACCGCGTTTGACCAGTTGCCGTTCGCGCTCCAGCCGCTTGCGGAAATAGACCGCGCGGTCGATGGCGTCGCGCAGCTCGACCCGGGCTTCCTTCAGGGTCGCGGCCAGGGTCTCGACCTCGCGGCGCGCGGCGTCCAGTTCGGCCTGGGCACGGGCGGCGGCCAGCTTGAAGGGCTCGGGATCGATGCGCACCAGCACGTCGCCTTGCGTGACTTTCATATGGGCCTTGGCGCGGACCTCGATGACGCGGCCGGAAATCTCGGCCGCCAGCTTGGCGATGTCGGTCTTCACATAGGCGTTTTCGGTCGCGACATAGCGTGCCCCGTGCAGCCAGTAACCGACGGCAAGGATAACGGCGAGCATCGGCACCACGCCCAGCAGCAGCAGGCGCTTTCGCTTCGCCTGCGCTGCCTGCTTCAGGTCTTCATGCCCGTTCAGGGTGATGGGGGTCTGCTCATTCGGCATTTATTTTCTCGAGTTCCGTCGATTGGATGGTGTCGTTGTCGCTGGCCATTTCCTGCAACCGCTGCTTCACGTTCAGCAAAAGGTCGGTCAGGGTCTCGCGTTCCTTGCGGCTCAGGCCCGATAATTCCTCTTCGACCATGGCCTCGGCAATCGGGCTGACCTCGCGGTGGATGCGGCGGCCGAGATCGGTCATGTAGATGCGCTTGATGCGTCGGTCGGTGTCGTCGGGGCGGCGCTCCAGCCAGCCGAATTCTTCCAGTTTGTCGATCAGGCGCCCGGCCGAGGCCTTTTCGACCTCCAACAGTTCGGCCAATTCAGACTGGCTGACCCCCGGTTGGTCGCCGACCCGGCGCAGCGCCAGCCATTGTGTGCGGGTGAACCCCATCTTGCGGACCCGGCGGTCGAACACCGTGCGCTGCAGGCGCGCGGCCTCCACAATCAGGAAGGCAAGGTAGCGACCCTCGGACAGGGCGCCCTGCGTGTCGATCTTGGTCATTGAAGGAATTTCCCTTGCGAAATTAGTAAGTATTCTTACTATTGCAGTCCTTACTGTCAACAGGATTACCAATTCCGTGCCCATCGACAACGCGGTCGGCGCCCAGCAGTCCCGGCCGGAACTCACTCCGGCGCGGCGCTGGGTCATTCTCGGGGTGATTGTTTTAAGCGTCACCCTCTACTCGACCTCGATCCTCATCGTGGCGGCGGTTCTGCCGCAGCTTCAGGGCACCATGTCGGCGACGCCCGATGAAATCTCCTGGGCCATGACCTTCAACATCCTGGCCACGGCGGTGGCGACGCCGCTGACGGGCTGGCTGGCCGGGCGGTTCGGGCGTCGCAACCTGCTGGTCGTCAGCCTGGCTGTGTTCGGCATCGCCACTTATTTCTGCGGCGCGGCCAATTCCCTCGAGGCGCTGATTTTCTGGCGCATCGTCCAGGGGGCCGGTGGGGCGCCCCTGTCACCCATGGGCCAGACGGTGGTCCTCGACATCTTTCCCAAACATCAGCACGGCATGGTCATCGGCCTGTACGGCGTCGGTGTCGTCATGGGGGCCTTCGTCGGTCCGATGATCGGCGGTGTGATGGCGGAAACCTATACCTGGCGCTATGCGTTCTACATCCTGGTGCCGGTGGCGATCGGTGCCGCGGTCGCGGTGTTCTTCGCCTTGCCGCGGATGCGCCGGCAGGTGCAGATCAAGCTGGAATGGACCGGGTTCATCCTGATCTCCCTCGCCATCGCCTGCCTTCAACTGGCGCTGTCCCGCGGCCAGCGGCTCGATTGGTTTCAGTCGCCGGAAATCGTTATCGAGATCTTCGTCGCCGTCGTCGCCTTCTACATGTTCGTCGCCCACAGCCTGACCCATAACAAGCCGTTCCTCGACCTGCGCCTGTTGCTGAATCGAAATTACGCCATCGGTCTCGTGCTCGTGACGATCTACGGCATGTTGAACTTCACGCCCATGGTCGTTCTGCCCGGATTGATGCGCCAACACATGGACTTGCCGGACTCGCTGATCGGCTATGTCGTCGGTTCGCGCGGAATCGGCGCCATGGCGGGATTTTTCGTGGCCGGTATCGTCGGTCAGCGGTTCCCCAGACGCACCATCATCGCGGGCTTCTTCGCCCAGGTCGCCGTCGGGTTGTGGCTGATGACCGCGAACCTGAATACCACGCCCTTCGAATTCGCGCTCAACGGCGTCCTACAGGGGTTCGCCGGAGGCGTCATCTGGGTGCCGTTGACGGTGCTGACCTTTTCGACCGTGGACCCGAAGGACCTGGATGAAACGACCTCGGTCTATCACCTGTTGCGCAATATCGGCTCAAGCTTCTTCATTTCCATGACCGTGACCGAGATCGTGCGTTCGAGCCAACGCAATTACGAGTACCTGACCGAACACATCACGGAATTCAATCCGGTGCTCAAGCTGCCCTGGGTGATGGGCGGCTGGGAGATGGAGACGGTCGAAGGCTTGGCGCGCCTGTCCCGCGAAATGGGACATCAGGCGGCCCTGATCAGTTACCTCAACGGCTTCGGCATGTTCGCCGTCGCCTCGGCCGCGGCGATCCCGCTGATCCTACTGGTCAGGCACGCGCCCAAGAAAAAGCCCGAAACCGCCTGACGGAATTTCGCAATCCGGATCGCGACGACCGCGATCTGGATCAGCCGAGGCTGAGCGGCAAGCGGCGGCTGCATCCGACGCTTATTCGGGCTTTGGCACCGTATGCTGGAGGTGAAGGGGCGTATGTGCGTTTGCGGCTGCGCGCAGGGTGATCAGTTGGCCGGCGGAGCGGCGGCACGTCCGGCAGCACATTCACCGACGCTGCCGTCGGGCATCTTGGCGCCGCAGATAACGGTCTCTTCGTCGATCACGCTATCGAAGGTTGCGCCGGAAAGGTCGGCGCCCGTGAAATCCGCGTGCCGGACATCCGTCTGGATGAACTGGCACCGCAGGCATTTCGCGCCGGTCAGGTCGGAATCACTCAAATCGGTCGACTGAAGCCGCGATCCGGTCAGATCGGCACCGCTCAGGTCGGCGCCCTGGATGCTGGCCCCCGTCAGGTCGACCCCCCGCAGGTTGGCACCGCTTAGGTTCACGCCGTCCAGGTTGGCATTGGCAAAATTGGTGTTCTGCAGATTGGCGCCCCGCAGGTCCGCCGACCGCAGGTCGGCCCAGGACGCCGTGACCCTGGAAAACCTCACGCCGGACAACTCGCCAG
Source organism: Rhodospirillales bacterium (assembly GCA_048263775.1). Taxonomy (GTDB): domain Bacteria; phylum Pseudomonadota; class Alphaproteobacteria; order Rhodospirillales; family Casp-alpha2; genus UBA1479. The sequence goes on from JBLXDU010000008.1 coordinate 138,825, forward strand.
CCGACATGACGGCGTTGGTCAGATCGACGCCATCGAACTCCGCCCCCGGTGCGAAGATGAACGTCAGATCTGCGTTGATCAGCTTGCTGTCGAGGAAGGATGCGTTCTCAAGCTGGGCACGGGCCAGTTTGGCGTTGCTTAGGTTGGCGTTGCGGAAATCACCGAGGGTAAGGTTGGCGCTATCCAGATTGATGCCTGAAAGGTCGCAATCCAGAATATCGACGCTGAACAGAAAGGCGCCACTTAGGTTCTGCTTTGAAAGGTTACAGCGCTCAAGCTTGATATAACGAAGGTCACAGAACGGGCAGGATTCCCCATTCTGGACAGCCTTCAAGGCATCTTGGTCCGCGGCCTTGGCGGGACCTCCCGAGGTGAGGACGACCGCCAGCAAGAGCAGCGTTGTAAACCCGCACAACAGCCGGGTTCGCCGTTGATTTGCGGATCGATGGTGCCTTGGGGTCCGCTGCATCATCGCACCTCAATAGAACAGGAAGTTGAGCGCACGCTTCAGGCGCGATGACAGTGAGTTGTTGTCTTCCCAACGGTCCAGGACGACGTCGCCGGTGCGGAATTCGCGATACAACGAGTTGCCCTGCATATGAGAGAACACCGAGGCCCAGTTGGGATAGGAGCGGAACCAATCCGCATGCCGGGCCCGGAACTCGTCGACGGCGGATTTCTTAGGCGCGCCCGACGTCGCCTTCGTCGGTTGCCGGAACACATATTCAGGCAGGCGCGGTGTGATCAGCAACAACACCGACTTGTTGAAATCCATAGTTGTCTGGCGACTGAAGAGATACTGCACAAGCGGCAGGTCTTGCAAAAGCGGCACGCCGTCGCGGGTGCGTTCGGTTTCCTTCTCGCTCAGGCCCGAGAGGATCAGCGTCTCATTGAAATTCATGGTCACGTTGGCGTTGACCGTGGTCCGGGATGTTTCAATCTTGGAGGTAAAGCCGGTGACCTTGGAATTGGGCGAGTTCAGGAAGGTGCGTTCGGCGACCACCGCCATCTTGACCCGCCCGTCGTCGAGGATTTCCGGTGTGATGTTCAGCTTCACGCCGACGTCTTCTTCGATGGACACCGCTTCGCCCGTGCCGCCGGCGGTCGACGGCAGGGTCTGGGCCTTGATCGACACCCCGGAAAAGAATTCCGACGGCTGGCCGTTCATCGCGGTCAGGGTCGGGCGCGCCAGGATTTCATTTCGCGTGTCGGCGGAATTGGCGATGTTCAGGGAGTAGGTGATGGACGGGATGTTCAGGGCGCGGGTGATGGTGCGCGTGAAATCACCTGTCGTCGTGCGCGTGTCCGACAGGGAAAACCCGGCGGTGCTGAGATCCGTGCTGCCGAACTGCAGCGTCAGATTGCTCAGAAGGTTGACGCCCTTGGCGGTGGTTGCTTCTTCTTCCGTGCGGATGATGACCACGTCGACGATGACCATCTGGTTGGCATCGGGCGTGGGAGCTTCGGCCGCAGGTTGGCTGTCTCCCGACTTGTCGCCGCTTCCGTCCTGTTGAACTTCGGTCACCGGGGCTTTGTCCGGCGCGCCGGGGGCGGGTTTCACCGTGTCCGCCCAGGGAGAGCGCGCCCGGGTGTAAGGTGTCACGGGATTCAGGGTGTCGGGGTCCGGAATGCCCTGGGCCAGCAGGACCGGATTGCGGATATGGAAGCGGGTCCAGTCGTTCAAACGGTTCTTGATTCGCTCGTTTTCGTCCGGCGCCGGACTAATCGTCTTCAATCGGTCGGCGAAGTCGTAGGCGGTGTCTGGTTGGTTCAGGGCCGCCAGCGTGATCGCCGAGGCCTGCTGCACGCGGGCACTGTCGGGCTCAACCTCGCGCAGCCGGCGCAGCACGCCTTCCGCCGTCGGCAGGTCGCCGGAATAATAGGACGCCCCCGCCATGTGATAGAGTAGGTCCGGGTCGCGCGGATTGAGGATCAGGGCTTCCGCGAACTTGTTCTGCGCCCCCCGGAAGTTGCGCAGATCAAGTTCCAGCAGACCCGCGTGGTAATGGGCGATCCAATTGGAAGTGTCCAGCAGCACCGCCCGCTCGTAGCCTTGGCGGGCCAGATCATACTTGGCATCGGCCCCGGCCAGCGCCATCAGATGGTAGGTCAGGCCGGTCAGGAAATTCAGCATGGAATTTCCGCCGTCCAGATAAAGCGCCTTGTTGAATAACTCGATCGCGGCATCCAGATTGCCTGCGTCCAGTTGTTCGATGCCCTGTGCCGCAAGGCGGCGGGGTTCCGTGGTGATCTTTTCCTGGGGGATGCTGTCTGCGATGGGGCCTGCGGCACGCCCGGACAAGGTTGCGCTTTGGCAGGCTGTCACGACAAGCAGACCGGCAACGGCGGCGGCCAAGGCCGTGCGGTCGCTTATTCGTCCCCTTGGCTGGCGCGCCCTATCGGATGCGGTTGCGGCCATGTTCCCCCTCAAATCGGCTCCGTCGACGACCCTCGGACAGGCCGGAACCCTTGCTGACCACGAGTCAGCCAATAACGAATATACCGAACCGGATGGATGAACACCAGACGCCAACGCTTTGATACAAAAGGCCTGTTGGCGCCGATCGTCGGGTTGGGCGCTGCTGCCGTCTTAGCGGCCCCGCGGCGTGTCCAGATTGACGGTCACGTTCTTGCGCTGGGTGAAACTTTCCAACATGCCTTCCAGGGAAAACTCCCGGCCGAGGCCGCTTTGCTTGTAGCCGCCGTAGGAATGGCCCGGCACCTGGCCGCCGCCCTGGTTGACCTGGACCCAGCCGCTTTCGATGGCGTGCGCCGTGCGCAGGCCTTCGCCGATATCGTGGGTCCAGACATAGGCCGCGAGGCCGTAATGGCTGTCGTTGGCCATGCGGATGGCTTCCTCCGTATCGGTCCAACGGATCGCCACCAGCACCGGGCCGAAGATTTCTTCGCGCGCCAAGCGCCAATCGTTGGAGGCGTCGGCGAACAGGGTCGGGACGGCGAAATAGCCTTCGCTGAGCGGCCCCGTTTCCGGCGGCAGGCCGCCCATGACCAGGCGCGCATCGTCACGTTTCAGGCCTTCCTCGACATAACCGCAGACCCGGCGAAACTGTTTTTCGTTGATGATCGTGCCGACGTCGGTGGCTTCGTCCAGCGGGTCGCCCAGTTTCAGGGTCGACGCCTTGGCCGCCAGCTTGTCGAGGAACGAATCAAAGATGTCCGCATGTAGGAACAAGCGCGAACCCGCCGTGCAGGACTGGCTTTGACGAGTGAAGCGCATGGCGGCGATGATGCCGTCGACGACCCAATCCTCGTCCGCGTCGGGGAACACGATTGACGGGCTCTTGCCGCCCAGTTCCAGGGAGACGGGTACGATCCGCTCCGCCGCCGCGCGCATCATGATCTTGCCGACCTCGGTCGACCCCGTGAACGACAGCTTGGCGATGGCCGGATGATTGGCGAGCGGCCCGCCGCATTCGGCGCCAAAGCCGGTCAGCACGTTGAGCACGCCTTCGGGTAGGAATTCCTGGCAGATGTCGGCCATCATCAGCACGCCCAAGGGCGCGTCCTCAGCGGCCTTCAGGACCACCGTGTTGCCGGACACCAGACCGGCCGCGATCTTCAGCGCACCCAGCAGGACCGGCGCATTCCACGGAATGACTGCGCCGACCACGCCCAGGGGCTCGCGCCGGGTATAGCTCAGGACGTTTTCGCCAAGTGGTATGGTCTCGCCTTTCAGCTCGCTACCCAGGCCACCGTAATAACGGAAGATGTCGGCCGATACCTTGGCCTCGGGCCGGGCCTGGGTGCGCAGGGCATTGCCCGTTTCCAGGGCGATGGTGCGGGCCATTTCCTCGGCCCGGGCGTCCATGGCGTCGGCGATGCGCAGCAACGCCCGGCCGCGTTCGCGCGGATTGGTGCGGGCCCAATCGGGGAACGCCTTGGCGGCGGCGGTGCCGGCCTTGTCCACGCCTTCGGCGCCCCCGCGCGGGACCTCGGCGACCGTGGTGCGGTTGGCCGGGTTTTCGACCGCGATGGCGGCACCCGAGACAGCCTCGACCCAACGGCCCCCGATCAGCATGCCTTTCGGGGCGTAGAAGTCCTGGGGGTTGGTAATGTTCTTCAAGGCGGTCGTCATGGTCGTCTCCTGTATGTGCGATGTGGCTGCGCAAGGCGGCCCGAGTTTTGCGAACGGTATACCATAGGGGCGGGCCGCCGCCACCCGCTTGGGGTATAGTGCGCATCCTGACCCGCATCCGGAGCCTGCCCGCCATGCCCGTGCCCCCGCCCGTCATCGTCTGGTTTCGCCGCGACCTGCGCCTGGCCGACAATCCGGCCCTGGCCCGGGCGGCGGCGATCGGGCGGCCGGTGGTGCCGGTCTTCATCCTGGACGAGGACACGCCCGGCCTGCGCCCGCCGGGCGGGGCGTCACGCTGGTGGCTGCACCATTCCCTGGCTGCTTTAGACCGCGATCTGGCGGTGCTGGGGGCGCGGCTGGTCCTGCGTCGCGGGTCGGCGGGGGCGGTGCTCGACGCCCTGATCGCGGAGACGGGGGCCGATACGGTGCTGTGGAACCGCTGTTACGATAAAGGGTCGATCGCCCGCGATACGGATATCAAGGCGGCCTTACGGGGACGAGGTCTTCAGGCTGAAAGCTTCAACGGATCACTTTTGGCCGAGCCCTGGGAAATCACCACCAAGGCCGGCGGCGGCTATAAGGTCTATACCCGGTTTTGGCAGGCCTGCCGCGCCGCCGGTGATCCGCCGCCGCCGGCGGCGGCGCCGGGCTCATTGCCGGCACCGCGGGCCTGGCCGGCAAGCGACGATCTGGCCGCTTGGGGGCTGCTGCCCAATGCACCCGATTGGGCGGCGGGGTTTTCCGATCACTGGATCTCGGGGGGGCAAGGGGCCCGGGATCGCCTGGAAATGTTTCTCGGCGGTGCGGTCACGGGTTATGCGGCGAAGCGCGATTTCCCGGGCGTGGCGGCGACCTCGGGCCTGTCCGCGCATCTGGCCTGGGGCGACATCGGCCCGCGCCAGGTCTGGGCCGCCGCCGTTAAGGCGGCCCCGGCCGGTGAGGGGCGGGAGACGTTCCTGAAGGAGCTGATATGGCGGGAATTCACCCATCATGTCCTGCATCATTTCCCGGACCTGGCCGAGCGGCCCATGGACGCCAAGTTTCAGAACTTCCCCTGGGTGCCCGACGATACCTTGCTCGCCGCCTGGCAGCGGGGGCAAACCGGCTATCCCATTGTCGATGCGGGCATGCGCGAGCTTTGGGCCACGGGCACCATGCACAACCGGGTGCGCATGGTCGCGGCCTCGTTCCTGGTCAAGCACCTGCTGCAGCCCTGGCAGGCGGGCGAAGCCTGGTTCTGGGACACCCTGGTCGACGCCGACCCCGCGTCCAACCCGTTCAACTGGCAATGGGTCGCGGGCTGCGGCGCCGATGCCGCGCCCTATTTCCGCATCTTCAATCCGATCCTGCAGGGACAGAAATTCGATGGCGACGGCGATTACGTGTGCCGCTGGGTGCCGGAGATCGCGGCCCTGCCCAAGAAATACCTGCACGCACCCTGGACCGCGCCGATGGATGTCCTGGCCGATGCGGGCGTGGCGCTGGGCCGCGACTATCCTGAACCGGTCGTCGACCACAAACGGGCGCGGGACCGGGCCCTGGCGGCGTTCAAGTCGCTGAAGCGTGGTTAGCCCGGTTTCTGCATCACCAAGGTCCGCCAGCCGTTGATGGTCATGTGACGGACGAGACGCAGGCCCTGGCGGCGGTGGGCGGTGATGACGAACTGTGCGTCGCGCACCACCAGACCCGACAGCACACAGACCCCGCCGGGGGCAAGGTGCTGCGCCAGATCCTTGGACAAGCGGCGGATCGGCCGGGCCAGGATGTTTTCCACAATCAAATCATAGGGGGCTGCCTGGCGCACGATGGGGGCGTTGTAGCCGGGGGCGGCGACGGCGGTGACCAGATGGCCGACGCCGTTGCGGTCCGCGTTCAGGGCGGTGACCCGCGCGGCCTCGGCGTCGATGTCCGTGGCGACCACGGGCACGTTCCACAGCTTGGCCGCGGCGATGCCCAGGATGCCGGACCCGCAGCCCATGTCGAGGACGCGGCCCGGGCGGTGTTTGCGTGCCAGATCACCGATGCAGGTGAGGCAGCCGGCGGTCGATCCGTGTTCGCCCGAGCCGAAGGCGGTGCCGGCATCCAGCAGCAGGGGAATCTTCCCGCCCGGCACCGGTCCATCGTAATGGGAGCCGTGAATGAAGAAGCGGCCGACGGGCAGCGGCGGGAATTCGAAGATGTTTTCCGTAAGCCAGTCCCGGGGCGGGATCAGGTCGATGACCGGCACGGGTGCGTCACCACCGGGAAAGGCGGCGTTCAAGGCCGCCTTGAGGCGGGCCCGGTCCGGTTCGTCCACGGCGATGCCCTCGACCCGCCAGGGACCACCGTCCTCGTCCCCGAATGACGAGACGCTTTCGCACAAGGGCTCCAGACAGGCCTCAAGGAACGGAACCTCGGCGGCCGTCGTGCGGAACGCAATGGACCACAGGAAGCGTTGGGCGGACATGGTCACGACACACTTTCCACGAAACTGCCCATGACCTTCTTGCGGCCGGCCTTTTCAAACTCGATTTCCAATTTGTCGCCGTCCTTGGCCTTGATGCGGCCGTAGCCGAATTTCTGATGAAACACGCGGGTGCCCACGGTCAGGCTGTCGTCGGCGCCGCCACGGTCGGCCGCGCGCCAGTCGCCATTGCCGCCCGCGTTGCCGCCGCCGGCAAAGCGCGACGCCCGGGGGCCGCCGCGCCGCACGGCGCCCGGAAAGGACGTGCCGCCGTCATACCCGCCGTTTCCGAGACCACCGTAGCCGGTCCCGGAATACAGCCCCTGTTCCTGCTGGCGGCTGATGTTGTCGTTCGGCAGTTCATCGACGAAGCGCGACGGCAGGGCCGTCTGCCATTGGCCGTAAACCCGGCGGTTGGCGGCGAAGGAAATGGCGGCGCGCTTGCGCGCCCGGGTCAGCCCGACATAGGCCAACCGGCGTTCTTCCTCCAGCGCCGCCAGGCCACCCTCGTCCAGGGCCCGCTGATGGGGGAACAGGCCTTCCTCCCAGCCGGGCAGGAACACGGTCTCGAACTCCAGGCCCTTGGCGCCGTGCAGGGTCATCAGGGAAACCTTGTCGTCCGTCGCGTTTTCTTCGTTCTCCATGACCAGGCTGACATGCTCCAGGAAGCCGGCGAGATTGTCGAAATCTTCCAGGGCGACAACCAGTTCCTTCAGGTTTTCGCGCCGCCCGGAGGCTTCCGGTGCCTTCGATTCCTGCCACATCTGCATATAGCCGCTTTCGTCGAGCACCGTTTTCACCACGTCGACATGGTCGGTCACGGAGACCAGCGCGCGCCAGCGGTCGAAATCGTCAATCAACTGGGTCAGGGTCTGGCGTGCTTTAGGTTTCAGCTCGTCCGTGCCGCAAATCTCCCGCGCCGCGGCGACCAGGGGCAGGCCGCGCGCGCGGGCATGCAGGTGCACGGCCTGCATGGTGGCGTCGCCCAGACCGCGCTTGGGCAGGTTGACGATGCGCTCGAACGCAAGGTCATCGGCGGGCTGCGCAATGACGCGCAGGTAGGCGATGGCGTCGCGGATTTCCTGACGTTCGTAGAACCGTTGGCCGCCGACCACGCGGTAAGGCACGCCGAGGGTGATCAGGCGTTCTTCGAACTCGCGGGTCTGAAACCCGGCGCGCACCAGCACGGCGATCTCGTTCAGCTTGTGGCCGCTGCCATGCAGGCTTTCGATTTCGTCGCCGATCACCCGGGCTTCCTCGTCGCCGTCCCACACGCCGCGCACCACCACCGGGTCGCCGTCGTTCTGCTCCGTCCAGAGCGTCTTGCCGAGCCTGCCGTCGTTGTGCGCGATCAGGCCCGAAGCGGCGGCCAGGATGTGCGAGGTCGAACGGTAATTGCGCTCCAGCCGGACCACGGTGGCGCCGGGAAAGTCCTTTTCGAACCGCAGGATGTTGCCGACCTCGGCCCCGCGCCAGGAATAGATGGATTGGTCGTCGTCACCGACGCAGCAGATGTTCTTGTGCGCCTGGGCCAGCAGACGCAGCCACAGGTATTGCGCCACGTTGGTGTCCTGATATTCGTCGACCATGATGTAGCGGAATTGGCGCTGGTACTTGGCCAGGACCTCCGGCGCATTACGAAACAGTTCCAGACACAGCAGCAACAGGTCGCCGAAGTCGCAGGCGTTCAGCGCTTCCAGACGGTCCTGATAGGCTTGGTAGATTTCCTGCCCTTTGCCGTCGCACAGACTTTGCGCCTCTTCCTCGGGCAGGGTCGCCGGCATCAGGCCGCGGTCCTTGAAGCGCTGGAGGGCGCCCGAGACGACGCGGGGCGGCCAGCGTTTCTGGTCGATTTCCATGGCGTCCAGGTGTTGCTTGACCAGGCGCACCTGATCGTCGGCGTCCAGGATGGTAAAATTGGGCTGACGGCCCACCAACTCGGCGTTGGCGCGCAGGATGCGGGCGCCGATGGCATGAAAGGTGCCGACCCACCAACCCTCGACCGGGGCGCCGACCAGCTTGCCGACCCGCTCCTTCATCTCGCGGGCGGCCTTGTTGGTGAAGGTCACGGCCAGAACCTCCCAGGGCCGCGCCTTGCGCTGCATCAGGATATGGGCCAGGCGCGTGGTCAGCACGCGGGTCTTGCCCGTGCCGGCCCCGGCCAGGACCAGCACCGGGCCGTCCACGGCCGCCACGGCCTGGGCCTGGGTTTCGTTCAGGCCGGCAAGATAGGGGGCGGGGGCGGCGGGTGGCGCCGGGGGGGCGGGGGGTGTTTGCGTGGGATCGGACATACCCGTCTTATAACCGCCTCGGACGGGGGATGCTATCGCGGGCGTGGGGGATGCCCGCGGGCCGGCAAACGGGGTTATTCGTGCCCCAGTTCCTCGCGGCGGCGCTCCATCAGAACGCGGTTGAATTCGGTCATCACATCGTCATGGGTGACGGCACCGATCAGGGTGCGGTCGCGCTCGTTTTCCGTGACAGGAATCACGGTTTCACCGGATGTATCCATGAGACTGACCGCCGTTTCGATGTCGTCGTGACGGGTCAGCATGGGAGGATGGGTGCGGGCCACGTCGCCGGCGTTGACCAGACCGTCAAGGTCGTGATCGAAGGCGAATTCGCTGAGATCGGGCAACGTAATGGTGCCGTGCAGTACGCCGTCGTTGTCCACCACGAAAATTTCACCCACGGTCGAATCCTGCAGCAGGTGGCGCAGGGTTTCCAGGTCCGTGCTCATGGAAACGGTGCTGAGGTTCCGGCGCATAACCGCGTTGACGGTGATGGTCTGCATGACCTCTGCCTCGATACCTTCTTTCAGGTCGATGCCGCGTTCGCGCAATTGGCGTACGAAGTAGGAGCGGTCATAGAAATGATGCGAGATTTCCGAGGAGACGACGACGGCGATCATGACCGCGAGCGTCAGGGTGTAATCGGACGTCATCTCGAAGATGATCAGGGTGGTCGAGATGGGTGCGCCCAGGACAGAGGCCGCGACGGCCCCCATGCCGACCACCGTATAGGCAGGCACGCCCGACGACAGTTCGGGGAAGATGCTCGTGGCGACGATGCCGTAAGCACCGCCGGCGACGGCACCGATAACCAGGGCCGGAGAAAACACGCCGCCGGAAAACCCGTATCCGTGGCTGATCGCCGTGGCGATGATCTTGGCGGCCAGGATGATCAGCAGCGTGCCGAAGCCATAGACGTGCAGCATGGCGTCCTCGGTCACGCCGTAACCGACGCCCAGAACTTGCGGTACCATCAACGCCATGGCGCCGACCGCCAGGCCCGCCACCGCGGGCTTCAGCCAGGACGGCAGGGGCGTGCGTTTGGCCAAGTCGGAGGCGACGACGATGGAATGCATCATCAGAATGGCGCAGGCGGCGCTGGCGATGCCCAGGCCGACGAAGGCGGGAAATTCCCAGAATGACGCCAGGGGATTGTCAACAAGGGCGAAGGCCGGGAAATTGCCGAACCAGTGCCGCGATATGGCCGTGCCCGCGACTGAGGCGACAACCACCGGCGCGAAGGCCTTCAGGGCGTAATGCCCGATCACCACCTCGTTGGCGAACAGCGCCCCCGCCAAGGGCGCGTTGAACGACGCGGCGACGGCGGCGGCGACGCCACAGCCCAGCAGCGTGCGGTTGAGCGACCGTGTCAGTTGCAGGCGGCGCGCCAGCCAGGCGCCGAGTGATGCCCCCAAGTGCACGGCCGGGCCTTCGCGCCCGACAGAGGCCCCGGCGCCGATCGACAGGGCGCTGGCGATGGCGGAGTACAGGCCGACCCGGGACGACATCCAGCCGCCGCGAAGCTGTTCCGCCTCGATCACGTCGGCGACCCCCTGGGGCTTCCGGTTGGGCAGAAAAAAGTAGATGAACAGGCCGACAATCAGGCCGCCGACCGCGGGCGCCAGAAGCACATGCCACCAGACCAGCCCGGTGACATGCTGTGACAGGCGTTCATGGCCGCTGCCGTAGAACAGAGATTGGAAGATTTCGATGGTTTCACGGAACGCGACGACCGCCGCCCCAGACGCGCAGCCGACGACAAGCGCCAGGACCATCAGAATCAGATGGTCGTTGCGGATGACCCGTCGAGCCGCCAGCAGCAGCCGGGCGTATTTGAAGCGTGAAATAACCATTAACCTTCCCGCCGTCATGTTAGGGCGAGAAGGTTAATCAGGTCTCTACAACAATACGTTACGAATGGCTCTTAAGAGCCTTAATCAGGCGAGGAATCAAGCGCGTAGCCGGCCGAGCGCACGGTGCGGATGAGGTCCGGGCGGCCTTCGGAGTTGAGCGCCTTGCGAAGGCGGCGGATATGGACGTCGACGGTCCTGGATTCGACATAGATGTCGCGGCCCCAGACCCGATCGAGAAGTTGTTCCCGGGAATAGACACGGCCCGGCTTTTCCAGGAACACACGGAGCAGGCGGAATTCCGTCGGCCCCAGGCGCACGAGTTCGTCACCCCGGTAGACTCGGTGCTCTTCCAGATCCATGCTCAGGTCGGCGTAGGTCAGTACCTCGCTCGCCCGTTCCGGGTTGGCGCGGCGCAGCACCGCCCGCACACGGGCGATCAGTTCGCTCGGCGAAAACGGCTTCACCACGTAATCGTCGGCACCGGAATCCAGGCCGCGGATGCGGTCCGCTTCTTCGCCGCGGGCGGTCAGCATGATGATCGGCAGATTCTTGTTCTCGGGTTTACGGCGCAATTGGCGGCAGACCTCGATGCCCGACAGGTTGGGCAGCATCCAGTCGAGGATGACCAGGGACGGGTCTTCTTCCTCGACCGCGACGACGGCGGTTTCCCCGTCACCGACGACAACCGCGTTGAACCCCTCCTTGGTGAGGTTGTAGCGGACCAGTTCGGCCAACGAAGGGTCGTCCTCGACGATGAGTATGCTTTTGCTCATGAAGCCCGTGTCCTTAGGCTTAGTCGCGGTCGGGATCGACGACAGTGAAGCTTGATGCATCGCTTTTTTCGCGCTCGTCCGTAGGCGGCACGCCTTTCACAAGATAGTACACCAGTTCGGCGATGTTGGTTGCGTGGTCGCCGATCCGTTCCAGGTTTTTGGAGACGAACAGAAGATGCGTGCAGGATGTGATCGTGCGCGGATCTTCCATCATGTAGGTCAGGATTTCGCGGAACAGGCTGGTGTGCAGCAGGTCGGCATCGGCGTCGCGTGCGCGCACGGCCTCCGCCTTGTCCACGTCCCGCGCCACGTAGGCGTCCAGCACGTCCTTGGTCATGCCCTGAACCAGGGTCGCCATGCGGGCGATGCTTTTGGTCGGGCCGAGGGGCGGCGACTGGGCCAGCACCACCGACCGCTTGGCGATGTTCTTGGCGTAATCGCCGATACGCTCGATCAGGCTTGCCGTGCGCAGCGCCGTGATGGTGGTGCGCAGATCGTCGGCCATGGGCTGACGCAGGGCCAGGGTCATGGTTGCCTGGCCATCCAGTTCGGCTTCCAGGGCGTCGATCTTCTTGTCGCCGGCGATCACCCGGTCGGCCAGGTCCGTGTCGCGCTTGATCAGCGCCTCCACGGCGTCGGCCAACTGAACCTCGGCCAGGCCGCCCATTTCGGCGATGATGTTGTCCAGTTTTTTCAGGTCCTCGTCGAAGGACTTGACGATGTGATCTGTGGTCATGTCTCGTGGTCTCCCGGTATGTCGCCCCAATGCCTCAGCCGAAGCGACCGGTGATGTAACCTTGGGTACGCTCGTCCGTTGGATTGGTGAACATCTTTTCCGTATCGTCCTCTTCGACCAGATAGCCCAGGTGGAAGAAGGCGGTGCGCTGCGACACGCGGGCCGCCTGCTGCATGGAATGGGTGACGATAACGATCGTGAAATTTTCCCGCAGCTCGTCGATCAATTCCTCGATCTTGGCCGTGGCGATGGGGTCGAGCGCCGAGCAGGGTTCGTCCATCAGGATCACTTCGGGCGAAACCGCGACGGCGCGGGCGATGCACAGGCGCTGCTGCTGGCCGCCGGACAGGCCGGTGCCGGGCTGGTCGAGGCGGTCCTTGACTTCGTTCCACAGGCCGGCCTTTTCCAATGCCGTCTGGACGATGCCCTCCAGTTCGGAATTGGAATTGGTCAGGCCGTGAATGCGCGGGCCGTAGGCGACGTTGTCGAAGATCGACTTGGGAAAGGGATTGGGCTTTTGGAACACCATGCCGACCCGGGCGCGCAGATGCACGACGTCGATGTTCTTGTCGTAGATGTCCTGCCCGTCGAGGGAAATCTCGCCCTCGACCCGGCAGATGTCGATGGTGTCGTTCATGCGGTTCAAGGAACGCAGGAAGGTGGATTTTCCGCAGCCCGACGGGCCGATCAGCGATGTCACCTCGTTCGCCTTGATGTCCAGATTGACATCGAACAGAGCCTGTTTCTCGCCATAGAACACCTTGACGTTGCGGGCCTTGAGCTTGACCGCGTCGGGTTGTGATTGCGCCACGGGGCTATCTCCGGCCGTGTCCTGGGGAATGCTCTGATTCATGTCGGGGGTCATCCTTACCATTTCCTCTCGAAACGCTTGCGCAGGAAAACCGCGCCCACGTTCATGATTACCAAGAAGGCCAGCAGCACACAGATCGCGGCCGAGGTGCGTTCCACGAAGGCGCGTTCCGGCGAATCCGCCCACAGATAGATCTGCACCGGCAGCACGGTCGCCGGGTCGAGCGCGCCATGCGGCACGTCGACGATGAAGGCGACCATGCCGATCATCAGAAGCGGCGCCGTCTCGCCCAGGGCCTGGGCCATGCCGATGATGGTGCCGGTCAGGATGCCCGGCATGGCCAGCGGCAGCACATGATGGGTGATGACCTGCAACGGCGAGGCGCCCAGACCGTAGGCGGCCTCGCGGATCGACGGGGGAACCGATTTCAACGCCGACCGGGCAGCGATGATGATGGTCGGCAGGGTCATCAGCGCCAGCACCAGGCCGCCGACCACGGGGGCCGAACGCGGCATGCCGAAGAAGTTGATGAACACGGCCAGCCCCAGCAGCCCGAACACGATGGACGGCACCGCGGCCAGGTTGTTGATGTTGACCTCGATGGTCTGGGTCCATTTGTTGACCGGGGCGAATTCCTCCAGATAGATGGCGGAGGCCACGGCCAGCGGGAAGGACACCAACAGCGTCACCAGCATGGTGAACAGCGAGCCCATGGCCGCGCCGAAGATGCCGGCCAGTTCCGGTTCGCGGCTGTCGCCGGCGGTGAAGAAGGTGGTGTTGAACACGGTCTCGACCAGGCCGCGGTTTTCCAGGCGCTCGAACCAGGCGATCTGCTTGTCCTTGACGCGGCGTTCGGTCTCGGGGCTGTCCTTGCGGATCTGGCCCTTGTTCAACTGGTCGATGTCGTCGGACATGGGCATCTGTACGGTTACCCGTTCGCCGATCAGGTTCGGGTTGGCCATCACCATGTCGCGGATTTCATACACCGCGCCGGGGCTGATCATGTCGAACAGTTCGCGGCGGTCGCGACGGTTGGTGACGTCGGGGAACAGGTCATAGTAGGCTTGGCGGATGACCTTCCGGTAATTGGCCGACGATAGGGCCTGGCGTTCCCGCGTGCCCGCAGGATCGATGTCCTGGGGATAGAGCGTTATTTCCAGGTTGATCATGGTTTGCGTGAAGGCGGGGATCGCCTTGGACACGATGGTCGTGAACAACAGGCCGAGCATGCCCATGGCGAAGGCGATCGCGAGGATGCCGTAGGCCTTGAACCGCCGCTCCGCCGCATACCGGCGTTTCAGGCCTTTGCTGACGGCGTCGTTGGAGTTGCGGGTCGCAAGACTCCCGTTCGCCGGGCCGTTCATGATGGGGGCCGCGTCAGTCATATTGCTCTCGATATTTGTTGACGATGGTGAGGGCGATGATGTTCAGCACCAAAGTGACGCAGAACAGGATCAGGCCGAGGGCGAAGGCGGCGAGGGTCTTGGCGCTGTCGAACTCCTGGTCGCCGACCAGCAGGGTGACGATCTGCACCGTGACCGTGGTCACCGCTTCGAAGGGATTGGCTGTCAGGTTGGCGGCCAGGCCGGCGGCCATGACGACGATCATGGTTTCGCCGATGGCGCGCGAGACGCCGAGCAGAATCGAGCCGACGATGCCCGGCAATGCTGCCGGCAGGATCACCTGCTTGATGGTTTCCGATTTGGTGGCGCCCAGGCCGTAGGATCCTTCGCGCAGCGACTGCGGCACCGCCGACATCACGTCGTCGGACAGGGATGAGACGAAGGGGATGATCATGATCCCCATCACGATGCCGGCCGCCAAGGCGCTTTCCGACGAAATGGTCAGGCCGAAATCGAGCCCCAATCCGCGAAAGAACGGCGCCACCGTCAGGGCGGCGAAGAACCCGTAGACCACGGTTGGGATGCCGGCCAGGATTTCCAGCAGCGGCTTGACCGTGCCGCGCACCTTGGGGGGCGCGTATTCGGACATGTAGATCGCCGCCATCAGGCCGACCGGGGCGGCCACGCACATGGCGATCAGGGAAATCAGCATCGTACCGGCCAGCAGCGGCACCGCACCGAACAGGCCGGTCGCCCCCACCTGGTCCTTGCGCAACGCCGTCTGCGGGCTCCATTCCAGGCCGAACACGAAGTCCAAGGGATGAACCTTCTGGAAGAAGCGCAGGGATTCGAACAGCAGCGACAGGATGATGCCCAGCGTTGTCAGTACGGCGATGGTCGAGCAGATGATCATGATTGCCATGACCGCCTTCTCGACGCTGTTGCGGGCGCGCAGGTCGGGCGCGATACGGCCGCGGGCCACCAAGATCCCGCCGCAGGTCACGGCGACGAGGATCGCCGTCAGGAGCATCTTCGACGTGGTCAGAAGCTGGCCGTAGAAGGCGGCGGCGTCCTTCAGGTCAAGGTCGATGACCTCGCGGCTGACGATGTCGCCGTTGGCCAGGTTCTTGACGTCGTTCAGCAGCAGGGACAGTTCGGCCGCGGGCAGGGATTTCATGCTGTCCGGCAGATTGGCGATCAGCATGCTGTCCATGATGGTGTTTTCAAGCGCCATCCAGCCGACCAGCAGCAGGAACCCGGGCGCCGCGCACCACAGGCCGATGTAATAGCCGTAGTAGTTGGGTAGCGAATGCAGGTTGCGGACCTGACCGCCGGCGGTCTTCAGAGCGCGGGACCGGCCCAGGTAGTATCCGAAGATGGTCAGAAGGGCGAGGACGCCAAACAAAACGGGGAAGCTCATGACGCTTCTGGTCCTTGGTTGCGGCACCCGAAATACGGGCTGAAGAATATTATATAAAAACGAATATCAGGTCGGTGGGGCGCCCGGGGCCGGGCGATCCCCGGAAGGTTGAAACCTTCCGGGGACGTTTAGGCCAGGAAACTTAGAGGTCGATGTTGTTGCGCAGGGCAGCGCCGTCTTCACGGAACTTCTTGCGCTCCGCGTCACCCATCGGGATCAGACCCTTGTCGGTCAGATAGCCGTCGGGGCCGAAAGCTTTGTCGGCGGTGAATTCGGCGACATATTCCTTCATGCCGGGGATCGAGCCGACGTGCGCCTTCTTGACGTAGAAGTACAGCGGGCGCGACACCGGATAGGAGCCGTCGGAGATGGCTTCGAAGGTCGGTGCCTGGCCGTCAACCAGGGAGCCCTGGATCTTGTCGGCGTTCTGGTCGAGGAAGCTGTAGCCGAACACGCCGAAGGCGTTCGGGTTGGCTTCGAGCTTGCGCACGATCAGCACGTCGTTTTCACCGGCTTCCACATAGGCGCCGTCTTCGCGGACCGAATGGCAGACCGCTTTGTATTTCTTCTTGTCGGACTTCTTCAGGGCGGCGATTTCCTTGAACTTCTTGCAACCGCCTTCCAGGCCCAGTTCGGCGAAGGCATCGCGGGTGCCCGACGTCGGGGGCGGGCCCAGAACTTCGATCTTGATGTCCGGCAGGGACGCATCAACGTCTTTCCAGGTCTTGTGCGGGTTCGGGATCAGCTTGCCGCCTTCGGCCGGGATGTCCTTGGCCAGGGCCAGGAACAGCTGCTGACGGGTGATCGACATCTGCTTGGAAGCCTTGGAATTGGCAAGGACGATGCCGTCATAGCCGACCTTCACTTCGACGACGTCGGTGACGCCGTTTTTGGCGCAACGCTCGACTTCGGATTTCTTGATCCGGCGCGACGCGTTGGTCATGTCCGGGTGCTGGGCGCCGATGCCGGCGCAGAACAGCTTCAGGCCGCCGCCGGAACCGGTGCTTTCGACGACCGGGGTTTTGAATTTGGTGGTTTTGCCGAACTGTTCGGCGACGGCGGTCGAGAACGGGAACACCGTCGACGAGCCGACGATCCGGATCTGATCGCGCGCTTCGGCGGCGTTGGCCATCGCAACGGCCATGCCGGCAACGGCGACGACTGCAAGTGACTTGCGAAACATGGGTAGCTCCTACGTGTCTTGAAGGGATACTGGGTTATTCGTTCTTTCGGAAAGCGCTCGCCCCCGAATTTCATCGCCGCCCAAACTAAGACCGCCACACGTCGTATTTATGACATGGATGTTGCAGTTTTATGACAACCGCCAATAAAAAACGGCGGAAATTCAACGATTTTTGCGTTTCCGAAACATGACAGCCGTGCGGATGTCACATCAGATACGTCTATGAGGAAGGACGCGGGGGGGATTCCCGGCCAGCGGCCGGTGGTGGCCGTGGGCGATCAGGAGAAGGCCCAGGCGAACATCTGGAACAGAGCCGCACCCATGAGCGCCGCCGACGGCACCGTGATGATCCAGGCTGCCACGATGGTCATGAAATGCTGGCGCCGCACCAGCTTGCGCCGTCGGGTCCGCTCCGGGTCGCTGCTGCCGGCGGCCACCGGTTCCGGATCCTTGTCGTCACGCCCGTGATTGATATGGCTCTTGCGACCGGTCACCCATTCGCGGAAGAAGCCGACGCCGAACACCGCGCCGACGGCGATATGGGTTGATGATACGGGCAGGCCCAGCGCTGAGGCGATGATCACCGTGATCGCGGCGGCCAGGGCCACGCAATAGGCGCGCATGGGGTTCATCTTGGTGATTTCGGCGCCCACGGTGCGGATCAGCTTGGGCCCGAACAGCAGCAATCCCATGGTGATGCCGGCCGCGCCCACGAACAGCACCCAGGTTGGGATACCGACCTTGCCGTGGGTGCTGCCTGTGGTTGCCGTGTCGACGACGGCGGCAAGCGGCCCGACCGCGTTGGCCACGTCATTGGCGCCATGGGCAAAGGATAGCAGGGCGGCTGCGAAAATCAGCGGCAGGGTGAACAAGGTGCGCACGGACTTGTTGCGGTTTTCCATGCCCGCCGCCTTGCGGTGGATCAGGGGGCGGACCACGGCGTAGGTCAGGACACCGATGGCCGTGCCGACGAGGGCCACGATTTCGGGACCGGGCCGCCACAGGTTCTTCAGGCCCTTCATCAACAGATAGGCGGAGAACACGCCGGCCATGAGGGCGACCAACACCGGCACCCAGCGCTTGGCGCCGGCAATCTTGTCCTTGCGGTAGATCACGTTGAACTTGATGAAGGCCAGGAACGCGGCGGCGATGACCCCGCCCATCAACGGTGAAATCACCCAGCTTGCGGCGATCGCGCCCATCACGCCCCAGTCGACGACCCCGAACCCGGCGGCGGAAATGCCCGCCCCCATGACGCCGCCGACGACGGCATGGGTGGTCGATACGGGCGCGCTCAGCCAGGTCGCCAGATTGATCCACAATGCCGCCGCCAGCAATGCGGACATCATGGCCCAGATGAAGATGTCGGGATCGCTGATCTGGTTGGGGTCGACGATGCTTTTGGAAATGGTTTTAACGACGTCGCCCCCGGCCAGGATGGCGCCCAGCGATTCGAACACCGCCGCGATGATCAGCGCTCCGAACATGGGCAGGGCGCGCGAGCCGACGGCCGGACCGACGTTGTTGGCGACATCGTTGGCGCCGATGTTCAGCGCCATGTAGCCGCCGATTACCCCGGCGGCGACGATGAACAGCTGATGGTCCATGCCGACCGTGGCGATCATGGCAACGTTCGACGTGATCGCGAGGAACAGCAGCGCCCAGCCGATGCGCGAAAACCGGCGCGACAACGCCTGGGTCGCGTGTTCGACGGCGGCCAGCTTGCTCAGGTCTTTGCTTAGGGTCTCTTTATACATATCGGGGATCATCACTTTCGGCGAGTGGATCGGACGGCGGATGGATAGGCATGGGGACGCAAAAGCCAAGCGCCATTGCCGCGAGGGCATAGGATGAAACCGCAGGCAGGGGCAATCAGAATGTTACGGATTTATGACACATCCGGGGACGGCATGGCTACAGCGCCGCCGTCGCCGGGTAGCACGCCCTGGCGGGGCGTCTCCGCCGGTAGATAGACCGTAAAGGTCGATCCCTCGCCCAGGGTGCTTTCCACGGCCAGATGGCCGCGGTGGCGGTTGACGATATGCTTCACGATGGCAAGACCAAGGCCGGTGCCGCCGACGCTTTTGGAACGCGCCTTGTCGACCCGATAGAAACGTTCCGTCAGGCGTGGGATCGCCTCCTCGGGGATGCCTTCGCCGTGGTCTGTGACCTTGATGGCGATACCGGAACGTCCGGACCCGGGAATGCGCTGGGCCGACTCGACCCGGACGTCGATGGCCTCACCCTTGGCGCCGTAGCGGATGGCGTTCTCGATCAGGTTTCGGAACACCTGGAACAACTGGTCGGCTTCGCCATGGACCGTCGGCAGGTTACTGCCGTAATTGACGCGGATCGGCACGTTGGCGACCTTGGCCTGGACGCTCAGCGCCTCGGTCACGTTCAACAGCACGCCGGCGATGTCGACGGGGGCGGTGGGCCGGACATGCTCGTTGATCTCGACCCTGGACAGGGATAGCAAATCGTCGATCAGCAGTGCCATGCGCTTGGCTTCGCGCAGCATGATGCCGAGGAACCGCGTGCGGGTGTCCTCGTCGCTGCCGGCGGGGCCTTCCAGGGTTTCGATGAAGCCGAGCAAGGCCGCCAGCGGCGAGCGCAGTTCGTGCGACGCATTGGCGACGAAATCGGCGCGCATCTGTTCGGCGCGCCGCGCGGTCGTCATGTCGCGCAGGACCAATACCGCGCCGACCCCTTTCGTGTCTGGGGCCGGCGGCACTCCGGAGACGAACATCTCGAAATTGCGGGTGGTATTGCCCGGCAGGATCACCTCGACCGTGCGGGTCTCGTCCCGGCCAAGCACCTGATCGACGGCGTCCAGCACCCGGGGGTGGCGCAGTGACATCGCCAGATCATGGCCGACGCGGGTGATGTCCAAAAGTTCGCGCGCGGCGCCGTTGGCGTAGATGACCGACCGTCGGCCATCCAACAGGACTGTCGGGTCGGGAAAATGGTCAAGAATGCGGTCGGTCAAAGGGACCATTTGCCTGGTGCCCTGCCTGGTTGCTCGTTCCCGCATCTTTGGCCCGTGCGGAGGGTGTCCACATCGGGGCCGCGGGCTTTACCCGGGCCTGATGGCCTTCCCCAAGGGGATTTGTCAAGAAACGGTTTTACGACAGCCGCCGGCATGTTTCGGCCCAGGGCCCGGTCTTGGGGCCGGGATATCGGATCATTCTGCGGGGGATCAGGGGTGGGCTTGGCGCGTGCCGCGCCCGCCCGGGGATGTCGTCAGGCCCATTTCAACCCGGTTGCGGCCGTTATGCTTGGCCAGATACAAGGCTTCGTCGGCGCGTTCGATCAGGCTTTCCACGCTTTCACCCGGCTGAAATTCCGCCGCCCCCACGGACACCGTGATGGTGCCCAGGCTCTTGCCGGTGGCGCGGTTGATGACGGCTTTCTTCGAAACCTGGGTGCAGACGTGCTCGCCGACCTTGGCGCCGTTCTTCAGGGTCGTATTGGGCAGCACGATGGAAAACTCCTCGCCGCCGTAGCGCGCGGTCAGGTCTTCGCCGCGCACGCAGCTTTTCAAGATGCGCGCGACGAACCGCAATACCTGGTCGCCGACCTGATGGCCGTGGGTGTCGTTGAAATTTTTGAAGTGATCGATGTCGATCATCAGCAGGGTCAGGGGCTGTCCCCGGTCCATGGCCTCGGCTGCGCCGATGCGGATTTCCTCGTCGAACAGCTTTCGGTTGGCTACGCCGGTCAACGCATCGGTCATGGCTTCGTGGCGCAGGGATTCGACATCTTCCTTGAGGCTGCGGATTTCGCCCGCGGATTCCTTCAGCCGCGTTTCGAGGACCTGATTGCGTTCCTCCATGGTGCGCGTCGCGGCGATCACCTGTTCCAGGATGGCCCGGATGTCCTTGCGGCCATCGTCTCGCGCCAGTTCGCCAGACACGACGGACAGGGTGTCGCCGTAGGCCTGGGCATCGGTGCCGGCCTCTTCCAGGTAGGTCATCAGTTTCTTGAGTTCGGTTTCGACGCGCAGCGTGGCGTCGTTCAGGAAATCCTCGTCCAGGGTCACGCCCAGGAAGCGGTCGTAGATCTCCGCATTGCGTTCTTCGGTGAACGGCAGGCCGGCTTCCAGGATCACGTCCAGGGTTCGTGCCAGTTCCGGGTATGCGCCCGAGAAATACCGATACCAAACAGCAAAGTTGTTTGGTTTCGGCGGAATCCCCTTTTTCTCCATCATCTGGAGCGCCGATTTGGCGTAGGCGCTGGGGGTGCTCCGAAGTTCAGTTTCGTCGGACAACGGGCCTGCCTTCCTTATTTTAAGGTGTTGGGGTCGCCGTTCTCACCTTCCAAGAACCATTTACGTGCCGGTCATTGGTCGCCGGCAAATTATAAGGCTATTTTCTAACATAACCCGTGCGCAGGATTCATACCTTTTTCTTTATAATGATACGGCGCCCCACCTGCGGGGGTTGCGGCAGGGCGGCGTGCGCCGCCCTCAGGCGCTCCAGATGCGCCAGCACGGGGGCCGGAAACGGCGCCGCACGGCGGCTATTCAGGTCGACATGCAGGATCATCAGCTCGTTCGTCGCAGCCAACCGGTCGTCGTCTCCGGCGAACATTTCGTGGAACAGATGCAGGCGCTTACCGTCGACGTCCAGCACGCGCGGGCGTACCCGCATTTCCTCGCCCAGTTTGACCTCGCTATCGTAGGTCAAATGCGCTTCGACCACAAAAACCGATCCCCCGGTCGCCGCGCGGTAGGCGGCATCCAGCCCGACGACGTCCTGCAGGGCGTCGGTCGCGTGGTCGAACACCAGCACGTAGTAGGCCAGGTTCATATGGCCGTTATAGTCGATCCAATCGGACTGGACCGTTTCGCGGTGCAGGACGGGGAGGGCTTCCGGCGCGTCGCCGGTCGGGCCATGGCTCATCGGGGCCTCCTCGGGATGAAGTTGTCGCCACGGGTGCCGTCAGGCCCCCACCCACCAGCCATGGAGGGAGTGGCCGCAGAAAGCAAGATATTTGACCTTTGCGGGCACGGGTGCAATAAGCGGTCGCGCGTGCCGCGCCGCAGTTTGGGCGGGCGGCGCCGCGACGATGGAAAAGCGCGAAGTTCCCTCATGACCGGCATCTCTTCAGATACTGCTGCACCGGCCCTGGCCGTGGTTGTGCCCGTACACAACGAGACCGAGAACCTGGCCCCGTTGATTGACGAGATCAGGGCGGCTCTGGGTGGCGGTCCGGCGTACGAAATCATCTATGTGGACGACGGCAGCACCGACGAGACCCTTGGCATGCTCAAGGACCTCGCGAATAAGATTCCGGAGCTGCGTGTGCTCCGCCATGTCGCCTGCTGTGGCCAGAGTGCGGCCATCTGGACCGGCGTGCGGGCGGCACGCGCCCCCGTGATCGCGACCCTTGACGGCGACGGCCAGAACGATCCCGCCGACATCCCGGCCCTGGCCGCCAAGTACAATGAAGAAGGCGGCGGCGAGCGCCTGATGATCGCCGGTCTGCGCGCCAAGCGGCGCGACACCTACATCCGCCGTCTGTCGTCGCGGATCGCCAACGGTATCCGCTCCGGCTTGTTGCAGGATGACACGCCCGATACGGGCTGCGGCCTCAAGGTTTTCCCCCGTCAGGCGTTTCTTGATTTTCCCCGGTTCGACCATATGCACCGCTTCATGCCGGCGCTGATGCTCCGCCTGGGCGGGCGCGTCCTGTCCGTTCCGGTCAATCACCGTCCGCGCGAACGGGGAACCTCCAAATACGGGGTGTGGAACCGGCTGTGGGTCGGCATTGTCGATCTGTTCGGCGTGATGTGGCTGCAGTGCCGGGGCTCAAAACCCCAAGTCGTCGAGGAAACCCCGGGGCGGGGCGGGGCGGACGGCGCGGCGCGATGAGCATGAAGCTCGCCCTGCGCGGCGGCACCCTGCTGTTGTCGCTGATCGCGGTCGTGATTTTGATTCGGCTGACCGGCCTGGACGCCCATCTTGATGAAACCTGGATTGACACCTACGTGCGCGGTAAGGGCATGGCCGGCATTCTGGTATTCGTCGCCGCCGGCGGCTTGTGCACGGCGGTTGGCCTTCCGCGCCAATTGATCGCTTTTTTGGGCGGTTATGCATTCGGCATTGCCGAAGGCACGGCGCTGGCGGTGCTGGCGACCCTGGCAGGCTGTATTACCAGCTTCTATTACGCGCGGTTCCTGGGTCGTGATCTGGTCGCAGGCCGCTTCCCGGGCAAGGTAAAGCGCATCGACGGCTTCCTCGCGGAAAACCCGTTTTCGATGACGCTGCTGATCCGTTTTCTGCCGTTCGGCTCGAACCTTTTAACCAATCTGGCGGCGGGGGTGACCAGCGTGCCCGGCCTGCCCTATTTCGCCGGATCGGCCATTGGCTACGTACCGCAGACGTTGATTTTCGCGCTCATCGGCACGGGCATCAAGGTCGACCCGGCGGCCAACATCGCGCTTGCTGCCGGGCTGTTTGCGCTGTCGGGCGTTCTTGGCGTCTATTTGTATCGCCGCAATCGTCACGGCAAGATCCTGGACGAGGATCTGGAAGAGGACCTGGGCGGTGCCGGGTCTTCGACGGCGGAATGAGGCACGGGCTGCGGCCCCTGACGATGGCCGGGAAACCGTCATGCATGTTCTTCTGATTCCCTCCTGGTATTCACACCTGCGGTCCGCAGGCGGCGGGTCGTTCTTTCGCGATCAGGCCCAGGCGTTGGCCGCCGCCGGGCACAAGGTCGGGCTGATCTATCCCAAGCTATGGGGCCTGCGCGACTACCGGGCCGGGCCGCTGCCGGCGATGAACCGCATTCGCGCCGAAGATGACGGTCAACTGCGGCTGTGGCGCATGGATACCCTGCATCGCCTGCCGCGGATGCCGTTTCGCGATGCCTGCAAGTTCGCCACCGCCGGGACGAAGCTGTTCGATGCTTATGTGGCGGCGGAAGGACGGCCCGACATTCTGCACGCCCATGCCGCACTCTATGGCGGGGTCTTGGCCAAGCGTCTATCCGCGCGCTGTGGCGTTCCCTTTGTGCTGACGGAACATTCGACGGATTTCGCCCAAGGTAAGCACCGTTGGTGGCAGAAGCGCCTGATCACGGGGGTATTGGATGCCGCCGCCGCGCGTCTGGCCGTCAGTCCGCAACTGCGCGATACCCTGCTCGATCAGTACTCGACCCAAGCTGATCCGACGACGGTCGTGCCGAACATCCTAACGCCGGCTTTCGAACGGGCGGCGCCCGAGGACAGGGCGCCGGGCGGGCCATTCGTGTTCCTGTGTGTCGCGCGCATTTCAGCGGAAAAAAATCAGGAAGGTCTGGTTCGCGCCTTCGCCCACGCCTTTCCGCCGGGTGGGACGGGGCCGGACGTGGAACTTCACTTCGTCGGCTCGGGTGACGGCGAACCGCTTGCGCGGCTGGCCGGAGATCTGGGTATCGCCGACCGGGTCAAGGTTATCGGTGTGCTGCCCGCCGAAGACACGCGCCGCGCCATGGCGGCCGCCGACGCGGTCGTGCTGCCCAGTTTCGTGGAAACTTTCGGCGTCGTGGTCATCGAGGCCTTGTCCCAGGGCGCGCCCGTGGTCGCCACCATCTGCGGCGGCCCGGAAGGTATCCTGACCCCGGATAGCGGCATCCTGGTGCCGCCCGGCGACGGCCCGGCGATGGCTCGGGCGCTCAGCGATATGCATGCGCGGTCGGCGTCCTTCGATCGCGCCAAGCTGCGCCGTGACTGCCTGGAGACCTATGGCCATAAAGCCGTGGTTCGGCAGTTGGAAAGCATTTACGCTCGCGTGCTCGGCAAAGACGACGCAGGCGACGGCACGGCATGAGCAAGACCTATTCCGCATTTCTGGCCGGCCTGGTCCGGGGGCTGACCGCGCCGATGTCGCGCTGGCCGCGCTACGCGACGCGGGCGCGTCTGGCCGATGCGGTGACGCCACGGGTCCCCGTCGACACACCGCTTGGTCCCATCACCCTATATACGCCCGGCAAGGATGCCCTTTACTTCGCCCGTCATGCCTTCGTGCGCGAACCGGAAACGGTCGAATGGATCGACGGCTTCCAGGACGGTGAAGTGTTCTGGGACATCGGCGCCAGCGTCGGGCCCTATGCGGTCTATGCGGGCAAGCGGGGTATTTCGACGGTGGCGTTCGAACCCAATCCGTTTTCCTTTCATTGCCTGGCCCGCAACGTGGTCGAAAACGGCGTCGGCGAGGCCGTCCAGGCCCATTGCCTGGGCCTCAGCGACCGGGACGGGCGCGGGCGGTTCTACATGCCCTCGTTCGAGGCCGGCACTTCGGGCTCCTCGCTTTATGATAGCGGCTTGTCGAGGCTGGGTTTCGCCAAGGCCGAGATCGCCGTGGACGCCTTCGCGCTGTCCGCCGACAGCCTGATCGATCGCTACGGCTTCACGCCGCCGCAGCACATCAAGATCGACGTGGACAGTATCGAACCGCAGATCCTCAAGGGCGCCAAGGGTCTGCTGCAAAGCGGCCAGGTCAAGTCGCTGCTTATCGAGATCGCTCCGGACGACACGGAAATCCCCGCCTTTCTGGCCGATGTCGGCTTCGCCGAGGCGCGGCGCGGCATTCAGCGGGCGGATACGGATGTGAATGTGATCTTCACCCGCGCCTCCTGACGGTTTCCCGGCTTTGCCCAAAACCCGGTCTGTGTCCGTTAATTTCGGCAGGTTTCCTAGGATTCGGGCCCAACGCCCTTGACAGGGAGACGCCAGCGGACTACATCGCTGGCACTCACTTGGGTTGAGTGCTAACAAACACAAAAAAACCCTTATGTTTCCATTATTTGACGGAGAGCGACAATGAAGTTCAGGCCTCTGCATGACCGTGTGTTGGTCAAGCGCATCGAGCAGGACGCGAAGACCAAGGGCGGGATCATCATCCCCGACACCGCCAAGGAAAAGCCCATGGAAGGCAAGATTATTGCCGTCGGTTCCGGCGCCCGCAACGAAGACGGCTCGGTTACGCCGCTCGACGTGAAAAAGGGCGACAAGGTCCTGTTCGGCAAATGGTCGGGCACCGAAGTGACGATCGACGGCGACGAGCTGATCATCATGAAGGAATCAGACCTGCTGGGCATCATCGGCTAAGGCCGACCGCCCGCAAGGCACCCGAAAAAGATCGAACCAAGAGGATTAGATAAGATGGCTGCTAAGGAAGTTAAGTTTTCAAGCGACGCCCGCGACCGCATGCTGAAGGGTGTCGACACCCTCGCCAACGCGGTTAAGGTGACCCTCGGCCCCAAGGGCCGTAACGTCGTTATCGACAAGGCGTTCGGCGCCCCGCGCATCACCAAGGACGGCGTCACCGTCGCCAAGGAAATCGAACTGACCGACAAGTTCGAAAACATGGGCGCGCAGATGGTCAAGGAAGTTGCTTCCCGGACCAACGACGAAGCCGGCGACGGCACCACCACCGCGACCGTTCTGGCCCAAGCCATCGTCCGCGAAGGTGTCAAGGCCGTGGCCGCCGGTATGAACCCGATGGATCTGAAGCGCGGCGTCGACATGGCTGTCGAAGCCGTCGTGGCCGACGTGAAGTCCGTCTCCAAGAAGGTCAAGACCTCCGACGAAATCGCCCAGGTCGGCACCATTTCCGCCAACGGCGACGAAGCGATCGGCAAGATGATCGCCGAAGCCATGCAGAAGGTCGGCAATGAAGGCGTCATCGAAGTCGAAGAAGCCAAGGGCCTGGACACGGACGTCACCGTCGTCGAAGGCATGCAGTTCGACCGGGGTTACACCTCGCCGTACTTCATCACCAACGCCGACAAGATGACCTGCGACATGGACAACCCCTACATTCTCATCCACGAGAAGAAGCTGTCCTCGCTGCAGCCGCTGCTGCCGGTTCTGGAAGCCGTCGTTCAGGCTTCCCGCCCGCTGATCATCATCGCCGAAGACATCGAAGGCGAAGCGCTGGCGACCCTGGTCGTCAACAAGCTGCGTGGTGGCCTGAAGGTCGCCGCCGTCAAGGCGCCGGGCTTCGGTGACCGCCGTAAGGCCATGCTGGAAGACATCGCGATCCTGACCAACGGCCAGGTGATTTCCGAAGACATCGGCATCAAGCTTGAAAACGTCGGCCTGGAAATGCTGGGCACGGCCAAGCGCGTCATCATCACCAAGGACGACACCACCGTCGTCGATGGTGCCGGCAAGAAGAAAGACATCGAAGCGCGCTGCAACCAGATCCGGGCGCAGATCGAGGAAACCACCTCGGACTACGACCGCGAGAAGCTGCAGGAACGTCTGGCCAAGCTGGCCGGCGGCGTGGCCGTCATCAACGTGGGCGGCGCCACCGAGGTCGAGGTTAAGGAAAAGCGTGACCGCGTCGACGACGCCCTGCACGCTACCCGCGCCGCGGTCGAGGAAGGCGTGGTTCCGGGCGGCGGTTCTGCCCTGCTTTATGCCACCAACGCCCTGAAGAAGCTGACCCCGGAAAACAACGACCAGCAGGTCGGCATCAACATCGTGTTGCGCGCCCTGCAGGCCCCGATCCGTCAGATCGCGGAAAACGCCGGCTTCGACGGCGCCGTGGTTGCGGGCAAGCTGCTTGAAGGCAAGGTCAAGACCCAGGGCTTCAACGCCCAGTCCGGCAAGTATGTCGATATGCTGAAAGCCGGCATCATCGATCCGACCAAGGTCGTCCGTACGGCTCTGCAGGATGCGGCGTCCATCGCCGGTCTGCTGATCACCACGGAAGCCATGGTCGCCGAAAAGCCGGAGAAGAAAGAAGCCGGCGGCATGCCCCCGGGTGGCGGCATGCCCGACATGGGCGGCATGGGCTTCTAATCCCGTCGCTTACCGTTTGTTTCGGAAAGGGCCGCACCTTCGGGTGCGGCCCTTTTCTTATGCGTGACCTGGATCAAGGGCCGGCCGATGCACCTCGGCTATAGGGCCGGATGCGAAAGTTTGCTACCGTCCGCGGGTCTCGCGGAAACGGCCGGGAGACGAGGAAATCATGCAGGTCGGATATCAGCGAATGACCATCAATGCCGTCGCGGGCGACATCAAGAAACTCATCAAGGCCGGGCGCCTGGCTGACGCGGGGCAGGCGGCCTATCAGGCCGCCGTGACCGGCCGCGCCGATGAGGAAACGTTGGGACTGGGCGCGGGCGCAGCCTATCAGGCGGGCGCCGACGGTTTGGCGCTTGAGCTGTTTTCCCGCCTGGACGCGCGCCGCGCGCTGGATGCCGGACAATGGGCGATGATGGGCCATGCGGCGGAACGCCTTGGCGTCAGCCGGGTCGCCTTGCCCGCCTATCACCGGTCGCTCGACCTGAAGCCCGGCGACGCGGCCGTGCATTACAACCTGGGTTCCCTCCAACTGCGCCGCCATCAATGGACCGAGGCGATCACGCATCTGCGGGCCGCCTGCGATGCCAAGCCCGATTGGCAGCCGGCCTGGGAGAACCTGGCCCAGGCCCTGGTCGGCACCGAACATTATGAAACCGTCGTGCCGTTCCTAGCCGACTGCATGGCGCGCTTTCCGGACAACCCCGTGTTCGCGTTTCAGCACGCGGCGGCCCTCCTGCATATGGGCGATCGGCCAGGGGCCGAAGCAGCCTACCGCGATCTGACCGCCCGCCTGCCGGACAATGCGGCCGCCTGGGCCGGGTTGGCGGCGGCGGTGATCCAGGACGGGCGCAAGGACGAAGCGGCGCGCCTGATTGCGGATGCTGCGGCCAAGGGGGCGCGGTCTCACGATCTCGACGAAATGGCGGCGACCCTGAAGCTGGACGGGGGTGATGCCGATGCGGCCATCGCCGGATACGAAACGATTCTGGCGGCCCAGCCCGATCACCGTCTGGCCCGGGTCAATCTGGTCGATGCCCTGTTGCAGGCGGGCGATCACAAACGCGCGCTCAAGGTCTGCGACGACCGCCTGGCGGCCGTGCCGGGCGATCCGGAAATGCTCGCCTACCGGGCCATCGTGATGACCGACATGGGACAGGCGGCGGCGGCCGAGGCCTTCCTGCCGCCCAACCTGATCATGGGCCACCGGCCCCTGGCGCCGGACGGATTTGCCTCACTGGCCGACTTCAACAAGGCAATGGTCCGCCACATCCTGGACCACCCGTCCCTGGTCCCGTCGCCGCCCAGCCACGCCACCGTCGCGGGCCGCCACACGGGCAGTCTGGTCTGTGACCCCTGGGGCCCGATGACCCAATTCAAGGAGATGATCGCCGAGGCCGCGCGCGCCTATCGCCGCCGCCATCGGCGCAGTTCCCATCCCCTGTTCACCCGCTGGTCCGACGAATACTCACTGACCCTTTGGGCGGTGGAGATGAATGCCGGCGGCCATCAGATGCCGCACATCCATCCGTCGGGTTTCCTGTCCGGCGTTTACTATCCGCAGTTGCCGGCCCAGGTTACGGATCCCGGCGACACCAACGGCTTCATCGAATTTTTCCAGGCACCCGAGCAGTTCAAGCTGCGCCATACGCCGCGCCTGCAGCTGTTCCCGCCCGAGGAGGGGGTGATGTATCTGTTCCCCTCGGCCTATTTCCACCGCACCATTCCCTTTACCGGCGACGGCACGCGCATCAGCGTTGCCTTCGATCTGGTCGCTCTTTAGGCGCTGTGCCGCCGTGACCGCCCGTTTTATCCTGGTCCACGGCGCCTACCACGGCGGCTGGTGCTGGGACCGGCTGGCGCCGATCCTGCAGGCGCGGGGTGCGATGGTCGCGGCCCCCGACCTGCCGGGCCATGGCGCCGACAGGACGCTGACCGCGGATCTCACCCTGACTCTCTATGCCGATCATATCGCCGGGGTCGTGCGGCAACAGGGCGGCCCCGTCACCCTGGTCGGCCATTCCATGGCCGGGGCGGTGATCGCAGAAGTTGCCGAGCGCGTGCCGGACCTGCTTACCCGCCTGGTCTACCTGACGGCCTATATGCCGGGGCCAGGGGAAAGCATCATCGACTGGGCGCGCCGCGACGGGGATACGCGGGCGCGGGCGGACAAGGTCCTGTTCGACGGCGTGCCCTGCCTTGCCGTCGACCGTCAAACGACCTGGGACGCCTTCTATCAGGACGCGCCCGAGGAAGACCTGGACTGGGTGTTTCCCCAACTCCGGCCCGAACCCGTGGCGATCTTCCGCCAGACCCTTGCCCTGACCCCGGAAAAGTTCGGCCGGGTGCCGCGCGATTACATTTCCAGCCGCCAGGATTTCGCCATTACCGCCGACCTTCAGGATTCCATGCTCGATGCCCTGCCGGCCCGGCGGACCTGGGATCTGGACTGTGGCCATTCGCCCTTCGTCGTTTGCCCGGATGCCCTGGCGGACATTCTTCTGGACGGCGAAGGTTAGGCCTCTCCGTTTGCCGCAAAACGACCGTCGCGGCCATGCCGCGCGGGTTTTGCTAAAGCCCCAGTTCCGTCAGCCCGGGAAAGTCTTCGGGCCGGGGGCCGAGGGGCCAGGTGAACTTGCGCTCACTTTCCGTGATCAGGACGTCGTTGATCGATGCCTCGCGGCGGCGCATCAGACCCTCCGGCGAAAACTCCCACTGTTCGTTGCCATGGGCCCGGTACCATTGGCCGTTGTCATCGTGATATTCGTACTGAAAGCGCACGGCGATGCGGTTGTCGTGAAAGGCCCATAGTTCCTTGATCAGACGATAATCAAGCTCGCGCGCCCATTTGCGTTCCAGGAATTCGACGATCTTGTCGCGGCCGGTGAAAAATTCAGCCCGGTTGCGCCATGTCGAGTCCGGCGTATAGGCCAGCGACACCTTGACCGGGTCACGGTGGTTCCAGGCATCCTCGGCCAGGCGGGCCTTTTGGGTTGCGGTCTCGAACGTAAAGGGGGGCAGGGGCGGGCGTGTTTCCATGGTCAGGACTCCTCATCCATCAATGCAGGATCGAATTGGGGAGGGCGTCTCGGCCCGGGGTCCGCGCACGTTCGCGGGATGGCGGCGTCCGTTCACCGCGTCGCCAAGAATATACACAGGGGGTTTGCGAATGCATCTTGAAAGGTCGGCGAACAAATTCTACCGTCATGGGCAATGACGGACGGAAATAAGGTTGTCCGCATCTGGGGGCGCATCCGAGAAACGAAGTCGCAGCCAACACGTCACGTGGTTGGAGATGAGAGATGTCGGGCGCCGTCCTGAAGATCCTGGTCATTGATGAGAGTGCGGAACGCGCCGAGGTCCTGTTGGCGGGGCTTGAGGACGCGGGCTATCATCAGGTCCATCATCTGCGCGAGATGACGGATTTGGTGCCCCGCATCGCCGCCATCGACCCGGACGTGATCCTGATCGACCTGGAAAACCCCAACCGCGACACGGTCGAACAGATGTTCCGCGTGTCGCGTGAGGTCAAGCGGCCGATCGCCATGTTCGTCGACGAAAGCGACCCGGAAATGACCAAGCAGGCGATCCGGGCCGGGGTCAGTGCCTATATCATCGACGGTCTGCGCCGTGACCGCATCCAGCCCGTGGTCGATGTCGCGATCTCGCGGTTCGAGGCCTACCGCGAACTGGAACAGCGGGCGACCGACGCCGAATTGCAATTGGCCGAACGCAAGGTCATCGACCGGGCCAAGGCCGTGCTCATGGAAAAGCGCGCCATGACCGAACCCGCCGCCTATGACGCCATCCGCGCCATGGCCCGTGCCAAGGGCAAGCGCATGGTCGAGGTTGCGGAAAGCCTGCTGACGGCCCAGGAACTGGGTATCTAGTTCAGGCGGACGTTTCGGCTTGCCCCGCGGCAATTGTTTTCATTGCGTGTCTTAGAGGACCCGGCACCGGAATCTGAGCGCCGGCGGCGGGCGTACGCACGTCTTTCCAAGGCGGCGGGGCAATTGACTCGATGGGGGAATCGGCGTACGCGATAAATATAGTAAGTTAACTAACTAGGAAATTCTTGATGCAACGTGCCGCCGCGAAAGCGAAACAGCAAGACCTCGTGAATGCCGCCGCGGGCCTCTTTCACGAGCAAGGGGTGGCGAAGACGACCCTGACCGACGTGGCGTGCGCCGCCAACATCCCGCTTGGAAGTGTCTTCTATTACTTCAAGACCAAGGATGATCTCGTTTCCTCGGTCATCGACCGGAGGGAAGACGGGATCGCGCGGCTGATCTCGCGCCATCAGGCTCTTTCAGACCCGCGGGCGCGCCTGCTGGCGCTTGTCCAGATCTGGGTCGAGGACCGTGAGGTCGATGCTCTCTTCGGGTGCCCGGTCGGTAGCCTCTGTTTCGAACTGGCGCGAGCACGAGGGCCGCTGAGCGACCATGCCGCGCGGCCATTCCGGTTGCTGCTCGATTGGTGCGAAGAACAATTTCGCCTGCTTGGCGCCGAGGATGCGTCGGGCCGATCCGCCCTTCATCTCGTCTCGGCCCTTCAGGGGATCAGCCTGATCGCGGCGGTTTTCGCCGATCCGGAGATGATCGTCACGGAGGCGGCGCATCTGCGGGAGTGGCTGCAGACAGTTTAGCTTTCATGCGGGCAACCGCGCACGCGCTGTCGTGCGGCTGCTTGGATGCCAACATAAGACAGCGCCTCAACAGGGAGGATCAAGATGAAACGGACATTTCTAATCGCGGCCGCGAGTGCGGTTGCAATCTCGATGAGCACGGCCGGATTTGCCAACGACGAGTTGTCACCCTACGGCACGTCGAAGACCGACTTGCACGAATATCCGACGATCGATGCCGTGTTCGACGCGAACTATACGCAGCCCAAGGATCTCAACATGCTTTACGCGTTCGTG
The DNA here is from genome assembly GCA_048263775.1 of Rhodospirillales bacterium. Lineage (GTDB taxonomy): Bacteria > Pseudomonadota > Alphaproteobacteria > Rhodospirillales > Casp-alpha2 > UBA1479. Next base: position 171,496 of record JBLXDU010000008.1, read on the forward strand.
AAGAACACGATGAAGCCGCTGAAGGGCAAGATGGTGGTCGTGAGCCATGGCCCGGAACTGCGCGTGTTCGCGAAGGAGAACTACATCAAGTACCAGGGCATCGTCGACAAGATGAAGGAACTGGCCGACAATGGCGTGGAATTCCGCATGTGCCACAATGCCTTGCGGGCGGCCGGCTACAAGGCCGACGATTTCCACGGTTTTGTCACGGTGGTCCCGGCGGGATTTCCCGAAATCGCCTATCTGCAGTCCCAGGGCTTCCGCTATATCAACCCGCTTCCCTATTCACCCAGGGATGTCCGCTACCTGGACCAGCCGCAATTGAAGAAGAACTAGGGCGTCTACCCCTCCGCCACGCCCGCCCCGGCTGCCGGTCGGTCAGATGTGACCGGTCGCCGGGGTCGGAAGGCAAGGGGCCCCGGCTTATTTAAGTTCGGCCAAGACCGCTTCGATGGCGTGCATCATGGCGTCGCATTTCCGGGCGTCTTGGGCGTCGGGATGGGGCGGGGCGAAATGGCCGGAATCGTTGTCGAAATACTGTCCGGCGGCATCGGCGAAGGTGTCGTCTAGGGCGGCGCGGCGCAGGATGTCCGCGCCGATGCCGATGTCCTTGCCGTCCATGCCGAAGGCTTCCTTCACCATCTTACTGCCGAGCAACGAGCCCGGGTTGACCGCGATGACGGTCGGGCCCTCCGGTCCCAATGCCTCGGCCATCGCCCGCGTCCACATGGTGATCGCCAGCTTGCTCTGCGCGTAGGCGGCGCCGTCGGTCAGCCGGGTCCGGCCGGCCAGGGCGTCTGCATCGACGGGGGCCTGGGCGGCGGAGGACAGGTTGATCACCCGCCCGCCCGTGCCGAGCAGCGGCAGAAGACGCCGTGTCAGCAGATAGGGGGCGATCGTATTGACGGCGAACCGCAAGTCGAGCCCGTCCGCCGTGACGGCATCGGGTGCGTTGTAAACGCCCGCGTTGTTGATCAGCACGTCCAGGCGGTCGTGCCGGCCGGCCACGGCCTTCGCCAAGGCCTCGACCTCGGCCATGCGGGACAGGTCTGCCAGATAGGTTTCCACTCCGCCCATGTCGGCAAGACCGGTGATCAAAGCCTCCGCATCGGCCAGTTTCGCCGTGCTGCGACCATGCAGCAGCACAGTATGGCCCAACGCCGCCAATACCTTGGCTGTCGCCAGGCCGATCCCGTCGGTCGCGCCGGTGATGAGAATGGTCTTCGTCATGGCGCCTACTCGAACCCGGCCAGAACGGTCTTGCCGATCGCCCGGCCGCTTTCCTGCTGTGCATGGGCGGCGCGCAGGTTGGCGGCGTTGATCGTGCCGCCGTGGCTGTTGGCGGTGGTGACGATGCGGCCCAGGTCGACAAGCTCTGACACCCGGTTGAGAAGATCATGCTGTGCGGTGATGTCCGGCGCGTCGTGCATGGCGCGGGCGAACATGAATTCGAAATGCAGGGTCAGTGCCTTTGATTTGAGCTTCAGGGCGTCGAGCGTCACGGGATCGTCGATCAGGGCGATGGTGCCGCGCGGCTGGATCAGGTCGATGATCGCATCATAGTGCTGTTCCGTCGCGGTCAGGCCGGCCACGTAGCGGGGCCGAAGGCCCAGGGCATCAAGCTGCGGCTTGAGGGGCTGGCGGTGGTCGATGGTGTGGTCCGCGCCCATCCGCAGGCACCAGTCGCGGGTTTCGTCGCGCGACGCGGTGGCGACCACGGTCAGGCTGGTCAGCGCCTTGGCGATCTGGATCAGGATCGATCCGACCCCGCCGGCGCCGCCGATGATCAGCAGGCTCTCGCCGGCGCCTTCACCCTCGCGCAGACCCATGCCCTCGAACAGCAGTTCCCAGGCTGTGATCGACGTCAGCGGCAGGGCCGCCGCCTGGGCATGGTCGAGGGTCTTGGGCTTGCGGCCGACGATGCGCTGATCGACGATGTGCAACGCGCTATTGGCGCCGGGACGGCCAATGGCGCCGGCGTAGAATACATCGTCGCCGGGCTGAAACAGGGTGACGCCGCTGCCCACCGCCTTGACCGTGCCGGAGGCATCCCAGCCGAGAACCTTGTGCCCCGTTTCCGGCTCGGCCCGCATGCGGACCTTGGTGTCGACCGGGTTGACGGAGACGGCGGCCACTTCGACCAACAGGTCGTCGGCGCCGAGGTCAGATGCCGTCGGGTCCGGCAGCTCAATGTCTTCAAGCGATTTCGGATCGTCAATGGGTAGGCTCTTGGCGTAGCCGATGGCACGCATGTCGGTTCTCCTAGTATAGGGCGCTGTTGGGAGATATATTGCTTGTACAGTGAATAAAGACAAGTACGCACATTAAATGCCTATAGATACATTTTGGATACTATAAGGAAATCCCCGATGTTATGGAGCCCCAGATGACCCTCGCCAAGCCGGTGCCCGCCGCCGAAACGCCCGATCCGGGCCGGATGCCGCGGTTTTCGAAGTACGATTGTTCGCCCGGCTGCCCTGTCGAGGCGGCGCTGGAACAGATCGGCGGAAAGTGGAAAGGGGTGGTGCTGTACCATCTGGCTGACGGCACCAAGCGCTTCAACGAACTTAACCGATTGGCCGGGTCGGTTACGCAACGCACCCTGACCAAGCAGCTGCGCGAACTCGAGGCAGATGGAATCATCAGCCGGACGGTCTATCCCGTGGTGCCGCCGAAGGTCGAATATGCGCTGACGCCCAAGGGCCAGTCGTTGATCCCGGTGATCATGGCGTTGCGGGATTGGGGCATGGCCCATGCCATGCCGGCGGCAACGGCCCCGGCCGAGCCTGTTTAGCGCGTCGCATTCTTGCGGCGCCGGGGACATCATCGAGCTTGCGCGCATTTTTTGCCTAAATTTTATGCTCTATCTTTATCCGTGATTGTTTTTTGTGCGATTACGTGACCCATCGTTGCCGCGGCCGATAAAAATATTCTGCAATATCAATAACCTGAACGCCATCACCGAGTTGGCACGGCCCTTGTAATAGGTTCTGTGCCGGACGGTTCGCCGCCCGGCGACCTCTGCGCCCAAAGACGGGCGACCTTACGGAGGCCATTTGCCCCATGACGGGCTGGAATGCCGGCATGCGCCGGGATTTGTAGCTTTCGCCGCCGAACTCTTCGGCGGCTTGGATTAGAACACGGGGCGACCACGGTCATGCAAATTCGTCTGATGACGCCAGTTGGCACCAGCGTTCTCGTTGTCGAGCGGGACCGCCCGCGCGCCGAGGCGACCAAGCGCCTGCTGGTCGAGCAGGGCTACAGCGTCACCGGCGTGCTGACTGACATGAACCGCTTCGCGGAGACCGTCGCCCAAACCACCGCCGATGCCGTCATGATCTATGCGACCGAGCCCGATAAGGGCTTGCTCGACGCGCTGCGCGCGCTGCCGACGGAGCAGCGCCGCCCGACCATCCTGATCACCGAGGACGGGTCCACCGACGCCATCCACCAGGCCGTTGCCGCCGGGGTCAACGCCTGCGTCGTGGTCGGCGTCAACGGCAACCGCATCCGCTCCGCCATTGATCTGGCCAAGGCCAATTTTTCCAACACCCTCGGGCTGCGCGAGGAACTGGACGAGGCGCGTAACGCGCTGCGCGACCGCAAGGTGATCGAGCGTGCCAAGGGCATCATCATGCGCGAACGCAGCCTGGACGAGGACGCGGCCTATACCCTGCTGCGTACCCGCGCCATGCAGCGCGGCGTACGTCTGGTGGCGGTCGCGGAAATGGTCGTTGAGGCTGCGGAGGTCATGCAGTTGTAGGAATTCGCCGCCCGGCGCGGTTCAGGCGCGACGGCGGTACAACAGTTTGGCGGTTGGACGATGACGCCCGACCGCTGGAGAACCGAACCGGGCGACGATGATGTCGTCGGGCTCATACAGGGGGACGATGACGGCCCCCGACAGGACCAGGACGTCCATCGACGGGACCGCGGAAGCGGCCGCCGCGTTGGGCGTTTTTTTATGGAGTAAATCAATGGGCGCTTTTGCAAACCCGTTTGATCCCGACAAGCTCTTGTGGAACGGCTGTCCCTGCGGTCAGCACCGATCCATCATCGAGCACAACATGGCCATGGCCGCGGCGCAGGGTAAGGATGCTTCGCGGTTCCAATGTTCGGAAGACGTCGACCGCGCGGAGGCCACATCGGCTTCTGGGGCCGCCGGCTCCGGCCACAGCGCGGCCAACTGCTTCGATCCGTCCTGCCAGGAAGCCGCCTGCGTTTCCATGCGTCAGGCCGCCGAAGCCAACGGCCAGGGCGACATGATGCGGGCCGTTCAGAACCATCAGCAGGAAATGGCAAACCTGGACGCCGAACCGGAAGCCTCGGACCTGGAATCCTCCATGTCCCGGGCCGTCGAGTCGGCCGTCATGCAGGGACTGTTCGGCGGCGACATGCATCGTCGTGCGTTCCTCAAGGCGGTGGGTGCGGGGACGGCCTATGCCGCCATCGCCTCCATGTTCCCGTTGGAAGAAGCCAAGGCCATGGCGGTCGAAATGGCTCAGGCCGGCGGCAAGCTTGAAAAGACCAAGCTGAACGTCGGTTTCGTGCCCATCACCTGCGCCACGCCGATCATCATGGCGCACCCTATGGGCTTCTACAAAAAGTACGGCCTCGACGTTTCCGTGATCAAGACGGCCGGCTGGGCCGTGTCCCGCGACAAATCGCTTTCCGGCGAATACGACGCGGCGCACATGCTCACGCCCATGCCGCTCGCGATCAACATGGGGGCCGGGTCGACCAAGGTGCCCTGGACCATGCCGGCGGTGGAAAACATCAACGGCCAGGCCATCGTGCTGTCGACCAAGCACAAGGACAAGAACGACCCGAAGATGTGGAAGGGCTTCAAGTTCGCCGTGCCGTTCGAGTATTCCATGCACAACTTCCTGCTGCGCTACTACGTGGCCGAACACGGCCTGGATCCCGACAAGGACATCCAGATCCGCGTCCTGCCGCCGCCGGAAATGGTCGCCAACCTGCGGGCGGAAAACGTCGACGGTTACCTGTCGCCGGATCCGTTCAACCAGCGCGCGGTCTATGACGGCGTCGGCTTCATCCACAAGCTGACGAAGGACATCTGGGACAAGCATCCCTGCTGCGCCTTCGCCGCCTCCAAGTCCTTCATCGACGAAAACCCCAACACCTTCCTGGCGTTGTGGAAGTCGATCATGGAGGCCACCGACTTCGCGTCGGTCAAGGCCAACCGCAAGGAAATCTCCAAGGCGATCTCGCCGAAGAACTACCTGAACCAGCCGGTCACGGTTCTGGAACAGGTGCTCGTGGGGACCTACGCGGACGGCCTCGGCAACGTGAAGAAGGTCCCGGACCGGATCGATTTCGATCCGTTCCCGTGGCACTCCATGGGGGTGTGGATCCTGACGCAGATGAAGCGCTGGGGCTACATCAAGGGCGACGTCGACTACAAGCAGGTCGCCGAAGAGGTCTATCTCGCCACCGATGCGCAGAAGCTGATGGCCGAGATGAAACTGACCGGGCCGTACGGCACGCCGCCGAAAACGACCTACGAAACCTACAACATCATGGGCAAGACGTTCGACGCCGCGAAAGCGGAAGAATACGTCGAGTCCTTCGCCATCAAGAGAACGTAAGGGGCTTATCCATGTCCATGTCGCTGCAATCCCGTGCCATCGTCCTGTCGATCGCGTTGTTTTTCGCCTTCGCCGGTCTATGGCAACTGTTACTGCCCGCCGGCGCGGGATCGGCGGCGGACATGGATCCCGCTTACGCCGCCTTGATGGGGGCTACGGCCAAGGGGGCCTCGGCAATGCCGGGGCCCCTCGAGGTCGGCAAGCAGATCTGGGAGCACGTCCTCAATCCCTTCTACGACGCCGGCCCCAACGACAAGGGCATCGGCATTCAGCTGGGCTATTCCATCCTGCGCGTTCTGGTCGGCTTCGGCTTCGCCGTGGTGGTGGCCATTCCGCTCGGCTTTCTGATCGGCATGTCGCCGCTGTTCTACAAGGCGCTCGATCCGTTCATCCAGATTATGAAGCCGGTCTCGCCATTGGCCTGGATGCCGCTCGCCCTCTACACGATCAAGGATTCGATCATTTCCTCCGTGTTCGTGATCTTCATCTGTTCGGTCTGGCCGATGCTGACCAACACGGCCTTCGGCGTCGCAAGCGTGCGCAAGGAATGGCTCAACGTGGCCAAGACGCTCGAGGTTGGCCATCTGCGCACGGCCTTCCGTGTGATCCTGCCGGCGGCGGCACCCACGATCATGACCGGCATGCGGATTTCCGTCGGCATCGCCTGGCTGGTCATCGTCGCGGCCGAGATGCTCGTGGGCGGTACGGGCATCGGCTACTTCGTGTGGAACGAATGGAACAACCTGTCGATCACCAACGTGATCGCCGCGATCTTCTTCATCGGCCTGATCGGCATGGTGCTGGACCTGATGCTGTCCTACCTGGCGCGTCTCGTCACCTACACCGAATAAAAGAAATAACGGAGCCAAGATGATGTCCGATAGCATGAACACTTCCCCCCAGCCCCGCATCCGCGTCGAAGGCTTGGCCCAGCGCTTCCCGGCGCCGGACGGATCGGGTGAGACCACCGTTTTCGAGGACATCTGGTTCTCGGTCGAACCCGGCGAATTCGTCTGCCTGATCGGTCATTCCGGCTGCGGCAAGACGACCCTGCTGAACATTCTGGCAGGCCTCGCCACGGCAAGTTCCGGCAACGTCATCGTGTCGGGCCAGGAAGTCACCGGCACGTCGCTTGAGCGCGCGGTGGTGTTCCAGAGCCACGCACTGATGCCCTGGATGACGGTGATGGGCAACATCGCCTTCGCCGTACGTTCGAAATGGCCGCGCATGGCCAAGGCGGAGATGCTCAAGCATTGCCAGAAGTTCATCGACCTGGTGCATCTGACCGGCTCGGAGAACAAGAAGCCGTCGCAACTGTCTGGCGGCATGAAACAACGCGTCGGCATCGCCCGCGCCATGGCGATCGAGCCGCAGATCATGCTGCTGGACGAACCGTTCTCGGCGCTCGACGCGCTGACCCGCGGGTCCCTGCAGGACGAGCTTCTCAGCATCTGCGCCGAGACCGAGCAGACCGTGTTCATGATCACACATGACATCGACGAGGCGATCCTGCTGGCCGATAAGATCATCCTGATGACCAACGGGCCGGATGCGCGGATCTGCGAGATCGTCGAAAACTCGCTGCCGCGCAACCGTACCCGCGCAAACATGCATACCCAGGACAACTACTATCCCGTCCGCAACCATCTGATCGAATTCCTGGTCAACCGGTCCGTCGGTTTCAAGGACGAACTGGCATCCCCCGATTACGACCCCCGGCATCCGCCCGTCGTGCGCCCCACCGTCATCACCGACGAAGCCGGTGAAACCGGCACGGGCGTGCTGCGCGCGCAGGCTTGAACCCAACATACCCAAACGTCATCAACGAAGGAGACCCCTTAAATGACCCGCGCCGAACTGACCGAAAAGATCGTCACCCACAAAATCATGAAAGGCATCAAGTGGGCCGACGTCGCAGAAAAGGTCGGCCATTCCAAGGAATGGGTGACCGCCGCCCTGCTGGGCCAAATGTCCATGACCAAGGATCAGGCAACCGCGGCGGCCAACGCCATGGGCTTGAATCTGTCGGAAGAGGAAATCGCCATGCTGATGACCGTGCCGTCGCGCGGTTCGCTCGAAAGCGCGGTTCCGACCGATCCCCTGATCTATCGCCTCTATGAACTGGTCAGCGTCTACGGGACCACGTTCAAGGCCCTGATCGAGGAAGAATTCGGTGACGGCATCATGTCGGCCATCGACTTCGAAATGGACATCGACCGCAAGGCCGACCCCAAAGGCGATCGCGTGGTCATCACCCTGAACGGCAAGTTCCTGCCCTACAAAGTCTACTAGAAAACCTGAATAGGCCTCCAACGGCGGAGCCCGTCCGTCACGCAATGAAAATTCATCAGTACAGAGAGGTACCTACCCATGATCCGCACCAAACTCACGAACCTGGTTCCGGCGCTGGCGCTCGGCACGGCGGCAGTTCTCGCGGCTGACCCGGCGCTCGCCCACCACCCGCTGGGCGGAGCACCCATGATCACTTTCGCCCATGGCGTGTTGTCCGGCATCGGCCATCCGCTTCTGGGCTTCGATCATTTGTTCTTCGTGCTGCTGGTCGGCATCGCGGCGCTCTATACCGGTCACCGTTTCACGGCCCCCGCCGCCTACATCGCCGCCATGCTGGCGGGTTGTCTGATGATGAGCCTGGGCGTCGGCCTGCCGGCCAAGGAAGTCGTCATTGGCCTGTCGCTGCTGGCGCTGGGTGCCGTGGTGCTGTCGGGCCGGTCGCTCGGCATCGTCGCGGCGGCCTGCGTGTTCGCGGCCTTCGGTTTGTTCCACGGTTCGGCCTTCGGGGACGCGATGGCAACCCAGGAAGCGGGCGTCGGCGCCCAGGTTCTGGTCGGCTATCTGATCGGCCTCGGCGTGGTGCAGTACGGCATCGCCGTTGCCGCCGGCACGGTTGCCTTGAAGTTGTGGAAGGCCACGGAATCGACGGCCGTCGAAGCCCGCCTGACGGGTGCCGTGGTCGCCGGCATCGGCATGTTCCTGACGTTGGAGCATATCGAAGGCTTTCTCGTCGAAGCCCTTCTCTAAGACCAAACCTGAAAGGCCGGGGCGCGGCGTGACGGGACAACGCGCCGCCCCCGCCATCGACTGAACGGAAACGCGGTTCGCCCAAGGGCGGGCGAACCGCTTAGCACAAGGGAGCGCTGACCACATGCAACAGGCAAAGGTGCCCGTGACGCTGATTACCGGATACCTAGGGGCGGGGAAAACCACCCTGCTGAACCGGATCCTCACGGAACAGCACGGCAAGAAATACGCCGTTATCGTCAATGAATTCGGCGAGGAAGGCATCGACAACGACCTGGTCGTCGACGCCGACGAGGAAATTTTCGAAATGAACAACGGCTGCATCTGCTGCACCGTGCGCGGCGACCTGATCCGTATCATTTCGACGCTGATGAAACGCGCGCAGGATTTCGACGGCATGATCATCGAAACCACGGGCCTCGCCGATCCGGCGCCGGTGGTGCAGACTTTCTTCGTGGACGAGGACGTCCAGGCCAAGGTGTCGCTTGATGCCGTGGTCACGGTGGTCGACGCCTGCCATTTCCTGGATGCGGTCGACGAGGAACATGAGCTGGCCGAACAGGTCGCTTTCGCCGACATCATCCTTTTGAACAAGACCGACCTGGTCGACGCCGACAAGCTGAATGCCGTGAAGGCGAAGATCACCAGCCTCAATCGGATGGCCAAGGTCATCGAGACGGTGAAAAGCCAGGTGCCGATCACCGACGTGCTCGACCGCGGCGCGTTCGACCTTTCCCGGGTGCTGGAATTCGAGCCGGACCTGCTGGACGAAGAGGACGACCACGAGCACGACGAAAACATCATCTCGATCAGCCTGAAGACCGACAACCCCATCGAGCCCGAAAAGTTTTCCAACTGGATCCGGGGCTTCATCACGGATCGGGGCGTCGACGTGCTGCGCACCAAAGGCATTCTGAACCTGTCCGGCCAGGAAAATCGCTACGTCTTCCAGGGCGTGCATATGGTCATGGATTCTGCCTGGGGCGCCCCCTGGGGCGGCGACCCGCGGTCGTCGCGTTTGGTCTTCATCGGCCGCAACCTGGACGAGGCAGAATTGCGCACCGCCTTCGATAGCTGCACGGTGGCAGCATGATGGGCGCCACCGGGTTCGATCCGGCCGCCCTGGGGATTGCCGGGGTCGGCAACCCGGACGTGGGGGCCCGGATCATCTCGCCCTCGGTCAAGCTCAGCGAAAGCCCGGCCGTGGGCGTGCATCCGACCTTCACGGTTATCGAGGCGGCGGAAGCCCGTGCCGTTATCGGCTATGGCGACGGCACGATCCGTGGCATCGGGCTGATGCTGGACGGCGCCCAGCCGTCGGTGCTGGCCCAGGTTTCGGCAACACCCATTACCGCCGCCGTCGACATCGGCGGCGCGGGCGTACTGATCGGCACGGACGGGGGAGACCTGTTGCGCCTGGGCGGTTCCGACGTCGTCAAACTGGCGGAAACGGGCGGCCCCTGGGTCGGCGAGATCGCCGTGCATTCGGACAAGGGGTTGCGCGCTTTCGCCGCCGCCAAGACCCTGACCGTTCTAGATGCCGGGGGCGCTGTGGTGTTCGAAGCGGCCGACCACCCTTCGACCGTCGCAGGTCTTTCCTTCTCGCCCGACGGTACACGGATCGCCGCCGCCCATTACGGTGGGGTCAGCGTGTGGAAATTGACAGAGCCTGGTCAGAAGCCCGTGCGGCTCGACTGGCACGGCTCGCACACGGCCGTTGCCTGGTCGCCGAACGGTCAGTTCATCGTCTCGGCCATGCAGGACAAGGAAATGCATTGCTGGCGCTGGAAGGACAGGACCGGCATGCGGATGTCGGGATATCCGTCCAAGATCCGCGCCATTGCCTGGACCGCCGACGGTCAGTATGTGGCGGCATCGGGGGCCGATACGGTGACGTCCTGGGATTGTTCCGGCAAGGGACCGTCCGGCAAGCCGCCGTTGGAATTCGGCTATGTCTATGACGGTGTGGTGCGTCAGGTCGCAGCCCATCCGGCGGATCACGTGGTCGCCGGCGGTTATTCCGACGGCACGGTTTTGATCGGTGCCATCGAACAGGAGACGGCGATGATCGCCCGGCCCGCCAGCGGCCATGCGGTCACCGGCCTGGCCTGGACCGCCGATGGCGGAACCCTGGTGGCTACGGATGAATCCGGGGCGGTCGCGGTCATGCGCATACTCGAACCGGTGGTGTCCTGATCGGGTGCGATCAGGCGCCTTCCGTCCATGAAACAGGGAGGCACGATCATGGATGACATTCTCGGCCTGTCGCGGGCCAAACCCGACGGCAGCGGCCAGCGCATCAAGGAGCTTGTCCGCAAGCGCTTCGGCCTGGACGAGGCGGCGACGCTCATGGTGTCCGAACTGCGCTGCCATGAAGACGGCTGCCCCGACGTGGAGACGGTGATCGCCGTCATGGGGGATGCCCAGACCAGCCTGACCTGGAAGATCGGCAAGCCCATGGCCCAGGTCGATGCCGGCGACGTTGCCGCGTTGTCGGTGTCCGCGCCGGCCTAGCGGGCCCGCGCCGCGGGGACGCGCCACCCAAACTGCCTGCCGCCGATGCCAATCGTCGGTGCCAGTCGTCGATGCCAGTCGCTGATGATTGTGGGGAAAAGAGGGGAGGAAGGCGGCGGGTCCCGAGGAGAGTGGCTGTCGATACCGACCCGCCGCCTTCGCTAAGTCCGTCCTTGGGAGGAGGTGGACTTAGAAATCAGTATGTCTGGGAAAATCAAAATCGCGCACGTCACCCTTTGCACATGACTAGGTTTTCCGTGTCGATGATCTGCTCTGCGACGACCCGCATGGGCTGGGACCGCTTCATGGCCAGTTTGCGGATCTCGTGGTAGGCCGCATCTTCCTCAAGGCTCCGCAGTTTCATGACGATGCCCTTGGCCCGCTCAATGGTGATGCGGTCGGCAAGCTTGTCTTCCTTTTCCTTCAGCCGCTTCTTCAACTCGCGAATGGTCAGGAACTGCGCCCGGGTCCATTCGGCCAGGGTCGGAAAGGATTTCAGCCCCGCGTCCACGGGCAGGTAGGCGTTGACCCCGGCGTGCGACGCCTGGGCCATGATTTCCGGCCGTGCGTCGTCGGCCAGGAACATGACCGGTAAAGGGGCTGATTCGCTCAGACTCTGCAATCCGGCGAAGGGGTATTCCTCGGGCTTGGCGACATGCACCACGATCACGTCCGGGGACGAGTCGCGGGCCTTGTCGGCAAGGGGTTCATTGGGGGCGGCAAGGGCGACCACTTCGTGCATCGCGCCACCTGATCCCTGGGCGTGGGCCATGATGGCCTCCAGCGCGTCGGGGATATCCGTTACCAGCATCACACGCATTGTCGTTTTCTTACTTGCCATTGTTGTTGTTTGTGTCGGGCGTCGGCAGATGTTTGGGCCCGCACTTCGCATATGCAAAAAGCAAGTCCTGTGCCAATTTGACACGGAGACGAATTATCATCTTGACGCAATCACTTAGGGGAATTCATCCATATGCGGACAGCGCAGCGGGCTTGTCATATTTGAATAAAAAATAGGCTGTTATTTTTTAATGATTAAAATTAGTGCATTTAAAAGAAAGATCTATTGTGCGCAAGGGCGACTGCAGGTGGCCCGCCGCTTGCATGATAGGAGGGCATCCTGCCTTGACCGCTGACATTGAGTGTCACTGTGCAGCCTGCACTTTCGGTCTAGTTAATAATATTTCTCATTTAGGGTAGGTTGATCGAATAATGGTCGCAGAATTTTCCAAAGCGGCCTCGTTGCTGCTGTCGCTCTGCCTGCTCTATGCCTTCATCGCGCAACGATGGCCAAACGAAGAACTGACCGGAAAGATTCTTGCCGGGTTGCTGTTCGGCGTGATCTGCGTGATCGGCATGGAAGCCCCCGTGACCATCGCCCCGGGCGTCATCTTCGATCCGCGGTCCGTCATCATCAGTCTGTCCGGGGTGTTCGGCGGTCCGGTCGGTGGCGCCATCGCGGCGATTATTGCCGGTGGCTACCGCGCTTATCTGGGGGGCGGCGGCGCACCCATCGGGGTCGCGGTCGTCGTGACCTGTGTCGCCTTGGGTATCGGCTATCGCGCCGCGTACAAGTCCGGCCGCGTACCGCTTAACTGGCTGACGCTGCTGGTCTTCGGGCTGATCGTCCATGTTGTCGTCATCGGCCTGTTCACCCAATTGCCGGCGCCCGTTGCCGAGAAGGTTATGCGGACCGTCGCCCTGCCTTTCGTGGTCGCCTTCACGCCGGCGACGATGGTTCTTGGCATGATCCTCGCCTATATCGACGACCGGATCGAGACTCGCAGAGCGCTTGCCGTCAGCGAGGCGCGCCTGCAGTCCGTTATCGACAACGGTCCCAACGCCATGACCCTTAAAGACAAGGACGGCAAAATTCTGCTGGCCAATTCGGCATACGCTGATTGGGTCGGATCGACCCCGGTGGCGCTGGTCGGCAAGACCATGCGGGATCTTTTTCCCGCGGACGACGCCCGCGTCTTCATGGAAATAGACCGCCAGATATTGGCCTCGGGCGAGATCAGCATTCAGGAGGTGACGCGGACGTTTCCCAAGGCCGGGCAGAGGCAGCTCAGAAACCACAAAATTCCAATCCTCCTCAACGCCGAGAACGACCATGCGTTGATCACAATCATGGTCGACATCACCGAGGAAAGGGCTGTACAGCAGGAACTGCGCCGCGCATTGGCGCTGGCCGAGGATGCCAACTTGGCCAAGACACAATTCCTCGCGACCATGAGCCATGAACTGCGCACGCCGCTGAATGCGATCATCGGGTTTTCCGAAATCCTCTACCGGCAGTATTTCGGGCCGCCCAATTCAGACAAATACCGGGAGTACGCCAAGGATATCAATTCAAGCGCCGCTTACCTTTTGTCTTTGGTCGAAGACTTGCTGGATATTTCGGCGATCGAAGCGGGGTCGGGGTTGCATGACCTGACCGCCGTCAGCATTCCGGACATCGCCGAGGAATGCGTCGATGCGGCCCGCGACCGTGCCTATGAGAAGAACATCGACATCGACATTACCGTGCCGAACGGGCTGCCGCTGGTATGGGCCGATGCCCGCGCGGTTAAACAGGTTTTCCTCAATCTGCTCGTCAACGCGATCAAGTTCACGCCGGCGTCGGGCCGTATCACGATTTCCGCGACAGAACTGGACGACATGATCGAGGTCATGGTCACCGACACTGGGCTGGGGATCGATGCCGCGCTGATCGACCGTCTGCTGGAGCCGTTCGCGACACGGAATCAGAATCCCTTCACCACCGAAAAAGGCTGGGGATTGGGGCTTTCCATCACCAAATCCTTGGTTGAACAGCTGGGCGGCACCATCCGCATCAACAGCACCCTGGGCCAGGGCACGACGGTGACCTTCACCCTGCCCGTGGCGACTGCGGCGAAAGCGGCGATCGGCGTCGTCTAGGAGGTTCCCTTACTTTTCGTTGACCGGCCAGTCCGGCCGGATGGCGCGGATCAGGCCCGCGTGATCCAGGTCGCCGTCGCCGGCGGCGATCACCCGGTCATAAAGGTCGCGGGACAGCGCCGTCGCCGGTAATTCGATGCCAAGGTGTTCGGCCAGTTCCATGGCCTGGTCCATATCCTTGCGCTGGATCGGGCAGCGCGCCCCCGGGGTGAACTTGCCCTCGACCATGCGCAGACCGTGGACTTCGAGAATGCGCGAGTCGGCGAACCCGCCGCCCAGCGCCTCGCGGACCTTACCCGGATCAACCCCCGCCGCCTGGGCCAGGGACAGGGCCTCCGCCACGGCGCCGATGTTCAAGCCGACGATCACCTGGTTGGCGGCCTTGGCGACTTGTCCGGCCCCGGTCGGGCCGACATGAGTGATCTTGGCGCCCAACACCTGAAGCACCGGCAGGGCGCGGGCAAAGGCATCGTCGCTGCCGCCGGCCATGATCGTCAAATTACCAGCTTCGGCCCCCAGGGTGCCGCCGGATACGGGCGCATCCACATAATCCGCCCCCAGTTCCTGTGCCTTGGCCGCCAGCATGCGGGTGACCAGCAGCTTCGACGTGCCCATGTCGATGACCAGTTTGCCCTGAAGGTTGGCGGCGGCGAAAACGCCGTCCGCACCCATCAGGACTTTTTCCAGGGCCGGGGTGTCCGACAGCATGCAGATGACGACGTCGGATGCCTCCGCCGCGGCGCGGGGGCTTGCCGCGGGGGTCATGCCTTCTCGGGCCAGTTCTTCGATGACGCCTTGCGAGCGGTTGGTGATGACCAGTTTGGCCCCGGCCTGCATCAGGTTCCGCGCCATGGGCTTGCCCATCAGGCCCAGTCCGATGAAACCGATGGTCGTTCCCGCAAGATTGGTCATTCAGCAGACTCCCCTTTATAAATAAAGCCGCACCCGTTATGGGAGGGGCGCCGTTCGCCGGTCAAGCCGAATGATCTGGGAGATTAAGTAAAATTCTTCGAAGTTATCCTATGGAGGATTTAATTTTAGCTGCGGATGCTGCAAAAATTAACTTTGCACCAATCTGAGAATACTTGATCTGTAATTCGGCAAAATTGACTAATTACAAGTATCATTTCCTTAATGTCTTTTGGAGTTTTAGTCGCAGTAGGGTCCCCGTGTGCAATATTGTTTCTTGTCGCTACAAGATGGTCCAGCATATTTGTTGTTGGTTGTGCTTCTGCGGCTAAGCGTGTGTAGAAATCATGGTGATATGTCTCGTATCCGAAGCGGCTGAAATAAGCTTTGATTTTACTAAATGCAGGGTTGGAAAATCCACTGTTAAACCGGTCGGAAGGTATTTGATCATTAAATGGACCTGATTTCGACCAATACTCTAAGTCAGAATAAATAAAAGAAAATATCTTTTTTGCTATTTTTTCTGGATCAGATGTATTTTTTATTTCGTCAAATGAATCCTTCGATATGTGGTAAAACAATTTATCAGAAAATAATTCTCTAGGAATTCGTTTCTCATAGAAAGAGTCTAAAGCAACTTCTCCTAATTCTTTTACATACGCCTCTACGTGGCTCGATAAAAGTACAATGGCGCCCCTGCATAAGGCATTAATCTCATCGGCGAGTTTTACAGGGTCGGCTACTTCCTTTTTCTTTGCGGCCGCATTGAGAATTTCTACTTCGCCCAGTCGGGAACGGAACGCGCTATAGGCTCTGGAGTACCGGGGCATCGATCAAACCACGCCCCTCATATGCTCCGCCCAGATTTCGAACCTGCGCGTCGTACGCTTTTTGTGGTCCACTGCACGGCTTATCAAATCGAGAAACTCTTCATTTTTTTGAAGAGAAAAATATCTCTTCCTAAATTCAGGCCTTATTTTTATTGCAGCTTCGCCATCTAAATTTTTGACGCTACTCATAACTAAGTCAAATAAAGCTCTATTGATTGATTTTGAGCCTTCCCGACGGAAGCATTCTTTAGAATCAAATAGGATGATGCAATTATCGACAGCCCTTCCCCATAACCTAAAGAGGTCCCGCACTTTTGCTTCAGAGAGTTTCCTTCCAGTTTTGGCGGCCTCATTCAGCCAATGTTTCAGTGGGGTTCGATAGGACGCAAGGCCGAGTAATTCGAATGCGAAAAATCGCAAAATTAACTCTTCGTCACGCAGCCTATTATCCGGCTTCTTTCGTCCGAGAATGTTCAGCCAGTCAGTATTTTCGGAGGCATCTTTGAGCATTGTGTTTAGCGGACCTCGATAAACACAATTTCTGAGCTCTTGAGCGTTTAAAGGCACGGTGTTCGTATTTAGGCGTTCGAAAACATCAAACTTAATTTCCGGATGAGACTCATTGGTTATCAACACACAGCGCAGCGTATGAGTTCGAATCTGACGTTGGGCAGATTGGGGTAATTGATGAAATCTTTTGCCCTCGTATTCTGACAATGCCTCTAAGCTGCTTAAAGAAAACTGATTATCTAAAAATCTGTAAATAGAGTAAAGTCTCTGCTGTCCATCAATAACATCAAGTTCAAAATCTTCATTTTGTGATAAATAGCAAGGTGGAATTGGCACGTTCAATAGTATTGATTCGATCAACTTAGATGCGTGAGAGTTTTTCCAAACATATTGCCTCTGAAAATTTGGGCGGTCAGACAGTGGACGTAAGAAAATCGTTTCTCCTCTGATTTGATCAAGCAACGAGTCGACAACCAAATCATATGACTTAGTTACGACCTTCCGATCACGGAGCGGCATTTCGTCAGGATCTCGAACATCAGATTCTGTCTCAGATTCAAACATTGGTTTTTCGAGTGGCATGCGTTTGGACACCTTCAGGTCTAAATAGAAAAAATCTCAAGCACACTTTTTAAAGCGCGAATGCCTTATTTGGAACGTGCTTCGGTGCTTATTATGATTTCATAAATTTGTCCTAATGTTAATTAAAGTTGCGGCATTGATGAGCGCTTGTTGACACTCTCTAACCAAACGGCATTGTTCTTGGTGATGTTATAATCCACTCCGTCGTTTCTCCTGATTTTTGGCGATCCCCTTCATGGAACCCGTCCTCAACGTCGTCCTGCCCGTGTTCGCCATTATCTTGTCCGGGTATCTTGCCGGCCGCGCGGGCGTCATGGGGCCGTCGTCGACCGATGCGCTGAACCGGTTCGTCTATTACGTGGCGCTGCCGGTTTTGCTTGGCCATTCCATGGCCCGGGTCGATGCCGCGACCATTTTCGACTGGCCCTTCATCCTGGCCTATCTGGGCGGCAACGGGGTGACTTTCGCGGGCGCCTATTTCCTGTCGCGACACGCCTTCAAGAACGACATGTCGCAGTCGTCCCTGTTCGCCATGGTCTCCGTCTTCGCCAATACGGGGTACATGGGGATTCCCCTGGCCATCGTCGCCTTCGGACCCGATGCGGCCCTGCCGGCGGCCATCGCCACCGTGTTCCAGACCTTGGTGTTCATCACCGTGACCGAAGTTCTGATTACTGCCGGTAAAAGCAAGGGCACGGGCCAGGCCCTGGCGAAGGTCTTTGTCGATTCCCTTTGGGGGTTGATCAAAAGCCCCCTGTTCATCGGCTGCGCCATCGGCATGGCTTGGTCCTTGGGCGGGCTCACGCTGCCGGTGCCGGTCGATACCTACGCCACGGTGCTGGGGGCGGCGGCCGGGCCGGGGGCCTTGTTCGCGCTCGGCCTGTTCCTGGTCGGCAAACCCATTTCCGAAGGCATGGGCGAGGTTTCGGTCATGGTCGTGATCAAGCTTTTGATCCACCCCTTGGTGACCTGGGTGCTCGGCGCCTATGTGTTCGATGTGCGCTTGGACTGGCTGGTCGTGCTGGTCATGCTGGCGGCCCTGCCGACGGGGGCGAGTTGTTTCGTCCTGGCCCAGCAGCAGACCGTCTACATCCGCCGCACCTCGACGGCGACCCTGTTCTCGACCCTTATCGCTGTGGTCACCATCGGCGCGTTCTTCGCCCTGCCGCAGGTCGCGGACGCGCTGCTGCCCTAATCCTGCGCTGTCTCTTCCGACAGAAACGCCTTCACCTGCTGCACGGCCTCGCTCAGGCCGATGCGCTGGATTTCCACGCCGGCAGGGAAGGCGGCGGCGAGGCGCGTCGGCAGGGCCCTGTCCAGCATCACGAAGATGCCCCGGTCCCCGGCCCGGCGGATCAGCCGGCCGAACGCCTGTTTCAGCTTGAGCCGCGTCAGAGCCTCGTCGAAATCGCGCCCGCCGAAGGCATTGCGCCGTGCCTTGTGCAGGATGTCCGGGCGCGGCCAGGGCACCCGATCGAACACGATTAGGCGCAGCGATCGCCCCGGTACGTCGACCCCGTCGCGGACCGCGTCCGTGCCCAAAAGGCAGGCGTTTTCCTCGGCCCGGAAGATGTCGATCAGGGTGCCGGTGTCCAGCGGCTCCACATGCTGGGCGTATAGAGGGATGTCCAGATCCTCAAGCGGCCCGGCAATGCGCTGATGCACGGCACGCAGCCGGTTGATGGCGGTGAACAGGCCGAGCGCCCCGCCGCCGGACGCGATGAACAGTTCGCGGTAGGCGGCGGAAACCTGATCGGCCGAATTGCGGTTGACGTCGCCGACCACCAGCACGCGGGTCTGCTTGCCGTAATCGAAGGGCGAGGGCACGGTGACATGCTGCGCCGGGCGGGTCATGTGGACAGCCCCCGTGCGGGCCGAGGCCTGGGGCCAACCGTCGCCGTCCGGGTCGCGGTCGTCGTTGGTGATGTCGCGCAAGGTGGCCGAGGTCACCAAGACGCCGTGGGCTTCCGAGGCCACGTCGCGGGCGAACGGCAAGGTCGGGTCCACGTAATGGCGATGGAAGGCGACATCGACTTCGCGTCCGGCCGTGCGCTCCACGGCGAACCAATCGACGAAGGTCTCCGGCGTTTCGCTTTTCAGGGCCTTCAGCATGTCGCGCCAGGCGGCGATCTGGGCCAGGCCACGGCGTTCCAGGGACTTGGCCACGGCCTCGATGCGATTGCGGGTCTGGGTATCCAGGTTGTCGGCCTCGTCGTCCAGCTTGCCGGCTAGGCGCTCGATCAGCTCGCCCATGGGCTTGCCCATCTTGGCCAGTGCTCCTTCCAGTTCCCCGGCGGCGGCGAGCAGGCCGTCCGTCGCCGGATGGGGCTCGCACTCCAGGGAATAGCCGGCGTCGGCGTCTTCCGCCCGGGCCAGGACCTGGGCACGCAGGCGGGCCAGGAAATCCTCCGACGGGCCGCGCGGTCCGGCCTCGATGCGTTGCCGCCAGCCGGGGCCGGGCAAGCAGCGGGCCGCCGCCAGAACTGCCTCCAGTGCGTCCTGGGCCTTGTCGTCGTCGGAAATGAGGTCTTCGATGCGCGCCTTCAGGCCGCGCGACCGCGACCGCTGGCCTTCCTCCGCCCCGACCAGCCAGCGCCTGAGGTCCGCCGTCTCGAACCCGGACAGATGGGCGGAAAAGGCCCCGTCGGCGGCGTTGAACAGATGATGGCCCTCGTCGAACACATAACGCAGCGGCAGGCCGCCGCCGTCGTCGGATCCGATGCCGCCCATGGCCGCCTGAATCATCACCAGGGCATGGTTGGCGACCACGATTTCCGCATGCTTGGCCCGGCGTTGTGAGCGTTCGATGAAGCATTTGCCGTAATGGGCGCAGGCGGCATAGACGCATTCGCCCCGGGTGTCCGTCAAATCCGTGGTCAGGCCCGTGCCCATGAGATCGGCCAGCCAGGCCGGGAAGTCGCCGCCCACCATGTCGCCGTCGCGGGTCGCCAACGCCCAGCGGGCCAACAGGCCGAGGGCGATTGAGGCCGGACCCGGCATCTGTAGGGAGCGGTTGAGAGCCTCCTCGTAATTCAAGATACAGAAATAGTTTTCCCGCCCCTTGCGCACGACGACCTTCTGTTCCTTCTCCACCGCGTCTGGGTAAAGCCGGTCGAGTTCCGCATCCAATTGCCGCTGCAGGTTGCGGGTGAAGGTCGAAATCCACACCGTGCCCTGGTTCTTTTTCGCCCAGACGCTGGCCGGCGCGATGTAGCCCAATGTTTTGCCGACCCCCGTGCCCGCCTCGGCCAGGACGAAGCGCGGTTCTCCCGCTCGGTCGCGGGGCAGGAAGGCGGCGACGGCGCCGGCGGCATAATCGGCCTGCTGGGGGCGCTGCTCCGACCCGCGGCCCAACAGGACCGCCAGTTGCGCGCGGGCTTCCGCGGCCGCCACGGGCTGGTTTCCGGGCGGCGGCGGCGGGGCCTCGTCCTCCCAGTCGGGCAGGCGCTGCCAGATCATCAGGCCCCGGCGGGTCGACGCCGAATGGGGCTCCTCCCCCGCCCCCAGGGCCGCCAGCACGGCGGATGTCCAGGGCCAGCCGCCCCGGCCCATGGACCAGGCGATGGCGGCGGTGTCACCCCGCCCTTCCTCGCGCAGATCGGTGAGCAGGCGATGGGCGGCGAGCGTCAGAATTTCGGCTTCGGCTTCGTGGCTGGCGGGCAGGGCCAGGTTCAGGGCCTCGGCCAGGCCGCGCGGCGTCGGCAGGCAGAACTTGGCCGGACGGCAGAAGGCGAACAGTTCCAACAGGTCGAGGGCGGGAATGCTTTGAAGGTTCAATCGCCGTGCCGTCGCCTTGGCATGGCAGACCATGACGCGGTCGGTCTTGCGCACCCGGCGGGATGCTTCTGCCGGCGTCAGGGTCTCGATCTCGCCTTCGGGTGTCAGCCAGGCCGCATGGCGCACGCCGACCACCAGGGCGGGCACGTCGCGAAGCTGCGGAAAGGGGCCGCCGGACGCGGTCACGGTCGGGGCACGCCTTGGGGGCGGGGCGAGGGGCTCATGGCGGGGCGAATCATCGCGCCATGATGCGCCAGGGGCCGATGAAATCCAAGCGGCGGAGACGCCGAATTAGCGGTCGTAGACCAGGTTCGGCGCCAGCCAGCGTTCCGTGATTTCCAAGTCCTGGCCCTTGCGCTTGGCATAGTCCTCGACCTGGTCCTTGGAAATCCGCCCGATGCCGAAATATTGGCTGTCCGGATGGGCGAAATAGAAGCCCGAGACAGCGGCCGTCGGCGTCATGGCGAAACTTTCCGTCAGCTCGATCCCGGTGTTCTTTTCCGCCTGCAGCAGGTCGAACAGCTTGCGCTTTTCCGTATGGTCGGGGCAGGCGGGATAGCCGGGTGCCGGGCGGATGCCGCGGTATTTTTCGTGGATCAGGTCGTCGTTAGCCAGATTCTCGCCGGGGGCATAGGCCCAGAATTCCTTGCGCACGCGCTCGTGCATGCGCTCGGCGAAGGCTTCTGCCAGGCGGTCGGCGAGCGCCTTCAGCAGGATGTCCGAATAGTCGTCGTGATTGGCCTTGAACTCGGCCAGTTTCTTTTCGATGCCGATGCCCGCCGTGACGGCGAAGCCGCCGACGTAATCAGCCTTGCCGCTGTCCTTCGGGGCCACGAAATCGGCGAGGCAGAAGTTGGGCCGCTTGGCGTCCTTCGTCATCTGTTGGCGAAGGAAGTTGAGGGTCGTCACGGTTTCGGCGCGGTTCGCGTCGGTATAAATTTCCACATCGTCGCCGATGCTGTTGGCCGGGAAGAAGCCGATCACCGCGCGGGCGGTCAGCCACTTTTCGCCGACGATCTTCTGCAGCATGGCGTCGGCGTCGGCCTTCAGATTGCGCGCGGCTTCCCCGACCTTGGGGTCGTCCAGGATCGTCGGATAGGTGCCTGCCAGTTCCCACGTGCGGAAGAACGGCGTCCAGTCGATGCGCGTGACCAGTTCGGCAAGGTCGTAGTCCTCGAACGTCTTGAGGCCGGTAAAGGTCGGTTCGGCCGGCCCGTAGGCGGCCCAGTCGTCCTTGTAGCCATTGGCGCGCGCCGTCGCGATGGTGGCCTGGTTGTCGGCCTTCTTGCGGTTGGCATGCTTGTCGCGCAGTACGTCGTATTCGTCGGAAATCTGTGTGACGAAATCGTCCTTCAAGGTGTCCGACAGCAGGTTGGAAGCAACACCCACGGCGCGCGACGCATCCAGCACATGAATAACCGGCCCATCGTAATTGGGCGCGACCTTCACGGCCGTATGGACCTTGGACGTGGTGGCGCCGCCGATCAGCAACGGCAGGGTCAGCCCCTGGCGCTTCATCTCGCGGGCGACGGTGGTCATTTCCTCAAGCGACGGCGTGATCAGGCCGCTGAGGCCGATGATGTCCGCGTTCTCTTCCTTGGCCGTATCCAGGATTTTCTGATAGGGCACCATGACGCCCAGATCGACGACGTCGTAGCTGTTGCACTGAAGCACCACGCCGACGATGTTCTTGCCGATGTCGTGGACGTCACCCTTGACCGTCGCCATGACGATCTTGCCCTTGGCCCGGGTGTCGCCGGCGGCGGCCTTTTCCTTTTCAAGATAGGGCGTCAGATAGGCCACGGCCTTTTTCATGACGCGGGCCGACTTCACCACCTGGGGCAGGAACATCTGGCCCGATCCGAACAGGTCGCCGACCACGTTCATGCCGTCCATCAGCGGCCCTTCGATGACCTCAAGCGGCTTGTCGAACAACTGGCGGGCTTCCTCGGTGTCCTCGTCGATGTAGTCGGCGATGCCGTTGACCAGGGCATGGGTCATGCGCTCGGCCACGGGCTTCTCGCGCCACGACAAGTCTTCCTTCTTGGTCTTGGCCTGGCCCTTCACCTGATCGGCGATCTCGACCAATTCTTCCTGCGCTTCCTTGCGCCGGTTCAGCACCACGTCCTCGACCAGATTGCGCAGGTCTTCGGGAATGTCCGCATAGACCGTCAACTGGCCCGCGTTGACGATGGCCATGTCCAGGCCGGCCTTGATCGCGTGATACAGGAACACGGAATGCATGGCTTCGCGCACGGCGTTGTTGCCGCGGAACGAGAACGACATGTTGGACAGCCCGCCCGAGGTATGTGCGTGGGGCAGGGTTTCCTTGATGGTCTTCACCGCGGCGATGTAGTCCTTGGAGAAATTGTCATGGGCGTCGATCCCCGTGGCGATGGGGAAGATGTTGGCGTCGAAGATGATGTCCGACGGCGGGAAGCCGACCTCTTCCGTCAGGATCTTGTAGCTGCGGGTGCAGATCTTGACCATGCGGTCGTAATTTTCCGCCTGGCCCGTTTCGTCGAAGGCCATGACGACCACGGCGGCGCCGAAGCGCATGATCTCCCTGGCCTGTTCGATGAACGGCTCTGGCCCTTCCTTGAGGCTGATCGAGTTCACCACACCCTTGCCCTGCATGCAGCGCAGGCCCGCCTGCAGGATCGTCCATTTCGAGGAGTCGACCATGATCGGCACGCGGGCGATATCCGGCTCGGCGGCGATCAGGTTAAGGTACTTGGTCATCGCCTGCTCGCCCTCAAGCATGGCGTCGTCCATGTTGACGTCGATGATTTGGGCGCCGTTCAGAACCTGCTGGCGGGCGACTTCCAGGGCGTCGGCGAAATTTCCGTCGCGGATCAGCCCGGCGAACTTGGGCGAGCCGGCGACGTTGGTGCGCTCGCCGACGTTAACGAAACCAGTGACCGCATCAAAGGTCAGCGGCTCCAGACCGGACAGGCGCAACTGGTTATCGTTCTTGAGCGGGGTGCGGGGCGTGATGCCCTGGACCGCCTCGGCGATGGCTTGGATGTGGCTCGGCGTGGTGCCGCAGCAGCCGCCGACCACGTTGATCAGGCCGGCGCGGGCGAAATCCGCCAGATGTTCGGCCATATGTTCGGGCGTGTCGTCGTATTCGCCGAATTCGTTGGGCAGGCCCGCATTGGGATAGACGCTGACGTAGGTCGACGCGGCGGTTGCGACGGCCTGCACATGGGGGCGCAGTTCCTCGACGCCGAGCGCGCAGTTGAAGCCGATGGAAATCGGATTGGCATGGGCGATGGAGGTATAGAAGGCCTCCGCCGTCTGGCCCGACAAGGTGCGGCCCGAGGCATCGGTGATGGTGCCGGAAATCATCAAGGGCCAGCGCCGTCCGGCATCGTCGAAGAATTTCAGGATGGCGTAGATCGCCGCCTTGGCGTTCAGGGTGTCGAAGATGGTTTCCAGCAACAGGATGTCGGCGCCGCCGTCGGTCAGGCCGCGCACGGCTTCCGTATAGGCTTCGACCAGGGCGTCGAAGGTCACGTTGCGGAAGCCGGGGTCGTTGACGTCGGGCGAGATCGAGGCCGTGCGGTTGGTCGGCCCGAGGGCGCCGGCGACCATGCGGGGTTTGTCCGGGGTTTTCGCGGTCCAGGCGTCGGCGGCGGCGCGGGCCAAGCGGGCCCCCTGATAGTTCAACTCATACACCAAATCCTCGGTGCCGTAGTCGGCCTGGGCGATGGAGGTCGCGTTGAAGGTATTGGTTTCCGTCACATCGGCACCGGCGGCCAGGAACTGGTCGTGGATGTCCGTCACCACGTCGGGGCGGGACAGAATCAGAAGGTCGTTGTTGCCCTTCAGATCATGGCCGTGGTCCTTGAAGCGCTCGCCGCGGAAATCTTCTTCCTCCAGCTTGTGGCGCTGGATCATGGTGCCCCAGGCGCCGTCCAGCACCAGGATGCGTTCGTTCAGGATATCGCGCAATTCATCGCTGCGGTCCCCGGCTAGGTGCCTGGGGAAGCGGTCGGACATGTCATTCATGGAATCAGCCTGTTTGTTTCTTGTTTGTTTGGTCACCGGCGTCGCTCCCCATCGGATGCTTGGGGCGCACGCCCAGCATGTGACAGATGGCGTAGGTCAGATCCGCCTGGTTCAGGGTGTAGAAGTGGAACTGCTTGTCGCCGAAGGCGTGCAGGGTGCGGCACTGTTCGGCGACCAGGGAGGCGGCGACCAGCTTGTGCGTGTCGGGGTCGTTCTCCAGCCCGTCGAACAGATCGCCCAGCCAGCGCGGAATCGTCGCCCCGCAGCGCTTGGAGAAATTCGCGACCTTGGTGAAATTGTGGATCGGCATGATGCCGGGGATGATCGGCACCCAGATGCCGGCGGCCCGCGCCTGATCGACGAAGCGCAGATAGACGTCGGTGTCGAAGAAATACTGGGTGATCGCCTGATCGGCGCCGGCGTCGATCTTGCGTTTCAGGTTGTCCATGTCGGCCTTGGCGCTGCGCGCTTCTGGGTGGACTTCCGGATAGGCGCCGACGGAAATGTTGAAATCGCCGATCTGGCGCAGTCCGGCAACCAGATCGCAGGCGAAGGCATAGCCGCCGGCGTGCGGCGTGTAATGGCCGGACGAATCCTGCGGATCGCCGCGCAAGGCCACGATATGGCGCACGCCCATGTCCCAATAGTCCTGGGCGACGGTGTCGATTTCCTGGGTCGTTGCATCGACGCAGGTCAGGTGCGCCGCCGGCAGAAGGTCGGTTTCGTCGAGCAGGCGCTTGACCGTGGCGTGGGTGCGCTCACGGGTCGAGCCGCCGGCGCCGTAGGTCACGGAAACGTACTTCGGGTTGAGCGGCGCCAGGCGCTGGATGCTGTCCCACAGATTGGCCTCGGCGCGCTCGCTCGACGGCGGAAAGAACTCAAACGAAACCTCGACGTCGTCGGGCAGGGCGGCAGCGACGGAGCCGCCGGCAACGGCGGCGCGGCCGAAGGCGGCAACCTGGCGCAGGGTATCAGTGGGCGGTTTGGGCATCAGACGGTGTTCTCCAGGGTACGGCTCGTGGCGGGTTTTGTCAGAAGCGGCGCGGCATCGGTGTTGGCGGCGGCGGGGGTCTTGACGGCGGACCACAGGGTCACGGTCAGGGGATCGCCGGAAAGGTGGCGGATGGCGCGCGGCGTGAGGCCGGCGCTCTTAAGCCAGACTTCGGTCTGGGCATCGGAAAAGCCCAGGCGCCGGTGTTGGTGGTCACGGCGCAGGGTTTCTTCTTCATGGGGGGCGAAATCGATGATCAAAAGTGTCCCACCGGGGCGGACCATGGCGGTCGCCGCCTCGATGGCGCGCACCGGATCGTCCAGGTAGTGCAGCACCTGATGCAGGGTCACCAGATCGAAGGTTTCGGCCGGGAACGGCAATTGGGTGATGTCGGCCTGGCGGACCTGACAATGGCTCAACCCGGCACTGTCCAGGTTGGCGCGGGCCACGGCCAGCATCTCGCGGGACAGGTCGACCCCCTGGGCATGTTCCGTACGTCCGGCCAACAGTTCAAGAATACGGCCGGTGCCGGTACCCAGGTCCAGGTGGCGTTCGATGGTTTCGGGGGCAAGGTCGAGGATCGCCTTTTCGACCACGGCGTCATCGACATGGAGCGAGCGCAACCGGTCCCATTGCCCGGCGTTTTCGCGGAAGTAGCGGGCGGCCTCTTCGGCTCGTTCGCGCTTGATCTGCACCAGGCGCTGACGGTCGCGGGCCAGAACCTCGTCGTCGAGCGGGGCAAGATCGACCAGACGGGCCGCCAGGTCCGTCTGCGGGCCGTCCTGGGCGAGGCGATGGAACACCCAGCTGCCTTCCGGCACGCGGGCCAGCAGCCCGGCGGCGGTCAGCACCTTCAGGTGGCGGGAAATGCGCGGTTGGCTTTGGCCCAGGATGCGGACCAGTTCGGATACCGTCAATTCGCCGTCGGCACAAAGCGCCAGAATGCGAAGGCGGGTCGGTTCCGCCGCCGCGCGCATGCCGGCCATGGTGTCATCTAAAGTCCTCATAGGCCATCATATACATATAAAGATATCTTTATGTCAATTGGAAAGCTGGGCTTTTTCATCATATACGTCGGTCCGGCGATTGGACGCCCGTAACAGCCTGCAGCGATTCCGCGTTGCGGAATACTCCGTGGTAGGCGGCGGACTCTTTAGTTTGGTATAGTTTTGACGCGGTCGATGATCCGGGGCGAAACCTCGGGCATTGCCTAACAAAACCGCGAGAAGTCGTGGGAGGGCTCGTTCTGGGAGGACAGCCATCACCTTTAGACGATCGGCGGACGCCTGTTGACGGCGGACCGTTACGCGCGCGCGTGGCCCAAGGGCCGGGCCGGGCGGCTGCTGACCCGTGGGCCATTCCGGTTTTTGCGGGCCAGCCAACGACCACAAATCACCGAATAAAAACAAACGCGTCGAATACCCAGCACAGGGGGAATCATGAACAATCTACGGATCAGCACGGCGAGCCGGTTGCTGCTCATCGCCATCGTGGTGACGGGCATCATCCAAGTCGCCAACGTGCTCCGAATCACCAATAACGTCGAAACGATCGACGATGCCTGGGTCGAATTTCAGGAAGCACAAAACGAAAAAGTCCGTCTTCTCGGCGATCTTCGCTCGGCCATGGGGTACGGCGGCCTGATCGAGAACTTCAAGGACTACATGCTGCGCCAGACGGACGAGTACCTGGAGAACATCAAGAAGTTCACCGACAAGTCCATGAGCATCATCAAGACCTACGAAGGCCTGGGGCTGAACGACACGGAAACGTCGGCGCTCGGCACGCTTGAGGAAATCGTCACGGTCTATGGCGCGCAGGCGGGCGAGATTGAAACGCTGACCTTCGACGCCGTCGCCGCCGAGGAGATCGACGCCAAGATCCAGATCGACCCGATGCCGGCGCTGGAGGCGCTGAAGGTTCTCGCCCAGGCAGCCGAAGGTAAAAAGAAGAAGGGTGCGAAGAAGACCAAGTCGCAGCTTCTGAATTCGATCCGCGCCCATCTGGGATTCGGTGGCCTGATCCACAATTTCAAGAATCTGGTAATCCGCCGCGATGCGGCCATTGCCGATAAGGTCAAGGCCGACGTCACCGCCATCACTGCCGACGCGGCGTCCTACAAGGCTCTCGGCGTGTCGGAAAACGAGGGCAAGCTGCTGGACGACCTGCTCGGCGTCATCGCCGGCTACGGCACGGCGGCCGAGACGGTGTTGGCCCAGGCCGGACAGGGGAAATCGCCCCAGGAGATCGATCAGGCGCTGAGCATCGACGACAGCGCCCTGACCGGGGCCCTCGAAGGCCTGAAAGCCGAAATCAAGAATCAGCTCGATGCCAAGTCACAGGCGGTCGAGGACACCCTCGAAGGGGTGCGCAGCCTGGTTCAGATCAGCGTGTGGGTCACGGTGGTGATGCTGACCCTGTTGGTCATCGGCAGTTATTGGCTGCTGAATTACCGCGTGCGCGCGCCCATCATGGCGATCACCGGCGCCATGAACGATCTGGCCGGGGGCAACCTGGAAGCCAAAATTCCAGGCCTCGGCGAAAAGACCGAGGTCGGGGAAATGGCCGGCGCCGTGCAGGTGTTCAAGGAGAATGCCCAGGAAGTGAATCGCATGACGGCGGAACGCGAGACCGAGGACCGCCGCAACCGCCGGCGGTTGCGCGGCGAAGTCCTGGCGCTCAACTCGGCGCTGGAAGAGGAGGTCGCCAAGGCGGTCGAACTGGTCAAGGATCGCGTCAACACGGTCGAGAATTCGGCACGGGCGGCGGCGGACCTGTCGCAGTCGGCCCATACCCAGGCCTCGACCGTGGCGGCGGCGGCGGAAGAAGCGACGATCAACGTGCAGACCGTCGCGTCGGCGGCGGAGGAACTCTCGGCCTCGATCAACGAG
>JBLXDU010000009.1:0-196592 GCA_048263775.1 Rhodospirillales bacterium
GCGACGCAGA
This sequence comes from Rhodospirillales bacterium, assembly GCA_048263775.1. GTDB lineage: Bacteria > Pseudomonadota > Alphaproteobacteria > Rhodospirillales > Casp-alpha2 > UBA1479. The sequence goes on from JBLXDU010000009.1 coordinate 11, forward strand.
ACAGTGTCGAGGCCATCGCCGGCATCACCAAGACGATCTCGGACATCAACGAGATTTCATCGTCGGTGGCGGCGGCGGTCGAACAGCAGGGCATGGCGACCCAGGAGATCGCCCGCAATGTGGAGCAGGCGGCATCGGGCACCCAGGAAGTGTCGTCGAACATCATCCAGGTGACGGAGGTCGCGGGCCAGTCCGGCGACGCGGCGTCGCAGCAGTTGGAGGCGGCGGCCCAGGTCAAGTCGGGTATCGACCACATGAACGAACGCCTGCTGGAGATCATCCGCGACAGCCAGGACCCGGACTATTCGACGCGCCATCCAATGGGCCAGACGGTCACGGTCACGGTGGCGGGTGTGGCCAAGGAGACAACGTTGCATAGCCTGTCCATGGGTGGCGGTGTGGTGCTCGACCGCGGTCTTGAAGTCACGGAAGGGGATACCTTCACCATCGATCTGCCTGACCTTGGGACCTACGAGGCATCCATCGTGGCCAAGACCGAAGATCATACCCATGCCCGTCTGGATATGAATGACGCGGATGCGGAACGCCTTATGGCGTTTGTCAGGGGCCTGGGTTAGATCACCATTGCGGAAGTTGGGGCCGCCGGCCGTTATACCTCCGGCGCGCCCGGCCCGCCCGTGAAGCGGTAGTAGTACCACAGCATCAGGGCCGCGGTGGACCGCCACGGCCGCCAGCGTTCGGCGATGACGGCCAGTTCCTTCGGTTTGGGGCGGGCGTCCAGGCCCATCAGGCGGGCGGCTGATTCCGCCAAGGCCAGATCACCCGACGGCATGACGTCGGCCCGTCCCAGCGCGAACATCAGATAGATTTCCGCCGTCCATTGGCCGATGCCCTTCAGTTGGGTCAGGGTCTCCAGGACCTCGTCGTCGGGGGCGTGGTGCAGGGCGTCGAAATCCAGTTCGCCCGCCACCACGGCGTCGGCCACGCCGCGGATGTATTTGACCTTGGGCCGGGACAGGCCGAAGGCGCGCAGGTCATCGTCGGTCTTGGCGAGAACGGCCTCGGCGCTCACCGTGCCCAATCCGGCTTCGACCCGGCGCAGGATGGCGGCCCCGGCATGGGCGGATACCTGCTGGCCGATGATGCTGGCGACGATGGCCGGGAATCCGTCCGGGCGGCGACGCGGCAGGGGGGCGCCGGCTTCGGCATAGGCGCGGGCCATGTATTCGCACTGATCGACAAGTTCCAGAAGGCCGGGTGTGGCGGGCATGGCGGTGTCCTATCCCAGAGTGCCGGAAAGGGCGCGGACCATGACGCCGCGCAGTGCCGCCGCGTCCACGGGTACCGGGTTTTCGCGCGCGGTGACGTCGGCGGCGGCGGTTTCCGACAGGGCGTTCAAATCGTCCTCGCCGACCCCAAGACCATTCAGGGTGTGGGGAATGTCGAAGGTGTCGCGGATTGCCAGCGTCCAATCCATCAGGCCGGTGAAATCGGCCCGGGGCAGTCCCATGCAGCGGGCCAATACGGCGCAGCGTTCATCGATGGCTGCCCGGTTGTGGTCCAGGATATAGGGCAGGACCACGGCGTTGGTCAGGCCATGGTGGCTGTCCTTATGCGCGCCGATGGCGTGTGAGATCGCATGCACGGCGCCCAGCCCCTTGTTGAACGCAACGGCCCCCATGGCGGCGGCGGCCATCATCTGGCTCCGCGCTTCGATATCGTTGCCGTCTGTAACGGCACGCGGCAGCCAGGTCGCGATCAGGCGCATGCCCTCGGCGGCGATGCCGTCGCACAGGGGATTGTAGGTGGTGGCGCAATAGGCCTCGATGCAATGCACGGCGGCGTCCATGCCGGTCCAGGCGGTCAGGTTCGCGGGCAGGCCCGTGACCAGTTCCGGGTCGCAGATCACCGTGCGGGCCAGCAAGTTGGCGTGATAGAGAATGCGTTTGGTCCGCGCGTCTTCGTCGGAGATCACGGCGGCATAGCCCATTTCCGACCCGGTGCCGGATGTTGTCGGCACCGCGATCAAGGGGGCGATGGCCGTCCCATCGATTTCCCGGTAGCGCGGCCCGCCCACGGCATAGTCGAGGGCGGGGCCATCGTGGCCGACCTGCAGGGCGATGGCTTTGGCCGCGTCCATGGCGGATCCGCCGCCGATGGCGATAATGCCGTCACGCCCGCTGTCCCGGAATGCGGCGGCACCGGCGGCGACGTTGGTCGCCGTGGGGTTGGATTTGACCTGGGAAAACACCTCGCCGTCGAGGCCCGCGTCGGCCAGGGAGGCTCCGGCCGCGGCGACGATGTCAGATGCCGCCAACCCCGCGTCGGTGACGATCAGGGGCCGCTTGATGCCCAGGCGCGCCGTCGTCTTACCCAATTCGATCAGGCGACCGGGACCGAAGCGCACGGTGGTGGGAAAGGGCCAGTTGGCGGTCAGGCGAGCGAAATCGGCGGTCATGGAGAAAGGCACCCTGTCGGTTAGTTGCGGGGCGCCAGTTTCCCCAGGCCGGGGTTAAATGTCCACTGCCCTAGAAATCGACCGTCGCCAGTGCACGGGTCACCTTCGTCTGGGCCCAGGTGATGGGGGGCGCTGGCGGCTGGTTCTCCGAGGGGACGCTTGTCCCCTGACCGACGGTGTTCAGTTCCACCGTACCCGCCCGCGTGGTGACCGTGACGGCGGTGCCCTCCAGCAGGGCCACCTCGAACGCGCTGTCCAACGTGCCGCCCCAAACGGTGGTGCCCCGGATGCCGATGGTCGCCGTGTTGGTGGCGACGGTCATGGCGTCGGGGTTCCGTGCGGCGATCGCGCCGGACGCCGCCTTGAAGGCACCGGAAAGAAGACGCAGGGTGATGTTTTCCTTGGACGGCGTATCCTCGAAATCCGACAGCGCGAAGGTTGCCCGTTCGCCCAAGGTCACGACCGACCCGTCGCGCAGGGAAAATTCAAGACGCGCACCTGCGCCGGTGGAAATCACGTCACCGACAAGAACGTCGCTGCCGACGGTCAGGGGCCGGGGCGTCGCATCCTGCATGGCCATGGCGCCGTCTTTCAGGCGCAGGACCTTGCCCGCGACATCGCCCTCGGCAGCCTGCGCCGCAGGCCCCGCGATAATCAGGAACAGGGCGGCAAACAGCCCCATGGCCAGTGTCCTGCGCATAAGCGATTCTCCTTATCTCCCGGATCGGCGCAACCGCCGAGACGACCAACATCCTCGTCCAATTGGGCGACAATGTGGCCTACCTTGGGGCTTTCGTCCATGGTCTGGAGGGTGTTAGTGATCCTGCGTGGCGGCCCGGTATGGGGCGGCGGCGAAATGGGGGTAGACTGCCCGGCAGATAGGGAGCATCCGTGCCACGGAAAGACGACGAATTCGGGGTTGAAGGTCACGGTGGTGACCTCGCTGCCGCCACGGTGCGTTTCGGCGCGCCGTCGGCCGGCTGGATTGATCTGTCCACGGGCATCAATCCGACGCCATATCCAGTGACCGAGCTATCGTCCGATGCTTGGACGCGGCTGCCGCAGTCGACCGGTCTGAAGGCCCTGAAGACGGCGGCGGCGGATGCCTATGGCGCCGCCGGGCCTGACTTGGTCGCCTGCGCGCCGGGGACCCAGGCGTTGATCCAGGTGCTGCCCCGGGTGCTGGGCGCGCACCGGGTGGCGGTTCTCGGCCCGACCTATGCCGAACATGCCGCCGCCTGGCGGGCATCGGGGGCAGAGGTGGAAGACTTGGCGGATCTGCCGCCGCCGGACCGCTCATTGGTGTTGGTTAATCCCAACAATCCGGACGGCCGTGCGGTCGATCCGGAACGGCTGACGGCCTGGGCCCGTGACGCGGCCGAGGCCGACCACTGGCTGATCGTTGACGAGGCCTTTGCCGATGTCCGCCCGGACATCAGCCTTGTCCCCGTCTTGCCTTTGACGAACGTCATCATTCTACGATCCTTCGGTAAGTTCCACGGGCTTGCGGGACTGCGCCTGGGCTTCGCCCTTGCCATGCCGCGCATGGTGCGTCGACTGGAAGCGGATATGGGGCCCTGGGCCGTGTCCGGTCCGGCTCAGGAGATCGGCGCCCACGCGCTGGGCGATCAAGCCTGGGCGGCGGCGGAACGCACTCTTTTGGCGGCCCATACGGTCCGCCTGCGAGGTCTTCTAACCGACGCCGGTCTGAGTATCGTCGGTGGTACCGATCTGTTCGTGCTGGCTGATCATGCCGACGCCCCGGCCCTCTACGATCTTCTGGCGGGGGCGGGAATCCTGGTTCGGCGGTTCCGGACAAATTCAAACTGGCTGCGGTTCGGCCTGCCAGGGCCGGAAGATCAGTGGCAGCGCCTGGAAAAGGCGCTTTCGGCCTTCGCCGGAACCGCCCCGATCCCGGACCGTCGTCATGGCTGAGACGATGGATGCTCTGGCGCGGGGGATCGCCCGCCATCAGGCCGGCGACTTGGCAACTGCCGAAAAAGCCTACCGAGCGATCCTTGCCGACCATCCTGATCATGCCGATGCCCTGCACCTTCTGGGGTTGGTATTCTACCAGAAAGGCGATGCGATGACAGCCATGGAGCATATCCGCAGGGCCATCGAAACGGATCCCCGCGCGGCCATGTATCACGCCAATCTGGGCCGGGTACTGATGGCCCAGGGGCGGGCGTCCGAGGCCGCCGAAGCCTATCGGGATGCCGTGGCATTGACCCCCAACGACGCCGCCGTGCATTCGGACATGGCGGCTGCCTTGGTGACCGCGGGTGAGTTCGATGCCGCGCGGTCGCGCGCACGGCTGGCCTTGGAACTTGCCCCTGATCTGGCGCCGGCCCATCTAAACCTGGGCCTTGCTCTGCAGGGCGGCGGGGCGTCGGCGGCGGCCGGTGCCGAGGCCTGCTTTCGGCGGGCGGCGGCGCTTGACCCCAATTTGGCCGACGCCCATCAGGCCCTGGGCCAGTTGCATCAGGGGCGGGGCGAGGACGACGCGGCCATGGAATGCTATCGTCAGGCGATCCGAGCAAACCCCGGCATGGCCGAGGCCCATTGCAATCTGGGCAATATCCTGCGCGAACGCCTGGACCTGACCGCCGCCATGGCACAGTACGATGCCGGCCTGACGGCGGCCCCCGACATCGCTGCCCTACATGCCAACAAGGGCGTGGCGCTGCACGAACTGGGGCGCCTCGACGACGCATTGCTATCCTACGACCGCGCTCTGGCGCTTGATCCGGAGGATGCGGAATGCCGGCGCAACCGCGCCATGACCCTGCTGTTGCTGGGGCGTTTGGCGGAAGGCTGGCAGGCCTATGAGGCGCGCTGGCGCACGGCCCGTTTCAAGGGTCAGGACCGGGGCGGAAAGGTGCCGCGCTGGACCTCCGCCGGGGCCGAGCCCGGGGCGACGGTTCTGGTGCGGGCGGAACAAGGGTTTGGCGACACGATCCAATTCGCCCGCTATGCGGCGCTGCTGGCGGCAGCCGACCAGCACGTCATCCTGGAGTGCCCGGCAGCCTTGAGACGGCTGATGACGTCCCTGGATGGGGTCATTCAGGTGGTCCAGCAGGGGGACGACAGTCTGCCCGGCCATGATTATCAGATCCCCCTGATGTCGCTACCGGGTGCCTTCGACACCGACCTTGCGACGATTCCTGCCGACGTACCTTATCTTCGGGCTCCCGATCAGGATTGCGCCGACTGGCGCCGTCGCCTGGACAAGCTTGCGGGTCCGCGCATCGGCATCGTCTGGAAGGGCGGCCCCGATCATCCCCGCGACCGGGTGCGAAGCCCTGGTCTGGCGCCGTTTCTGCCTTTGCTGGATCTATCGGGGGCGACGCTGGTTTCGTTGCAAATGGGCGGCGGCACGGATCTGGCCGCCCATGGCGCCGATGCCGTTGTCGACATGACGCCGGACCTGCGTGACTTCGCCGCGACGGCGGCGCTGATCGAATGCCTTGATCTTGTCGTGACCTGTGATACCGCCGTCGGCCATCTGGCTGGGGCGTTGGGAAGGCCCGTGGCGATGACGTTGCCCCAGGTGCCTGAATGGCGCTGGCTGTTGGACCGGGATGACACACCCTGGTACCCGACCATGCGGCTGTTCCGCCAACCGGCCGCCGGCGACTGGGATGGTACGGTCAAGTCCCTGGTTTCTTATATCCGCCGGCATTGGTTGTGAATTCATAACAATACATTCGTGAAATAAATCCCCTGTCATGTAAAATTTCAGACGAACACTTGGCGTGCGAAGAAGAACGTGGCACCCTTTCAAACGCTATGTAAGCCACCGAAAAGAGTGGCTGCTTTGCATGGGGAGGTGCAAATGACCAACGTCCAGGACAGGGCGGAGGCTGATACCACGCCGTCCGTAGCCCAGCAGATCGACTACAACGCCTTTGCCAACGAAATCCTGAAACGGGTCGAGGACCTGAGCCTGGAACTGGCCGATGTGGCCGGCGATGTGGAATCCATCACCAACCACTTCCACCAGCAGACGGATATGGTGGATCAGATGCGACAGAAGGCGCAGGAACTGATTGATGCCTTCAATCGCATCGACGCAGCCGGTGGAGATACCTCGCGGGCGGCCCAGGAAGCCGGGTCGGTGATGAACGACTCCCGTGAACAGGTGACCGGCGCCGTGTCGCGCATCGCAGCCTTGGTCTCTTCCGTGACCAACATCGAACAATCATTAGGCGTTCTGGAAAATTCCCTTTCCGGGGTGACCAAGATCACCCAGGACATCGAGGCAGTGTCCAAGCAGACCAACCTTCTCGCCCTTAACGCCACGATAGAGGCCGCCCGCGCGGGTGAGGCTGGCAAAGGGTTCGCGGTTGTTGCGGGCGAGGTCAAGGCGCTGGCCAACCAAACGGGCAAGGCCACCGGCGCCATTGACGAGGCGGTCGCCGATCTGGCGTCCAACGTGTCCGGGCTGATGAACACCAGCCAGAAGACCATCGGCATGGCCGAGGAGGTGAACGCCGGCGTCGGCCAGATCAACAGCGCCGTCGACGGAATCGGTCAATCCATCGGCACCATGGAAAACCAGATCGCCGAAATCGTCGGCGCATCGTCGTCGTCGCGCGAGCAATGCAACGGGTTCATTAACGAGATGGAGCGCCTCGTTTCCAGCTTCAAGGAAACCGGCGATAAGCTGCAAACGGCGGAACAACGCGTCAGTTCTCTGCTAGAACGCGGTGAGGGCATGATCGGCCAAATCAATCAGGCCGGGCTTGAAACCTCGGACAGCCGGTTCATTCGGGAAATCCAATCCCGGGCCAATGAGATCGCCCGTCGCTTCGAAGCCGCCTTGGACTCAGGCGAGATCACCGAAGAGGACCTGTTTTCGGAAGCATATGAGCCGATCCCCGGTACCAACCCGGAACAATGCATGACGCCCTTCGTCACGTTGACAGATCGTCTGTTGCCGGACGTCCAGGAACCCATGCTGACCTTCGATGACAAGGTCGTGTTCTGCGCCGCCGTCGACCGCAATGGGTTTTTGCCGACCCATAACCTCAAGTTTTCGCAGCCCCAGGGCGATGATCCCGTGTGGAATAACGGTAACTGCCGCAACCGACGCTTGTTCAATGACCGCACGGGCCTGCGCGCAGGCCAGAATACGCGTCCTTTCTTCCTGCAAACCTACCGCCGCGATATGGGCGGGGGAAATTTCGTTCTGATGAAGGACCTGTCGGCGCCGATCACAGTACGCGGGCGCCATTGGGGTGGGTTGCGCCTGGGCTACAAAATCTGAAGCGCTCAGCCCGGCCTTGTTGCCTTCGTGCATTGCGCCGGGGGCGCCTCATCTGTTAAGTCCAGCCTTGGAATTCATCCTTCCGGGCCGCCTCCCGGCGGTCCGGCTGCCTCGCCGATCGGAGAGACGTAAGTATGACAAGGCTATTGGTGCGCCTGGCGGCCATTCTGTTGCTGACGGTTGCCGTGATCTGGCCGTCCGGCCCCGCTGAGGCCCAGGCGGCCCAGGATTTCGAAGCCGGCGTCGCCGCCGCCAAGGCCGGCAGTCTGCAGCAGGCGGTCGACCTGTTCACCAAGGCGATCGACGCGGACACGCTGAACGACGGTGACTTGGCACGGGTTCACAACAACCGGGGCGCGACCTATCGACGGCTGGGCAACATCAATGCCGCGATCCGCGATTTCTCCCGGGCGATCAAGCTGCGCCCCAAATATTACCGCGCCTATGTCAACCGGGGAGCAGCCTACGGCGATGCCGGGAAATTCAAGGATGCGGAAGAAGACTATGCCGAGGCGGCCAAGCTTCGGCCCCAGGAGATGACGACGTTCATGGAACGGGCAAAGACCCGTGCCCAAAGCGGCCGCCTGGACACCGCCATTCTGGATCTCAACGAAGTACTGCGCGTGCAGCCGCGCAACCGTGAGGCCCTGGTCCTGCGCGGCAAGTACTATCGATCCCAGGGTGATTACAAGCGGGCGCTTGGCGACTTTTCCTTGGCCATCGAGCTGAAGGGGACGGAATCCGATTATTTCACCGAACGGGGCCTGACCCAGGCCTATCTCGAAGACTATCCGGCGGCCCTGTCTGATATGAACATGGCGGTCAATCTGGGGGCCGGCGATCCGGAAAACTTTTATTACCGGGGGCTGGTTCATGGCGCGCTCGGCAATCATGTCAGCGCGATCGAGGATTACAGCCGTGCCATCGCGCTCAGGCCGGGATATCTGGCGGCGCTTCACGCCCGCGCGCTGGCTGCCCTGGGCGCAGGTGACGCCAAGATGGCGCGGGCCGACGCCCTGAAGGTTCTGGAATTGGACCCGGCCCATGGGGGGGCCGCGCGGGTCATCAAGACCCTGGACGAACCGCCGGTCCGCTGACCGCAGCATTCAAGGCGTCAGTCGATCCAGTTCCGTCAACAGTCTGCCGATTTGATTGCGCCAGGACCAATCCTGCATGAAGGCGTTGGCTGCCTGACCCCGGCGGCCGGCATCATCGCGATCCTGGTAGATCGCTTCCAGGCTTTCGACGATCTCATCGACATCTGACTCGCGCCAATGGTCAGCCCCCTGCGGACCGAAACCGACAGGCATCTGCCGGGTCAGGGGATAGCAGTGGTTGCTTCCGTCCGGGCCGATCAGGTCGAGATGTCCGCTATTGGCCGACAGAACACAGGGCAGAGCGGTGGCAAGCGCTTCCATGGCGACCAGATTGGTGCCGCCCTCGCAGCGGTTGGGAAAAACGGCCGCATCGCATTCGCGCAATAGGGCCGGCATGTCGGCGTTGAAGGTTGGACTGAGATCTACATGCGCACCTTCAGGCACGCCTTCGGCACGAACCCAGTCGTTGATGCAATTGGGGAATGGCTGGTCGATCACGGGCGGGCCATCGACATGGGGGCTTACCGCCATTTCAGTCATGATTTCCGGCCAAGGGTTCAGCCAGACCGTGACCAGAAGGGCGTCGGGATGGCGTGCATGAAACCGTTTAAACGCGGCGATGACCAGGTCCTGGCCCTTGCGAAGCTCCAGCTTGCCGCCGGAAAATACCACGAAACGGTCGCCGAACCGGCCTGTGCGCGGGCCGGGGGCGAAGGCTGCAGGGTCGATGCCCTGGAACGCGCAGCCAACGCGGGGAAACCCTAGGTCGCGCAGGATGTCCGCGTTCCAGGTCGATCCCGTCATCATGATCTGGAAATGAGCGTTGCGGTTAACCACGTCGCTGCTGAACACCATGTTTTCGAAAAAGGTGAACCCCACGTTGGGTTCGCCCCGGAAGCGCGCAGCGGCGGCCGATTCCTCAAAGTTATTGCCCAGAGAGTGTAGAACATGGACATCTCTCAGCCGCACGTTTCCCTTTGCGTTACCGGTCTGCTGTTCGATCTGCTGTTGTTCCACCATTAGGGGGTGAAACAGGTCGCGATCCGCCGCGTCGATCATTTCCGGATGCATGGCCAATAGGGTAATTGGCTTGGGGGTGCCCTGACGGAGAACCTCGCGGAGCAAGTTGGCCCCGAACACGCCCCAGCCGTGAACAGCGGAGGGGGGCCAGGTCAGGGCGATGGCGTTGATGGCCATGTCAGCTTTCCGCGGGGGATTCCTTGGCGGTCACGGTTTCACCGTGGAGAGTGCAGGCGGGTTCGCACAGGCGTACGAAGTCCTCGGTGATGGAGGCCGGCGCCTTGACGGTTTCCGGATCTTCTCCGGGGAAGGCCCTGGCCCGCATGTTGGTTCGCGTGGCGCCGGGATTAAGAATGTTGACCTTGACGTTGGTCTTCACCGTTTCCTCGGCATAGATCCGGGTGGCCATTTCCAACGCCGCCTTGGACACGGCATAGGCGGACCAATAGGCCCGCGGCTCATGCCCAACCGTTGACGTGACCATGACCACGCGCCCGGCGTCGGAGGTACGCAGCAGAGGGTCGAACGAACGGATCAGGCGCCAGTTGGCGGTCGTGTTGATGGCCATGACCTGATCCCAGACCTTGGGGTCCGTATGGGCCAGCGGGCTCAGGTTGCCCAGCATGCCGGCGTTGCCGACCAGGATGTCGAGTTTGCCGTGGCGCTCGAAAATGGCGGCGCCCAGGCGGTCGATGGCATCGAAATCGGTCAGATCCATGGGCACCAGGGTGGCGTTTTTGCCCGAAGCCTTGCGCACCTCGTCGTCCACTTCCTCAAGCGCGCCGGTGGTCCGGCCGATCAGGATCAGTTCCGCCCCTTCGGCGGCGAAGCGCCCGGCTACGGCGCGGCCGATGCCTCGGGTTGCCCCGGTGATCACTGCGATCCGGTTTTCGAGACGGCCGCCCGGCAAGAGCCCTAACCTTCTTCCAGAAGGGAAAGCTGGCGTGGTCCCCGGTCCGCTTCGCGGTCGGTCAGGGGGATGGGATATTCGCCGGTGAAGCAGGCGTCGCAATAGCGCGGAATTTCCATGTCGCGGCCGGTTTCGCCGACCGCGCGGTACAGCCCGTCCCAGGAAATGAAGGCCAGGCTGTCGACGCCGATGATGTCGGCCATTCCCTGGATGTCATGCTGGGCGGCAAGCAGCTGCGAGCGTTCCGGCGTATCAATGCCGTAAAAACAGGAATGGGTCGTCGGCGGACTGGAAATCCGCATGTGGACTTCGGTGGCACCCGCGTCGCGCACCATTTCAACGATCTTCACCGAGGTCGTGCCGCGGACGATGGAATCGTCGACCAGGACGACGCGCTTGCCTTTCAGTTCGGCCACGTTGCCGTTGTGCTTCAGGCGCACACCCAGATGGCGGATGTTGTCCGTCGGTTCGATGAAGGTGCGGCCGACGTAATGGTTACGGATGATCCCAAGTTCGAAGGGAATTCCCGTCTCGCGCGCGAAGCCGATGGCGGAGGGCACGCCGGAATCCGGCACGGGCACGATGACGTCAGCATCGATGGGGGATTCGTGGGCCAGTTCGGCGCCGATGCGCTTGCGCACCTCGTAAACGTTTTGGCCTTCGATGATGGAATCAGGCCGCGCGAAATAGATGTGTTCGAAGATACAGAACCGCCGCGTGCGGCTTGTCCCGAAGGGGTGGTAGCTGTTCACGCCGTCGGCGTCGATGACGATGATTTCGCCGGGTTCTACGTCGCGGATGAAGTCGGCGCCGATGATATCCAGGGCGCAGGTTTCCGATGCCAGGATATGGGAATCGCCCAGCCGGCCCAGGACCAGCGGCCGCACGCCCATGGGGTCGCGCACGCCGATCAATTTTTTCTGGGTCATGGCGACCAGGGAATAGGCACCTTCGATCTGGCGCAGGGCGTCGATCAGTCGGTCGATGACATGGCCGGCGTCACTTACGGCCATCAGATGGATGATAACCTCGGTGTCGCTGGTGGATTGGAAGATGTTGCCCCGCTCGACCAGTGCCTGGCGCAACTGGTAGGCATTGGTCAGGTTGCCGTTATGGGCGACGGCCAGGCCACCGAATATGAATTCGGCGAACAGAGGCTGGATATTGCGGATGAATGTGCCGCCCGAGGTGGAATAGCGCACATGCCCCATGGCGACGCTGCCTTTGAGGCGGGCCATGGTGTCCATGTCGTTGAAGTTGTCACCGACCAGGCCGAGGGCCCGGTGGCTGTGGAACTGTCCCCCGTCGTAGGCGACGATCCCGGCCGATTCCTGGCCCCGATGCTGAAGCGCGTGCAGGCCCAACGCGGTATGGGCGGCGGCGTCTTCATGGCCATAGATGCCGAATACGCCGCATTCCTCGCGCAGCTTGTCGTCGTCCCAGGGGGCGGCTTTGCGATGGGCTGACGCCGTGAAGGGAGACGCGGGCAGGAGCAGGGAAGAATTCATGTCGGGTATGTACTCCGGATCGGATCGCTTTTCATCGTTATTTTGCTCCGGCGCGTCCGATTATTTGCTTTGGCCGGTGGCGTTTTCGATGGCGCGGTCCATGATCGCCCGCTCTTTCGAGCCGTAGGCGTCCTTTGGTGTGGTTTTCCCGCCGTCCGCAGGTGGGGTGAACAGGCGCTTGAGGGCTTCGCCCTCGGTCTTCGGTACATCGGGCATGCGTCCGGAAAAGCCCGAGGGGGCGGCTTCCTTCAGCTTGTCTTCCAGGTTTTCGGGAATCAGGCCGCGCAGGGTGTCCGATCCCCGCAAAATCAGGGGCATGGACTTGGCCTCGCGGATCCATTTCGGCTGTTCTTCGGGCGTCATCAGGAATTCGATGCCGAGGTAAATCAGGCAGACGATGAGGCCACCCCGCACCAAGCCGAACAGAAAGCCCAGGGAACGGTCGAGCACGTTGAGCGAACTTTGCTGGATATGCTTGGCGATCGCGCGGATGATGAACGACAGGGAGAACAGGGTGAACACGAAAACCACGACACCGGCCGCCAGATCCGCTGCAAGCTGAATGGGGATCAGGTCGCGGGCATAGGGCTGGACGTAGGGAAAGCCGTAGATGGTCGCGAAGATGGCGCCGATCCAGCCGCCGATCGACAGGATTTCGTGCATGAATCCGCGGGCATAAGCAAACACGGCGGATACCAGCAGCACCGCGAGTACGGCAAGATCAACCACGTTCACCGGCAGGTCCTTGAGGGTTTCCATGTCGCGGTTCGCCTCCGGCGCCGGGTCACGAAGCGGACCGGGCGGGCTGCCTGGGTGCAGCACCTGTTTCGAATAGGGTCACAAGGTCGTCCAACCGTTCCAGCGCCTTCACCGTCAGGCCCGCGTCGCGGGCGGCCGCCCCTTCCTTGCTTTTGCCCCGGACCCTCGGCACGAAGGCGCCGGTAAAGCCCAGTTTTCCAGCCTCTTTCAGGCGCACATCGGTGCGACTGACGGGGCGGATTTCCCCGGAAAGGCCGATTTCGCCGAACACCACCGTTTCCGGCGGTAAGGCCACGCCCGTCAGGGAGGACACCAAAGCCGCGGCGACGGCAAGGTCCGCCGCCGGCTCACCGATGCGAAGTCCACCAGCCACGTTTAGGTACACGTCACATGCCCCCAGCGCAAGGCCGCACCGGGCTTCGAGAACGGCCAGGATCATGGACAGACGACCTGAATCCCAACCGACAACGGCGCGCCGGGGCGTGCCTAGGCTGGAATGCGCCACCAGGGCCTGAATTTCCACCAGCACCGGCCGTGATCCCTCGATCCCGGCGAACACGGCGGAACCGGCCTCGCGGCCGTCGCCGTCATCGCGGTCGCCCAGAAACAGGGCCGAGGGATTGGTGATTTCCTTCAGGCCGCCGTCGGTCATCTCGAACACGCCGATCTCGTCGGCGGGACCGAAGCGGTTCTTGACGGCGCGCAGGATACGGAACTGGTGGCCGCGCTCACCCTCGAAGTACAGCACCGTATCGACCATGTGCTCAAGCACGCGGGGGCCGGCAATGGTGCCTTCCTTGGTGACATGGCCGACCAGGATCAGGGCGAAACCCCGGCGCTTGGCCAGACGGATCAATTCTTGGGCCGAAGTCCGAACCTGCGCCACCGTGCCGGGGGCCGATTCCAAGGTATCGACGAACATGGTCTGGATGCTGTCGATGATGACCAGGTCCGGGCCGCCGGGGGCGTCCAGGGTGGCTACGATGTCGCGCACGTTGGTCGCCGCCGTTAATTGAACGGGGGCATCGGACAAGCCCAGGCGCCGGGCGCGCAGGCGAAGCTGTTCGACCGCTTCCTCACCCGAGATATAGGCCGTCGAGTGGTTGGCGGCCAGTTTGGCCGCGACCTGCATGAGAAGGGTCGATTTGCCGATTCCCGGATCGCCGCCGACCAGCACGGCGGAGCCCTGTACCAGCCCGCCCCCGGTGACCCGGTCGAACTCTTCCATATTGGCGGTCCAGCGCGGCGGTTGCGGGTTTTCACCCTTCAGGCCGACGAATTCGATCCTGCGGCCCTTGCGCCCGGTGCCCAGGCCCTTAGGTGTGGCATCGCCCTGGGATTCTTCGACCAGGGTGTTCCAGGCGTCACAGCCGTCGCACTTGCCCGACCACCGGTGATGGACGGCGCCGCATTCCTGACAGACGTACTGGCTCGCCGGGCGCTTGGCCAATGGAACCTTGCCTTTCCGGGGTGATCGAGATGGACAGTTCGAATTTGCTTCTCATATCGCGTGGGGCGGGCAGGGGCAAGGCAAACCCGGGTGACCGCCAGCTGCGAATCTTGCCCGCCGCCCGGTTTGCCGCCATAAGAATGCGGTCGGGAGGGCATCATGAGCGACGATAATGACGCAGCACCGGAGCTTACACCGGACGCCGCTGAACGCCGCGTTGACCGGGGTATGGCACTAGCGGAGCGTATGGATCTGGATAGGGCGCTTGCCGATTTCGCCGCCGTCGAGGCCGCCTTGCGCTTTTCCCGTAATCCGGCGGCACGTGTGCAATGGGCCCGGTCCCTTAACGGCCTTGGGTTCATCGATCTGATGGATGCCAAGACGGCGCGGGCGGCGGTTTTGGAACTGGATGAAGAGACTGATCGGGCGGTTCGTTGGGGGCTGAAACAGGCACTTGCGCGGTTCGAACAGTCTCTCGCAGTTCAGGCCGAACCGGTCTATCGGGCCTATGCGGCGGGTAACAGGGCCTACGCCCTGGCCCTGCTGGGACGCACCAACGATGCGCGGGAGGCCTTCCACCGTTTGTTCACCGAGGGCGGGCGCGGCGCCTATGACGGTCAGGTGCGGGATACGGAACGCCATCCGATCCCCGAGGACCGGGCGGTCCGGCGGTTAATCGACGAAATCTGGGAGGAAATTGCAGAATGACATTACGACGAAGCGTGCTGTTTTATCCGGCGTTGAGTGTGGAGCGTTGGGACGAGGCCATGGGCTCGGGGGCCGATATGGTCGTGTTCGATCTGGAGGATGGTACCGTGCCCGCCCGCCGGGCCGAAGCCCGTGTCGCCGTACTGCCCTTGTATGCCGGGCAACGCAAGGAGGGGCAGCCGCTGCGCCTGCTTAGGGTCAACAACCCGCGCACGGAAGACGGTCTGCGCGATCTTCTTGCCGTGGTTGACTGCGCCGATGCGCCGGACGGCCTGATCCTGCCCAAGATCGAACACGCCGAGGAAGTGCGCTGGGTTGCGGACGTCCTGCGCCCGCGCCATCCCGATCTGGAACTCGTGGTGCTGATCGAAAGCCCGCGCGGGATCAAGAACGCCATGGAAATCGCCTGTTCGACCGCCGGGCGGGACGGTCCTCAGATAACTTGTCTATTCTTGGGCACGGCGGACTTTTCCGCCTCCATCGGCTCGGACCTGGGGTGGGACGCGCTGGCCCATGCGCGGGCGGAAACGGTCCTGGCCGCGCAGGAAGCCGGGATCGATGCCATGGATGGCGTGTGGTTCGACCCATCGGACGAAGCAGGGTTGATCGACGAGGCCGCGCGTATCGCCGCCATGGGTTTCACCGGCAAGGCATCCTATGACCAGGTGCAGATCCCGCATATCCACGCGGCGTTCACGCCGGCCCCGGCGCAGGTCGATTGGGCGGAACGGGTGCTGGCCGCCGCTGCCGCCGATCCTTTAGGCACGGCCCGCGTCGACGGTAAGATGGTCAATGAATCTATATCCCGCCGCGCCCGGCGCATTCTCGACCGCCGACCGGCGTAGGCCAATCTCCGGGGCAGTGTTCTTGGCCCTCTGGACGGGGGTTAAGAGCCGCGATGCTGTCCTACTTCAGGTATTTTCCAAAGGTGTCCGACGCCCGCCCGCATCGGCTGGCCGGATGGTCTCTTGTGTCCATGGGGATCGCCAGGAGAATGCGCGTGACCACAGGGGTTTCGAGCCGTGAATTCAGGATGGGTCCGACACGCCGCGCAACGCCCGCAAGAACCTGTTCGTCGAACACCTCGATATCCTGGAACGCCTTGCTGAGTTCCACGTTCAGGATACTCAGGATATAGGGAAATTGCCGGCATACGTCGGAAACGGCGCGTTCGTCTGTGATGAAGATAAAGGGCATGACGTGGGTCGGGCCGCGCTTCCACTTACCCAAGCTGCGAGGAAGGGTGACGTGACGCAGAACGACCGCCACGGGTGCGATCGTGGTGTCGCGCACCGTCGGGGTAAATGCGGGCAGGGGCATGTCCTGCTGGGATGGCTTGGTCTTTGGTGTGTCCGCGACGTCTTTTTGTGGATCGGCGGACTCCTGGCCGGCCGCATGCTCTGTGCGGTCAACATTTTCAGTCGTCGGCGCACCGCCGATGACCAGGGCCGCGATCACACCGATCAACAGGACCGTCAGGACGAGGCCCAGGCCAATGAAGTATTTGGGGTTCTTGAAAAGAAGGTAGATGGTGTTTTTCGTGGCTGCCGAATTTGCCGCGGCGCGCCGGTTCTTCCGTCGTTTCTTTCTTTTCTTGTCGGCCAGATAGGCCTGGGCCATTTCCTGCCGCTGAACCTTGATTTGGCGCAGCATGGCGATGGCGGCATCCGATGGGACAGCGCCATCCGATTGGGCCAGGAGGTCGTCAAGTTGCCGGGTTAATTGTGCAACCTGAAGCTCGTCGTCATCCCGGGTGAACAACTGCCGGATCACGATCATCATGCAGGCGCGCAGATTTTCCGACGTTTGGGCGGTGCGGATCACCGAGACCAAACCCTGATCGGGGTCTTCGAAGACTTTTTCCCAATCGGTGACGCCGTCCGGCGTTTGCGGAAAGGCCGGTTTGTTCGTCTCAGCCATTTTCATCACATTCTTGTTCAGGTGTGATGCCCATAAGACAGGCAACCATTCCCCAACCATTCAATTGGGGACAGGGAATTCTCAGGCCCGCACCTGCATCTTAATCGGCCCTTCGACACGACCGTGGACGAACTGGTCGACGACCGGATTGGCCGCCGCTTCGGCGGAATCCGGGTCACCTGCCCAGACGATCTTACCTTGGTACAGCATGGCGATGCGGTCGCCGATCTTGCGCGCGGATTCCATGTCATGGGAGATCGACAGTGCGGTCGCCCCGACCTCGCGATTCACGTGGACAATCAGTTCGTTGATCATGTCGGCCATGATCGGGTCCAGCCCCGTCGTCGGTTCGTCGAAGAAGATGATTTCCGGGTCGGTGGCGATGGCGCGGGCAAGACCCACGCGTTTCTGCATGCCGATGGACAGGTCCGATGGCCAGGCGTCGGCCAGATGCGGCTTGAGGCCGACCAGGGCAAGCTTCTTCAGGGCGATCTCGCGGGCTTCGTCGCGCCCGCATTGCTTTCGTGATAGCAGCCCGAAGGCGACATTTTCCCATACGGGCAGGGAATCGAACAAGGCGCCGCCCTGAAACAGCATGCCGACCTGGCGGTTGACCTGGTCGCGTTCCGAGGTCGAAAGGCCCGTCACTTCACGGCCGTCGATTTTGATGGACCCCGCATCGGGCCGCAGCAGGCCCAGGATGCATTTAAGGGTCACCGACTTGCCCGTGCCCGAACCGCCGATGATGACCACGCTTTCGCCACGGGCGATGTCCAGATCAATCCCGGTCAGAACCTTCTTGGGCCCGAAGGCCTTGGTCACGCCGCGCAATTGGATTTTCGGCTCGGCCATGATGCCCGCCTTACAGGCCGAAGAACGCTTCGGTCAGGATGTAGTTGAAGCAGAGGATAAGGATCGAGGCCGAGACCACGGAATTGGTCGTCGCCGCCCCCACGCCCTGGGCGCCGCCCTTGGAATAATAGCCATGGTAGCAGCCCATCAATGCCACCAGGAAGCCGAACACCGACGCCTTCACAAGGCCGGAGATGACGTCCAGCGGCTCCAGGAAGTCCCAGGTGTTCTGCAGGTAGATGGCCGGATTGAAACCCAGCTTATAAACGGCGACCAGGAAGCCACCGAATACGCCGATGATGTCGGCAACGAAAATCAGGATCGGCAGCATGATCACGCCGGCGATAATGCGCGGCACCACCAGATATTTGATGGCGTTGGTGGACAATGTGGTGAGCGCGTCGATTTGTTCGGTCACCCGCATGGTGCCGATCTCGGCCGCCATGGAAGCCCCAACGCGCCCGGCGATCATCAGGCCGCCCAACACGGGGGCCAGTTCGCGGGTCACGGACAGCACCACCACGTTGGCGATGGCGCCCTCGGCCGAGAAGCGGGCGAAGCCGGTGTAGCTTTGCAGCGCCAGCACCATGCCCGCGAAGATCGCCGTCAGGCCGACCACAGGCAGGGAGAAATACCCGATCTCGATCATCTGGCGGATCATGATGCGGGGGTAATAGGGGGGCAGGAAGCAATGGGTGACCGCAGTGGTGGCGAACATGATCAACCGCCCTGCGGCGCCGAGAAAGGCCAGGAAGACCCGGCCGATGGCTTGCAGAAGCTTCATCGTGGCTAGGCCGCGCCGCCCGCGTAAACGCGGTGGTATCGATGGCCGAGCGAGGTCAGAATTTCATAGCCGATGGTGCCGGCCTGGGCGGCCAGATCGTCGACCGTGTGATGCTGGCCGATCAGGTCGACCGTCATGCCGGACCGGCATTGGGCCTCGGGGACGGTTGTCACGTCGATGGTGATAAGATCCATGGATACCCGTCCCACTAGGGGCGCCTCGTAGTCCCCGATATACGCCGTCGCCCGGTTGCCGAGGGAACGGAGATAGCCGTCCGCATAGCCCACGGGCAGGGTCGCGATGCGGGAAGGGCCCGCGATCCGGTGGGTGGCACCGTAGCCAACGGTCTCGGTACTGTCAACGTCCCGAACTTGCAGGATTTTTGCTTTTAGACGAACGACTTGCGCCATGGGATTGGGGCTGCCGGGGGTTGGGTTGACACCGTAGAGGGCGACCCCCGGGCGGGCCAGATCGAAGTGATAATCGGACCCCAGGAACACGCCCGATGAATTGGCGAAGGACGCCCGCCCCACGGGCAGATGGGTCCGTGCGTCTCGGAAGAGGGCAAGCTGCTCTGCGTTCTGCGGGCTGTCTTCGTCGGCGGAGGCGAGATGGCTCATCACGGTTTGGATGTCGAGACCGTCGAGCAGAGACGGGTCGGCCACCACGCGGGCATATTCACGCCGGTCCAGGCCCAGGCGGCACATGCCGGTATCGACATGCAGGACACAGGGCAGGGGCTGTCCTGCCTTGGCGCAGAAGGCGCGCCAGCGCGCGGCATCGTCCAGGCAATTGAGGGCGGGGACCAGGTTGTGTTCCAGGAATGCTTCTTCGGCCCCCGCATGGGCCCCGTTCAGGACATGGATGCGGGCGTCGGCCAAATGCCTGCGCAGGGTCACGCCTTCGTCCGCATGGGCGACGAAAAAGTCGCGGGCCCCTGCTGCCCACAGCGCCGTAGCCGCCGGGCCGATGCCGATGCCGTAGGCATCCGCCTTGACCACGGCTGCCGCCGTGGCGCCACCGGTAAGCCTGCTGGAAATGAGCCGGTAATTGTTCTGAAGGGCGGCCAGGTCGACGGTCAACACCGCGCCGGCCAGATGCGCATCGACGCCGCCGGATTGCTGTCCGTCAGTCTTCGCCATGGAAGCGCTGGCGGTAGGGGTGGTCCTTCGACAGGTTTCCGAACCGCGTGAAGGCGCCGTTGAAGTGCATGGGCACGTTGCCGATGGGGCCGTGGCGCTGCTTGGCGACGATCACTTCGGCGACTTGATGGATGTCCTGCAAGGCACCTTCCCAGCGTTCCAGACGTTCGACCAGCTTACTGTCATCCTCGTCGGCGCGGCGAGACGGCTTCTTGCGCTCCATGTAATATTCTTCGCGGTAGATGAACATGACCACGTCGGCATCCTGTTCGATGGACCCCGATTCACGCAAATCGGCGAGCTGCGGACGGGGCGGGTCGCGCTGTTCGACCGTTCGCGACAGCTGCGAGAGGGCCAGCACGGGGACTTCCAGTTCCTTTGCCAGGGTCTTCAGGCCCCGGGTGATTTCCGACACTTCCTGGACGCGGCCGTCGCTGCGGCTGGTCGAGCTGCCGGACACCAACTGAAGATAATCGATCACGATCAGGCCCAGATTATGGCGGCGCTTCAGGCGCCGGGCGCGGGTGCGAAGCGCGCTGACGGTCAACGCCGGGGTGTCGTCGATGAACAGCGGGATGTTGTGCAGGGTGGTCGAGGCGCTGACCAGCTTGGTGAATTCGTCGTTCTCCAGAAGTCCCTTGCGGATGCGGTCGGAGCCGATTTCCGCCTGTTCCGAAAGAATACGGCTGGCCAACTGTTCGGCCGACATTTCCAGGGAGAAAAACCCGACCACGGCTCCCTCGGCCCCCTGGGTGCGGGAATGGTTCCAAGCCACGTTGAAGGCAATGTTGGTGGCCAGGGCCGTTTTGCCCATGGAAGGCCGGCCGGCCAGGATGATCAAGTCCGATGAATGCAGGCCGCCCAGCAGCGCGTCCATGTCGATGAAGTCGGTGGCCACACCGGCCAGCCCGCCGTCGCGCTTGTGGGCCAGTTCGGCAGAGTTGATGGCGGCGACGACCGAGGACTTGAAGTCCTGGAAACCTCCTTCGTAATTGCCCGAGGTGGCAAGGTCGTACAGCGCCTGTTCGGCGCGCTCGATCTGGTCCGTCGCGGTCTCGTCGACCTCGCCGCCGTAGGCGCCGTTGACCACGTCCTCGCCCAAGTTGATCAGCTCGCGCCGCAGGTACAGGTCATAGACAATGCGCCCGTATTCGCGGGCGTTGATGACGGTGACGGCGCTGGCGGCCAGATCAGTCAGATAGGCCGGACCGCCGATTTCCGACAGGGAGTTCTCGTTTTCGAAAAACCGTTTCAGGGTCACCGGGTCGGCGATCTGGCCGTGGTCGATGAGCTTTTCCGCCGCCTGATACACCCGGGCGTGCTGTTCGACGGCGAAGTGCTCCGGCTTGAGGAACTCGGCGACCTGCTCATACGCCCGGTTGTTGACCAGAAGGGCGCCGAGCAGCGCCTTCTCCGCATCCAGGTTGTGCGGCATGGATCTGAATCCCGCTGCCGCGCCGTGGTCATGTCCGCCGCCCGGGTCGCCATGATGGGGGGCGCTGTCGTGGTACGGATCTTCGGGATGCGACAGGGTGTCTTCGGGGGGATCGGTGAGGGTCGTGTTCATGGCTCTGTGGTAATCCAAAGCCCGCGCGACGGGGAGAGGAATAAGGAATCGCAGGGTGGATGAAACCGCATACCCAGCGGTCGGAATGTGAGTATGGGGACGAATTGTGGATAAATTCAAGGCGGTGGGCCGAACGCCGGGGCTGGCGCGGCCTTGGGCCTTATGGCGTCATGCGGCGGCGCCGTCGCGGGTTGATGCCTTTTGCCGGCGATTCGCGCGCTTCTCCCATTCGGTGATGTAGTCGCGGGTCAGCGGCAGCGCGTCGCGTTTCTTCGTCAACTGAATCTGGAACACCACATTGTCCATATTTCGGAACGAACATTCGCTGGCCGCCAGGTAGTACTCCCACATGCGGCAGAAACGCTCGTCATAAAGCGCTTTGGCCTCATCGCGCCGTTTGTGGAAGCGGTGGCGCCAGTGTTTCAGGGTTTCGGCGTAATGTAGGCGCAGGATTTCCACGTCCGTGGTGATCAGGCGTGTTTGTTCGACGCTGCGCATGACTTCGGACAGGGCCGGGACATAGCCGCCGGGGAAGATGTATTTGCGGATCCAGGGGTTGGTCGCGCGCGGAACTTCCGATCGCCCGATGGTGTGGATCAGGGCCACGCCGTCGTCGGTCAAAAGGTTCCTCACAGTGTTGAAGTATTCCTGGAAGTGGGTGATGCCGACATGTTCGAACATGCCGACGGATACGATGCGGTCGAAGGTGCCCGTCTGTTCCCGGTAGTCGCGCAAGTGGAATTCAACCTGGTCGGACAGTCCCGCCTTGGCCGCCCGTTCCCGGGCCACGCCGAGTTGCTCCGTCGACAGGGTCAGGCCCGTGACCTGGGCCCCCAGTTCGCCGGCCAGATAGATGCCCAAACCACCCCAACCGCAGCCGATGTCCAGCATCTTCATGCCGGGCTTGATCATCAGCTTTGCCGCCAGGTGGCGCTTCTTGTTCAACTGTGCGGTATCCAGGCTGTCCTGTGGGGTCTGGAAATAGGCGCAGGAATACTGCCGGTCGCGGTCCAGGAACAGTTCGTACAGCCGCCCGTTGAGGTCGTAATGATGGGCCACGTTCTTCCGTGCCCGTGACGCGGGATTGTACTGCTGCAAGCGGCGGAAAAGCGTATCCGCGGCGGCGACCCAGGCCATCATCGGGTGTTCACCGCTGCTATCCATATTGGCGGTGATGAAGTCCAGGAAATCGAAGATCGTGCCGTCCTCGACCGTGAAGGTGCCGTTCATATAAGCCTCGCCCAGGTATAGGCCCGGGTTGAAGAACAGCTTCCAATGGAGGGACGGGTCGTGGAACCGAATGGTCAGATTGGCGCCGGGTGAGCCGGAAAAGACGTGTTCACGTCCGTGGGCGTCGATGGCCGTCAGTCTGCCAGTCTGAACGATATGGCGTAGAACATGCGCGAACAACATTTCCACCTCCCCCGGGGCAGGAATGTCTGTTCTTACCCCTGGGCGTTTCCCTGAAACGCAAAAGCAACCGTGGGACTTTATAATTGTTCTAAAAAATGCCGACGGAGTCAATCCGTCCTAATCCGTGGTGTCCGGGCACGAAAAAAGGCGGCCCCGGTGGGACCGCCTTCTTTCACCTGTTCCGCCGGATGGGCGGGAGGCTTACTTCTCTTCGTCGGCCTTTTCGGCGTCATCGCCTTCGGCTTCAGCAGCTTCGGCCGCTGCTGCGGCTTCCGCGGCCGCTGCGGCGGCAACGGCGCGGGCTTCGGCATCGGCCTTTTTCTTGGCGGCGGCTTCGGCCTCGTCAGCGGCGTCCTCGGCGGCTTCGGCGACGGCTTCGCCGGCGACGTCTTCCTCGAACACAGCATCGGCCTGGGCGGCAACGGCTTCGGCGGCCTCGGCCGCGATGTCGGCGGCTTCCTTGGCATCATCGCCGACCAGCGCCACGCCGGTATCGGCCTGGACCTGGGCTTCGTCCGGGGTGCGGGCGACGTTGGCGGTGATGGTCACCGTGACTTCCGGGTGCAGGCGCACGATCACGTCATGCAGGCCCAGGGTCTTGATCGGGCGGGCCAGTTCGACCTGATGGCGGGCGACGGTGAAGCCGGCGGCTTCCAGGGACTCCGCGACGTCGCGGGCGTTGACCGAACCGTACAGTTGTCCGGCTTCGCCGGCCTGACGGATCAGGACGACCTTTTCGCCGTCCATCTTGGTCGAAACGGCTTCCGCTTCCTTGCGGTTTTCCAGGTTCTGGGCTTCAAGCTGCGCCTTCTGGGCCTCGAACACGCGCTTGTTGTCTTCGGTTGCGCGCAGGGCTTTCTTTTGGGGCAGCAGGTAATTGCGGGCAAAGCCAGCCTTGACCTTAACCACGTCGCCCATCTGGCCCAGTTTCTCGATACGTTCCAACAGGATCACGTCCATTGCGATCTCTCCTACTCAATCATCATGCGGCGAGGTGCCGCCTGCGGGGCCGGTTAGCCGGTGGCGAATGCCGCCCCATTGTTCCAGAACGCCGACCGCGGCGGTCACAAGAAGACCGGCCCAACCGACAATGAAAATTAGAAAGTAGACAGCCACCAGAGCCAACGTCCCGTTCCGGACCCGCCGCGCCCAGTGATGGATGACGGCAAGGCCCAACAGGAAGAACGGTACGGCCAGGGCCAAGGTCAAGTTGCGGGCGAGGAACTGGACCTCGCCGCTTGCGACCAGGGACACCAAGGCCGTCCCCACCATGGCCCAGGAAATCCATTCCGGCAGGACCATGTTGGCGTACCGCGGAGTCGGACGCAGATTACGCCCCATCCGGGCCAGGAAGGCCTGCGCCACGGCGGCGCTGACCAGGGCCATGATGACCCAGCTCGATCCCAGGGATGCCGGCAGAAGCGGGCCATAAAGCTCCACCATTTCGTCACGCGCCGCCTGCGGCGTGTTTGGCGACACGGCCGCCAGAACGTCGGTCAGACGGTCGGTGACGATGGTGCTGAGGCCCGTGCCGTTGGCATAAAACACCAAACCCGCCAGAAGCATCATCGTCGCCGCCATGCCGGACAGACCGGCGACGATCGGACCCGGGGCCATCCATTCCGTATGGCCGTCGGGTGCCGTGCGTTGAAGCATCGCCTGCCGGATCACGGTCCAGGCCGGCAGCAGGTGGACCAGGGCGAATACCCCGGCCACCAGCACGCCGCCCAAAGCCGTCGCCGCGACGAAACCGCTGAGCGTCGCCACCGTGCCCGCCGTCGCGCCGAAGGCGAAACCGGCCATATAGATGGGCAGGGCGGCAACATAGAACAGCAACAACCCACCGGGGGCGCCGTTCAGGGCCGGCATGGCCGCCACCAGGCTTAAAAGACCTGCACAAATGGCGATCAGAAACGATTTCGGCATCGGCTTAAGTATCCCTGTTCCGTGCCCCGTTTCCGCGGGGCACGGTTAGCAGTTACTTCACCACGTAGGGAAGCAAGGCAAGGAAGCGGGCTTGTTTGATGGCTTTGGCAAGTTCACGCTGTTTCTTGTTGGAAACGGCAGTGATACGCGAGGGGACGATCTTTCCGCGTTCGGAAATAAAGCGGCCCAGCAGGCGCGTGTCCTTGTAATCGATCTTCGGACCGTTCGGCCCGGCGAACGGGCAGCTTTTACGGCGCCGATTGAAGACCGGGCGGGCGCTACGGCCGGCCGGCTTTCCGGTTTCTTCACTCATGCGTCGTCTCCTTTGTCGCGATTGCGACCGGAGTCGCCACCATCGGAATCAGGGCGCGGGCCACGGTCGGGGCGGTCGCCCCGGTCAGGACGGTCGCCACGGTCAGGGCGCGGGCCCCGGCGCGGACGTTCGTCGCCGCGGTCCTTGTTCTGGATGATCACGGACGGACCTTCTTCAAGTTCGTCGACGCGCAGGGTCATGTGACGCATGACGTCTTCGTTGATCCGCATCTGGCGCTCCATCTCGGCGACGGCATTGGCCGGCGCGTCGATGTTCATGAGCATGTAGTGGCCCTTGCGGTTCTTCTTGATCCGGTATGCGAGGTTGCGCAGCCCCCAGTATTCTTTCTTCTGGATGCTGCCGCCGCCGCCGGCGATGGCTTTTTCGAAGGTTTCGACCAGACCGTCGACCTGTGCGGACGAAATGTCGGGTCGCGCGATGAACACGCTTTCGTAATAAGGCATATAAGCTCCCTTTGGCTTGTCTCAGCCCCCACCCTGGGGACATAGCCGGTCATCAGAGTTTCCTGACCGACAAGGAGGTCGGGGAATTTGCCCCGAGGCGGCGCACTATACACATTCCCGGAACCGGCGCAAGCGCGCAGAATTCTTGGATTTAAGTGTCAGTGAAGGGAGGGATCAGCCCTCCTTTTTCGTCAACTGCGCGGCCTTTGCGTTCAGCCATTGGAACACGCCGAGGCCCAGTGTGATGACGACGGCGGTCAGCAGCAGATACACCGGATAGATCAGGCGCTGAATATCGTTGTCCTTGATCGAGCCGAAGATCAGCACGATGGCCTCCAGGCTGATGGCGATGGTGATAATGGTGAAGAACTTTGTCAGCGTCGCCCGGGCTTCCGATGCGGCGCCCAATTCCCGGTTGCGGAACACCTCTTCGTCCAGCAGGTACTTCGACACGTCGATGACCGCCAGCCCCAGAACCGACAGGGCGACGCCGTCCAGCAGGGGCGTGATGATGCCCGTGCCGGCATGGAACGCTTTCCAGATTTCGCCCAGGCCATAACCGACAATGCCGATTGAAATTCCCAGCAGGATCAAGGCGACAACGAAATAGATCACTTTTCCGCACATCACGGAAATCCGCACCTGAGCGTCCTCGACGTCGTAACCCTTGGTTTCCTTGGCTTCGTCAGTCACATCCGGGGTTCCTTATCGATTGGTGGATTTCAGAGCATCTGATATCTTATTCAGTAATTTCAATATTTTAAAGCCGTGGGCGGTGATGAGGCCGCGGTGGGGATGGGGGCGCGACCGTGTGCCCTTGACAGGCCGGGGGCGGGGCGGCAATACCTCTCGCCCCAATTCAACGAAGGGAGCACAGTCGCTTTCATGGCACGCGCACTGATTTTTCCGGGGCAGGGGTCCCAGACCGTCGGCATGGGCAAGGACATCCATGATGCCTTCGCCGCCGCCCGCGAGGTCCACCAGGAAGTGGACGAAACCCTGAAACAAAAGCTTTCCAAGATCATGTTCGAGGGGCCGGAGGACGAATTGACCCTGACGGCCAACGCCCAGCCTGCGATCATGACCGCGAGCCTGGCCATCCTCGCCGTGTTGAAATCCGAAGGCGGGTTCGACCTGAAGGCGCAGGCCGGTTTCGTGGCCGGCCATTCGCTCGGCGAATA
Source organism: Rhodospirillales bacterium (assembly GCA_048263775.1). Classification (GTDB taxonomy): domain Bacteria; phylum Pseudomonadota; class Alphaproteobacteria; order Rhodospirillales; family Casp-alpha2; genus UBA1479. The sequence continues at coordinate 26,716 of JBLXDU010000009.1, forward strand.
TTCGGCCCTGGCCGCTGCCGGGACGTTCTCGCTGGCTGATACGGCGCGGCTGCTTAAGACGCGCGGTACGGAAATGCAGAAGGCCGTGCCCGTGGGGCAGGGCGCCATGGCGGCGCTTATGGGTCTGGAAATGGACGCGGTCGAAAAGGTCTGCGCCGATGCCATGGCCGCCCCCGGCGCCATGGAGGGCGAGGTCTGCCAAGCCGGCAATGACAACGCGCCGGGCCAGATCGTGATTTCCGGTTCCGCCGCCGCGGTCGAGCGAGCCTGCGAACTGGCCAAGGAAGCCGGCGCCAAGCGGGCGGTTCTGCTGCCCGTGTCAGCACCCTTCCATTGCGCCCTGATGCAGCCCGCCGCCGATGCCATGGATGAGGCCCTGGGGGCGGTGCAGATCAACGCCCCGGCCGTGCCGGTGATGGCCAATGTCACCGCCGCCCCGGTCGAGGACCCGGGCGAGATCAAGCGCCTTCTGGTCGAACAGGTGACCGGTATGGTGCGGTGGCGTGATTGTGTCACGCAGTTGAAGGCCCAAGGCATTGATACCCTGGTCGAAGTCGGCTCGGGCAAGATTCTGGCCGGCCTGGCGCGCCGTATCGACCGCGAGATCACCGTGCAGAATGTCGGCACGCCGGACGAGGTCGAGGCGTTCCTGGCCTCGCTGTGACGCGGGCTGAGCTGTATAATTAGAGGGATAGAGGAAACCGCCATGTTCGATCTTACGGGAAAAACCGCCCTGGTCACCGGGGCCTCGGGTGGCATTGGCGGGGCCATCGCCCGCGCCCTGCACGGTGCGGGGGCCACGGTCGGCCTATCGGGCCGCCGGGTTGATGCGCTGGAACCCTTGGCCAAGGAACTGGGGGATCGCGCCCATGTCCTGCCCGCCGACCTGTCGTCGGCCGAGGGCACGGACAAACTGGTCGCTGACGCCGAATCGGCCATGGGCGGCATCGACATTCTGATCAATAACGCCGGCCTGACCCGCGATACCCTGATGTTGCGCATGAAGGACGAGGACTGGCAGGAGGTCATCGACGTCAACCTGACCGCCGCCTTCCGTCTGTCACGGGCGGTTTTGCGTGGGATGATGAAGAAGCGCCTGGGCCGAATCATTGGTATCACCTCCATTGTCGGGGTCACCGGCAACGCGGGGCAGGTCAATTACGCGGCGTCCAAGGCCGGCATGATCGGCATGTCCAAGTCGCTTGCCCAGGAAGTGGCGGCGCGCGGTATCACGGTCAACTGCATCGCCCCCGGCTTCATCCAGACGGCGATGACCGATGACCTGACCGACGCCCAGAAAGAGGCTATCATGGGGAGTATTCCCGCGGGACGCATGGGGACCTCGGAAGAGATCGCCGCCGCGGCGCTTTACTTGTCGAGTGACGAAGCCGCCTACGTGACGGGTCAGACAATCCACGTCAACGGCGGTATGGCCATGATCTAGGCCAAAATTCCGGTCCTTGCGGGGACGTGAACAATGGTATGTAGAGGTGGCTGGTCAAACGCGTTCGATATGTGATAGGAAGCGGGCGAACTTGGTCCGGGACCCCCGAAATCCCGCCGCCACCGTCAGAATTTCAACCTTTATTTCCTGATCCATCAATAGGGAATCAACAGGGGAATCGATATGAGTGATGTTGCTGAACGCGTAAAGAAGATCGTCCATGACCACCTCGGTGTGGATGAAGCCAAAGTTGTTGAAAACGCGAGCTTTATCGACGATCTGGGCGCGGACAGCCTCGACACGGTGGAGCTGGTCATGGCATTCGAGGAAGAGTTCGGTATCGAGATTCCCGATGATGCCGCTGAGAAGATCCTGACCATCAAGGACGCCGTCACCTTCATCGAATCGCAGCAGTAATTCTGCTTGATTTCGTCCCACCTGCGCCCGTCCCCTTCGGGGGCCCGGGCGTTCGTGCGGCCTGATGAGATAAGCGAACATGAGACGTGTCGTCGTAACCGGATTGGGTATCGTCAATTCCCTCGGCACGGGTGTCGACCTTAACTGGTCACGCCTGCTTGCCGGGCAATCCGGGATTCGTAAGCTCGAAGGCTACGAGGAATACGACCTGCCGGCCAAGATTGGCGGCACCGTGCCTTTGGGCGACGGGTCCGACGGCACCTTCAATGCCGAGGCCTGGGTGCCGACCAAAGACCAGCGCCGGATGGACACGTTCATCATTTACGGCATGGCCGCCGCCATTCAGGCGATCGAGGATTCGGGCTGGAAGCCGGAAGCCGATGAGGACCGTTGGAAGACCGGCGTCCTGATTGGTTCGGGCATCGGCGGTCTGCCGGAAATCGCCGGCGGCGCCATCACCGTGCACGAAGGCCGTGCCCGGCGTCTCAGCCCGTTCTTCATCCCGGCCAGCCTGATCAATCTGGTTTCCGGCCATGTCTCCATCCGCTATGGGCTCAAGGGCCCGAATCACGCGGTGGTCACGGCCTGCTCGACCGGGGCGCACGCCATCGGCGATGCGGCCCGCCTGATCATGTGGGAAGACGCCGACGTGATGGTTGCCGGCGGGGCCGAAGCGGCGATCTGCCCCTTGGGCGTCGCTGGGTTCTGCGCCGCGCGCGCGCTTTCCACGGGCTTCAATGATACCCCGGAAAAGGCGTCCCGGCCTTGGGATCAGGACCGTGACGGCTTCGTCATGGGCGATGGCGCCGGTGTTGTCGTGCTTGAGGAACTGGAGCACGCGAAAAAGCGCGGTGCCAAGATTTATGCCGAAATCGTCGGTTACGGGATGTCGGGTGATGCCCACCACATCACCGCCCCGGCGGAAGACGGCGACGGTGCTTTCCGCTGCATGCAGGCAGCCCTCAAGCGGGCCGGCATGAACCCGGAAGACATCGATTACGTGAACGCCCACGGCACCTCGACGCCGCTTGGCGACGAGATCGAACTGGGCGCCATCAAGCGCGTGTTCGGCGATGCGATCAACGGTATCTCCATGTCGTCGACCAAATCCGCTGTCGGCCATCTTCTGGGGGCTGCGGGCGCTGTCGAAGCGATCTATTCGATCCTCGCCATGAACAACAGCATCGTCCCGCCGACCCTCAACCTGGACAATCCGTCGGAGGCCTGCAAGGGCGTCGATTTGGTGCCGCACACGCCCAAGGAACGCAAGGTGCGCGCGGCGCTTTCCAACTCCTTCGGTTTCGGCGGCACGAACGCTTCTTTGGTGTTCAAGGCCTACAACTGATCCTTTTGATTTTCGCAAATGCGTCGTCGCGCGCCTTCCGGCGCGCTCGGGATTTGCGGTAGTCTGGCGGCATGATCCGCAGACTTACCCTTGCCGTTCTGGTTCTTTGCGTGCTCGCCGCCATGGCGGCCGGCGGCGGTTGGTTGTGGTTCAGCAAACAGATTTCCCGTCACGGGCCCCATGCAATGGACGAGGTCGTGCTGATCCCGCCGGGCAGCCATATTCAGGCCATCGCCACGACGTTGGTTGAGCGCGGCATTATTCGCTCAGACCTTTTGTTCCGCCTGGCCAGCCGCCTGGGCAAGGCCGACCGCGCCCTGAAATCCGGTGAATTCCGCTTTCCCGCGCGGGCCAGCGTGACCGGCGTGCTCGACGTGCTGACCAGGGGGGAGACGGTGGCCCGCACGTTCACCATTCCCGAAGGGCTGACCGTGGCGGAGGCACTCGAGATCGTCGCCAAGGCAGAGGGGCTGATGGGGCCGCTACCGGATCCACCGGACGAGGGCCGCCTGCTGCCCGAGACCTATCACTATGCCTATTACGACACCAAGGTTCAGGCCGTGCGGCGGATGGAGCAGGCGATGGACGCAGCCCTGGCCAAGGCCTGGGCCGGGCGCGATGAGGGCTTGCCCCTGAACAGCCCGGCGGAGGCCCTGGTTCTCGCTTCCATCGTCGAAAAGGAAACGGGCGTGAAGGCGGAACGCGCGCGGGTCGCGGGCGTGTTCCTCAACCGTTTGAAGCGCGGCATGAAGCTGCAATCCGACCCGACGGTGATCTACGGCATTACGGAGGGCAAGGCGCCGCTCGGCCGTGACCTGACCCGCGCCGATTTGGACGCGCCGACGCCCTGGAACACTTATGCCGTTCAAGGCTTGCCGCCGACACCGATCGCCAATCCGGGGCTGGCGGCGATCGACGCCGTGCTGCACCCGGAGGCGACCAAGGATCTCTATTTCGTTGCCGACGGCACGGGCGGCCACGCCTTTGCGGAAACCCTCCAGGGGCACAACCGCAACGTCGCGAAATGGCGGAAGATACAGCGGAACGGAAAGTAGGGGACCCGCCCCAAAGCGGGGCTTATTTGACCTTTGAAAAAGCCGTCGGCTTCAGAATGACGTTTTCCAGGGTTGCGACGATGGCGCCGTCTTTTTCCGTTTCGGCCCGTTTGGCGATCCATTCGGGATCGCTTTGGAAGGCGGTCCACTTCTCATCACGTTCGGCCAAGGATTCCCATTCCAACAGGTAATACAGGTCCTGGTTGGAGGGGCCGATTTCCGTCGTCCAGAATCCCGCCTGACGAATCCCGTGCCGTTCCCAGATTGCCAAGGTGATGGTGTCGAAACGCTTCAGCAACGCGGGCAGGCGTCCCGGAACGCAGTGATAAATTCTCAGTTCGTGGATCATGTCGGCTCCTTTTTTTGTCGGTGCGGAATACTATTTCGGTCTGTGGCGGTTGCCCACCATTTCGATGACCTATTCCTTGCCGCCGTTGATGGTCAGGATGGTGCCCGAGGTATAGGCCGACAGCGGACTGGCGAAGAAGGCAGCCGTATGGGCGACCTCTTCCGGCAGGCCCGCCCGGCCGAAGGGCAGGGACTTGTGCAATTCGGGCCAGCGTTCGGGGTCGCCGAACTGAGCCTCGGCCTTGGTGCGGGCCAGCATGATCGCGCGCTCCGTCAGGATCGCCCCCGGATTGATGCCGATCACGCGGATGCCGTCGGCGTGGGCACCATGGGCCAAGGCCTTGGTAAAGCCCATCAGGGCTGCGTTGCCCGCCGCCCCCGCGATGTAGCCGGGCGGATGGCTTTCGCCCGCATGGCCGATGATGTTGACGATGACGCCCGATTTGCGCGCCGCCATGGCGGGATAGATTTCCCGGCACATGGAAATGAAGCCGTAGACCTTCAAATCCCAGGCCTTGCGCCAGGTTGCGTCGTCGACTTCGGTCAGGGTGCCCGGCGGAATGGCGCCCGCGTTGTTGACCAGAATGTCGATCTCACCGACTTTGGTGACGACGGATTTGACCGCGGCATCACGCGACAGGTCGGCGGCGATGGTCTCGACATTCACCTGGTTCTTGGCGCGGATGGCTTGGGCCGTGTCCTCAAGGGTCTGGGCATCGCGGGCGACCAGGATCAGGTCGCATCCTTCCGCCGCCAGAACCTCGGCCACGGCCTTGCCGATGCCCTTGCTGCCACCGGTGACCAGGGCGCGCTTGCCCGCAATCTGTAAATCCATGGATGTTCCTCCCAGAACAGGACGTGGTGTGTGATTGCAGGGAACGGCAGGTCAGGGCAGCGGTCAAGCCGCCGTCAGCACTACCATTCCCGCTCGGAAAGCTTGCGGTTCAGGATCGGGTCCGTCCAGGCCGGCGGCAGAGCCGCCAGCAGCCAGACCGCCAGATGCATCTGCCAGGGAAAGACGATGCGGGCATCATCGCGGGCAAGGCCCCGGCGGATAATCGCCGCCGCCTTGTCCGCCGCCATCAGGAACGGCATATCGAACTTATTGGCGTCTGTAATGCGGCTTTCGACCCAGCCGGGGCAAACCACGTTGATGCGCACGCCGGTCTTCAGCCGCTCCCCCCGCAATCCTTCGCCCCAGGTCTTGACCATGGCCTTTGACGCGGAATAGGCCGACGACGTCGGCAGGCCCCGGAACCCGGCGATGGAGGCGATCAGGGCGATCTGGCCGCGGTCGCGGGCGTCCATGGCGGCCAGTGCAGGCAGCACCGTGTTGACCACGCCGTCCACGTTGACCGCGAGGATGCGCCGGGTGCGGTCCGGCCCATCGGCCAAGCCCGAGGTCGAATTGGTGATGCCCGCGTTGGCGATGAGGAGATCCAGGGGCGCTTTTTCGTCGGCTTCTTTGATCCAGGCGGCCATGGCGCCGGCATCGGTCACGTCGATGATCCGCCCTTCCGCAGTCGCCCCCCGCTGGCGGCATTCCTCGGCCACGGCATCAAGCCGCCCCTGATCGCGCCCGGACAGGTACATCGTCGTGCCGTGCCCGGCATAGGCCAAGGCAAGGGCGCGGCCGAGGCCGCTTGAGGCACCGGTGATGAGAACGGATTTGGGATGGCTGAGGCTCATGCACCGGTTATAGGGCCCCGGTGGGGGGAAGGGGAAGCCTGCGCTGCTTGTTGGCGGCGAATGCGCTCGGTATAAGTTTCGCAACGCCCTTGGCACCACGACCGATAAGGAAAGCACTTTGGCCATCAGTTCTATGACCGGATTCGCCCGCGCCGAAGGCAGCCAGGACGACCTGACCTGGGTTTGGGAGGTGCGCAGCGTCAACGCCAAGGGCCTTGATCTGCGGTTTCGCCCGCCGCCGGGGTTCGAGGCCCTGGACCCGCTGGTCCGCGCCAAGGTCAACGCGACGTTCAAACGCGGCAGCGTGTCCGTGAACCTGTCGACCCGGCGTGAGACGGGCGGCGGTGCCTACCGCATCAATGACGATTTCCTGGCCCAGGTCACGGCCCGCATGGCGCGGCTGAAGGACGAGGTGCCGGATGCCCGTCCGCCATCGCTCGACGGCATTCTGGGCCTGCGTGGGGTGATCGAGCCCATTGACGAGATGATGGCGGAGGATGACTTCGAGGCCATTGCCAAGGCCATGATGGCGGACCTGGGCAAGGCGCTGACCGGCCTGGCCGCCATGCGCGACGAAGAAGGGGCACGGCTGCTGGCGGTCCTTTCGGGCCAGATCGACCAGGTCGCCGACCTGACGGCGCGCGCCGGCCAGGTCGAGGGGGCGCAGCCCGACGCCATCCGCCAGCGCCTGAACGACCAAATTCAGCGTCTGGTCGCCGACAACGCGACGATGCCTGAGGAACGCCTGGCCCAGGAAGCGGCCATGCTGATGACCAAGGCGGACATCCGCGAGGAACTGGACCGCCTTGCCGCTCATACCCAGGCGGCGCGGGAACTTCTCGCCAAGGCCGAGGGGCCCGTGGGCCGGCGCCTTGATTTCCTGTGCCAGGAGTTCAACCGCGAGGCCAATACGCTATGCTCCAAGTCGCCGGACACGGATCTGACGACCCTGGGGCTCGATCTGAAAACCGTGATCGACCAGCTTCGCGAGCAGGTCCAGAATATCGAATAAGACGGATAGGGGCGGCACCATGGTCGAGATTTCACGCAGGGGCATGATGCTGGTGCTGTCGTCGCCGTCAGGGGCGGGCAAGACCAGCATTTCACGCCGTCTTCTGGCCGAGGAAACGGGCATCGTCATGTCCGTGTCGGCGACCACCCGCCCGCCGCGCCCGGGCGAGGTCGACGGCAAGGATTACTATTTCTACGATCAGGAAACGTTTGCCAGGATGATCGCGAACAACGAGTTCCTGGAGCATGCGACCGTGTTCGACAATTCCTACGGAACGCCGAAGAAACCCGTGTGGGATGCCCTGGACAGCGGCCAGGACGTGCTGTTCGACGTTGATTGGCAGGGCACCCGCAAGCTCCGGGAAAGTGCTCGTGAGCATTTGGTCAGCGTGTTCATCCTGCCGCCGTCCATCGCCGAATTGGAAAACCGTCTGAAGGGGCGAGGTCAGGATTCCGACGAGGTCGTCGCAGGACGCATGGCCCGGGCCAAGTCGGAAATGAGCCATTACGAGGAATACGACTATATCGTCATCAACGACGACCTGGACGCCAGCGTCGAGAACGTGAAGGCAATTCTCAAGGCCGAGCGTCTTAGGAAGGACCGACGGACGGGATTGCTTGATTTCGTCCAGGGCATGGGCGTCGCGGGTTAGGCGTCCCGTTCCGCCAATTGCCGCGCCAGGGCGCAAAATTCTTCCACTGACAGGTCTTCTGCCCGGGCTTCGGGATTGATCCCGACCCGTGCCGGATCGAGCCCGATGCTTTTCAGGCTTGAGCGCAGCATCTTGCGCCGCTGGCCGAAGGCCGCCTGGGTCACTTTTTCCAGATCGGTCATGAGGGCAGGCGCCAGGGGTTCGGCGCGGGGGATTACTTCGACCACGGTCGAGGCGACCTTAGGCGGTGGCGTGAAGGCTTCCTTGGAGACATTGAATAGCGGGCGCACCTTGGCCCGCCACTGGGTGATGACAGACAGCCGGCCATAGGCCTTGCTGCCCGGTGCGGCGGTCAGGCGGTCGGCGACCTCTTTCTGGAACATCAAGACCATGCGGGTGAACTGATCTGCCTGCCGCAGCCATTGCAGCAGCAGCACGGTCGACACGTTATAGGGCAGATTGGCGACGATGGCGCGCGGGGCCGGTGTCAGGGCGACCAAGTCCGTCTCCAGGGCGTCGGCCTCCAGGATGTGCAGGTGGCCCGGATAGGCGGCCTGCAGGACCTGCAGGGCGGCGACGCAGCGGCGGTCCTTTTCGACCGCCCAGACGGCGTTGGCGTCGCTTGCTAGCAAGGCACGGGTCAGCCCTCCAGGGCCGGGGCCGATCTCGATCACGTTGACACCGTCGAGCGGGTCTGCCGCGCGGGCGATGCGTCCGGTCAGGTTGCTGTCCAACAGGAAATGCTGGCCCAGGGACTTTCGCGCGCCCAAGCCGAAATCATGGATCACGTCACGCAGGGGCGGCAGGTCAGTTGGGGTTCCCATGGGCGGGTCAGCCGCCCCGCGCCCGGTTAGCGGCGATCAGGCGTGCCGTTACCATGGCGGCGACCAGGCTTTGTTCGCTGGCCTTTCCCGTGCCCGCGATGTCCAGCGCCGTACCGTGATCGGGCGATGTGCGCACGATGGGCAGGCCCAGGGTCACATTGACGCCGCCGTCGAAATCCAGTGCCTTGACCGGGATCAGCGCTTGATCGTGATACATGCAAAGGGCGGCGTCATAGCCCTGCCGTGCGCGCGGGCTGAACAGGGTATCCGGCGGAGCCGGCCCGGTTGCGTCGATGCCCTCGGCGCGAAGCAATGCCACGGCCGGTGCCACGATGTCGCGGTCTTCGGTGCCGAGCGCGCCGTCCTCACCGCCATGGGGGTTCAAGCCGGCGACGGCCAAGCGAGGGCTGTTGATGCCGAAATCACGTTTGAGGGCGGCCGCCGTGATGCGGCCTTTGGCGACGATTGCCTGAGTGGTGAGACCCGCAACCGCGTCGCGCAGGCTGATATGAACAGTCACGGGCACCGCGCGCAACGCCTCACAGGCGAGCATCATCACCGGCTCGTCCCCGCCGCAGAGTTCGGCGATATACTCCGTATGTCCCGGATGCTTGAAGCCGGCGGCGTAGAGTACGGATTTCTGGATCGGATTGGTGACAAGGCCCGCAGCGGCGCCGTCGAGCGACAGGTGCACGGCGCGTTCAATAGCATTGACGACGGTACCGGCATTCGCAGGATCGGGCGTGCCGGGGGTGACGGGCGCGGGCAGGCGCTCCGCCAGGACGGGCAGGGCACGGTCGAACAGGGCGGCGGCTTCGGCTGGGTCGGAGATTTCCTCAATCGGGATGTCTATTCCCAGATGACTTGCGAGGGCGCGCAGGCGGTCCGGATCGTCGATCGTGAAAAACGGCCCGGTGCGGCTACGTGCCGAGGTCCAGGCACGCAGGGTCAATTCGCCGCCGACCCCGGCAGGCTCGCCCATGGTCAAGGCAAGCGGGCGAGGGGCGGTCGCCGCGGTCGTGGCCATGTCTATCGCCGTTCGATAAAGGCGTTTCGCCGCAGGTCGCGCAGGAACTGCCGCGCGGCCAGGTCCAGTCGGTCGTTGACCAAACGGTTGCGGACTTGGGTCCGCAGTTGTGCCTGGGCGTTTTCCGAAATGCGTTCGCAGACCATGAACAGCATGAACGCGCCGGGTACTTTGATGACCTCGCTGGGCTTGCCGTCGGGCAGATCCTTGATGGCGTCCCGCACCAAGGGCGACAACTGGCTGGTGCGGAGACGCAGAGTGTCAGAGGTCAGCCCGCCGGCGACCGTTTTAGGGGTCGCGGCCATGGTGGCGCAATTATCTGCGCGCAGACGAAGGCGTTTCGCAAGGTCGCGCTTTCCTTCCAACTCGCTGGCCGGGCCGGTGTCCGAGACCGGGATCATCAATTGTTGCAGCACGATGCTGGGATCGACAGTGGGCCCGGCGGCGCCCTGGGACACGCGTTGATCCCGCAGCCAATAGATTATCCAACCGGCGGCGGTGCGGATGGGCGGGGAAAACTCTCCGGTCTTAACGGCAGAAAGGGCGCGCGAAACTTCCGGTGCCAGAGAATTCAGGGAAACCCAGCCCAGGTCGCCACCGACGGCGGCGGTCGGGCTCTGTGAAAAGGTCGTGGCCATTGCCTGGAACGGCGTGCCGCCTCTCAGTTCCCCCAGAATTCGTTCGGCAACGGCCCGCACTTCCTCGTTCTTGGGCTGTTCATCCACAGGCAGGAAGATTTCCGACAACAGCGCCACGGGCTTGCCCTTTTCGGCATCAAGGCGGGCAATTTCCTCATCCACCTCTTCGTCGGGAATCTGGGTCAGGGCACGGAACCGCAACCGCAGGGCATCGTTCCACGCCAGATCGGCGCGGATTTGCTGGTAGAGAACGTCCTTGGACAGACCCAGGCTTTCCAGAAGGTTGAGCATGCCATTCGCGGGCATGCCGCGGGCTTTCTCAAACCTTTGGACAGCGGTTTCGACGGTCTTGTCATCGATCTCGATGCCGAGGGTTTTTGCTTCTTGGCGTTTCAGTTCCTCGTCGATCAGGGTGTCGACGATTTTGGGCGCCAACTGTTGCGCCGTTTCGCGGGTGGCCGGCAGGCCGGACATGGCGATGACGAGTTTCAGGCGCGCATGAAGATCGTATTCCGAGATCGGCGCGCTGTTCACCGTGGCGACAATGCCCATGCGTTGTGCCTGGGCCGGTGCCGACAGGCCGGCGACAATCGCCAGCGTCAGCACGACGGCAAGTCGGGCGATCAGGAGAAATGGGGCGGATCGGTGTCCGGAGAAAGCAATCATGATCTGCGGTAATCGCATTTAGAAGGTGATCTGTCCAAGAGTCTTTAAGAGCAGGTTGATGGTAAAGGCGTCTGTCGGTTGCAGATCTCTGTCCTCGTAGAACGTCCGCGACAGGCGGGTCGTCACGATCAGGCATTCGTTTTCGAATATCAGGTCGCTGACGATGGAGCGCATTTCATTGGCCGCCAAGTCACGGACGGCGCTGACGTTGATGCGCCAGTCCCTGGATACTTGCGAGGATGCGGAGAACGACAGTTCTTCACGGCCCGTGAACTCACTATCCACCGGCTCTTCAAAGAAGATATAGCCGAGAGACCCGCGCAGCAACGGAACACCGGCGCTGGCTTGTACCTGGTGGCGCCGGGCGGAGAACCCGTCCTTGGCGATCTGTGTGCGGTAGGCGAGGTCAAGATAGCTTGAAGGGTTTATGCGTGCGGTGGCGACGATGTCCGAGAGGTCGTCTTCCAAGCCGCTGCCTTCGGAGAAAGTATCGTCGGTGTGGAACCGGTACGTTTGGCCCACAAGAAGGGATATTCCGAGCCCCGTCGGCCCGTACAGTCCCCATTTCAGGCCATAATTGACGCGGGTGCCGCCTTCGACTCTGTCAATGCCCCCGAACCGGTTCACGTCGAACAGGTTGGTGTCGTCGAATTCGAACTCCTGACTGTCCTCGTTGGGAATTTCCGCCGGGTTTCCGCCATTCGGGCTGGTGATGACATTGATGATGGGCTCAAGCGTCTGGCTGGCTTTGCCCAACTGGCTGATCAGTGGGAACCGCCAGTCGAGGGATGCGTAGGGATAAACGCGGCCGGTCAGGCCCGTGAAATCGGTGTCGTTATCGCGGCTCACGTTATTTACGTGGTAGGCGTCGGCCCATATTCCGGTGGAGAAGTTGAACAGGTTCCCGATGGAATCGGAAAACCGCCGGTTCCACGACGGGCGGATGGAAATGCGTCGGGTGTCATTGCCGCTTTCATCGCGTGATACGGCAAGCAGGCTGGCATCGACGTTGAAGTTGCCGCCAAAGCGGTCGGGCTCGCCAACATGGCTGAATTCGACCAAGGGCAGGACCAAGGGACTGTTGATGGAATCTGCCTCGGCGCGCTGATCTTGGAAGGAATAGGCATTCACCGCAAGATAGTTGCGGCCGCGGAACCCTTCTGCGAACACCCGACTTTCCAGCACGGACGGACTGTCGAAGCCGAACCGGCGCAGGTAGGTGTCGTCGGTGGCTCGGTTGATGTCGAACCCGGCGCGCCAGGTTTTGTTTATGTCCCAAATGCCTTCGGAAAACACATGGCCGCGGAAATCGTCTTCGGAATCGTTGATGCCGCTAACCTGAGTATCAAGCTTGCCGTTCATGAATCGCTTGCGGTAATCGAGCGTCAGCTGGAGCCCTTCGGCTTCGGAAAGTGCCGGCGTGGCGGTGACGTCGGACGATTCGTCGAAGGGATAAAAATAAGGCAGCCGTGTCACGAACCCGAGGTCGGATGATCCGCCAAATCCGGGCGCCAGGAATCCCGCCTTGCGCCGAATGGTGGGATCGGGATGGATGAAATAAGGCGTATAGAAGACCGGATAGCCGTAAACCTCGAGCCAGGCATCCCGATATTCAATCATCTTGTCGCGCTTGTCGTGGATAACGCGGACGGCTTTGATCTGCCAGAGCGGTGGTGCGTCGGGATCTTCCGCGCATTGGTTGCAGGGCGTATAGACCCCCTTGCGCAATTCGGTGACGACAGCACCGGAACGCTTGGCGCCTTCCGCCGCGATGCGAGAGCGGTCGGTGAGGATGAGGCCGATGTTGCGGATAAGGCCATCCTTCAGGTCGCCGGTGATGGTGATCTGGTCGGCGAACAGGGTTTCGCCGGACGGCTCCAGAATGGTGATGTTTCCGGCCGCCTGCACGATGTCCGTGTTTTGATTGTAGGTCACCTTGTCGGCCAGCATCGTGCGGTCGCCATGGGTGATTTCCACATTGCCGTAGGCCGACACCAAACCGTTTTCCCGGTCGAAGCTCATTTCATCAGCCAGCAGACTGACCGGGATGTCCGGTTGTCCTTCGATCTGTGCAGGCGGTTCGTCGCGCGGTTCTGGCCGCGCGCGGGGTAGTGTTGGCCGGATGGGCTCAGTGATGGGTGGTTCAGAAACGCGGGTGGCGGGGCGCGTCACAGGCACGCCGGTGGAAGGCTTGAAAGGCCGCGGGGCTGTTTGAAACAGGATGCCGAGCGGGCGTTCGGCGGTCGCGCCGGTCAGGCCGGCCCGCGCGGGTGTTGGAGCGGCCAGCATCGCCACCAGAATCGGCGCGGTCAACAGGCTGAGAACTTTTTGCCGACTGTTCTGCATTGTGTTCAGCCGTCTTCCAGATGCAGCAGCATCGCGGCACCCAGCATGGTCGCGACCCCGGAGGGGGTCCACGCCGCGAGCAGCACGGGAATGCTGTCCGACAGGCCAAGGGCGAAAACGATATCGGAGAAGAAATAGAGGACGAAGCCGGTTAACACACCGCCCGAGACGATATATGTCGTGCCGCCGCGTCGGGTCTGACGCAGGGTAAAGGTCGCGGCGATCAGCACCATGGCGCACATCAAAAGCGGTGCTGACAGCAGCGTGTGCCAGTACAGGCGATGGCGGACGGCTGAAAATCCGGCGGTCTCCAACGTGTTGATGAAGTGCGGCAGGTCCCAGAAGGACATGGTTTCCGGCGGCGCGAAGTTGTCCTGGATACGGTTGACGGTGAGATCCGTCGGTAGCCAGAAATCCTTTTCAAAGCGGGTCGGGACCTCGGGCTCGAACAGCCAGGCTTCCTTGAGGTGCCAGAAGCCGTCTTCAAGGCGGGCGGATTGTGCATCGATCCGCTGACGGAACGCGTCCTTGCCTTCGTAAAGGAAGACCAGGACGTTACGCAGTTCGACCTCGCTTTTCTGTTGCAGAACGCGTTCCGCGTGAACGACGCTTTGGCCCTTTTCGTCGGCCTGGCGGAGCCACAGCCCTGAATTGGAAATTGACAGGAAACTGGTGTGCCCTTCGATGCGGGTCGCCTCCAGCCGTTCGTAGCGGGCCAGCATGGACGAGGACAAGGGGTTGATGACCGTGATCTGCAGGAGGCCCAGCAGGAAGGCAAGAAACAGAACCGGCAGCATGAACTGCCAAGCGGAAATTCCCGTCGCCCGGGTCACTACCAGCTCATTGGTGCGCGTCAAGCGCCAAAAGGCCGCCATGCCACCGAACAGAATAGCGAACGGAAATGTTTTCTGCCCCATGAACGGAAGCTTCAGAAGGGACATCTCCATGACCATTGCGAAGGTCACGGAATCGTGCTGGGCCGTACGCCGCAGCAATTCGACGGAATCGAACAATAGGATCAGCAGCAGGAATAAGCAGAAAATGCCAAGGAAGCTGATCAGGAAATGCCGCCCGATATAGACCGAAAGGATCGCAGACAACCGCATGCCGTTCTCTCTCCCCTCAGGCCGTCTTGGCCACGGCCGGCGCCGCCGACGGTGGGCGGACCATGACCAGCCAGGCCAACGGGATAGGAACCAGAACGACGGCATAAAGCAGCGGCATCAGTTCGAGGTTTTTGGCGACGACGTTCTCCACACCCAGGATGACAGCCTGCAGAACGACCATGCCGCCGACGGCGGCGAGGACGCGGGCAGTCTGGGTCCGGCGGCCGAAATTACCGGTCAACAGGCAGCTCAGGCCGATCACCGCGAAAGTCAGGCAGAGCATGGGGGCAATCAAGCGCCGATGGGCTTCGACGATGAATTTTCCGACGTTCTTCTCACCGATCAGTTGGATCTGGTTAGGGGTGTCGAAAAGTTCGTCAAGTGTGCGTTCCCGGGGTTCGCGCCACCGTGCGCCCTGAGGGCCGCCAATCGCCAGATTGTAGACCCATCGGTCGAAATACAGGATCGACAGTTTATTGGTGGCTTTGTCGACTTCTTGCCGGTTTCCCTTGAACATGACAACGCGGGGGCCTGTCGGGGTATCAATCATCGCACCCCGGTCGGCCATCAGGGTGAACGGCTTGGCAATGTCGCGGGTGTCGTGAACCAGGATGCCGTGCAACTGCCCGTCTGGCGTGCGGGCGCGGACATAAACCGTTGTCGTTCGTCCGACGTTGTTGAATTCGCCTTCTTTCAACAGAACGTGGGAAACGCTGTTACGGATGTCCCATTGCAGATCGCGGAATGCGCGATACGATTCCGGGACCAGTTTCAGATGTAGGGTGTAGGACAGAATGACGATGACAGCGGCCAGAATCAGTGCTGGCTTGGCGAGCGCGAACTGGCTGAGACCCGCCGCCCGCATGACCACAAGTTCACGGTCGGTAATCAACTTCGCATAAATGAACACGACGACCGTGAATAACGCGATCGGCAGGATGACGATCAGGAAGTTGGGCAGCAGAAGCCCGGAAAGATAGAAAAATGTTCCAGCACTCAATCCCCGGTTGACGATCATCTCGACAAACCGCAACGATTGGGTGAGCCAGATGATACAGGTCAGCCCCGTCGTCACCAGGATCATACCAACCACAAGTTGGTGCAATATGTATCGCGTCAGCGAGTTCATTCGAATCCCCAGGGAATGAGGACCTCAAACTGTAGGAAAAAGGTTAATAAATCAAGGCGTAAACCCTGATTTTCCGGGCCATTGCGGGGCGCGATGCAGGAACTAGAAGGCGTCCGGCGAAACCGTTGCGATCGTGCCGCCGCCGGCGAGGATCGTCGCCCGCAATGCCGCTGCCTGGGGCAGGTACTGTTCGGCGAAGAAACGGGCGGATACGATCTTGTGATCCAAGTAGGGATTGGGGTCGCCTTCGCCCTTGCGTTGGGCCGCGCGCAAGGCCCCCTGGGCCAGTAACCAGCCGCCCGTGGCGATACCCATCAAGCGCAGATAATGCACGGCACCGGCTGCCGCGGGGGCGGGGTCCTGGGGCCAGGTTTCGACGATCCAATCCGTCGCCGTTTCCAAGGCGCGGATAGCGGTGGTCAAGGGTTCGGCCAGATCGTCCAGGCCGCCGTCATCGGCGGCAAGGTCGGCGACGGTTTCGCGCATGGCCTTGATCAATTCGCCGGCGGCGATGCCCTCATCGCGGGCGACCTTGCGGCCGACCAAGTCGTTGGCCTGGATGCCGTTGGTGCCTTCGTAGATGCGGGCCACGCGGATGTCCCGGGCGTGCTGCGCCGCCCCGGTTTCTTCGATATATCCCATGCCGCCGTGAACTTGGATGCCGAGGTCGGCAACCTCGGACGCGATGTCGGTGGAAAAGGCCTTGGCTACGGGCGTCATCAGGTCGATGAAGGCCTGGGCGCGGGCGCGTTCCGCTGTATCCGTATGATGCCGAGCGATGTCGACAGCCCCCGCCACGCGATAGGCAATGGCGCGGATGGCTTCGGTCTGAACCCGCATGGCCAGCAGCATACGGCGAACGTCCGGGTGATGGATGATCGTCACCGGCTCGGCCCCGCCGCCGGTCAGGGCGCGGCTCTGCACGCGCTCCTTGGCGAAATCTCGGGCCTGCTGATAGGCGCGTTCGGCGATGCCCACGCCCTCCATGCCGACGGCCAGACGCGCCGCGTTCATCATGATGAACATGTATTCGATGCCGCGGTTTTCCTCGCCGATCAGGAAGGCCTGGGCGCCGCCGTCGTCACCGTAGGACATGACGGCGGTGGGGCTCGCGTGCATGCCCATCTTGTGCTCGAGAGAGACACAACGCAGGTCGTTGTGGGCGCCCGGATTGCCGTCCGCGTCGGGCAGGAACTTGGGCACCACGAACAGGGACAAACCCTTGATGCCCTCGGGCCCGTCGGGGGATCGTGCCAACACCATGTGCACGATATTTTCGGCCATGTCGTGTTCGCCATGGCTGATGAAGATCTTCTGGCCGCGCAGCAGGTAATGACCGTCCGCGCGTTCGGCCTTGCAGCGGATCCGCGCCAGGTCTGATCCGGCCTGCGGTTCGGTCAGGTTCATGGTTCCTGCCCATTGCCCGGTAACCAGCTTCTCCAGGTAGGTGGCATTGATCTCGTCGGACCCGTGCGATAGCAGCAGTTCGATGGCGCTTTGCGTCAGCATGGGGCAGAGGGCGAAGGACAGGTTGGCGGCATGCCAGATTTCCGACACCGCCGTCGCGACCAGCACGGGCAGGCCTTGGCCGCCCCAATCTTCCGGCGCCCAGATGCTGTTCCAGCCGGATTCGACAAACTGCTGATAGGCGTCGGGGAAGCCCGTGGGCGTGCGCACCACGCCGTTTTCCAGGACGCAGCCTTCCTGGTCGCCCGTATGGTTCAAGGGGGCCAGGACCTCCGTGCCGAACTTGCCGGCTTCTTCCAGGATCGCGTCGACCAGGTCCGGCGTCGCGTCGGCGTAGCCGGGCAACCGGTTCACGGCGCCCAGGCCCGCGATTTCGTTCAGCGCGAAGCGCATGTCGTCCAGGGGGGCTCGGTATTCCGCCATTGGATGTCTCCTCAATCCCTCGGTTGTAGGCAAGGTTTCAAGCGCTGACAACGGTGCCGTTACGTCAACGGCGGCGGCCTTCTGGTGCGCAGCCCAAGGCCATGTAATATGGTGGTCACCATCGACCAGCAGGAGACCATCCGCCATGCCTACCTACGACCTTTTGATCACCGGCGCCGATGTCATCGACGGTACCGGCGGCCCCCGCCAACGCGCCGATGTGGCCGTTTCCGGCGATCGTGTCGCGGCGATCGGAAATCTCGCGGCGGAAGGGGCCAAGGCCAAGGAAACGATCGACGGCACGGGCCTGGCGCTTGCCCCCGGATTCATCGATGTGCATACCCATGACGACCGTTTAGTCCTGACCCAGCCCAGCGTTGCGCCCAAGACCAGCCAGGGCGTGACCACGGTGGTCACCGGCAACTGCGGCGTGTCGCTGGCCCCCTTCACGGCCGCCTGCCGGGCGGGCGAGGCCGACCCGCCGGGCCCCATGGCGCTGCTGGGCGGCTGGGCGGATTACCGTTTTCCCACCCTGGCCGATTACAACGCCGCCCTGGCCGACAGCCCGGCCGCCATCAACGTCGCCTCCCTGGTCGGTCATACGACCCTGCGTGCCGGGGTGATGATGGATACCTTCGACCGCGCCGCGACCAAGGCCGAGATCGATGCCATGGCGCGGGTGCTGGAACAAAGCCTGAGGGACGGCGCCGTGGGTCTGTCGACGGGCCTGGCCTATCCCACGGCGATCCATGCCCCGACGGACGAGATCGTGGAACTGGCGGCTTGTCTCAAGGATTTCGGGGCGCTCTACACCACGCATATGCGCAACGAGGGGCCGGATCTGGTCGATTCCGTGGATGAAACCATCGACATCGCCCGGCGTTCTGGCGCGGCCACGGTGATTTCCCACCACAAATGCGTTGGCCGGGAAAATTGGGGCAAGAGCCACGACAGCCTTGCCCACATTAAGGCGGCGCAGAAGGAAATGACGCTGGATTTTGACGTCTATCCCTACACCGCGACCTCGACAATCCTGTTGAAGGATTTCCTCTCAACCTCGGAAAAAACCGTGCTGACGTCCTCTGCCACCCATCCGGAGATGGTCGGCCGCGAATTCGACAGCATCGTCGACGAATGGGGTTGTTCCGTGGACGAGGCGATCCGCCGCCTGTCACCCGCCGGGGCGGTCTATTTCCGCATGGACGAGGCCGAGGTCCGCCGCATCATGGCCTTCCCGGGGGCGATGATCGCGTCGGACGGCCTGCCCATCGACGAAGGCCGCCCGCACCCGCGTCTATGGGGGACCTTCCCCCGTGTGCTCGGACATTATTGCCGGGACGAAGGCGTCTTCAGCCTGGAGGAAGCGGTCCATCGCATGTCCGGAAAGCCGGCCAGTGTGTTTGGGCTCAAGGGTCGGGGGGTGATCCGCAAGGGTAGCTTTGCCGATCTGGTGCTGTTCAACCCCAAGACGGTGATCGACCGGGCGACCTTCGACGCCCCGGAAACGCCCGCCGGCGGGATCGAGCGGGTTTATGTGAACGGCGCCTTGGTCTGGCATGATCTGGCCTGGACCGGGGCGCGGCCGGGACGGCGGGTCGGGCGGGCGGTGCCCTGAGTCTCCTTACGCCGCCGCCGGGGCCGTGCCGCCGGGATTGTTTCGCTCATCCCGGGGGGCGTCCTTCACCTTGCCCCACAGGGCTTCGTGGACCGAGTAGGCGACGGTTTGGACCATCGGTTCGATGATCCCCACGCCCAAGGCGACATGCCAATCGCGGGTCAGGACATAGGCCACCGTCACGGCGACCACCAAGTGCATGGCGGAGTAGGTGCCTGTTTTAATCAATTTGCGTGACATGGTCGGCTCCTTTCGGGTGGCGTGCCGAGCCGTAATTCGGCCGGCCTTGTTGAAAAGAATATAGTGCAATTAAGAATTATTCGCAATAAATATAGAAATGAATTATTCCATTGCCAGTGATCGATAAAACCACTTTCCGAGCGATCCCAGACATGAAAAAGGCGGGGCCATCTGGCCCCGCCTTTCCCGGTAATAGGCTAGGATTAAAGCCTATTTTCCGAACAGGCCCTT
The DNA here is from genome assembly GCA_048263775.1 of Rhodospirillales bacterium. Lineage (GTDB taxonomy): Bacteria > Pseudomonadota > Alphaproteobacteria > Rhodospirillales > Casp-alpha2 > UBA1479. The sequence goes on from JBLXDU010000009.1 coordinate 46,390, forward strand.
GAGTTTTTCGCCCGCGCCCTCGATGGCCTTACCGGCCCCTTCGGTGACTCCGCCGGCGCCTTCGGTCACGCCTTTCACGGCGTCGGTCGCCCCCTTGACCGCACCTTCCATCATCTTGGCGGCGTTGCCGATCAGCTTTTCCGGATTGATGGACATGATGCCGGCCGTCAGCTTGTCGATCACGGCCTTGGTCACTGCGGCGGGGCTGGTGCCACCGGAATCCTTGCCGATGTCGGTCAGGGTGATGTCGGGCAGGGCCGCCTCAAGCGTTTTTCCGCCCAGGATGCCCGCGCTCAGGTTCACTTTGCCGCCAGTGATGGTCAGTTTTTCGATCACCAGCTTCTGTTCCTCGCCGGAGGACGATTCCTTTTTGGCTTCACCGCCGGAGCCCGCGAATTTCTTGGCATAGGTGTCGACGTTCGCCTTGATGGCGTCGACGTTGGAGGTGCCGTCGGCTTTCTCATACGTCACGATCGGTCCGGTGATGGCGATGGACTTGATGACGATCGGGTTCTTGCCGATGGAGTCCTTATCGATCTGCAGGGAGATCGCGCCGAGTTCGAATGCGCTCGGCGTTTTGAAGCCCGTGGGGTTGCCGACGGTCAGCCCTTTCATCGCGCCGGTGCCCTGGAACATATCCAGGTCCACGGAATTCAGGGTCACCTTGGCCTGGGTGGCGTCGCTGCCGATGGTTTCCACGGCGGACTTCACCAAGTCGCCTGCGAACACGAACAGATAGATGCCGGCGGCGACGATGATGGCGATGATCGCGCCCAGGATGTAGACGATTTTATTCATGACGGACTTTCCTTTGATTCAGCCGAAGTCGTGATATCTCAACACAGCCGCCTGCGCCGCCGCGTCCTCCTCCGTGCCCGGAGGCATCTTAGGCGCAACCGGGGCGGGCGGTCCAAGACTTATGCCGTCGATCCCGTCAGGTCAGGGCCCCCCGTGCCGTGACCTGCCACAGGGCCTCGACCCGGCCGTTGCGTACGCCCACGTACCAGTCATAGAGGTTCACGGTCGGATCGCAATGCCCGGGGATCAGGCGCACCTTGTCGCCCAGCTTGAGGGCCTGACGGGTCTCGCTAAGGTCCAAGCGCCCGTGTTCGTCCGATGGCTTGGAATAAGTAACGTCCTCCAACTCGGAAACCAGGGGAAAGCCCTGGTCGTTGCCGAGCGCCTTGTGCCCGGCATCGACGACGCAGAAATCGTCGCCGGTTTTGGACATTACGGTGGCCAGCACGAACAGAGAATTCTCGAATGCCCGGAACGGTTTGCCATCGGACATGCGGTTCTGGCCATAGTCGGCATCCATGAACACGTAGGATCCGCACTGCAGTTCGTTCCAAACCTTGGACTTGGTGTGGAATTCATAGGTGCCGGTGCCGGCACCGCCGACCGTGTCGCAGTCCAGCCCGGCTTCGGCCAGTTGTTCGACCGTCTTCTTGGTCAACACCTGGGCGGCGTTGATGGCCATCTTGCGTTCGGCGAAATCGCGGATGTGCTGGGCCGATCCCTGATAGGCCTGTATTCCGGCGAAGCGCAGATTACGCGACCGGTCGATTTCCTTGGCCAGGGTCACTGCCGCTTCGCCCGGTGCCACGCCGCAGCGCCCGGCGCCGACGTCGATTTCCACCAGCACGTCCATGATCACGCCGACCTGGCCGGCGGCGGCGTTCAGGTCCGCCACGTTGTCCACATCGTCGGCGCAGACTGCGACCTTGGCGTGACGGGCCAGGGCCGACAGGCGGTTCAGTTTGTGCCGCCCGACCACCTGATTGGAGATCAGCACATCATTGATGCCGGATTGGACCAGGGCTTCGGCCTCTGACACCTTCTGGCAACACACACCAACCGCACCCAATTCCATCTGCAGGCGTGCGATATGGGCCGACTTGTGGGTCTTGGAATGGGGGCGCAGGCGAACGCCGGCTTCCTTGGCGAAGTCGGCCATTTTCCTCAGGTTGCGTTCGAACGCGTCGAGCTCGATCAAGAGGGCCGGCGTGTCGATATCTTCGGCGGCGTCACCGATACGCGCAGGTGCGGGTTGCGGCATGGGAAGTCTTCTCCTGATGGTGCCCCCGGTCCGGGGATGCGCATTTGATAGCGCCGGATCGCCATGCGGGCAACGCCCCTGTTGCCGCCGGTTATCGGCTAAACGAGTCCGATTGCCCCCAACACGGCACCGATACCGACCAGGGCCGGGATGGGCACCTTGCCGGAAAGCAGCAAGGCCAGGGCCCCCGTGGCGACGGCGGCGGCGGTCCAATCGACACTGCCGGATGCCGTGACCAGAACCGATTCCCCCAAAAAGACCGCTAGGTTGAAGATCACGCCGACCACGGCGGTGGTGATGCCTGATAGGGCGCGCCGGGCGCGTTCGTTTTTTTGCAGGGCATCCACATAAGGGGCCCCCGCGATGATGAAATAGAACGACGGCAGGTAGGTGACATAGGTCGTCAGTGCCGCCGCCAGCAGCCCGGCGGCGACCTGCGACAGATGCGCCGCGCCCGCGCCGTTCCAACCTGCGAAGAAGCCGACGTAGGTATTGACCAGAACCAGCGGCCCCGGCGTGGTCTCCGCCAGGGCGAGGCCGTTCAGCATATCGCCCGGCGCGATCCAGCCATGGGTGTTGACCGCCGCATCGGTGATGTAGGGCAGCACCGCATAAGCGCCGCCGAAGGTGACCAGAGCCGCCGTGGTGAACAGCTTGGCCACGGCCAGGAACGGTGCCGGGCCGGCGATCACGACCAGGGCCGCCACCGGCAGGGCCAACAGCACCAGGAACAGGGCGGTGATGCCTACCAGCCGTGTCCAGGGGTTGCCTGCCGGGCGCTGCATGTGGTGGCTGTCGCCCTGGCCCGCATCGCCGCCCTGGCCATGCCCGCCGACACGGCCCAGGGCCGGGATCATGGCGCCAAGGACGCCGGCGGCCAGGATGATGAGCGGGAAGGGCACATGGGCGAAATGCAAGGCCGCGAAGGCCGCCGCCGCCAAGGCCACGGCGGGAATTGAATTGCAGGTCTTCTTGCCGATCCGCCACACGGCGAACACGATGATGCCGATGACGGCGGGCTTGATGCCGTTGAAGATCTTGATGACCCAGGTGTTGTCGCCATGCGCGGCGGCGATCCAGGCCAGCGCCATCATCAGAATGGCGCCCGGCAGGAAGAACAGCGTGCCGGCGGTTACCGCGCCCCAAACGCCGTGCAGGCGCCAACCGATATAGGCGGCCAACTGCTGCGCCTCCGGCCCCGGCAGCAGCATGGAATAATTGAGGCCGCGCAGGAACGCCTGCTGGTCGATCCAGCGTTTCTTGTCGACGCAGTCAGCCTGCATGATGGCGATCTGGCCGGCCGGGCCGCCGAAGGAAATGAACCCCAGGTGCAGCCAATACCATGCAGCCTCGGCAAAGCCGACGGCGGGCGGGGCGCCGGGGGATGAGATTTCCGGTTGCGGCGGGGTGCCGGCGGTTTCTGCGTCCATGACTGTACCCTATCGTTTAGCAGCGGCCCGGAACCGATTGGTGCCGGGTCGGGCCTACGTCAGGGCAGATCTTGGACGACAATGCCGCCTGATGATGCCGGGCGTCTGCCGTATGCCCGGGGATCGAAAATGGTAGCGCGCCAGCAGGGTCGGCACCAAGCCTATTTCGTCACCTTGGGCGGCTGCTTGCGGGAAAATACCCAGGTCTTGTCGTCGCTCTGATCCGCCTGAAAGCGATAGCCGCCATCCGTGAACTTTTTAAGTCCATCGGCGGTTTCGACGCGGTTGACGATCATGTAGCGCGCCATCATGCCGCGCGCCTGCTTGGCGAACATGCCGAGTACGCGGGCCTGACCCTGATTAATTTCCTTGAATACGGGCGTGATGACCGGGGCCTTCAAAGCCTTGAAATCGATGGCCTTGAAATATTCGTTGGATGCTAGGTTCACGACTGTCGGGTCCTTGTGTCCCTCCACTGCCTGATCGACGGCCTTGGTCAGGGCACCGTCCCAGAATGCATACAGGTTTTCGCCGCCCGGGTTGGCGAATTTAAGGCCCATTTCCAGGCGGTAAGGTTGGATCAGGTCCAGTGGCCGCAGCAGGCCGTAAAGGCCGGACAGGATGCGCAGGTGATCCTGGGCGTATTCCAGGTCGGCCTCCGACATCTCGCGCGCCTTCAGGCCCACATAGGTATCGCCGTTGAACACCATGGCCGCCTGTTTGGCGTTGCTCAGATCGAAGGGCGGCTTGAAATCCTTGAACCGCTGAAAGTTTTGGTCGGCCAGGGTTTCGCTGATACCCATCAGGTTGCGCAGGTCCTGGCGCGACAGCTTGCGCGCGGCCTGGACCAGTTTCTTCGACTTGGCCAGAAAGTCGGGCTGGGTATAGCTATCCAGGGTCGGATCGGTCTCGAAATCCAGTTTCTTGGCGGGGGAAATTAGGGCCAGCATGTCGGGGTGCCTCTGCGCTGTGGGTCGGGGCGGGCGGCATGCCGCCGGGCGGCGGCTTGGCAAAGTTCAATGCCGATGACATATAGGGGCTTGTGCCCGTATCGTAAACGGCGAACGACGAAAAGGGAGGGGCCATGCTTACCATCTGGGGCTTGAAGACCTGCGACACCTGCAAGAAGGCGCTCAAGTGGCTGGCCGACGAAGGCATCGCCCATCAGGTAAAGGACGTCCGCGCCGACGGCGTGCCGGCTTCCGAACTGGTGCGCTGGATCGATTCGGTGGGCTGGGAAACCCTGGTCAACAAGTCATCGACCACCTGGCGCGGGTTGCCCGATGCCGATAAGGACGGCCTCGACGCCGCCAAGGCCCAGGCGCTTTTGGCGGCCCATCCGACATTGATCAAACGGCCGGTGTTTCTATCCGGCGGCGATGTGATCGTTGGCTTTCGCGATGCCCAGAAGGCGGCTCTCAAGGCTCAGACGCAAAAGTCTGGGGCCTGATCGGTCGGAGCATGTCCATTTCGGAGCGCCTGGCGCCATCCCAATCGCTGAGCGAGGACGAGGTTGAAACCGGGCTGAAATGGTTGGTGCACAACGGCGTCTGGGCCCAGGGGATGGAGACCCTGGCGCTGGGCCCGATCTTGGTCGCTTACGCGCTGTACCTTGATGCATCGAATCTTGCTATCGGTTTGCTTGCCGCGCTGCCGAACCTGGGACAATTGGCTTTGTTGCCTGCCGTTCAGGTGGTCGAGAAGGTGCGTCGGCGGCGCTTGCTCGCCGTCGTCTTCGGCGCGGCCAGCCGGCCCATGTTGCTGGTCATGGCGGCGGCGGTGCTGGTGCCGTCGAAGGAGGCGGGGCTGGCCTTGCTGCTTATCGGGCTAACCCTGCGCTATTCCCTGGGCGCCTTCGTCGGCTGTTCATTCAATTCCTGGATCCGCGACCTGGTGCCGGAACACCGCATGGGGGCCGTGTTCGCCAACCGCCTGATGTGGATGACTGGGATCGGCATGGTGGTCAGTCTGCTGGCCGGCCTGTTCGTCGACGAATGGGACCGCCTGGTGCCGCACCGGGAAGCTTACGGCTATGCGATTCTGCTGGTTCTTGCCTTTCTCGCCGGTTGCGTCAGCGTCTATTGCATGTGCCGCATTCCGGAACCGGCGATGCCGCCGGCGGAACGCCATCTGCCGCTGACCGAACGTCTGGCTCAGCCTTTGAAGGACGTCAATTTCCGAAACCTGGTGATCTTCCTGGGATCCTGGAACTTCGCCATTAATCTGGCGGCGCCGTTTTTCACGGTCTACCTGTACAAACGCCTGGGGCTCAGCGTCACCATGGTCACGGCGCTGCTGATCGTCAGCCAAGCCGCCAACATCGCCGTGCTGAAGACTTGGGGACGGATCGCCGACCGGGTGTCGAACAAGGGTGTGTTGACCGTCGCGGCGCCGCTGTTCGTGCTGTCGATCTTCCTCTGGACCTTCACCACCTTGCCGGAAAAACACGTTTTGACCCTGCCGCTGTTGGTCGTCATTCATATCCTGACCGGCATCTCGACCGCCGGGGTGACCCTGGCGTCGGGCAATATCAGCCTCAAACTCGCCCCCCGCGGGGCAGCGGCGAGCTATCTGTCCGTCTCGTCCTTGATCACCGCCATCTGCGCCGGCACGGCGCCGATCATCGGCGGTCTGTTCGCCGACTGGTTCACGGACCGCGAACTGACCTTGATCCTGCGCTGGACCGAACCGGAAACCCGCCATGTGTTCCAGGCCATCAATCTGCGCCATTGGGATTTCTTCTTTGGCTTGGCCGCGGTTTTGGGGTTTCTATCGCTCAATCGCTTGCGTCAGGTGAAGGAAGTCGGCGAAGTCGAAGAGGATATCGTCTTGGAAGAAATCATGGCCACCGCCCGCCAGGGCATGCGCAACCTGACGTCCGTGGCGGGGTTGCGTTCGGCGGCTACATATCCGGTGGAGCTTCTGTTCCGTAAGGTGCGCCTGCGTCGGCGGCGCCGGGCCGGCGACGCCCCGCCCGCGTCCTTCACCTCCGACGGACCCGCTCCCTGACATGATTACAGATCCCCTGTTCTATTTCCTCGCCGTGCCGGCGGTCTTGATCGCGGGCATTTCCAAGGGCGGGTTCGGCTCCGGCCTGGCGCTGATCGCCGTGCCCATGATGTCGTTGATCGTGCCCGTGCCCATGGCGGCGGCGATTATGCTGCCGGTGCTGATGTCCATCGACTTCATCAACATCTGGGTCTACCGCAAGGATTTCAGCGGCCCCGACCTCAAGTTCCTGCTGCCGGGGGCCGTGCTGGGCACGGCGGCCGGTTGGGCCGGGTTCCAGTTCATGACCGAGGAAGGCACGCGCCTGATGGTCGGCCTGATCGCCATCGTGTTTACCCTCGATCATTGGTTGCCGTTCAGGCCCAAGCCCGATGGTGCCCGGCAGCCGGGCCTGCGCGGCGTGTTCTGGGGTATGTGCGGCGGCTTCACCAGCTTCTTCGCCCATGCGGGCTCGCCGCCGGTGCAGGTCTACCTGCTGCCGCGCGGCCTGGCCAAACGGCCCTTCGTCGGCACCTTCGCGATCTTCTTCTGGGCCGTGAACCTGATGAAGTTTCCGGCCTATTGGGAATTGGGCCAGTTCACGGCGGAGGTTCTCTGGACCGCGCTGGTCCTGGTGCCCCTGGTGCCCATCGGCATGCGCATCGGCCTGTGGGGCCAGAACCGCCTGTCGGACAAGGTGTTCTTCGGTGTGTGCTACGTGCTGCTGTTCTTCACCGGCATCAAGCTGACCTGGGATGGCCTGCGGCCGTTGATCGGCTAGGCAAATTTAGGTGTTACCAGGGGCTGGCGTTAAGCGCGTCACCGTAGTGCGAACGCGGTCTTCGGTTCCGTGAACATCGCTTGAAACTCCGGGCTTCTTCTGTCCACGCCATAGACGTTTTCATAGACGTCGCCAAGCCAGAGGCGCAACGTTTCCGGCGAGACGCTTGTCAGGTCTTCCGCCGCGCCGATCATGATGGTCATGGGCGGCGGCGTTCCATTGGTCTTCAAGGGTAAAATGTAGCGGAAACCGTCCACCACCCTGGCACCGTGCCGCCGATAGAAGGCGATGCGCCGCGCTTCCAGATTATCTGCGGACGGTATCAGTGGCGGGGCTTCCACCTCGATCAGCACCGGGTGTCTGGCATGGGCACTGAAGATGTGATCCAGCAAACAACCGCCGATCCCCCGGTTACGGAAGGCCGGGGACGTGGCGAAGTACTCAAGCAGCGAAATGTCCTGGGCCTTTGTTCCGTAGACAATGCCGAATGCCAGAACGCCGTTGTCCCCTTTAGCGACGTGGAAAACGTAATTTGCTTGCCGCGACATCCGCATCAATTCCGTGCGGTTTTTCTGTTCGGATGGCGGGATGGCGGCGGTGTAGATGTCGAATATTTCGTTGAACATCCGCGCGTCGCCGGCCGCTGGAAGCGTGGCAAAATCACAAATGTCCTTATTGGTCGGCGTGCCTTGGTTCATCTGGATATCTGGCCGTCGACGTAGGTGATGAAGCTTGATTTGAAGTTTGCCGCATTCTCTGGCTCCGCAAGCCAGCCGCGATGACGTCTGCCCTCGGACTGAATGATCGGCATCCAGGTTTCGCGGAGTTCAGAATCCTCAAGGCAGCGGTCGTGGATGGCTTCCAGGAAGTTCCACATCATGAAGGCGTAGAGGTTGTACTTCTCGGCCTCCTGCGGTGCGGAAATCTGTTCGGGTGATCGGACGTATGGATTTTCAAATGCGATCTTCACGAGCTCGAAGTAGTTTTTATCGATATCGTCGTAATGTACGTACTTCAGCGTCTTCTTGAACGATGTCATGGAGTAAAGAAGCGCGATCGCCGCGAGCAGCGTTCCGATGCTGCTGGTGATTCCCTGAACGGCGTTCCATTCCACTGCGTCAAACATGGCCTTGTGTTCCCATATCCCTACCAGTCGGCGTGTCGCGGCCATAGAAGACAGGGCCTGCGGTGCCTGGCGTTGCAGAAATCAGGGAAGATTGAAGCACGTCCGAATGCGGTGGGAAACTGTTGTCATTACGTCTTGAAGTAGCGCCCCGGTGACACGCCCAGCGTCTTCTTGAACATGGCGATGAAGGCGGACGGGCTGTCGTAGCCGAGGTCGAGGGCCGTTGCCGTCACGGACTGTCCGGCAGCCAGTAATTCCAGAGCCTTGAGCAGCCGCGCCTGTTGCCGCCAGGCGCCGAAGGTCATGCCCGTATCCTTGACGAAAAGCCGCGCCAGGGTGCGGGCGCTGGCACCGGCTATCTTGGCCCAGTCTTCAAGCCCGGTGTCCTGCGCAGGGTCGCTGGAAAGCGCCTCGGCGATGCGTTTCAGGCGCGTGTTCTCTGGCCAGGGCAGGTGCAGGGGGGCCTGATTGAGGACTTTCAATTGGTCGAGAATCACCGCCATCAGCCGCCCGGCCGGGCCATCCGCATCATATTCGGCAGGAACGTCGACGGCGGCGCGGATCAGTTCGCGTAGCAGTGGCGACACGGTGACGACGCTGCAAGCCCGGGGCAGGCCTTGTGCGGCTTCCGGGCTGACCCACAGGCTGCGCATCTTGACCGCGGTCGGGAAATCGACCCGGTGCGCCATGCCGCCCGGAACCCAGACGGCGCGTTCCGGCGGCACGACCCACACACCGGCCTCTGTCGTCACCGCCATGACGCCGGAGATGCCATAGACCAATTGGGCACGGGGGTGGGAATGCCAGCGCGTCGCCTGACCCGCCGGATAATCCGTGGCCGCGGCGACCACGGGGCGCGGCACGGCCTGCAGGGCCTGGACCCGGTCGATGTTGTCCTGATGGGTTTGTTCGCGAGGGGGGCCGTCCATGCGGTGCCTTGTTTGTCTATTTCGCAATATAAATTGACAGAATACCGCAAGACTGTCGAGACGGGTTCATGCATCTATCCTAAACGACGACCACGACCAGACCAAAAACCCGGATGGGCATTAAGCCTCCCGGGGAAGACGAGGAAACGACCATGTCCTACAACGACCGCCACGGCGTCCAGTTTCTGTTTCTGAACATCGGCCATCTGCTGGATCATTTATTCCTTCTCATCTACGCGACGGCCGTCGTAACCATGTCCCTGGATCCGGCTTTTCAGCTGACTTTCGCGCAGGCAATCAAAGAGTTGGTTGGCGCCCTGCCGTTTGAGGGAGGGGCTACGAACGCGGTCGTCGAATGGGCGGACGGATTGACCGAAAAGGGGTCGTACGGGTTTCTCCTGGCGCTCTCGACCGCGAGTTTCGTCGCCTTCGGGGCGTTCTCTCTTCCCGCGGGGTGGCTGGGTGACAAGTGGTCCAAGCACGGCATGATGACCGTGTTCTTCATCGGCATCGGCACGGCATCGGTCATGACCGGTTTTGCCAACGGACCTTATCAGGTCGCGGGAGGCTTGCTTGTCATCGGCATCTTCGCTGCCATCTATCATCCGGTCGGCATCTCCATGGTCGCGGAAAACGCCAAGTCGCTTGGCCGGGAGTTGGGCATCAACGGCGTGTGGGGCAATTTCGGCGTCGCCTGTGCCGCCGTGGTTTCCGGCTTTCTGACCGATCACTACGGTTGGCGGGCCGCCTTCATCGCGCCGGGCGTGATCTCGATCCTTGTCGGCCTGGCCTATTTGGTGTTTTCCCGGAACGCACCGGAGCCCCACCCGCTCGCCAAGAAAGACAAGTTCATCGGTGCGACGCCGGAACAGGTCAAACGCGCGATCTTCGTCGTGCTGTTGGCGTCTGCACCCGGCATGCTCATTTTCAATTCGACGACGAACTCCCTTCCGAAGCTGTTCACCGAACGGTTGGGCGACCTTGCTGGAAACGTGTCACAGGCGGGGTTCTGGGGTTTCGGCGTGTTTGTCGTTGCCTCCATGGCCCAGGTCATGATGGGGCATCTGTTGGACAAATATCGTCTGAAACCGATTTACATTATCGCCGTCGCGCTGCAGGCACCGCTGATTTTCCTGGTTGCTTATGCCTATAACGAAGGTCTGCTCGGTGCTGCCACGGCGATGATGTTCATCGTCTTCTCGATCATCCCGATCCACGACACCATCATCGCGCGGTTCACGTCCAAGGAAATCCGCTCACGTGTGTTTGCGCTGAAATACCTGGTCGGATTGCTGGTTGGTGCTGCGGCGTTGCCGCTTACGGGGTGGCTGCACTCGGTGGTCGGCGGCTTTACGGTGGTCTTTCTCGTGTTGGGTGCGCTTGCTGTGTTCGAATGCTGCGTCACCTTCTTTCTGCCGGCCCGTGATCATCTGACGCAACAGGCCGAAAGTGCAGCTCAGCCCGCGGAATGACCCCACACATACCGTAGGCGCGGAGCGGCCCCATGCACCGGCATGGGGCCGTTTTGCTGTCTGTCTGTTGGCGGGCGCGCGGGGTGAGACCCCTGAAAATACCTAAAATTGGCCTGACTTGCGTGCCCGGCGCAGGGCCTCGGCGACGCAGCGGCTGTCGGCAAGGCCCTGGTGCATGGCGCCGGGCGGGGTGAACCCCATGAGCGCCGGCAAGCCGGAACTGTTGGGAACCTGGTCGATACCCAGTGTCGCCATAACTACCGAGCGCACATCATCGCATTGGTACGAGGCAAACGAATTGGCCAAGCCGTACAACTGACAGTTCGTGACGATATGGATGAATTCGTCGCCAAATCCGAAGGCCCCCGTGGACGAGCCAATAAATTCGGCAAATTCGCCCAGGGCCACTTTCAAATCCACGCCTTCGCGGTCCAGGCGGTCCTGAGTGATGCCCGTAAGGTCCGTGAAATAGCGGTCGAGGGTCGGGTTGATGCGGGGGCGGACCAGGATTTCGAAGGCGCCCAATTCTTCCAGGGCGGGCGTATCGGCTAGTCTGACCGCGCCGATCTGTACGATTTCCATCTCCTCACCGGCGCCGGCCCAATGACGTTGCCAAGACCCTTCCCAGGCGGTCCACTCCAGGTCCATGACGATCAGTGCCTGATCGTCGCCCCTCATTCCTCCGTATCCTCCGTATCCTCCGTCCGTGCCGCCCGGATCAGGCGGTCGTTGATGGCGCGTCCCAGCCCCCGGTCGGGGATCGGCATGACGGCGATGGCGGGGGCCGGCCCGCGATCCATGTCGTGCAACATGGTGAACAGGTTGGCCGCCGCTTCGGTGGTGTCGCCCGTGGGGCTCAGGTTCAGGCATCCTGCGGGGGCATCCGGGCCGAATCCCAACAGGACTTCATCAGCCTCCGCCTTTTGCGCGTTCAGACGCAGCCGCTTCGACGGCGCGTAATGGCGGGCCAGCATGCCCGGCGAGCGCGGCCCGCCGGGGCCGATCTCTTGGGCTTCGGCGACCGGGCCGAAGGCACCGCAGGCGGCCTCGATATCTTCGCGCGCAAGGCCGCCCGGGCGGAGGATCACCGCGCGGTCGCCGGTGGCGTCGACGACCGTGGATTCCAGGCCCACGGTACAGGCGCCGCCGTCCAGAATGATTTCCGGCCCGCCCTGGTCCGGGCCGGGCAGGGAGGCGACGACATGAATGGCCTGGGTCGGGCTCATGCGGCCGGAGCGGTTGGCGCTGGGCGCGGCCACGGGCAGACCGCTCGCCTGCAAAAGGGCCTGACCCACGGCATGGTCCGGCGCGCGCATGGCGACGGTGTCGAGCCCCGCCGACACCAGGCGCGACAGGCGGCAATCCGCCCGCCGGGGCAGGACGACGGTCAGCGGCCCCGGCCAGAATGCGTTCATCAGCAAGCGGCCCAAGGGCGTGATCTCGGCATAGTCGGCGGCGGCATCGGCATCGGCCACATGCACGATCAGGGGATTGAACTCGGGGCGGTCCTTGGCGGCATAGATGGCGGCACAGGCGGTGTCGTTGGTGGCATCGGCCCCCAGGCCGTAGACCGTTTCCGTGGGAAAGGCGACCAGACCGCCGGCCTGCAGGATACGGGCGGCGCGGTCGATGGTGGCGGGGTCCGCCGCATCGGCGATGAGGGCAGGGGAGCTGCCGCTATCCGTCAAGGCCGATCCCCTTGCCGACCGCGATGAAGTGGGGATTGTCGAGTCCCTGTTTGCCGTAGGACAGCGGCGTGCCGTCAATGGTCAGTACGTCACCGCCGGCGAAGCGCAGCACCGCATGGCCCGCCGCCGTGTCCCATTCCATGGTCCGCCCGAACCGTGGGTAGATGTCGGCTACTCCTTCGGCAACGCGGCAGAACTTCAGAGAACTGCCTGCGCCGATGCGCTCGGCCACGGTATAGCGTTCGAGGAACGCATCGGCTTCTTCGGCCCCATGGGACCGGCTGACCACGGCGGTCAGGCCTTCGGCCGGGGCGGTGCGTGATGCGATGGGACGCAGGGGGCCGTCGTCGGTCTGCTTGAAGGCTCCCGGCGCGCCGGCCACGAAGGTTTCGTTCAGCACGGGCAGATGCACCACGCCCAGGACCGGCCGACCGTTTTCGATCAGGGCGATGTTCACCGTGAACTCGCCGTTACGCTTGATGAATTCCTTGGTCCCATCCAGTGGATCAACCAGCCAGAACACGGGAGCGTTTGGTTGCCTGAGGCCCTCGGCCTCGGCTGCTTCCTCGCCGACGATGGGGATGTCGCCGGTGATTTCACCCTGGATCGCCTGGGTAATCAGGTCTTCGGCCAGGCGGTCGGCCTGCGTGACCGGGGAATCATCCCCCTTGGTCTCGACATCAAAATCTGTCTCGTAAACGGTCAGGATTTGCGCGCCCGCGCGCTTGGCGATATCCGCCACCTGTTCAAGCAGGGTCAAGTCGATGGTCAGCATGTCCGGTGCGCCCGGTCGTGGGAAAGGGGGGACTGGTCCCGTACCGGTTTGTCGCCCGTGCACCGCGCGGAGTCAACCAACGGCGGCGCGGGCTATGACGGTTGGGCACGCCAAAGCGGCCGATCAGCGGGAAGGTCTGCGGATTGGGCTTCCTCGGCGACGAATCGCCGCGCTGTGAAGGTGGACGACCAGTGATTGCCGGCCATCCCGGCCTTGCGCTTCAGATGCATCAGGAACGCCCGCTTGTCGGGTAGTTGCTCCCAGACAGATGGCAGGAACAGGGCGCGTTTGCCGCCGTCGGCGATGACCAGCCCGTCAATGCCGGGGCGCAATTGGGCCAACAGGTCGGCCTCGTCGCGGATGGTCATGGGCGCCTGGGGGCTGAGCACGGAAATCGACAGGGTGACCTCGGGCAGTTCGGATGCCTCCAGTATCGGGAAGCGCGGGTCGCGGAAGGCAGCGCCATAGGCGTTGACGGCGACGTCGGTCAACAGTGGGCGGTGCGCCTCGGGCGAGCCGATGCAGCCGCGCAACTGTCCGTTCTTTTTGAGTGTCACGAAGCAGGCGCCGGGGGCGGCCAAGTCGCCTGGGGCGGTCGACATGTCGGGCATCAGGGGCTGGCCCGTTTCCAGGCCGTGTTCGATGGACGATGCGGCCAGGCGCAGCAATGCCGTGCCGTGGCGGTCCAGCAGCGCCTTGGTCTGGGCCGCGAAATCCGTTTCGTCTTCTTGAACGGCGCCCGCCGGTTTTTCCATGAACAGCCAGGATCCGTAGCCGACGACCCGGTCGCGCGGCCCCGCCGTGTCGCCGGAATTGCGCAGGTCCACGGTCTCGACCGTCATGCCCTTCGCCTTGGCCAGTTTCAGCAGGCCGCCGAGCGGAAAGCGGCCGCAGGCGCCGTGGTTGGAAATTTGCTCCGGCGCCAGGGCCTCGATAGCCTGACAGGTGCGCCGGTCAATCGCCTGGGCGCTGTCGTAATCGAGATAATGGCTGAGGTCCGAAGACACCACGATCAACGTTTCCGGCCCGCCCCAGAGTTTCTCCAGCACCTCCGCGACCTGATCCGGCGTCACTTGGCCGACGACCAGCGGCAGAACCTTGAAATCGTCGAGCACGCGCATCAGGAACGGCAGGTGAACCTCCAGCGAATGTTCCTGGGCATGGGTGGCGTCGAATACCTGGACCTGGGGCAGATCGGCGATCAAGGCCGCCGCCGCTTTGTCGATCTCGACCGGGCCGAGTGGCGTCGCGAAGGCGTCGGCTCCCGACAGCGCCAAGCCGTTCACCGCGACCCGGTGGCAGGGGCCGAGCAGGATGACCCGCGTGATCCGCCCGTGGGCCGGCTTGATCCGGGCATAGGCACTGGCCGCCACGGCCCCGGAATAGATATAGCCCGCGTGGGGTGCCACGATCGCCTTGGGCACGGGGCCGACGGTGATCTTGGCGTCATCCCAGCACCGGGCGAGCAGGGCGTCCAGATCCTGCGGCCGGTCCGGATAGAACGATCCGGCGACGGCGGCGGGGCGAATAGCGGTCATTGGCGTTCACCGGGTTGCATGACTACATGATAATATAGGCCCGTTTGGAGCTGTTCCACAGCCGTTCGAGAAATTTCATGGCTTCTGCCGATACAAACGTCGAAACATTCCCTGGCGCCTTCCCCGGCCGCTACTGGCACAAGCTGGCGGATGGGCGCATTCAGTGTGACGTCTGTCCCCGGTTCTGCAAGATGCGGGCGGGGCAGCGGGGGCTGTGTTTCGTGCGGGCGTCGGACGGTGAGCAGGTGGTGTTGACGACCTATGGCCGGTCGTCGGGGTTCTGCATCGATCCCATCGAAAAGAAGCCCTTGAACCATTTTTATCCCGGCACGCCGATCCTCAGCTTCGGCACGGCGGGCTGCAACCTGACCTGCAAGTTCTGCCAGAATTACGACATCTCCAAGTCCCGTGAGTTCGACAAGCTGCAGTCCCTTGCCACGCCCGCGATGATCGCCGAGGCGGCGGTCAAATCCGGCTGCAAGTCCGTCGCCTATACCTACAACGACCCGGTGATCTTTCTGGAATACGCCGTCGACACGGCCAAGGAGTGCCGCAAGCGGGGGATCAAGAACGTGGCGGTCACGGCGGGCTACATCACCCCTGACGCCCGCACCGAATTCTTCCAGCACATGGACGCGGCCAATGTGGACCTCAAGGCCTTCACGCCCGAGTTCTACAAGGAACTCTGTTCCGCCGATCTGGAACGGGTGAAGGAAACCCTGGTCTACATCAAGCACGAAACCGATTGCTGGCTGGAGATCACGGACCTGGTGATCCCCGGCCGCAACGACAGCGAGGCCGAGATTGACGCCATGACCAAATGGATCGTCTCCGCCCTCGGCCCCGACGTGCCGGTCCACTTCACCGCCTTCCATCCCGATTGGAAGATGATGGACGTGCCGCCGACACCGCCGGAAACCCTGGTCCGTGCCCGCGAGACCGCCATGAAGAACGGCATCCGATACGCCTACACAGGCAACGTCCACGACAAGGGCCATCAGTCGACCTATTGCCACAGCTGCGGCGGCATCCTGATCGGACGGGACTGGTATGAATTGTCCGAATTCAACGTGACGACGAAAGGCAATTATCCGGGCAACTGCGCCGCCTGCGGCGCGGAAATTCCCGGGCGCTTCGACGGGCCGGCGGGGGACTGGGGACGCAAGAGGGTGCCGTTACGGTTTCAAGGGGCCAAGGCGATTTAGGGGGCTTGCGCCTGCGCCCCCATTGTATACAATCCGCCGTCAACAGATACCTTCCAGGAAGAGGACCTCCGAGCATGGCCCCCGACGCATCCGCCGCCTACGACGCTAATCGCCCCGCCGACATCAGTCCCGAAGAATGGGAGGTCCGGGTCAACCTGGCCGCCGCCTATCGTCTGGTCGATCTGTTCGGCTGGTCCGACCTTCTGGGCACGCATCTGTCGGCCCGCGTGCCGGGACCGGACGAGCATTTCCTGATCAACCCCTTCGGCGTGCTGTTCGAGGAAATGACGGCGTCGGCCCTCATCAAGGTTGATGAGCATGGCACCTGCCTGACCAATTCCGAATACAGCATCAACCCGGCGGCCTTCGTCATCCATTCCGCCGTGCACCTGGCGGTGCCGGAGTTGAGCTGCGTCATGCATACCCATACGCGGGACGGCGTCGGCGTTGCCTGTCAGGCGGATGGCATCCTGCCGATCTCGCAGCAGGCGCTGTCGGTCTATGCCCATACGGCCTATCACGAATACGAGGGGCTGGCCTTCGACCTGACGGAACGCGAACGTTTGGTCAATGACCTGGGCGACAATCGGGTCATGGTGCTGCGCAACCACGGCCTTCTGACCGTCGGCAAGACCATCGGCGAAGCCTTCATGTGGATGTATCGGGCGGAGCGCGCCTGCCGCTATCAGCTGTCGTTCCAGCAGTCCGGCGCCAAGTTGACGCCGATCCCGCAAGAGGTCATCGACAAGACCGTGGAACAGGGCAAGATCGCCAATTCGCCGAACGGCCACCGCCCCATCGGCCAGAAGGAATGGCCGGCGCTGCTGCGCAAGTTGGACCGCGCCAACCCCGGCTACGACGCCTGATCCGCGAAATTCCAGGCTGCCCCCGGCAGAATCCCCTTCACCAGAAGGGGCATGGAACCCTATATAGTGGAACCCATCCATTCGGCGCGGGCGATTCCGCCTGCGCGTCTTTACGCCGCCGCGCGGCCGGACCCGATGTTGGGGACGCGCGCGGCGCCCCACATGAATAGTCCCAAGGACAGATAGATGAAAATCACCTTCGCCAATCCCGCACTTCCCGCCCAGGGTATCGTTGTCGTGACCGCGACCGAGGATGCCAAGCTGTCGAAAAGTGCCGCCGCTCTCGACGCCAAGCTGGGGGGGGCCATCACCCGCGCCGCCAAGGCCGCCAAGTTCAAGGGCAAGGCGGGCGAAAGCCTCGACCTGATGGCGCCGGACGCCAAGTTCGAACGCGTCGTCGTGGTCGGCCTGGGCAAGCCGGATGAATTGAAGGACCTGAGCCTGCAGGAAGCGGGCGGGCGCATCTATGCCATGCTGTCCGGCCAGGGCGCCGCCGCCACTGTGGTGATTGATGCCCTTGATGGCAGCAAAATGACGGCCGCCGACATGGGCGCCAACCTGGGTTTCGGGGCGCTGCTGCGGTCCTACCGTTTCGACAAGTACCGGACCAAGGAGCCCAAGGAAAAGAAACCGGTGCTCAAGGCGCTCAAGGTTCTGTGCCCGACGTCGGCCAAGGCCAAGGCGGCCTTCGCCGGGATGGAAAAGGTCGCCGAGGGTGTGTTCTTCACCCGCGATCTGGTGTCCGAGCCGCCGAACGTGCTCTACCCCGCGACCTTGGCCAAGGAAGCCCAGGCGCTGAAGAAACTGGGCGTCAAGGTCACCGTGCTGGGTGAAAAGGAAATGGCCAAGCTGGGCATGGGGGCGCTTCTCGGCGTCGGTCAGGGCAGTGCCCGCGAAAGCAAGATGGTCATCATGGAATGGACCGGCGTGGCCAAGTCCAAACCCGCCAAGGCGCAGCAGCCGGTTGCCTTCGTCGGCAAGGGCGTGACCTTCGATACCGGCGGTATCTCCATCAAGCCGGCCGCCGGCATGGAAGACATGAAGTGGGACATGGGCGGTTCCGGCGTGGTCATCGGCCTGATGAAGGCACTGGCCGGGCGCAAAGCCAAGGTCAATGCCGTCGGCGTGGTCGGCCTGGTCGAAAACATGCCGGGCGGCAACGCCCAGCGGCCGTCGGACATCGTCAAGTCCATGTCGGGTCAGACCATCGAGGTCCTGAACACGGACGCCGAGGGCCGCCTCGTCCTCGCAGATGCACTGTGGTACACGCAGACCAAATATAAGCCCAAGTTCGTCGTCGATCTGGCAACCCTGACAGGCGCCATCATCGTCGCCCTGGGCAACGAACGGGCCGGCATGTACGCCAACGACGACGCGCTGGCCGATCAGATCTTCCAGGCCGGCGAGGCCGTGGACGAGCTGGTCTGGCGCATGCCGCTGGGCAAGGCCTATGACGAGCTGATCAATTCCGACGCCGCCGACATGCAGAACATCGGCGGGCGCTGGGGCGGGTCCATCACCGCGGCGCAGTTCCTGCAGCGCTTCATCAAGGACGGCACGCCCTGGGTCCACCTGGACATCGCCGGGACGACCTGGTCGAAGAAGGCCAAGCCGGTCACGCCCAAGGGCGGCACCGGATACGGCGTGCGCCTGCTGGACCGGCTGGTCGCCGACCACTACGAAGCCAAGTAAGGGGCATCAAGGGCATGGGGGAGGCGACGGCATGAAGCGTTTGATCGGCTCCCTGTTCGTCGTCTTCGGCCTGTCGATCGGGTTCCTGATTGCCGAGGTGCCGGACAGTGCGGCGGCGGAACCGGCCACGGTCGCTGCCCCGGCCGCGCCCTCGGCGGCGGCCGTGGAATTCGTCCGGCGCACCGGCTTGAACAACAACTTCGTTCAGTTGCTCGCCAAGTTCGGGGCAATGACCCGGACCGTGCAAAGCCTGATCGGCAAGTTCGGGCTTGAGGCCGTGACCGAGGTGTTCCGCGCTCAGGTCAACCAGACCGTCGGCAAGTACGGCGATGAATGGACCGCCAATCTGGCCCGCATCTACGGTGCCGAGTTCACGGCGGAGGAACTGGACTCCCTGGCGACCCAGCGCAACGACTCTCCCCATTTCGCGCGCATGGTCGCTTTCCGCGATACGGCGGGCAAGCGCATGCGCGCGGCCAGCAACGATTTGATGGAAAAAGCCCTGTTCGAGGTCGTCAAGGGCACGGCGGAGCATTTCCCCACAATCGGCAAGTAGCCGTTCCGGCAGGTGCGGCCGAACGGACAGGTTCAAGGCAGGCAAGCGAGATCGTGACCGACATTTCTTTCTATCATCTGGAACGCTCGCCGCTTGAACAGGCCCTGCCCAAGCTGTTGGAAAAGACCCTGGCCGCCGGCAAGCGGGCGCTCGTGCTTGCCTCCAGCGAGGAACGGGTCGAGGCCCTGGCGCAGACGCTTTGGACTTACGATCCCGGCTCCTGGCTGCCCCACGGCACGCCGAAGGACGGCAATCCGGAAGACCAGCCGGTGTGGCTGTCGACCGATCCGGAAACCCCCAACCACGCGACCTTCCTGTTCCTGACCGATGGGGCGACCTCGGAATGGGTCGATGCCTATGAGCGCTGTTTCGAACTGTTCGACGGCCGCGACCCGGACGCCGTTCAGGCCGCCCGTAATCGCTGGAAATCCTACAAAGCCGCTGGCCACGACCTGACCTATCTGCAGCAGACGGCCCAGGGGGGCTGGGAGAAAAAGGCCTGACTTTCAAGAACCGCACGTCCGAAGAAGGCGGCGGTGATCATACGAAAAACGGAGGATACAGATGACCAACCCGCGCTGGGTCAATCGGCCCGAGGGATCGAACTGGGGCGATTTCGGCCCCGACGACGAAAAGGGCCGCATGAACCTGCTGACGCCCGAAGTCGTGATGAAGGGCGTTGCCGAGGTAAAGGAAGGGCTGACCTTCTGTCTGTCCCTGCCGCTCGACATGCCGGGCGGCAATTCCGTCAATCCGAAGCGCCATCCCCCTGTGATGCATCCGACCAAGCAGGACGGCGCCGATTATTACAACTTCATCTGGGACAAGCATTCCCGTCCCGGATCGACGGACGTCAGCGCCGACGATCTTGTCGTGCTGCATACCCAATATTCGACGCAATGGGATTCACTTGCTCACTTCGGGCAGCTGTTCGATGCCGACGGCGACGGCATTGCCGAGCCCTGTTACTACAACGGCTGGCGCGCCGGCACCGACGTCGCCGATCCGGACGTGCACAACCACGTCAAGACCGACCGCCTGGGCATTGAGAACATGGCCGAGGCTTGCGTCCAGGGACGCGGCGTGATGATCGACCTGCACGGCCATTATGGGGATGAGCGCGTCGCCGTGAACCACGCCATGCTGATGGAGGTGATGGAGAAGGACGGCGTGACGGTGGAGGAGGGCGATATGGTCCTGCTCCACACCGGCTGGGACGAGATGATCATGTCCATGGCCGGCGACCCGGACGCCAAGAAGCTTCATGCCAGCTGCGCCGTGCTCGACGGCTGGGACGATAAACTTTTGCAGTGGATCACCGACAGCGGACTGACGATCCTGGTGTCCGACAACATGGCCGTGGAGAACACGAATTATCCCGGCCATCCCGAGGACGATCACTGCCGCCTGCCGATCCACCGCCATTGCTTGTTCAAGATCGGCGTGCACCTGGGCGAGATTTGGTATTTGGCCGAACTGAAGAAGGCGCTGAAAGAACGGGGCCGTTCGCGGTTCCTGTTGACGGCGCCACCCCTGCGCCTTCCGGGCAGCGTCGGTTCGCCCGCCACGCCCATCGCGACCATCTGACGGGCGGATACCCATGACAGAGAAGCCTCCCAAGACCGGTCCGACGCGTCTGGACGCCAACAAGGTCGATATGTCGCAGTTCGGCCTGCACCGGCAGGACTATCAGCCCGACGCCAAGGGGCCGCTCAACGGCGTGCGCGTGGTCGACATGTCGCGCCTGGTCTGTGGCAACCTGCTGACCTTCAACCTGGGCGACATGGGGGCCGAGGTCATCAAAATCGAGCCGGCGGGCAAGGGCGATCCGCTGCGCGCTTGGGGCGACGGCGGGATCGAGGCGCAGTGGAAGGTCTACGCCCGGAACAAGAAAAGCATGGCGCTTGACCTGCGCGACCCGCAGGCCATCGCCATCGTCAAGAAACTGGCCGCGGGCGCGCAGATCCTGGTCGAGGGTTTCCGGCCCGGACGGCTTGAGGAAATGGGCCTGGCGCCGGAAACGCTCTGGACGATCAACCCCAAGCTGGTGATCGTGCGTATCTCGGGCTACGGGCAGTCGGGGCCCTACAAGGAACGCCCGGGGTTCGGCTCCGTCGTCGAAAGCATGTCGGGCTTCGCGTCCCGCAACGGCTTCGGTGACCGGGAGCCGGTGTTGCCGCCCTTCGCCCTGGCGGACTCGGTCGCCGGACTACAGGGTGCGTTCGCCACCATCGTGGCGTTGCGTGCCGCCGAACAGGACGGCGGCAAGGGTCAGGTCGTCGACCTGGCGTTGCTTGAGCCGCTGTACGCCATCATGGGGCCGGAGGCCCTGGTCTATCAGCTGACCGGCAAAAGCCGCCCGCGCACGGGATCGTCGTCGACCACGGCCTCGCCGCGCAACGTGTATGAAACGTCCGACGGAAAATTCATCGGCATGTCGGCCTCGATCCAGACCATGGCCGAACGGGTATTCCGCATGATCGGTCGGGAAGACCTGATCACAAAGGAAGGCTTCCGCACGAATATGGAGCGCGTGAAGAACCGCGAGGAAGTGGACCGCATCGTCGGCGGCTGGATCAAGACCAAGACCTTGGCCGAAGTCGCCAAGACCTTCGAGGAACAGAGCATCACCGCCTCGCCGATTTACGAGCAGGAAGACATCCTGCGCGATGAGCATTTCCGCGAGCGCGAGGTGATCATCGAATTGCCCGACGATCAATTGGGCACCGTGCCAATGCAGAACGTCAGCCCACGCCTGTCGGAAACGCCGGGTGTGATTCGCACGCCGGCCCCCGGGCGGGGACAGCATTCCGTGGCGTTGCTCGAGGAACTGGGTTACGGCGCGGCCGAGATTGAACATCTGAAAGAAAAGGGAGTGGTCGAAGGATGACCGATAAAAATACCACCGGTGCGGAACGGCCCATTGTCTGGCGGTCGCTGCTTTATGTTCCCACCAACAACGAAAAGTTCGTCGCCAAGGCCCATACCCGCGGCGCCGACGGCATCATCCTGGACCTGGAAGACAGTGTCCCCGAACAGGAACGCCAGCGCGCCCGCGACATGCTGCCCGATGCGGTCAAATCGGTGACGCAGTCAGGCGCCGACCCCATCGTGCGCATCAACCGGCCGATCCGCCACATGGTCAAGGACGTGGAAGCGGCGGTGAAAGCCGGGGCCCGCGCCTTGTTCGTGACCAAGGTCGACGGTGCGGGGCATCTGAAGCTGGTGGCTGAGCTGGTCGGCGAGGTCGAGCGCGAGGCGGGTCGCCCGCAAGGCTCGGTCAAGCTGGCCGCCATGGTCGAGACGGCGGACGCCTATTTCCGCGCCCATGCCATCGCCCGGGCCTCGTCCCGCCTGATCGGCATGAACCTGGGCGGCGAGGATTTCGCCATGGAAATGGGCATGGTGCCGGATACGGAAACCCTGCTGGTTCCCAAGCAAACGGTGATGATCGCCGCCAAGGCGGCGGGCCTGATGGCCATGGGTTTCATCGGCACGGTCGCCGATTACAACGACACGGAGGGCTTCCGCGCCGCCGTGCGCAAGTCGGTCAAGTTCGGCTTCGACTGCGCCAGCGTCATCCACCCGTCGGGCGTGGCGATTTTGAACGAGGAATTCACCCCCTCGGCGGAAGCGGTCGACCATGCGCGGCGCGTGATCGATGCCTACGCCGAGGCGCAGAAGGCGGGTAAGGGAGCCATTACCATCGACGGCAAGATGATCGATGTGCCGATCGTGATCCGTGCGGAGAAGTTGTTGGCACGCTACGAAGCAATCCGGGCTCGCGCCGGAAACTGACGGTCTGCCAGGGCGGGGATGGTGGCTACAGCATCCCCGCTGCGGCGGTGGCAACCTGATTGCCGCCGCGCCAGATCATTTCCACGGCCACGTAGGCAACGACGATCAGCCCGGCGTAGGCCAGCCACTTGTGCTTTTCCAGCAGCGACGCCACCCAGTTGGCGGCGAAGGCCATCAACAGGATCGACAGCACCAGCCCGAACACCAGCATGCCCGGCGCGTCGTGGGCGGCGCCTGCCACGGCCAGCACGTTGTCGAGCGACATGGTCACGTCGGCGATGATGATCGAGGTCACGGCGCTGCGCAGTGTCTTGCCCTCGGTGCTGCCCTCGGCTTCCGGGTCCGGCATTTCCAGGCTGCCGGAACGGATTTCCTGCCACATCTTGAAGGCGACCCAAAGCAGCAGCAAACCGCCCGCCAGCGTCAATCCGATGATCGACAGCAACTGATAGGTCACGGAAGCGAAGACGATGCGCAGCACCGTGGCGACGATGATGCCGATGGCGATGGCTTTGCGCCGGAGTGCAACCGGTAGGCCCGCCGCCGCCATACCGATGATGATGGCGTTGTCACCGGACATCACCAGATCGATGAAGACGATTGAGGTGAAGGCCTTGAAATTGAATTGCAGGAGGGGGTCGAGAAATTCCACGGGCGGGCTCTTTCGTGCGTTCGTGCCCGCCGCGGGGGCGGGATGGGCGTGTTGGGCGCGGGCGCCCTAGCGGTTGTCCTCAATGATCATGTCGGACGCCTTTTCGCCGATCATGATGGCCGGCGCATTGGTGTTGCCCGACGTGATGGTCGGCATGATCGAGGCATCGGCGACCCTTAAGCCCCGGATGCCCCGGACCCGTAGCCGGTCGTCGACGACGGCGTTCGGATCGCGGCCCATCTTACATGTCCCGACGGGATGATAAATGGTCTGTGCGATGCGACGCGCCCCTTCCAGCAATTCGTCATCCGTTTGGGCGTCGCTGCCGGGGCGCATTTCCTCGGCGACGTAGGGGGCGAGGGTCTTCGTTTCGACCAGACGGCGCGTCAGCTTCAGGGAATCGATGGCCGTTTGCCGGTCCAGGTCCGTCGACAGGTAGTTGGGATGGATCGCCGGATGGGCGAAGGGATCGGGGGAGGCGAGGCGGATGTCCCCGCGGCTTTCCGGGCGCAGCTGGCAGACCGACAGGGTGAAGGCGGAGAACCGGTGCGTGCCTTCGCCGGGGCTGTCCGCGCTCCACGGCTGCACATGGTATTGGATGTCCGGCGTTTCCAGTTCGGGCCGGGTCTTGGCGAAGATCGCGACCTGGCTGGCCCCCATGGTCAGGGGGCCGGAGCGGCGGAACAGGAATTCCAGACCCATCAGGACCTTTTGGATCGGATTGCGGGCCTGATCGTTCAGGGTGATCGGGCGGTGGGTGCGGTAGATGGTGCGCAATTGCAGGTGATCCTGCAGGTTGCCGCCGACGCCAGGCATATCCAGGGTCACGGGAATGCCCATGTCCGTAAGGTGTTGCGCCGGACCGATGCCCGACAGCATGAGAATCTGCGGCGAACCGATGGCGCCTGCCGACAGGATCACCTCGCCCCGGCAGGCAGCGGCCTGGGGCGTGCCCTTCACGTCGAAGGCGACGCCGGCGCAGCGCCCGTCCTCTAGGATCAGGTTGCGGACCTGGGCATGGGTGCGAATGTCTAAATTCTGACGGCTTTTGACCGGGTTCAGATAGCCGACGGCGGTCGAGCAGCGCAGCCCGTTGCGGGTCGTCAATTGGAAATAGCCGGCCCCTTCCTGGTCGTCGCGGTTGAAATCGTCCCGTTGGGGAATGCCGAGTTCTCCCGCCGCCTTGATAACGGCGTCGCAGATTTCCCGGCGCACCCGCATGTCCGATACGGCCAGAGGGCCGTCCGCGCCATGAAATTCGTCGGCGCCGCGTTCCTGGTTCTCGGCACGTCGGAAATAGGGCAGTACGTCCGCGAACGACCATCCTGCGTTACCAAGCTGCCGCCAGTGATCAAAGTCCTGCGGCTGGCCGCGCACATAAAGCAGACCGTTGATGGAACTGGACCCGCCCAGGACCTTGCCGCGCGGCCAACTGATGCTGCGCCCGCCCAGGCCCGGGTCGGGGGCGGTCTTGAAGCACCAGTCCGTTGCCGGATTGTTGATGGTCTTGAAGTAACCGACAGGGACGTGAATCCAGGGATTGGTGTCACGCCCGCCGGCCTCCAGCAGAAGCACCCGTTTGGCCGGATCGGCGCTCAGGCGGTTGGCGAGCACGCAGCCGGCCGAGCCGGCGCCGATGACGATGTAATCGTATTCCGGCGCACCGGTGAGGGGGGAAGTCTCTACATCCATCGTTGGCTCGTCGTCGTCCTGATTCCGTTGGTTGTGGCGGCGGACTGCCGGAATGGGGCCTCCGCGATGCTGTTCTCATGGGGTGAGGTCGCGAAATCATCGTTGCAGATAATGCTGATGTTTGCAATAATGATACGTAGAAGTCTCAATAATGATAATTAAATACGGCTTCTTGACGGTCCCGGCGGCAATTGTGCACGGCAGGGCCCCATGTTTGGGAGTGGAAGCATGAACAAAATCAAATCTTTATTTGCCGTGTTCGCCCTGATGGCGTTCGCGACGGCCGCGGTCTTCGCGCCCGGCACGGCTGAGGCCAAGAAAGTCAAAATCCGCGTGCAGTCGGTGATCCCGTCCAAGGCGGATGAAGTCACGATGCTGAAGGATTACGCCGACAACGTCGCAAAGTTGACCAATGGTGAAGTCGAAATCGAAGTTCTGCCCGCGGGGGCCGTGGTCGGCGTCAAGGAAACGCTGGAGGCCGTCGACAAGGGGCTGATCGAAGGCGGATTTGCCTGGACCCATTACTGGTCCGGCTATCATCCGGCGGCCATGCTGTTCGGGTCGCCTGTCGCGGGCGGCGGCGTCGGCATGGACAACATCGCCTGGGTCAGCTGGTACCAGTACGGTGGCGGCCGCGCGCTTTATGAACAGCTCTGGAAAGAGATGGGCATGAACATCAAGGGCTTCATCCTGCAGCCCGTGGGCCCGGAAGCCTTGGGTTGGTTCAAAGAGCCCATCAACTCCATGGCCGATTTCCGCAAATACCGGTTCCGTACGCCTCCGGGCATCCCCGGTCAGACCTATAAGGACATCGGTGTCGCCTCGGTGGCCATGGGCGGTGGTGATATCCTGCCGGCCCTGGAAAAAGGTGTAATCGACGCCGCCGAATGGTGCTGCCCGAAACCGGACATGGTGTTCGGCTTCCAGAAGGTGCTGAAGCACTACTATCTACAGGGTCTGCATCAGGTGGTCGTCAACGCCGACATGTACCTGAACGGCGACGTCTGGAAGAGCCTGACCCCGCATCAGCAGCAGGCGATGGAAATCGCCGCCGATGCCTCGCTGTCGCGTGCCATGAGCTGGCGCATCTATGAAAACGGCAAGGCGCTGAAGGAACTGGTGGAAAAGCACGGCGTCATCCTGCATGACACGCCCGCCGATTATTTCACCGAGTACATGGAAGCGGCCCGCAAGAGCCTGGAAAAGAACGCTGCTGAAAATGCGTTCTTCAAGAAGGTCTGGGATTCCCAGAAGGACTTCGCCGACATCGCGGTGCCGTTCTGGGCCGGGGCGCAAACATCGAACGCCAACCTCGGCAACGCCTACGCCAACAGCAAGAAGAAAAAGTAGGCTGATCTCCTGCACATGACATCCGCCGGACATTCGGGGGCGGGCACCACTGCCCGTCCCCGCATTGTCCGGTTGTGTCTTCCCGCGGAACCCTAAAGGGAAAAGAAGGTTCGGATGGCTGATCACGACCCGAATCCCGGTGAACTGGATATCACCGATGAGCTGATCGCCGAGCGCCGGGGCGACCCGTCGGGCAAGATGCCGGACGACATGCCCCGCTGGATGGCGCTGACGATCACCGGCATCGACCGGTTCAGCCTCATCGTCGGCAACATTGTCTGTTGGCTGACGGTGCCGCTTTTCGTCGCCATGGTCTACGAGGTCGTGGCGCGTTACGTATTCATCGCGCCCACCATGTGGGCTTATGACATATCGCGCATGCTGTACGGCGCCTTATTCATGCTCGGTGCCGGCTATGCCCTGTCGAAGGGCGTGCATATCCGCGCTGATTTCCTCTACCGCCTATGGCCGGACAAGATGCAGGGGCGCATCGATCTGCTGCTGTATCTGGTGCTCTATTTCCCCGGCATGCTGGTGTTTCTCTACATGGCAACCGACTACGCCACGCTGGCCTGGATCCGTGGCGAGAAAGGCATGGATACCGCCTGGATGCCGCACATGGGGCCGATCAAGACGGCGCTGCCCGTGGGCATTGCGCTGCTGATCATCCAGGGCATCTCGGAAACCCTCAAAAGCTACTATGCCGCGACTAAGGGAAGGTGGCCCTGATAATGGAAAATGAAATCCTGGGTCTTATTCTGATCGGGGTGATGCTGCTGGCGATTTTCGTCGGCTTCCCAATCTCCTTTACGCTGATTTTTCTCGGCTTCGTGTTCGGCTACATGGGCTTCGGCCAGGTCGTGTTCTACCTGATGACGTTCCAATTCTCGAACGTCATGCTGGAACAGACATTGGCGGCGGTCCCTCTATTCATATTCATGGGGATATTGATGGAGCAGGCGGGCCTGATGGAACGCCTGTTCTCCGCCGTGCAGTTGATGTTGTCGCGGTTGCGCGGGTCGCTTTATCTGGCCGTGTTGTTCGTGTCGACGATCTTTGCCGCCGCGACGGGCATCGTCGGTGCCTCGGTGACGATCCTCGGCATCATGGCGGCCAAGACCATGAATAGGTCCGGCTACGATGTGCGCCTGGCGGCGGGGACGATCACCGCCGGCGGCACACTCGGCATTCTGATTCCGCCCTCGATCATGCTGGTGGTCATGGGCCCGGTGCTTGAGGTGCCGGTCACGGATCTGTTCGCCGCGGCCATCATACCGGGCATCATGATGGCCTTCCTTTATGCGGTCTATGCCGTCGGCCGCTGCATGATCAATCCGGAACTGGGACCGCCGTTGGCGATCGAGGACCGCGCCGCCAACATGGGTGAGATCGTCCGGGAATTCATTCTTGGCTTGGTGCCGCCGGCGCTTCTGGTGTTTTCGGCGTTGGGCTCCATCATGTTCGGTCTGGCGACCCCGACCGAAGGGGCGGGCTGTGGCGCCGCCGGCGCTTTGCTGCTGACACTTGCCTACCGACGGATGACCTTAAAGAAGTTCAAGGAAGCCCTGATCAAGACGCTGGAAATCTCGGCCTTGATCCTGATCCTGGTCGCAGCCTCCAACTTCTTCGGTGCGGTGTTCTCGCGGCTCGGTACGCCGACCATGTTGACGGAACTGCTGCTCGGCCTCGACCTGCCGCCCATGGTTCTGCTGATCATGATCATGGCCCTGATCTTCCTGCTGGGCTGGCCCCTGGAATGGGTGCCGATCGTGCTGATCATCGTGCCGATCCTGTTGCCGCTGATCGAACAGCTGGGATTCAATCTGGTGTGGTTCGGCATTCTGGTCGCGGTCAACCTGCAAACAGCTTGGCTATCACCACCGGTGGCGCTATCAGCATACTTTCTTAAAGGCGTGGTGCCGGAGTGGGATCTCAAGGACATTTACATCGGCATGATGCAGTTCATGGTGATCCAGCTTATCGGCCTCATCCTGATCATGGTCTTTCCCCAAATCGCGTTGTGGCTGCCCGGCTACATCTACGGGGAATAGGTTCGGCGGCGGTGCTGCGTCGATTTCGGTTCATGCGGATGGCATAGTTGGTTATGGCGAACAACGGAGACGAAAAGGGTTCGCGGTCGATCCGTGCGCTGGAGATTGTCGAGGCCATGGTTGGCGAGGGCCGGCCCCTGAGTGCGGCCAAGATCGCCGACCTGACCGGGCTGCCCAAAGCGACGGTGCATCGACTGTGCGCATTGTTGACGGAAACGGGCTTCGTGACGCCGTCGCCGTCCGGCGATGGATTGAGCATCGGCCCCAGGCTGCGCGACCTTGCCATGGCGACCGTCGCCGTCGATACGGACTACAGCCAACGCCACCGTATCCTGACCGATCTGTCACAGGAAATCGGCGAGACCTGCAACTTCAACATCCCGATGGGCGGGGAGATGTATTACATCGACCGTGTGGAGACCAAATGGCCGCTGCGCACGCAATTGCCCATCGGGTCACGGGTGCCTTTGCATTGCACGGCCAGCGGCAAGCTCTATCTGTCCTCGCTGCCTGCCGCCCGCCGCCGTCAGATGATCCAGGCTCTCGACCTGATCCCCCATACGCCGGGCACGATCACCGAACCGGATGCGCTGCTGGCTAATCTTGAAGGTATCCGCCGGGAAAAGGTCGGCACCGACAACCAGGAATTCATCGAAGGCATGGTCGCCGTCGCCGTGCCCGTCACCGACGCCAAGGGGCGCTTGGCCGGTACGCTTGCCTGTCACGGGCCGACCGTGCGCATGTCCATGGAAATGGCGCAGTCTTTCGTACCGGCGCTGCGCCGCGCGGCGGCTAAGCTGTCCCAGGTGGGCGGCGAGTTGGCTTCTGAATAGATCAATATAGGGGGCTGGCGGAATACCTCTGCCTGCGTGAGGAAACGTCGTCAGCTATCGGCGCGGCGGCGTTTCACCGTGGCCTGATGGCCTTTCTTGCCTTTGGCCGTTATTTCGGCGCGCTGTGCCTGGGCTTCCCGCGATTCCTTGGTCTCTTCGCGGATTTTTTCCTGCATTTTTTTGTGCTTGGCGTATTTCCGCTTGGCGACCAATTCACGGTAGGCCTTCTTGTTCTTCGAAATCTTCGACCAGAACAGAACCTGGGTGATGACGGAGCCCATGAACCACAATACCGGCATGGACAGCATGGTCGTGACCCAGAAGATGGCCTGAATGGCGTCAATCCGGCCGGTCACGTTCATGTGGTAATAGAAGATGACCGCAACCAGGCAGATTTCATAGAACAGCAGGATCCGAAAGCCGTTGGTTTCCTGAAAGGCGATGGGTTTCAGCGGTCCGCCGAACGCCTTGAAGATGCTGGACAGCATGCCGCCGATGACACTCGACAGCAACAGCACCAGACAGGTCGCGGCGACCAAGTCCGTATCTTTCGTGAACTTGAAGATTCCCAGCAGTGAATCTAGGTAACCCACATCTCACCTCCGTACCCTCAGAAATTCCCCACCCCGGGTTATCCCGATTCTATGATTCATTGGTTAAGGGTTCACTTATAAAACCAATCTGTACGTATTTGTATTCGGTTTCTGTTTCGAAAGCCGCATAAACCAACGCAAATTGCTTATACAATCAAGAATTCGAATGTGTCTTTGAGGGGGGATTTCACCCGCCGGAGGCAGCTTTTCTGCGTACCAGTATAGAGAATCCGGCGAATCCGGCACCAGCCAGGGCGAGTGCCGACATGGTCCAAAAGGCGCCGCCGCCCAGAGATGCGAACAACAGTCCCGCACCATAGGACGCGGCGCTCATGCCGACACCCAGAGTGATGGCGAACAGGCTTTGCGCGGAGGCCGACAGGGACGGGTCCACCCGCTCGGTGATCAGGTGGATGATGCCCAGGTGTGTCGCGCCGTAGCTGAGCCCGTGCAGGGCCTGCAACAGGACCAGCCATTCAAGGTCCGTTGTTCCGGCCGTTCCGGCCCAGCGCAGGGTCGCGGCGGCGGCACCGATGGCAATCATGCGGACCGCGCCGATGCGCCGCACGGTGGCGGCGGCGAACGTGAACAGTAGAATTTCGGCAATCACGCCTTCGGCCCAAAGCGCGCCGATGACATCCGCCCCGTGGCCCGACGCGAGCCAGTGGATAGAGCCGAAGTTGTAGTAGACCGCATGCGACGCCTGGATGCAGGTCGCCGCCGTCATTGCTGCCATCAGGCCCGGAAGACGCATGATCTCGCGGAACGGCCGGCGGTCCTTTGCGGCGGCGGGGGCGCGTGTATCCGGCAGGGCGAGGGCGCATAGGAAGGTCACGGCGACCGACGCGAAGATGGCCCAATGGATCCAATCGACTGAGGCGTCGGTCAGAACCAGGCCCATGCCCCAGGCACCAATGATAAAGGTGATCGAGCCCCACAGCCGCACCCGGCCGTAGTCGAAGGGAGTGCGCTCCCGGGTCAGCATGGTCAGGCTTTCCATCAGCGGCAGCACGGGCCCCCTGCTGGCATAGAACACCGCGGTTACCAGGATGATCGGCCAGAAGCCCTCGGCCCAACGGAAGGCAAGGAAGGTCACGGCGCCTAAGAAGCTGAGCAGCACCAGGATGCGTTTGCGTTCGCCGGCACGGTCGGCGGCGCGGGCGAAGTAGGGGGTGACGGCCAGTCGGGCCAAGGTGCCCAGGGCGAACACGAGGCCGATCTGTTCCGCGTCCAGGCCCCGATCCTTAAGCCACAGCGGCCAGAACGGCCCCATGATGCCCAGCGCCAGAAAGATGCCGCCATAAAATAGGGCCAGGCGAAAAGGGGCCAGGCGTGGCGCGCCCGTGTCCGGCATCATGGGCGGGATGCCGGCGTGTTGTCGGCCAAATCCTTGAGATAGGAAAGGCCCGCGGCCGCGCGCACACCGTACCAGGACAGCATCTCGCCATCAGCCAACTGCGCCTTGGTGGCGTGGTTCGGATGATCGGCGCGGAAGGCGGCCAGATGGTCTTCGCCGAAAGGAAAGGGCTCGGATGAAAACAGCACCCGGTCGACGTTGTCGAGGACGGCATCGGTCATGTCGAATTCGGGATAGCGCGCCGCCGCCGGCGGCGCCCAGGTGCGCCAGCCGATCAGGTCGAGGGTGCGTGCGATATAGGTGTCCGGCCCCACGGTCATCCAGGGGGCTTTCCAAATCAGGTAAAGGACGCGGGTTTCAGCATCGGGCCGGGCGACGATGGTTTCCGCCAGGGCGTCCTCGAACCGCAGGGCCAGGGTTTCCGCCGCCTCGTCACGCCCGAACACGCCACCCAGCAGGCGGATCAGCGGGCCGTTGTCGGCGGGTTCAATCGGATGGGTGACCACGGGGACGATGCCGCGGGCCGCCATTTCCTCGGCCATCTCTTTCGGGTTTTCATCGACGTTGAGAACCACATGGGTGGGGGCCGCCGCTGTAACCTTCTGCCAATTCACCTGCTTGGTGCCGCCGACGCTTTTGACCCCTTTGACCCTATTCGCGGGATGGATGCAGAAGGCCGTGCGCCCGACGATATTATCGCCCAGGCCGAGCGCGAACAGGGTTTCGGTCAGGGACGGCACCAGAGACAGGATGCGGGCATCCGGGGCAGGGTCATGACGGCGTCCGGTCCAGTCGGTCAGCCGCGGCGCGGCGGATGCCGGGATGGACGGCACGGGCGTGGTCATGACGCCTCGTCCAGGGCTCCGTCGATGGTTTCCTGGGCGCTCAGCCATTGCTGTTCCGTTTTGGACAACTGGTCCTTGGCCTTCTTATGGGCGAGCTGCAGGTCCATCAGCTTGGCCGTCGGCCCGTTGTAGATTTCGGGATCGGCCATCTTGGCCTCCAGGGCGGATATCTCCTGGGTCAGCTTTTCCATCTTGCGCTCGGCATCGACGACCGATTTGCGCAGGGCCGCCGTTTCCTCGCGGCGGCGGGCGCGCTCGCGGCGCAGCTCTTTCTTGTCGATCACGGGCAGGCTGTCGCCGTCTTTGGCGGCGCGAATTTCGCGGCGGGCCTCGCGGCGCTGTTCCATCAGCAGCCCGGCATAGGCATCCAGGTCGCCCTCGAAGGGCTTGCAGGCGCCGTCGGCAACCAGCCACAGGCGGTCGCAAACAAGGTCGATCAGATGCGAATCATGGGTCACCAGGACGATGGCGCCGTCGTATTCGTTCAACGCCTGGACCAGGGCCTCGCGAGCATCCACGTCCAGGTGGTTGGTCGGCTCATCCAGGAACAAGATATGCGGCGCCTCGGTACTCATCAGCGCGAACAGAAGCCGTGCCTTCTCGCCGCCGGACAGGACTTCGACCTTGCTGTTGGCAAGGTCGCCGGAAAATCCGAACCGGCCCAAGTGGGACCGCACCTTGGTCTCCGTCGCCATGGGCATGATCCGCGCCATGTGCTGGAACGGGGATTCATTCAGGTTCAATTCTTCCTGCTGGTGCTGGGCGAAATAGCCGATCTTCAGCTTGGACGACTTGACGATTTTGCCGGCCTGCGGTTTCAGGCGGTCGGCCAGCATCTTGATCAGGGTCGATTTGCCGTTGCCGTTAGCGCCGATCAGGCCGATGCGGTCGTCCATGTCGATGCGCAGGTCCAGATTCTTCAGAATCGGTTCGGCGCCATAGCCGACGCTGACCTCGTCCATGGCGATCAGTGGCGGCGACAGGGGGGCGGGGTCGGGGAAGTTGAAGGTTGTCGTCTTGTCCTCGACGACCGAAGCGATGGGTTCCATGCGGGCCAGCATCTTCATGCGGCTTTGCGCCTGCTTGGCCTTGGTCGCCTTGGCCCGGAACCGGTCGACGAAGGATTGGATGCGGCGCTGTTCGGATAACTGCTTGGCCTGCAGTTTGACCTGTTGGGTCATGCGTTCGCGGCGCGTGCGCTCGAACCGGTCGTAATTACCGGCGTAGCGGGTCAGCTTCAATTCGGACAGATGGGCGATCTCGTCGACGACCTTGTTGAGCATCGTACGGTCATGGCTGATGACCAGCAGCGTACCGGGCCAGGATGCCAGATAGGTTTCCAGCCACATGGCGGCTTCCAGGTCCAGGTGGTTGGTCGGTTCGTCCAGCAACAGGAAATCGGGCCGCGAAAACAGCGTCGCCGCAAGTGCCACGCGCATCCGCCAGCCGCCGGAAAATTCGCTGCAGGCGCGGGCCTGGGCGGCTTCGTCGAAGCCGAGCCCGGACAGGATGCGGGCGGCACGGGCAGGGGCGGTCTGGGCATCGATATCGGCCAGGCGGTTGTGGATATCGGCGATGCGCATCGGGTCCTTCACCGTTTCGGCCTCGGCCAAAAGGGCGCTGCGTTCCGTATCGGCGGCTAGAACGGTGTCGAGCAAACTGGTCGCCCCCGAGGGCGCTTCCTGGGTGACCGTGCCGATGCGGGCACTGGGGCGCACGCGCACGGAACCTTCGTCGGGATGGGCGTCGCCCAGGATCATCCGGAACAAGGTCGTCTTGCCGGTCCCGTTGCGTCCGACAAGGCCCATCTTCCTGCCCTGGGGCAGATGCAATGTGGCCTTTTCGAACAGCACGCGGCCGCCCAGGCGAAAAGTCATGTCGTTTACATGCAGCATAGGCGGGGTGATAGCACGGGCCGCGCGCGGTGGAAACGCCCCGTGACGGGGTCAGGCGGTGATTTGAAACAGGAGGGGCAAATAAAATGCCGGGCCGCGGTTGGTGGGGGGAGGAGGAGCCGCGACCCGGCACATGTACCGAAAGACATGACTATGGGGGGAGAGGAGGATCAGCCTTCCGGTACAAAATGAAACAGGCTCGGAAAATGTCGCTAATCTTGTGGAACGCGCCCCCGAATGCTCCTGCGTTCCTATACAGTAATTTCCGGTATATGAAGCGTTTCGTCAATAAGTCTAAAGGCTAGTGGATCAATGTGATGAAGTTGGTGGAATACAAGGAAAAGAGGCTACAAAAGTCTAAGTTCCGATACATTCTTAGGTTGATTTTCTGGAAATAAACGATGCGTCAGGTGGGGGTGGCGTCTCGTTCGATCGATTTAAAATCAATTCCCCGATCGCGCTTCCTTGAACAAATCGAAGTGCACGATTAAATCAAAGGCATGAGCACCCGGCTTCCGACCCTTCGACAATTGCAATACCTCATCGCCGTTGCCGAGGATGGGCATTTCGGCCGGGCCGCCGAGCGCTGCTTCGTCACGCAGTCGACCCTCAGCGCCGGTATCCAGGAATTGGAAGCGATCCTGGGAGTTACCGTTATTGAGCGTACCAAGCGTCGGGTTGCGGTGACGCCGTTGGGGCTGGAACTGGTCGCGCGTGCGCGCCGTGTCCTGGCCGAGGTCGAAGACATGACCGTGACTGCCAAGGCGAGCACGCGGCCGTTGACCGGACTGTTGCGCCTGGGGGCGATTCCCACGATCGGGCCTTACGTCCTGCCCAAGGTGTTACCGCCGCTCCGGGCGTCTTATTCCGAACTCCGCCTGTTCCTGCGCGAGGACCGCACCGCCCGCCTGGTCGATCAATTGGTCGGCGGCGAACTGGATGCGGCGCTGATCGCGCTGCCTTATGACACGGCGGATCTGGAGCACATGGTCCTGGCCGACGATCCGTTCTGGCTGGCCGTGCCGCTGGGCCATCCTCTGGCGGAGGCCAAGGGGGAGGTGGCGCCCGATGTGCTGGATTCCGAGGATCTGTTGTTGCTGGAGGATGGCCATTGTCTGCGCGACCATGCGCTGGCCGCCTGTCGGCGCCAACCGGCCCCCGGCCGTTCCGGTGCCTTCCAGGCAACAAGTCTCTACACCCTGGTCGAACTGGTGGCGGGTGGATTCGGCACCACGCTGTTGCCCGGCGTGGCACTGCAATCGGATCATATCAAGGCCGCCGATGTCGTTCTTCGGCCGCTGGCCGGCGGCGTGGGGCGGCAAATCGCCCTGGTGTGGCGGCGCAATTCGGCCCGCCGGTCGGAATACAAGTTGTTGGGACAGTTCCTTAAAAATCAACTGTCTCCGGGCAAAGCCGACTAGCCGGCTACCAAAGTACTGGAATACGTCGACCCTTTTCCTTGCATGGCGGGGCGGGAGGGACTATAACCCGCGCCGTTTCCGGAAAACCCTTGGGGCGGACCGGAATTTCGGATGCCGAAAACCCGGCCCAAGGATGCCGTGGACGGCCAGACAAAAAATTACCGACAACAGAAACCAGCCGAACGAACAACCATACAAGGGGATCGACCATGGCTCTTGAGCGTACGCTCTCCATCATTAAACCCGATGCTACCCGCCGCAACCTGACCGGCAAGATCAACGCCCGGTTCGAGGAAGCGGGTCTGCGCATCGTCGCCCAGCGCCGCGTGCGCCTGACCAAGGAACAGGCGGAAGGCTTCTATGACGTGCACCGCGAACGGGCGTTCTTCAACGACCTCGTCGCCTTCATGACCTCGGGCCCCGTCGTGGTTCAGGTTCTCGAAGGGGACAATGCGGTCGTCCGCAACCGCGAGATCATGGGTGCGACCAACCCGGCCAACGCCGACGAGGGCACCATCCGCAAGGACTTCGCCGAAAGCATTGAGGCGAACTCGGTCCACGGTTCCGACTCGCCGGAAAATGCGGCCAAGGAAATCCGCTATTTCTTCGCGGAATTGGAAATCGTCGGCTAACCCTTCGGGTTCAGCAACGCGCTTTCTTGAGCGACCGCGCCGGCAATGACGGCGCGGTCGTTTTCGTCTATGGAGACCCGGCCCTCGGCGACCAGGCGCACGGCCAGCGGATAGATATCGTGTTCGCGCGCCAGCACCCGGGCAGCCAGACTGTCCGGCGTGTCGTCGGGATGCACGGGCACCACGGCCTGTACGATGATCGGCCCTGTATCCATTTCCTTGCGCACGTAATGCACGGTGCAGCCGGCGAACCGGGCTCCCCGCGCCAGCACCCGTTCCTGTACGTCCAGGCCCTTG
Source organism: Rhodospirillales bacterium (assembly GCA_048263775.1). Lineage (GTDB taxonomy): Bacteria > Pseudomonadota > Alphaproteobacteria > Rhodospirillales > Casp-alpha2 > UBA1479. Next base: position 82,911 of record JBLXDU010000009.1, read on the forward strand.
AAAGCCGGCAGCAACGACGGATGGATATTGATCATCCTGTCACGCCAATGGTCGACGAATTCATCGGACAGCAGGCGCATGAACCCGGCAAGACAGACCAACTCCGTTCCCGCCGCTTCCATGGCGGCCGTCATCTCGCGGTCGAAGGCCGCGCGGTCGGTGAATTCCTTGTGATCGATGACGCGGGTCGGGATACCGGCCTTGGCGGCGCGCTCCAGCCCCATCGCACCGGGCCGGTTGGACAGCACCAGAATGATCTCGGCGGGGAAGGCCGGATCGGCGGTCGCGTCGATCAGGGCCTGCAGGTTCGATCCCCGCCCGGAAATCATCACGGCGAGTTTCAGGCGGCTCATGCCGCGCCCCAGGCCTCGTCCAGATTGCCGACGCGGACATCCTCCGGTCCGTCGGTTTTGACGACCCGGCCGATGTTGAACACATCCTCGCCCGCACCCCGGAACAGGTCTTCCAGGCGCTGCGCCTGATCGGTATCGACGATCACGATCATGCCGACGCCGCAGTTGAAGGTGCGCAGCATTTCATGGGGCGTGATGCCGCCCGCCGTGCGCAGCCAGGTAAACACGGGCGGCAGGGGCCAGGCAGCGGCGTCCAGGTCGACACCCAGGCCGTCCGGCAGGACGCGGGGAATGTTTTCCAGCAATCCGCCGCCGGTGATATGGGCAAATGCCTTCACGCCACCGTGGGTGGGGCCGGAGCGGATCGCCGCCAGGCAGGATTTCACGTAGATTCGCGTCGGCGTCAGCAGGGCATCAGCCAGGGTCACGCCATCCTGGAACGGGGCCGGGGCGGCGAAATCGACGCCCGCCCGCTCTGCCACCTTGCGGACCAGGGAGAATCCGTTGGAATGCACGCCAGAGGACGCCAGGGCCAGCACCACATCGCCTTCGGCGACATCCTTGCCGGTCAATTCCTGACCGCGTTCGACGGCACCCACGGCGAAGCCCGCCAGGTCATAGTCTCCGGCCGCGTACATGCCGGGCATTTCCGCCGTCTCACCACCGATCAGGGCGCAGCCGGCCTGCCGGCAACCGTCGGCGACGCCGGATACGATCACCGCCGCGGCTTCGGGCGCCAGCTTGCCGGTCGCGAAATAATCCAGGAAAAACAAGGGCTCCGCCCCCTGGACCACGAGATCGTTGACGCACATGGCGACAAGGTCGACGCCGACGCCGGCGTGGCTGTCCGCGTCGATGGCGATTTTCAGCTTGGTGCCGACACCGTCCGTGGCGGCGACCAGCACCGGGTCCTGATAGCCGGCGGCGCGTGGATCGAAGAATCCGCCGAATCCGCCGAGCCCGCCCATGACACCAGGGCGGTTCGTGGATTTGGCCATCGGGCCGATGGCGGTGACCAGCGCATTGCCGGCGTCGATGTCGACGCCCGCGTCGCGGTAACTCAGGCCCGCGCCGTGTTTTTCCGTGTCGCTAATCCCTTCCTCCCTCGGTCGGGTGTGCTAGATTGTGCGCCGTCCGGGACCGGCCCAAAACGCGGGTGGGTCCGACGGTGTCGATGGAGGCGAAGATACTTAATCCCCGGCGGTTTGCAACGCACGATTGGTGCCTTGGCGCGCGTGGCTGGGCTGCTCCGGCCGCGGTGCTCTGTCTTCTGCTGGCCGTGCTGGCGCCCCATGGCGCGCAGGCCCAGATCGCCAATCCCTATGAGGTCCAGGGCGTTACCGTCGACGTGACGGCCGAAACTGCGTCCGCCGCCCGGGCGCAGGCCCTGCGCGAAGGGCAGCAGCGGGCCATGACGATCCTTCTGGAACGCATGACCCTGAAGTCCGATTATCCGCGCCTGCCCGCCCTGTCGCCCGAGGAAATCACCGAATACATGCAGGACTTTTCCGTCGCCGAGGAAAAGACCTCCGCCGTGCGCTATCTGGCCAAGTTGAACTACCGGTTCCGGCCGGGTGAGGTGCGCGAGCTGTTGCGCGCCTTCAACATTCCGTTCGCGGAAACACCGTCCAAGCCTGTGCTGGTTCTGCCGGTACTGCGCCGTGCCGGGGCGTTGCTGTTGTGGGACGATCCCAACCCCTGGCGCGCTGCCTGGCAGCAGCGCTCAAGCCAACTCAGTCTGGTGCCGACGGTCCTGCCGCTCGGCGATCTGGCCGACGTCGCGGCGATCGGCGTCGATCAGGTCGTGCAGGGTGATCAGCAGCGCCTGCAGGCCATGGCCAAGCGGTATGACGCGGGCAGCGTCGCCGTCGCCTTTGCCTCGATCCGCCATGATCCGGCGCGCTCGCTCTGGGTGCTTGACGTGACCTTGACCCGCTACAACCTGACCATCGATCCGCAGACCACGGTCGTCACCTATGTTTCCGAATTCGGCGAGACTGCGGATTCCCTGCTGGCCCGCGCGGCCAAACTGGTCACTTCTTTGATTGAAGACAATTGGAAGCGCGACAATCTTCTGTCGTCGTCTCATCAGGAAGCCATCGCCGTGCGTATCCCCATCACGGATCTGCGCGACTGGCTGGACATGAAAACCCGCGTTCATTCCGTCGCTGTCGTGCGCGAGACGGAACTGGTTCAACTGTCGCGGTCCGAGGCGCAGGTCATTCTGCATTACATCGGCGATATCGGTCAGTTGATCATCGCTCTGGAGCAGGCGGACCTTGCCTTGCGCGGTGAGGGTGACCAGTGGACGCTCGAGAAACTGAGCGGCCGGAAGAAAGCCGGATGAGCCGCGAAGCGCGCATGGCTTATTGGCTGATCGGCCTCATCGCCGCGGGGTTCCTGATTCACTTGCTGAGCGCCATCCTGCTGCCCTTCGTCGCGGGCATGGCGGTGGCGTATTTCCTGGATCCGGTCGCCGACCGGCTGGAAGCCAAGGGCCTGTCGCGGGCACTGGCGACGACCGTTATCACCATCGCGTTCTTCGCCGGCGTCATCGGCATCATCGCCGTGCTGCTGCCGCTGTTGCAGCATCAGGTGGTCGGTCTGGTCAAGCTGGCGCCGGAGGTATTCGCCCATTTCCGCGCCTGGGTCGAACCGTTCCTGGCCGATCTGCAACTGCACTTGCCGGCTACCGACAGCCAGGATCTGCGCGATGCCGCCGGCAAGTACGGATCGAAAGTGATTCAATGGGTGACCAACCTGCTGGCGGAGATCTGGAGCGGCGGGCTCGCGTTTCTTAACGTCGTGTCCCTGGTCCTCATCACGCCCATCGTGTCGTTCTATCTGCTGCGGGAGTGGGACGAGATTGTCGCCTGGGTCGATTCTTATCTGCCGCGCGATGCGGCGCCGGAAATCCGTGAACAGGCCCGCCGGATCGATGAAACCATGGCCGGGTTCATCCGCGGCCAGGCCTGTGTGTGCCTGACGCTGGCGACGATCTACGGCATCGGGCTGACCATGGTCGGGCTGAATTCGGGATTGCTGGTCGGTGTTGCCGCCGGGGCCGTGTCCTTCATTCCCTATTTTGGCGCGGCGTCGGGCATGACCGTCGGTCTGGCCATCGCCTTCTTCCAGTTCGGGTTCGAAAATTGGGGGCCGATCGCCGCTGTGGCCGGTGTGTTCCTGCTTGGCCAGACTTTGGAAAGCTACGTGCTGACCCCGCGCTTCGTCGGCGACCGGGTCGGCCTGCATCCCTTGTGGATCATCTTCGCCCTGATGGCGGGCGGGGCCTTGTTCGGCTTTACCGGCGTGCTGCTGGCCGTGCCGGCGGCGGCCGTCATCGGGGTGCTGATCCGCTATGCCCTCGGCCGCTACAAAAGAAGCGCGCTCTATAACCACGAGGCGGGAGGCGGCGGCACTTGACCGGTCCGCGTCAAATCCCCATTCCCTTCGAGCACCGCCCGGCCCTGCAACGCGACGACTATCTGGTCACTCCTGCTAATGCCGAGGCCGTTGCCTGGATCGACCGCTGGCCCGACTGGCCGGGGCCCCTGTTGGCCGTATGGGGGCCAGAGGGTTGCGGCAAAAGCCATCTTGCCCAGGTGTTCCTGGCACGTACCGGCGGGCGGCTTCTGACAGTGCCCGACGCGGGCGTGGTCGAGGCCGGCGGCGCCTATGTCCTTGAAGACCTGGACCGCATCCCGTCCTTGGACGAGGAAGCCCTGTTCCACCTGTTTAACGCTCTGAAATCGGCGGAGGGTCGAATTTTGGTCACCGCCCGCGCGGCACCCGCCCGTTGGCCCCTCGCGCTGGCTGATCTGGCGTCGCGGCTGAAGGGATCGCCCGCGGTCGAGATCACGGCCCCCGACGACGCGCTTCTCGCGGCCTTGCTGGTCAAGCATTTCTCGGACCGGCAACTGCGCGTGGATGCGGAGGTCGTGGCCTACATGGTTCCGCGCATGGACCGCACCTTCCAGGCGGCGGCCGACCTAGTCGCCGCCATCGACGCCGAGGCGCTGGCGCGCAAGCGGGCGGTCACTGTGCCGCTTGTGCGGAAGGTTCTTGAGGCGGAGTGAACGGCGCCAGGTAGTCGACGAATTCGCTGACCACCGTGTCCCAGGAAAATTTCAGGGCGTGTTCGCGGCACAGCACCGGATCGATACCCTGGGCCCTGACCGCGGCTGCGGCCAGGTCGGTGTCGAGAACACCTACGGTCGAGGTGCCGATCACGTCCTTCGGCCCTGTCACGGGAAAGGCCGCCACGGGTACACCGCAGGCGAGCGCTTCCAACATCACCAGACCGAAGGTGTCGGTCAGGGACGGGAACACGAAGACGTCGGCGGCGTTGTAGTAACGCACCAAGTCCTGATCGCCGTCAGCGATGAAGAACGGGGTCTCCGGGTATTTGGCCATCAGGGGGGCGCGCGCCGGACCGCTGCCGACAACGACCTTGGAGCCCGGCAAGTCCAGATCAAGGAACGCCGGCAGGTTCTTTTCCACCGTGACCCGTCCCAGGAACATGAACAGCGGGCGCGGCAGGTTCAGATGATCCAGATAATCCTTGGGGCCGGGTTTGAAGATGTCGGTGTCGACGCCGTGCGACCAGGGCCGCAGGTTGGTGAAGCCTTTGGCCGCCAATTCGTCGTGGACGGAATGACTGGGCACCATGACCCGCGATGACGGGGCGTGAAATCCCCGGATCCAGCGGTACAGCAGGCCGAGCGGCACGAACGGGGCACGGGCGTGGATGTATTCGGGGAACTTGGAGTGATAGGCCGTTGTAAACGGAAGGTTGCGAGCCTTGCAGTAGCGTCGCGCGGCGGCGCCCAGGGGGCCTTCGGTGGCGATGTGGATCGCCTCGGGCGCGAAGCCGTCCAGCATGTCGGCCACCCCGCGGCCGGGAAACAGGGACAGCCTGATTTCCGGATAGGTCGGGCAGGGCAGGGTGGTGAAGAGATTGGGCGAGATCACCTGGATCTCATGTCCCAGCGCCTGAAGGCGGTCGACCACCGTGCCCATGACGCGGACCACGCCGTTGGGCTGCGGATACCAGGCATCGGTGACGACCGCAATGCGCAGGAGGGGGCTGTTCAAGGGCAGGGGCCTTTGGCCGGTTTCAATCGGGTCCTTCTGGGATCAGACCCCGTCCAAGTAAAGTGACGTTCTAATGACAGGACGGGCCCTTGATAGGGGGCCTTGACCGGGTGGGCCCTTCCCATGTCCTATAGCGGCCAATGACCGGCGCAATATTGCCGCCGCAACATAAAAAAGGAGACATCGCATGGATTTAGGGATCAAGGGCAAGACGGCGTTGGTTTGCGCGGCATCTAAGGGTTTGGGCCGCGGCTGCGCGTTCTCGTTGGCCCGTGAAGGCGTCGACGTGGTCATCACGGCGCGCACGCCGGGCCCGCTTGAGGAGACGGCCGAGCAGATTCGCAAGGAAACCGGCGTCAATGTGACCGCCGTGGCCTGTGACATCACGACCGAGGAAGGCCGCAATCTGGCCCTCGCGGCCTGTCCCAATCCCGACATCCTGGTCAACAACGCGGGCGGTCCGCCGCCGGGCGATTTCCGTGATTGGGACCGGGACGATTGGATCAAGGCCCTGGACGCCAACATGCTGACGCCGATCTTCCTGATCAAGGCGACCGTGGACGGTATGATCGAACGCAAGTTCGGCCGGGTGGTCAACATCACTTCGGGCGCGGTGAAGTCACCGATTGAAATCCTCGGCCTGTCAAACGGTGCGCGGGCCGGGCTGACCGGCTTCATCGCCGGGCTGTCGCGCAAGACCGTTCGCCACAACGTGACCATCAATAATTTGTTGCCCGGGCCGTTCGACACGGACCGCCTGCATGCGAACATGAAGGTCAAGGCCGATCAGGCCGGCATCAGCGTCGCCGAGATGACGGCCAAAAGGGCTGCCGAAAATCCCTCCGGACGCTTCGGCACGGCCGAGGAATTCGGCGACATGTGCGCCTTCATCTGTTCCGATCAGGCCGGTTTCATGACCGGGCAGAATTTCCTGATGGACGGCGGCGCCTATCCGGGAACCTTATGATGGCAGCGGCACGGGCCGAAACGACACCGGTGTCCGCATGACGGTTATTCTTGTCATAGATGACGACGAGGATATGCGTGACGTCATCTCCATGACTTTGATTCGGGCGGGATACGAGGTGGTGACGGCGACGGACGGCGAGCACGGCATGGTCGCCGTGAAGGACCGTCTGGACACACCGTTCGACCTTGTCATTAGCGACATCTTTATGCCGGGCAAGGATGGGATCGAGTTTCTGGGCAGCCTGCGTCAGCTCTATCCCAACCTTCCGGTCATCGCGGTGACCGGCGGGTTCACGGGCGTCAAGAAACCGTATGCGGATTCCATGACCGCCATGGGCGCCGCGCAAAGCTTGTTGAAGCCCTTTACGCCGGCGGAACTGCTGACTGCCGTGGAAGCCGCCTTGAAATGACGGGCAGGCGGGGTGGCGATACCACCCCGCCCGCGCGCTTTCAAAGAGCCCTCACGTCCGCAAGGAACGTCTGAACCTGAACCTTGAGTTCTTCGGCCTGCTGCGACAACTCTTCGGCAGCGGTCAGAACCTCGGTGGCGGCGGCACCCGTTTCCTGCGACGCGGTGTTCACGCCGACCACGTTTTCCGCGACCTCGTTGGCACCCTGCGCCGCCTCTTCGACATTGCGGGCGATTTCCTGGGTCGCAGCACCTTGTTCCTCGACCGCGGATGCAACGGATGCGGAAATTTCATCGACTTGGGCAACGGTCTTGCCGATGCCCTCGATCGCCGACACGGCGGCGTTGGTCGCATTCTGGATGCCGGAAATCTGCTCGGTGATGCTTTCGGTCGCCTTGGCGGTCTGATTGGCCAAATTCTTGACTTCCGAAGCGACGACGGCAAATCCCTTGCCCGCGTCGCCGGCCCGGGCGGCTTCGATCGTCGCGTTCAGGGCCAGCAGATTTGTCTGCTCTGCGATATCGGTGATCAACGCGACGACTTCCCCCACCTTGTTGGCCGACAAGGCCAGGTTCCGGATCAGGTCTTCGGCCGTTTTGGATTCCTGCACGGCATCCCGGATGATGGTGGTCGTCTGGGTCATCTGCCGGTTGATTTCGGTGATGGAACTGGACAGTTCCTCGGCGGCCGCGGACACGGTCTGCACGTTGGCCGATGCCTGTTCGATAGCGGCCGATACATTGGCGGTCTTGTCCTGGGTCGTGCTGGCGGTCTGGGTCAAGGTTTCGGCCGTTGACTGCATCTCGACCGAGGCCGCTGACACGGTCTGCAGGCGCTCGCTGACCTTGGCATCGAATGCGCTTGTCAGTTCCTCCATGCGCCTGGTCCGTTCCTCGCGGCGGGTTTGGTTCGCCCGTTCCTGTTCTTCCAGCTTCCGGCGTTCGATGCCGTTTTCCTGAAACACCAGAAGCGCCTTGGCCATGTCGCCGATTTCATCGCTGCGGTTAATGCCCTCGATCCTGGCCTCAAGATTGCCGGCGGCGACATCGGACATGTCGGCGGTCATGGTGGTAATCGGCCTTGAGATGCTTCGGCCGATCAGAATGCCCATGGCGGCTACGATCGAGATGACGATGGCGGCGGAAACGGCGATGGCGATCAACAGGTCGCGCAGCGGGGCGAAAATTTCCGATTGATCGATTTCCGCGATTACGGCCCATCTGGTGCCCAGGAAATCCAGCGCAGTATAGGCGGAAACGACGGGAATGCCGCGGTAATCAGCGATCTCGTCGATTCCGGTCCCGCCTTCCAGGGCGTGTTTGACGGATTCGGATTCAATCTTCGTCTTGAGGATGGTCGAGTCCTTGGCGAACCGCGAGTCGCTGCGCATGAGGAAATCGCGCCCGACCAGATAGGTTTCCCCGCTTTCACCCATGCCGTCTGCGGACTGCATGATCTCGTTAATACGCGCGATGGGCATTTGGAACGCGAGCACGCCGATGACCTTGCCGTCGAAATTCTTAATTGCTGTCGAGATGAAGCTGGCAGGCGCCCCGTTGCTCGGAGCATAGGGCTTGAAGTCGAAAAACGCCGCCTCGCCCGGCGCCTTGTCCATTGCGCTTTGATAGGCGCGGCCCAGATCCGTATCGCGCCATTTCCCGGACAGGACGTTTGTCGCGAAATCCGGTTCCTTGAACACGGTGTACACGAGGTTGCCCCGGGCATCGAAGATGAAGACGTCGTAGTATCCCCGCTCGGTCATGAATTCGCGCAGCCAGGGGTGGTAGGCTTTATGGGCGGAGTCGTAGCTTGACCCGTCCGGCGCGACGTCGAGCAAATGCTTGTTGCCGATGGGGTTCGGATTGTCGGTGATGTAGCGCTTCTGGAGTTCGGGGCCCGCGTTGTCGCCAAGCTCGTTCCATGCGCGGGAGAAATCACCCAGCGCGCGGCGGATCAGGGGGTTGTTCGATTGGACCTTCAAATCCTGGCGGATGCTGTCCAGGTAACTGTTGATAAATTGGGTTTTGGCGCCGCCAAGCGCGGTCAGTTTTTTCTCGGCTTCTCCTTGAAGTTCGATTGCGGCTTTCCGATAGGACAGCGCGCCGGTTACCACCGTTGCGAGGACAGAAGCGATGACGATCGCCAATGGGACCTTTTTCGATATCTTTAAAGTGGGCATGTTAGGACTTCTCCTGATGTTGATTTCCGGTCCGCGCATGGGCTCGATGGGTGGTTCGGCTCTGCATCGATGTGGGCGTCAGCCGGCAGAAATTTCAAAATGAATGCATTTTTGACAAAGCTTCCCCCGGATTCCCGGGAAAAAGAGGCGCGCCAGCGCCAATGGTGCCGAATAACGCAACATCTGTGCCGAATGTCGATGGATGAGGAAGGGGGGCGTTTGTCCAACGTGACTTAATCCCCTTTAAAGGTTGTCATAATACGATAACCATTGGCCCCGGTGACTTCCCGGGGGCAGAGGGATAAGATCATCGCCATGGACGATATTCAGTTGGAAACCCCGGCCAAGACCGGAGAACACGCCGAAGGCGCCGGCAACGGCGGCGCCAAGGAAGGCGGGGCACGGGCGCCGCAGCGCCGGGCCCGCACCCAGCAGCTGCGCGAGCGCTACATTAATCGGGAAATTTCCTGGCTGGCCTTCAATTCGCGGGTGCTTGAGGAAGCCAACAATCCCCACCACCCGCTGCTGGAACGGCTGCGTTTCCTGTCGATCTCGGCATCGAACCTGGATGAGTTCTACATGGTCCGTGTCGCCGGCCTTAAGGGCCAAGTGCGGGCCGGTGTGGGCACGCCGTCTGAAGACGGCCAGACCCCGGCGGAACAGCTTCACGCCATCCATCAGGAGGTCGGCCGCCTGATGCAGGCCCAGCACGCCTGCTGGAGCAACCTGATGAAGGAACTGCGCGGCGAAGGCATCGCCGTGGTCGGTCCCGACGAGCTGACCTCGCGGGAAAAGACCTGGCTGCGCAAATATGTCGATGGCATCATGCCGGTGCTGACGCCGCTCGCCATCGACCCGGCCCATCCTTTCCCCTTCATGCCCAACATGGGCTTCTCCCTGGTCCTGGCACTGACCCAGCGCGGGATGGAAGAGCCTTTGCGCGCCCTGCTGCCGGTGCCGACCCAGCTCGACCGGTTCGTCCGCCTGCCGGGCGAGGCCATCCGCTTCATTCCCCTGGAAGACGTTATCGGCCTGTTCCTGGATCTGTGGTTCCCCAGCTTTGAGGTGTTGCAAAAAGCCACATTCCGCGTCATCCGCGATAGCGAAATGGAAATCGACGAAGAGGCGGAAGACCTGGTCCGGACCTTCGAATCGGCGCTCAAGCGTCGGCGCCGGGGCACGGTCATCCGTCTGACCTTCAATGCCGACGCGCCGCAGGAATTGCGTGATTTCGTGATTTCCGAAACCCATGCCTCGCCCGAGGACGTGATGCCGAACCCGGGCCTGCTCGGGCTGGTCGACACCAAACAGCTGATCCTCAGCGAACGGCCGGATCTTCTGTTCACGCCATTCAACGCGCGCTTTCCGGAACGCATCCGCGATTTCGGTGGCGACATCTTCGCCGCCATCCGTCAGAAGGACATCATCGTCCACCACCCTTATGAAAGCTTCGACGTGGTGGTGCAGTTCGTGCGCCAGGCGGCGCGCGACCCCAACGTGGTCGCCATCAAGCAGACGCTTTACCGGACCAGTAACGATTCCCCCATCGTCGCCGCTTTGATCGAGGCGGCGGAGGCGGGCAAGTCCGTGACCGCCCTGGTCGAACTGAAAGCCCGGTTCGACGAGGAAGCCAACATCCGCTGGGCCCGCGACCTGGAACGGGCGGGTGTACAGGTGGTCTACGGCTTCGTCGACATGAAGACCCACGCCAAGGTCAACATGATCGTACGCCGAGAGGGCAATGAGCTGCGGCCCTACTGCCATTTCGGGACCGGCAATTACCACCCGATCACGGCTAAGATTTATACGGACCTCAGCTTCTTTTCCTGCGACCCGCTGCTGGCTCAGGACGCGTCCAAGCTGTTCAACTACATGACTGGTTATGCCAAGCCGACGGCCATGCAGAAGCTGTCGTTCTCGCCGCTGACCCTGCGTGACCATTTGGTGGACCTGATCGAGGTCGAGGCCGCCAATGCCAAGGCCGGCAAACCTGCCGGGATTTGGGCCAAGCTCAATTCCGTCGTCGACCCGGTGATGATCGAGGCGCTGTACAAGGCGTCACAGGCCGGCGTGAAGATCGAACTGATCATCCGCGGTATTTGCAGCCTGCGCCCGGGCGTGACCGGCATGTCCGAGAACATCCGGGTCAAGAGCATCGTCGGACGTTTCCTGGAGCATTCGCGAATTGTTTGTTTCGGCAACGGCCACGCATTGCCGTCGCGACATGCCAAGATCTTCATTTCCTCCGCCGACTGGATGCCGCGCAATCTTAACCGCCGCATCGAAACCCTGGTCCCTATCGAAAACGAGACCGTGCATGCCCAGGTTCTCGACGAAATCATGGGCGCCAACCTGAAGGACACGGCACAAAGCTGGATCCTGAATGGCGACGGCAGTTTCTCGCGGTTGGATTCCGACGGCTTTTCCGCGCATAATTACTTCATCACCAATCCCTCGCTGTCGGGCCGCGGAAGTGCGCTCGACAAGAAGCCTGGGAAGAAGGGGCAGAACAGCAAGTAGCCGTTCATCGACCGAGAGAAGCCCGGCGGAAGCATGAGCCTTTTTAGAGACACCGGCACCGGCGATGCCGCGTCCAAGCGCGGCCTGTTCGGCGATGACCGTGCCCATGGCCGCGTCGCAGTGGTCGATATCGGATCGTCGTCGGTGCGCTTGGTCGTCTACGACACGCCGGCGCGCCTGCCGGTTCCCATCTTCAACGAAAAGTCCGACTGCGGTCTGGTGCGCGGCCTGGCCAAGACGGGCAAGCTGAACAAGAAGGGCGTGGTGCGTGCACGGGCGGCCCTGGCCCGCTTCATCCGCCTGGCCAAGGTGATGGGGGTCGAGCGCCTGGAACTGGTCGCCACGGCCGCCGTGCGCGACGCGGCCGATGGGCTTCATTTCGTCGAGGAAATCGAGAACACGTTCAAGGTTTCGGTGCAGATTCCGTCAGGCGCGGAAGAAGCACGGCTGTCGGCGCTCGGGCTTCTGATCGGTGTGCCCAAGGCGGATGGGCTGCTCGGCGACCTGGGCGGCGGGTCGCTTGACCTGATCAGCCTGGATAAGGGCCAGTTCGGCGCCAACGCGACATTGCCGCTGGGCCATCTGCGGCTGCCCGATGCTGTCGGTGGCGACATCCGCAAGGCGGCGCCGCTGGTAGAGGAACAATTGGCCCAGCATGCGTGGCTTAAGGATATCCGTGGCCGCACCCTGTTCGCCGTTGGCGGATCGTGGCGGGTGCTGGCGCGTATCTTCATCGAACAGACTCATTACCCGGTCCATATCATCGACGGCTTCACCATGGGCTATTCCGACCTGCGCCACCTGTGTCAGGTGCTGTCCGGACTGGGCAAGGATTCCCTGCAGCAGATGCCGATCCCCCGGCGGCGTATTGAAACCTTGCCGTTTGCGGCCCTGACCATGGACAAGCTGTTGAACGTGGCACGCCCGGAAAAGATCGTGTTTTCCGGCTTCGGCATGCGTGAAGGGCAGATGATCAAAGGGCTGCCCAAGGAAATCCGCAGCCAGGATCCCCTGGTCGCCGGTTGCGAGACCTTGGCGGAGCGCAGCGGCCGTTTTACCGTCTCCGGCATTGAAATGCGTGACTGGATGTCGCCCCTGTTCCCTGGTGAGTCGGCGCGCCACACGCGGCTGCGTTATGTCGCTTGCCTGTTGTCGGATATCGGCTGGACCGAACATCCCGACTACCGGGCGGAACACGCCTTTTTCCGCGTCCTGCGCCTGCCTTATGCCGGGCTGACGCATCTCGACCGGGCGTTCCTGGCCATGGCCGTGCTGGTTCGCTACAACGGCAACCCGGAGCTGTCCTATGCGGCCCCCGTCCTGCACCTATTGGACGAGGACGACCGGCGGATCGCCAATGCGGTCGGGCTGGCTCTGCGTCTGGGGCATACGGTGTCCGGCTCGGCCCCGGACCTGATTGGGCGCACGACGTTGAAGCCGACACAGGAAAAGCTGTTTCTGGGTCTGCCGGTCAAGGACCGCGACGTGTTTACAGGCGATGCGGTGGAACGGCGGCTGAAGACCCTGGCGACGGCGCTGGGGTTCGGTGCCTCGGCCTTTGGTAAGACGTCGGAAAGCTGACGCCGGGCCGGATACTAACCTTCGATCAGCGGCACGGCCTGGAAACAGTCGAGCGCCATGGCGGCGTCGAAAATCCGCTTCAACCGGGGATGCTTGTCCCAATCCAGTTCCCGTTCGTGGCGGAACCGGACATGGCCCATGGCGGCCGCTGCGGTGATGTCGGCCTGGGTCAGTTTTTCGCCGAAAAACCAGGGGCCGTCGGGCGACGCCTCGGTCTCCAGCCAATCCAGGCACAGCTTGATCTGGTGGCGCACACGATGGCGCCATTGCAGGGACGGCGCGTTGGCGTGCAGATTTTTGTCGATGGACAGCGCCACACTTTTTTCCGCCAAACCCCAGCCGATGGTGACGGCGCGCAGGACGGCGCGGCGCTCGGTCCCTTTCTCCGGGGTCAGGGCCTTTTCCGGGCCTGCTTCCTCGTCCAGGTAATCGAGGATCATCTGGCTGTCGAAGATCTTCTCCCCGTTCGGCAGGATCAGCACCGGCACCTTGATCAGCGGATTGATCTCGGCGACCTGATCGGCATTGCGGAATACGGACAGCACGTCCCGCTCATACGGAATGCCGTAATACTGCATAGTCACGGCGACGCGCCGCAGGAACGGGGAATCGTACTGTCCGACAAGACGATGCATGAAAGCCGGGCTCCGCAGTTATAGATCGACGACCGTCAGGACACGGTCCTTGATGGCAAGCCCCATGCGTCCATCGCGCAGCTTTAATGCCGCCTCGCCGAACAGTTCGCGTCGCCAGCCCTTGAGTGCCGGCACGTCGGCGTCCTCGCCGAAGGCGGCGATGGTGTCGATGTCTTCCGAATTGGCGATCAGGCGCTGCGCCACGCCGGACTCCTCGGCGCACATCTTCAGGAACACCTTCAACAGGTCGGCCACGGGCCCGATACCGCGGGGCAGGGGCAGCTTTTCCACGGGTTGCGGGCAGTCGGCGTCAGGCAAAGCCCGGCCGCGCTCGACGGCTTCCATGATCTGGCGGCCTTGCCAGCCTTCGGCCATCTTTTGCGACAGGCCGCGGATGCGGGCCAGGTTCTCGACCGACTTGGGTGGGTGGTGAGCGATCTCGACGATGGACTCGTCCCGCACGATGCGGTTCCGGGGGACATCGGCGCGTTGGGCCTCGATCTCGCGCCAGGCAGCGACTTCGCGCAGGATCGCGAGCAGTCGCGCCGTCGGGCGCCGGACCTTGAGCCGTTGGTAGGCTTCCATGGGATCGGTTTCGTAGAAGCTGCGGTTGTGCAGGGCTTCCATCTCGGAGGCGACCCAAGCAAGGCGGCCGCTTTTTTCCAACTTGGCCTGTAGCTTTTCATAAACCGTGCGCAGGTGCGTCACATCCGACAGGGCATAACTGATTTGTTTGTCCGACAGCGGCCGGGCGGCCCAGTCTGTGAACCGCGAGCTTTTGTCCACGGTCGCCTTGGCCAGCTTGGCGACCAGGGTTTCGTAACCCACGGAATCGCCGAACCCGCAGACCATGGCGGCGATCTGGGTGTCGAACACGGGGGCCGGGCAATCGTCCATGGCGCGGCAGAAGATTTCCATGTCTTGGCGCGCCGCATGGAAGACCTTCAGCACGTTGCGGTTGGCCAGCAGTTCGAACACGGGCGTCAGGTCGATGCCCGGCGCCAGCGCGTCGACCGCCGCCGCACCGTCGGGCCCGCCGATCTGCAGCAGGCAGAGCACCGGCCAGTAGGTGCGCTCACGGATGAACTCCGTGTCCACGGTTACGTATTCCACGGTCGCAAGCGGTGCGCAGAACGCCCGCAGTTCGTCGTTGTCGGTAATCAGGTTCATTTCAGCGGCGAGAAACTGACGGGCGTGATCAGCTTGTTTTCCTGCTTCACCAGCATCCCGGCGGATTTCTTTTTGTAGACGGCCCAGTCCGGATCAGCGTCGCGGGCGGCGCGGCGGCGTTCCATGTCGGTCAGGTCGTCATAGCTCCAAAGATGCACGAATTCGTTCTGCGGCCCGACGGAGGTCGTGAAATATCCGATGAGGTTCAGGTGGCGAAGCTGAACGGGTAGGCCTTCGGCCTCAAACAGGTCCAGGTACTGTTTGTTCATGCCGTGCTGAACGGTATAGGTGCGGTGGTCGATGATCATGTTGGGCTATCCTCCTTGGGCGTCGGGCGGTCCTTCGTATCGGGCCGCTACGCCGTTATACGCTAGAGAATTGCCGCGCCAAAGTGAAACGCTGCGATCTTGCCAAGGGAAGCGAGGCGCGAAATGCTGCACGCAACAAACATGGAGGACATTTTGAGCGATACCATTTTGCGTGACGACCGCGGCGGGGTGACCTGGCTGAGCGTGAACCGGCCGGACAAGCTGAACGTACTTAATTCGGCCCTGATGACCGAACTGACGCAGACCTTGCGCGCCCTTGCCGAAGACCGGGATCTGCGCGCCGTGGTGATCACGGGTGCGGGCGATCGGTCATTCGTGGGCGGCGCCGACATCGGCGAGATGGCGGCCCTAGACCCCACGTCGGCCCGGGCCTTCATCACGCGATTGCACGGCGTCATGGCAGCGATCCGTGACCTGCCGGTGCCGGTCATCGCGCGCATCAACGGCTATTGCCTGGGCGGCGGCATGGAATTGGCGGCGGCCTGCGATTTCCGCATCGCCGCCGACAACGCCAAATTCGGCATGCCCGAGGTTCGGGTCGGTCTGCCCAGCGTGATCGAGGCCGTGCTGCTGCCGCATCTGGTCGGCTGGGGGCGCACCCGCTGGCTGCTGATGACGGGCGAGATGATCGACGCGGCGACGGCCCATCAGTGGGGCTTTGTCGAATTTCTGACCAAGCCGGAAGACCTGGACGCCGTGCTTGACCGCTCCGTGCAGGCCATCGTCGAATCCGGCCCGCATGCGATCCGCACCCAGAAGGTGTTGATCCAATCATGGGAAAGCCTGACTCCGGACGATGCCATCGCCGCGACCATTCCCGTGTTCGGCGACAGTTTCGAGACCGGCGAGCCCCAGGCCATGCTTGGGGGCTTCCTGGCGCGCAAGGCGAAGGGTTAGACTGCGGGCGCAACACCTTTGGGGGAAGGGCAATGGGCGATCGCTCGGAAGTCGTATTCAGCGTCCTGATGGCGGCCTTCGTCGTCGTCTTGGTGATGACCAATGTCCTCGCGGGCAAGCTGTTTCTGGCCTTTCCCGAGACTTTCCCTGACGGCCTGTTCGGCGAAACTGTGACCCTGACCGCGGGGTTGATCACCTATCCCCTGACGTTCCTGATTACGGACGTGGTTTGCGAGGTTTATGGACAGCGCCGTGCCAATTTGATGGTCTACACCGGATTCGCCATGAGCGTGCTGATCCTGGGCGTGATCCAGATCGCCCTGGTCGTGCCCGGATCTCCCGTCTGGCCCGCCGGCAACGTCAACTACGACACCGTGGAGCAGATGCAGCAGGCTTATGAAAGCGTGTTCACCCTACCGGGCATGCTGATCCTGGGGTCCATGACCGCCTATCTGGCGGCCCAGTTGCTGGATGTGAAACTGTTCCATTTCTGGAAACGGGTGACGCGAGGCAAGCATCTGTGGCTTCGCAACAATGCCTCGACCATGATCAGCCAGCTTGCCGACACCTGCATCGTCAATTCGATCTTTCTGGGGTTCGGGCTTGGCCTGGCCTGGGACGTGGTGTTCAAGATCATCGTCGCCAGCTATCTGGCCAAGTTGGTCATCGCCCTGGCAGACACGCCATTCATCTACCTGGGGGTCTGGCTGGTTCGCCGGATCGCCCATCTGCCGGACCCGGACGGCGGCATCGACATCCTGGTGTAATTTCCCGCGCAGAAAAGCGATCAGGGGCGCGTGTGCCGCGCCCCTGATGTGTTTAAAAGGCCATGAGGGCGGCGGCGCCTACCAGCGCCGTTCTGCCGTCTCGCTCATGCCGTCGATGAAGCTCTTGAGCATGGCCACTTCGGTGCAGCCCTGCGGGCACAGGCCTTCGAGCCTGGCCAAAAGCTCACGGGCCGTGTCCTTCTGGCCCATTTCCACATAAAGCTCACCCATGTATTCAAGCGCCCCTTTGTGGTTGGGCTCGATGGCCAGCGCGCGTTCGTAATAGTCGAAGGCGACGTCGTAATGACCGAGCTTGCGCGAGGCATAGCCCCGCAGGTTCCAGCCGTCGGCGTTGTCGGGGTATTGGGCCGTATAGGGCACCAGGGCCGCCAGAGCCGGTTCGAACTGGCTCTTTTTCAGAAGTTCCTGAATGTCGCGAAGGGCCTTGCCTTCCTTGTTGTCTTTGTCCTTATCGTCGGTTGACGTCGTCGGCGTGTCGCTGCCCGCGGCATTGGCCTGCTGGGCGGTGACGAACGGGGAGAAGGCAACCAAGGCGCCAAGCGCCAGGACGGGAAGGGCGGTACGCCAAGTGAGGGTCATCGTTGGGTCTCCTAACATCTTATGTCAGGCCGTCGCTGGCCGTGTTCGCAGGTGCAGTATAGCAGCTTTTTCAGAAAATCACCTGTCTCGCGTATGTGGTGCCGACGACCGGGGGCGGTGGCCGGTCGGCAAATTCCCTCTGGATTTTCGCCGTTCGACCGCCTAGAAACCCGGGACGTTTGGGCCGCCGGTTCCGGACGTCGGCGGCGTCGTCAGACGAACTTTCAGGGCGCGCGATTGCCCCGCCGGACCAACCCCATCGCGCGCGCGAACCATGAGAAGTAATCCAATGCACCCTTACCGCACCCATACCTGTGGCCAATTGCGCGAAGACAACGTCGGCGACACCGTTCGCCTGTCGGGCTGGGTCCACCGCAAGCGTGACCACGGCAACCTGCTGTTTGTCGATCTGCGTGACCATTATGGTCTGACGCAATGCGTGATCGACGTGTCCGGCAGCCTGTTCCCGGCGGTCGAGGGCGTGCGCCCGGAAAGCGTGGTGACCATCACCGGCCCCGTGGTCAAGCGGTCGGAAGAAACCATCAACCCTTCGATCCCGACGGGTGCCATCGAAGTGCGTATTGATGAATTTCATGTCGAAAGCGCGGCCGAGATGCTGCCGCTTCAGGTGTTCGGAGATGCCGACCTGGGCGAGGAAACGCGCCTGCGTTACCGCTTTTTGGATCTGCGCCGCGAACAGCCGCATGCCAATATCATCCTGCGCTCCAACGTCATTTCGTCGATCCGCCGCCGCATGGTCGATCAGGGCTTCCTGGAAATCCAGACGCCGATCCTGACCGCCTCCTCGCCCGAGGGGGCCCGCGACTACCTGGTGCCTGCGCGTAATCATCCGGGGCATTTCTACGCCCTGCCGCAGGCCCCGCAGCAGTTCAAGCAGTTGCTCATGGTGTCCGGCTTCGACAAGTATTTCCAGATCGCGCCCTGTTTCCGCGACGAGGACGCGCGTGCCGACCGTTCGCCCGGCGAGTTTTATCAACTCGACCTGGAAATGGCCTATGTCACCCAGGAAGACGTGTTCGCGGCGCTGGAACCCGTTCTGTCCGGCGTGTTCAAGGAATTCGCGAACGGCCGCAAGGTGACCGAGGGGGCGTTCCCGCGCATTCCCTACAAGGAATCGATGCTGAAATACGGCAATGACAAGCCGGACCTGCGCAACCCCATCGAAATGTCGAACGTCACGGATACCTTTGCCGGCTCCGGCTTCAAGGTGTTCGCGGGCATGATCGAAAAGAACGACAAGGTCCGCGTCCATGCCATTCCGGCGCCGGGCGGCGGCAGCCGCGCGTTCTGCGACCGCATGAATTCCTGGGCGCAAAGCCAGGGCCAACCGGGCCTGGGCTATATCTTCTTCCGTGACGGCGAAGGCGCCGGCCCGGTCGCCAAGAACATCGGCGAAGACCGCACGGCGGCGCTTAAGGCGTCGCTGGGGCTGAATGACGGCGATGCCGTATTTTTCGTGGCCGGTGTGCCGGGCGAGTTCGCATCCTTCGCCTCGGCCGCGCGTACCAAGATCGGCCAGGATCTGGACCTGATCGCCAAGGACCGCTTTGATTTCTGCTGGATCGTCGATTACCCGATGTACGAGCTGAATGAGGACACGGGCCGCGTCGACTTCTCGCACAATCCGTTCTCCATGCCCCAGGGCGGGCTGGAGGCCCTGGAAACCATGGATCCCCTGGATATCCTGGCCTACCAGTACGACATCGTTTGCAACGGGGTCGAACTGTCCTCGGGCGCGATCCGGAACCACAAGCCGGACATCATGGTCAAGGCGTTCGAGATCGCGGGCTATTCCAAGGAAACCGTGGAAACGGAATTCGGCGGCATGTACCGGGCCTTCCAGTTCGGCGCGCCGCCGCACGGTGGCTCGGCCCCGGGTATCGACCGCATCGTGATGATGTTGGCTGACGAGCCCAACATCCGCGAGGTCATCGCCTTCCCCATGAATCAGCAGGCGCAGGATCTGCTCATGGGGGCACCGTCCCTGGTGCCTGACGAGCGGCTCAAGGAACTGCACCTTAAACTCGCCCTGCCGAAGAAAGCGGGCCCCCAGGCCGGCGGTGAATCGCAGGGGTAGAAAATCTCCTGCCGTCAACCACCCAGGATTCTGCAAATAATAAAAAGAGGTTAGCCGGCTAGAAAAAGCTGGCCCCCGATTCGTGCCTTCGGCTATAACGAATCGGTAGAAGACTTAATAAATAATAGTCGTTTCGGTTGGCCGCGGCGGCCGGGGAGCGAAACGGCGATAGGGTGAACCATTTTACGGGGTGAGTTTGCCGGTGCGGCTGCCGGTGCCCTACTGGGGGTTAAGATGCGGAAATCCGCAATCGTCGTTGGTGCATGTGCGCTTTTGGGCGGATGCGCCCTGCCGGTTCCCATCCAAGTCGCGTCCTGGGCCATCGACATTATCTCCGTCGTCGCCACGGAAAAATCCATCACGGATCACGGCCTGTCAGCGCTGACCAGCAAGGACTGTGCGCTCTACCGCGCGGTGACCGAGGAAGACAACGTCGTCTGCCGCGACACCGACGACCGCAAGGATGTCATGACTGCCGACGCGGGTAAGGACGCCAAGGCCTTGGCGGACAAGGACATCCTGCCAACGGCCCCGGGCTTCGAAGCCATTGAGGCCCAGGTGGCCAAGGCGGCCAAGGCGGACACGGTTCCCGCAGTTAATCTGGCCGTGACGCCGTCCTCCGATACCGCCATTCAACCTGCGCCCGGAAACGAACAGCCGGTGACCGTTAACATTGATCTGGCCGCATTGCAGCCGGTGACGGAAAAGATTGATCGCCCATTTGTCCGCTTCACGCAGCCTGAGGTCGATGTCGTTCAGGTTCCGGCCGCGGCCCTGCAGACTGCCGCGGCCCTGCCGTCGGCTGCCGTGGAGAACGGTAAGCCCAAGGAAGGGTTCTATTACGTGATCGGCAGCTTCCGGGGCAGCGAGCGGGCGAAGCGTCACATGCAGACCTTCAGGTCCCTCATGCCGGCGGTTTTGCACGGCAAGATCGGCCGCGATGGACGCGACGTGTACCGAGTTGTCGTTGGGCCGTTCGATGGACAGGAACGGACTGGTGCGTTCCGCCGTATCAAGCGGGCGGGGATTGCCGATACCTGGGCGATCCGCGTGTCACCAAAGGACTGGTCGATCGCCGCCAATCTGCGTCCGATTGAGCAGGCCGACGCCGGCGCCGCGCTCAGCGCGCGGGATTGGCCCGGCCTGGCGCACTTCATCGTCCAGCATTAAGCCGCTTTCCGGTTTGTAAGGTTATCGGTAGGGTCCGAGAGCCCGCCGCCGGGCGACTTTGCCCGGGGCATTCTTCAATCGATGCGTCGTTCAGGCCGCCATCGGCCTGCCGGAACCGTCGGGCGGGCCGTCCAGGGTCAGCAGCAGGTTGACGATGTGTTCGGTCTTGCGCACAAGCCGGGTGTTCTGCGGATTATAGCGGCGCTCGAAATTCAGCCGATCCTCCCATTGCGTGACATAGTCCCGGGGCCGGTCGGGCCCGGCGGGCTCACCGGTCAAGGCGCCCACCGTGTCGTTGTAGTCGGGGTGGAGTTCGGGCTGGAATGCCAGCAATTCATAGTCTTCATAGGTCAGTACCCCGGCGGCGTAGAGGTCCAGGCTGACCTCGGCCATCTGGCGGGGGGTGAGGTCGCGCAGGGACAGGCCGCTCGTCAGAACACTGAATAGAGTCGGTTCGGGGGTTTCATCCTGGGCCGGTCCTTCGCTTTCACAGGCGTCGGGCGGTGAAATCGGGGTCAGGGGAACAAGTTCGCGTGACGGGCTGCCCAGGCCGGAAAACGGAGAGGCGGGGGCTGGGGATGTTGAAAACAGGTCTACATACGAAATTGGCTGATGTTCTGCTCCCATGAGCAAGGCTCCTTCTTCGTCCGAACGCGATCCGTTCGAGAAACAGAAGGTGTCGAGACCCGGACATGCCAAAGGCGCTGGTCTCCCGTGGACAGTGTGAAACGCGCCTCAGGTGCCGGTTCGGCTGCGGGCCGAAGCACTCCTCATCGCATTTCGTCCTGGCACGGGCTTCGGGGTCTGTTCTATCGCCGTCATGAGTGCCTCCTAATCGTCGGCATGTGGGCTTCGCCACATCCATTTACTCGCTGAAATCCAACGCAAAAGTCGGGCCAGCCGGCAGATGGCGGTTTTTCATATGCTTAACGGAAAATGACTAGGCATAAACCTGTCCGGCCCGGCAATTCCTGCCGACTTGGCGGGCATAAATTGCCGGTCGAAACGGCCGCCCGGCCATGGACAGAGCGCGTTGCGGAGCCTAGTCTCGGCATTGCGGAATTGCTCTTGGGAAGAAACACCGTCATGTCGATCCAACGGTCTACCCGTCGCCGGGACCTGCCGGCGTTCCGTCACCGGGCACTTGCCGCCGGGGCGGCGATGCTGCTGTTCGCGGGGCTGGCCGCGGCCGTCATGCCGGGGGCCAAAGCGGCAGGGGCGACGGAGCCGAAACTGACCAGCCACCGGGCGGCCTACGAGATTACCCTTAATCAAAGCCGCGAAGGCGTCGGGCCGACGGCGGCGCGCGGCCTCATGGTCTATGAATTCACCGACGCCTGCGAGCGCTGGGTTGCCGAAAGCCGCATTGTGCTTGACGTGGTCTATGGCGAGGAAACGCCGGTGCGCACG
Source organism: Rhodospirillales bacterium (assembly GCA_048263775.1). GTDB lineage: Bacteria > Pseudomonadota > Alphaproteobacteria > Rhodospirillales > Casp-alpha2 > UBA1479. The sequence continues at coordinate 105,093 of JBLXDU010000009.1, forward strand.
GATTGGAACTTCACCAGTTGGGAATCAAAAGACGGTCGTGACTACGGCTTCAGCATGACCCACAAGCGTAATGGGCGACAGGAAGAAGACCTTAAGGGGACAGCGCGGCTTGATCCCGGCAAAGGCGGCGAAGCGGCCTTCGCCGGCAATGTGGCCAAGCAAATTCCCCTGCCCAAGGGCACGCTATTTCCCACAGCCCACCTGCTGGCCAGCCTGAAGGCGGCGCTTGCCGGCCAAAAGGTCTTTTCCCGCCCGATGTTCGACGGCGGCAGCCTGGACAACCCCTATGACACCAATGTCTATATCGTCACCGCGAAGGACCGCAGCGACAAGACGCGCGCACTTTTGAAAAAGGCCGGATTCACGCCCGAACTGCCCGTGTGGCGCCACCAATCGGCGTTCTTTTCCATGACATCCGGGGAAAGCACACCCGTGTTCGAACTTGAAGTCGATTACCGTGCCGACGGGGTCGCCGAACGGATTATCCAGTCCTTCGGTGATTTCGCTATCCGCATGACGCCGGTCAAGATGGAACGGATCAAGGGCGGCTGCTGATTTCTGCCGGCCACAGCCAGGCCGCGCCGCGCACGCCCGAGGCGTCGCCGTGACGGGCCGGGACAAGGCGTGTCGTGACCGCGTCGGAAAACACCCATTCCCCCCACAGGCGCGGCACGTTCGCATACAGCCGGCCCAGGTTCGACACCCCACCGCCGAGCACGATGACGTCCGGGTCCAGAATGTTGATGACGGTGGCAAGGGCCCGTGCCAGACGGTCTTCATATCGCGCCAGGGTGGCCTCGGCGCCGCCGTTTCCGGCAGCGGCCTGGGCGGCGATGGCCGGCGCCGCCAAATCCTCACCGGTAGTGGCCAGATGGTCGCGGGCCAGGGCAGGCCCCGACAGAAAGGTTTCGATGCAGCCGTTCAAGCCGCAGTAGCAGCGGCCCCCCGGGCGTTCGTCGTCCCGTGGCCAGGGCAGGGGGTTGTGGCCCCATTCACCGGTGATGGCGTTCCGGCCCGTGACCGGTCGGCCGTTCAGGGCGATGCCGCCGCCGACGCCGGTGCCCAGGATCACGCCGAACACCATTTCGGCTCCTTCGGCGGCGCCGTCGGCGGCTTCGGACACGGCGAAACAGTTGGCGTCATTGGCCAGGCGCACGGGGCGGCCCAAGGCGTCTTGCAGGTCCCGGTCGAAAGGATGGCCGATCAACCAGGTCGAATTGGCATTCTTGATCAGGCCGGTGGCCGGAGAGAGGGTTCCGGGGATGCCGACGCCGACATGCGTGATCACCGCACCCGCCGTCGCCTCCAGGTCATTGACCAGGCCGCGAATGGCCTCAACGGTGGCGCGGTAGTCGCCTTGTGGCGCGGCAATGCGGCGGCGCGCGGCGACCGACCCGGCGTGGTCCAGCACCAGGCCTTCGATCTTGGTGCCGCCCAGGTCAATTCCGGCGCGCATGGCCGAAGAGAAAATTAATATTCATGGTGTGACCGCCGTCATGTCCAAAACGAAACGAGGTTAATACTTTTTTACCATTCGGTCCTTAGAACTAAACGGAACGATCGTTTAGGGACGAGGAAACTGAAGATGACCATCATCGCCGAAATTACGACCGAGAAAAGGGACGTTTATCCGGTGTTTCGTGGACTGACCGAATTGGGCGTAAGCAACGCTGACTTGGCCGAGGCGCTTGAAGCCTCGCCGGCGACCGTGGCAGCTTGGCGCAGCGGCGAGGCGCGCATGCCGGCCCGTCTGATCGCGTTTCTGACGCTGATCCTCGATTCCTTGGTTGAACGCAAGGGGAGTGAGGCCGCCATCACCGCCTCGATGTTCCCGGGACTGCCGGAGGCGGGCCAGATCCGCACCGTGCGGGCGCGCGACAACCTTCAGCAGCAGCAGGCCTTCAATTGCGGCTTTGACCGCGCGCATATGGAATCGGGCCTGCGCTTGTTCCTGAACTGGCGAAATCGTAAGGTGTTCACGGATACACGGTTCGTGGGCGTGGAACGCGGCCGAGCCGCGGATATCGGGCATTTGGGCGTGGCTGCCACCTGACGCCGATCAATGCGGTCGGGGGACCGCAGGCGAAAGGGGCCCGCACAGGGTGCCATGGGGTAAGACGAGGGAAGTATGAGCGACAAACTGTTCGGATTGACGGAAGAAGGCGTCAAGACCGCGCTGGATATCAAGACCCGCTATAAAAAGCGGGAACCGCTGGTTGTGCCCTCCGACGGCGACAAGTTCCTGGCGCCCGAGAATTTTCTGAATTCGACCATCGATCTGGGCGGCCTCGAAGACCCGCTGCCGCTTGCCCTGGTGTCGGCCCGTGATCCGGAAGCCCCCATGGCCCTGGCCGCCGTGGCACGCCTGTCGCCGCTTGGCCGCAAGACGCGCTTGATTTCCGGCATGTTTGAGATCGTCGGCGATATCTCCAAGCACGAAGCGGTCAAGAATGCGATTTCGCTGATTACGGAAAGTGCGTTCGATCCCAACGCCATTGCCAAGCTGCGCCGCGAAACCTCGCGCTTCATCGTGCGCACGCGGGCCGAATACACCACCGCGCTCCGCCAAAACCTGCACAACTTGATGGACGGCAGCGTGTCGCCCCGTTACTTCGTGCAGGAATTCTTCCAGTTGACCGAAGCCGGCAACATGCGCAACGACATCCGCAAAAAGCTGGTGATCAGCTTGTTGATGTCCGAAACCGTGCGGCCCAGCGTTAAGTTCCTGATGCTGGAAAACTTCCATGAAATGCCGGCGCCGGTGCAGACGGCGATTATTCAGGCGCTGCTGCGCGCTGATTCCTCGCGCCATGTCGACCTGATGAAGGAAGAACTGCGCTGGATCGTCGCCCAGGGCGTCGAATACAGCCGCGCCCACTGATCCCTGCCGTCAGGCTGGTCTACGGCTAGACCACTCCGCTTTCACTCATCGCCTTTTCGATCAGGACCGTTGCCGCGGTCTTGGCGACCTCGGCTGCGCGCCCGCGGTTTTGCGAGACCTGGGCCGTGACCGTCGCCCCTTCGAGCAATATGGACAACTCCTCGGCCAGCGCCCCCGCGTCGGCCACCCCCAGTGCGCGGCACTGCTGTTCGATATAGCTCCGGATCAGCGATTTGAATTCCTTGCAGATATGGCGGATCGGCGTGTCCGGATCGGAAAACTCGCCGACCGCGTTGATGAATACGCAGCCGTAGAACGAATTGTCCTCGAACCAGGCGCGGGCAGCGTCGAACACGGCAAGAAGCCGTTCCTTCGGCGTGGTTCCGCGGCTTTCGACCTCGCGCATGAAGTTATTGCGGAACAGGCCGTCGTATTTGCGAAGGGCTGCCAGGATCAGTTCATCTTTGGACCGGAAGTGGCGGTACAGCGTCTTTTTCGACACCCCCGACACGGCCAGAATCCGGTCGATGCCCGTCGCGTGAAAGCCGTGTTTGGCGAACAGGTCGATGGCCGTGTCGATCAGTTGTTCGCGTCTTTGAGAGTCGCTCATCATTGCACCATAAGGATACTAAGTTGTCTCCATTTTATATGTAATAAGTGGCGGGCGCAAATCTTCATAAAAATCAGATAGCTGAGAAAATATTTTGAAATACTGGTGTTCACAACGATGTGAGTGACCGATTTTTTGATTTGCGAAGGGAGACAGATCTGTTACCTAGTGCGTCACCGGGGAGACAAATCTGTCTCCCTCCTTTGACCAACAATGCAAAAGGAGTTACGCACATGCCCAGAATTCAACCCGTGAATCCCGCCGAAGCCAACGGTGATGCCAAGGTTTTGTTGGACGGGGTCAAGGCCTCGATCGGCGCGGTGCCCAACATCTTCGCCACCTTCGCCCAGTCGCCGAAGGTCCTCGAAGGTTATCTCGGCCTCAACAAGGCGTTGAGCGGCGGCCTTCTCAACGCCCGCCTGCGTGAACAGATCGCCCTGGCCATCGCCGGCGCCAATGCCTGTGATTATTGCGCCTCGGCGCACACGGCCATCGGCAAGATGACCGGTGTCGCCCCGGACGAGTTGACCCGAAATCTTGCTGGTCAGTCCGAGGATGCCCAGGTGCAGGCGGCCCTGACCTTCGTGCGCAAGGCTGTGGCGGCCCGCGGTTTGGTTGCCGACGCCGATGTTCAGGCCCTGCGTGACGCGGGCTTCGGCGACGGCGAAATCGTCGAGATCGTGGCGCATATCGGCGTCAACCTGCTGACCAACTACTTCAACCACATCGTCGGAACGGACATCGACTTTCCCGTGGTTCGCGCCAACGCCGACGCGGCGGCAGCGTGACCCGGCACGGGGGCGGCACCGCCACCGCCGCCCCCGTCGTCGGCCGTTGGTTTTCAATTTTCGATGGGGAAGTCGCAGATATGACATCGACAGAATACAGTGGGCGCTGCGTTTTGCGCCTGATCCTGGTGGCCGCGGCCTCGGCGATGGTTCTGATCCTGGCCATTGCCGTTGATACGGCCTTCGCGCAATCCAACCGTTCCAATTTCGCCGACGGCGCCGTCGCGGCGGACGGCAGCCTTCGCGTTCCCGAAGGCTTTCGCGCTCGCTACGTCATGCTCGGCGCCTGGGCCGTGGCCGGTGACGCGGACACGGACGGCAAACTTGGCCTGCACGTCGTCTACGCGCCCGGCGACGCCGTCACGGCCTATCGGCAAACCGGACAGTTCCCGGACGGTACCGTCCTGGTGAAGGAACTGTTCAACGGCAAAACCGAAGACCTGACCACCGGTCAGGCGACCAGCGCCGCCGACGTTGCCGGATACTTCGTCATGGTCAAGGACAGGAAAGCGCGGTTTTCCGGAAATCCCCTGTGGGGTGACGGCTGGGGATGGTCGTTCTTCGCCGCCGGCGAGACGGAAAAAGCCCAGACCAAGGATTACGTAACCGATTGCCTGGGCTGTCATGAGCCGGCCCGCGCCACAGACCTGGTCTACGACTACGCCTATCCGGTTCTCCGGAAATGATGACACGGCATGCCGGGGCGGCGGGGCTGCCTCGGCATGCTTGTGGTCATGTGCATACCTATTCGCCCTGAATCCTATACTTTCGGTCAATAGTGTTTGATCGCGTTGTCTGCGATAAAGGACGCGGACAACAACGTCCTCCTTCAAAAACATCCGCTTAAGGAAGATGAGGAGAACCAAGCCGATGAGACCGCAATTGCTGGTTTACGTATCGCGCAACGACCCGGAATATTTCGTCATCACGCCAACTCATTTGGCGCACCAGGCGCATGTCGATTTCTATTGGAGCGCTTCCGACGATCAGCTTTCCCTGGTTCCCCGGGAACGGGCGCGGGAGGTGCTTGAACGCCTTGGCTGTGAAAATGCCGAGACCGTGGCGATTGATGAATCCGGGCCGTTCTGCCATGCCGCTTAGGGCGGGCCTCATCCCCCTCAGCCGTCCTTAATCCGTTCCCTGACGCCGCGCCGACCCGGCTTGCCCGGGCGCGGCCATGCGTGGTAGCAGTCACATTCCCGCCCTGACGACCATTCGGAGCCCATCCTTCCGTGTCTTTCCAACCCGATTATGCCTTCGACGGTGAACCGCCTCTTGGCGAAACCTGGGAGGTCGCGCCCGGCGTGCGCTGGCTGCGCATGCCCCTGCCGTTCAAGCTGAACCACATCAACCTGTGGATGCTCGAGGACGGCGACGGCTGGACCCTTGTCGACACCGGTATCAACACCGAGGAAACCCGCACCGCCTGGGACCGTGTGTTCGAGAACACCCTGGGCGGCAAGCCCGTCACACGCATCATCGTCACCCATTTCCATCCGGACCATGTGGGCCTGGCCGGCTGGTTGGCGGAGCGCTTCAAGGTGCCGTTGTGGATGCCTTACACGGAATGGGCCACCGGGCGGATGCTCAGCTTCGAAACGGGGCAGACGGCGGGGCCGGTGTCTCACGCGTTTTACAAGGCCGCCGGCTTCACCGGCGACCGTCTGGATCAGGTCGAACATCGGGTCGGGCGTTACGGCGGTAATATCTCGCCCATTCCGGCGGCCATCCGGCGCATCGCCCATGGGGATGAATTCGCCGTCGGGGCCCATTCCTGGCGTGTGATCGAAGGCAATGGCCATTCGCCGGAACATGCCTGTCTGTACTGTGCGGACCTGGGCGTGTTGATTTCCGGCGACCAGATCCTGCCCAAGATCAGCCCCAACGTCTCCGTCTGGCCGCAGGAGCCGGAGGCCGATCCCCTGGCCCGGTTCCTGGACAGCCTAAAGCGGTTCCGGGACCTGCCCAAGGACACCTTGGTGCTGCCGTCCCACAACTGGCCGTTCCGGGGACTTCTGGAACGCCTGGACGACCTTGCCGCCCATCATGTGGAACGCCTGGACGCCGCCCAGGCCGCCTGTGCGGCGCGGGACGGGGACGGCGGGGCGACGGCGGTCGACGTGTTGGAACACCTGTTCAAGCGCGAGATGGACACCCACCAGATGTTCTTCGCCATCGGCGAAAGTCTGGCGCATTTGCATCACCTGATGACGCTTGGGCGGGTGCGCCGCTCCGTCGACGCCGCCGGGGTCTACCGCTATCAGGCGGCCGCCGTATAGGGCGGAGCGGGGAAGTATTCGATCCCTTTCTGGACGAAGCGGGCGAATTCAGGGCTTTTCAACTGGCCCAGCAGCCACAAGGACATGTCCATGCCGGCGGAAATGCCCGCCGAGGTGACGACATTGCCGTCGCGCACGAAGCGCACATCGTCCATAACCTCGACATTGCCGCCGCCGCGCAACAGGTCGACCGCCGCCCAATAGGTCGTCGCCCGCTTGCCTTGCAACTGGCCCGCCCGGTGCAGCAGCAGTGCACCCGTGCACACGCTGGTCACCCAGCTGCAGTCCGGCGCAACCTTCTTCAGCCAGTCGATTTCCGGCCCGCCGTTGGCGAAGATCGCCCGCGTGCCCTGGCCGCCGGGGACCAAGACGATGTCCAGCTTGGGGTGGTCGTCCAGGGTGTAGTCGGTGACGATCCTGAGGCCCTTGGCGCAGGTGATCTCACGGCTGCCCGAACCGATGGTGCAGACGGCGAGGCCGGAATCTTCCTGCTTGGCGGCCCAGGAGAACACCTCCCAGGGGCCGATGGCGTCCAATTCTTCCATGTCGTTGAAGGCGAGAATGCCGATTTGCGTGGTCATGATGGTGTCTCCGGTCAGGGTTGGGTTTCGGGAAAGGTTCAGGCGGGAGCCAGGGAGGCAAACCGCATTCGGTAGTCCTGGGGGCTGACCCCCAGATTGCGATGAAAGGCGCGGCGCATGCGTTCTTCGTCACCAAAGCCGCATTGCCGGGCGATCAGCTTGACGGGCAGGTCGCTGTCTTCCAACAGGTTGCGGGCCGCCTCGATGCGGGCCTCTTGGACAAAGCCGGCGGGCGTGCGACCCGTGGCTTTCTTGAAATGACGATTGAAGGTGCGCAGGCTCATGGCGGCCTGTTCGGCCATGGTTTCGACGCCGATGTCCTCAGCCAGCCGGTCCAGCAGCCAGATCTGCACGTCGCGGATGTTTCCCCGGGGTGCCATCTGCGCCGACAATTGGCGTGAAAACTGGGCCTGGGAGCCCGGACGCTTCATGAACATGACCATTTCCCGCGCCACCTCGAGCGCCAGGGCCTTGCCGTGGTCTTCCTCCAGCAGCGCCAAGGCAAGGTCCATGCCCGCGGTCACGCCGGCCGAGGTATAGACGTTGCCGTCCTTGATGAAGATCGGGTCAGGTTCGACCCTGACTTTGGGAAAGCGGTCGGCCAGATTTCGGCAATGGGCCCAATGGGTCACCGCACGGCGTCCGTCGAGCCGCCCGGCGGCGGCCAGAACATAAGCCCCGGTGCAGACGGAAACCACGCGCCGCGCCGATTTCGTCAAGCGGCGGATGTCGTCGATGGCATCCGCGTCTTCGGCGAACTTCTGGGACCCCTTGCCGCCGGCGCAGATCAATGTGTCGAACGGCGGGACCGCGTCTTTGAGGGCGCTATCGGCGAATAGGGAGACGCCGGTCGATGTGCTTATGGGCCCCGAGCGGCCGGCGATCATGCGCAGGTCGTAAAGTGGTCCGTTGCCGCCGGTAGCCATATGGATTTCGTTGGCGGACCCGAATACGGCGGCGGGCCCGGTCGCGTCGATGATCTGGCAACGGTCGAAAATGACGATGCCGATCCGCTTCGGTGCGGTCAGTCGGCGCGCGGATATATCCGCCTGTGATGTCGTATCGGGTGCCATGGCCGTAGTGTGCGGCGGCCCGGTGTTTGGCGCAATGACAACGACCCCGCTTTTTGTGCCATTTGTTCTGGGCAGATGTTTACCGACCTGTTGGCGTCTTTCCGCCCGGCCGCCGCTGTGCGTATGATGTCGGCACAATAAACCAGGAGGAAATGGCCACCATGAGCCAAAAGACAATTATCACCTGCGCCGTCACCGGGTCGGCGCCGACCACACAGAAAACCAAGGCGACGCCCGTTACGCCGGAACAGATCGCGCAGTCGTCGCTCGACGCCGCAAAGGCTGGGGCGGCGGTCTGCCACATCCATGTGCGTGAACCCGACGGTACGCCGAGCATGAAGTTCGAGTACTACGAAGAAGTCGTGAAGCGCATCCGCGACGCCGGTTCGAACATGATCATCAACCTGACGACCGGACCCGGTGCCCGCTATATGCCGAGCGACGAAGATCCGCTGATCGCCGGTCCGGGCACGGAATATGTCACGCCGGAAAAACGCACTGCTCACGTGGAAAAGCTGAAGCCGGAGGTTTGCTCGCTCGACGTTGCGACCATGAACTTCGGCGAACGTGCCTTCATGAACGTGCCGCGCCATATGCGCGTCATGGCCGACCGCATCAAGGCGGCGGGCGTGAAGCCGGAATTGGAAGTGTTCGACACCGGGCACATTGAACTGTGCAAGCAGCTGATCAAGGAAGGGCACATCGAATCGCCGCCCTATTTCCAGCTGTGCCTGGGCATTTCCTACGGCGCCACGGCAACCCCGGAAGCTATGATGCACATGCGCGACCGGCTGCCTGAAGGGGCACCCTGGTCGGCGTTCGGCATCTCGCGTCAACAGTTCCCCATGGTCGCCCAGGCGGTCCTTTTGGGCGGCAACGTGCGGGTCGGGTTGGAAGACAACATCTACCTGGGTGCAGGCGAATTGGCGCCGTCCAACGCGGCCCTGGTCGAACGCGCGGCAGCGATCATCGAGAATCTGGGATCTTCGGTGGCAACGCCGGACGAGGCGCGGGCCATTCTCGGCCTGGGCTGATCCTATCCGGGGAATGACCGGGCGGCGTTAGGCCACCCACATGAATTGACCGGTGCGGGGGCGGCGATGCCGCCCCCCATGCCGGTTTCATGCATCAAACGGCGATACGCGCCTTTTCGATGACGGCGGGCATTTCGAACAGCCCGGCCAGCGCCTCAAGGATCGTCATCGCTTCATCACCTCGCAGGGAATAATAGATCGTCTGCGCGTCGCGGCGGGTTTTGACCACGCCGTCATGGCGCAGGCGCGCCAGATGCTGCGACAGGGCGGACTGCGACAGTCCGACGATGGTTTCCAGTTCGCCCACGCATTTTTCGCCGCGGGCAAGGTGGCACAGCACGAGAAGGCGGTGAGGGTTGCTCATTGCCTTGAGAAGGGCGCTGGCCTGTTCGTGATTCTGTTCTACGGTATAAGTTGGCATGGCGGTTGTTATTGTCCTTATTGCGATGGTTGTTGTTGCTATTGACCGCGCCCGTTCACCCTCAGGTTTACGCGCGGTGGGGTGCTAGGGGCTTATATAAGCATTTTCTCGGGCGGATAAAACCGGACAAAAGGCCAGGGTATGCCCATACTTTTGGACAGACCGTGGTCTAGACGTTTCGGTTTTGCGATTTATGGTCATCACGGTTATTCAGCTGCCTGGGGGTCTGCGGCGGGGGTATCGGTGCCCTGTCCGGCTGAAGGTTTCCCCCGTTTTTCGCCGACCCCGATGACAAGGGTCAAAAGGGGCGGAATGATGGCAAGGGTCAAGATCGCCGACAGCGACAGGCCGCCCAACACGACCGACCCCAACCCGCGATAAAGCTCCGAACCGGCCCCGGGGAATACCACCAGCGGCATCATCCCGAATACGCTGGTCAGGGTGGACATGAAGATCGGCCGGATTCGGTTGCTGGTCGCCTCGCGGATTGCCTCGGCCGCGGCCATGCCGTCTTCGCGGAGGTGCACCAGGGTTTGGTGAACCAGCAGGATGGCGTTGTTGACGACGATGCCGATCAGGATCACGAAGCCCAGCAGGGTCAGCATGTCCAGCGGCTGGAATGTGAACATGTTCAGCAACGACAGCCCGACCACACCGCCCGCCGTGGCCAGCGGCACCGAGAGCATGATGATGAGCGGATACAGGAAGCTTTCGAACAGAACCGCCATGACCAGATAGACAATGATCACGGCAATCCCCAGGTCGAGCTTCATGGCCTGCCAAGTCTGGTTCAGCTTGTCCGCCGTGCCGGTGAGGCGCAGCGATGTGCCGGGTGGCAGGCCCTCGGCGTACATGGGGTCGATGATCTTGGTTTTGATGATGTCGAGCGCCTGTTCCAGCGGCACGTCGTCCCGCGGCAGGATTGATAGCGTCACCGCGCGCTGACGTTCGAAGTGATTGATCTGGGTCGGGCCCGTGGTCATTTCAATGTCGGACAGGGACGCCGCCGGAATGATCAGCCCGGCCGAGGTCACGACCGGCAAATTGCTGATGCCCTGTGTTTCAGTGACCTGATCCAAGGGGCCCTTGATCATCAGATCGACCAGTTTGTTGCCGACGGTGATTTCGGCGATGCGCAGGCCGTCGTTGAAGGCGTCGATGGTGTCCGACAACTGGCGCGCGGTTACGCCGTTGTCGGCGAGCTTCACCCGGTTGGGGCGGATGCGCAGTTCGGGCGCACCCAGGACCAGTTCCGGCTGCGGTCGGACTTGGTTGCCTTCCTTGCGGGGGAACTCCTGGTTGACGCGGTTGAAGGTCTTGAGCGCCACCTCCATCAGCGGTTCCAGGTCCGGGCCCAGGATATTCAGGTCGATGGCGCGGGTGCCGGTGACGCCGCGCCCAAACAGGGAGCGTTGGGTGATCTGACCAAGCGTGCCCGGTTCCTTGAAGGCGGCCTCGCTGAGGATCGGGATCAGGTCCTTGACCCGCGTCGGATCATGGGCGGCGGCGCCCAGGATGGTGCGGCCGCGGAAGGTGACGAAGAAGAAGCGATTCAGCTTGGGCCGGCCCTGAGCGTCCGGCTCCGGTCCCGAGACCTCGGCCAGCAATGGGAAGACCTCTTTCTCGTAGCCGCGGGCGATCTGTTCCATGGTGTCCAGGTTGTAGCCCGGCGGCGGCACGATGAAGCCGATGATGAGGTTACGATTGCCGCTGGGGAGATACTCCAGCTTGGGCAGTAAAAGCCAGGTGACGCCGGTGCAGATGCTGCACAGAACGGTGACCATGATGACGGAACGCAGGCGCGACGCGGTGACCCATTTGGTCAGCCCCATCAGCGACTTCATGAACAGGGCCGCGAAATCGTCGATCACCGGGATGTGCCGGCGGACGATGCTGTCCTCGCCGGGCGATCCCAGAATGCGATTGGCCAGCGCCGGGATCAGGGTGACGGCGACCAGCAGGGAAATCAGCACGGAAACCGACAGCGCCACGGCGATGTCGCGGAACAGCTGGCCGGCCTCCAGATCCATGACCAGGACCGGAATGAACACCATCACCGTGGTCAAGGCCGACACCAGGACCGCGACCCAGACCTGCTTGGCCCCTCGGTAGGCGGCTTCGGCCCGCGTGCGGCCCAATTCGCGGTGGCGGAAGATGTTTTCCAGCACCACGATCGCCGCATCGACGACCATGCCGACGGCGAAGGCGATCCCGGCCAGCGAGATCACGTTCAGCGACCGGCCCATGGCCGCCATGGCGACGAAGGCGCCGATGACCGAAACGGGGATCGCCATGGACACGATCAGCGTCGCCCCACCCGAACGCAGGAATAGCAGCAGCATGACGGCGGCCAGGGCGCCCCCGACGATGATGTTCTGCTGCACCAGGTCGATGGACGAATTGATGTAGATGGTTTCGTCGTAGACCTGCCGCAGTTCCAGGGCCTGGGACGGCAGGGCGTACTCGTTCAACTCCTTCACCGCTTCGCGGATGCCCCGCATGACCTCGATCACGTTGGCGCCGCCTTCGCGCACGGCGTTGAAGGCCATGGCCGGCTGACCGTTGAAGCGGATACGTTCGGTCGGCTTGGAGGTGTCCCAGGCAACGGCCGCGATGTCGCCCACGGTGACGCGGGCGAAGCGGCCTGTCGCGGGGTCGCGGTCCGAGCGCAGGATCACGCCGGATACGTCTTCCAGGCGCTGGAATTCGCCTTCTGTGCGCACGACGTAGCGGCGCTTGCCTTCGTCCACGTCGCCCGCCGAGACCGACGAATTGGCGGCGCGCAGCTTGTCGATCACATCCGTTACCGTCAGGCCGTAGCGCGCCATGCGGTCCGGTTCGACGAAAATGGTCATTTCTTTGCGCGCGGCGCCGTACAGGTTAACCCGCGCCACGCCGGCCACGCGTTCGATGCGGTCCTGGATCACCTCCTCGGCGAAATCGCCGAACCGGTGAATTTCCTCGTTGTTGCCGGGCTTGCGGATGATCACGAACCAGGCGATGGGGTTGTCTTCGGCACTGGCGGTCTGGATCGACGGTTCGTCCGCTTCCTCGGGATAGCCGTTGACCCGATCAAGCCGGTTGGAGGCCAGCAGCAGGGCTTTGTCCATATTGGTGCCGATGGCGAATTCCAGATTGATGCGCCCGCGCCCGTCCTGGGATTCGGAGCGGATTTCCTCCAGCCCCTCGATGCCTTTTAGGACCTCTTCCTGTTTGACGATGATTTCGCGCTCGACCTCGGCCGGGGCGGCGCTGGGCCATACGGTCTCGACACTGATGACCGGTTTGCGGATGTCCGGCGTCAACTGGATCGGGATCGAATAGAGCGCCACCACACCGAACAGAATCAGCATCAGCACCGCCGCCATGACGGCGATGGGGCGTTGGATGGATAGCCGGATCAGGTCCATGGGATGGCGTCTCCGGGCCTCAGGTCTTCGGCTTAGGCGCCGGGGCCGCATCGGCGGCGGGGGCAGCCTCGCCGCTGTTCGGCGGCGGGGTGAACGAGATATCTTGACCGGGGCGCAGGCGTTCGTTGCCACGCACGACCACCAGGTCGCCCGCGGCCAGGCCGCTCTCGACGATCAGGCGGCTGCCCATGGCGGCTCCCAGGCGCACCGGGCGGACCAGGGCTTTGCCCCCTTCGTGCAGGAACACGACGGTCTTACCCAGGCGATTGAGGATGGCGTCCTTGTGCACGGTGACCACCGAGGCGGCGCGTGCGGCGGGAATGCTGAGCGTCACGCTCTGGTTCGCAGCGATGCCGATCCCGTCGGCCGGCGCATCAAGGCGGAAGCGTACCGTGCGGGTGCGGGTCTGAGGGTTTTCATCGGGCACGACGGCGCGCACGCTGGCCTGGATCATCGTGGCGGCGGATACCGCGGCGGTGACGCCGACGCCGGGAACCAGACCGCCCACGTTGCGTGACGGTACGTCGGCCTCGATCTCCAGATCCGTGTCGTTGATCAGGGTGATCAAGGGATCGCCCAGGTTGACGAAGGCGCCGGCCTCCGTGTGACGGCGGGACACGACGCCGCCGTAGGGGGCAACGACATCGGCGTAGGACAGGGCGATCTCGGCCAATCTTAGGTTTGCCTTGGCGCTGGCCATTTGGGCGCCGGCGACAGCGATCTCGGCCCTGGCGACGGCGACTTCCTGAAGTTTATCGTCAAGCCGGGCCTGCGAGAACGCAGCCGATTTGCGCAGGCCCTCCAGGCGCGACAGTTCCTGCTGGCGTAGCTTCAGGGTTTCCCGGGCTGTTTCCAGGGCGGCCTGGAAGCGGTTCAATTCGGCCGCCTTCAATTCCTGTTCCCACTTCAGGCTGTCCTTGACCAGCACGGCGAGGACATCGCCCCTGGCGACCCGATCGCCGACATCGACCCTGAACTCGGCGACGGGGCCGCTGATCCGGGCTGCGACGGGGCCGGCCTGGCGGGCGATGAAGCGGCCGATCACCGGTACGTTCTGATGCGAAGCTTCGGTTAGCACCCGGTCGACGACGACGGGCACGGCCTGCGGTGCTTGCGCCCGGGCGGCTGTCAGAGAGAGCAAGGCGGCGGCGATTGTCGATAGGGCAAAGACGGTGGGCCGGGCTGCGGACATCAAGGGCGTTCCTCTGGTTCGGGCCCGAATTCGGGTCCGGGCCTGCGGCGGGCGCCAGTTTAGGCAGGGGTCGTGCGCCCCGCAATCAGTATTGCAAGCAAATTTGCACGTAAATCCCCGTCAAGGCGGTCTATTTGCGCATGGCGAAAAGGCGGTTGGCAAGGGGCGGGGCTTCTTCCAATATATTTACCATGCCGATGCTGACTGCCCCGCGCGCTGACCTTCCCATCCATGGGCCGACTGTTCGGTTGCCCCGCGTTTCTCGGCTTTTGGCGGGTTGCTTCGCGATGCTGTTAGCCGCGGCGATACCGGGCGATGCGCATGCCGACCTAATCGGTCACGGTGGCATGGTGCGGGCCGTCGACGTATCGCAGGATGGCCATTGGGTCGTCACGGCCAGTTTCGATTTCACGGCGCGGCTGTGGGACTTCGGGACGCAGGCGGAAGTGGCAGTCCTTGACGCCCACGAAGGGCCGGTGACCAGTGCCGTGTTCACGCCCGACGGCAAGCATGTTGTGACCACCAGCGACGACAAGTCGGCGATCATCTGGGACGTACCTTCGGGAAAACTGGTTCGGCGCCTTACCGGGCATGGTCACAAGGTCATGGCGGCGGCCGTGTCGCCCGACGGCAAGCAGATCGCCACCGGTTCCTGGGACAAGACCCTGCGGATCTGGGATATGGCGACAGGTGAGGCAATCCGCGTGATCACGAATTCCGCGCCGATCAACGATGTCGCCTTCATCAACGGCGGCGCTTGGGTGGCAGCCGGCGGGCACGATGGCAAGGTCGGGATGTGGTCGATCAAAGACGGTCGCCTGCAAGGTGTTCTCGAAGGTCACCGCCAGGGCATTACGAAAATGAACGCGCTGCCCGGGGGGGAGCGCCTGTTGACGGCCAGCATCGACCGCACGCTGCGCCTGTGGGACGTCAAAACGGGCGAGGCCGTCACCGTCCTTACCCATAGCGAGGATCGCACCGGCCAAGTCTATGCCGCCGCGGTATCGCCGGATGGGCGGCGGGCTTTGTCGGCGGGCCGGGACGGGCGCTTGATGGAATGGGATCTGGCGACCGGGGCGATCCTGACAACCATTCCCGCCCATGACAAAATCGTCTGGGCCGCCCGCTTTGCACCAGACGGCCGCTTTGCATTGACCGCCAGCGCCGATGAAAGCGTCGCCGTATGGCATTTGGAGACAGGGGACCGCATCGGTCTTCGAGCCAGCGACAAAACCGGCAAGCAGCCCTGGCTGTCGAGCGACCATCCCGGGGCCCGGCTGTTCACCAAATGCGCCAATTGCCACGCCTTGAATGCCCATGCGGCGTCCCGTTCGGGGCCGCATTTCGAAGGGTTGTGGGGCCGCCCGGTCGGTGCGGTCGAGGGCTACAACTATTCCGGTGCGCTCAGAAACAAGACCTTTACTTGGAACGAAAAAACCCTATTTGATCTGTTTTACCAGGGGCCTGACAAGTTTTTGCCGGGCACCAAGATGCCGGTGCAGCAGGTGCCGGACAAAGAACAGCTTGCCAATCTCGTGGACTATCTCCGGGTTCTGACGACAGGCGGGGCGAAACAGTGACGCGAACCCGTCCCGAGATAAGGACCGGGAAAAGGAACGACGCCGATGACGACGCAGCTATATTTCCATCAGGCCTGCGTGGAACATGACCCTGGACGTGGCCATCCGGAATGTCCGGAGCGGCTCCGCGCGGTCATGCAAGCCCTGGAGACTGAGCCCTTTGCCAATCTGCTGCGCCTTGAGGCGCCGATGATTGACCTGGAGATGGTCAAGAACACCCATGGCCATGACTACGTGGAAACGGTGATGGACAACGTGCCGACCGAAGGGCGCGTCTATCTTGATCCGGACACCAGCATGTCGCCGAAATCAGCGGAAGCCGCCTTGCGCGCCGCCGGCGGCGCCTGTTCCGCGGTCGATGCGGTTCTCAGCGGCGAGGCGCGCAACGCTTTCTGTGCCGTGCGCCCGCCGGGCCATCACGCGGAATCGTCACAGGCCATGGGGTTCTGTTTGTTTAACACGGTCGCCATTGCCGCCCGCCATGCCCAGCAGACCGAGGGCATTGAGAAAGTCGCGGTGGTGGATTTCGACGTTCACCACGGCAACGGCACGCAGCATTCATTTCAGAACGACCCCAATCTGTTCTATGCGTCGTCCCATCAATGGCCAGCCTATCCGGGAACGGGCAAGTTGCAGGACACAGGCGTGGCGGACAACATCTGCAACCTGCCGCTTAACCCGGGCGACGGCACGGATGCCTTCCGCCGAGGCTATCGCGATCGGATCCTGCCGGCGCTGCGCAAGTTCAATCCCGACCTTCTGATCATATCGGCCGGATTCGATGCCCATGCGCGGGACCCATTGGCATCGCTGATGCTTACGACTGAGGATTTCGTCTGGGTCACGGTCGAACTTTTGCGGGTCGCCCGCGATTGTTGCGACAATCGGGTGGTGTCCTGTCTTGAGGGGGGGTATGACCTGAACGCGTTGGCGGAAAGCAGTGCAGGGCATGTGCGTGCCCTGATGACACAATAAACCCCTGAATTCCGCCACCGCCAGGGCTTCGCACTTGCGGTACGGGGGCGGGAGCCCTACACTCCCGCGCCTTGTCGATAAGGTATTCCATGGCCAAGCAGAAAACCCCAGACACCGACGCCCAAACGGAAATTCCGGCGGATGTCCGCGCGTTGAGCTTCGAGGACGCGATGAGCGAGCTTGAAGACATCGTGCGCGGGCTGGAGCAAGGGGCCGGGTCCTTGGATCAGGCCATCGATTCCTATTCACGGGGTGTTGCGTTGAAGACCCATTGCGAGGCCAAGCTCAAGGAAGCGCAATTGCGTGTCGATAAGATCGTCGTCGGCAGCGGCGGCACCCTGACGACCGAACCCGCCGACCAAGAATAGTCCCGGAAAAAGAAGTAAATGAAAGATTCCAATTCGGAGTTTCAGGCCGCACTGGGCGACAACGCCAAGCAAGTGACGGACATGCTTGATGCCTTGATGCCGCTGACGGACACGCCCGAGGCGCGTGTGGTCGAGGCCATGCGCTATGCCTCCCTGGCCGGTGGCAAGCGGGTTCGTCCGTTCCTGGTAACGCAGAGTGCTGCATTGTTTGGTGTTGATACGACATCGGCCCTGCGCACGGCGGCGGCGGTTGAAATGGTCCACTGTTATTCCCTGGTCCACGACGATCTGCCGGCCATGGATGACGATGACCTGCGCCGCGGCCAGCCGACTTGCCATATCAAGTTCGACGAGGCGACGGCGATTCTGGCCGGCGACGCCCTGCTGACCAAGGCGTTCGAGGTGCTGGCAGCACCGGAAACCCATTCCGATGCCCGGGTGCGCGCCGATCTGGTTCTCGCCCTGGCCAAGGCGGCGGGCGACCACGGCATGGTCGGTGGGCAGATGATGGACCTATGGGCGGAAAAGAACCACCTGGACATGGCCCAGATCACCCGTTTGCAGCGCATGAAGACCGGCGATCTGATCGCCGTTTCCGCGGAAGCGGGGGCGATCCTGGGCAAGGCCTCGGACGAGGCACGCACAGCCCTGCATGCCTATGCCCATGACATTGGCCTGGCCTTCCAGATTGCCGACGACCTGTTGGATGTTGAAGGTGATGCGGCGCTGGTCGGTAAGGCGACCGGCAAGGACGCCGATGCCAACAAGGCCACCTTCGTATCCCTGCTGGGCGTTGACAAGGCGCGTCAGCAGGCTGACATGCTCAGTGAACAGGCGGCGGCACACCTTGAAATATTCGGCGAAAAAGCCGACCTTCTAAAGCAATTGGCGCGTTTCATCGTCGAACGGCGCACCTGATTCGACCGATACGACAGAAGCAACAGCAACAAGTGGTCCGGACCGTGCGTCCGGATATCAATTTGAGGGCCTGAAACTTGGAACAAGAAAGCCTCACCCCGATCCTGGACCGCGTCAGCGATCCCAAGGACATGCGGGATTTTTCAGTCGATGAGCTGAAGCAGCTGGTCCGTGAACTGCGTGACGATACGGTGCGTAGCGTGTCGATTACTGGTGGCCATCTGGGCGCATCCCTGGGTGTGGTCGAGCTGACCGCCGCCATCCATCATGTCTTCGATACACCGAACGACCGTCTGATCTGGGATGTCGGCCATCAGTGTTATCCGCACAAGATCCTTACCGGTCGTCGTGAACGCATGCATACCCTGCGCCAGGGCGGGGGCCTGTCGGGCTTCACCAAGCGCACGGAAAGTGAATACGACCCGTTCGGCGCGGCCCACAGTTCGACCTCGATCTCGGCCGGCCTGGGCATGGCCGTGGCAAGCAAGCTGGCCGGTGTGCCCAAGAACGTCATCGCTGTGATCGGCGACGGCGCGATGACCGCCGGCATGGCCTACGAAGCCATGAACAACGCCGGGTCCATGGACGCCAAGCTGATCGTCGTGCTCAACGACAACGACATGTCGATCGCCCCGCCCGTGGGCGCATTGTCGGCATACCTTTCGCAGCTGATTTCGTCGAAGCAGTTCCGCTCCGCCCGTCATTTCGCCAAGGAGCTTGCCAAGAAGTTCCCGCGCTCCATCGAGCAGGCGGCGGCCAAGGTCGATGAATACGCCCGCGGCATGGTGACCGGTGGCACCTTGTTCGAGGAACTGGGTTTCTATTATGTCGGCCCCATCGACGGCCACAACCTGGACCATCTGCTGCCCGTGCTGAAGAACCTGCGTGATGATGCGGTGCCGGGTCCTGTCCTGCTGCATGTCGTCACGGAAAAGGGCCATGGCTACAAGCCGGCCGAAGAATCCGCCGACAAGTACCACGGTGTGTCCAAATTCGATGTCGTCACCGGCAAGCAGCACAAGGCCATCGCCAATGCGCCGAGCTATACCTCGGTCTTCGCCAAGGCCTTGATCGCGGAAGCCAAGGACGACGACAAGATCGTCGCCATCACCGCCGCCATGCCCGGCGGCACGGGAGTCGATAAGTTTTCCGAAAACTTCCCGGACCGTTCCTTCGACGTCGGCATCGCGGAACAGCACGGCGTGACCTTCGCCGCCGGTATGGCGACCGAAGGCTACAAGCCGTTCTGCGCGATTTATTCCACCTTCCTGCAGCGCGCTTACGATCAGGTCGTCCACGACGTGGCGATCCAGTCGTTGCCCGTGCGCTTCGCCATCGACCGGGCCGGTTACGTCGGCGCCGATGGCTCGACCCACTGTGGCGCTTTCGACCTGCCGTACCTTTGCACCCTGCCGGGGTTCGTCGTGATGGCGCCCTCGGACGAGGCCGAACTGATGCACATGACGGCAACCGCCGTCGCCATCGACGACCGACCGTCGGCGATCCGCTATCCGCGCGGCGAAGGTGTCGGCGTCGAACTGCCGGCCAAGGGTACGCCGCTCGAAATCGGCAAGGGCCGTATCGTGCGCGAAGGCTCGGCCATCGCCATTCTGTCCCTGGGCGCTCCCTTGCAGGAATGCCTGAAGGCGGCCGAAGACCTTGGCACGCGGGGGCTGTCCGTGACCGTCGCCGACGCACGGTTCGCCAAACCGATTGACGAGGACCTGGTGCGCAAGCTGGCCAATGACCACGAAGTCCTGGTTACGGTCGAGGAAGGCTCCATCGGCGGCTTCTCCGCCCAGGTGCTGCAATTCATGGCCAACGACGGGCTGTTGGAAAACGGCCTGAAGGTGCGCGCCGTGACCATGCCCGACGCGTTTATCGAACAGGACAAGCCCGAAGCCCAGGTCGCCCAGGCGGGCCTGGATGCTGCCGGCATCGTCGCCACGGTGATGTCGGCCCTCGGCCGCGCCGACGAATTGACCGAACCCGCCCGCGCTTAAAGGCTGTGCGGGTGGCGGCCGGCGTCGCCAAGCCGCGTTCGGCGGGGTAATCTCGCGCCATGGCAAAAGCACCAAAAATCCGGCTTGACCAATTGCTGGTCGACCGTGGCCTGGCCGACAGCCGGACCAAGGCCCAGGCCCTGGTCATGGCGGGGCTTGTCTACGGTACCGATCGCCGCTTCGACAAACCCGGCGCGCAAATCGCAGCCGACACGGAAATCTCCGTCAAGGGCAAGGACCATCCCTGGGTGTCGCGCGGCGGGCAGAAGCTGGCCAAGGGCATCGACCATTTCAATATCGACCCCACGGGCCTGATCTGCCTCGATCTTGGCGCCTCCACCGGCGGCTTCACGGATGTGTTGCTGACCAACGGTGCCGCCAAGGTTTATGCCATCGACGTGGGGCAGGGGCAGTTGGATTGGAAACTGCGCACGGACGACCGGGTGGTGGTGCTGGAAAAAACCAACGCCCGCCACCTGACGGCGGAACAGGTCCCCGACCCGATTGATCTGATCGTCTGCGACGTCAGCTTCATCGGCCTGGAAAAGGTCCTGCCGCCGGCCATGGCCCTGGCCAAGCCGGGGGCTCGTCTGGTCGCCCTCATCAAACCGCAGTTCCAGGCCGGCCCCGGTCTGGTCGGCAAGGGCGGCGTGGTCCGCGACCCGGCCGTCCATCAGGCCGTTTGCGACGAGGTCGAGGCCTTCGTCGCGGGTGACTGCGGCTGGACGGTCCTGGGCATCACGCCAAGTCCCATCAAGGGGCCGGAAGGGAATATCGAATTTCTGATCGGGGCAGAGAACGGAAAACTAGAAAATTCGACACCTTGATTTAGTGGCCTCGTCGGTAAGAGATTTTACTGATCTGAGATTGTTAAAAAGGGGAAGTGGGTGATGAAGGATAAAATCAAATATCAAGTTAATCTCTCACCTATTGATTATCCACCAGAAGCAGACTTAGTTCTTGCGTCAATCGGTCGGGTAATTGTTTCCTGGGGCCTTTTTGAGAACCAATTAGACTTTGGGTTGATGTCTATTCTGGAATTACCTGAAGCGGTATCCATAAAGCCTGCCCTTAAGAGTGGAGAGCCAATTCCCAGGCCCTTTTCTCAAAAAATTCCGCTTTGGAAAAAGGTATTCAGGAAAGTTGAGAGGTTGTCGCCTTTCACTCAAGGTGCGTTGGACATTGCTACGCGTGCCAAAGAGTTGTGCACACGGCGAGATGCGATCGTTCACGGTAACTGGAACAACTATAGGGATGACGCTCAGTTTGAGATCATTGGTGTGCATTTCCGTCTAAAAGGAACCAAAGTTTATATGACGGAACATGTAGCCAATGAGAGTGGTGTTAATCAGATTGCCGAATCAATTCGAAACCTATCAAGCGAAATGGGGAAATTTCTTGGCGCTGTCCATAAAGTGACGGCTGCAAGATGATTCACCCCGTCTCCACCTCATACCCCGCCATCGCCCAGCCCTGGATGCCGCCGGACAGGTTGTAGGCGGCGTCGACCATGTCGTTCTGCAGAAGGTAGCTGCCGACCTGCATGGAGCGCATGCCCATGGCGCACATGAAGACCAGGCGCTTGCCCTCCAGCCCGGCCAGCATCTCCAGATCGAAGCCCGACATGGGGTTGTGCAGGGCGCCGGGCACGCGGGCCTGGGTCAGTTCATCGGCCTCGCGCACGTCGATGATGACGGCGCTGCCGTCGTCCAGCCATTGTTTGACCTGGCGCGCGTCGGTTTCGATCATCTGCTTCATATCGGTTTCCTGCTTTGTTGGTTGGGACGGGATCGTGCCCGGTCGCGTCCCAGGACCATATGGTGTAATTTTCCCGCCTGCAAAATGGAATACGGGATCGAGCATCTGACCATGGCCATCTTCAACGATAAACGTGACCTCACCCTGACGGCGGCCGGTGCGGACGCCGCCCGGGCCTTCGACCATGTCATGGACGGCTATCTGTCCATGGCGCCGGATACAGGGGACCGGCTGAAAGGCGTGTTCGCCGCCGATGGGGATATGGCTATGGCGCATTGCCTGAAGGCCTATTTCATGATGCTCATGGCCATGGGCGGCTTGATGC
This sequence comes from Rhodospirillales bacterium, assembly GCA_048263775.1. Lineage (GTDB taxonomy): Bacteria > Pseudomonadota > Alphaproteobacteria > Rhodospirillales > Casp-alpha2 > UBA1479. The sequence goes on from JBLXDU010000009.1 coordinate 127,289, forward strand.
CGAAGGCAGAGCAGGCCGCCGCCAAGGCGCAGGAACTGGCGGTCGATGCCAGTCCGCGCGAACAAATGCACGCCCGCGCGGCGGGCCTGTGGACGGCGCGCAACATGGATGGTGCCGCCCGGGTGTGGGAGGAAATCCTGTTGGACCACCCACGCGATATCCTTGCGGCGCGCCTCGCCCATTTTGCCAATTTCTATTCCGGCGACGCCCGGCGGCTGCGCGATTCCGTGAACCGGATCATGCCGGCCTGGGACGAGGGCGTGCCCGGGTTTTCCTATCTCAAGGGCATGCAGGCCTTCGGATTTGAGGAATCGGGTGATTACGCCCGGGCCCAGACGGCGGCGGAAACGGCGATTGATCTGGAGCCCATGGACCCATGGGCGACCCATGCCTACGCCCATGTCATGGAAATGCAGGACCGCCAGGACGATGGTCTGGCCTGGATCGACCGTCTGCGCCCTCATTGGACCCAGGCCAACAATTTTCAGAACCACATCTGGTGGCACGAAGCCCTGATGATGATGGACCAGAAACGGATGGACGATGTCATGGCGCAGTACGACGCCCATGTCGCCGCACCGGAATCGGAAGAATATCTGGACATCTGCAACGCGGTCTCGCTGCTGCAGCGGTTGGAGATCATGGGCCTGGATGTGGGCGGGCGCTGGGCGCCGCTGGCGGCCAAGGTGCGGGACCGCACGGAAGAACACATCCTGACCTTCGTCGACCTGCACTATGCCTTGGCCCTGGCCGCCATGGGCGACGGCAAGGTCCACGAGATGCGTGAATTCATGGCGGCCTATGAGGGAGCGGAGGACGACAGCAATCTGCCGATCATGAAGGCGCTCGGCGTGCCCCTGGTCGATGCATTGATCGCCTACCGCGAAGGGCGATATGGCGATACGACGGAGGCCATGATCCCCGTGCGTTACGAGATCTGGATGATGGGTGGCAGCCACGCGCAACGCGACCTGTTCAACCTGATCCTCATCGACGCCGCCGGCAAATCGGGTAATGCGGCGCTTACTCGTGCCTTGCTGTCGGAGCGCCGCGCCGTCATGCCGCATGACGATTGGACGGAAAAAGCGTTCAGCGAATTTTCTGCGGTCAGCTAGGCGGAGGTTGAATTCATGATCTGGCTCATTCTCGGGCTCGTCATTTGGAGTGCTGCCCATCTGTTCAAGCGCGTGCTGCCGCGTCAGCGCGAAGCCCTGGGCAATAAGGGGCGGGCGCTGGTCGCCCTGTTGGTGCTGATCAGTTTGGGCCTGATGATCATGGGCTATCGGGCGGCGGAAACGGACTTTCTCTACGCCCTGCCGATGTGGACCTGGCACGCCAACAACGCACTCATGCTGGCAGCCTTGTTCCTGATGGATATCGGCCGGGTGAAGGGCGTCGTCCGCACCAAGATCCGCCATCCCATGCTGTTGGGCGTGACGCTCTGGGCGGCGGCGCACTTGCTGGTCAACGGAGACACGGCGGCAGTCGTACTGTTCGGCGGGCTTGGTCTATGGGCGCTGATCGAAATGGTGGTCATCAACCGGGCCGAGGGGCCGTGGACGCCGCCGGAACGGGGCAGCTACGCCAAGGACGCCATGATGTTGGCAGCGGCGGCGGTTCTGTTCGCCGTGATCGCCGGCATCCATTACTGGCTGGGATATTCGGTGATCGCGGCCTTGGCCTGAGCCGCCGCCTCGCGCTCAGTCCAGATAGATCGGCGGCGCCTGCATCGCGTCTTTGAAGGTTTCGGGGACTTCCGCTTTTTCGATGTTTTTGACCTCGGCGTCTTTGGGCTCGCAGACGGGTTCGTCAAACAACGTGCGGTACATGGCGCAATCCCGGTCGGTGACGCCGGAAATGACGTGATCGGCCGGCCCCTTGCCCGTGGTGGCATAGGAAATCCCGTCAAAGACCAACGAGACGACCGTCAACGGATTGATCACGGGCGCGCAACCGGACAAGGCCACAATGACGAGCGCAGCCGGAAGCAACCGGCTTAGGGGCCGGGCAGGGCGCTTTTGGCGCGAAATGACGGTTTTGTCGTGCGCGAGTTTCTGACTCATCATGGCCGGTCTGGTACCACATCAATGCTGCAGCGCAGCATACACGATTGGTGCCAGCAGCCATGCGTGAGGCGCGTAGGGTCACTCAGCTAGGTCGCGCATCACCTTGATCAGGTCCGACTTGCCTTCGAAACCGATGCCGGGCAGGTCGGGCATGACGATGTGGCCGTCCTCGACCGTGACCGTGTCCGGGAACCCGCCGTAGGGCTGGAACAGGTCCGGATAGCTTTCATTTCCGCCAAGGCCCAGACCCGCCGCGATGTTGAGCGACATCTGATGCCCGCCGTGGGGGATGCAGCGGGCGGGCGACCAGCCGGCCCTCTCCAACTCGTCCAGCGTGCGCAGGTATTCAATCAAGCCGTAGGCGAGGGCGCAGTCGAACTGTAGCCAGTCGCGGTCGGGCCGCATGCCGCCGTAACGCAACAGGTTGCGCGCATCCTGGTGGGAGAACAGGTTTTCCCCCGTCGCCATGGGGCCGGGATAGAACTCGGCGAGCGCCGCCTGCAAGGCGTAGTCCAGCGGGTCGCCCGCTTCCTCGTACCAGAACAGGGGATAGTCCCGCAGCATCTTGGCGTAGGCGACGGCGGTTTCCAGGTCGAACCGGCCGTTGGCATCGACAGCCAATTGCGCTTCCGAGCCGATTTCGCTCAGCACGGCCTCGATGCGGCGGCGGTCGTCATCGATGGGCGCACCGCCGATTTTCATCTTCACCACGTTGTAGCCGCGGTTGAGGTATCCACGCATTTCGGCCCGCAGGGCCGTGTCGTCCTTGCCGGGATAGTAGTAGCCGCCGGCGGCATAGACGAAGACCTTGGGATCGGCCTCGCGGCCTTTCATCTGCGCCAGCAGGCGGAACAGGGGCAGGCCCGCGATCTTGGCCGTGGCGTCCCATACCGCCATGTCGATGGTGCCGACGGCGACGGAGCGCTCGCCATGCCCGCCCGGTTTTTCGTTCTGCATCATGGCGGCCCAGATTTTGTGCGGGTCCAGGTTGCCGCCGTTGTCGTCCAAAAGGCTTTCCGGGGCCGCTTCCAGAATGCGGTCGCGGAACCGTTCGCGGATCAGCCCGCCCTGGCCGTAGCGGCCGTTGGAATTAAAGCCGTAGCCGACGACCCGCCGCCCGTCGCGCTCCACGTCCGTGACCACGGCGACCAGGCTTGTGGTCATCTTGGTGAAATCGATATAGGCGTTGCGGATGGGCGATGAGATCGGCTTGGTGACCTCGCAAATGTCGATGATGCGCATGAGGGCGTTCTCTTCGGCTGTAGCTGTTCGGGGAATGTTGATAAGAGTGATACATAAAGCCCCGGCCACAGGGCCAATGCCAAGAATGAATTGAGTTATGCGCGAGCCACATTGCCATGGAAATTGACTGGTTGAAGGATTTCCTGGCGCTTGAGGAGCATGGGACTTTTTCCCGTGCCGCCGATGCCCGCAACGTCTCACAGCCGGCATTCAGCCGCCGCATCCGCGCGCTTGAGGATTGGATCGGCGCCCCCCTGTTCCGGCGTGGTGCCCAGGGGGCGGGGTTGACCCTGGCGGGGGCGCATTTCAAACCCCTGGCCGGGGATCTGTTGCGCGCCATTGAGCAGGCCCGCCGTGATACCCGCGCCGTTGGCGAACGCGATACGGCTTCCCTGTCCATCGCCGCGACCCATGCCCTGTCCTTCACCTTCTTTCCCGCCTGGATCCGCGCCCATGCCGATTTCCAGGACCTGGGCACGGTCAACCTGGTGTCTGACAGCATGGACGCCTGCGAGCGCATCATGCTGGCCGGCGAGGTGCATTTCCTGCTCTGCCATTGCCATGACGGCATGCCGAACCGCCTCAATCCGGAGCGGTTCGACAGCATCGTCGTCGGCGGCGACACCCTGGTTCCGCTGCGCGCGCCGGACGGGGCGGAAGGGCGCTTGCTCGGGTACGGCCCGGCCTCGGCGCTGGGGCGCATCCTGGAGGGGGTGGTGCCGGTGAAGGCCGCGGCGGCGGTCCTGGAAACGGCCTTTACCTCACATCTGGCGGCAACCCTCCTGACCATGGCGCGCGAGGGACATGGCGTCGCCTGGCTGCCCCATACCTTGGCGGCGGACGACATGCGTGACGGGCAGCTGGTCCGCGCCGGGGGCGAAGACTTGGACGTGGCGATGGAGATCAGGCTGTATCGCGCGCCCGATTGCCGCAACAAGGCGGCGGATGCGCTATGGGCGCGACTTCGGGAGACCGGCGCAGGGGGAGAATAAGTTTTCCCGCGCTGCGCCCGATGGCGCGTCAAATGGATGTGCACACCAATCAGCGGATGGGTGCCTCCAGGCGACACTGTAATGCCTAGTGCGGGCTGGGCATAAGTCTTTGAGCGCCAGTGCCACCACCGTGAGGTAGCCTCATTCCAACGAAACGCGCGATGGTGTCATTCCGTCGCGCGGGGTTTGGCCTTGGCGGTCCATACGCGATCCCGAATGACGCTACATATCTGGAAGCTGTAGTCGCTGAAAAAGCTTTCGATCCCGCGTTTTTTCGCCTTTGCATGTTCCGGGTGAGTACGCCATTCGCGCAAGGATTCCTCGGATTCGAACTCGACGATCGTCACCCGCTCTCCGTCTTCCGCGATGAATCCTTTGTGGGAGATGTAACCGGGAATGGTCCGCGCCAATTCGCTCATGCGTTTTGCCATCGGGCCATATTCGTCCTCGACACCAGGCTTTAGCCGGCTGCGAAATACGGTGACGATCATGGTGCTCTTTCCTGGATGATCTGGGCAGAATTCGCGGCTCTCAGCTGTTGATCTGCCACGATCCCTGACTAGGGCAGGAAGATACGCTGCCTCATTTCATGCATCAAATGCATAATTTACATATTGAATATGCAATAAAATGATCTACCTCAGCTTAGCTTTCAGTTCGCTGGCCAGCAACGCCATAGCCGGATCGAAACGCCCTGGTGCGGCATTTCGGATCAGGCTCACGGTTGTTGGTAACGCAAAATCCAGGACGTCCAGAATCTGCAGGATATGGCGGTGCGGGCTGCGCTCGAACTGCCGGTGCGGGACGAGGCCGACCCCTCCACTTTGGGCGAGCAGCGAAAGTTGAAGATCTTCGCCGAAGACTTCGGCCGCGATATGGATCGGCAGTTGCAACCGGTCGAAGGATTTCACGAGAGCTGCCCTGCACCCGCATCCTGGCGGGTTCAGGAACCAGCCTTCTCCGGCGAGGTCACGAAGCCGCCATGGATCGCCGTCAGGCTTGGTCCGCGCCTTCGCCTTGCCTGCGGCGACGACAACGACCTCTTCTGACCCAAGAGGTATTTGCGTCAGCCCAGCTGGAACCATATGCGCATCCGTCAGAAGGCCGACCGCGCAATCCAGCGCACCGCTGCGCACATCATCGATGAGGTTTGTTGTCCAGTCTGAGCTCACTTGCAGTCTGATCCGTGGGAACGCCTGCCGCAGGGTATCAAGTGGCGTTGTCAGCACCATCTCACCGAGGCCGTGAGCAATCCCTGCTTTCAGGTTGCCGCTAAGATCGACGGCATTCGTCGTGCAAGCTTCCAACTCTGCCACTGCGGCCAGAACCCGTCTGCAATACTCGAGCACATGGCCGCCGTGAGACGTAAGGACGGCCGGCTTTACCGCGCGATTGAACAAAGGTGTTCCCCCGACGGCCGCTTCGAAATTCTGAATACGTCGGGTCGTTGCCGGCTGTGTGAGATTGAGCCGAACGGCAGCGCGGTTCACAGACCCGCTCTCGGCGACGGCCACGAAAGCTTCGATATCTTGAAGATTCATAAGCGAAAAACATAATCAAAGAATAGATATGCAGATAGTGGATATTTAATCAAAGCGCCGGAAGCGAGGGCGACCCGAAACACCGGATGCGCGAGAATCCCTGTCGAACGATAGCTTCCAACACATGCTTTTGAGGTCCGAATACAACATATTCGGAAATTCAGTTCGACTTACGGCTTTATCGCGACACGGAATGCGAAAGGTTTCGCCATGGGGGCTACTGCTCGCGCGTTTTGGACAATGCTGTCGTCGGCATAAAGGCTCAGCCGCACTGCGCCTTGTGGCGCAGAAAATGGTCGGCCAGGACGCAGGCCATCATGGCCTCGCCGATGGGCACGGCGCGGATGCCGACGCAGGGATCGTGGCGGCCCTTGGTGGAAATCTCGGTATCCTCGCCGGACTTGGTCACGGTCTTGCGCGGCGTCAGGATCGACGACGTCGGCTTGACGGCGAAGCGGCAGACCACGTCCTGGCCCGACGAAATGCCGCCCAGGATGCCGCCCGCGTTGTTGGACAGGAATTCGACGTCGTTGCCATGGGCGCGGATTTCATCGGCGTTTTCCTCGCCGGTGATGCGCGCGGCCTCGAACCCGTTGCCGATCTCCACGCCCTTGACCGCGTTGATGCTCATCATGGCCGATGCCAGATCCTGGTCCAGCTTGCCGTAGATCGGCGCCCCCAACCCGGCCGGCACGCCCGAGGCCACGACCTCGATCACGCCGCCGACGGATGACCCTGACTTGCGAATGCCTTCCAGGTAGGTCGCGAATTCCTCCGCCGCCTGGGCATCCGGGCAGAAGAAGGGGTTGTTGTTCACTTCATCCCAGTTCAGGCGCGCGCGGTCAATTTCCTTCTCGCCCATGACGACGAGACCGGCCTTGATGGTGATCCCGGGGCCGAGAATCTTGCGTGCCACGGCCCCGGCGGCGACCCGCATGGCGGTCTCGCGCGCGGACGACCGCCCGCCGCCCCGGTAATCGCGGATGCCGTACTTTTTCCAATAGGTGTAGTCGGCATGGCCCGGGCGGAACTTCTCGGAAATCTCCGAATAATCCTTGGACCTCTGGTCCATGTTCTCGATCAACAGGCCGATGGGGGTGCCGGTGGTCACGCCGTCGAACACGCCGGACAGGATTTTCACCTGGTCCGGTTCCTGGCGCTGGGTGGTGTATTTGGATTGTCCCGGGCGGCGCTTGTCCAGATGAACCTGGATGTCGGCCTCGGTCAGGCTTAACCCCGGCGGACAGCCGTCGACCACGCAGCCGAGCGCTGGCCCATGGCTTTCGCCAAAGGTCGTGAAGCGGAACAGATGGCCGAAAGAATTGTGGGACATGGGGCCCCTTTTAGCACAAGCGCCTGATCAGACGACCGAAATATCCGGCGCGTCGACGGCCTTCATGCCGACGATGTTGTAGCCGCAATCGACGTGATGGGTTTCGCCCGTGACCCCCGACGCCATGTCGGAAATCAGGTAAAGTCCGGCACCGCCGACGTCTTCCAGGGTGACGTTGCGGCGCAGCGGCGAATTGTATTCGTTCCACTTCAAAATATAGCGGAAATCGCCGATACCCGAGGCGGCCAGGGTCTTCATCGGCCCGGCGGACAGCGAATTCACCCGGATGCCTTCCTTGCCCAGGTCTTCGGCGAGGTACCGCACGCTGGCTTCCAGCGCCGCCTTGGCAACGCCCATGACGTTGTAGTGCGGCATTACGCGCTCTGCCCCGAAATAGGTGAGGGTGATCATCGAGCCGCCATCAGTCATCAGCTTGCGCGCACGTTGCGCGACGGCCGTGAACGAATAGCAGGAAATGTTCATGGTCTTCAGGAAGTTATCCAGGGTGGTGTCGATATACCCGCCCTTGAGTTCTTCCTTGTCCGAATAGGCGATGGCATGGATGACGAAATCCAGCTTGCCCCATTTGCCGGCAATGGCATCGAACACGGCATCGACGGAGGCCATGTCGGTCACATCGCAGGGCAGGACAAGGTCAGAGCCGACGCTTGCGGCGAGCGGCGCCACGCGCTTCTGGAGGGCTTCGCCCTGATAGGTGAAGGCCAATTCGGCGCCCTGGTCGTGGGCGGCCTTGGCAATGCCCCAGGCGATGGAACGGTCGTTGGCCACGCCCATGACCAGGCCCTTCTTACCGGACATCAACGGCGATGCAGAAGCCATCTGTCTCCTCGAGTTTTTTTGTTAGGAACCGGTTCGTCACCAGCGGGTTAGCTTAGTGCGTCCGGGCGAATACTTGCAGTTTGCCCGAACTCCCATGCCATATAGTATGGGGCGGGGGACGTCAACGGGAGGTTCCCCAAGGAGGCGTCAAAGCCATGGATAACCGCGGTTTCGTGCGGCTTGCAAAGGCCCAATGGCGCATCTGGCGCAGCGTGCTGGTAATCGCCTTTCGGCGTTTTCAGGCCGACCAGTGCCTGCGTATGGCGGCATCGCTCAGCTATACCTCGCTGCTGGCAGCCGTTCCGCTGACCGCTATCGCCTTCGCCATGCTGGCGGCCTTCCCGGTGTTTGAGGGGGTGCGCGAAAGCTTTCAGGACGTGTTGTTCGCCAATTTCCTGCCCGATGCGGCGGAATCCATGCGCGAACATTTCGACAAGTTCGTGCGCAACACGGCGACCCTGTCGGCGGTCGGGATCGTCGCCCTGGCGCTGACCGCCATCCTGCTGCTGGGCACCATCGAATCGGCGCTCAACACCATCTTCCGGGTTACCCGTCCGCGCCGCCTGGGGCCGCGGCTGCTGGTATTCTGGGCAATCATCACTCTGGGACCGCTATTGCTGGGCGCCAGTTTCTCTCTGTCGGCCTATTTCTTCGCGGCGACGCAATGGATTGGAGTCGATCCCGCGGTGGGCACCCTGGGCGAGGCGGCAAAGCTTCTGCCCACGGCCATCATGATGGTGCTGCTGACCCTATTTTACGTGACCATTCCGAACCGTCCCGTGGCCTTCATGGGGGCTGTCATGGGAGCGATCGTCGCAGGGCTTCTGATCGCGGTATTGCGCAAAGGGTTCGGTTTCTACGTCACCAATTTTCCGACCTATCAGAATATTTACGGGGCGCTATCGGCGGTGCCCATCTTCCTGATCTGGATGTATCTGTCCTGGGCAGTGGTGCTGCTGGGCGCGACCCTGACCGCGACCATTTCCGAATGGCGGGAGGCCGGGGGACGGCCGGTTCATCACGGCAAGTCCCCGGCGTCACGCCTGACCACGGCCATGGCGGTGCTGGCCTGTCTGTTCGCGAAAAACCGTGATGGTGGCGGGGCCAGCCGCCGGGAACTGATCCGCGCCGCCAGGGTGTCCCTGGCGGTGTTGGAACCGCTGCTGGAAGACCTGCGCGGGCGGGGTTATGTGGAGCGCACGTCCCGCAATGCCTGGGTTCTGTCCCGCGACCTCCATGTGGCGACGCTCCATGAGCTGTATCGGGACCTGGGATTGGGCATAAATGACGATGACGAAAGCCTGGGCGTGGGCGGCTGGCAGGGCGTCTTGGCCCAGCAGCTTGACGGCCTGCGTCGCCGCAACACCGAAGCCATGGGGCTGCCTTTGGCAGAAATCCTGGCGGTGGAAGATGATGGCGACGACAAGGGGGCCGCGTCCCTGAAAAGCGTTTCCTAGGGCTAGGACGCGCGGGCGCCGGTTTTCTTCGCCCATTTCTCGACGAAGGCACGCAGTTCCGGATCGGGCTTTTTGGGCAGCATGACCTTGAGCGTCACGAATTGGTCGCCGGGTTCGCCGCCGTCATCATCCTTCAGCCCCTTGCCCTTGAGGCGCAGAACCGTGCCCGTGTTGGCGTTTTCCGGCACGGTGACGCTGACCTCGCCATCCAACGTCGGGGCCTTGATCTTGCCGCCCAGGACCGCGTCCGCCAGGTCAACGGGCACCTCTACATGGACGTCGCGGCCGTTGATGCGGAACCTTCCGTCGGCATCGAACTTGACGATGACCAGCGCATCGCCAGGCTTGCCGCCGCCCAGGCCGGGCATGCCTTGTTCCTTCAGGCGCAGAACCTGCCCGTCGCGGGTGTCCTTGGGAATGGCGACCTTCAGGCGCTTTCCGTTGGTCATACTGATGAATTTGGTGCCGCCCTGCATGGCTTCGGCGGCGCTCAAGGTCAGGGAATAATTGACGTTGGCGCCATCGACCGTGACGGTCTTTTCCTGGCGTTTCTTCTGGCGGAAGGTTTCGAACGGATCCTTCTTCCAGCGCCGAGTCTTGGCTCGACCCTTGGCGTCGTAACCCGCCGTCCCTTGGCCGGCCAGGGGCTGGCCGGTCGCGTCGATTTCACCGTCGTCATAGCGTTTGCGCCGGTCGGCGTTGGACAGCACCTCGTAGGCGGCGGTCAGTTCCTTGAAATCGTCCTCGGCCCAGGGGTTGCCGGGATCCAAATCCGGGTGGCGCTCGCGCGCCGCCTTGCGGTAGGCGGATTTGATCTGCTCCGACGTGGCGTTCTTGGCCACGCCGAGAATTTTATAGGCATCCTTCATGGCAGCCCCGGCCCCCGCCGCATGGAATCGTCCGCGCGGTGCTTAGTTGACGACGCGCCAAGTTCCGTCGGGCTGCCGACAGGCCGTGCCGGTCGCCTTTTCGGTCTTGCCGTCGACGACAATGGAGGTTTCGTATTCGCGGCAGTTGTGGCCCTCGGCCGTCTGGTAGGTCTTGGTCGGGGTGAAGGTGCCCGACGCCTTGGAATCCGGATTGTTCCAGGACGCGGTCTGGTTGGTCTTGTTGTATTCCAGGGCGTCCTGGGCCGTGCGCTGGGCATAGGCCTTGTCGGCCTTGTCGAGGGATTTGCCCGTTTCGCCGCCAAGCCAGGCACCGGCAAGCGCGCCCACGGCGACCGCCGCCAACTGGCCCTTGCCGCCGCCGAACTGCGAGCCGGCCAAGGCCCCCAGGCCGGCGCCCAAGAGGGTGCCCACGGTCTGCTTGTCGCCTGCCTTGTCGGTTCCGCAAGCGGTCAGCGCCAAGGCCAGAACCGCAACCCCGGTGAATTTCACGATGTTCATTCCGATGACCTCTTCGAATGTGCGTCCGTCTGGTTTCCTGCGGCCGCGGTGTTACCGGCGGCGGGATCTGCATTTTATACGCAATCGTCTTTAAAATCCCATATCCGCCGTCATGGACATTATCATGTCAAAGGATTATGGCAGACCTTTGACCATATTCGCCGATCGGAAACGAGACCCATGGACCAGAAATCCCAGGATGACGCGCCGCCGCGCAAACCGGCCACGGACGACCCCATCGAAAAGTTCCGGGGCTGGCTGGGCGAAGCCGAGGGCAAGGAAATCAGCAACCCGAACGCCATGGCGCTTGCCACGGCGACGGCGTCGGGACGGCCCAGCGTGCGCATGGTTCTGTTGAAGGACGTCGATGACCAGGGCTTCGTGTTCTACACCAACCTGGAAAGCCGCAAAGGCGGGGAATTGGCGGAGAACCCCTTTGCCTCGCTGTGCTTTTACTGGAAGACCCTGGAACGTCAGGTCCGTGTCGAAGGGGCGATCCGGCCGGTCAGCCCGGCCGAGGCTGATGCCTATTACGAAAGCCGTCACCGGTCTTCGCGCATCGGCGCCTGGGCATCGCGTCAGTCGCGGCCCATGAAGACCCGCTTCGACCTGGAAAAGCGGGTTGCCGAGTTCACGGCCAAGTTCCATGTCGGCGCCATTCCCAGGCCGGATTTCTGGTCGGGATTCCGCGTCGTTCCCGAACGCATCGAATTCTGGACCGAAGGTGCCTTCCGCCTACATGAACGCATTGTCTATCACCGCCTCGGCACGGGCTGGGAGACGGAGCGCCTGTTCCCGTGAGCGACGCGACCGAGCCCCCGATCAGTGAACAGGCGACCGCCACCCAGGCGGCGACCGTGGCGGCGAGTGGCGGCCTCGACAGCCGGGCGGCGAGGCTCATGCGGGCCGCAACCTATGCTTCCGTTGGGGCCGCCCTGGTCCTGATCAGTGTCAAATTCGCTGCCTGGACGCTGACCGAGTCGGTCAGTCTGCTGTCGACTCTGATCGATTCCATGCTCGATGCCTTGGCCTCGATCATCAACCTGATCGCGGTTCACCATGCATTACAGCCGGCCGACCGCGAACACCGTTTCGGCCACGGCAAGGCCGAACCGCTTGCGGGCCTGGCCCAGGCCGCGTTCATCTGCGGGTCGGGGGCGTTTCTTTTGCTTCAGGCGGGTGAGCGTCTGATCCACCCCAAGGCCATCACCAATACGGATGTCGGCTATGCGGTGATGGTGTTCTCCATCATCGTCACGGTCGCCTTGGTGCTGTTCCAGCGTTATGTGGTGCGGCGCTCGGGGTCGGTGGCAATCAGCGCCGACAGCCTGCATTACCAGACCGACGTGATGATCAACATCAGCGTCATTGCCTCGCTCTATATCGCATCGGAATTCGGCATCAACATTGCCGACCCCCTGTTCGCCGTGGCCATCGCCGGCTACATCGTTATCGGCGCATTGAAGATCGGCAAGCAGGCCCTCGATATCTTGATGGACAAGGAATTGGCCGATGAGGAGCGGGCCCGCATCCGCGAGATCGTGATCCGCCACGCCGATGTGCATGGCATGCACGACCTGCGCACACGGTCGTCAGGCGCCCAGGTATTTATTCAAATGCACGTGGAAATGGCGCCGGACATGACCTTGCTGGAGGCCCATGACGTGACCGAGGCTGTGACGGCGGATCTGCTGGCGGTCTATCCCAACGCAGAGATCATTATCCACGAGGATCCGGAAGGCCTGGAGGAGGACCGGGCGGTCTTCCGATGAGTGGGATCGACAACCAGGACCAGCGCGCGGTCATCGATTTTCTCGCCGATCCCAGTGCCTTCGGCCTGCCGCCTGGGACGGTGGTCGCGCGTCAGGAAACCCATGTGTCCCATATATTTCTTGCCGGCGACCGGGCTTACAAGCTGAAAAAACAGGTCCGCTTTCCCTATCTTGATTTCTCAACCCTGGAGGCACGCCGCCGTGCCTGCGAAGTCGAGGTCACGATCAACCGGCGCACCGCACTCGCGATCTACCTGGGCATGGTCGCGGTCACCGACGAAGGGGGAGGGCGTCTGGCCCTTGGCGGCAACGGTGATCCCGTTGAATGGCTGGTCGAGATGCGGCGGTTTCCCGACGGTGCCCTGTTCACTCATCTGGCCGACGCGGGGGCGCTCAACCGCCGCCTGATGGAAAGCTTGGCCGACAGCGTTCAGGCCTTTCATGGCACAGCCGAGATCGACCATGAACGCGGTGGGGCGGCGGGGATTCGCGCCATCATCGACAACAATGACGCCAGTTTCCGCAGCGCCCAGGGCGGCCTGTTCAATGCGGACGAAATCAATGCTCTGACCGACGGGTCCCGGCAACTGCAGGATCGTCTGGCGGCCCTGCTGGACGCGCGGCGGGACGGTGGGCGGGTGCGTCATTGCCATGGCGACCTTCACCTGGCGAACATCTGTCTGTTCGACGGTCAGCCGACCCTGTTCGACGCCATTGAATTCAACGACGCCTTTGCGCGGATCGACGTTCTCTACGACCTTGCCTTCCTGCTTATGGATTTGGACCTACGGGGGCACCGGCGGTTGGCGTCCTTCGTGCTCAACCGTTACCTCGACCGCGTCCCCTTGGACAGCGGCGATCTCGACGGTCTGGCCCTGATGCCGTTGTTCCTGTCCATGCGCGCCGCCGTGCGTGCCCATGTCGGGGCGTCCCAGGCGGCGGCTTTGGCGGATGCGGCCGAAAGCCGCCGCCGCGCCGGGCGCGCGCGGGAATACTTTTTCCGTGCCCAGGAATATCTGGCCCCACCGCCGCCGGTGCTGATCGCCGTCGGCGGCCTGTCCGGCAGCGGTAAAAGCCGCCTGGCGCGGGAACTGGCGCCCCATCTGGGGGCCGTGCCCGGGGCCCGCGTGGTGCGTACGGACGTGCAGCGCAAGCGTCTTGCGGGCATCGATTTGTTCGATCGCCTGCCGCCGGAAAGCTACACGCCCGAGGCTTCGCGCCGTACCTATGACGCCTGTTTCGATGAGGCCGCCCGGGCACTTGCCGCCGGCCAGTCCGTGGTGTTCGATGCGGTGTCGCTGAAGCCCCAGGAAAGGGACGGGATCGAAGCCCTGGCCGGGCGGTACAAGGTGCCGTTCCTCGGTCTGTGGGCGGATGCTCCGCTGGCCGTGCGGCTGGAGCGGATCGGCAGCCGACGCGACAATGTGTCCGACGCGGGGGCCGAGGTTGCCCGCCGTCAGGAAGAACTCGACCTGGGCGAGGTGACCTGGACTGTCATCGACAGTTCGGGGACACGCAAGAACACGGTCGCGGGAGCCCTGGCGATGATCCGCGACCGCGGGCTGGCGTGATGGCCTGCCGCGGCTGAAGGGTCGTGGCCACGTGTCCGCCATGTTAGATTGCCGGGCCAAAGACAGAGAAGCCGGACCTCCCCATGTCCCAGTTTCACCGCCGCATCCTGACCGCCGCTCTGGGCGGGCTTGAAGAAGAACAGGCCGTCTATTTCGCCGATATCGCGGAAAAGCTGGGCGAGGATCCGCGCACGGAACGCATGCCTAACCTGGTTTATCTGGTGCTGGCCGATACAGTGCAATTCATGCCGATCTATTTGGCCAAGAAGGAATTCATCAATCGGCTGCTGCGCTTTGTCGAGCGCAATCACCGGCGGCTCGCGCGCATCATCTATGACCCGGCCTTCCTCAGCGATAAGACCCTGCTGGCCCCCGTCACGGGCGCTTTCGTGGCCGAAGTCGTGGAGGCAACCCTCATCCATTACGAGGAGGGTGAGATCGACGCGGGCGAACAGATCGTCCACCGCATGGCCTTCGACGAAAGCGGCGGCACGCTCAATTTTCCCTATGTCGATGATGAGGACGAAGACGAAGAGGACTAGAACAATTCGCCCTGCACCCGCTCGGGCATCTGTTCCTCGTACATCAGGTCGCCCGCAAAGGGGTGCAGTACGGAGCGGGCATCGGCGAAAGACGGCGCTTTCAGCCATGTATCCGTTCCCGCGTCATCCAAGATCACCGGCATGCGGTTGTGGATATGTGCGATGGCGGGGGCGGGGGCGCAGGTGACGATGGTAAAGGCCGCGCCATCGGTCAGGCCGGCGAAGGCGGCGGGGCCGGCGGTGGTCGCGGCGATGCGATTCTTACGTTTGCTGCCGTCGTCGGCCTTGCGCCATTCCAGATAGGCGGTCATCGGCACTAGACAACGCCGTTCCAAAAGCGGGCGGAAGGTCGGCTTTTCCGCGAGCGTTTCCGCCCGGGCGTTGATCAGCGGCTTTTTGTCCCAGGTGACGGTAAGGCCCCAGCGCATCAGGCGCGGCCCGGTTCCGTCGATGATCAGGGCCTGGTCCGTCGGCCGCATGTCGTCCGTGTTGGGCACGGGCGGCGGGGCGTCCAGATGGAACTGATCCATGACCACCTGGGGGCGTGCCGACATTTGGTAACGGGCGCACATGGCGGCAGTATAGGACAGGGCAAACGGGCCCTGGAATAGCCAGCATGTTTGCCGTAACGTCCAGCCCATGACAGGGAGCGGAGACACACAGCCCACGGCGGCAGCCGATCAGCGCGTGCGCACGGTGGTTATCACCGGGGCCAGCCGTGGTATCGGCCATGCGACGGCGCGGTTCTTTCTGGCGCGCGGTTGGCACATCATCACCTGTTCGCGGGAAGACACGCCCGAAGAGTGTAAGCGTGATCCGCAATGGACCTGCCACATCCCGACGGACCTGTCCGACGTGGCCAGCGTCGAAAACTTTATCGAAAAGGCCAACGCGGCTCTGCCTGAAGGGCGGCTGGAGGCGCTGGTCAACAACGCCGGAATGTCGCCCAAGACGCCGTTCAAGGAACGGCTCGGCTGCCTGAACGGGGACCTGAATGCCTGGCAGGAAGTCTTCGACCTTAATTTCCTGGCCCCGCTGCGCCTGTCGCGGGGCTTCGCCTCGGCCCTGCACAAGGGCGACGGCGCCATCGTCAACGTGACTTCCATCGCCGGTCACATGATCCATCCCTTCGCGGGCTCGGCCTATTCGATTTCCAAGGCGGCCCTGTCGGCGCTGACGCGGGAAATGGCCAACGAGTTCGCGGCCCTTGGCGTGCGTGTCAACGCAGTGGCGCCGGGTGAGATCGAAACGGAAATGATCCAGCCCGAATACGAGGCCCTGATCCCGCGCATTCCCTTGGACAAGATGGGCTCGCCCACGGATGTGGCCGGGGCCATCCATTACCTGTGTTCCGACGATGCGCGCTATGTCACCGGTACCGAGATCTGGGTCACCGGCGGCCAGCATATGGTCTGATCAGCCGGCACGGGCCGTTCACGAAATCGTCGCTTGCACCGAACTGGGAAGGGGGATCACACTTCCCGGTCATCATTCCTTGCTGCGGGGGGCGTCATGCGGGCATTCGGTCGATTGGTTCTGGTATGTGTCCTGGTTCTTGGGTTTCAAGGGGTAGCCCTGGCAGGCAAGACCAAGGTGTCCCTTGGCACGGCGACCAAGGGCGGCGGGTTCGAGGTGTTCGGTGGCGGTGCCGCCCAGGTCGTTAACGAAACCGACCCGACCTTGGATGTGATGCCAGTCGGCACCAAGGGCAGCCGTGAGAACATTCCCCTATTGGAAGCGGGAAAACTCGATACCGCCCTGGTCGCCAGCTTGCCGGCCTATGAGGCCTTCAACGGCGTCGGCCGATCACCCACAAACCTGAAAATCATCACCGCCATCTATTCCACCTTCGGGATGTTCGCCGTGCGCGGCGACAGCCCGGCCGCGTCGTTTCGTGATCTGGTCGGCAAGCCGGTCGCCTGGGGCACCAAGTCATCGGGGCTGACGCTGCTCGGCAAGTATGTGTCGGAGGCCCTGGGGCTGGACCGTGACAAGGATTTCCAGGCACATTTCCTGGCCAAGGCCGGGGACGGGGCGCCCATGCTGCTGGATGGCCGGATCGACGGTTTCTGGGGTGGCGGGGTCGGCTGGCCCGGCTTCGTCAAGGCCATGAAGGAGGGCGGGCGGCTCGTCGGGCTGAGCAACCCCGATGCTGCTTTGGTCAACGCCAAGTATCCGTTCCTCAAGCCCTTCACCTTGCCTGCCGGCTCCTACGAAGGACAGAAGGAGGCCGTGACCTCTGTGGCGTCCTACAGTTTCCTGCTGGCCCGCTCGGACCTACCCGATGATGTTGCTTACCGCTTGGCCAAGGCCTTGCACCAGGGGCATGGCGTGTTGGCGGGGCGGCTCAAGCAGGCGCGGGAGACGACGCCGGAAAATACGATCCTTGCGGCGCCGACGCCGGAGCATATCCATCCGGGTGTCCGAAAATACTTGGATGAGATCGGGTTACGATGACCGGCGCGTGTTTACGCTTTTGAGACAACTGGTTAGCAGGTTTTCCTGCGGGTTTCTTTAACCCTGTCTTAACCACGATTCCACTATTCTGCAGGCTGACCCAAAGGCGTTTCATCCCCACTGGGCGGGGGTGTATCATGCCTTTTGCGCGTTTTGCCCGTGAAGGAGGGCGCAAACCATGGCGAAGCAGGTATCGCAGCAAGGCAATCCGAAACAGGCTGCGGCCCCGAAACCCGGGGAAGTTTCCGCCGGCGGCAAGGCGGCTCAGGCCCGCGCGGCTTTGCCCGAGGTCGATGACCTGTTGGCGCCGGACGACGTGCCTGTGCCGCTTTATCTGCGTTGGAAATTGCATCTGCTGCTGGGTGGCGCGTTGACCGTGCTGTGGCTTGCCGTGGTTGTTGATTTCATCGATCAGTCCCTGGGGCTCGGCAATCTGACCGAATTACTGCCTCACGAGGTCGGTGGTTTGGCTGCCGGCGCCTTCACGCCGGTCGCCTTCCTGTGGATGCTGATCGCCTTTTTCGAACGTGGCCGCCAACTGCGTCAGGAAACGGCCATCCTGCGCAGCCATTTGAAGCAACTGATTTATCCGTCGGACCGGGCGGACAGCCGGATGCAGGAAATCACGGCATCCCTGCGCAATCAGACCAAGGAATTGCTGTCCGCCTCGGAAGAGGCCGCGCGCCGCGGGCAGGCTCTGGGTGACCTGATCCGCGACCGGACCCGCGACCTCGCACAGGTGTCCGAGGACGCGGACCTGCGCGCCCATGCCGTCGCCGATGCCTTGAAGCGGCAGACGGCGGACCTGAGCTCGGCCTCGGAACGGGCTGCCGAGCGGGCCCGCGATGCCGGTGAAACCTTGTTCGAACAGGCCCATGGTCTGACCGTCACGACGGACCGCGCTTCGGCCCGCGCCGAGGATATGATCCAGACCCTGAAGCGCAGGGCCGAGGAACTGGACGGCGCCGCCCAGGAAGCGTCGGACCGCACCCTGAAGGCGGCCGAGGCATTCGATCGCCGCACGGAGCGTCTGGACACGGTCTCGCGCGAGGCTCTGGCCCGTGGCGTTCAGGCCGACAGCCTGCTGGAGCGTCGCATCGGCGAGATCGTGGACGTCACCGGCAAGGCCAACGCAGCGGTCACCGATGCGGCGGGAACGCTCGACCATAGCGCCCAGGATCTGTCGCAGCGCGCGGACCGGGCCAAGGATGCGGCGACGGAGCTGGAATTGGGGCTGGGGCGTCAGGCCGATGTGCTCGATGCCTTGGGCGGGCGTGTTTCAGACCGGATTTCAGTGATTTCATCGGCGTTGCGCGATAATGCGGATGCGCTGGCGACCGTCACCGAACAGGCCGTGGTCCAGGCGACCGACGCCGGCACGCGATTGAGCCGCCAGGCCACAGCCATTAGCGAAACCGTCGACCGCGCGGTCAGCCGCCTGACCCAATCGGGCGATGGGCTGTCGGCGCAGGTCGACAATCTGCACGGTCAGGCGCAGCGCGTTGCCGAACAGGCCGATACCGCCGCGGGCAACCTGCAACGGGCGACCAGCGAGCTTGGGGAAAATGCCGAACGCACGATCACGCGCGCGGAACAGGCCGGCGGTGAATTGCGCGGCCGGTCCGAAGACTTGCGCGGCGTCGCCGATCAGGCGGTCGAACGGCTGACGGAATTCGGTCATGAAATGGCCCAACGCCGCAACGAACTGGCCCAGGCCGCGGATGCCGCCGCCAACCGGCTGGCCGCCGTGGGCGCCGACCTGATGCGCCGCCAGGGCGATCTTTCCGCCGCCGCCGACACGGCGGACGGCCGGATCACGGGGCTGATCGAGGGCCTACGCGAAACCGAAACCAGCCTTGCCCGCACCGTCGACAAGGGATCTGCCGACGTTGCGTCGGTCACGCGGGCCATGCTGCACAGCGCGGACCGGGTTCAGGCCTCGACCCAGCGCGCCGAAACCACTGCCCAGGCCTTGCAGGAAACCCTGCTGGGTCTGACGGACGCCAGCACCCAGGCCGTCGAACGGTTGGGCCAATTGGGTGGCCAGATGAACAGCCAGTCGACCTTGATCGGCGATGCATCGGGACAAGCCATCACCAACCTGGAAAAGGTGTCGGCCCTGCTGCGCTTCCATTCCGATCGCCTGCGCGAGATTTCCCAGCGCGCGGTCGAACAGGTCGGTAACGCCGGGGGGGCCGTCGAAGGGGCCGGCGACCAGGTCAATGCGGCGGTCAACGAGACGGCGAGCCAGCTGCACGAATTGGATGCGACCATGCGCGGGCGTCTGGAACAGATCGTCGCCGCCTCGACGCAGACCACCGCCGCGATCGGTGCGACGCTGGATGCGGTCAAGCGGGGCACCACGGGCTTGCAGGTATCCGGGGCCGAGGCCGTGGGAGAAATGACCAAGGCCGGTGCCGCGCTGAACGGCCAGTCGCGGGCGATCCGTGAAGTGGCGGATCATGCGGCGAACCTGTTGTCCATGGTTACGGAAATCCTGTTCCGTCAGGGCGAGGCCGTGTCGGAAACGTCGGACGCCGCAAACCGCAAGATGAATGCCCTGCGTGATGCGATGGAATTGCGCACGGTGGAACTTGAGCGGGTCAGCACCCTGACGGATGAACGCATCGCCAGCGCCCGGCGCTTCTTGAAGGATGCGGCGGGCGAATTGGACGAGGCGACGGCGCGGGCATCGGACCGGGTGGCGGAAGCATCCGACTCCCTTACGGCAGGCAGCGTCAAGGTCGAGGAAGTGGTCGACCATGCGGTGTCGCGTCTGGGCACCATCGGCGATGTCGTCAAGGAAGTAGTACAGGAAGCGGTCACTGATTCAGATCGTACGACGGCGCGTCTGGCCGGCATCCGCAATGGGTTGACGCAATACAGGGGCGAGTTGGAACAGGCGGTGACGGACGCCCGCGAACGCCTGACCAGTCTGTCGACCGTGATGCGCACTTCGGCCGCCGATGTGACCAAGGCGTCGGAAACTGCCGGCACGGATCTGCATGGGTTCTCGGAACGCCTGCAGGAACAGGCGGTCAACGTCACGCGCATGGCCAACGACGCAGCGGCGCGCCTGATGCGTGTGGGCGAGGGGCTGCAAAGCCGCGCCAACGAGGTTGCCCAGACCGTCGATAAGTCGTCCAACATGGTGACCTTGATTTCCGATTCCCTGCATTCGTCGTCCCAGCAGCTGACCGGCGTGGTCGAGCGGGCATCGGGCCAGGTCGAGGCTATCGGCACCATGCTGCGTCAGCGCACGGTGGAACTGGAAGGCATGTCGGACAGTACCCTGGCGGGGCTGAAGGACCTTGGCCGGGAGTTCCGCGCGCGCCTGGACGAATTGGAAAACGTATCGCGTGACCTGACATCGCGGGTCGATGAGGCATCCCATTCCCTCGACACCCGGGCTGAACAGCTTGACCGCGTGTCGGAACGCGCCGTTCAACGCCTGGATCAGGCCGGTGAGGCGGTGGCCCGGACCTCGACCGAGGCTGACGGCTTGTGGCGCGAAAGCAGTGAGAAGATTAACCGCCTGTCGGAAGTCCTGCGCGTCCAT
Source organism: Rhodospirillales bacterium (assembly GCA_048263775.1). Taxonomy (GTDB): domain Bacteria; phylum Pseudomonadota; class Alphaproteobacteria; order Rhodospirillales; family Casp-alpha2; genus UBA1479. Next base: position 148,049 of record JBLXDU010000009.1, read on the forward strand.
ACGGACGAAGCCGGCGGCCTTGCCGATAAGGTTCTGACCAAGATGGACGGCGCTGCGGAAACACTTCGCCGTCAGATGGACCACCTGTCATCCAACTACCGGCTGGCGGAGCAGAGTATTACCGCCCTAGGTCAGTCGATCAGCGAACGGGGACGTCAGCTTGGCAAGGCGTCGGACGAAGCCATTTCCAAGGTCGGGCTGTGGGATTCGGCGCTACGCAATCAGGCGGAGAACATCAACCGTTCGCTCGGCGACTTCAGCCGTCGTGCCCAGGAAACCAGCACCAACCTGGAAGCCCAGTCGCGCCAGCTTCAGTTTGCCAGCGATGACGCGCGTTCGGTCCTGGATGCCCTCACCAAGCGCAAGGAAGACGTTCAGGCATCTGACTTCCTGCAGCAGATGGGTTTTGTCACGGAACGTCTGCAATCCGTCGCGGTCGATCTTAACCGGTCACTGGAAGTGCCGATTAGCGAAGACGAATGGCGTCGCTTCAACCAAGGCGAAAAAGGCGTCTTCGTGCGCAAGATGCTGGGCTTCCGGGAAAAGACGAAGCTTGATGCCATCGCCAAGCTGTACCGCGAGAACCCGGAATTCCGGGACTATGCCGGCCGCTACCTCAGCGAGTTCGAGCGGGTGCTGCGCGAGGCCGCAAAACGCGATCCGGATAACATCCTGCGCACGACCTTCCTGTCGTCCGATGTCGGCAAGGTCTACATGATCCTGGCCCGCGCCCTCGGCAGAAATATCTGATTTTGAAAGGGGCCTGGGGCGGGGGACTCAGTCCCCGCTGTCCGCTTCGCCGTCTTCGATGCGCCCTGGATTGAACCATTCCAGGTCCTGGGCCAGGCCGGCAACCTTGCCGATCACCAGCAGCGTGGCGCCTACGAGCTGCGCATGTTCAACCGCGTCGGCAAGGTCCTTGAGCACCGCATGCACCGTGCGCTGTTGCGGGCGTGTGCCTTGGTTGATGGCCGCGGCCGGGGTGTCCGGTGCCAGGCCATGGCTGATCAGTTGTTCGCAGATCACCGCCAGATTGGTCAGGCCCATGTAGACGACCAAGGTGGTTTCAGGGTCGGCCAAGCCGTCCCAATCCAGTTCCAGCGATCCCTCGGTGGCCAGGTGACCGGTAATGAATCGCACGCTATGGGCAAGGCCTCGGTGGGTTAGGGGAATCCCAGCATAGGCGGCACAACCAGCGGACGAGGTAATGCCCGGCACGATTTCGAACGGGATATTCTCCCGCGTGAGATGCAGCGCTTCCTCGCCGCCGCGCCCGAACACGAAGGGATCGCCGCCCTTGAGGCGCACGACCCGGCGGCCGGACCGCGCGAGTTTGACCAGAAGGACGTTGATGTCGTCTTGCGGCATGTGGTGGTTGCGTGCCTGCTTGCCGGCGAAGATGCGACTGGCGCCGGCGGGAATCAGATCGAGAATCTCGTCCGACACCAACTTGTCATAGACCACCACGTCGGCACCCATGATGCGGCGCAGGCCCTTAACCGTCAGCAGGTCCGGGTCGCCCGGACCGGCGCCGACAATGGCGACAGGGGTAACGGCGGGAGGAGATTTTCTGTTCATGCGGTTGGCTTCGTCGGGCGATTGCGATATGACGCGAGGGCGTGCGGGCCTGTGCGGCGGCGTCTGCGCCACACCATTGTGCAAAACTCTCGCTGAATCAATGGCACCGGATATCTTTTCGGTGTCTTCCCGCTGTAAGAATGTAACCGGAAACGTGGAAACCCTCCCATGAACACCGCCACGGATACCCGCGAAGCGAACCATTCCCGGCCCGGCGCCTTCGATCCTGTCGCCACTTGGCTGCTGGTGATCTGCGCCATGGTCTTCGCCATGATCATTCTCGGCGGGGTGACGCGCCTGACCCAATCGGGCCTGTCCATGGTTGACTGGCATCCGGTTACGGGTTGGCTGCCGCCCCTGACCGAAGCCGCCTGGCAGGCAGCCTTCGATGCCTATCGGCAAAGTCCGGAATACCGCCACGTCAACGCGGGTATGAGCCTCAGCGGGTTTCAGGAAATCTTCTGGCTGGAATACTTGCACCGCCTGTTTGGGCGTATCATCGGGGTTGTGTTTTTCATTCCCTTCGCCTGGTTCCTGGCGAAAGGACGCCTGAACGGCCCGATCCGGAAAAAATGCGCGATCCTGTTCGTGCTCGGCGGGCTGCAGGGGGTGCTGGGCTGGTACATGGTGAAAAGCGGGCTGGTCGACGAACCGTCGGTCAGCCAATACCGTCTGGCCGCCCATCTGTCCCTGGCGCTGGCGATTTATCTGTTTGCACTGTGGACCGCGCTGGACATCATCCAGCCGCGCTATGCGGTGGTGCCCCGGGATCGGGCACGATTTGTCGCCTGGGCCACGGGAGTGCTGGGGTTCATCTTCCTGACCGTGTTTTCCGGTGCCCTGGTCGCCGGGCTGGACGCGGGGTTGATGTACAACACGTTTCCCCTGATGGAAGGCCGCCTGTTGCCGGCCGACGCCTTTCATCTGCGCCCGGTTTATCTGAATTTCTTCGAAGATCGGGCGACGGTGCAGTTCGATCACCGGGTTCTGGCCGTTTCGACGGTCTGCCTTGTCGTGACGTTCTGGGCCGGCGTGCATCGGGCCGACGCTCCCCAAGGGGTCAAGCGGGGGGCCGGCTTCATGGTCCTGGCGGTCCTTGCTCAGGCAGGCATCGGTATCGCCACTCTGCTGACGGCGGTGCCGGTCGCCCTGGGTGCCCTGCATCAGGCCGGGGCCGTGGTGTTGCTGACCTCGGCGCTGTGGTGCCTGCATCAGGCCCGACGTTGATAGATTTGGGTTCCCTAACGCTACGAATCCCGGCAAACTGCGCCCAGATATCAGCCCACATCAAAACGGGATCAAAAATCGGCCCAGAGACGGGGGAAGACTAGGTTATGACTGACAAATTTCGCCTGATTACCCGAAGCGACTTCGATGGATTGGTCTGCGCCGTCCTTCTGAAGGAACTTGATATGATTGACGATATCAAGTTCGTCCATCCGAAGGACATGCAAGACGGCACCATCCTGGTGTCGGAGCGCGACATCTCCACGAACCTGCCCTACGTTCCCGGGATTCATCTGGCGTTCGACCATCACCTTAGCGAAACCCTGCGCATGGAGGACAAGCCGGAAAATCACATCATCGATCCGGATGCCCCTTCCGCCGCCCGCGTCGTCTATGACCATTACGGCGGCAAGGCGGCGTTTCCCAACGTGGCCGACGACATGATGGCGGCCGTCGACAAGGGCGACGCCGCGCAGTTCAACAAGGACGAAGTGCTCAACCCTCAGGGCTGGGACCTCATGAACTTCCTGATGGACGCACGCACGGGGCTGGGCCGCTTCCGTGAATTCCGGGTTTCCAACTATCAGTTGATGATGGACCTGATTGATTATTGCCGGGGCCATTCCATTGAACAGATCCTGGATCTGGCGGACGTCAAGGAACGGGTGGAACTCTACAACGAGCACCGGGAAAAGCAGATCGATCAGATCAAGCGGTGTTCCACGGTACACGGCAACCTGGTGGTGCTTGATTTGCGGGAAGAAGAAACCATCTTTGCCGGCAACCGGTTCATGATCTATGCGCTGTATCCGGACACCAACATCTCGATCCACGTCATGTGGGGCATGCAGAAGATGAACACCGTGTTCGCGACCGGTAAATCGATCCTCAACCGCACGTCGAATACGAACGTCGGTGAACTGATGCTCAAATATGGCGGCGGGGGGCACCTGAACGCGGGGACCTGCCAGGTGGAAAATGAAGATGCCGAACGGATTCTGGGGGAATTGATCGAACAGATTACCGCGGACGGATAATGGATCGGCCGGGCGAAACCAAACCGCAGGACCCAAGACCGAAGAGAGCGCTCCGCGCGTCACTGGCATGGACGGGGGCGGCGGTTCTTGGTTTTGGGGTGGCGGTAGGGATCGCCGGATGCACCGCCCAGCAATCCAGCGTCGCCCGCGTGATGGAGGCGCTTGGCGTCGACCGTCTTGCCCTTAGTGATGAAACCCGCCAGCAGCTTGACCGGTTCAACGCGGTCTACGACCGCTACGTCAGTACCCGCGACGCCGAGGAACGCCTGGATTATTTCCGCTTTGCCTTTCGCCGCGTGCGGGCATCCTATGTGCGCGATCTCAACGACGCCGAACTGATCGACGCCGCCATCAAGGGCGTGGAGAAGGACAAGCCTGAACCGGCCAGTCTGGCGCCTCGGGAACTGGTCGAGAAGGCGCTGGACGGCATGCTGCAGTCCCTTGATCCCCATTCCGACTATATGAACGCCCGCGAGTTCGAGGAAACCTACATCACGACGCGCGGTGAATTCGGCGGCCTGGGTATCGAGGTGACGATGGAGGAGGGGCTGGTCAAGGTCGTCTCACCCATCGAGGATACTCCGGCCGAACGTGCGGGCCTGCAATCGGGCGACCGTATCACTGCCGTCGATGGTGATCAGGTCCTGGGCAAGAGCTTGAGTGAAGCCGTGGCCAAGATGCGCGGCGATCCGGGGACTGAGATCGTGCTGCGCATACGCCGGGGCAGTCAGCCCGAATTCGACGTTACCGTGGTGCGCGCGGTGATCAAGGTGCGTGCCGTGCGATGGCGGGTCGACGGTGATATCGGTTATGTCCGGGTCACTCGGTTCTCGGAAAAGGTCGAAAGCGGCATCGCCAAGGCCATGGCGGAATTGCGCACCCAGCCTGATGCCCAGATCCGGGGCGTGGTTCTGGACTTGCGCTCGAACCCGGGCGGTCTGCTGGATCAATCGCTGATCCTCGCCGACAGCTTCTTGGATAAAGGCGGGATCGTTTCCGTGCGTGGCCGCACGGCCGAAAATCAGCGCAACTACGATGCCCGCCCAGGTGATCTTGCCCGCAACCTGCCGATCGTGGTGCTGATCAACGGCGGTTCGGCCTCAGCGTCGGAAATCGTCGCCAGCGCCCTGCAATACCATGGCCGAGCGACGGTCATGGGCACACGGTCGTTCGGCAAGGGGTCGGTGCAGACCATCATGCCACTGCCGGTGGAAGGGGCGCTGCGCTTGACCACGGCGCTCTACTATTCGCCGTCCGGCCATACCATCCAGGCCGAGGGTGTGCATCCTGACATTGTCATCCAGCCGGAAGCCCAGAATCAGTCGCAACGGGAGAAGGACTTGCCGGGGGCACTTCCCGGCGAGGACCAGGATGCCGCAGACGGCAAGCCGCGCATTCCGGAAAAAAGCTGCCCCGAAGAGGGCGAGCGCAAAGATCGGGTGTTGGGCTGCGCCTATTCGTTCCTCAAGGCCGGATCGACCGAGAGTTTCCTCGCGGAAATGGCGGCACGCGGCAAGCGCGCCAGCTAACCTCGGGCGACGACGGAAGCGCCGTCATCCCGCGTCCTTCAGATCAAATGTTGCCATCGCGTATGCGACCAGGCGTTCGACGCAGGCGTCGATCTCCTGATTGGCCGTGTCGATGACCAATTCGGGGGCATGGGGGGCTTCGTAGGGGGCGGAAACCCCCGTGAAATCCGGAATTTCCCCGGTTCGGGCCTTTTTGTAGAGCCCTTTGGGGTCGCGCTGTTCACAGACGGCCAAATCCGCGGCCACGTGGACCTCGTGGAACAGGTCGCCGGCGCGGGCCCGCACGCCGTCGCGGTCCGCTCGATAGGGGGAAATGAACGCGGTGGCGACGATAAACCCGGCATGGGCCAGGGTTTGCGCCAGTTCGCCGACGCGTCGAATGTTTTCCTGCCGGTCATCGGGAGAAAAACCGAGGTCGGCGCAAAGCCCGTGGCGAACATTGTCGCCGTCAAGAACGAAGACCTGCTTGCCGCGCCGGAACAGGGCCTCTTCCAGCCGCAGCGCCAGGGTCGATTTCCCCGAACCAGACAAACCCGTGAACCAAAGGATGCCGCTTTTATGGCCGTTCGCGGCCCAGCGCTCGGGCATGTCGATGCGGTGCTCGACCCGCAGGATGTTCGCTGACTTGGGGGATTGCTGACGGTCTTCGGCGGCGAATCCTTCAAGGTCGATCAGGCCGCAGCCGACGATGCGGTGGTCGGCGACCAAGACGAATCGCCCGGTCTGCGGAGCCTCGCCGTGTGCGTCCGCTGCCATATGTCCGCGTGAGCGGAACACCACGTCGGCGATCTGGTTGCGGCTGACCTGCGCCGATGCGGATGTCGACAGGTCTCCGGCGTCGAGGACGTGTTCGATCGTCTCGGCGACGCACAGGTATTCGCCCGCGTTCAGCTTCATCTTGTAGCGTTTGCCGGGGGTCAGGGGGGCGGCGCCGAACCACACGATGCGGCCGCGTAGAGCATTGATCAGGTGGGGTGGGGTTGCCATATGGGCGCCGACGGCGCCGCGTTCGATGAACGACTGCTGGTCCAGGGTGATGCCGATTGACTGTCCCGTCCCAGCCCGGGTGGGACGGTCCGCCGGATTTTTCGAAGTTGGCCAGGTCTCGATGCTCTTGACCCGTCCGCTGCGATTGCCGGGCGAAAATTGAATTTCGTCGCCCACGGCCAGGCTGCCGGACAGGATACGCCCGGCGAGGATGCGCCGTTCGTCGAACTTGTACACCCCTTGTACGATGAAACGGAGTGGTGCCGCCGCAGCGTCGGCGGCAGCGGTGCCGGGAACCAGGGCGTCCAGATGCTCGATCAGTGCCGGGCCCGAGTACCAAGGCATCGCGGTGCCCCGTGTCAGGATGTTTTCGCCGTCGCGGGCGGCCACGGGGATGGCCTTGACGCGATCAGCATCGAACCCGAGGGAGGCGAGGTGGGACGTTACCTGGCCCGCTAGGTCGTCGAAACGGGCCTGGTCGTATCCGACCAGATCCATCTTGGTCACGGCGACGATGACGTCGCGGATGCCCAGGAGCCCCAGCAGGAAGGCATGGCGCTGTGTTTCCGCTTGCAGGCCGTCCTTGGCGTCGACCAGCAGCACGGCGGCATCCGCCTGGGCGGCGCCTGTAACCATGTTCTTGATGAATTCGTGATGCCCCGGGGCGTCGATGAAGACGAAGCGGCGGGTGTCCGTTTCGGCCTGGACCTGGGTTGAATCGATGGTGATGCCCTGGTCTCGTTCGGCGCGCAGCGCGTCCAGGAGGAATGCCCATTCGAACACCACGCCGCGCCGCTTGCAGCTTTCGGCGACGGCTTCCATCTTGCCTTCGGGAAGGGCGCCCAAGTCGGTCAGAAGGCGGCCCAGCAGGGTCGATTTACCATGGTCGACATGGCCGGCGAACACGATCTTGACCACGGGCTTGCGGTCGGCGGATGCGGGGGCGGCGGCCATCACATGTAGCCTTCCGTGCGCAGGCGTTCGAAAGAATCCTCGGCCTCGTGATCCATGGCGCGGCCTGAACGTTCGGCGACGTGGGTTTGCTCCAACTCGGCGATAATGTCCTCGATGGTCGCGGCCTTGCTGGCCACGGGATTGGTAATGTCCTGGTCGCCAAGCGACCGGTAACGCTTGCCGTCCTTGGCGAAGTAGAGATCGACCACGGGGATTCCCTCGCGCGCGATGTAGCGCCAGATATCGAGTTCCGACCAATGCAGGATGGGATGGACGCGCACATGGGTGCCCGGCGGGAAGTCCGTGTTGTATTGACCCCACAGTTCGGGCGGCTGGTCGCGCACATCCCAGGCCGCATCGACGCTGCGTGGACTGAACACGCGTTCCTTGGCGCGCGTGCCTTCTTCGTCACGGCGGATTCCGGCGCAGATGCCGTCGAATCCTTCACGCTCGATCAGTTCCTTCAGGCCCCGGGTCTTGCGTTGGGCGCGTCGCGTCGCCGGCGGCAGGTCTTGATCCATGTCTTCTAGTGGCGGGCAGCCGCCGACGATTAGTTCGATTCCCCATTCGACGGCATAGCGGTCGCGGAAGGCGTACATTTCAGGAAACTTGTTGCCGGTGTCGACATGCACCAGCGGGAAGGGGACATGGCCGAAGAACGCCTTCTTGGCGAGCCAAACCATGACGTTCGAATCTTTGCCGAGCGACCACAACATCCCGAGCCGGGAAAAAGCCTGATAGGCCTCGCGCAGGATGAAAATGCTTTCGCTTTCTAGTTGGTCGAGATCGTCCATTTACAGATGACTCTGCTTTGTAAATTGCCACATTGAATGCGCTTTCATTGCTGTCGCGCCTTGTAACCTAATTTGCATTGGGCGGAAACCGACGATGTGCCGGTGAATGGCTGGGTCAGATTGAGGCTTTGTGTTTCGCGGGGGCGTGGATCCCACACTCAATCTTGTCGCTGCCAGGCCAGCGACCTGCGCGCGAATAGCCGCCGTTTCCGGACGGCACCGTGCAGGGAAAGCAGCCGATTGATGTGAAGCCGTGTTCGACCAGGGGATGCGGCGGCAGGGCGGCCTCTGCAAAGGCGCGGGCGATGGCGGCCTCGCTCCAATCGGCGAGAGGGTTGATCTTCAGGTAACGACCTTCGATCTCAATCCGAGGCAGGGTCGCGCGGTCTCCCCCGTGGAAGCGTTTGCGCCCGGAAATCCATACGCCGAACCCGGCCAGCGCGTTCTCCAACGGGATTTCCTTGCGCAAACGGCAGCAGCGGTCGGGGGCATGCTTGTGCAGGTCGCCCGTGGGATCTTCGCGTGCAAGGTCGTCGGGATCTGGAGTAACCGTGCGGACGTCCGTAAGGCCCAAACGGTGGACCAATAGGTCGCGGTAGGCGAGGGTCTGCGCGAACAGGTAGCCTGTGTCCAGAAACACTACCGGCGTTGCCGGGTCGATCCCGGCAATCAAGTTGAGAAGGACTGCCGACTCGGCCCCAAACGATGTGGTGACCACGACGCGGCCGGGAAAGGCGTCCAGGATTACCTGGCGCAGCAGCTGTTCCGTGTTCAGGGGGGCGAGCAATCGGTCCAGCGCAGCGATGTTTAACGCCGGCGGCAAGATTGACGAGAGCGTAGTCGGTTCGGCGGAAGCAGGTGTGGAAGTGGGCATGAGAAATAGCCTTGCCGTCATGGGGTGAGGCAATTTGTATCAATATTAAATGTGGAATCAACATTAAATTTAAAAAATTGTGTTAAATAAACTTGTATTACAAAATTTATTTGTAATTGAATGCTTGCCAACGGCGCCGTGCCTGGACCCACCTAATCCCCGAGGTTGGATCGTCATCTGATTTGTGCGGCGGGTAATATGCCTGTCTGGAAACAAGAGGGGCGCGGTGTTCTTGGGCTGATTGACAGTCCAGGGGGGGACCGTTAGCAATCGTGCCAGATTAACAGCCGAGGCCAATGCGCCTCCATGGGGTTGGAAACAATGGCGTCGAACGACGATAAAAAGACCACAGGCGGACATACGGCCTCGAGCGGACATACGGAAAGCCCGGTCGACACCTCCCCCGAGGTCGCCGACGAAATCAAATGCACCACCTGCTACATGTGCGCCTGCCGCTGCGGCATCAAGGTGCATCTGAAGAACGGTCAGATCAGGTATATCCAGGGCAATCCGGAGCATCCCATCAACAAGGGGGTGCTCTGCGCCAAGGGTTCGGCCGGGATCATGACCCAGAATTCCCCGGCCAAGCTGACCAAGCCCCTGAAGCGCGTTGGCCCGCGCGGGTCCGGTGAATTCAAGGAAATCGAATGGGAAGAGGCGCTGGAGACGGCGACGGATTGGTTGTCGCGCATCCGCGCCACTGACCCGCGCAAGCTCGCGTTCTTCACCGGTCGTGATCAGAGCCAGGCCTTGACCGGCTGGTGGGCGTCCCAGTTCGGCACGCCCAACTTTGCCGCACACGGTGGATTTTGTTCCGTCAACATGGCGGCGGCCGGGCTTTACACCATCGGTGGCAGCTTCTGGGAATTCGGTGAACCCGATTGGGATCGCACCAAATACTTCATGATGTTCGGTGTCGCCGAGGATCACGATTCGAACCCCATCAAGATCGGCCTCAGCAAGATCAAGAACCGAGGGGCAAAGTTCGTTTCCGTCAACCCGGTGCGGTCCGGCTATTCGGCCATCGCCGACGAATGGATCGGTATCCGTCCGGGCACGGACGGTCTGTTCGTGATGTCGCTGATCCATCAGTTGCTGACCGCCGGGAAAATCGACGAGGACTATCTGGTCCGCTATTCCAACGCCCATTGGCTGGTGATCCAAGCGCCGGGGTCCGCCGACGACGGCCTGTTCGTGCGCGATGACGACGGTAACCCCGTTGCCTGGGACGGCGCGAAGAAGGCCATGGCCGACGCCAACGCCATCGATACCAAACCGGCCCTGGTCGCTGACGTCACCCTGCCCGACGGGCGGCGCGCGGTGCCGGCCTTCCAGATCATGGCCGAACGATATCTGGACAAAAAATATGCTCCCGATGCCGTGGCCGAGGAAACCGGGATCCCGGTCGAAACCATCCGCCGCGTCGCTGCCGAGCTGGCCCAGGTCGCGTTCGAGGAAACCATTGAGATCGATCAGCCCTGGACCGACTGGGCCGGGCGCAAGCACGACAAGATGATCGGTCGCCCCGTGGCGTTCCACGCCATGCGCGGTATTTCGGCCCATTCCAACGGTTTCCATACCTGCCGTGCATTGCACGTGCTGCAGATGATCCTGGGCACCATCGATTGCCCGGGTGGGTTCCGCTACAAGCCGCCGTTCCCCAAGACAGCACCGCCACCGCTGAAGCCCACGGGCAAGCCGGGACAGGTCGGCGCCGGAGCACCGATGCAGGGTGCTCCCTTGGGTTTCCCGACGGGGCCGGAAGATCTCATCGTCAATGCAGACGGCACGCCTCGGCGCATCGACAAGGCCTTTTCGTGGGAATACCCGTTGTCGGCTCACGGCATGATGCATATGGTCATCACCAACGCGGCCAACGGCGACCCGTATCCCATCGATACCCTGTTCATGTTCATGGCCAACATGAGCTGGAATTCGACCATGAACTCCTCGGGCGTGGCGGACATGCTGACCGCCAAGAACGAGGAAACCGGCGAATACAAAATTCCTCGCATCATTTATTCCGATGCCTACTACTCGGAAATGGTGGCTTACGCGGATCTGATCCTGCCGGACACCACCTATCTTGAGCGCTGGGACTGCATTTCGCTGCTTGACCGGCCGATCTCGGAAGCCGATGCCGCCCAGGACGCAATCCGCCAGCCGGTGATCGAGCCCGACCGCGACGTGCGCCCGTTCCAGACGGTGCTGCTCGACCTGGGCGTGCGCTTGGGGTTGCCGGGCATGGTCAAGACCTATGGCGAGGCCAAATACCCGGGTGGCTATGCCGACTACATCGTCAACCATATGCGGGCCCCCGGTATCGGGTCGCTGATCGGCTGGCGCGGCAAGGATGGGGAGAAGACCGCCAAGGGTGAGGCCAATCCCGACCAGTTGAACAAGTACATCGAGAACGGCTGCTTCTTCAGCCACAAGATCCCCGCCGAGGCGCGGTTCTTCAAGATGGCCAACAGAGCCTATCTGGATTGGGCGACCGAAGCCGGGTTCATGGGGCATGCCGATCAGGTGGTGTTCCAGCTGTATTCCGAGCCTCTACAGCGGTTCCGTCTGGCTGCCCGCGGCCACGGGCCGAACCAGCCGCCGGAAAAGGACCGGGCGCGCATCGACGCTTATTTCGACCCGATCCCGATCTGGTACCCGCCGTTCGAAGGCTCAATGATCGATACGGACGAATTCCCGCTGCATGCCCTGACCCAGCGGCCGATGCAGATGTATCATTCCTGGGGTTCGCAGAACGCCTGGCTGCGCCAGATCACCGGGTCCAACAAGCTTTACGTGGGTATGGAAGTGGCCGCCAAGCACGGGATCGAAGACGGCGACTGGGTATGGATCGAAAGCTACCACGGCCGGGTCAAGGCGCAGGCGGCGCTGATGGACGGGGTCAACAAGCACACGGTCTGGACCTGGAACGCCATCGGCAAGCGGGCCGGGGCCTGGAACCTGGACAAGGACGCCGGCGAGGCGACCAAGGGCTTCCTGTTGAACCACATCATTTCCGAATTGCTGCCGGAACGGGCCGGATACCGCTATTCCAATTCGGACCCGGTGACCGGGCAGGCGGCTTGGTACGATCTGCGCGTGCGCATCGAAAAGGCCAAACCGGAAGAGGCGGCCGAAACCTGGCCCAAACCGGCGCCTCTGACGCTGCCCCCAGGTCTTCGCAAGCGGCCGGATATCCTGCGCTATGGCGCGGATTTCAAGAAGCCGGGAGGAGGGCACTGACATGACGACCCTTCCCGCTGAAACCCAGAAAAAACTGGGCTTGGTCATCGACCTGGATATCTGCGTCGGCTGTCATGCCTGCGCCGTCAACTGCAAGGAATGGAACACTGGCGGTCATATGGCGCCGCTTACGGATCTCAAGCCCTATGCCGCGAAGCAGCAGGGTGTGTGGTTCAACCGTATCCATTCCTTCGAGACCCAGCGCACGGACGGCAAACCGAACCAGACCGTGCATTTTCCGAAATCCTGCCTGCATTGCGAGGACGCGGCCTGTGTCACCGTCTGCCCGACCGGCGCCAGTTTCAAGCGCCGCGCAGACGGCATCGTGCTGGTCGACGAAACCAAGTGCATCGGTTGCAAGCTGTGCTCCTGGGCCTGCCCTTATGGCGCGCGTGAATACGATTCCGATGCCGGTGTGATGAAGAAATGCACGCTGTGCATCGACCGCATCTACAACGAAAACATTCCGCAACGCGAACGTGTGCCGGCTTGTGTTTCGACCTGCCCGGCCAGTGCGCGGCATTTCGGCGATTTGGGCGATCCCAATTCCGACGTGTCCAAGCTGGTCGCGGCCCGGGGCGGCTACGACCTGATGCCGGAAATGGGCTACAAGCCGACCAACAAGTACCTGCCGCCGCGGCCCCGCCGCGCCGATGCGGCGCCGGACGGTCCGACGGATCTGGCCGCCGAGCCCGGACCCGAGAACCCCATCCTGCGCTGGGTCGACAAGGTCCTGTCCCGCTAACGCAAAAGAATCAAAGAGAACGCGTGTCATGCATCCGGCATTTTCGGTCATTTTCTTTACGGTTTCCTCCGGCGCGGGCTACGGCCTGCTGGCATTCATCGGTGTTTTGGGGGCTGCCGGTCTGCTGCCCGCCGACCGCCTGTTCGGGCTGACCGCCATCATCTTGGCGCTTGCCGCCGTGACGGCGGGCCTGTTGTCCTCGACCTTCCACCTGGGCCATCCGGAACGTGCTTGGCGGGCCTTCAGCCAATGGCGCACAAGCTGGCTGTCCCGCGAAGGCGTAGCTTCCGTCCTTACCTACGGTCCCGCGGTGGCCTTGGCCGCCGTTTGGATGTGGCCGGACCGTTTCGGCGTCTGGGGCCCCGCCGCGGGCATTGCATCCGCGGTCATGGCGCTGGTTACCATCTATTGCACGGCCATGATCTACCGTTCACTGGCCACCATTCACCAATGGTCGAATGGCTGGGTTGTGCCTTCGTATTTGCTGCTGGGACTGGCCACGGGGCTGATCTGGCTGAACGCGCTTTTGGCCCTGTTCGGCGCGGAAAGTTATCTGGTCGCGGTCGCCTCCATGTGGGGTCTGCTGGCGGCGGCGGCGCTCAAGGTTTTCTACTGGCGGTTCATCGACCGCACGCGCCATGCGGCCACGCCGGAAAGCGCCACGGGCCTGGGGGCCTTGGGCAAGGTCCGTTATCTGGAAGGCCCGCATACGGAACAAAACTATCTGCTCAATGAAATGGGCTATCGGGTCGCCCGCAAGCATGCCGTGAAGTTACGCCGCATCGCCTTGATCGGCGGTTATCTGGCGGCGATCTGCGCCGTTGGCATTGGGCTCAACGTTCAGGGGCCGGGCGAGGGCGCCCTGGCGCTTCTGGGGGCGGCGCTGGCGACGGCGGGCACGCTGGTCGAACGTTGGCTGTTCTTCGCCGAGGCACGCCACGTGGTGACCCTGTATTACGGCGCGGACCGCGCCTGATCATTTCTCTGAAGTGTGACGCAGATCACTGTTGGCGCGATCCCTTTGACATAGGGTGAGGGTGAGCGTATATCTGCGCTCACTGATAAAAAGAAAAATAACAACGACTTGGGCTCCGTGATGGCATGTTGGAGCAGCCATCCGATAGGAGTTCGACAAAATGGCCGAGACCACCCAGACCCCTGGTGGCACCCCCCAGACGCACACGATGTCGGCGTCTGGCGCTGATGTCTTGACCCTACCCGAGGGTCTTTCCGTATCCGAAGCCGAATTCGCGGTCGATGGTTCCGACCTCGTCCTGACCTTCCCCGATGGGTCGAAGGTCACGGTCGAGAATTACTATGAGCAGGCCCAGCCGCCGCAGCTCGCCTCCGCCGATGGCGCCAACCTTTCCGGCGACATGGTGGTCCAGCTTACGGGCACGCCTGACAGCGCCAATTCCTCCACGATCCAGCAATTCGCCGATGCCGCGTCCGGCACCCAGGTGATCGGCGGCACCGACGGTGCGCCGATCGGTACGGTCAAGACACTGAGCGGCGAGGTCTGGGTGACCCGCGCCGACGGGACCCGCGTCCAGCTCCAGGCCGGGGACCAAGTTTACCAGGGTGACAGCATCGAAACCGGCCCCAAGGGTGCCATCGGCGTGCTCCTCGCCGACGAAACCACCTTCTCCATGGGTGAAGCCAGCTCGATGGTCCTGGATGAGATGGTCTACGATCCGGCGACCCAGAACGGCTCCCTCAACGTGTCCGTGGTTCAAGGTGTGTTCACCTTCGTGTCCGGCCAGGTCGCCAAGACCGATCCCGACGCCATGAAGATCGACACCCCGGTCGCCACCATCGGTATCCGCGGCACCCAGGTCGGTATCGAAATCCCGCCCGAGGGTGAGGGCGACATGCAGGTCGTCCTGATGCAGGAAGCGGACGGCTTCGTCGGCGAAGTCGTGATCGAAAACAATTCAGGCCAGGTCGTGATGAACCAGGGTGGGGATTTCGTCTCCATCCCGAGCTATGATTCCCAGGCTTCCCAGCGCGGTCACATGACCGACGACGACATCGTCGAGCGCCACGCCACCACCCTGAAGCACCTGCCGGTCGAGTCCACCGATGGCGACCGCACCTCGGGCAACCACTTCGGTCTGCAGGAAGACGTCGAACAGGGGACCAACCAGGAACAGGGGCAGCAGGACGATCAGCCGTCCGCCGAGGAACTGGCGAACACGGAAACCGCCGCCGGCGGCAATCAGGACGAGACTCAGCAGCCGACGCCCGAGCTTGATGCGCAGCCCGATTTGACCGATCAGCCTTCGGCCGAGGATCTGAACAATCTGGATACGCAGGCCGGTGGTCAGCAGGGCTTCCAGGAAGACTTCACCGACGTCACGACCGAAATCGATCCCTTCGCTCCGAATCCTCAGGACACAGGGCTCGGCGAGAACAACACCCCCGCAAACAACACAACGCAAGAGACCAACACGGGCACTTCGACAAATAAACCGAGCGAGACCGAACAGGTCTTCGTCGGCGACGGTGCCTCCGTCAATGCAGGTGCCGGAAGCGGTCTTGAAGACAACGCGATCAATCTGCCGTTGACGGTCAACAAGGTCGATGCGAACGACACCCTGTCGGTCACTCTGACTGGAATTCCCGAGGGGTCCGTCCTGCGCAGCGGCGGTACTGAAATCACGGTGACGGGCGGATCGGCGATCCTCACCGAGGCTCAGATTTCCGGTCTCAACATCACCCCGCCGGAAAACTATTCCGGCAGCTTCAGCATCAATGTGTCCGCGACCACGATCGAAGGCGGCGTGATTTCCAACGCAACCACGGGGACCATCAGCGTCGACGTGACGGGCGTGGCCGATGCGCCGACGTTGACCATGTCGGTCGGCGACGAAGTGTCAGGCGCGGTGCCGTTGAACATCACCGCGACCACGCCGGACACCGACGGCAGCGAAACCGTCAGCGTCACGATCAGTGATATTCCGGTCGGGGCGGTTCTCAATCTGGGCGGCGGTCTGACCTTTACGGCGACGGACGGCAACACCAGCATTACCCTGTCACCGGAACAGCTTTCCGGGCTGACCATCGTTCCGGTCGGTGAGGATGAATTTACCCTCAGCGTTACGGCGACGACGACGGAGAGGGATGGCGACAGCAAGACGCTGGCCCCGCAGTCCTTGGTTGTGGATCCGGCCAATTTGGCCGATGGCGCGACCCTGGTGTTGGGTGATGTCACCGGCAGCGAGGATACGGCCATCGCTCTGCCGATTTCCATCGACAAGGCGGATGCCGACGAAACGGCGGAAATCACCTTGTCTGGGATTCCGCAGGGCGCCACCCTGTCCAACGCCAACGGCCCGATCACGGTCAACGAGGACGGCACGGTGACTCTCACCGAGGCCGATCTGGAAGGCCTTGAGATCACGCCGCCCTTGAATAGCGACGCGGACATGTCCATCGGCGTTTCCGTTGTCACCATCGACGGTACCAACGTTTCCGAACCGACAACCGGCACGATCAACGTCGGCGTCGACGGCGTGGCGGATATCCCGACCTTGACCGTCGACAGCGCCTTGTCCGGTGTCGAAGACGGCGGCCCGATCGCCCTCGATGTTTCGTCCGCGCTGACCGATACGGACGGCTCGGAAACCCTCAGCGTAACCATCTCCGACATTCCGCCGGGCGCGACCGTTACGCTTGCCAACGGCATTTCCTTCACGGCGTCCGAGGGCAATACCTCGGTCGAATTGACGCCGTCACAGCTGCAGGGCCTGACCGTCACGCCGGCTCCGAACAGCGGCGCCGACTTCGCGCTGACCGTGACCGCGACCTCGACGGAAGCAAACGGCGATACGGCGACCCAAACCGCAACCATCGACGTTTCCGTCGCCTCTCAGGCCGACGCGCCGACGGTCACCGTCGACGCCGCTTCCGGCTTGGAAGACGGCGGCTCGATCGCGCTCAATATCGATCCCCAGGCGGCCGCTGAAGACATCAACGGCGAGGTTGTGTCCGTGACCATCACGGGCGTGCCCGAGGGGGCGCAGCTTTCCGCCGGTACCTACAACGCCGATACCGGCGAATGGACGGTCGACGCGGCTGATCTGGAAGGTCTGTCCGTCACCTTGCCGGAAGACTTCGACACTAACTTCTCTCTGCAGGTCTCGGCCACGGCCCAGGAAACCGATCCGGATACGGGCGCGGTCACCACGGCGACATCCGATCCGGTGGCGCTTGACGTTTCCGTCATCGCGCAGGCCGATGCGCCGACCGTGTCGGTCGATGCAGTGTCCGGTCTGGAAGATGGCGCAGCCATTCCGCTGACCATCGACGCCGCCACGGCGGCCGAGGACATCAACGGCGAAATCACCGGCTTCACGGTGTCCGACATCCCCGTCGGCGCCACCCTGAACCTGCCGGGCGGTTTCACCTTCACGGCGACGGACGGCAACACGTCGATCAATCTGTCGCCGGCCCAGGTCGAAGGTCTGTCGATTTCCCTGCCTGAAAACTTCGATACGGACTTCTCGCTCTCCGTCACCGCGACGGCGACGGAAACCGATCCGGAAACCGGTGAGGTTACCGAAGCCACCAGTGCGCCCGTTTCCCTGGACGTCTCCGTCATCGCTCAGGCCGACGCGCCGACGCTCACGGTCGATGCCGCGTCCGGTCTGGAAGACGGCGGCCCGATTGCGCTCAACATCGACCCGCAGGCGGCTGCCGAGGACATCAACGGCGAGATTGTCTCCGTGACCATCACCGGCGTGCCGGAAGGTGCCACGTTGTCCGCCGGTACGTTCAACGCCGACACGGGTGAATGGACGGTCGACGCGGCGGACGTGGAAGGCCTGACAGTCTCCCTGCCGGAAGACTTCGACACCGACTTTTCACTGCAGGTTTCGGCCACGGCGCAGGAAACCGACCCGGACACGGGTGAAGTCACCACGGCGACTTCGAAACCGGTTCCGCTCGACGTTTCCGTCATCGCCCAGGTCGATGCGCCGACGGTTGACGTCGAAGCCGCGCTCGGTAACGAAGACACCGCCATCGCGCTGAACATCGATCCGCAGGCCGCGGCCCAGGATATCAACGGTGAAGTTACGGGAGTGACGATTTCCGGTATCCCCGTGGGCGCCACCCTGAACCTTCCGGGCGGGCAATCCTTCACGGCGACCGATGGCAATTCCAGCGTCACACTGACTCCGGCGCAGCTTGAAGGTCTGACCATCACGCCGCTGGCTGACAGCGCCGATGACTTCCAACTGACCGTCACCGCGACGGCCACGGAAACCGACCCGGACACGGGCGAGGTCACCACCGCGACTTCCGATCCGGTCACCTTGGACGTCACCGTTCAGGGCGTGGCCGACGGGGCACAGGTCGGCGACACGACTGCCACGGGTATTGAAGACACCGCGATTCCGTTCACGCTCGATGTGTCCGAACTGGATACGGACGGTTCGGAAACACTGTCTGTCACCCTGTCCAATATTCCGGCGGGCGCGGTTATTACTCGCAACGGCGAAGCGCTTGAAATCGTTGACGGTCAGGTGACCTTGGGCGAGGGCGAACTGGACGGCTTGGCGATCCTGCCGCCGGTCGATTTCTCGGGCAACCTCGACCTGACCGTCTCGGCGACGACGACGGATGAAGGTGATGTGTCGGAAACGGCGCTGGGGACTGTCTCCATTGACGTGACCGGCGTGGCCGATGCGCCGGAACTGGATCTGAACGACGCCCTTGGCAACGAAGACACGGCGATTCCGCTCGACATTTCGGCAACCCTACCAGACGGTTCGGAAACGCTGAGCCTCAGCATTTCCGGAATCCCTGACGGCGCGGTTTTGACGGTGACGAACCCGGCCGGCAATCCGGTCCAAGTTCACGTTGTCGATGGCGTCGCGAAAATTCCCAACGGCCTTGTGGGGGGCGACATCGCTATCACCCCGCCGACCGACAGCTCCGACGATTTTGCTCTGACCGTGACGGCAACCTCGAAGGACGGCGGCTCTATCGCCACGACCCAGGGCACCCTGAACGTGACTGTTCAAGGCGTCGCTGATGGCGCCGTCGTCACCGACACGGTGGCCACGGGCTTGGAAGACACGCTGATCCCGATCACCGTCGACGTTGCCGAACTGGATACCGACGGGTCGGAAACCCTGTCGGTGACGCTGTCCAACATTCCCCAGGGCGCGGTTATCCTGCGCAATGGCGAGCCAGTGGCCGTTAACGAAGACGGCACCGTGACCCTTGCCGAAGGCGAACTGGACGGCCTGGCCGTTCTGCCGCCGGCCAATTTCTCCGGTGCCTTCGACATCGCCGTGTCGGCGACGACCACGGATGAAGGCGATGTGTCCGAAGCGGCGCTTGGCTCGATCTCCGTCGATGTGGCCGGCGTTGCCGACGGCGCGGCCCTGAATTTCGATACGGCTGCGGGCGACGAGGACACGGCCATTGCCCTGCCGATCACCATCGACAAGGCCGATGAAAGTGAAACCGCCGAGATCACCCTGTCCGGCATTCCGCAGGGGGCCGTTCTGGCCAACGCCAATGGCCCGATCACCGTCAACGAAGACGGCACGGTCGTCCTCAGCGAAGCCGATCTGGAAGGTTTGCAGATCACCCCGCCGGCCAACAGTGATGTGGACATGCCCATCGGCGTTTCCGTCGTGACCACGGACGGCGACAGCACGTCCGAGCCGACGACCGGCACGATCACCGTCGGCGTCGACGGCGTGGCCGACGTGCCGACTCTGGAAGTGGGTTCGGCGGTCGAGGGAACCGGCTTCCGCGGCGATGCGATCCCGCTGGATATCTCCTCTGCTCTGACAGACACCGATGGCTCCGAGACTCTCTCTGTGTCCATTTCCGGCGTGCCCGCCGGTGCCACGCTCAGCGCCGGCACCTATGACGAAGAGTCCGATACCTGGACCCTGACGCCCCAGGAACTGGAGGGGCTGTCCGTCAGCGTCGCCGATGATTATGACACCGATTTTCAGCTGACCGTCACCGCGACCTCGACGGAAGGCGACGGCGGCGACACGGCGACCCAGACCGCGACCATCGATATTGATGTTAACCGCGACGTCCTGACCGGCGGCGACGACACGTTCCAGATGGACGACGATGCCGTCGTCTACGCGGGCGAGGGCGATGACGTTATCACCGGTACCGACGGCGATGATGCCATTTTCGGTGAGGCCGGAAACGACATTCTCATCGGCGGCGCCGGCAGCGACCTGCTGGATGGCGGCGACGGCATCGATACGGTCGATTTCTCGGCCCTGGATCCGGATTCACCGCTGTACATCGATCTTGGTGAAGGCGAAGCCACGGTCGGCAACGATCTGGATACCCTTGTCAGCATCGAAAACGTCATCGGCGGCGCCGGGGACGACATCATCGTCGGTTCCGACGGCGACAACGTGTTGGCCGGCGGTCTTGGCGACGATACGCTCACCGGCGGCGGCGGCGATGACACGATCATCGGCGGCGACGGCACGGATACAGCCGTGTTCGAAGACAACTTCGAAGAATTCACCGTCAACCTGGACAGCGACAGCGGTGAGTTGAGCGTCGGCGGCAGCGACCTTGACGGCAACGACACCCTGATCGATGTCGAGGTTCTACAGTTCGGCGACCTGACCATCACGGTCGAAGACCTGTTGAACGCGGCCATGCCCGACCTGGATGTGTCGGCGGTCGATACCAGCACGGTTGAAGACGTGGCCGTGGCCCTGCCGATCAGCGCCTCCCTGGCCGACAGCGTCGCCGACGGCACGGAAACCCTCAGCGTGACCCTTTCCGGCATTCCCGAAGGGGCGGTACTGAGCGTCGACGGTGTGCCGCTTGACGTTGTCGACGGCGCCATCACCTTCGCCGACGGCGTGGTGCCCGAAGGCCTGGCCATCCTGCCGCCGCCCAACAGCGCGGAAGACATGCACATCACCGTCAGCGCCACGTCCCAATCCGTGGCCACCGTCGACGGTGTGGCCCAGACCACGACCAGCGAACAGGTTCTGAACGTCACCGTTGCGCCGGATGCGGAAGCGCCGGTGGTGACCGCCGCCGGGGCCGATGCCTTGACCTTCAACGAAGATGCCGGCGCCATTGACGTCGGCGCCCTGTTCAGCGCCGTGACTGTGGAACCGGGCGAGGAAATCGCCTCCTTCACCATCGGCGGCCTGCCGGAAGGTGCCACCCTGTCCGGCCAGGTTACCGACAACGGCGACGGCACCTTCACCATCGCTGCCGAAGATTTGGGCGACGTAAAGCTCAACCTGCCGGAAGACTTCGATGAGAACTTCTCGCTGCAGGTTTCCGCCACGGCCTCTCAGACCGATCCGGAAACGGGTGACATCGACTACGAAACGTCCGCGCCCATCGACGTGCCGTTGAACATCATCGCCCAGGCCGATGCGCCGACGGTCACCGTCGATGCCGCTTCGGGCCTGGAAGACGGTGGTCCGATCGCGCTCAACATCGATCCGCAGGCGGCAGCCCAGGACATCAACGGCGAAGTGGTCTCCGTGACCATCACCGGTGTGCCTGAGGGCGCCACGCTGTCGGCCGGTTCCTACAACGCTGATACCGGCGCATGGACGGTCGACGCGGCCGACGTGGAAGGCCTCACAGTCTCGCTGCCGGAAGACTTCGATACCGATTTCTCGCTGCAGGTCTCGGCCACGGCACAGGAAACCGATCCGGAAACCGGAGACGTCACCACGGCGACCTCCACCCCGGTTTCGCTTGATGTTTCCGTCATTGCCCAAGCCGATGCGCCGACCGCGTCGGTCGAAGCGGCGTCCGGTCTGGAAGACGGCGCGGCCATTCCGTTGACCATCGATGCCACCACGGCGGCGGAGGACATCAACGGCGAGATCACGACCTTCACCATCTCCGACATCCCGGTCGGCGCCACCCTGAACCTGCCGGGCGGCCTGACCTTCACGGCCACCGACGGCAACACCTCCGTCGACTTGGACCCGGCCTTGGTCGATGGCCTTTCGATCTCCTTGCCGGAAGATTTCGACACCGATTTCTCGCTCACCGTCACCGCGACGGCGCAGGAAACCGACCCGGACACGGGCGAGGTCACCACGGCGACCTCGACCCCGGTGCCGCTCGACGTTTCCGTCATCGCCCAGGCCGACGCGCCGACGGTTACCGTCGATGCCGCTTCCGGCTTGGAAGACGGCGGCCCGATTGCGCTGAATATCGATCCCCAGGCGGCTGCCGAAGACATCAACGGCGAGATCGTCTCCGTGACCATCACCGGTGTACCGGAAGGTGCCACGTTGTCCGCCGGTACGTTCAATGCAGACACGGGTGAATGGACAGTCGACGCGGCGGACGTGGAAGGCCTCACGGTCTCCCTGCCGGAAGACTTCGACACCGATTTCTCGCTGCAGGTCTCTGCCACGGCGCAAGAAACAGACCCGGACACGGGCGAAATCACCACGGCGACCTCGACCCCGGTGCCGCTCGACGTTTCCGTCATTGCCCAGGTCGATGCACCGACTGCGGTGGTCGATGCGGCCTCCGGTCTGGAAGACGGCGAGGCCATCCCTCTGTCCATCGGCGGCACCACGGCGGCCGAGGACATCAACGGCGAGATTACCGGCTTCACGGTGTCCGACATTCCCGTCGGCGCGACCCTGAACCTGCCGGGCGGATTCACCTTCACGGCGACGGAAGGCAACACGTCGATTGACCTGTCGCCGGCCCAGGTCGAAGGACTTTCGATCTCCTTGCCGGAAGACTTTGATACCGACTTCTCGCTGACCGTCACGACGACGGCGCAGGAAACGGACCCGGATACGGGCGAGGTCACCGAAGCCACCAGTGCGCCTGTTTCCCTGGGGGTTTCGGTCGGTGCCGTTGCCGATGCGCCGACGGTCACCGTCGATGCGGCGTCCGGTCTTGAAGACGGCGACCCGATTGCGCTCAACATTGATCCGCAGGCGGCGGCACAGGACATCAATGGTGAGATCGTCTCCGTGACCATCACGGGCGTGCCGGAAGGGGCGACCCTGTCGGCCGGCTCCTATAACGCCGAGACGGGCGAATGGACGGTTGATGCCGCTGATGTGGAAGGCCTGGCGGTCTCCTTGCCGGAAGATTTCGACACCGACTTCTCGCTGCAGGTCTCGGCCACGGCCCAGGAAACCGATCCGGAAACCGGTGCGGTTACCACGGCGACCTCCGATCCGGTGGCGCTTGACGTTTCCGTCATCGCCCAGGTCGATGCGCCGACGGTTGATGTCGAAGCTGCGCTCGGTAACGAAGACACCGCCATCGCGCTGGACATCGATCCCGCTGCCGCCGGCCAGGACCTCCAGGGCCAGGTCACCTCGGTGACGATTTCGGGCATCCCCGTGGGGGCGACCCTCAACCTGCCGAACGGTCTGACTTTCACGGCGACGGACGCCAATTCGACCGTCTCCTTGACCCCGGCGCAGTTGGAAGGCTTGACCATCACGCCGCTGGCCGACAGCGCCGATGATTTCCAACTGACGGTCACCGCGACGGCAACGGAAACCGATCCGGATACGGGCGAGGTCACCACGGCGACCTCCGATCCGGTCACCTTGGACGTCACCGTTCAGGGTGTGGCCGATGGCGCGGCGGTGGGTAATACCACGGCGTCCGGCATTGAGGATCTGGCGGTTCCGTTCACCGTCGACGTGTCCGAACTGGACACGGACGGTTCGGAAACGCTTTCCGTGACCCTGTCGAACATTCCCGAGGGTGCGATCATCACCCGAAACGGCGAAGTTCTTGAGATTGTCGAAGGCTCCGTCACCCTGGGTGAGAGTGAGCTGGACGGTCTGGCGATCCTGCCGCCGGCCGATTTCTCTGGCAATCTTGAACTGACCGTTTCCGCCTCGACCACGGATGAAGGCGACGTGTCCGCCGTTTCGACCGGTACCGTCTCCATCGACGTGGCGGGTGTCGCCGATGGCGCCGGCCTGAACCTGGGTGCCGCCTCAGGCGACGAGGACACGGCCATTGCCCTGCCGATCACCATCGACAAGGCCGATGAAAGTGAAACCGCGCAGATCACCCTGTCAGGCATTCCGCAGGGTGCAATTCTGTCCAACGCCAACGGTCCGATTACCGTTGTCGGCGGCGTCGCGGTGCTGAGCGAAGCGGACCTGGACGGTCTGGCGATCCAACCGCCCACTGACAGCAGCGTCGATTTCCCCATCAACGTTTCCGTCGTGACGACGGACGGCACGACCGTTTCCGATGTGGCGTCGGGCACCATTTCCGTCGGCGTCGACGGCGTGGCCGATATTCCGAGCCTCACGATCAGTGACGTGTCGGGGGCCGAAGATAGCGCCATCCCGCTGAACATCTCCGCCGGCTTGGGCGACCTGGACGGCTCGGAAAGCCTGAGCGTCACGATCTCCGGCGTGCCCGCGGGTGCCACCCTGAACAACGGGACCTACAACGCTGAAAACGGCACCTGGACTCTGACTGCCGCCGATCTGGCGGGCCTGACCGTTACCCCGGCGACCAATGACGATACGGACTTCGAACTGACCGTCACCGCGACGGCAACGGATACCGATCCGGACACCGGCGACATTTCGACGGAAACCGTGACCGGCACCATGAACGTCGTCGTCGACGCCCAGGCCGACGCGCCGACCCTGACCCTGACCGACGCCGCCGGCTCGGAAGACCTTCCGATCGCCCTGAACATCGACGCGGGCCTGACGGACGACAGCGAAGTTCTGTCCGTATCGATCTCGGGCGTACCCGCGGGCGCCACGCTTTCCGCCGGTACCTACGATGCCGAGAGCGACACCTGGACCGTCGATCCTGCCGACCTGGCCGGCCTGACCGTTGCGCCGCCGACCAATTCCAACGAAGACTTTACTTTGACCGTGACGGCGACCTCGGCGGAATCCGATGGTTCCACGGCCAGCACCACCTCGACCCTGAACGTCGCGGTGACGGGCGTTGCCGACGCCCCGACCCTGTCCGTGAACCTGGGTGAAGGCACCTTGGTTGAGAACGGCGATGCGACGTTGGGCAGCGTCACCATCACCAACATGGGCAATGCCACCGCCGGCTATAACAACAGCTATGGCTATTACGTCATCGGCGAGGACGGCACGCCGCAAAGCGGCAAGGTCATCTGGGACAACGTCAAGAACGACGTGGGCGATACCTTCACCCTGGATGGTGTTGATCCCGCCACCATCGGCTTCTTTGTCATTCCCAACGGCGACGACCTGAACTGGAACCTCCAGGACGGCATGGACGTGACCTTCGCCCAGAGCCCGATCACCGGAAACTGGTACGCGGCTGGTCCGGACGGCACGCCGCTGCACGGCGCGGGCGACCCGGTGCTGTTTTCCGATCCGGCCCTGAATGAATTCAACTTCGACTACACCCAGGATACGGGTAGCCCCGGCAACCAGAACTGGGAAGACCTGTTCCTGGGCGGCGACTTCAATTTCAACGACGTCAACATGCAGGTGGACACGACCCCGGGTCAGCCCGGTGGCCCGGACGTGGTGGAATATCCGCTCGACATCAACGCGGCACTGACCGACACGGACGGCTCCGAAACCCTTAGCGCCACGATCAGCGGCCTGCCCGCCGACGCCACGCTGACGCTTGCCGATGGTACGGTCCTGACCTCGACCGGCCCCGACGACAGCTTCGATCTGACCTCCGATCAGCTTCTTGGCATCACCTTGACCGTGCCGGCCGAGGCGACGGACTTCGACCTGTCGGTGACCGCGACCGCGACAGAAAACGATGGCGATACGGCGACCGTGGGAACCACGGTGGCCGTGGATGTTCCGGACCCTGTCGCGGATGCGGCGGAACTGGACGTGTCGCCCGCCACCGGCGACGAGGACACGGCCATTCCGTTGACCATCGACGCGGCCCTGACGGACGAAAGCGAAACCCTCAGCGTGACGGTCTCCGGCATTCCGGACGGCGCCGTGCTGAAATCGGGCGACACGGTGCTGACCGTTGAAAACGGCCAAATCACCTTTGCCGACGGCGTCGTGCCCGACGACCTGACGATCACCCCGCCGACGGACAGCGCCGAAGACTTCCAGCTGACCGTCACCGCGACCTCGACCGAATTCGACGGCTCGTCCATCGATACGGTCAAGACCCTGGACGTGACCGTTCAGGGCGTGGCCGATGGCGCGCAGGTGACCGACACCACGGCCAGCGGTGCAGAAGACACGGCCATTCCGTTCACGGTCGACGTGACGGAACTGGATACGGACGGCTCGGAAACCCTTTCCGTGACCCTGTCGAATATCCCGGCGGGCGCGGTCATCACCCGCAATGGCGAAGCGCTTGAAATCGTCGACGGCCAAGTGACCCTGGGCGAGGGCGAACTGGATGGCTTGGCAATCAAACCGCCGGCCGACTTCTCCGGTGATCTCGACCTGACCGTCTCCGCCACCACGACGGACGAAGGCGATGTGTCCGAAACGGCGCTGGGCACCGTGTCCATCGATGTGACCGGTGTGGCCGACGGACCGGGCCTGGATCTGAGCGACGCGCTCGGCAACGAAGACACGGCCATTCCGCTTGATATCTCGGCGACCGTGACCGACGGTTCGGAAACGTTGGGTCTTAGCATTTCCGGCATTCCCGCCGACGCCACGCTGACCATCACCAATCCGGGCGGCCAGCAGGTTCCGGTTAATGTGGTCGATGGTGTCGCGGAAATTCCGCCGGGCCTGATCGGCGGCCAGATTTACATTACCCCGCCGACCGACAGCGCCGACGACTTCCAGCTGACCGTTACGGCGACCTCGAAGGACGGTGACAGCACCGCCACGACCACGGGCACCCTGGATGTGACCGTGCAAGGCGTCGCCGACGGCGCCCAGGTGACCGACACCACGGCCACTGGTGTCGAAGACACGGCCATTCCGTTCACGGTCGATGTGTCCGAACTGGACACGGACGGTTCGGAAACCCTTTCCGTGACCCTGTCGAACATTCCCGAAGGTGCGGTCATCACCCGCAACGGTGAAGCGCTTGAGGTCGTCGACGGCCAGGTGACCCTGGGCGAGGGCGAACTGGACGGTCTGGCGATCCTGCCGCCGGCCGATTTCTCAGGCGATCTAGATCTGACCGTCTCCGCCACCACGACGGATGAGGGCGATGTGTCCGAAACGGCGCTGGGTACCGTGTCCATCGACGTGATTGGCCAGGCCGATGGCGCGGCCTTGAACGTCGCCGATATCTCGGGCGACGAAGACACCGGCATCGCCCTGCCGATCACCATCGACAAGGCGGACGACAGCGAAACGGCGGAAATTACGCTCTCCGGTATTCCGGAAGGGGCGATCCTGTCCAACACCAGCGGCCCGATTTCCGTGGTTGACGGCGTCGCGGTGCTGACCGAAGCGGACCTTGCCGGCCTGCAGATCAAGCCGCCGGCCGACAGCGACGTTGATTTCAACCTTGGTGTTTCCGTCGTGACGACGGATGGAACCTCGGTCTCCGACCCTGCCACCGGCACCATTGCCGTCGGCGTCGACGGCGTCGCCGACGTGCCGACCCTGACGGTCGACAGCGCCGTTTCCGGCACGGAAGACGGCGGGCCGATCGCGCTCGACATCGCCTCGTCCCTGACCGATATCGACGGTTCGGAAAGCCTCAGCATCACCATCTCGGGCGTGCCCGACGATGCGACCCTATCCGCCGGTACGAAGAACGAAGACGGCACCTGGACTCTGTCTTCGGGCGACCTCGACGATCTGTCTGTGACCCCGGGTACTGACAGCGGCGAAGACTTCCAGCTAACCGTGACCGCGACCTCGACGGAAGCGGATGGCGGCGACACGGCGTCACAGACGGCGACCATCGACGTTTCCGTCGCCTCGCAGGCCGATGCCCCGACGGTGACCGTGGACGCGGCCTCCGGCCTTGAAGACGGCGGGCCCATCGCGCTCAACATCGACGCAGCGGCAGCAGCCCAGGACGTGCAGGGCGAAGTGACCGGGTTCACCATTTCCGACATCCCGGTCGGCGCCACCCTGAACCTGGGCGGCGGTTTCCAGTTCACGGCGACGGAAGGCAATACCTCCGTCAACCTGACCCCGGCCATGGTTGAAAACCTGTCCATCGATTTGCCGGAAGATTTCGACGAAAACTTCTCGCTGCAGGTTTCCGCCACGGCCCAGGAAGTGGACCCCGATACCGGTGCCGTCACGACCTCGACCAGCGACCCTGTGTCCCTGGCGGTTGAAGTCGGTGCCGTTGCCGATGCTCCGACGGTCGGCGTGGAAAATGCGTCCGGAACGGAAGATGCCGGCCCCATCGCACTGAACATCGACCCGCAGGCAGCGGCCGAGGACATCAACGGCGAGGTCGTCTCCGTGAGCATCACGGGTGTGCCCGAAGGCGCGACGCTTTCCGCCGGCTCCTTCAATGCCGACACGGGCGAATGGACGGTCGATGCGGCCGACGTCCCGGGCCTGACGGTCTCTCTGCCGGAAGATTACGATGCGGACTTCACCCTGCAGGTCTCGGCCACGGCCCAGGAAACCGATCCGGAAACGGGCGCCGTCACCACGGCGACCTCCGCGCCGGTGGATCTGGACGTTTCCGTCATCGCGCAGGTCGATGCGCCGACGGTTGCCGTCGACGCGGCTTCGGGTGTCGAAGACGGCGGGGCCATTCCGCTGAACATCGATCCGGCCACGGCGGCCGGCGACATCGCGGGAGAGGTGACGTCCGTCACGATCTCCGACATTCCGGTCGGCGCCACCCTGAACCTGGGCGGCGGTTTCCAGTTCACGGCAACGGAGGGGAATACCTCCGTCAGCCTGACGCCGGACATGGTCGAAGGCCTGTCCATCACCCTGCCGGAAGACTTCGATACGGACTTCGCGCTTTCCGTTACCGCGACGGCCCAGGGTGCCGATCCGGAAACCGGCGAGTTGTCCACCGCCACCAGTGCCCCTGTGTCCTTGACGGTCTCGGTCGATGCCGTGGCCGATGCGCCGACGGTTGACGTCAGCAACGCTTCCGGTACGGAAGACGGCGGTCCCATCGCGCTGGATATTGATCCGGCGGCGGCGGCCCAGGACATCAACGGCGAAGTCGTGTCGGTGACCATCTCGGGCGTGCCCGAGGGGGCAACTCTGTCGGCGGGAACGTTCGATGCCGAAAGCGGCACATGGACGGTCGATGCGGCAGACGTGGACGGCCTGACGGTCTCCCTGCCGGAAGATTTCGATACGGACTTCACGCTGCAGGTTTCTGCGACGGCCCAGGAAACCGATCCGGAAACGGGTACGGTGACGACGGCGACGTCCGCCCCGGTTGCGCTCGGCGTGTCCGTTGCGGCGCAGGTCGATGCCCCGACGGTGACCGTCGATGCGGCGGTGGGTGATGAAGACACGGCCATTGCGCTGAACATCGATGCCGAAGCCGCGGCCCAGGACATCAATGGCGAGGTGACGGGGGTTACGATCTCCGGCATTCCGGCTGGTGCGACCCTGACCCTGCCGGGCGGCCTGACCTTCACCGCTTCGGAAACCAGCAACAGCGTCACCTTGACGCCGGCGCAGCTCGAAGGTCTGACCATCACGCCACTGGCCGACAGCAGCGACGACTTCCAGCTGACCGTCACCGCCACGGCCACGGAAACCGATCCGGATACGGGTGCGGTCACCACGGCGACCTCGGCACCGACCACCCTCGACGTCACTGTGCAGGGCGTCGCCGACGGCGCCCAGGTGACCGACACCACGGCCTCCGGCGCCGAAGACACGGCGATCCCGCTGACCATCGATGTTACGGAACTGGATACGGACGGCTCGGAAACCCTGTCCGTTACCCTGTCCAACATTCCGGAAGGTGCGGTGCTGACCCGCAACGGCCAGCCGCTTGAAATCGTCAATGGTTCCGTGACACTGGGCGAGGGCGAACTGGACGGCCTAGAAATCACGCCGCCGACCGACTTCGCAGGCAACTTCGATATCACCGTGTCGGCCACGACCACGGATGAAGGCGACGTGTCCGAAACCGCGACCGGGACCATCAGTGTCGACGTGAGCGGCGGCGCCGACGGTGCCGCGGTCACTTTGGGCACCGCCCAGGGCGACGAAGACACGCTGATTGACCTGCCGATCAGCATCGACAAGGCCGACGAAAGTGAAACGGCCCAGATCACCCTGTCCGGCATTCCGCAGGGTGCCTTGCTGTCCAACGCCAACGGTCCGATCAATGTGACCGATGGCGTTGCGGTGCTGACCGAAGCCGACCTTGCCGGCCTGCAGATCAAGGCGCCCGCCAACAGCGGCGCTGACTTCGAACTGAGCGTGTCCGTCGTCACCACGGACGGCGACAGCACCTCCGAGCCCGCGACCGGCACGATCACTGTCGGCGTCGACGCCGTCGCCGACGTGCCGTACCTGAACGTCGGCAGCGTCACCGGCACGGAAGACTCGGCGATCCCGCTGAACATCTCGGCCGGCTTGAACGACACGGACGGCTCGGAAGTCCTCAGTGTCACCATCTCCGACGTGCCCCCGGGCGCGGTGTTGACTCTGTCCGACGGCTCGTCCTTCACGGCGACGCCGGAAAATACCACCTTCCTGTTTGCCGGTGACCAGCTTCAGGGCTTGACCATCACGCCGCCGGAAAATTCCGATGACGACTTCACCCTGAACGTCATCGCCACATCGCTGGACACCGATCCGGACACCGGTGCGGTGACGACCAGCTCCGTCGAAGGGGCCATGGCCGTCAGCGTCGATCCGGAAGCGGATGCGCCGACCTTGACGCTCGACAACGCGGCGGGCACGGAAGATCTGCCCATCGCCCTGAACATCGATGCCGGTCTGACGGATGGCAGCGAAACCCTGAGCGTGACTATTTCCGACATTCCGGAAGGCGCGACCCTGACCCTGTCGGACGGTTCGACCTTCGTGGCTACGGCCGACGCCAATAGCATCGACCTGGATCCCGCGCAGCTTGAAGGGCTGACCATCACGCCGGCGCCGAACTCCAACGAAGACTTCGCTCTGACCGTGACGGCCACGTCGACGGAATCCGACGGCTCCACGGCGGCCACGTCCTCGACCCTCAACGTCGCGGTGACCGGCGATGCCGACGCGCCGCAGCTGTCCGTCGACCTGGGCACCGGTGTGCCCTCGGGCGGTGGTTCGGAAGAAATTCCGGGCAGCGTGACGATCACTAATGCCGCCCAAGGCGAAGCCGGCTATCACAACACCTACGGCTACTACGTCATGGGTGAAGACGGTACGCCGCAGTCGGGCCAAATCATCTGGGCCGACGTCAAGGACACGGTGGGCCAAAGCTTCACCCTGGACGGGGTCGATCCGGAAGACATCGGCTTCTTCATCATTCCCAACGGTGACGGCCTGAACAACAACCTGTCCAACGGCATGGATGTAACCTTCACCCAGGGCCAGGACGGAAACTGGCATGTGGTCGGCCCGAACGGGCAGGTTTTGCAGGGGCAGGGCGATCCGGTCCTGTTCGACGACCCGACGCTCAATGAAGGCAACTTCGACTACACGCAGGACACGAACGCGCCGGGCAACCAGAGTTGGGAAGATCTGGCCGGCGGCGGCGACAATGACTTCAATGACATCCACATTCAGGTCGACACGGTGCCGACTCAGCCGGGTACGGGTGGTGCGGAAGTTATCGCATATCCGCTCGACATCAACGCGATCCTGACCGATATCGATGGTTCGGAAACCCTGTCGGCGACCATTTCCGGCGTCCCCGAAGGGGCGACGCTGACCCTGGCCGACGGCACGGTCCTGACCTCGACCGGGCCGGACGACACTTTTGACCTGACCGATAGCCAGCTGCAGGACATCACCCTGACGGTTCCCGCCGGCGCCACGGACTTCGACCTGTCCGTTACCGCAACGGCGACGGAAAACGATGGTGATACGGCCAGCGTCAGCACCACGGTGGCGGTCGATGTTCCGGATATTCTGGCCGATGCGCCTGATCTCGATGTCTCCGATGCCACTGGCGCCGAGGATAACGCCATCCCGCTGACCATCGACGCGGCCCTGACCGACGCCGACGAAAGCCTGAGCGTGACCATTTCCGGCATTCCGGCCGGTGCGGTCCTGAAGTCGGGTGACGTGACCCTGAACGTTGAGAACGGTGAAATCACCTTCGCCGACGGCATCGTCCCCGATAACCTGACGATCCAGCCGCCCGCAAACTCCAATGATGACTTTGCCCTCACCGTGACGGCGACATCGACGGAATCGAACGGTGCCACGGCCTCCACGTCCTCGACCCTGAACGTCGCGGTTTCGGGTGTCGCCGACGCCCCGACCCTGACGGTCGATTTGGGCGAGGGCACTCCGGCGTCGACCGGCGGCAGCGGCAGTTACGTCGGTGACGGCTCGAACCTGCAGAACCAGTTCGTCGACAGCAACGTCCAAAACCATACCGCCGGCGGCGGTGACGATGTCTGGGTCGTCGATCGCGACCTGCGCATGAACGAAAGCTTCACCATGGGCGGCGGCAACGACACCCTGGTGATCAACGGTGATGTCGGCGGCGGCACGAATATCAACCTGGGCGGCGGAAACGACCGAGTCACCATCAACGGTGATATCACCGGGAATGCATCGATCAATGGTGCCGGTCAGCCGAACGGCGGCGGAGACGTCGTGTACCTGGGCAAGAGCGCCGATCATTATGAGCTCCAGAACTTCACGAACAACAACGGCAACATCAATACTCAGGTGAAGGATTTGGACACGGGCCAGATCCTGACCATCAACAATGTGGAAGCCATCGGCTTCGGCGACGGCACGCATGTCGGGAATGGCGGTCTGGTCGAATTCCAGACCCCTGGCGGCGCCGACGTGGTCGAATATCCGCTCGACATCAACGCCGGCCTGACCGACATCGACGGCTCGGAAACCCTGTCGGCCACCGTTTCGGGCGTACCCGCAGGGGCAACGATGACCCTGGCCGACGGCACGGTGCTGACCTCGACCGGCACGGACGACACCTTCGACCTGAGCGCTGGCCAACTGCTGGGCATCACCCTGACGGTACCGGCCGACGCCACGGACTTTGACCTGTCCGTGACGGCGACAGCGACGGAGAACGACGGTGATACCGCCAGCATCAGCACGACGGTTTCGGTCGATGTGCCGGTGCTTGATGATGAAGCCTCGGCGCCGGACGTGACCGTGTCCGATGCGGCGGGCGTCGAAGATATGCCGATCGCGCTTGATATCACCGCGGTCCTGACCGACCTGGACGGCTCGGAAGAGATTTCCTCGATCACCTTGTCGGGCATTCCGTCCGGCGCCACCCTGAATAACGGGGTGTATGACGAGACCACTGATACCTGGAGCCTGGAACTGAGCGACCTGGTCGACCTGGAAGTGGTGCCGGCGGCCAATTCCAACGAGGATTTCCAGATCACGGTGTCGGTGACGTCGACGGAAGCGAATGGCGGCGCCACGGCGACCACCACGGCAACGCTCGATGTGGACGTGACCGGCGTGGTCGACGACTTCACGGTTGCGGCCAGTGACGCGGCCGGTGCCGGCGGTGACGAACTGCCGCTCGATATCTCGGTTGATCTGACGGATCTGGACGGCTCGGAAACGGTCAGCGTGACCCTGACGGGCATTCCGGAAGGGGCGACCCTGAACCACGGCACCTTCGACGAAGGTACGGGCAGCTGGACGCTGTCCGGTGGCGATCTTGAGGGCTTGACCATTACCCTGCCGGAAACGGTCGAAGGCGAGGGCGCCGGCGAACCTGTCTCCTTGTATTCGCAGAATTTCGACAACCTGAGCAATTTCTCGCAGAGTGCCGGTGGCGCAAACGGGTTCACCACCGATGGTTCCGCGGCGGACGTTCAAGGTATCCACGGCGTCTACGGCAACGGCTATTACTTCGGACAGTCGAGCAACGACGCTTACGACGACAGCGACGTCAATCAGTGGAACAGCGCGCCGATCGATATCTCGGGCCAGGAAGACGTGACGTTCTCGTTCGACCTGACGGCCTATGGGGATTTGGAGGAAAGCGGCTCCTACCACGACTTCTTCACGGTCATCGCCGTGGTCGATGGGGTTGAGCATGAAGTTCTCGTCAAGGACGGCAACTTCGCCAATGGGCATTTCGAAATCTCCGATATTCCGGCGGGTGACGAGCTGATCATCCGGATGGAGGCCAAGACGACGTCGAGTGACGAGTATTTCTCGATGGACAACATTTCCGTTGTCGCGACCCCTGCCGCGGCCGAGCCCCTGGAAAGCTTCCAGATCGGCGTGGAAACGACGGTCACGGAAAATGACGGTGCCTCGGAAACCGTGTCGACCACGCTGAATGTCGACATCAACAACGACAATGAGGCCGAAGCCCCGACCCTGACCGTCTCCGACGTGACGAGTGACGAGGACATGGCCATCGCGCTTAACATCGGCGCGGCCCTGACGGACCTGGACGGCTCGGAAACCCTCAGCGTGACGCTGTCGGGCATCCCGGAAGGTGCCGTGCTGCGGGCGGGCGGTCAGCCCCTGGATGTCTCCGGTGGCGAGATCACCTTCGCCGACGGCATCATTCCCGAGGGTCTGACGATCCAGCCGGCGACCAATTCCAACGAGGACTTCCAGCTGACGGTGTCGGCGACCTCGACAGAAGAAAACGGCGGCGACACGACCACGACCACGGCGACCATCGATGTGGACGTGACCGGCGTGGTCGACGACTTCACGGTCGCGACCAGCGATGCGGCAGGTGCCGGTGGCGACGCCCTGCCGCTCGACATCTCGGTTGATCTTACGGATCTGGACGGCTCGGAAACGGTCAGCGTGACCCTGACGGGCATTCCTGAAGGCGCAACCCTGAATCACGGGACCTTCGACGAGGGCACCGGTAACTGGACGCTGTCCGGCGACGACCTTGAAGGCCTGACCATCAGCCTGCCGGAAACAATCGAAGGCGAGGGCGGCGGCGAGCCGCAGACCCTCTATTCCCAGAACTTCAACAGCCTGTCCGATGGGTCGACCAGCGCCGGCGGGGCCAATGGCTTCTCGACCGATGCGTCGAATTCCGACACCACCGGCTATCACGGTGTTGATGACGACCGGTATGAGTTCTCCAAGTCCGATACCAACGGCAATGACGGCGAAGACGCCTTCATGACCTGGAACAGTGCGGCCATCGATATCTCCGGTCAGGAAGACGTGACCTTCAGCTTCAAGCTGGACAGTGATGGCGACCTCAACTCGAGCGGTAACTACGCCGACTTCTTCCGTGTGATCGCGGTGGTCGACGGCGTCGAGCACGAGCTGATGACCGAGAACGGCGACGTGTGCAATACGACCTTCACCCTCGACAACATTCCCGAGGGCGATGAGTTGATCATCCGTATGGAAGTCAAGACGACGTCTTCGGACGAAGTCTACAAGATGGACAATCTGAAGGTCCAAGGCACGCCGGCCGCGGCCGAGCCTCTGGAAAGCTTCCAGATCGGCGTGGAAACGACAGTCACGGAAAACGACGGTGCCTCGGAAACCGTGTCGACCACGCTGAATGTCGACATCAACAACGACAATGAGGCCGAAGCCCCGACCCTGACGGTCTCCGACGTGACGGGTGACGAGGACACGGCCATTGCGCTCGATATCGCTGCTGCCCTGACCGATACGGACGGTTCAGAAACCCTCAGCGTGACGTTGTCGGGCATCCCGGAAGGTGCTGTGCTGCGGGCCGGCGGTCAGCTCCTGGATGTCTCCGGTGGCGAGATCACCTTCGCCGACGGCATCATCCCCGAAGGTTTGACGATCCAGCCGCCGACCAATTCCAACGACGACTTCCAGCTGACGGTGTCGGCGACCTCGACGGAAGAGAACGGCGGCGACACGACGACGACCTCGGCGACCATCGACGTGGACGTGACCGGCGTGGTCGACGACTTCACGGTCGCGACCCAGGATGCCGCCGGTGAGGCTGGCACGGAACTGCCGCTCAGCATTGATGTCGGTCTGACGGATCTGGACGGCTCGGAAACGGTCAGCGTGACCCTGACGGGCATTCCTGAAGGCGCAACCCTGAATCACGGGACCTTCGACGAAGGTACGGGTAGCTGGACGCTGTCCGGCGGTGATCTGGAGGGCCTGACCATCAGCCTGCCGGAAACGGTCGAAGGCGAGGGCGGCGGTGAGCCTGCATCCCTCTATTCCCAGAACTTCAACGACACGTTCGACGGCCAGACGGCCGCCGGGGGCGATAACGGCTTCTCATCGACGGGCGGCAGTTGGGGTGACGACGACCGTACCGCGGCAGACGATGACCGGTTCGAGTTCCAGAATCCTTCGGGCGGTGACATTTCCACCTTCAACACCGCGGCCATCGATATTTCCGGCCAGGAAGACGTGAGCTTCTCCTTCAAAATGAAGGGGTATGGCGACCTCGACTCCAGCGGATCTCATGCCGATTACCTCAAGGTCATCGCCGTGGTCGACGGGGTTGAACACGAACTGATGACCCATAACGGGGACCAGAACGATTGGGAAACCTTCACCCTGGACAACATCCCTGAGGGTGACGAGTTGGTCATCAAGATGGTGGTCAGGACCACGGGTAGTGACGAAAAGTACAAGATCGACAACCTTGAGGTTACGGGCACGCCAGCTGCGGCGGAACCCCTGGAAAGCTTCCAGATCGGGGTGGAAACGACGGTCACGGAAAACGACGGTGCTTCGGAAACCGTGTCGACCACGCTGAACGTCGACATCAACAGCGATAATGAGGCCGATGCCCCGACCCTGACGGTGACGGAACAGGCACCGACCACGGAAGATGTTTCGGTGGCGCTCAATATCGCCGCCGCCCTGACCGATACGGACGGGTCGGAAACCCTCAGCGTGACGATCTCCGGCATTCCGGACGGCGCCGTGCTGAAGTCGGGCGATACGGTTCTGGAGGTCGATAACGGCGAAATCACCTTCGCGGACGGCGTTATTCCGGACAATCTGTCCCTGACCCCGCCGGCCCATTCGGACGCCGATATCGAGCTGACGGTTTCCGCAACCTCGACCGAACAGAACGGTGGGGCTACGACGACCACGACCTCTACGATCGGCATCGACGTGTCGGCCCTGGCCGACGTGCCGACGATCACCAGCGTGACGATCGGCGATCCGGTCATCACCGAGGGTACGGAAGGTGTCGCCGAGACGGTGACCATCAGTTCCGCCAACTTCGGCGAAAGCGATGCCGGCTTCTCGATCACGGGCCGGTCGATCAATTCGAACGGAACGCTGTCCGAGCCCTCGGCCGACAATGTCTCGACCAACGGTTCGCCGCTCGGCTTCGGCGTTGCGGGAAGCGCCTCTGGTGACAACAATGAAATCGGGTACAGCAACTATCACGATGTTTCGGAAGAACTCATCGTCACCTTCGACGATGATGTGTCCTCCGCCGATGTTTCCTTTGCCTGGCTGGCCTCCAGCGAGCAGGCAAGCTACAAGCTGTACCGCGACGGTGAGGAAGTCGGTTCGGGCACGATCAACGGTGTGACGGATGGGATCGACGATCCGGTCACGCTCAGCGCCGACGGCGGCTTTGATCAGATCGTGTTCTCGGCGCCGGATAGCGGTGACGACTATCTGATCAACTCGATCAGCTTCGAAACCCAGGACGGCACGCCTGATGTGGCCGAATATCCCATCGACATCGTCGCCGGCCTGACTGATACCGACGGTTCGGAAGACCTGTCCGTGACCATCGGCGGCGTGCCCGAAGGGGCCAGCCTGTCCGCCGGTACGGACAACGGCGACGGCACCTGGACGGTGTCCGGCGACGATCTGGAAGGCCTCAGCCTTTCGGTTCCCTTCGACGGCGAAGTCGAAGCCTTCGACCTGACCTTTACGGCGACGGCGACGGAACAGTCCAACAACTCCATGGCTACCTCGGCCGCGGTTGTGGTTGCGGCGGCGGCGGTTGTTGCGCCCGAGCCGGAACCGGAGCCCGAACCTGTCGAGGAAGATTTCGACGGCCTGGACATGGACGGCGAAGACAACGACAACGACGGCATGGTCGGCAACGACAATTCGAGCGACGACTGGACCGGCAACTATCAGGCCCAGACCTACGCCGGCAGCACGAAGAACGATGATCTCAACACCGGCGGCGGCGGAGATACGCTGTACGGCGGTGCCGGCAACGATGAACTGACCGGCAGTTGGGGCAACGACACGTTCTTCGGCGGCTCGGGCAATGACGAGCTCGAAGGCGGCGACGGCAACGATCTGCTGTTCGGCGGTTCCGGCAATGACGAAATCGAAGGCGGCACCGGCAACGACGAGATTCAGGGCGGTTCCGGCAACGATGAGATCGAAGGCGATGACGGCAATGACCTGCTGTATGGCGGCGCCGGCAACGATGACATCGAAGGCGGCACGGGCCATGACACGGTCTACGGCGGTTCCGGCAACGACGAGATCGAAGGCAATGACGGCAACGATCTGCTGTATGGCGGTTCTGGTAATGACGAGATCGAAGGTGGCTCGGGCCACGACACGGTCTATGGCGGCGCCGGCAACGACGAGATCGAAGGCAACGACGGCAACGACCTGCTCTACGGTGGTTCCGGCGATGACGAGATCGAGGGCGGCTCGGGCCATGACACGGTTCATGGCGGCTCCGGCGACGACGAGATCGAAGGCAATGACGGAAACGACCTGCTCTATGGCGGCTCCGGCAATGACACGATTGAAGGCGGAGACGGCCACGATCAGTTGTTCGGCGGTCTCGGTGACGATTACCTGGAAGGTGGCTCGGGCAATGACGTCCTGTTCGGCGGTGCTGGGAACGATGTTCTGAACGGCGGTTCGGGCAACGACACCTTCATCTTCGATGCCGATAGCGGCCATGACATCATCGAAGACATCATGCTGCAGGATACGCTCGAATTCCAAGGCGAGCAGTTCGACATGAACGATATGATCTTCTCGGAGAACGAAGAAGGCGACGCGGTCATCTCCTTCGCGGGCAAGGACGACATGTCCGTGACCCTGGAGGGCGTGAAGTTCGACGACCTCGATCGCAACGGCGACGGCGATGCGTCGGAAGGCTATTCCGTGACGCAGACCGACGACGGGTTCACCGTGAATATCGACGACACCTGACCACACCCCTCTTAGATCAGGTAACTGAAAAGGGCGGACGCGTCATGCGTCCGGCCTCTTTTCTTGTGCGTTGGGGGTTCCGGTTGCCTGTTAAGCGTCAGCTTACCGACTAGAGTTCCGGTTTGTCCGATGCCGGCGGGTCGCGGAAGTGTGCCCACTTTTCGATGCCGCCGCGGTTTTCCAGGAAATTCATCAGGGCGCTGACCGGACGATGGTCGAACTTGCTGCCCGTTTCCTGCATCAGGATGTCGATGACCTTGCGGAACTCCATGGCGGGCCGCCAGGCGCGTGCGCTGGCCATGCCGACAAAGGCATTGGCGACGGCCAGAACCTGCGCCGTCGGGATGATGCGGTCACCGGAGATATGGAAGCGGCCTGTGCCGTCCCAATGTTCGCCCATGTGCAGCACGGTCTTGACCACCGGGCCCTCGAAGGTGACATCCCGGAGAAGATCGGCGGTGACAAGGTAGGTCGAGGCCAAAAGCTCGCGTTCTTCATCCGTCAGGTTGCCGGTCTTGGTCAGGACCTCGGGCGGCACGAAGATCTTGCCCAGGTTCATCAGGCTGCCGGCGATGTCGACGGTATGGACTTCCAATTCGGAGAGGCCCATTTCCTCGGCGATCTCGCGGGCAACCTCGGCCGTGCGCGTCGAATGGTTGGCGGAATAGGGGTCGCGGCGATCGACCACGCTGACCAGGGTGTCGATCAACTGCCGCATCATGCGTTCCGACCGGCGGCGTTCGCGGGACAGTTCGGAAATGTCCTCCAGCACCATCAG
Source organism: Rhodospirillales bacterium (assembly GCA_048263775.1). Classification (GTDB taxonomy): domain Bacteria; phylum Pseudomonadota; class Alphaproteobacteria; order Rhodospirillales; family Casp-alpha2; genus UBA1479. The sequence continues at coordinate 187,945 of JBLXDU010000009.1, forward strand.
AACGCCCGGCGGATAGTCGCGGTCGCCACGCAGCGGGATATGGTCCGACTTGATGACGTGAATGGCGCTGATATCGTCCGGGTCCGCATCCGGGTCCGTGAAGGACGAAATATGCTGTTCGCGTTCGAAGGTGCGCAGCACGCCGTTGTTGATCTCGGCCAGGCGTTGCGCCTTCACCGGGCCCATGACGCTGGCCATGGACTTGCCCATCATGTCTTCGGCGCTGATCCCGGCCGCGCGGGCGGCCGGGGCATTGGCGAAGGTATAGGTGGTGTTGCCGTCGACGGCGACGATCTCCGTCGGCTGGCTGTCGGTCACCACCTTCATGAACTTGGACATGTTGGAAAAACGCTCAAGCGCCACCTTCATGTCGGCCATGGCCTGTTTGGCGCGGACAGACGCCCCATGGGCCCAGACGGCGAAGAACGACACCGAAACGCCGCCGATGATCAGCAGCAGAACGATCAGGGTCGTGCGCAGACGGGTTTCCGTGGATGCCAGGGCCTCCTCGGTCGTGACCTTGCGGACCAGGACCCAGCTCGGCACGTTGGCGATGGCGCGTGAGGTGACGAGCACTTCCGCGCCGGCGTAATCGCGTTTCTGGGCAAAGCCGCCCGTTTTTTCCAACGCATAAGCGGCAGCTAGGTCGGGTGTGTCCATGGCCATCTGGCGTTCGAAGGCCTTGCTTCCATCGGCCAGCGGGGTCAGGTATTCGACCGTATTGCCGACCTTGCGGGCGATGAAGCTTTCCGAGGTCTTGGACAGTTCGCCCGGCTGTTTCAGCCGCTTGAACAGGTCTTCGTCGACGATCTTGATGCCGATCACGGCGCCGATGGCCTTGGCGCCGGTGCCTTCCTGCAACTTGAAGATCGGCAGCACGAAGCCCATCGTCGGCTCGTTGGTCGGGCCCTTGAAAATGTCGATGATCGCCGGATCCCCCTGCAGGGCCTGACGGACGGCATCGCGGATGCGCTTGTTCAGGGGCGGCATGTCGGGGGTCGAGACGATGGCGTTCAGGTTGGTGTCGATCAGGCCGATACCGGCGACGCCAGGTCGTTCGATGTTGGCGGCGATTTCGCCCACGGGGGGCGGCGCCTTGAATCCCGAACGTTCGGCGGTGGCGATCAGTAGGTTGCGCAGGAACCCGACGGAGGCCGAACTGCTGGCGTTCGAATCCAGGGCATCCAGGGGATCGGCGAGGGGTGCGGGAGCCGTTTCGGCCGCAGCCTTGTCCTTGCCGTCCGTCAATTCCGACGACAGGGCGGCCCCCAATTCGCTGCCCAGGGTGTCAAGGGACGGAATGGCGGTCACGCCGCCGCTCTGCCCAACGGGGGCCGTGGCATCCTTCTTGGCACCGGCGGAGGCTTCGGAAAGGTAGAGCTGCAGCGAAGCGTTCTGCGTCAATTCGCGCATATGGCCGAACTGTTCCTCAACCCACTGGTTGACCGCGGCGGCGCGGAAATCGGCGACGATACCCAGGCGGACTTGCCAATTCAGGCGGTCACGGTCGCGTTCCTTGTCGATGAACTGCAGGGTGAAATAGATGGATACCGCGATCGCCAGGGCCGTCGTCGCCAAGATGGCCAGCGCGACCTTGTTGAATTCGCGCTTCGCCTTCTTTGGCTTGGGCTCGCCCGCGGGCGTCTCGGTATCGGTCGTTTTGTTTTCGGCTGCTTCCGCCATGGTGCTCCCCAACGGGCGGTTTCCCTCGCGCGTTCGAGGCATATTAGAGACTTAACCCCTTGCAGCAAAGTCGTTTTCCGACCATGTGAGCGAGATCACGGCAGCACGGCCCTGCAAAAGGTTAGGCTGCGTGTCGCTCAAGTTGGCCGGCTGCGCGCGACGCGATATAATCAAGGGCGGGTCCACAACGGATGCCGGATGGAAGAATGACAGTGATAATCCTGCGTTGCATTGGTGTTCTGCTTCTTGCGATGACGGCCGTCGCGGCCCTGCCCGTGGGGGCTCTCAGCGCCTCCCCACAGCCCAGCTTCTTCAATACCAAGGAAGTTCAGTCCGACGACCTCAAGGCCTTCACCAAATGGTTGGGGGCGCTTGAGCGCTTTACCCAGGCCCGTAAAAACAACACGCCGGTGAAGTGCTATCCCGGTCCCGGGCAGATGCAGATCTGCGGCAATGCGGAATGGATCGAATTCCTGAAGAGCGTCAAGGGGCTGAACAAGCTGGATCAATTGCGTCAGGTCAATGAACGCATGAACAAGGCGACCTACGTCCAGGACAAGAACAACTGGGGCCAGAACGATTATTGGGCCACGCCGCAGGAATTCATGGCCCGCTTCGGTGATTGCGAGGACTACGCGATCATGAAGTACCTGTCCCTGCGCATGTTGGGCTGGGACGATAACGATCTGCGCGTGGTCGCGGTCAAGGACCTTAACCTCAAGGTCGGACATGCGATCTTGGTTGTCTACATGACGGCGAAGTCGGGGGAACGCATTCCGCTGGTTCTCGACAACCAGATCAGCTCGGTGGTCAAGGCGTCGTCAATCCGCCATTACCAGCCGGTGTTTTCCATCAATCAGAAATTCTGGTGGCGCCACCTGGGTTAAAACCGGGGCTGACCGGGTCAATCGCGCCGGGGTCCCGTACGTCGGGGGTCGCTGCGCCGGGCGGCTGTCCGGCGTTCTTCCTGGCGGCGGTCGTCCTGGCCCGGGGGCGGGCCTTCCTCGGCCTGACGGCGGTCGCTGTCGCGCCGTTCCTCCGCGCGGCGGTCGTCGCCGCGTCGATCCGTACCCTTGCGGCGTTCGTCTTCTGCCGTCATCTTGATTGTTTCCCTTTGTCTTACCGCCCGGTGTCGGGTGGATTTCCTAATGTTCAGCTTAGAAAAATCAACCCGTGAGGCCAAGGATTTCTAGTGGAATTCGGTGACTTGAGATAAAACACGGCCCATGACGACCGAACCCAAATTGCCCCCATCGGTGGCCCGCCGCCGGACCTTTGCCATCATCTCGCACCCTGATGCCGGTAAGACCACGCTGACGGAAAAGCTGCTGCTGTTCGGCGGCGCTATTCAGGAAGCCGGCGCCGTCAAGGCGCGGGGGGAGCGCCGCCGCGCGCGCTCGGACTGGATGAAGGTGGAGCGGGAGCGTGGAATTTCGGTCGCGTCGTCGGTCATGACCTTCGATTATCAGGATAAGACCTTCAATCTTCTGGATACGCCGGGCCACGAGGACTTTTCCGAAGACACCTACCGCACACTGACCGCCGTCGACAGTGCCGTCATGGTGATCGACGCGGCCAAGGGGATCGAGGCCCAGACGCGCAAGCTGTTCGAGGTTTGCCGCCTACGCAACGTGCCGATCATCACCTTCATCAACAAGATGGACCGCGAGGCCCGCGATCCCTTTGACTTGATGGACGAGGTCGAACAGGCTTTGGCGCTGGACGTCACGCCGGCCAGTTGGCCCATCGGCATGGGCCGCAACTTCCTCGGCTGCTACGACTTGTTCAAGGACCGCCTGGTCCTGATGGAACGCTCCAAGGGTGAGAAACCGGACGAGGGCGAGGCCTGTGAGGGGCTGGAAGATCCGCGTCTCGACGCTCTGCTGCCGGAACATGCGGTCAAGCAACTGCGCGACGAAGTCGACATGGCACGCGGTCTACTGCCGGAATTCAATCTCGAGGCCTATCGTGAAGGTCACATGACGCCGGTCTATTTCGGCAGCGCCTTGAACAATTTCGGGGTGCGCGAAGTGTTGCAGGGCCTGGGCGAACTGGCCCCGCCGCCGCGCCGTCAGCATACCCGCGACCGCGACATCGACCCGGCCGAAAGCAAGGTGTCCGGCTTTGTGTTCAAGATCCAGGCCAACATGGATCCGAAACACCGCGATCGTATCGCCTTTATGCGCATCTGTTCGGGCAAGTTCACGCGCGGCATGAAGATGAAGCATGTGCGCACGCAAAAGACCCTGACCATCCACAACCCGGTGCTGTTCCTGGCCCAGGACCGGGAACTGGCCGAGGAGGCCTGGGCCGGCGATATCATCGGCATCCCCAACCACGGCAACCTGCGCATCGGCGACGCTCTGACCGAGGGCGAGGACCTTGTGTTCACCGGCATCCCCAACTTCGCGCCGGAATTGCTGCAGAAGGTCCGCCCGGCGGACCCCATGCGTGCCAAGCACCTGGGCAAGGCCCTGCAGCAATTGGCGGAAGAGGGCGTTGGCCGGGTGTTTAAGCCGACCATGGGGGCGGACTGGATCGTCGGTGTGGTCGGCGGGTTGCAGTTCGATGTGCTGGCCGATCGCATCCGCACGGAATACGACGTGCCCGTGCATTTCGAACCGACGGAGCTTTATACCGCACGCTGGGTCGATGCCGACACGCCGCAGGCCATGAAGACCTTCATGGACGCCAACCGCACGAGCATGGCCGAAGACCACGAAGGCACGCCCGTGTTCATGGCGCGTAACGCCTGGCACCTCAACCACACCCAGGAAAACGCGCCGGGCATCCATTTCCACCGTACCAAGGAAAACGCGGGAGAACTATGACCGACGGCGGCGCAGACCCTTGGGCCAACCGCGGCCCCAAGATCAAGATGACCCCGGAACAGAAGGCGGCGGGGATTGAACGCATCCTGGCCGAACGCCCCAAGGGTGAGCCGTTCCGGGTGTTCGCCTTCGGATCGCTCATGTGGAATCCGGAATGTTGCGTCGCCTCGACCTTCGCGGCGACGGTCCACGACCATCAGCGCCGCTTTCAGATCTGGTCGACGCGCGCACGCGGCACGGACGACCAACCGGGCCTGGGCCTCTGCCTGGTGCCGGAACCGGGTCAGGCCTGCAAGGGGTTGGTTCTAGAACTCGACGAAGACGTGTTGGCAGAAGACCTCAAGCGTCTGTGGGACCGGGAACAGAATTCCGGCGTCTACCGGCCGACCTGGATCACGGCGGACAGCCTCGACGGTCCGGTCCAGGTGATGACCTTCGTCGTGATTCCCGACCATCCCCATTTCGTGCCGCCCCTGCCCAGGGAAACCATGGCCGAGATCATGTGCAAGGCGGCAGGCCGTTACGGCTCCAACCACGACTATCTGGTGTGCCTGCTGGAATCCCTGGACGCGCTGGGCGTCGAGGACCCGGATCTGGCGGCGTTGGACGCCTGCATCCGGGCACGTCGCCCGTCATAAGACCGCACGGCGGGACGGTACCCTCCGTTCACCGAACGTCACATTAAGTTGAATGCGCTTGAATTCGCCGGTCACGGCGGTTGTGGCATAGGTTTCCCAGCGGGGCCTTGCGCCCTAATGCTTGCATTCAATTAAATGGAGAAACCACATGTACCGTAAGATGACTGCTGCTGCGGTGGTTGCCGGCGCGATTGCCGCCGCAACGACCGGCCTGTCCGCGACCGATGCCAAAGCCGAAGCCAAGGAAAAGTGCTTCGGCGTCGCCCTGGCTGGAAAGAACGATTGTGCTGCGGGGCCTGGAACGACCTGTGCCGGGACGTCCAAGGTCGACTACCAGGGCAATGCCTGGACCTTGGTTCCCAAGGGGACCTGCGAAACGATGGAACTGCCGGGCGACCGCAAAGGCAGCCTGACCCCGCTTAAGCGCGATCTGGCCGGTTAATCGGCAATTGGCATGACGCCCGTCCGCCATCATGTCATCCAAGGGTGCGGCGCCGGCCTGAAGCCGGCGCATTATCGCGATATTCTCGACAACGAACCGGCCGTTGGCTGGTTTGAGGTGCACCCTGAGAATTACATGGGGGCGGGCGGGCCGCCGCATGCTTATCTGGGCGAAATCCGCACCCGCTATCCTTTGGCTCTGCATGGCGTCGGATTGTCCATCGGCGGGCCAGAACCGTTGGACCTGGTCCATCTGGGTCGGCTCAAGGAACTGATCCTGCGTTATGAGCCGAACATGGTTTCCGAGCATCTGGCCTGGTCAACCCATCAAGGTCAGTACTTCAACGACCTGCTGGCGCTACCCTACACGGCTGAAACGCTCGGGTTGGTGGTCGATCACGTCGATCAACTGCAGGAACATATCGGACGGGCGATCCTCCTGGAAAACCCCGCAACCTACGTTCGGTTTGCTGATAGCACCTTTGATGAAATTGATTTCCTGACCGAGGTCGCCCGGCGTACCGGCTGCTATCTGTTGTTGGACATCAACAATGTCCAGGTTTCCTGCGCCAATCATGGAAACGATCCCGAAGCCTATTTGGACCGGTTTCCGACCCATCTTGCCGGGGAAGTTCACTTGGCCGGATATGCGCAAGCCAGCGGCGCGGAGGGAACGCTTTTGATCGATAGTCATGACCGGCCCGTCGCCCCGGCCGTATGGGAGCTTTATGAGCGCGTGGTTGCGGCGGCAGGGCCGGTGCCGACGATGATTGAATGGGACAACGACATTCCGCAATGGCCGGTCCTTCATGGCGAAGTACTGCGGGCCCAGGCCATTCTGGATGGGGCCAAGGATGCGCAGGGGGGAAACCGCCATGTGGCCTGATCTCGCTGGCAGGTTCGCGGGGGCCCTGACGGCCCCAAGCCACCCGGTACCGGACGCCATTGTCGGCGATGCGGCGCGCCTCGCGGTTTACCGCAACAACGTTGCGGTGGGGTTGCGCGACTCCCTGGCCGCGACCTATCCCGTCGTCGCGTCCCTCGTGGGGGAGGCCTTTTTCGCCGAGATGGCGCGGGCCTTCGTGGCGGCTGAACCACCGACATCACCTGTTCTTATTGAGTACGGTGGCGGGTTTGCGGATTTCATCGATCGGTTCCAGCCGGCGGATGATCTGCCCTATCTGTCTGATGTCGCTCGCCTGGAATGGGCTTGGCAGGAAGCCTATCACGCAGCAGATGCCGACCCGGTCGATATGCAAATTCTGGCCGAGGTCGATCCGGCGGAATTAGATGGCATTCGCTTCACCATGCATCCGTCCGTCCGCCTGTTGCACTCCCGATGGCCGGTGGCGTCCATGTGGGAAGCCCATCAGCAAGATGTGCCGGACCTGTCGGCGGTCGTGCTTTCGCCAGAGGATGCATTGATTGTGCGCCCCCAGCTTACGGTCGCCACGCACCTCCTTGATAGGGGGGCGGGTGCCATGGTCGAGATGCTGATGCAGGGCGCGCCTTTGGGCCGCGCCATTGATCGCCTGAACCAGCACGATCAAGAGACGGATTTTTCGGCCTGCCTGGCCGCCATATTCGCAGTCGGTGCGGTTGTCGGCATTCGATAGTGGGCACCTTTGAAAATGCCCATCAACGATAAACAGAAAGGAACGACGCACATGTTCATTGCACGCCTGAAGGGCATTCATGACCGCGTGTTTTCCGCCATCGAACGGGCGGCCGACGATTGGTTTCCAGGATTGGCCGCGCGCCTGGTGTTTTCCAGCGTGCTGTTGATGTTTTTCCTCAATTCGGTGGCGACGAAGGTCGGTTCGGGATTCCCCGGGATTTTGATCCCAGGTGGCAGCGCCTACGCACAAATTCTCCCCAAAATCGCCGAGGCGGCGTCCTACGACGTCAGCCAGATTGCGTTTATTCCTTGGGGACTGATCGTTACCTTGGGCACATATGCAGAGGCGATCCTGCCCTGTCTGATCCTGATCGGCCTGTTCACCCGGATGGCCAGCTTGGCGATGATCGGTTTTATCGCGACCATGACCATGACGGACGTCTGGGCGCACGGCCTTGATGCCAAATCGATCGGCGCGTTGTTTGACGGCGTTCAGGATTCAATCGTCAGCGACCAGCGTCTTCTGTGGGTGTTCCCTTTGGTTTATCTCACCGTCAAAGGCGCAGGGATGATATCCGCCGATGCCCTGCTGGCGCGATTTTGCCAGTCGCGAAGCTGAACTCCCCTCAGGCTGGAAAGCCTTACTTCCGATCTTAATCGACGATGAAAAGCGTGGCGCCGGTCGCGGTTGACGATCGGTGGGGCTCGGCGTTGTCGGCGACTTGATAGCTCATGCCCGGCGTCAGCACGAAGGTCCGGCCGTCTTCCAGTTCGGTGTGCAACTCACCTTTGAGGCAGAACAGGATGTGGCCTTTGACGCACCAGTGATCGGCCAGGTATCCCGGGGTGTAGTCGACCATACGCACGCGGATGCCACCGAAGGTCTGGGTTCGCCAATAGGCGAATCCGCTCTCTCCCTTGTGTTCTGTGCGCTCAATTGCCGACCAGTCGGTGGTGCCGAAGGGAATGTCGCTCATCTGCATGGCTAGGGCTCCCGCCGTTTCACGACCTTTTCGCGGTGGTAGATGTAGATCCCCGATCCGACGATCACGGCCGCGCCGACGAACGTCCAGGCGTCCGGCCATTCCCCGAAAAACAGAAATCCGGATGCCGCTGCCCAGATCAAATTGGAATAGGTGAAGGGCGCCACGGTCGCGGCCGGGGCCAGGGTGAAGGCCTTGATCAACGCAAAATGGCCGAGCGTGCCGAACATCCCGGCGCACAGCAGCATCCCCCAGCCCAGGGTCGGCAGAGGGGTCCAATAGAACGGTACGGCGGTGCTCATGATCAGCGCACCCAACAATGCCGAATAGCACAGCGTGGTCAGCACGCTTTCGCTGTGGCTGAGAAAGCGGGTCGAAACCTGATAGACGCCGTGGGTCGCGGCGGCGACTAGGGGCAGCAGGGCTGCCAACTGCATGGCGTCACCGCCCGGGC
>JBLXDU010000010.1:0-185030 GCA_048263775.1 Rhodospirillales bacterium
GAATGACGGCGACGGTCTGCGGATATTCGTTCTTCAGATAGTTGGCGAGCACCGCTTCGTTCACGTTGCCCATCTTGTCCCACATGGTGCGGCCGGCCGGGCCGCGCATTTCTTCCATGATGTTGTCGACGCGCTCGCCGGAAAGAGCAGCCTTCAACAGGCGCTCGGCGGCGTCGATGGAGCCGACCAGGCCGCCGGCCGACGACAGCTTGTCGGCGAATTCGACGAACAGCCGTTCGATGACCGAGGAATGGACGTTGCCGAGAGACGACATCGACGCGGAAAGTTCGCGGATTTCCTCGTCGTCCATGCGCTCGAACAGCATGGCCGCCTGGTCCTGATGCAGGGACAGCAGGAAGATCGCCGCTTTCTCGGTGCCCGATAGGGCTCGGTAGTCGTCCTTGATGCGGGCCATAGACCTGCTTCTCCTCGCCCTCGACTCTCTTCCGCGTTGTTCGGGGAAGAGGCCGGGGACCTTCGTTTACGCTTCCTGGTACATCCAAGCCCGGATGATGGAAAGGGCCTCTTCCGGGTGCTTCTCGACGATCTCGCCAACCTTCTTGACCGAGGACGCCTTGACACGGCCCTCGACGCGGTCGATGTCGATGAGTTCTTCGAACTGCTCTTCTTCCATTTCGGCCGGCGCCGGCGCCGACGGTCCGCCCAGAAGGCCGGCGGCATGGGAACTGGTATCCGCCAGCAAGCGGCCCGCGGCCTCCTGCGCCGACGGAATGGATTCGAATGCCCGGCTGACCAGCGGCCGCACGACCAGCAGGATCACCAGGATCCCCAGGATACTCAGAACCAGGATTTCCGCCAAGCGAAGCAGATCGTTCTTGCCCAGGCCGAAGAACAGTTCCAGGGGCTCTTCAAACTTGACCGGCGAAGTGAATTCCATGTTCACGACCTCGACGGAGTCGCCGCGGTCCGCGTCGAAACCAATGGTCGAACGCACGAGGGTCGCCAACAATTCCATCTGTTCAGCGGGGCGCGGGGTATAGGTCGGGTTGCCGTCCTTGTCCTTGCCCTGAATGCCGTTGACCAGAACCGCGACGGTGACCCGTTTGAGGGCGCCGTCGGTCTTCACGTGGTTGACGGTCTTCTTAGAGATTTCGAAATTGACCGTTTCCTCAGTCGAGGTTTCGTCTGACTGCGCGCGCGCACCTTCGCCGCCGCCGGGGGCAGCGTCGGGCAGGTTGGTGCCGACGGTCACGGCGTCGGTTTCCGATTCCTGATTGCGGGCGGCCCGTTCCACGGTCTGGGTCGAACGCACGACTTGACCATCCGGGTTATAGATTTCTTCGGTGGTGGACACCCGGTCGAAATCCATATCGGCATTGACTTCGGCCCGGACGTTTCCGAAACCAACAGTCTTTTCAAGGAGTTCTTCGATCGTGCGCGCCATGCGGGCCTCGACGCCGCGGCGTCGTTCCTCATTCTTGGCGGCAATCGTGTTGACCGACTGGTCGTCTTCGAACCCGGGTGACAGCAGCTTGCCCTTGTCGTCGATAATTGTGATGCGGCCCGGCTTGAGACCCGGCACGGCGGAGGCCACCAAGTTCTGCACGGCGGAGACCTGTTCATGGTCCAGGCGCTTGTTGCTGCGCATGGCCAGCACGACAGAGGCACTGGGCTGCTGTTCTTCGCGCGAAAACAATTGCCGGCGCGGCATGACTAGGTGGACGCGGGCACGGTGCACGATGTCCATGGACTGGATGGTGCGGCCCAGTTCGCCTTCCAGGGCGCGGCGCAGGTTCACATTCTGCAGGAAATCGGTGGTGCCGAGGGTATCGGTCTCGTCAAAAATCTCGAACCCGACCTTGCCGCCCACAGGCAGGCCGCGGTCGGCCATTTTCAACCGCAATTCCAAGGCTTTATCGGCCGGCACCCAGACTGAGGTGCCCTGGTCGCGGACTTCCGCGGGAAAGCCCAAGCGGCCGACTTCCGCGGCGATGCTGTTTGAATCGGTGGAGTTCAGTTCGCTGAACAACAGCGCCATGTTGGGCTGGCCCAATTTGGTCAGCAGGAAGATGAAGAACCCGAGCATCAGGAACATCACCCCGCCCATCATGGCGAGGCGAACCGGTCCCAGACCGCGCATTGCTTGAGTAAGTGCTTCCACTTGCGTCCCCCGTGGTTGCAGGAGTGTTAACCGGCAGGTTTCCCCAAACGGCTCCGGGCGTTATGCAGCGCCCTGAGCAATCAGGAATTCCGTTATTTGCAGGTTATTGGGGGGGCGGTGAACAAGTGGTTAACGGTGGGCAATTTTTGCCCACCTGGGGACCGGCGACGTCAGTTGCGGACGACGAGGTCCGGGCGCTGCGACTTGCGCTGGGCGATGTTGCGGTACACCTGGGTCCGGGTCGTGTGCAGTCCCTTGAGACCGTGATCGTCGATCAGACGTTCCCAGGTGCGGTATTCGTCCTCGGACAGGGAATAACGCCGGCAGGCATCTTGTAGGGACAGAAGCCCTCCGCGCACGGCGGAGACGACTTCGGCCTTGCGCCGGGCGACCCACCGTTTGGTGCCGGGCGGGGGTAAATCCTCCAACCGCATGGGCTGTCCCAGTGGGCTCAGCGGTTCGACGTTGCCGCCTCCGGCTGAACGTCCGTTCCGAGCATCCTGATTGTGGCGCTTGAGCAAGGTCATGATGGTAACTCGTGTTCCGTCTTCCCTGGCGGCGGTGTGTCCGCTTGTCCGTTTGTGAAACCCAGTTTAGAGGGCGGATCTTTAATGAAAGGCTAAAGAGCAGCGTTAATTTTTCCTGAATTGAGGACTGCCTGTCGAACTTCCGGGCAAGTGTGGGGCGCGCAGGCGCAGACCACCAAGAGGGCACGACAAGGCTGCTCCTTTGGCGGGCGGATCATGGAATGAGCCTGCTGGAATCGGTGCACGACAATTCGGCCGCGCGGCGGCTAAATGCTTAGGGCAAGGCGCGGTGGAGCCGAGAGATTTCACGTCCAAGTCGGACCATTTCCGCGAATTCTTCAGGCGTGGCGCTCAGGGCATGGTCCTTGACCACCTGCGATGCCTTGTTCAGCGTGAAATGCTTCTCGATGAAATGGGCACCCCGGGCGATCGCCATCAGGGCCGCAGCAGACCCCTGATAATGGCAGCTATATCCGAAATACGTATCTTCGCCGTACCGTTCGGGGAAGCCCACGAGGTCTTCCGGAAAGCTCGGATAGTGGGAACGGCAAAATATGTAGCGCAGGTTTCCTCCCGGGGGGCCGAAGGGCCAGTCCTCGCCGGTCCACATGCCGAGCGAGACAAAGGTTTCTTTTCCGGAATCAATCAACCGCCGGACTAGGTCCGGGTGGTCGATGACGGTGCGTGAGGCAACCTTGTATCTGGTAAGGCCTGCAGCTTCTGCAAGCGGCAGAGCTTCCGGCTTGATGATCGAAGCCAACAGTTCGATTTCATGGAAATCGCACCATTTGCGCAACTCGATCGCACGTTCCGGGGTGATGCAGTTGATTTCGTCTGGTTTGTCGCGCCAGCCGAACTGAAACTTCGCGACGTCGGCACCGGCAGCCTTCGCGCGGCGGATCATCTCGTATACGAGATTGAAGTTTCCGTCATGATTAACGCCGATTTCGGCAACGAAAAGCGGATTGGTCAATGGAGTATACCTTGTTGATGTCACAAAACGTTTTCGATGATCAGACGAACCAGTTGGAAATCTTCCGCAGTACGGATCCGGTAGCTATGGAGCATGGGCATCAGGAAATGGCCTACACGGGAACCGCGAAAACTATCCTTCGTGATGGCTTCTCTCCAGGCGACCCGGATTGCCCGATTGTCAGCATAAAGAGCATCGCGTTCAAATCGAAGCTGCATGTGCCGATCTCGAGAGACCGGCGTAAGGCCGTTTGAACCATGAATGTAATGGAAGTCGGAATCTTCGTATACGCTGACGACACTGTCAGTGTTGTGGACTTGAAGCGTGTTGACCGCATTCTTGACGTGATCGGCGGTTAACAAAGGCGCGTTCGAATTGATGAAGGCAACGATGTCCGGGTTCTTGCCATGAACCGCCTCGAGGTCTTCAAGCGCGTGATGAATGACATGTTCCGCCTTGGCAAAATCATCGCAAAGTTCCGGCGGGCGCTTTATCACCAAAATGTCCGGATGGCGTTTTTCGCAGTATTCAATCACTTCCTGGGCATCCGTCGTGACAACAATTTGGTCGAACACCTCGCTGTTGCGCGCGACATCCACGGTGTAATCGATCAGGGGTTTGCCCTTGATTTCCCGGAGCGCCAAACCAGGCAACCCGGGATAGCTGTATTTGGCGCCGATCAATCCCAGGGTCGTGAGTTGGACACCATTCTGCCGCCGGCTGCTTCGATTGACGTGGGCGGCCCGGATTTCCGATTGCGCGGACAGGATCAGATTGGTGTCGCGGCTAAGCGAGGCCCCGTGTTGGCGGTAAAAGAACAGAGGCGTGCTGACGTTGGCGACCGGATAGCGACCGACAATCCTCAGCCAGATGTCGTATCCGTCCTGCGCCTTGAGGCTTTCGTCATAGCCGCCGATCGATTTCAGCACCCGCTTCCGGATCATCGTGCAGGCGCCGTGGGCCGGCAGGTCTAGGACCTTGACCTCGCGCCCGATCTTTTTGCGGATGTCGACATCTATAAGTTCCCCGCCCTCGCCGACGTAGAAATAGTTGGGATAGACCAGTGCGATTTCAGGATTCTTTATGAGGTAGGCCGACAGCACCAGCAGGGCGTTTTCATCCAGATAGTCATCGGCATCCAGGCGCATGATGAAATCGCCCCTTGCCTCTTGTATCGCCCGATTGGCGCAATACTGCAGGCCCCGTGCCTCTTCGTTCTTGAAGACCCGAACCTTGTTCGGCGCGATCTGCGCGTAATGCCATGCGATCTCTTCGCTTTCATCCATCGGGCAATCGAGGAAAATCAGTATCTCCCAATCATCCATGGTTTGGCTGAAAACGCTGTCGATAGCCTCTCTCATGAAGCGGCCGTAGTTGCGCGTGGGGATATAGACACTGACTTTGGGACGATGAAACGCCTGCGTTTGCGATAGGCGATGATTCCCCGGTCCAGAGCTTGAATGCGAATGATCGTTTTTCATGTTTTGTCCCGTCGCAGCCGCCTGGGAACATTCAGGCGGCAGGCTTGTAAAGGTCGGGCAAAGATCAATCGACTGAACATCAAGGGGCGCCTGAATCTGGTTTGGAAAGCGGAACTGGCTGCCGGTTGACCAAGGAGCCGAGGCCCATCGGGGCGCCACTTGAGGTGGCCTTTCGACTGTTTGCAGAAATGGACGCATCGGGCTGGAAACACCCTGCGTAAGATCGATCCGATTTGTCTCCGTCTTGTCGATTGCCCAAGGGGGGACAGCATTTTTGCCTTGGTTTCGATACATTTGCAAATCGCTTCCGCTACGAACAGCATCGGTGGAAATATTCCACGCCGCGTATATGTTGCGATTTATTGTTAAAGAAAGGCTAAAGAGCTGCGTTAACTTTCCCGGATTTCTGGTTTGTTTCCAAGATGGCGACGATCAAGAAAAAGGCCCTGGAACGCACCGTTTCCGGGGTGCCAGGGCCTTTATTCGTGGCCAGCGTCTAGCCAGCCGTTACCGGTTAGCGGAGCCGGACCAGTTCGTCGAGCATCTCATCCGCCGTGGTGATGATCTTGGTGGCGGCAGAGAAGGCGCGCTGCACGACGATCATCTTGGTGAACTCTTCCCCGATATCGACGGTCGAAGCTTCGAGCGCCGACTGGGTGATGGCGCCGGCGGGGCCGGAGTTGGCCGACCGCAGGGTCGGGTCGCCCGAGGCCTGGGTCGAGTTGAACACGTTACCCGTACGCGATCCCAGTTCGTTGACGTTGACGAAGGTGGCGATCGGGATTTTGAACACAGGGCGGGTTTCGCCGTTGTCGAACAGGGCCGTGATCAGACCGTCTTCCCGCACCGTGATCCCGGCGAAGGTACCGAACTGCGAGCCGTCCTGTTCGATGAAGCCCGGGGTGAACTCGTCACCGAACTGGGTCAGGCCGTCGGCGATACCGACGGTCCCGAAGTCCAGGGTGACCTGGTCCGTGTTCGCCGGATCGTCATCGAAGTTGGCGGCGCCGTTGGAGAAACCGAGCATCTCGATTTCCTTCACCACGATATTCGACGGGAGGCCCGAGGAATCGAAGGTGATGGCGGCGGTCTTGTTGATTGCGAAGGGCGAAGCAGCCTGCAGGTCATTGCCGGAGGCATCGGTCGGGGTGCTGCCGTCCGGTGTGTCCGGAAGGTTCGTAAAGCCGGCACCGAACTCGATGTTGTAAGACCCGGTCGGCAACACGTCGAGGACCAGGGTGTCGAACTGGTTGAAGTTGGGGCTGAGGCCCGTCACATCGTTCGCCCGCAGCCGCACTGTGCTGGCACCGGTGGCGAAACTCGGGTCGTTGGCTTCGATGGCCGACTGCAAATTGTCCAGGAAAGTGTCGATGTTCGCAGCGGTCGTGGAACCGGCGACCACGGTAACCGCGACGTCACCGGTCAGCGCGCCGGAAGCGTTACCATCGAATTCGTAAGTGATCCCATTGATGGTCAGAAGCTCATCTTCCGCCGGCACCGTGTCGAACGTGAACTGGAAGTGATCCTGATACAGGTTGTCGATCTGGCGGACCGTGAACGAGCTTTGCTGCTTGGTCGCAGCCGCGCCCGCTGATGTCAAAAGGCCCGACGGATCAACCGTGATCGAACCGGTCCCGTCTTCGTCAAATCGCACGGTCGAGGCGTTGAACGGCGAGACGGAAATCCGCGTGTTGGTGTATCCGCCATGATCGGCATAGTCGGAATCCGATGCCTTCACCTTGGCGACCAACTGGGAAACGTAATTGGCGGTGGTGATGGAGGAAGACGTATCGACGATCTTCACCGCGGCCTGGTCCACCACGGTGACCGTCGCGGTCGCGTTCATGGCTGCGACGGAGGCAGTGAAAGAACCGGCGGCGACTTCGATCGACTGGTCGCTGTTCTTCGCCGTAATGGTAAACGTGCCGTCGGCGTTGGTGCCGGTGGTGCCGGCGATCGTGATCCTGTCGCCCACGGCCAAGGCCGCGAATGCCGAGGTGCTGGACGCGAGGATTTCGTCGCCACCGCTCGGGCCGGCGCCGTCGTTGAAGGTCAACGTGGTGCCGGTGCTGGCAGTCAGCGTGCCGAAGTTCTGGAACTGGTATTCGATGCTGTCGATGGTAATCGACGAGCGGTTGGCCGGAAGGGACTGGAATTCGACCTGGCCACGGCTGTCGAAAGCGTTGCCGTTGGTGTCTTCAAGCGTCAGGACGTCCGTGCCGGAAGGCGGATCGACCGCCAGGCCCCATTGGTTGTCGCGGCCTTCACGCGTGTACTGGAATGAAATCGTGCGCGCACTGCCGAGCGAGTCGAAGAACTGCACGTCCGAACGGTGGGTCTGACCGGCGGTTGCGCTCGCCGGCAGGTTGGCGCCGACCGAGATGCCCGTGGTCGCTGTCGCCGTGCCGCCGACCCGGTTCAGGTTGACCGTGGTCAGGAAGTCCGTCGAGATGACGTTGGTGTTGGCGATCAGGATGTCCGGATTGTTGGGGGTAATGTTGCCGTCCGCATCCACGGGATAGGCCTGCAGGTAGAAGCCCGACGTGTTGCGCAGGAAGCCGTTGTTGTCCTGGAAGAACTGGCCCGCCCGCGTGTACAGGAATTCGTTGGACAGCGACGGTACGGCCGCTTCGTTGACGACGAAGAAGCCTTGGCCCGAGATGCCCAGGTCGGTCTGTGATGTGGAGGACTGCAACAGACCCTGGATGCCGGCATCGGTTCGGGGCTTGGATTGGACGCCACCAGCCGAGAAGAACGTTGACGAGGTCTGCCGGGTGACGAGGGTCTGGAAGTTGACCTGCGTGCCCTTGTAACCGATCGTGTTCACGTTCGTGATGTTGTCGGCAATGGCGCCCATGGCGCTGGACTGCGCGGTAAGACCCGACACGCCCGAACTAAGTGCACCAAAAAGACCCATGTTACTTCCTCCTTACAATGCCGGTGGAAGGGTTCCAAATCCGGCTGTCGTCAGTCCTCAAAAAATCGTCTCATGTCCCGGCGTCGGGACCGTCAGCACATGCCCTCAGGTTTCGGCCTCGGGATCCGGTTCCGGGTCAGGGTCCGGTTCTGGCTCAGGGTCCGGCACCGCCGCCTGCTCCGGCTTCTGCACCGACAGGACGTTGTCCTGATCGACGCGCAGCGGGCCGATGAACAGGGTGGTCTTGCCGTCCACGACGCCGCCGCCCGTGACACGGCCGAAGGTGGTGTGGAACACGTCGAGCAGATTGCCCTGACGATCGAAGGCCGTGACCTGTACTCGGTAAAGACCATCCGGCTGTTGCTGCCCTTCGTTGGACGTACCGTCCCACTCCACAGCGTGAATGCCCGGATCTGTCGATCCTTGAGCGGTGAACACCTGCTTGCCATCCATGTTCGAGATGGTGATCTGGGTTTCGACCGAACCCAACGGCATGCCGTAGGTGAAGCGCCCGGAACTTCCGTCGAGGACAATATCCTGGCCTTCGACTTCGACCACGTTGTCAATGAACCCGACTAGGCTTGAGAGCTTGTTGGTTTCCTGCACGGCAAGCAGTTTTTCCAGGTTGGCGTTCTGGTAAATCTGCTGTTCCACGCTGGCGAACTGCACAAGCTGCGACGTGAATTGCGTCGCGTCCATGGGGTCGAGCGGATCCTGGTGCTGCAACTGGGTGGTCAACAGGGTCAGGAAACGGTTCAGGTCCTCTTCCAAGCCCTGGGCGCTTTGCCCTGCTTGCGTATCGGTGTTAACCGAGCCTGAAATTCCGTTGATGATGGACATCGATCCGTTTCCTATCCAGTGGCCAGTTCAGCCGCGACGCTCCCCTTACGCTCTGACGTCGACCCGGCCGTTGTGGAGGACACCCATTTCGTGGGCGGCCACGGCCGTTTCCATGACGTCGGACGCAAGAGTGTCGTCCTCGACTTCTTCACCGCCGGTCTTCCCGGAGGCGAGTTGCTGCTGCTTATTGCCGTCGTCCTGACCCTTGAGGTTGTAATTCAGGTCGCCGGACTGCATGTCCAGGCCCGCATCCTGCAGGGCCTTCGAAAGTTGGTCGGAATCGCGGCGCAGCATTTCCAGCGTTTCCGGCTTGTCGGCGGTCACCATGGCGACCGTACGGCCGTCGTGGGCAACCTCGAGGCGGACCTCGACGCGACCAAGATGCTGCGGGTACAGCCGGATGTTGATCTTATCGGCACCGGCCTTAATCGCCTTGTTGATCTGCACGGTGACCTGATCCACCACCTTGTTCTTGGCGGCGTGCTGAGGCTGCTGCTGGTGGGCCGTTTTCTGGGCCTGCTGTGCCTGATGCGAAGACTGGGTCTGGCTGGCGTTGGCGTTGGCCTGAGTGGCGTTGCCGTCACCCGAGGTATTGGCGCTGTGCGTTCCCGCGTTCGATGCGCCGGAAGATGCCTGCACCGGACCCTTGGCGTCGGCGGTGATCTGTGCCGCGGTCTGGGCCTGGGTTGCCGGGCCGGTCTGAGCCTGTGTCTGGGCGGCCTGGCCTTGCATCGGGTTCTGATGGCTCTGGACCAGGGCGGCCTGGGTGACCGGGTTCTGGGCCTGGGCCTGCTGCGCGTTCTGCGCTTGCTGACCCGACTGCGCCGACTGCTGCTGGCTGCTCGCCAGGGCGGACGCCGTGCTCAGGGCCGACAGAGGCCGGCCATTGGTCATGGCCGCATCGTCCTGAACGTTGACGTTCACCGCCAGCTTGGCATCACCACCCACGGCTTCGGCAATCTTGCCGGCCTGGGCCTGCAGAAGCGACTCGGCCTGCTTGGCGCCGTCCCCGTTGGCTTGTCCGTTGGTCTGAAGGTTCGCGATGTTGCGGATGTGCTGCGCCTGCTGGTTGGCGCGGATCAATTCGTGGTTCAGGGCGCGCTGGTTCTGCCCGGCCTGCGGATCGGCCTTGACCGTTTCCACGACATCGTCACCGACCACCTGGGTGGTCTGCGTCGCCTGCTTGGTTGCGTCCTGGCCCTGAGCCTGAGTTGCGAGGGTTGCCAGTACGGCATCGGCCTGACTGCCGGCAAGGGACGCCTGGACCAGGGTTGCGTTCTCGCCCTGGTTCTGGGTCTGCGGCTGGGTGCCGGCCTGATTACCGTTACCCGCGTCGCCGCCAGCACTGGCATCCTGCGTACCCGACTGGTTGTCCGTGCTCTGAACCTGGTCATCGCGGTTGGCATTGCCGTCGCGGTTGACCGCATCCTGGCGGCGGCCGTCGGAATTGCCGCGGTCGTTGTCTGCCTGGCTGTTGCGGTCGGTGGCGCCGACGTCAGATTGGTCGGCGCGGCGGTCGTCGCCGTAACCGCGGCCGGCGTCATCGCTCTGACTGACCTCGTGGTCATTGCCGAACTGGCGCTTGCGTTCCTGATAGCGCGAGGTCTGTTCCGTTTCCGTGCGTTCGACGCCGCGTGAGGCGGAACGGTCACGATAAGAGTCCTGACGATTGTCGGAGGGACGGTCCATGCGGGCGACATCGCGTGACGCGACCTGCTGGGTCTTGGACGCATCCATGATCTTGCCCTGCATGTCCATGACCAGGGCCTGGAACGTGTCGAACAATTGCGAGTGGGTGGCGAAACGCCCTGCTTGGCGTGACGCGCCTACTCCAGCAATACCCGAACTTGTGGCCGTAACTTGATCCATCGTGCTCATTCCTTACGCTTCGTTGGCTATCGATCCAAAAATCGGGCGTTCTGCTCCGCGAAAGTCATGAGCAAGCATCGGGCCAGTTGCCTGAAAACAGGCAACGTATTGAAATATAAGGAATAAAATTTTAGGGAGAGGGGGGCTGACTGGGCAATACCGGGTCGACCCGGCAATTTTTGACCGGTAGGGGGAAAGAAGTTACCGTGCCGTCGGCCAATCTTGTGCCCGGCGGCAGGCATAAATGATTTCCATGGTGCGACCATCGATCGGTGTCGGGCCCGGACGGCGATGAGTTTCCCGCATGCCGCTTTTCTCCATGACCTTCAGCATGCCGGTATTGCCGGCCAAAGTGCCGGCGGTAACTTGGGCAAGCCCCAGGTCGTCGAACAGATGGGCCATTACGGCCATCCAGGCTTCGCCCCCGAGGCCGGTGCCCCAGGCTGCACGGTCGCCGATCAGGATGCGGATATCGCCGGTCCTGGTTTGGGGGTCGACTTCCGTCGAAATATTGCCGATATGGCAAAGTCCGCGCGTTTTGTCGCGGATCGCCCACAGGCCATGGGGGGTGCCCGCGAAGCTTGCGATGAAGTCGCGGCAGCTTTCCAAGGTATGGGTCGTGTGGCGTTGTTCGGAAAACCGCACGACGTCGGGATCGTTCAACCAACCCACGTAGGTATCGGTCAGGAGGTCGTCCGGAAACGGTTGCAGCACCAGTCGCTGGGTCTCCAGAACCGGCGGCATGTAAGGCAGGGTTCCATCCGGGGCCGGGGGGGCGCCTCGTGCCACGGCGGCCAGGGCGCGGGCAATGCGCCCGGCGGCAGCGGTCCGCGGAGGGGCGGCGGCCCGTGTCGCCATGAATCCCGCTGGATCGGCTAGGGCATGGGCCAAGGCACCGCACAGGGCGGTGCGCGTGGTGACATGGGGAACCGGGCCGTTTTCACCGCCACTCAACCACTGAACTTCACTGTTTCTGGGCAGAACGGACAGTACGGCACGACCCATGACGGCGGCTTCGGCCAATAGTGCCGTCGACAGGCCGACCACAAGGTCGGCGGCGAAAACTGCCGTATGGGCGCTGCCGCCTGCGCTGATCGCTGCGATCTCGGCGGTATAGGCAGCGTACAGGTCGGCCGGTGTCTTGGGATGAAGGCGGAGCGCCACATGGGCGTCAGGTGCCACCCGGGCGGCGGCATCCAGAAGCTCTTCCAGGACGATCTCGGTGCGGCCGTCGGTGCCGCCCCGGCCTTGCAGGGTATAGTCCGGGCCGCACCGAAACTGCGTGGGGTCGAGTCCGTCGGACAGTTCGGTGAGGAACAAAATCAAGGGACCGTCGTCGGGTAGATTGGGAAATATCTCCCGGCGCAGGGCCGCGCGGCCCTGTAGGGCCAGGGCGTCACCCGTTTCACGCACCCGATCGAATGCAGGATTTCCGGTCACGCGGATGCGCCCGGCATCGACGCCCAGTGCCATGAAGGCGGCGCGCACCGTGTCGTCGGCGACCAGAAGCCAGTCCGTCAAATGGGTCAGGGGGGCATTGCCGAGACCGCGAAGGCGCCGGTCGGCGCTGTTCGGTCCATCGATCAGACAAGCGGTCGGGATGCCGCGGCCGCGCGCCGCGTCAGCCAGGGCGAAGGCAGGCGTTTCCGGGTTTTCGGAGGTGCCGATGGCGACCAGGTCGGGCCCATCCTGGCCAAAAAAGCGGGAGATATCGGAAGGACCGCTGAAGCCATGTACCGCCTCTCCGCGGTCCCGGAGATAGCCCAGAGCCGTGCCTGCGGCGTAGAGGGACAATTTTACGCCTTCAACTCGCAAGGCGGCACCCAGCCCCATAACCATATTGGCGGCACCCGGATCCTCTACGTAAGCCAGAATTTTCACCGGGGCGCGGGACTGCGTCGCATCGGACATGATGTCAATCCACGGCCAGGCGCGTGCCGCCCTTGGCAGCCGAGAGCAATATCCGTTCCTTGATCTTTTCGTTGATCAAGGCGGAGGTCAGGGATGACCAAGGTGCTGCCGTTCCGGCGGCGATGGCGGCTAGATTGTCGTACATCCGATAGAGGCTGTCGCTGACGGTTGACGGCAGCATCTCACCGGCGTCCGGTGAAACCTCGTGGGCGTTTTCCAGGCCCCTATTGTCGGCCACGGGAAAAAATGTCGCGCTTAATCCTTCGAGCAGTACCGACAACCGTCCACGTTCCCCCCAGATATCCAGACCCACTTCGCGATAATGATCAAAGTCGATCATGCCGAAAGAAGCGACCGTGCCGTCTTCCAAGGTCAGTGCGAAAGGCAGTTGAAGATCGTTCGGAACCGTGGAGTCGGGGGCCGGTACAGCAGGGCCGAGGGCCTGCACCGCCGCAACATCACTCAGCAGCATTCGGAGAAAATCGATCATATGGCTGCAGTTGTTGGCGAGACCCTTACCGTAGATGCCAAACACCGCCTGCGGCGCGCCGATCCGCGCTTTTAGGCCGCCTGCCGCGAGGTCGCGGAAGTTTCGATCAGCCCGCCGCCAATAATTGACCAAAACCGGAATGCCGCGCTCGGCGCAAATTTTGGCGAGGGCTTGCCCGTCATTGTCGTTGGGGCCGCTTAGCGGCTTTTCGACAAGCACGGCCTTCAGGTCCGGCATCGCTGCAACTGCCTCTGCCCGCTGTCCGGGCGGGGTCGCCAGGACGGCGACTTCTGGCCGGACCTTTTCGATGGCGGCCGCCAGGTCCGTCTCTATGATCGGGACCTGCCATTTGTCGCGGGCACCAATAAGGGCCTCTTCACGCAGATCGACAGTGCCTAGCCAATCGAAAGCCGGGTGCACCGACAGGACAGAGGCATGACTCGCGTATTTGAAATAGCGGGCCATTCTCAGATCTTGGTCCAGGCCGGATGCGATTTCCCCGAAGCCAACCATAAGGGTGCGTAACGCCGTCATCGGACGGGTTTCTCTTCGCAATGGCGATTAATCTCGCGAAGCGCTGGCTCTGCGCTCAGAAGGCTCAGGATTTCAGGCACACCGAAGGCATCGCCGTATTTCGGTGAAAGGCGGTCATAGATTGTTCGGATCAGGGCGAGGTCTTCCGGATAGTCCATCTGCAGACGCAGTTCCGGGGAGGTTTCTGACGTCGGAGCGGTCAGATGGTGGATGCGGTAGATTTCCGGGTTTTCGTAGAAATATAGGGAGACGTGCTCGCGAATTGCCGGATCGGTCTGGGTTTCCGCGACTGATGCCAGATCACCGAGCCGGAACACCTGGGCATCGATGCCTTGGGGCCAGGTCAGGCATTGGGTGGTGCTGACGACATCAAATTTCCCTTCGTTGAACTTGGTCACCGCCAGGTCGATGACACGAGGGTCCAACAGGGGGGCGTCACCGCAGATTTCGACGACGATGTCGCTTGCCATCATGCGGTGGGCGTTGACGACACGGTCAAGCACGTCTTCCTCGCTGCCGCGATAACAGGGCAGGCGGCGTTCCGCGGCCCAGGCCGCGATGGGGTCGTCGGCCGGATTGACGGTTGTCGCGAGGACGATCGCGTCCAAGGTTCGGGCCTGTTCGAGACGCCGAACCAAACGTTCCAACGCCGGTTCCCCGGCCACGTCCATTAGGACCTTGCCGGGCAGGCGTGATGCCGACATGCGGGCCTCGATGCTGGCGACGATACGGGGCACGGTTTGCATGACGGGTCAGCCGGTTTCGGCAAGGGCGTTCAGATCGCGGCGATGGGTATGTACCTTGCGGATCGCCGCGACCATTTTTTCGGCCAGCGCATCATCGACGTCATAGGCGCAAGGTTCGAAGCAGATCGCTTCATTCTCGTGCAGTCTTTCGGTGACAGGGCAGAGGCCATCGTCATAACGCCGGTCGGTTAAGGTGAATGGCCAGCCTTCACGGCCGATCGCAACGCGACGTTGGAATAACGGCAGGCGGTAAAGCGGCGGCACGTAGGCGAGATAATGGGGGAACCCCTCTGCTGCCAAGGCCTTCGAGAACAGCTCGCGGCTGACGCCGATGACTTCCTGGTCGAACTTGACGAGCCAGATGTAATAATTGTGGCGACAGCCGGCGCGGACCTTGGGCACTGTCCAGCCTTCCAGGTCGCGGGTGCCGTCGGACAGGGTTTCGGCCAGGCGTTCGCGGGCGGAAACATGGCGCTCGATATCCGCCAACTGCACCAGACCGACGGCGGCGGACAGTTCAGTCATGCGGAAATTGAAACCGACCATGTTGACCGCGTCAGCGATGCCGTCATGTTCGACCAGGTTTTCGGCGTGGTTGCGAATGAGTTGAATGCGATTGGCGAGATCGTCATCGTCAGTGATGCAGACTCCGCCTTCCCCTGTATGAATGTGCTTGTGATAGTTCAGGCTGGCGATGCCGATATGGCCGATCGTGCCGGTTGCCGCACCCTCTTCGGAACCCAAGGGGGCCTGGGCATTGTCTTCGATCAGAAAGATGCCATGCCGGTCGGCAAGATCGCGCAGTTCGCGGAGCCGCGCCGGATGGCCGAACAGGTTGACGGCCACGATGGCGCGGGTCTTCGCCGTGATCTCCGCCGCGACCTTTTCCGGATCGATGCAGAAGGTTTCGTCCTCGATATCGGCGAACACGGGAATGCCGCCGTAGATCAGGGGCGACACCGCGGTCGCCGACATGGTCCAGGGCGGCACGATGACCTCGTCGCCGGGGCTCAGGCCGATGGCCCCCATGGCGGCGATCAGGCCGGAGGTGTTGGAGTTGACTGAGACGGCATGTTTCGCGCCGAAGCGGGTCGCCCAGGCAGCCTCGAACTCTCGGATTTTGGGCCCGCCCAGGAATTCCGGCCCGGGCGAGCCGAAAAAGCCGGATAGGCAGCCTGAGGCGACAACGTCGCGCACGGCGTCCTGTTCCGCCACGCCCATGGAAGAATAGGCGGGAGGTTCGTTGGCGATCATGGGTGTTCCGCCGAGAAGCGCAAGCTGGCTCATTATCGTCGCCTATGTCCCTTCATTCCGCCGTCGATGCTGTTAGTTCATTGCGTAAGTCGACGGTGGATAGGTGGTCGAGTGGATTGCCGCGTTCCGCAAGCCGGACCTTCAGCACACGGGCGAGCGCGAGGTCTTCGGGCGTGTCGAGGGTCAGAGGCGTTGTTCGCAAACCAGGCCGGGATGCGGAAACGTTGATGATGGAGAACGCCTCCGGGTTCTTGTAGATGAAGGTCGTGACGTGCTCCCGGTCTTCGGGGTCGGTCGCTATTTCGTCAAGCCGTGCCAGACAATTTCCGGACAAAGCCTCGACCGTAATGCCGGGTGGAAAAGTCGGGGGGAACCGGTTGGTGGTGATGTCCGGGGTCTCTTCCGCGTGGCGTGCAAGGACCCGATCAATGACCGCAGGATCCATGAAGGGGCTGTCGCCGGAGACGCGAACCAGGGGGTCCAACCCAAAATGCGCGGCGCATGCCGCTGCCCGGCCCAGGACATCCAGATGCGGGCCGCGGAAGACCTCGACACCCAGGTCACGGCAGGTGGCGTCCGTCAGGCAAAATTCGGAAATGGCGTCGTCACCGGGCAGATCCGATGTGGCGACGATGATTCCGGCCGGCGACGACAGATGGGTCATGCGGTCGATCATTTCACCCAAAACGGGACGCCCGCACAAATCCGTCAAGGACTTGCCGGGCAGGCGCGAAGATCCCATTCGTGCGAAAATAACGACTCCCACTCGTGTCATGTCATCAACTCTGTCATGCGCTTTCGCTAGGCTTATGGAAGCGGGTGCCGGAGATGCCATTCATTACCGCGGTGTTCCCAGATTTGGGGGTCGCGGTGCTTATCGACAGCCTCCGTGAATTCAGCCTCCGTCATGCCGAGATATTCAAGATGCTCGTCATGATAAGTTACAGGGAATTCCGAATCATATTTGCGTGCCAGTTCCAGGCCCTCTTCACGGGACATCTGGCCATTCTGGATCATCCGGCAGGCATCGCGCACCGCGCGGCCGAACCCGAATTTGATGAACTGCATGTAGTAGTAGAGGTTGTCGATCTTGTCATCGAGGCTGTCAAAGTTGGTGAAAGTGCCGTCTGTGCGACCATTGTCCGCCAACTGGAAATCGACTTTGTCTTTGAGAAAGTCGTAATTCTCTTTCATCGACCATCGGAAGAAATATCCGAAATACAGGGCCTTCACACCAACCTCCTCGACGGCGCCGAGGTCCGGGTAGATATAGGGCGCGAGGTCCTTTTCCTCGATCTCCTCGTCCATCCAGTTGTAGGGGTCGTCGCCGATCTGGTGTTCCAGGACTTCCGCGAAATCACGCATCTTGCGATGCTCTTCCGAGAGTACCCGGCCACCGTATTCGCTTTCACCGTGCTCGGCATAGAAAACCAGGGGAATGCGGTAGTTGACGGCGGTCTGCAGGGGGACAGCGTTGATGCCGGCATGCCAATGGATCTTCGGGTCGCCTCGTTCAATGAAGAAGCGGCGGGCCAGGCGGCGGCTGACCTTCTGATTGGAACGTATCATCAGATGATCGTAACCGAGGCGGATCATTTCTTCCCGGTTATGGACGGCGATATCGTTGGGCATCATCGGCGAATAAGTGACAAGTAGCGGATTGAGGCCGAACTCGAATTTCAGCTTCCAGGCGATGGCGCTTGAATCCTTGCCGCCGGACCAGGGCACGATGCAGTCGTAGGCACCATCCTTGGCGCGGTAACGGTCGACGTATTCCTCGAACTCGCGGCGCCGGGCCGACCAGTCGATGTGTTCTTTGGCCTTGGCTGTGTGGCATGCATTGCAGACGCCGTCCTCGTCGAAAACGATGCGCGGCCGGGTGTCCGGCATGAGACAGGTCTTGCAGTATTTTACCATCGGAAGCTCTTATGTGAGGGAATCCCGTCTATAATCTGACTGGAATACCTTTCTGTTTCATAAATTTTTTGGCGCTGGCGATGCTGGTTTCCGTAAAATGGTAGATGTTCTGGGTACAGACGGCGGACAAGCCGCCATGCTCGACGCCCTCGACGAAATGCTTCCAGTTCCCCGCGCCGGCCAGGCCCAGGACCGGCACGGTGACCGCCTCTGAAACCTGTCGGCAGAGATCCAGGTCGTATCCTTGCAGGGAGCCATCGCGTTCAACGGAGGTTACCAGGATCTCGCCCGCACCCAGGTCCTCACCCTCCCTGGCCCAATCCGCCGGGGTTTTGCCAGTTGGGGTTGTCGCGAAATGGGAATAGACCTCGTATCCGTTCTCGGTCTTACGGGCGTCGATGGACAGGATGACACATTGCGACCCGTAAGCCTCGGCGATCTGGGTGATTAACTGCGGCCGGACCAGGGCGCCGGAATTAACGACAACCTTATCGCCGCCCACGGCCATCATCTGCCGGGCATCGTCGAGGGTCCGGATGCCGCCGCCGACGCTGAGCGGCACGAAACATTCCTTGGCAAACTGGCCGACGACTTCATAGAAGGCTGACTTGTCGGTGGTTGGGTCGCGGGTTACGTCAAGAATCACAATCTCGTCCACGGACCAACTGTCTACGAAATTGTGCGTATACCGGTAATCCGGTTCGAACAACTTGGTCCTGAACAAGGTGCCGTCATTGAAGGTCAGAACAGTGATGAGGCGGTTGCGCAACACGGTATTATGCTTTTTCCAGGAAGTTGCGAAGCAGGGCCAAGCCATGTTGTTGGCTCTTTTCCGGATGGAATTGGGTTCCGAACACGTTGCCCTTCTGGACGGCGGCAACAAACCTGCCGCCGTGGTCGCAGGTCCCGACGACCGTATCGGCGGGCGGTGAGTCGAGCCTGAATTCATGGACGAAATAGAACAGGGCCTCGTCGGGAATTCCGTCGAATAGGACACAGTCACCGTGCTGCCGGACATCGTTCCAGCCTACATGCGGCAGCCGCAGCGTGTCGTCGTCGGGGGTCAGGCGCGTCACGGGTGCGTCGATCCAGCCCAGTCCTTCGGTGCGTGCGAATTCACTGCTTTCTGCCCCCAGAAGCTGGAACCCGAGACAGATTCCCAAAATTGGTATGCGCTGCCCGATCACCAGATGGTTCAGGACATCGACGAGGCCGCGCGCATTCAGGTTGGCCATGCCTTCCGGATAGGCGCCGACGCCCGGCAGAATCAGTTTCTCGCATTTCGCCAACTCATCGGGATTGGCGGTGACAGTGCCGGTAAACCCGACCTTGGTGATGGCCCCCGCGACAGAGGTCAGATTGCCAAGCCCGTAATCGATGATGCCGATCATGAATCCCCCTGGGCTTCCTGTGACACGCGATAGGTGGGGTCGAATAGCTTCGGTTCCCGCTTGGCCAGGGCCTCGATCTCGGCGACGCCGAACAAGGGGTTTTGCGGATAGAGGGCGTCAAAAATCTTGGAGATACGATGGTAATCATGAACCGTGTCGAGAAGGCATTTCAGATGGCTGTGATCCGGCTTGCGATGGATTTCGATTTTTGGAAATCGGTCCGGAAGCCGTTCAAAGAAGGGGATCATCGTTTCCCGTTCGTACATGTCGCGGGTCTCCCGTTCCAAGGTGCGCAACGCCTCCGTCTTCAGGACATGGGTCTCGACCCCTTCCGGAAAGCCGGAATTTCCGGGGTAACAGGCCCAGGCGGCGTCGGCGCTGATCGTGGCCTGTAACAGGCCACCCGCGAGGTCGGGGTCGGTCACAGGGCAATCCCCCCACATCCGTACCAGGATGTCCGCCCCCGTCAGATCTGCCGCCATCAGGAATCTGGATACCAAATCATCGTCCGGTCCACGGACAATCTTGATTTTTGGATAGTCAACCGCCGCCTCGGCGATGGGGTCGTGGGCTTCGCCTTCCGGGATGGCGAGGACGAAATCGTCAAGTCCCTTGATGCACAGGGCCCGGTCGAAAAGATGGTGGATGACCGGTCGGCCACATAGCGGCAGTAGGGCCTTCCTTGCGAGGCGGATCGAGGTGAGACGCGCCTGAATGACGCCAACGGCCCTAGTCATCGGTTCCTCGCAACGTTCCGGTCCGAACGGAGATATCAGCCCAGATCATGTTGGTGATCCAGAAAGATACGGGCGGAGATGAAGCTGAACAAGAACTTGGAGAAACTGTTGGGGGTCATGTCTTGGTCGAGGAAACGGGCGAACTTGTCGCGGTCGACCAGATCGAAGATTGGGCCGTCGGCCAGAAGGCGTTCCCGCGTTGCGGGATCGTGCCGGTCGACCAATGAATTGATGGAGGCGTTGAATCCCCGTTTCCGTTTATCCATGCGGACGGCGTCGGGAACGAGCCCTTCGCCGGACCGGCGCAGCAGGAGTTTCGCGAAGCCGTCGCCGATGAGATATTCCGACGGGACGCTGTAAAGGAATTCCGCGAGGTGCCGGTCCAGGTAGGGGGATCTGTTCTCCACGGAAAAACGCATCGAATTGCTATCGTCCTCATGGAGGATAACGGGCACGACCTCGGCGAACAGCTCATTCATCATCCGATTGCGGAGCAGTTCAGAGGTGAACTCGGTCTCGGCAAAGGCCTCGTGGAAGTCGACGGCGAGAAGGCTTTCGAACACATCTTGATCCAATAGGATGTGTTCCCGGCAATCCGGAGACTTCACGAAGGTCATGGGGTCTTGGAGAAGAGGATTTTGAACGTATTGTCCGAAACTGCCCTTCCAGTCCGATAGCAGGGCGTCGAAGTCGACCGTCGGATCAATCTGGGCGCGTTTCCACATTTGGGCGAGCCACATGGAATAGTGATCATAGTATCCCGTGTACAGCTCGTCGGCGGCGGTTCCCGAAATCGATACCTTGTACCCGGCCTCATGGATGGCTTCGGACAGAAAGGAATGGACGTAGTAGCTGATTGTCGCGATCGGAGAGTCGTGATAGGCGACCAGATCGTCCATGCGTTCGAAGAAACCTTCTGTTGACGTATGGATGGCGGTGTGGCGGCAACCCAGGGCCTCGACCATCAGGTGGATGTTGCGGCTTTCGTCATAGCGCTCGTCCTGGTCGATGATCGAGAAGCAGTGGATGTCGTGGTCCAGCTGTTTCGTTGCGATGGCGGCCAAGGTGCAGGAATCGACCCCGCCGGAAAGGCAAAAGGCAAGCGGGACATCAGCCCGCAGGCGTAGGCGGACGGAGTCGAACAATCTGGCCCGGGCGCCTTCCATGGCTTCTTCCGCCGACATGGGGCGGGGGATATGACGCAACTGCCAATAAAACTCAGGTACTTTCAGGGTTGCGGAATCGAGCGTCAGGTAGGTCGAGGGCGGTAGTTCGAATACGCCGTCGAAGAAGGTGTCGCCTTGGCTGTAGAGAGACCGAAAGCCATTGGTCAAATAGCGCAGAACCTGAGATTGATTAACCGCCGGGCGGCGCCCGGCCAGGGCAATCAGGGTCTTAACCTCAGAAGCGAAATACAGCGTCCCGTCTTGCGGCCAAAGATACAGGGGCTTTTCGCCGAACCGGTCGCGGCACAGTGTCAGGGTGCCGGCCCGTCGGTCGACCAACGCGAAGGCCCACATGCCTTCCAGCTTGTCCAGACAGGCTGGGCCCCACCGCCGCCATGCGGCAAGCAGCACTTCCGTGTCGGAGGAGGTCAGAAAACGCTCGCCCAGGGCTTCCAGTTCGGATTTCAGCTCCAGGTAGTTGTAGATCTCCCCGTTGTAGGAAATCGCGAAATCGCCCTGTTCAAACGGCTGATTGGCACGGGGGTCCAGGTCGATGATCGAAAGACGGGCATGGAAGAGGGATACCCGGCTCTCCCCCAAGGGCAGGTCGATGGAGCCCTGCGCGTCGGGTCCTCGACGCGCCATGGAACGCAGTGCCGCTGCCGCGCGCTCGGGCGATGGCATCCTGTTTCCGATGGTTCCCGCGATACCGCACATTTCGTCGACTGCCGGATTACGAAAGGGAGGAAGTGAGAGGCAGGCAGGTCAATCGAGTGCCTCCGTATGGCGGCGGAATTTTTCGGCGCAGATTCCCTTGAGAACCCCGGGCATGAACGAATATTGCCGTCCATGCTGCTGCAAAGGCGTGACGATCCGCATGCGGCCCACGGAGAACGATGCGACCGCAGCGTCACTTGCGTCGATGAAGGTTTCGGTGCTGGCGTGGCGCAATTGGTGCAGTTTCATGCCGTGGTGAAGGCGGATGGGCTTTTGTTCCAGAATGGCGCCGGTATTCAATTCCGGTTCAACATATTGGACCGTCGTAACCAACCCTTCGAAGTTTCCGTGATAGACCGCCCAGAGATCCGTGTCGAGGCCCCGGTATTCCTGCGGCGCCCCGCAATGAAGTGTGACCAGACGCCGTCCAAGAACGTTGAGGATCGGGCCGGTTAGCTTCCGCGTGCCAAATACGATCGCCACCTCGGCCTTGAAGTCGGACAGTTTTTCCGCTGCCGATGGCGCGGACAGGGACGGAAAT
Source organism: Rhodospirillales bacterium (assembly GCA_048263775.1). Lineage (GTDB taxonomy): Bacteria > Pseudomonadota > Alphaproteobacteria > Rhodospirillales > Casp-alpha2 > UBA1479. The sequence goes on from JBLXDU010000010.1 coordinate 22,134, forward strand.
TCGGCTGCCGGCGCAAGGTCACCGAGTGCGGGTTCGGATCCGGAGAACCAGGTGTTGCGTTCAAAGGCGTCGCGCTCGTCATCGATCGGATGCGAAGTATCGAAGGAGGCTGTCGGGATATCCGTTTCCACCAGGACGCCAACGACCTTATGCCGTTCGGACATGGCCGCGACGAAGCGGGCATGATGAGGCGATTGCGTTGTTAGAATGGCGATGCGCATGGAGCTACCGCAGTTTGTTGCAGGTCCTGGATGAACTTGTAATCCCTAATGAGATGGGGATCATGTATCGTCGCACGCTACCTTTAATTCCTTAAGGGGCAGTTGACGCGCATTCTCGACCCGGGCACGAATAAGCGGCGCGCCGGGGCGCCGTCTGGTTTCATCAATACGGGTCCACAATATGGCAAAGCTAACGGAGAACGACTTTCTCGAGGTTCTGGAGGCGTTGCTTCCCGAAGATGATGAGGTTGTCGCGATCTATTCCGGACTTTGGACATTTGCCGGTGGATTTGGTTGGCCGCCGGACCAGATGGGGGAACGCATCCTGCGTTTGATAGAGGACTTCCTAGGACCCGACCGAACCTTCGTGCTGCCGGCATACAGCTTTCTTGATTTCGCTCGGTTCCGGCGGTTCGACTTGGTCCGGACGGTGACGGAAACCGGCGCCTTGCCTGACGCCGCATTGGCGTGTTTTGCGGCCAGAGATCGAGGCTGGTTGCGCAGCCGGTCGGCCATGAACAGCTATTTGGTTCGGGGGCCGCGATCCGCCGACTTGCTTGCCCGGCCTTGCACAACAGCTTGGGGGGCGGACGGCGTCCTGGGTTGGCTGTGTGACGTCAATGCCCGGGTCTGTGTTCTTGGTGTGCCCTGGGTTTCCTGCAGCATGATGCACCATGCAGAGGAACTCCAGATGGTGCCCTATCGATACTTCAAACGGTTTGCCGGAACACTGTACGAGGATGGCCAGGAAGTCGGTCCATGCGTCGAGGTCATGTATTCGCGTTCCCTCCATGCCGTGCCGGAGTGGGATATTACGGGTTTCGGCGCAGAACTGCGGGCCCAAGGGGCCGTTGAGGTCAGCAATAACCGGCGCATCCCCATGGAGTCCGGTTCGGCGCGGGAGGTGCATCGCGTCAATAGTGAATTATTTGCCGCCGATCCCTACTGCTACATCACCAACAAGGATGTTCTCGAAAGCTGGATCGCCAACGGTAAGGAGGCCGAGGTCGCTGGGCTTAAGCCCGAGGAACGCTGGCCGCAGCCCGCCGCAGAGTGATCGAGGCCCCTTATGACAGGTTGGCCCGGACTTTCTTGAACCGCACGTTGTGGTGCCCTTCGGCGTCGACCACGACGAACCGCACCGGCACCTTGTATTTCGCCAAGCGTTCGTTGCACTGCTGGCGCAGACGTTCTGACAGTTCGAACGGGTCTTCCGGCTCGAACAGTGAGACCTTGGCTTGGACAACCTGGCCCATGATCGGGTGAGGGCGGGCCTCTACCGTCGCGTTGCGGATATTGGGCAGGGACATCAGCACGTTCTCGACCTCGATAGGGTAGACTTTCTTGCCGCCGGTGTTGATGACCTCGGTCTTGCGGCCCAGGAACCGCATGTAGCCGTCCTTGATTTCAACTTCGTCGCCGGTGCACATCCAGCCTTCCGCGTCGAACGGGTCGGGTGCATTCAGATAACCCACCATATTGGCTTCGGAACGGATCCACAGAATGCCGTCGACCACCTTGGTTTCGAAGCCGCTGCCGCCGACCTTGAGCCAAAGGGAGCCGTTGTCGCGGGATTCGGACCGCAGAACGCCCAACTCCGATAATCCGTAGGTCTGCTTCAGCTTGGCGTTGGGGAAGATTTCCGAGACCTGTTGTAGGGTCGCCTCGGGCATCAGTTCGGTGCCGTAGGTGATCAGTTCAACCGAAGACAGATCATGGGCCGCGTAGATGCGGCTGGCGATCAGGAAGTTGAGGAACGTGGGCGTCGTCGGCAGCAGGGTGGCGCGGGCGGTTTCGATCGCCCTGGCCACCACAGCGGGATCCCTGACCCCTCCAAGGCAGACCCCGGCGCCGCCGTAGGCAAAGGTCGACAGGAAGGTATTGAAGCCTCCGAAATGATCCATCAGCAGGAACAAGACCGTCCGCCATCCCTTGCGCGGGGTGATGAATTTTCGCGATACCTGGGTCACGTCCTGAAGGATGCCCTTGGGTTTGCCCGTGGACCCGGAGGTAAAAACCACCAGCCCCGGATGCCCGCGTTCGCGGAATTTTGCGATCAAGTCCGGCGTTTCCTGTGAGGGACGATGTTCACAGGTAGCCTGGTCGTCAGCATTGAATCGATAGAGTACAGCCGCGCCTGCCATGTCCAGGAGGCCGCCGAGTTCCGCATCGACATCGCCGGTCAGGGGCACGATGATGGCCCGACGCCGAATGGCGGCGAGCATCATGGCGCTCGTCTCTGGGCTGAAGTCGCCGTATAGGGCGGCCACGTCCCCCGCATTGATGCCATCCGCAGCGAGGCGCCCGTCCCAGGCCTCTATGCGGCGCCAAAAATCGGCATAGGACATTTCCATGCCGTTCCAGAACAAAGCAGGTGCATCACCGCCGCCCTGGATGCGCGACAGGATGATCTCGTGGGCCGGGATGTCCCTGCTGCCTGAGGTCATGTGAATGCGATGCCGTGTTCTTCCAGGACGATCCTGATGAGCGGGTAGTTGAGGATTTCGACCGTCTGCTCCTCGGTAAAGGAGATGTCGAATTCAGCCTCCAGGGCCAAAACCAGATTGAGATGGCGCAGAGAATCCCATTGTTCCACCGTATCGACGGAGGTGTCTTCGCCGATTATCGCCGCATCAATCTTGAGGATGTCCGCGATCACGCCCTTGAGCCGAGTTTCATTGCCGGTCATTCGTCGTTCCTTACTGCTCGTTCCCGCCGTCGTTTCCGTCGGTGAGGTGGATCCAATCCGGGATTTTCACGCCCTTGCGGCTTAGGTCCAGGGACCACGAGGTGCCTTCGCCTTGTTCAGGCAATTTCGCAAATTCCCGTTTGGCGTAGAAGTCCGCGACCTGCTCATTCTTTTTGGTCGGAAGATAGGTGCCGACAATTTCCTGATAACCGTTCATCGCGGCATCTTTGGCGATGCGCGCTATCAAGGTGTCCTCGGCGCCGCGCCCCAGCGCCCGGCAAGACATCAGGAAGGTGTCAATCTCCAGGCGTTTTCCATCCCCGTGAGGCTTGGTTATGGCGACACCGACCAGGCCGATGTCAGAAACCTTATCACGAAGTTTCAGGTAATAGACGTCCGTGTCCGGTGCCGCGAGGAAACGTTCGATATCGCCTTCCGTATAGCGGCGAGTGGTCAGGTTGAATTGGTTGGTTTTCTGAGTCAGTTGCGCGACCCGCCCGATCTCGCGCGGGCCGGGCATGCCGATCGTGGCTTCGATTTCCAGGCTGCGTAGGTAGTCCTCCAGCGATTCCGCAGTGCTTACCATCCGCTTGCGGGTGCGTTCGGCGGCCATCATCTCGCTGCGCTTGGCATCCTCCGCCGACAGGGTTGGGGTGTCGAAGTAGGCACGGTCCGTCAGGAGGGTGCGGAAACCCGAGGGATCGCCCGATACATGCAGGACGGCGACTTCCGGAACGGCCTGACGGATGAAGTCGCATTCGAAGGCGTTATCATCGGCGAACACGAGAGCATCGATGCCGATGTTTAATTCCTCGGCGATGCGCCGCAGGTTTGTCGCCTTGTCGTCCCAATTAATCTGCATGGCGACGACATGCTCCTCGCGCAGGAGCATGTCCGGGTGTTCACGCAGAACTTCGAGAACATCGGGTTCATTGTTTTTTGAACAGATCGCCAGCATGACACCGCGCCGGCGTAGGTTCAGGGCCTCGCGCTGAAAAGCTTGGTAGGCAGCACTGACCTTGATGCCGTCAAGGCCGTCCTCGCCGACAATTCCGCCCCATAGCGTCCCGTCGCAATCGAGAACCAAACACTTTCGGACCTGTCCGAACAACACCCGCAACAACGCCCCGTAATGGTCGCCGAGGGGGGCAAGAATTTCCGCCGAAAGCGGCGCCCGGGCTGCGTTCCAATGACGGTCGTTAACGGCATGCCGGCGACCATGGGCAGCGAACAGGCTGAAGTAATCGACCCAATAGACATCGGAGATCTGTTTTGCCGCGGCGATCAGCGCCTGATTCAGGCGGATCAGTGCATGAACCTGGTAGCAGGTGTCCTGCGCATCAAGAATGCCCATGGCGGGCGCGGCGGGAAGCGGGAAGTTGTTGATCAGGATCGGGGCGTTGCTTTGACGCCGGATGGCGGAAAGCAACATCACCGTATCCTGGCACAGCCGGTCAATTTCCGCGGTGACATCCTCCGCGGTCAGCTCGGGAAACGCCGTTGCCAGATGAGGGGACAGGGTTTCCAGCCAATTGGCGATAATGATCGCATCGGGATTGTGCCGATAAAGTCCGGCGTCGGGATTATGGACCTCGGCGGCAGAGGCATCGAAGTCTGCGACATAGGTTTCCGGACGCCTGCCGCATAACAGGACCTGGGCCTCGATTGCCGGCAAAACCGGTTCAATTGTGAAGTTCCGCAAAACCGCCAGGCGGTAGGGAGGAAATTGGTCCTCGGGCGCGGCCTCCTTGGCATTCGCGAGGGCCGAGTAGGCAACATAACCGGGTTCCCAACGTGCGCGGTTGAGTGCGGCCTCAAACGAGGATGAGGGCTTTGCGGTTACGTCGTCCGGCATCATGCGTGCTCCAGCAACGCGCAATAATTGACGGTCACCAGTTCTTCTTCCCACTTTTCCTCGGGAATGTTCTCTGCCGCGAGAGCCAGATCGTGACGGATGCGGAACCCGGACTCGGTCATCAATTGCCGGATCTCGGCTGCGGAATGGAAATGGTAGACATGGTCCAGCGCGGGGCAGTTCGCGCAGGTCGACATGTAGACGGTGCCGCCTGGGGCCAAAAGCTCTTTCGTCCGGTCCATGAAGGCCCGTGCATCGTTCACGTGTTCCAGAACCTCGCCCATGATGATGAAGTCGTAATTTCGCGCGCCGATGTCGGTGGTCAGGTAGTCGCCGTGCACGATTTCCAATCGGTCGAGGTCAGCCTGGAAGGTCCGAAGAGTTTCCTTCGCGATGCGGATAGAGGTTTCGCTGATGTCAACGGCGGTTCCATGGATGTTCGGATAGCGCGACAGCATGGTCGAGGAGAACAGACCATGGCCGAGACCGATTTCCAGGTAGCGGCCGGTATCGGCGGCGGGAAGGTGCTTCAGGAAAAAATCGAACAATGCATAATGGTTCGGCCAGAACATGTAGGAAACCAAGAGGCCGATCATGTAATAGCGCATGACGCTCAGGTCATTATAGACGTGGGTCTGGGCTAGACAGGAATTGTCGATCCGGTACTTCCCTGACTTCTTGAAACGGATCTGCTCCGACAGGAAATCCATGCACATTTTATTGTATGCGCGGGCTGCCTCTGCCCGGGCGGTGTCATCGGTCATGAAGCTGTGGTTGAGAATTCGGCTCAAGCCTTCGGCGAAGGCCCAGTATTCTGGCCCGCGAGTCGCCAGGAAGCCTTCGATTCGCTTCTTCTGAAGCGGGTTTTCTTTGGCGATCAGATCGATAATCCGTGTCAGTTCGGGGCAATCGTCTCTGCCTTGCGGCGCCTTGCCGGCGGCCATGGATGTCATGTCTGAACCCTAAAATTTCTGCACAGGCCGAATTAAGGCCGCGGCTTTCATGCCATGATGGATGGGATGTGGCCTGAAATCATCACGCCAGACTGTGCGTTGCGACGATAGCTTCACGGTCTGATTCTAACGAAATGTTCACTTTTCTCCCATCCGATATCTCGCGGCAATTAAACCAAATGTTAGTTGCTAAAGTCTTACCCTGCAGGATACTAGCAAGCACCCGTGAGAACCGGAAGGAGCGACTCCCAGATGATCGACAAGCAGAAGGCGATTGCACTTATTCAGGATAGCCTGGACAGTCTCAACCGCTCCGGCACAATCAAAAATGCCATCGCCGTTGATGGCGAGACGGTTCTGATGGGAAGCGGTGCAGACAGTGGCCTTGATTCTCTCGGGTTCGTCACTTTCATCATGGACCTGGAAGACCGTCTAATGACAGCAGTCGGGGCCGATTGCGCGATCGTTCTGACCGATATCCAGGGTTTTGACATCAACAGTCCGACGCTGACGGCAAGCATCCTTGCCGACCATGTCGTGGGGCTTGCCGCAGACGCCTGATTTGCTTGGCGTGACGGCGAAGCGGGTAGGCTGGAAACCATATGGCTGACGCAGACCAAAGCAAGAAGGTGGTGGTCGTCACCGGTGCCAGCCGAGGGCTCGGCCGCGCATTGGCCGAACATTATTTGGCACAGGGTTATGCGGTCGCCGGCTGCAGCCGCGGGGAAGCGACGATCTCCGATCCCGGCTACCACCACACGACCGTCGATATCCGCAAGGAAGCTGAGGTGCAGGCCTGGGCGCGGGCGCTGCGCCGCGAATTTGGCGGTGTTGATGTCCTGATCGCCAATGCCGGGTTGGCCCGCTCGGCTTTGTACCTGTCGCTGACCCCGGGTGACGTATTTGACGACTTCATGCAGGTCAATTTCGCCGGCGTGTTCTATAGCCTGCGGGAGATCAGCAAGCTGATGTTGCGGCGGGAGAATGCACGGATCCTGACGATTTCTTCGACCATGGTGCCCCTGCATCAGGAAGGCACAGCCTGCTATTCCGCGACCAAGGCCGGGGTCCAGGAAATGACCAAGGTTCTGGCCAAGGAATTGGCACCACAGGGTATTACCTGCAACGTCATTGCGCCGGCGATGATGGACACGGAGGCGTCGCAGGAACTGGCCAAGGATAACGATTGGAAGGAGCGGATGCTGCGGCTACAGACCATCCCTCGAGTGATCGCCATGGAGGAAGTCTGCCATGTTGCGGACTTTTTCGTTTCGCCCCAAAGCGCTGCGATTACCGGCCAGGTCATCTATATCGGGTTGGCTGATTGAACTCCATGGGTCCTGATCGAGAATGCCAGGTCGGGGATTACCGGGTCGCAACGGTTAAAACCGGCCGTTGGAAGGAAAACGCCTATGTCGTTCAGCATGTGCCGAGCGGCGAGGCTGTCCTGGTTGATCCCGGCGACGATGCGGAACGCATTATGGACACCATCGCGGCCTTTGATGCATCGCCCCGCGTGATCCTGCTGACTCATGCCCATTTCGACCACATCGGTGCCCTGGATGTCTTGTGCCGTGAATACGGCCTGCCGTTCCACATGCACAGCCGCGACCAACCCTTGCTGCGCCGTGCATCGCTCTATGCGATGAGTTTTGAGCGCCGGATCATCACTGTGCCCGACGCGCACGTGCCGCTGGAAGGGGCGGGGCTTGATTGGAAAGGTGCTCCGATTTCCTACGTCCATACGCCGGGCCATACGGATGGCGGCGTGTGCTACCATTGGGGTGGCTTGTGTTTTACCGGGGACACGTTGATGAAACGCTTGATCGGCCGCACGGATTTGCCGGGGTCGAGTGGGTTGGGTTTATCTGAATCGATCTCCCGTTTGCTCGAAACCTTGGCCCCGGAAACGTTGATGTTTCCGGGACACGGCGGCACCTGGACTGTGGCGGAAGCCCGGGAATGGTGGGCAGTGAATCAGGCCGATCCACCGGAATACTTGATGGAAGGGTTTGGGCCATGACGCGTGACCGGGACTACGGCGTTGGTGTCGTCGGTGTCGGCAAGTACTTGCCGGACCGTGTTCTGAGCAACGCGGACTTGGAACGCAGCACGGGGATGCCCGCCGCCGAGATCGAGGAGAAAACCGGTATTCGCGAACGCCGTCTGGCCCGTGACGACGAGACCGCATCGGAAATGTCCGCGGCCGCCGCCCGCGATGCCTTGGCCATGGCCGGAATCGCGCCCGAAGAATTGGGCCTGATCATCACCTGCACCTTCACCGGGGACTATGTCTACCCCGCTGTTTCCTGCCGAATTCAGGATATTATTGGGGCACGCAACGCCGGCGCTTTCGACATCATGGCCAACTGCACGGGATTTCAGGTCGGTCTCGGTGTTGCTTCGGACCGGCTTCTTGCCGATCCATCCGTCGGGCCCGCGTTGGTCGTTGGTACCGCCTTGCAGTCCCGCTTTATCAACTACGCGGATGCGGCCTCGGCCATTTATTTCGGTGATGGTGTGGGCGCGGCGGTGCTGGACCGGATAGACCCGGGTTACGGGATCATCGCCAACGACGTATCGGCCAACGGCCGCGCCTTCGACGCGGTCCGCTTGCGCGGTGGCGGGTCGTCGCACCCCATGCGCCCGGACAATGTGGACCAGGGGCTCCAGTACTATGAAATCCAGGGCCTGGAGGTTTGGAAACAGGTCGTTCAGAATCAGCCGGCATCCATCCGTCGGGCCTTGGCGAAATTGGACAAGACCGTCGACGATGTGGATTTCTTTGTGTTCCACCAAGCCAATCTTCGCCTGATCGAATTCCTGATGGGAAAAATCCGCGAACCCATGGAGAAGACGGTGATCAACGTGGACCGGTACGGCAACACCGCGGATGCTTCGCAGGCGATCGCCTTGTGTGACGCGGTGACCCAAGGGCGACTGAAGAAGGACGATCTCGTGGTGCTTTCCGGGGTCGGCGCCGGGTTTATTTTCGGAACAACCGTGATGCGGTGGCAAGGATGACCTATCGCCGGGAAGACGCCAAGCCGACCCAATTGAATCTCCGGGACCTTGTTCCCGGATATGCGGCGGAACTTCGCCATACGGTTACCCAGGAAGATGTCGATACCTTCGCGGCGCTGACCGGTGACTTCAATCCAATCCATCTGGACCCGGAATTCGCCCGGGCGACCTCGTTCGGCAAACCGATCGTGCATGGAATGCTGACCTCGGCCTTCATCTCGACCATGGTGGGGATGCTGTTGCCGGGTAAGGGGGCGTTGTGGATGTCCCAGACTCTCAATTTCGCACGCCCAGCCTTTGTTGGGGATACGATCATCGTGCGTTCGGAAGTCACACAGGTTTCGCCCGCGACGCGGACGCTTGTTACCAAAGTGACGATCACCAATCAGAACGGCACCATCATCGTGACCGGTGACTCGACGGTTCGCCTCCTGGGTGAAGCCGAGGGTGAATCTGCGCCATCGAAACCTGAGATTGGGAAACAGGCCTTCGCGGCGGCGCCCCAACCTGCATTAGCGGACAAGGCGACAACAACGGCAGGGTCCGTCGTGCTGGTGACAGGGGGCAGCCGGGGGATTGGTGCGGCGACGGCGCTAGCCCTGGCGGCGGACGGACATGCGGTGGCCGTTAATTTCTTACGGGATGCTCAATCCGCCGATGACGTGGCGAACCAGGTCATGGCAGCGGGTGGCCGGGCAGTGGCCATTGGTGCGGATGTTTCCAACAGGACTGCGGTGGATGCCCTGTTCGCGGAGATCGAGGCAACGTTGGGTGCTGTGACCGGCATTGTCCATTGCGCGGCGCCTGAACCGGTACCGCAGCCGTTCGGCGACGCCGGATGGGACGATTTCGAAGAACAGTTTCGGGTTCAGGTTGGGGGCGCCCATCATTGCGCCAAACGGGCTATTCCGGGTATGGCGGCCTCAGGGCAGGGCGGATCGCTGGTGTTCCTGGGGTCGATCTATGGCGACAGCGCACCCCCGCCGCAACAATCGGCCTATGTGGCGGCGAAGGCCGGGCTGGCAGGGCTGACCCGCTCGTTGGCGTCGGAATTCGGCCCCAAGGGCGTGCGCGTGAATATGGTGGCACCGGGCATGACCAACACGCAGATGATCGCCAACCTGCCGGACAAGGCCAAGATGTTGGCAAAAATGAACACGCCTTTGCGTCGTCTGGCGGAGCCAGAGGACATCGCCAGAGTTATTGCCTTCCTGATCGGAGACGGCGGGCGGCACATTACCGGCGAGACGATCCATGTGTCGGGTGGTGTCACCATGGGGTGATTGTGACCCCGTGCCCGCCGGGGCCTTCAGGCTGAGTCCGCGTCTAAGATCAGGCCGGCCTTCTTGAAGGCAGAGACGCATTCGTCGAACGCGAAGATCGGTAAATCAAACCAGTCGGCGATTTCCAGCAGATCCTGTTCGCCATCGACCGACGGCATTAGCGCGTAATAGGCTTCGCCGATGATGGTTGCGTTGCCGCCGACACCGGCGCCGTGCTGATAAGGGAAGACGCCGTAACGGGACAGGAAGGGGGTTGCGGTATAGGTGCCCTTGTAGCGGCGCGCGCGGTCTACGGCCATGCAGGCGGCCCAGCCGATTTCCAAGGTGCCGAACAGATTGTCGGCCGAAACAAGGTCGAGATTGTCAGCGGAAGAATGATATTCGGGGTATCCCCCTTCCGTGCTGGATCCGGCGCGGGTGATGTTGGCGATTGGCAGGTCGACGCCGATCGAATTGAAATGCATGGGGTCGGAGCCGCCGAAAATATTGAATTTCCGGGAATTGATTTCCTGGCCGCACAACTGCATCGCGTGGTGGGCGGCCCGATCGAAGACCGAATTGTCCCGCTTCGTGCGGTCAATACGGACCGGCCGGTCATCGCCGCAGATTCCGAACTGGTATCCGCCGATGGTCTTGGCCAGGCGATCCGGGTATTTGTCGATATAAGTGATCGGTCCGATCGTTTCCGGCCAGATCACCAGCCGGTACGAATAGTACCGATCTGGTACCTGGGCCAGCAGCCGAAACAGTTCGGCCGCAACGACACAGCCGCTGAGGTTGTCGTTGGCGCCCCTGGGGTGGCAGAGATAGCTGGAAATCAGGATTTCGGCCTCGACCTCGCCGGGCAGGTAGTATTCGCCCATGCGAAGGAAGCCTTCGTTGTGTTCGGTATCAATCTTGACCTTGTATTTCCCCGGCTTCAGGCGCTGCAACATGTTGTCCGGCATGCACAGGCCCCAGGCTTTGCGAAAGTAAGCCTGTCGCAGAGGGACGGCATCCGGCAGGTAGGGCATGGTCACGACATGCTCAAGGAGTTCGTCCTTGTCGACCTCCCCTTCGAACGGCTGCGAATAGATCCAAACGCTATAGGGTTCCTTGGCAAAATCCAAAATCCGGTTGCCGTCCGGGTCTTCAACCCAAGCCTCGTTGACCTTGAATTCTGGGGGAATGGTCCAATCGAGGACTTCTGTGCCCGTCGGAAATTCGACAATCTCGAGTGGCAGGTATTTCTGCATGATCTCTAGGGACTGCAGGAAGCCCGGGCCGCAGAGAGAACGATAGACGGGAAACAGTTCCTCCATCTGCGCCCACATGGACTCCCGGTTTTCCGGACCGGGTGGAACGAGCCCGGAAAACGTCTGCCGCCAATCCTCTGATCCACGCATGTTGGTCTCTACCTCATTAAGATCAAACGCTTCCTCGTGCAGGACCAGACGCCGGTACGAGGATCGCATTGAATTAAGCGTTCCGGTTTAATATCGCGTTAATCCTAAACGCCGTAAATTCTCGACTATGCCAGGGGGGCAGGCACGACATCGGGACGGGCCCCAATATTCGATAGGAAGTAGCATGAGCGACGATAAGACTTACCTCGACTACACGTCGGATGCCCAAGGAATGGCGCTTTACCTGCAAAATCAGGAAAAGTTCATAGAAGAACCTCGAGAGTCCGACAAGGTTCTCTTGGCTTTGATCGGAAAGGCTCTGACCGAAATGGGCCCTGCTGCGGAGGGAGCCCGGCTGCTCGACGCAGGCTGTTCGACCAGTAGCTTTATCGGCCATGTGAAGACCGCTTTTCCGGGGCTCAGCCTTTCAGGCATCGACATCGCCCCCAGCGTGATCGAAAGCAACCGCAAGAATCCCCGAATGGCGGGTATTGAGTTTTCCGAAGTCGACATGACCGCCATGCACTTCGAAGAGCCCTTCGACATCATCGTCTGCAACCGTTCGATGATGTTTTTTGACACGCCGGTATTCCACAAGGTGGTCAAGAACATCGCGAAGGCGCTGCGTCCCGGTGGGCGTTGGATCATGTTGGACTACATGAATCCCTTCGAACAGGAACTGACCATCGACGATGTATCGGTCTGGTATCCGGAGGGAAACAGGTTGCATATGCGCAGTTACAAGACCTTCCGCGGCAGCCTTCAGGAAGCTGGGTTCAAGGAACCGACCTTCATGCCCTTCGAAATCCCCATCGACATGCCGGAGCATCCAGATCCGTCTCAGATCTACACGCGCACGGTCACGACGACGGAAGGCAAGCGTCTACAATTCCGGGGAGCGATCTATCAGCCCTGGTGCTTTCTGGAAGCCGACATTCCTGCGTAGGGCAGGGGGCGGTCGTTAAGAAGACAAGAATTACTCCGCCTTGCTAATTGCTTCCTGTTCCGCGGCGCTTGTGGCCTCGTCGATTTCCTGCATTCGTTGTTCGAACCGGGCCACCGTATCCGACTCGTGTCGGATCAATTTCTGAGCCGCTTTCAGGGTGCGATACTGGGTGCCTGATTCCATCTGCGTCAGAATCTCATCGGCGATCGGCAGCGCGCTGGGGGCGGCTGCGATATACTGATCCAGCAGCTCCCGGCATTCAGTCAAATACTGTTCCGATTGAAGAGGGAAAATATACGCGCATTGCAGCGCGTAATAGACGCGAGACGCCGGCGTCAGCTTTTCCGTGCCGGAAATAATGTCCTGTTCCCGTAGGATCGAGGCTTCGTTGTGAACCAGCAGCTTTGCGTTTGCGCCGACGTTTTCGATGACTGTTCCATTGATGATCATCTTATCGCCGGACTTGAAATCTAGTTTCAGGGGCATCCGTTGACATCGCCTCCCGACCGGGTAACTCGCTTGGGCAATAGTGATGAAGTTCCCGGGCTTGGTTAACTTGAATTTATCCTTACACAGTATAGTCGTTGTCGACTCCCGCCATCCAGCCGTCTTGTGGATCGGCCGCGTGTCCCTCTATCGCCGCGATTTGGATAGGGTGCTGAAATCTGCCAAACCTTGCGGTTTTTCTGGGTTTTGGGGGCTGCCCCGCTTGCTGAGAGCCGTTGGTGCGCCGGCGAGCGACGGTAACGGCGGCAGGCCGTTGGGGCGAACGGAATTGTTGAAAATGGGACAGAATCGGCCGTCGATTCGCCCCCCGGCCGGAGGGAAGATGGCGGCTCTGCAAGGCCGTTTCAGGCGACGACGAAGCGTGAACCCGGTGCGCACGAGGACCGCCTGTTGGGAGGTTTTTTGTTTTGCGCCGTTTTTATTTTGACAGGCGGGGAGAACTCCGCGTATGTTTTGTCCCACGTGGAAGACCTAGAAAGGGTCTGAAGCGGGGCTCAAGAATGAGTCTATGTAAATCTTAGGGGCCAGCCCCCAGCTTCAGAATGGAGTGAAAAATGTCTGACGTTACCCTTTCGTCCGCCGTGCGCGGATCACTGCTTTCCCTTCAAAGCACCACTGACCTGATTGACCGGACAAACAGCCGTTTGTCTTCCGGTCTTCGTGTTGCCAGCCCGATCGACGATCCGGTGGCCTTCTTCTCCGCAAAAACCCTGAATGACCGCGCGTTCGACTTTGGCGAGCGCAAAGACGGCATCGACCAAGGGGTTTCGACGGTGACGGCGGCGTTGGACGGCGTTGAAGGCATCGACAGCCTGGTCCGTCAGCTTAAAGGTATTGCGAACTCTCTGAAATCGGCGACAGGTAGCCAATTTACCGACCTGGTCACCCAGTTCAACGACATCCGTGGACAGATCGGTGATCTGGCAGGCGACGCTGAATATCAGGGGGTCAACCTAGTTGACGGTACTTCCGCAACGTTGACGGTGAACTTTGCCAACAACACCTCGTCGATCCTGACCGTCAACTCCACCAACCTGCGTCAGTCGGGCCTGGGCATTGACGAAGTGGCCTTCCGCAGCGATTCCAAGTTGTCGTTCGCGGCGACGACCGGGCAGGCCCTCAACACCACCGGCAGCATCACCGCTGGCGTTACGTCCTTTTCGTCCGTCGACAATGCACAGATCACCGTGACCTTCAACGGCACCGGCGAGCGTGTGTTCTCTTCGACGGGCGGTAACAGCCTGACCCTATCGTTCGGCACGGCGAGCTTCGTTATCCGGGCCTCGACCGCAGCCGATGTCACCATCTCCCAGGGCGCCACGGTCACTCTTTCGGTTGTCACGACCTTCCAGGCCAGTGACCTTCATGCGACGGGTGCCGCGACTGGCTTCTCCATCAGCCTGGGCGCCAACCAGCTGCTGGCGTTGTATACCGGTGGTGAGATTCTGACCACGGGTGCTTCGAGCCAGGTGCTCACAGCTCTTGTCGATGAGTCTGGTGCCTTCAATTCGATCGATTTCGTCGAAGAAGGTGTGACGGCCGACCTTGATACGGTCATCACCGGTCTTGATGCCGCCTTGACGACCCTGCGCTCGGAATCGCAGAAACTGGGCTCGAACGTGGCTCTGCTCCAGACTCGTCTGGACTTCACCGAGTCCCACATCAATACCCTGGAAGAAGGTGCCGGCAAACTGACGCTGGCCGACCTGAACTCTGAAGGCGCCAACCTGTTGGCTCTGCAGACCCGGCAGCAGCTGGGTATTTCCGCTCTGGCCTTCGCCGGTCAGTCGGAACAGGGCATCCTGGCGCTGTTCAACTAAGCATAACCCGCTCCCGCGGCAGAAGCCGTCGGGTTCGGATGCGAACGCGGACCGCCGCCACCTTCGGGTGGCGGCGGTTTCGTGTTTGGTGCACTCATCGGCCCGGATTCTGCTCCGTTTGGCCGGTGGCCATGCGTTCCGTCATTTTGCGCGACGATGGATAAAGTCTGGAAATTTATTCTTTTTGAGGCGTCTTAAATCAAGATTTTGTTAACTACTAGCGTTTAGCCTAATATCAACCTCGTCTGCAGAATGCGCACGAACTTTCATTTTTTTAAGGTGGGTACGTAGAACACGCCACCGCTCCAGAAAGGCGCATACCATGTCGGATGTAACATTATCGGCGGCTGTGCGGAATACGCTGCTGTCGCTGCAGAATACGACGGATCTGATCAATCGAACCAATAACCGGCTGTCTTCCGGCTTGCGTGTTTCCAGCCCGGTCGACGATCCGGTGGCCTTCTTCTCCGCGAAGGCCCTGAACGACCGCACGTTCACCTTCACCGAACGCAAGGACGGTATCGATCAGGGGATTTCCACGGTTACGGCGGCCCTGGACGGCGTCGAAGGTATCGACAGTCTGGTCCGCCAGCTCAAGGGGATTGCAAACTCTTTGAAATCGGCGACCGGGGTTCAGTTCACTGACCTGGTTACGCAGTTCAACGGAATTCGCAGTCAGATTGGCGACTTGGCTAACGACGCCGATTATCAGGGGCTGAACC
Source organism: Rhodospirillales bacterium (assembly GCA_048263775.1). Lineage (GTDB taxonomy): Bacteria > Pseudomonadota > Alphaproteobacteria > Rhodospirillales > Casp-alpha2 > UBA1479. The sequence goes on from JBLXDU010000010.1 coordinate 37,539, forward strand.
TCATCGACAACACGTCGCAGTCATTGTCGGTGAACTTCGCCGACAATACTTCGAGCCTTCTGACGATCAATGCGACCAACCTCCGTCAATCGGGCCTCGGTATCGACCAGGCCGAAATTCGCACCGACTCCAAGCTGTCATTTGCGGCGGCCACCGGTGCAGCCCTTAACACAACCGGTAGCGTCACGGCCGGCGTTACGTCCTTCTCGGCGGTTGACAACGCACAGCTTACCGTGACCTTCAACGGGACCGGCGAACGTGTCTTCTCGACCACCGGCGGCAACAGCCTAACCCTCAGCTTCGGAACGGCGACCTTTACGATCCGGGCTGCGACGAATGCGGATGTGACCATCTCGCAGGGCGCCGTCATCACCCTTTCGGTTGTGACGACCTTCCAGGCGAGTGACCTGCACACCACTGGTGCGGCAACCGGCTTCTCCCTCAGCCTTGGTGCCAACCAATTGCTGGCGGTGTTCACCGGTGGGACCATCCTGGGGACGGGTGCTTCGAGCCAGACGCTCAGCCTGATTGACGCCTCGGGAGGCTTCCAAGAAACCGACTTCCTGGCCGAAGGCGCGATCGCGGATCTTGATAACATCGTCGTGGATTTGGACGGGGCGTTGGCCACCTTACGCACGGAATCCCAGAAGCTGGGTTCCAACGTGGCCTTGCTGCAAACTCGCCTGGACTTCACCGAAGCCTATATCAACACCCTGGATGAAGGTGCGGGTAAGCTGACGTTGGCTGACCTTAACGCCGAAGGGGCCAATCTGCTGGCCTTGCAGACTCGTCAGCAGCTCGGGATTTCCGCGCTGTCATTCGCCGGCCAGTCGGAACAGGGTATCCTCGCACTGTTCAACTAGGCGCCGAACCAACATCGTCCACAGTGAGGTGAGGGCAATTATTGTATTGCCCTCACCGCCGTGGACAGGGCTCCAAATTTTCGATATGGACGTCCTGCTTGATGTGCGCGTCGAGCAAGTAGCGAAACATGCCTCAACTTGATGATTGCCTGGAGTTTGAAGCATGACCTTCGAACAATTGTTGTCCCAGGGACATCAATACATTACGGCCCAGGCACCGCGAGACGCGATCCCTCTTTTTCTGGAAATTCTTAACGCGGACCCAAACCATGTAGCCGCGCTTGCTGGTTTGGCTAAGGCGACGCTGCAACTAAACGATCCTGCGACGGCGTCGCAGATGCTGGAAATCGCGTTGGCCAAGGCGCCAGATGATCCGGATATTTTGAACGCGGCGGGGTATGCCCAACTCGCGCTGGGGGATTGCTCCGCCGCGCTTGAAAAATTTGAAGCCGCTTTGGTTCATAGTCCGGGTCAGCCGGGCATACTGCTGAATCTTGCATCCGCTTGTTGCGGAACCAGTGCCTATGATCGTGCTGAGGAAATCTACCAGCGACTAGAGGCAATGGATGGGCATGCCGATGCGACGGTGCAATACAATCATTCACTTTTGTTACTATTACAGGGGCGTTTTTCCGAGGCTTGGCCAGGGTTCGAACTGCGTCGCGAGGCGACCAATACGGGGCTGTTACAGCGCAAGTTGCCGGGCCAGACGTGGGACGGTTCAGAGCGGCGCTCAGGCCATCTACTCGTCCATGCGGAGCAGGGACTGGGCGACAATATTCAGTTCATCCGCTATTTGCCAATGGTTGCCAGCCGGGTTGGCCGTGTGACCTTGGAGGCACCGAAGGTTCTCATGGAATTGTTCGAGAAGGTGCCAGGAATCGACAATCTACTTTCCGCGGGCGCCGCATTGCCTGATTGCGATTGGCATGTGTCGATCATGAGTTTGCCGGCGCTATGTCGCACAGTAGAAGAAACAATTCCCGCACACGTGCCATATTTGTCGGTTGAAGAGGATGCCGTCGAACGGTGGGGAGAAAAGCTGGATGTCGACGATGGGCGGCGTCACGTCGGTTTGGTTTGGGCCGGAAATCCAGGGCATAGACGTGACCGGGAGAGGTCGATTTCGCTGCAGACTCTTGTGCCAGCCTTGGTAGGGCGAAACGACGTCGCTTTTCATGCCTTTCAGATCGGCGCTCCGTTGGCGCAGGTTCGTGATGTTGCAAGTGACGTCTATGTGCAGCCGCTTTTCACCGAACCCCAACCTATGCGGGAGGTCGCGGCGGCGTTGTCTGCGGTTGATTTGCTGATTTCCGTCGATACGGCTTTGGCGCATTTGGCGGGCGCCCTCAAGCGTCCTGTCTGGACTCTAATCACCCACGTACCCGATTGGCGTTGGATGCTGGGGCGTGTGGAAACACCTTGGTATCCGACCATGAGACTGTTCCGCCAGCCGGTCCCAGGCGATTGGGTGAGTGTCGTGAACGCGGTTGGTGAGGCATTGACAGCGGAAACGACACCTTAACCTCAGGGCTCCTTCAGATATTCGAGCGGCAGGAAATCACCCGCATCCAGCGCCATCATGTGCTCAACCGCTCGCTCGCGGCACACTTCGACAAGCGCCAGAAATTCTTCCTTGAAAAGTTCGTGCACCTGGGCCGACTGCTCTGGCGTCGGAGCCCGGTTAATATAAAAATCGCCTGCAATCAGAGCCATGTTGTACGTTCCGCGCAGCATCAGAGTTGAGAACTTCTCGTAACGATCATCTTCTGCTGGATGGTAGAAAATAGCATTTAGTCGAATGGCCGGTTCTTTGTCCGTGAAATCGACCCAACTCTGAATCACGTCGCGAATTTCATCTGACGTCCGGTTGATAGCATCAAGTAGGCGCTCAAGGTTCCAGGCATCGTCGAAATCCGCCTTGGTGAATGGCGGAAATGCCTGGATCATCGATTGAACGAGCTGATCTTTAGAAGTCTCCAATTCGGGCAAGTTGACTGTCCGGGGGAGTTTCGGCGGAATGTCCGTGATGAGCGCGCCGTTACTGCAGTTGAAATATTTGACGTTACGCGCGCCGACCCGGACCATTCTGTGAATGGAGTCCAAAGCCCAGAAAAGCCCCTGTGTGGTTTTTGCCTTGCCGCCGAAGTTGGCGGGCACTTCAATATTGAAGGGCGACTGGGCGATGATCGCGCCCTCTGTATAATGATACGATACCGAGGCATGGTGCTTGTCCGTCCCCCGTTGTCCCATGTCGACACCGAACAGGTATATTTCTTTGAATCCCATTTCCTGAACAAATCCGAGGCCGGCATTGACCACCGTCGGGTCCAGGTTGTGGATGAAGTTCTGAACGTTGTTGGAAAACACCGGATAGGGGCATAGCGCGAGCCGGTGATAGAACACGCGCTCCTTGAACATTGCCGCGGCTTCGATGTCCACGGTCGACGCCGCGACGAGACAGATGTCGGAGATATCGTGCTTTTCTGACACGAACTCCAGCACTGTGGCGACTTCAAGGTTTTCCATTTCGATTTGAAAGTCCGGCTTGATGCCGGCCGCCATGAGTGGGCCGAGAGCAGAACCGCAGGAGATTACGACAGCCTTGTCCGCATTCCTTTTTAAATGCTCGATTGAGGCATCTAGTGAGGGGCCGCACCCGACGACGATCGCCGGGCAATTGCGGGCGGCTACCTTGTCCGGTCGGAAATAGAAACGTGCTGTCCCTTCGGCTAGGTTTGTCCGAGCATTTCGCATCATCAATTGTTCGTCGTAGAAAAAACCTAAACCAGCAAGGAGAAGTGAGGTCTCGCGGTTGAAAATCTTTGTGAACTCGTCGAACATCCCCGAAATGAAGTGTTGGTAAACGTAAGTTCCGTCCACCATTACAATCGAGGATCCGCGAATTCGATTTCGCAATCCGTCTATTTGGCCCTGAACGTCGTCGGAAATGAAAAAGAAGATGTCGCCATTGCGCTGGTTCATTTTCAGCAGCAATTTCTCCCAGTCGAAAATTTCCATCGACTGGTAGAGACCTTCTAGATTTGCATCCATCAGGATCAGGTTTCGGCACTGAGTTCGGTCCACCAGGGCATCCAGGTGCGGGGCTAAGCCGATCCCTTGAACAACGAGAAAAAAGGCGGGCTCGGTCTGTCGATGGACTCTGAATGATACGTCCAGTTCGTCCTTGGCTCGGCTCAGGAACTTCCGCATGGCATGGCCGCCGTATGTATCCAATGCGCCGGCCTGCAATTGGGGGATTTCCAAGCGGTTAGGCTGGTCCCAAAAGCTTTTGAGCTGCTTCTCAGTGAATTCGGTGATGTTGCCGTCGTAAAACCGTTGGCCCATGAACTCAAGATCCGGAGAGCCGTCATCGTTAAATACGAGGTTCGCTAACGGCTGATAGGAAGCGAGCATTTTCGCCGTCGTCGGGTAAAAACTCCAGAGTGCGTCCATGTTTCTTGCGCGAAGCGCTTGCCGCTCTTCCTGGCTTGGTGGGACACTCGAGGTTTCGTCGGTCATCGGCTTGCCTACTGAATTAAGGGATGGTTCGGGCTTCGAAGGGGCGCAGAGAGGGGCTACGAAGGTGGTGGTATTGGTATTATTAGATCAACGTTAAATCTCGATTAACCGGCCGGGAGCTACATTGAGCTTAGTCGGAAAAAAGCCCAATAAACTGCGTCAGGGGGCTCCTGCATCCTCAATGTTGAAAAGATGATATCCCATGTCCACAGTGTTCGCGCACATCGGTTCAGAAAAATGCGGCTCAAGCTTGATCGAGTTCTGCTTTCTGAACAACCCGTCCGTCCTTGAGTACATGGAGCAGCAAGGAATCATCGGGTTGCCGCATTTTCACGTCGCACTGCGAAAGGTCGTGGTGGGCACGCAATGGGATGAAGGCCTGCACGGTCGCTTGCGTTCTCAGATGCTTTCACCGCATCGGTTTACCGGAAAAAACGTCTTTATTTCCGAAGAGTTGTTGCTTGGCCTGATGCATGATCCGGGGATGCCGAACCCTTTGGACCTAAGGGTTGATTTCACTCAGCGATTGCTCCGCGGGTTTGAAAAGGTTCACCTCATTCTGATCGTGCGCCGACAGGACAAGTTTATAGAATCCCACTACAACCAGCAGGTCATGCGGGGAGAAACCCGAGAATTCGATGAGGTTCTTGATGAACTGCCGCTCGATAATTATTGCTGGGATGTGATTGCTGATGCTTGGGCTGAGGGGTTCGGCGAGGGCAGCTTGACCGTCATTCCGTTCGAACCATCGGTCTTGGCGACGGCCCCCGGGCCGGAGAATACAGTGTCGGCCGTTGCGCAGATAATGGGAATGAATCTTCATTTCAATACGAAAGACCTGCCGGTTGTGAACCCGAGCCTTCGTCCCGACTTGTTGGTGGCGCAGCGTGAGATCAATCAAAAATTCGACCGGGTGACGGCTGACCGAATTTCCGACATTCTTGCCAAACGGGTTCGTAAAGTGCCGGGGGCCGCGCAGGGGCTGTTTTCCGACCAAGACAGGCAGAACATATTGGACCGCTATGCGGCGTCCAATAAAAGACTGTTTGAGAAATACATTCCCCAATATTCTGTCGATGAATATTTATCGACAACTCATGGAAGTTAGGTTTTTAATGAATATGGTCTTAGTCTGGGTGGAAGCATAAGTCCCCAGGATCAGATCACGCGATGGAAGGGCAGGGCACAGTCGCCTGGATGGTCGCGCGTTGGCGGGCCCGCCGTGGCTGGCGGAGATCAGTCAAAAAGAGTTTATTGAGCTGAAAAATAACAATTATTTTTCAATTTGGTGCGGCCCGGATTGCCGTCCCCTTGGGAGGGGCGGCGAGATTATGCACTGGCCTTTGATTGCGAAAATTAGTACAATGAAAAGTATTTATTTTTTGGCGCATGTTGTTTCTGGGTTATTGGAATGGCCGATTTTTCATCGAGAGGCGTTGGGAATTTCGCAGCGACGTTTGCGCAACGGTCGCTGGCGAGTCAGCGTGTTGGGTTTGAGTTGCAGTTCAATCAACTGCAGAACACGCTGATCACCCGCTTCAACAAGCAAGTCGATGAAATCAGTGAAACGCCGCTCAGCGTGCAGCGCAAGATCGGTACACTGCAAAAAGAGTCGAAGGAATTGGTAGGTTCTCTGCCGCTCCTTCAGGAGTACCGGACCGGCAATAAGAACAACAAGGGCCAGCTTGAGGCCTTGTTCGATGAAGTGACGGCTCTTTTCAATACATTTAACCAGGATAACACTGTCGATGCCGCCGAAGTCGCGGCATTTCAGGAGCAGCGAGAAGTTGTCGTCAATCGGCTCAACAACGTTTTCATCTTTGCGCATCCGGACATCAATGACGCTCAGACCATCCCGCGGTTGAAGGAAAGCCTGGACACCTTGCGCGGGTTGGAAGTGACCGTCGGTACGCTCGCGGACAATCAGGCTGTCGCCGACACCTTGTCGCAGTTCCAAACGGAAGTCAGTATCGGAATCACGGTGACGCAGAACACCATTTCGACTGCATTGGATATGGAACAGCGGATCGAGGCGAAATTTTCAGCAACTGATTCCGAATTGATTGAGTTGACGACTAACGAACAGGTCCGGCGCGACGCGGAAATTGAAAGGTTGCGGGTCGACCTGGGTTATCTTTTGCAGGCAATCTCGATCAGCTTCGAAATGAACGCCGCCTTTGCGGAATCACTGCAATCGCGATTGACAGACCCGCGGCCGCAGCCTGGATCGGTGCTCAATCTTTTTACTTGATGTCTGTAAGGGCTTGCCGCGCAGACCTGCTCAAACGGATGACAGCGTTTCAGGTTGTCGGTGTTTCCCGCCCGAGTATTTCCAGATAGGTGCGCTCAATGGAGCGGACATGTGGTTCCGGGTTGAACAGCAGGGCCTGGCGCATTTCATTGCGAAGGTTCTTCCGGATTCCGGATAGGACGCCAGCGTCGCTCAGAATATCTACCGTCAATTTGATCAAGTCTTCCCGTGTTTCAGCGACCCAGCCTGGGCGGGCTGCAGTGTAAACCACGCTTGCGCCCAACCGGTCAAAGGGTCTTTCCCCCTTGAGTGAGAGAACGGGGACTCCCATCCATAGAGAATCAGCGATGACGGTTGGGTTTGCCCGGCGGCCGACGTCGATGAATACATCAATGCTGTTCCAATAGTCGGGGTCCACGATCATCTGGTCCGCGTATTTTTGGTCGGAAGACATTTCAATGCGGTCGGCAAGGCCGAATGCCTTGAATTGGAATTTAATACGGTTGAAGGCTTCATTGTCGACGATCGGAGTCGCGCCAACGACAATTCTCGCCTGCGGGGTTTTATTGAGAATTTCGGCAAGCATTTCGGCTTCATCCCGCATGATCGCACCTGCGTCGCAGGAAACACCGATGGTGGGCGCGCCGAATTTTTCGAGAGGCAGGGCTCCGACCGGAGGCAAGGTTTTCCGAGGCCGGTATGACAAGAGGCCAAAGTCTAGCTTGTGGAGCTTTTGGCCTTCATGTAATTCCGCCTTGGCCGCCTCGGCGGTGATATCGTCCGCCAGGACGTAGTCGATGCCGGGCATGCCTATGCCCATCCCCGCCCCCCAGGCGCCAACCTGAATCTTGGCCGGGTGCATGCGCAAAACCGTTGCACGATTGTTTACGTCATCGGTGCAAAGATCGACGAGGATATCGATCTGGTCACCGGCGACGATCACGGCCAGATGTTCATCATCCAGATTGCCCACATAGCGCAGGTTATCCGCGCTTGCACGAAGCCGTTGTGTCGTCGAATCGCTGCCATGTGATTGCTGATAAACGGTGACGTGAAATTGCCGACGGTTGTGTAACTGTAATAGGGGTTCGACCATCCGAGCCTGATCGCCGAACTCAAACCTATTCGAAATATAAGCCAACCTGATCTTTTCGTCGTTCGATTCGGTCCCGCTATCGTCGTCCAGGATGGCCTCTGGTGGTAGGCCGGGCGCATCTTCCAGACGACGCTGGAGATGTTCGTGCAACTCTGCAATCACCTTGGCGTGCCCCGATGGCAGCGCCGAGGTCCGCGCGAAAACCGCGGCGGCCAGCTCGATAGAATCCTCGTCTAGCTTCAAAGCAGCTTTGTGCTGCAGGGGAGCCTCCTCGAATTCACCGAGCTGATAGCATAGGTTGCCCAGTTTGAAACGGGTGCTCGCGTCGTTAGGCTGAAGTTCGACGGCTCTCGACAGGTGCTGTAAGGCCTCGGTGTATCTGCCCAGTTCGCAAAGTGCATCCCCGTAATCACGGCGGCATTCCGCGTTGTTCGGGTTGATTTTGAGTTCACGTTCGAAATGTCGAATGCTGTCGGAAAATCTGCGGGCGCTATACAGCGACATACCCTTCAAATAATTGGAAGAGGGGCTCGCCGACTTCAGAGATGTGAAATAGTTCGAGAACCGAACCGGTAATAGACCTTCGATGGTTGGATGCGGCATCAAGGTCATCGACAATTTTGCGTAGAACAGGCCTTCGTTGAGCCGCCCGGCCTGCGTATAGAGATTTGCCAATGCCTCAGCGTATTCAAAACACTCCGGGTCCAGGCTGGCCGCTTTTTCGAACAGTTCAAGAGCGCGGCCGATCTCGTTCATTTCCAAGGCGGCTAAGCCGAGAAAATAAAAACTTTCAGGCCGTGTGTTGTCGATTGTGACCAGGCGGTCGATGCCAGCCAGAACGTTCTCAGAATCGTCACTGCCGAGCAGCGCAAGAACTTCACGGGCAATATCGTCGTATTTCAGGGCGGCCTGATCATCAGGTCCTGTCATGCTACCTAACCTCTAATCGACTGCTATCCACGAATGCGGTGCGCTAGACATCCAGATCAACCGGTTTCGATTCAGGCTGAGGGGGGCTAGCGGACGGCTCATCTGGCGCTTGAGCGTTTACAGGCTCGTCGGCTGAGACCGGCTCGGCCTCTTTTTCCACACTTTCAGGGACCTGGGCTAAGCCGGCGGCGATGTTTCGGTTGATGTCGATAAGGACGGCAAGGGCCTCTGGCGTGGGTTTAGCCAAGGCGCCGACGGTGTGTTTGTCGACGAATTTGCACAAAGTCAGCATGTTGATGCGGAGGTCGTTGGGAACTTCGGAATGTTCCAAGGTCAGTTCGGACTGAAAGATCGTCCACAGGCGCCAGTTCAAGCGAAGCGCCGCTTTTCGGGCGTCTTTAATCGTCTTCGCATCTCGGTTGTCGTCGACGATCGAAGCAGCCATCCGCTTAGCAGCTTCGATTAGCGCCCAAGCCTCGGTCTGCGCCGGGTTCCCGCCCACTGGCCGACGCTCGTATTTTTGAACTTGGTTCTTGTATGGAGGCATTTGTTCGTTGCACACCCAGAATTACAATAAGACACAACTTACCACGTGATCTTCGGAAAATTAAGTTGTCATAAGATTAACGGCAACAGGCTGGCAGCATCAGAATTACCTAAGAACCTGCAGAGTTTACAGGATAATAAGCAACGCCGCTGTGATGAGCGTCAAGGCCTAAAGGAAGTTTGACAGGCTCAACTGCCTGACCCGCGAGAAGGTCTGGTATGAGGCCTCCAGAACCCGCTGGCTATCCAGCAGCCGCGTGATCGCATCCAGGGGGTCGATGTTCTCGATCTCGGCAACGCTGCCTTCAAAGAACGATATGATTTGGTCGTTGGATGTCTTGACGTCGTTCAGGAGAACGGCCCGGTAGCCTAGGATGATCTCCATTTCCTCGATATTGCTGTTCAATTCCGCGCCGAACGGCGGCGGCGTCGAATTGGTGCGATCCAGCGCGTCATCCATCAGGAAGATGGCCTCGCTGACTCGGTTCACGTTCTGATCGAGGCCGCCTTCCGTTCCGTACTGCCCCTGCAATACTAGGAACATGCCGCGGATCGCCTTTTCAAAGGCTGGGTCGACCCCTGTGATGTCGAGTTCGAAGGTCCGGGAGTCGCTGGCCCGATGGGTCAGCGACATGGTGTCGCCCTGGTAGTAGCTGGTGGCCGAGATCGTGCCGATGGTGTTGACTGCGTTCAGAGTCCCGGCCGTGACCGTCGGTGTGGTGTCATCGACGGTGTTCGTCGGGATCAGGGTCGCCGTCCGACCGTCTGACGATACAGAAGCGATGGTGAAGTTGGTGCCGTCGTTGGCCGTGCCAGTGCCGGCCAGCGCGAAAATCGTTCCCGCTGGCAGATTATTACCAGCGGCATCGCGGAAGAAACCGCCACCCAAGGTGATGCTGTCGGCCGCTGGGGTGTTGTCGGCGAAAGTGATGGATCCGGTGCCGGCCAGAACCGCATCCGTATCACCGGCCACGGTGGTCAAGGTGTCGGTGGCGACCAGCGTTGCCGTCGTGCCGTCGGTGGAGATCGACGCGATGGTATAGGTGCCATCGTTTGCGCCGCCGTTCGAAACCGTGATCCGTGCCCCGGCCGGCAGCAGGTTTCCCTTGGCGTCGGTGAACGTCGCGCCATTGAGGGTGATCGTATCGGCGTTGGCGCCGTTGTCGGTGAACGACACGGTGTCCGCGCTGGCGCCGATTGCATCGGCGTCAAAGTAGAAATTCCGTTCCGCCGCGTTGAACGAGAAAAGTTCGGGGCGGGAAGACATAACCCCTGTGGTGACCGTAGCAATCGTGGCATCGACACTTTCGTCGTCTTCAAGTGTGATGGTCGTGCCGTCGGCGGAGACGGACTTGACGGTGAAAACCTTGCCGTCGTTTTCCGTGTTCGTGTTGTTGATTTTGATTTTCTGGCCGTCTTCCAAGGAAGAGTAGGTGCCAGCGGTGCCGGCGATCAGTTGATCCTCGCCATCCGCACCCGTCCCGACGGAGAACGTGAGGGGGTTGCCGCCGCCCGGCGTGTGGATGGTCGTGCCACTGCCGCCGGAGGATACCAAGCGTTTGCTTTCCACAACCAGGTCCGTGCCGTCATTGCTGGCGACCGTGAATGATCCGTTGTTGTTGGCCGTTCCAGAGATGGTGATGACCGACCCTTCTGGGATGGCTTCCAGGGCGTCGGCGTTCACGGCCGTGATGGTATTGGTGCGGCGATCAAAGGTGACGAGAGCCGGGGTTGTCACCGACTGACGCGGATCTTCAGGGTTGGGATAGGTGAATGTGGCGTCGACGGGCGTCGCCTCGTCGGTGAGCTGTTCCGTGCGAACGTCGATCCAAAGACCGTTGGGATCCACGGAATCCACTGTGTAGATGCCGTCGTTCAAGCCATCGACGGTCCCGGAAATTGTGATCGTCGTACCGGCGGCGATGTTTTGGAACTGGCCGCTGGACGCGGTTGTGTTGATGCGGCTTTTGCCGGTGCCTGCATCGGCTTGCTCGAACGTCAGATGGGCCGGATTCAGGTCTACGCTGCTGCGGCTGATCGAAAAATTCTCAAGATTTGCGTCCCGGGTGGTCGGGACGGACACCCGGGCGCCGTCAAACACGGACTGGAACGCCTCGACCGTGGATAGGCCGAAGCTGACCGGTTCGGTACGCACGGTGCCGCCGCCGAAGATGTAGCGGCCGTCCGCTTCCGTGTTCAGTAGGTTCTGGATTTCCTTCAACGCGCGGAAGGCGTCGGCCTGTATTTGTTCGACCCGTTCCGGATCTGTGTGATCGCCGTTGGCAAACTGGAACAGAAGTTCGCGGAAGTTGCTGATGGCGCCCTTAATCCCAGTAACCGCCGTCGTTTGGACGTCCAGCCGCAGTTGGGCTTGGACGTTGTTCGCGTTGAACCGTTCCAGGCTGGACTTGGCGTTCTCAATGTTGACCAGACGTTGCGAGGACAAGGCCAGACCGCTGTATGTCTGCGATTTCTTTTCCGTACCGATCTGGGTTTCCAGGTCGAGCAACGTCTTCTGCGTCTGCAGGAAACGACTGATCAGAATTGTATTGGAAGCGGAGCTAGTAATCCTGGTCATATTCTACCCCTTAGGCCACGGCCTGTTCCAGACGATCGATCATGTCCTGAATGACGGAGATTACTCGTGCTGCGGCGGAAAACGCCTGCTCGAAGACGATCAGGTCCGCCAATTCCTCGTCCAGGTTGACACCCCGGATGCTGTCGGACTTGAACTGCAGGCTCTCGGTCAAAGTGCGTTGGCTGCTGATCTGCCGGTCGTTGGTGTCGGCAAGCGACGAACTGCGTGCGATGATCGACGAGGCGTATTCGGTAAAGCTGACGTTCAACGACGGCAGGCCGCCGGAGACTGCGAACGAATTGGAGTTGGACAGCATTGCGGCCAATTCCTCGGCAACGCCGTTGCTTCCGGGTGATGTTTGGTATTCGCCGGCCTGCCCCTTCGTTGAATCGAATTCCAGGCGCCCGGACGAAACCAGACTAGGCGCGGCAACGATGTCCTGCCGTACAGAAATTGCCGACGATACGCGAACATCGGCTTCCTTCATGCCCAGTTCGCTGAGCAGTGTTGTGCCGGCGGTCGCAGGGGACCCGCCGGGAGAGGCGGAATGCGTCACGGTGAAGGATCTGCCGTCGTCATGGGCGAGACGCAGCCGGTAGCCCGAGCCGTCGGGCACAACGGAGGCAGTGATGTTTTCGACCGCTGAAAAACTGGTCCCGGCCACGGGTGCACCGATGGGATAGAACATCCCGGATGTGTCCGTACCGCCGTTGTTGATCAGGTCGGCGATCTGCTGCAGGGTCGCGCCCGCCGGAACGACGATCTGTCCCAGATATTCTGGGCCCGAGCCCGTATCCGGCGTGTTGGCGTCGCGGAAGCTGAGGACCGCGGAGGTGCTCACGAAGTTGGAACTGAGCACGTTTGAATCGTAGATGTTTTCCGACAGGCCATCGACGAACAGATTGTTCAGGCCGAAGAAGTTGGAAAACCCGGAAATGGTCTCATCGACGGTTCCGTCGGCATCCTTGTCGAATTGGATTGAGGCGTCTTCGAAGGCGCTGCCGTCCGCCGATCCGGTTTCGTCACGGAAGCCGAAGCCAAGCGCCGTGTTGTTGAGATTGATCGACAGCTGACTTTGATCGTTTAGTGTTACCGATGCCGAGGGGGCGCCGTTCAGCTGGAAGAAATCTTCAAGTCGTGCGGCCAGTTCCGTGATTGTGATGGCGCCGCTATCGTCGGTGCCGTCGCCAAAGGTTTGGCCGTTGCCGGTGCCGCTCAGGATTTCGGACAGGCGGATCGAAATCGTCTGGGCGCCGTCGGCGTCCATCAACACAATGGCAACGTCGTCTGATCCACTGAGCGAAATCGTCTGTTCCTGGGGCAGGGCGAAAATGCGCTGACCGGTCAGTTCCTGGTGGCCGGGGAACGGCGTGCCGCGGTTGTGGACCAAGTTGATCTGGTCACGCAACTGGGCCGCCAATTCGTCAAGTTGCGCCTGCAGGTTCGGCAGGACATCATCGCGCATGTCGAGCAGACCGGCCAACTGGCCGCCACGGGCCTGGGTCGTCAGGTCGTTAATGGCAAGCCGTTCGCCTACATAGATGCCGTCGATCTGGCCGCTGGCGACCGTCGAGGTCGAACTCATGGCTGCCGCGGCCTCATGGGTGATGGTCGGCGGAATGGTGTCGACGAGCGTCAGGCCCGAAGACGTGAACACGACGACGTCGCCATCGTTGCGCGAGAAGAAACGAATATCGACCAATTCGGACAGGCGGTCGATCTTGTTGTCGCGCTGGTCTTCCAGGTCCGTGGTGTCGTTGCCGGTCGAACCAAAGCGGATGATGTCGTCGTTGAGCTGATCGATGTCGGCCGTCAATTGGTTCATTTCGGTGACGACGGCGGCGATCTGTTGGTCGGCCTGCAGCCGCAGGTCTTGAACCATGCGGCTCATGGAGGCGAATTTATCGACGGCAGCTTGGGCCTGGCGAACGAGTTCGCTTTGCTCAAGGATACGGTCCGGAGACACGGTGAGCAGTTCCGCCGCTTCCTTGAACTCTTCCAGGATGTGCGCGATAGAAGTGTTGTCTCCCGGCGTGCCGAACGTTTCCTGCAAGCGCTGGAAATAACCTTCCTGAACCGACACGCTGTTCAGTTCACCCAATTCTTGGCGGATCGATTTGATCAGGCCGCTGTCGACGACACGGGTAAAGTCGGCGATCGATACCCCGGCACCCTGACCGGCCAGCACCACCGATTGCTGTTGGATGATCTTTCGCGAATACCCCGGGGTATTCACGTTGGCGACGTTCTGGGAAACGATGTTGAGCGCCGTCTGGTTTGCCAGCAGGCCGCTTTGCGCCGCTCTCAGTGCTTGTGTGATATCGCCCATGGTCGTTCGGTTCCAGTGTGATCGGTCGGAAGGCGGTTAAAGGTTCTGGTCAAGTGCGACGGCGACGGAATTGGCAGCCGCGCGGGTGCCTTCCTTGCCGGTGCGGCCGTTCTTCGAATAGGTGCCGGAATGGGGAACGGCTTTTTGCACGGCTTCGGCGAACAAATCGATGACCTGCTTGTTGGCGGTCATGCCGATTTCAAGACGCATGGCATTCTCGCCGACGGCGTTGGCCAGACGGGTGCCGGCGGTCGTCAGTTTCTCGTGCAGGTCGGGCGGAATCGCCTTCCAGTCCAGGTTGGCTTCATCCAGGTCCTTCATGCTGTTTTCGTACAGGCGCGCGAGTGTCGCCTTGTCCTCGAGCATGGCCTCCACGTCGAGGAAGCGGCGCTCGACAAGCGCCAGGTTCTCCGCCTCGACTAAGTCGCTCAGGTGGTCGGTCAGTTCGACCATCTTTTCAAGACGTTCCATCGGTTCCATGAGATTTGGTCCTCCTGTCGGGCGCTTGTCAGCGCGCCTCCTGCATGCGGATAAGCTGGTCCAGAACGGTATCGGCGATGCCGACGCCGCCGGCCTTCGAAATGGCCTTGCCGTATTCGTCGATCTGCAGGTTGCGCCAGATGTCTTCGGCCGGGCCGCCGCCGAAGGGCTTTTCGGCTTCGATGTTTTCGAACATCGGGCGGATCATTTCGGAAATGAAGACCGACTCGAAATCCTGGGCGACGGCGCGCATGCGCTGCATGGACATGGCGTTGTGTGCCTTGCCGGCCAGGGCGCTAGTTTTGGCCGAAGGCGCAGTCTGCAGGCCGACGAGCGTGGTATCGATGGCGCTGTTCATCACATCACCTGAATTTCAGCCTGGAGAGCACCGGCGGCCTTGATGGCCTGCAAGATGGTGATCAGGTCGCGCGGGCCGATGCCCAGCGCGTTCAGGCCGTTGACCAGGTCCTGAAGCGTGACACCTTCGTTGAACACGGTCAGGCGCTTGTCCTGGCCTTCGTCGATCTGCACGTCCGTGCGGTCGACGGTGGTCGTCGTGCCGACCTCGGCGAACGGGCCGGGCTGGGACACCTGCGGGGTTTCCGTGATGCGGATGGTCAGGCTGCCTTGGGCGATGGCGACGGTGGAGATGCGCACGTTCTCACCCATCACGATGGTGCCCGACTGTTCGTCGATCAGCACGCGGGCCATCTGATCCGGCTCGATGCGCAGCTGTTCGATGTCCGTCAAAAGGTTGACCACGTTATTGCGATAGTTGTCGGGAACGTGCAGTTGCACGGTTTTGGGATCCGACGGCCGCGCGGCGGTGGTGCCCAGGAAGGCGTTGACGGCCTGGGAAATGCGCCGTGCGGTGGTGAAATCCGGGTTCTTGAGGCTCAGCTTGACCACTTCCATGTCGCCGATCTCGAACGCCACCTCACGTTCAACGATGGCGCCGTTGGCGATGCGGCCCGAGGTCGGAACCCCCTTGGTTACGGTTTCGGCGTTGCCCTGGGCGGTGAAACCGCCGACTGCGAGCTGGCCCTGTGCCACGGCGTAAACCTCGCCGTCGGCGCCGAGCATCGGCGTGACCAGGAGCGTGCCGCCCAAAAGGTTGTCGGCATCGCCGAGGGAACTCACCGTCACGTCGATGCGCGAGCCCTGGCGGGAAAACGGGGGCATGTTGGCGGTCACCATGACGGCGGCGACGTTTTTGGAATCAAGGCCGGAATCGGTTGTCTGCACACCCAGGCGGTTGAGCATGGACTGCAGGCTTTCCTTGGTGAAATGGCCGTTAGAGAGCGAGTCCCCGGTGCCGTTCAAGCCGACGACCAGACCGTAGCCAACCAGCTGGTTTTCACGGATGCCTTCGAAATCCACGATGTCCTTGATGCGCGACGCGGCGCCGGCGCTGCCGGGCAGTCCAATGCTCAAGGCCACGAAAAACGCCGCGGTGGCGGCGGCCAGGCGCAGCGCCAATGCGAGGCAGCTGTAGCCCGAGGTCTTGTCGCTGTTCATTTTTCCCGTTCTCGTCATCATTTCATTGTCTCAATCGACTGATGCCGGCCCTTTGCGGGCCATGGTTGTTCCCACCTGTTATTAAGCGAAAAGCGTGCCACCCAAGGAGACGGGTTAACTAATTGAAATATAATGATTAATTTTCCGAAGGCGCTGTCTTTGATCGGTCTTTCCCGGCAAGAGACACCCCATCATGGGCAACAATTGCCGGGCCCCTGAAAGCGAAAAGGGCGGCCCGAAGGCCGCCCTGAAAAACATCCGCATAACCGGAGAAATCTGGCAAGGGCGCGCCGCTAGCGTTTGAGGTTGGCCGCTTCCTGCAGCATTTCATCGGCGGTCTTGAAGCTGGTAGCGGCGACATTGTAGGCGGCCTGGGCAGCGATCAGGCGGCTCATTTCCGTGCCGAGATCCACGTTGGAGCCTTCCAATGCATTTCCGAGAATGGTCGCGAATCCGGATTCGTCTGCGAAGACCTGGTTCGGTTCGCCGGAGGCTTCAGTTTCCTGGAAGTTTTGACCGTTGGAAATTGCGAGGCCATCCGGGTTGGGGAAGATCGCCAAAGGTACCTTGTAGAGAACGCGGCGCGTGTTGTCCGTGAACTCGCCGTAAATCTCGCCGCCGGCCCCGAAGCTCAGGTTCGAAATGGCCGCCGACTCGGCGCCGTTGTGTTCGTAGTTGGCGAAGGAGAAATCGCCGGAAAACTGGGTGAAACTACTGGCATCTAAGGTGAAGGTTGCGGTTTCGCCATCATCAAAGGTGACGTCGAAGGTATAATCCGATTCCGATGACAACGCCCCGTTGTTGCCAAACTCCAGGCGCTGTGGGATCGAGGCCGACGACGAGAAGGTAATCGCATCGCCGACGACATCATCGGCTGCCAACGGGGTGGCGGCGGCCAGCGTGATCTCTGCTTGGTTATCGGAAATGCTGGCAATCGTATAGGTGTCGTCGTTGGCGCCACTGCCGGCGATGGTAATCGTGTCACCCGGCTTCAACCCGGCGAAGGTGCCGGCAAGCTGCGTGCCGAGTTGTGGACTAACGCCACCCGGATTGAGGTCAGAGAATGCCGTGATCACGCCGCCGCTGCCGGCGACGGTGGAAAATCGTATCGCATCAATCGGTAAGGTCGGGTTCGAAGCATCGTAAGTTCTGGTCGTCACGGGCGTGTAGGTCCCCCCGGGCGACGCCGTCACGCTGGCGATATTGTCGCCAATCAGACGGAAATCCCATCCATTCGACGCGTCGAAAGCCTTGGTGAAGTCGACGCGGATGCTTTGGGCGTTAAAGCTTGAATCAACGACCTCGATGCTGCCGTTGCGCACCGTGCCTGCGGCGTCATCGGCCGGCAAGTTGACATCGAGAGACGTCGTCGTCGTCTGTTCGCCGCTGTCTTCGAAGGCGAATTGGTCGACGCGCATGGGGGCCGGAGTGCCCAGGGTGAAGGTTCCGTCCGGATTGACGGCATAGCCCAATAGGAAGTTGCCGAACTGATCCGCAAGATAGCCCTGGTTCACGGTCGCTGCGGTTCCGTCCGAAAGCGTTACGGAATCCGTCAGGTCGGTGACGTTGATGTCGAAGGCGCCACGCCGCGTATATTGGATGTTGCCGTTCACGTTAATGTCGGGCGAGACCATGAAAAAGCCGCTGCCGATGATGGCAACGTCCAGATTGCGGTCGGTGGTGCGGACCTGTCCTTGATTCGATATGCGTTGGAAATCAACGGGAGTGGTGCCGCCAAGGTCGGAATGATAGGTCCCGGAGGCACCTTCCGCCGTGGTCGCGCCGACAGAGGTGAACCCTTTGTTCATCAGGGTCTGGAATTCAGTGTCCGTACGCTTATAGCCGTCGGTGTTCAGGTTGGCGACGTTTTGCGAAATGGTGCTCAGCTTGTGGGACTGGCCCATCATGGCCGAGGTCGCTTGCTGAAAAATGCCCAAACTCATGTCTCGATGTCCCCGCGTCCAGGGACCCTCTTCGGTTTTTCCCGCGTAAATTATTGCAAGGTCGGTGCCAAGAGGGAGGGGGCTTATTTGTTTGAAAACAAAGAATATTTATAAAGAGGCCTGGGCAAAGTCTGCCCCATGACAGCCTCGGGGCCATGTGGGGGGGGAAATTCTTGCCGCCTTGGGTGTCGGGCGGGCGCTTCAGCCGCCGTCGGCGAAGGGGGGCGTTCAGTGGTCCGATTTGGGGAAAATCAGAAGATGTTCCGGCGCCACCTGGGCGCTGACACGCGATCCGATTTCCGGCAGGAACACCCCCGGCATCCGGGCGTTGAAAAGGGGCCCGGTACCGCCGTCCCCCAAGGACAGCGTCAGATGGGTGGAGCGCCCGAGCGAACGCGCCGAGACCACCGTCAGCGGTATGCCCGCGTCCGTCGCTTCCGGTTGGGACAGATTCAGGGCTTCGGGGCGGACCAGCACCTGAGCTTCGGCGCCTTCCGCAAGGTTATTCGCGGGAAACTGCCCCAGGGCAGTGACCAGGGCGCCATTCTCCACCCGGCAGTCGAGTCGATTGACGGGGCCGAACAACTCGGCGACGAACACTGTCTTCGGGTGGAAATAGATCTCGACCGGTGTGCCGGACTGGACGATGCGTCCGTCCTGCATGACCATGATGCGGTCGGCCATGAACATGGCTTCTTCCGGATCATGGGTGACCATCAGGGTGGCGATGCCGGAGCGCGAGAGGATTTGGAATGTATCTTGGCGGATCTGGGCACGGCGGTTGACGTCGAGGCCAGAAAACGGTTCGTCCAGCAACAGTACCCGGGGGGCCGGGGCTAAGGCGCGCAGCAGGGCGACGCGCTGCTGTTGGCCGCCGGACAGGGTATGGGGAAAGGCATCGGCATAATCGCCGAGGCCCATGGTCGCGAGGGTGTCGCGGGCCCATTCCCGGCGGGGCCGGTCCTTTTCCGCCAGGCCGAATACGATATTTTCGTACACGGTCAGATGGGGGAACAGGGCGAAGTCCTGAAACATCAGGCCGACATTGCGTTTTTCCGGCGGCATCTGAGGTCCGCCCTGGCCGTCGGCGACCGTATCCTCGCCGATTGTAATACGCCCGACCTGTAGGTCTTCAAGCCCCGCCGCAAGGCGCAGCAAGGTCGTTTTGCCGCACCCCGAAGGCCCCAGCAGACAGACCAGTTCGCCAGGATTGACGAAGACCGAGACCCCCGACACCACGGTGTGATCGCCGAATGCATGCGAGACGTTCAGCATATGCAGGCCATCGGCCTTGGACATGGTCGTCGGTGCGGCGGCGGGCGGGGTCATGGGAGAGGTCACGGATGGCCCCCGCCGGCGTGGCCGGGGCGGCTGCGCAGAGTCGTCAGGGCCAGGATGACCACGGGTATCAGGCCGGCGGCGACGATGGTCAGTGCGCCCAGCGCCGATTCCTCGAACAATTCGTCCGACGCGTACTGGAACACAAAGGTCGCGAGCGTGTCGTAGCCGAAGGGACGCAGGATGATGGTAATGGGAAGTTCCTTCATGCAATCGACGAAAACCAGCAGGCCCGCCGTCAACAGGCTGGTGCGGAGCAGCGGAAAATGCACGCGGGACATGGTCTGGAACGGGTTTGCCCCAAGCGTCCGCGCGGCGCCGTCCATGTTGCGTGAAACCTTGCCCAGGCCGGCTTCGATCGTGCCGAAGGACAACGCCAGGAACCGCGCCAAGTAACCATAGAGGATGGCAATCACGGTGCCGCTGAACAGCAGTCCTGTGGATACACCGAATACCCGTTCCGAGAAAGCGTCGATCGAATTGTCCAGGCCCGCCATGGGCACGATCACGCCGATCGCCAGCACGGCGCCCGGCACGGCGTATCCGATCGACGCGAAGCGCACGGCGGCGCGGGGCAGGGGGCCCGAGCCCATGCGCAGCCCGTAGGCAAGAACAAGGCCGATGGCGACGGCGATGACGGCCGCCCCCAGGGACAGCGAGATGCTGTTCAGGGTGATGGTCAGATAATTGGCCTGCAGCGTCACGTCGAAAAACACCACGGCGTAGGATACCAGAACCGATGCCGGCAGAACGAAGCCGAGCAGGATCGGTAAGGCGCAGAAAGCGGCGGCCAGCATGGCCTTGATCCCTCTCAGGCGGTAACTAGGCAATGCCTGAATCTTGCTCGACGTATGATGGTAGCGTTGCCCCCGCCGGGCCACCCGCTCAAGCACGACCAGGACGACGACGAAGATCATCAGAACCGACGCCAATTGCGCCGCGCCCGAAATATTGTCCATGTTCAGCCAGACGTCGTAGATGCCTGCCGTGAAGGTCTTGACGCCAAAGAAGTCGACGGTCCCAAAATCATTGAGTGCCTCCATCATGGCCAGGGTCATGCCGACGACGATGGCCGGTCGGGCCAGCGGCAGGGCGACGTTCCAGAAGCTTTGCCAGGCGCTTTTGCCGAGCGTGCGGCTGACTTCGAGCACGCAGACCGACTGTTCAAGGAAAGCCGCGCGGGCCAGCAGATAGACATAGGGATAGAGCACCAGGGTCATGACGGTGATGGCGCCGCCCATGGAGCGGATTTCCGGAAACCAGTAGTCCTGCCGATTACGCCAGCCGAAGATCTCGCGCAGGGTGCCTTGCACCGCGCCGGCGTATTCCAACTGGTCCGTGAACACGAAGGCTAGGATATAGGTCGGGACTGCCAGCGGCAGGACCAAGGCCCAGTTGAACAGGCCGCGCCCGGGAAACCGGCACATGGTCACCAGCCAGGCCGTGCCCGTGCCGATGATGAAGGTGCCCAAGCCGATCCCGCCGATCAGCATCACCGTTCGCTCGACATAGCCGAACAGTACCGTGTTGTAGAGATGGCGCCAGATATCCGGCGCCGGGGTCATGGCGATGGTCGCCACGGCGATAAGGGGCGTTGCGACGAACAGTGCGACGGCGAGAGTGATGATCCCCCAGCGGTCGGGGATCAGGCGGGCGAGTTGGTATCGGGTTGCTGGCCGGTCAGCGACGGCGGCGGGGTGCGGCAAGGCGTGTGAACTCCCAGGTTGCGGAGGGCACAAAAGCAGAAAACGCCGCGGGGGGGAACCCCGCAGCGCTTCTGCCAGCTGGTTCGTTCAGGAACGAATCAGCTGCCGGGTCCGTCGTCAAATCCAACCTTGTCCACCAGTCGGGAGGCGGCGGGCCGCAGCTTGGCGATTTTCTCAAGCGAGAGCGTATCGGCCTTGAAGTCGCCCCAGGATTGGACGAGCTTCGAATAAGGAACACCGGGTTTCACCGGGTATTCCTGATTGTCTTCGGCGTAGATCTTCTGAGCCGCGTCACCGGACAGGAATTCCAGCAATTTCACCGCAGCTTCCTTGTTCTTGGCGCTTTTGGTTACGGCGGCGCCCGAAACGTTCATGTGGTTGCCGCGGTCACCCTGGTTCAGATAGGTCAGACGAACGGCGGCAGCCCACTTCTTCTGCTCGGGCTTCTCGTCGTTGGTCATCATCTTGCCCATGTAATAATTATTCGTGATGGCGATGTCGCACACGCCTTCGTACACGGCCTTAGCCTGGGCGCGGTCATTGCCCTGGGGTTTGCGGGCCAGGTTGGCCTTCACGCCCTGAAGCCACTTTTCAGCGCCTTCTTCACCATGATGGGCAATCATCGAGGCGATCAGCGCCACGTTGTAGGCGTTCTTGCCGGAGCGCACGCAGATGCGGCCTTTGAATTTGGGGTCGGTCAGGTCTTCGTAGGACGTCAATTCACCCGGTTTGACCCGTTCCTTGGACACCAGCGCCACACGGGCACGGGACGTCAGGCCGAACCACATGCCTTCCGGGTCGCGGAAGTGGGCGGGGATGTTCTTTTCAAGGGTATCGGACTTCACAGCCTGCAGAACGCCGCCTTCCTTCAGGGCGTACAGGCGGCCGATGTCGACGGTCAGTACCGCGTCGGCAGGGCTATTGTCGCCAGCGGCCTTGATCTTTTCCAGCATGCCCTTCTTGGCGAACACGACGTTCACCTTGATCCCCGTTTCCTTGGTGAAGGCGTCGAGGAGCGGCTTGATCAGGAACGGCTGGCGATAGGAATAGAGGTTCACTTCCTGGTCGGCTGCCTGGGCCCAGGTGGTGGCGCCGAAGACAGTCGAGGCGGCGACAAGACCGGCCGCAAACAGGCGTTTCATATGTGGCATTTTGGTTTCCACGGGTCAGGGTCCTTCGTTGGTTTGGTTGTGAAATCCCAGAGGCTCGTAAGGGTCGAACGGCTGTTCGCAAATCCCTGGCCAAATCTCGGCAAAAAATGAGATTGCGAATGATTATCAATGATTGCGCCAGTTATAACGGTCTGATTATGAGTTTGCAAGTCATTCTCGTTCTCGTGTCGGCGGGGCGTGAAAATGCCTAACCAGGGCTTGTGAAGGCCGCCACAGTGGTGCACGAAAGCGGGCTATGGTCTGGTGTTTTGCCGTGTCATGGGCCAGACTGTGTCACGCGCAGGCGAACGGCTGGTGCGGTATCCGGAAATTCCGAAAAATTAACCGCCCGGCAATAAAGGGCGCGCCATACTGCGGGGCCGCGGTCGGTGTCGCGGGGAAAGGTCAGGCAATGAAGGTTTCCAATATCGGTCCCGCCAAGGGTGTCGACAAATCGAAGCGCAAATCGGGCGCGTCGTCGTCGGATGCCTTCGCCGATGATTTGCGCGCGGCGACCGCCGACACGGCGGAGCAGGCGGCGGGCACCATATCGGGTTCGGCCGTCGCCGGCGTTGACGCCGTATTGGCCATGCAGGCGGCCGATGACGCGACCCAGGGCCGCTCCAAAGGCCTGTTGATGGCACGCGGCGACCGGCTTCTTGATCGTCTCGAAGATCTTCAGATGGCGCTTTTGACGGGCAATCTGCCCAAGGAAAAGGTCATCGAACTGGCGCAGGCCTTGCGCGAAAAACGCCCGGCAACCGACGATGCGGGGCTGAATGCCTTGATTGATGAGATCGAGCTCCGCGCCGAAGTTGAACTGGCCAAGCTGACCCGATAAACCGGCCCGTCCGGGCACGGTCTTCTATTTCCCTGAAATCAATGGGTTTCCTGTCCCCAGGCCGGGATAAATGATGGCTTGCCCTTAGGCGCTCCGGTCCGTATATTCCGCGCCCGTCGACAAACGGCAACCTGGCAGTTAACCGGGGGAGACGACTAAGAAATGACGATTACTGTTCCGCCAGATTATAATCCCAAGAAAGACAAGGATTTCATGAATCCTGTCATGCTGGAGTACTTCCGCCGGAAGCTCCTGAAATGGCGGGCCGAATTGCTCGAGGAATCCAACGAAACCCTCCAGTCTCTGCAGGAAGGCGGCATCATCGAGCCCGATATCGCCGACCGTGCGTCCATTGAAACGGAACGTGCGCTGGAATTGCGCACCCGGGACCGCGCGCGCAAGCTGATCTCCAAGATCGACGAGGCGCTGAAGCGCATCGAAGACGGCAGCTACGGCTATTGCGAGGAAACGGAAGAGCCGATCAGCGTCCAACGTCTGGAAGCCCGGCCGATCGCGACCCTGAGCATCGAAGCCCAGGAACGCCACGAGCGCATGGAGCGCACGCACCGGGACGACTAAGGTTAAGGTCCCGGCAAAGGTTAAAGAGCCGCGCGAAAGGCCGATATGGCCAGGTTCGCGCGGCTTTTCTATGTCTTGAATTGACCCACTGTGCCGTATTCCCCGGCTTCTCCGGCGCTGGCGTCAGGCGGGATTGTCGATCCCGTTCACGCTTTCGACCACCAGCCTGTGGGGATGCCCGTTACGCCCGGTCCAGTCAATGGACTGTCCGGCCGATAGGCCGATCAGCGCCGCGCCGATGGGGGTCAGGATCGACACCTTGCCTGCCGAAATATCCGCTTCTTTGGGAAACACCAAGGTGATGGTTCGGTCTTCGCCCGTGTCGGTGGTGAAACGCAGGGTTGACCCCATTCTGACGACATTCGCCTGAATTTGTTCATCGGGAACGATTTCCGCCCGGTCGAGTTCGGCAAGAAGCTGGCTGGAAACGTCGGGGTTTCTGTCGCTCACCCCCTCGGCAAGCCCCCACAACCGGTCATGGTCGCTGCGGGCGATGGTAATCGGGGGCTTGGACTGTGTCGCATTTTCGAAGGTCATTGCTGGATCCCCTGGAAAGGAATCCGGCGCGCGCGGTGGGCGCACCGAATACGTTGCGTGTGATGTCTGAAGATTCCGGGTGTCGCGTCTGAATTAGGCCTGCCCCTTGTGACGGGGCAATTTGTCAGGTCCCCACGGCTGGGGACGCGACGTCGCCAAGCCGGGGGCTAGCCTCCCGCGAGGGGATGCTGCCGGCGAAGAATGACGCAGAGGTGCATGACCGTGTTCATGGTAATGGCCATAGGAAAACGGCGCGGGGAAGTCAAGCTGGATGGGAGCCATGCATCGGTCCCCAAGCTTAGAGCAGGGGCAGCTTGGCCGACCCGGCCAATCCCCAAACCGCCCAATACGGGCGGGGATTGCGCGGGCAAGTTTCTTCCAAAAAAGAGGCCGGCGCTGGGCGCCGGCCTTTGAAGTTGATCCAGGTTCTTCATACGAACCTAGAACGGGAAACTGTTGTCCGTTCGGTGGAGATGCCGCTCCTTCTAGAACGGGAAGAGGATGTCCCAAAGTTGCATTCCCCAGCGGGGCTGCTGAAGTTCGCTCAGCGTTCCGCGCCCGCCGTAGGCGACCCGCATTTCTGCGATCTTTTCGTGGGAAATCTTATTGTCGGAATCGATGTCGGAAGGCCGCACCACGCCGGTGACCATGAGTTCGCGCAGTTCCGAGTTCACCCGGAGTTCCTGGCGGCCCATGATGACCAGGTTGCCGTTGGGCAGAACCTGGGTGACGACCGCGGCGAAGGTCAGGCTGATTTCTTCCGACCGTTCGATGGAACCGTCGCCTTCCGTGCCGTGGGTGTTGCCGAAGTTGGCGATGGCGGCCGGGTTGACGCCGTCGGGCAGGTAGCGGGTCAGTTCGCCCTCGAAGCCCAACAGGTTGGTGACGTTGGCCGATTCATTGTCGATGCGGTCGCGCTCCGTCTTGTTTTCCAAGGTCGCGCTGTCGCTCAGGGTCATCTGCACGGTCATGATGTCGCCGACCTGTTTGGCGCGCAGATCCTTGAAGAAGGCCCGCGCACCTGCCCGCCACAATGAATTGGGGTTGCGTTCGGCGATCTTGGGTGCGGGCATGGGCATGGACACCGGCTTGTAGTCGGGCCGTCCCGTCGGGTTCTGGATCGGCGTGATCTTCGGTTCGTCACCGACCTGTGACAGGCGGGTGAGGGTGTTGCATCCGGCGACCGTGCCGGCCAGCAACGTGACCAGAGCGGTGGTCCGAAGCAACTGACGGGAGAGGGAGATGATCGAGCCGTTCATGGGTTTTCTCCTAATTGCCCCTTAAGGGAAGGGGCGAATTCCTTTCGTGCCGTTACTGGCTGTTCTGCGCCAATTCGCGAATGCTCATCATCGTCACCTTGGCCCGGCTGGGCCCCGTGATTTCGCCTTCGAACACGGATTTGGAGCGCCGATTGACGATCTGCACCACGTCGCCGAGAGCCCCACGCTCAAGTGCTTTGCCTTGTGCGGTCAGGGACAGCGGGCCGTGGCTCAAGGTGACGGTCACAAGCGAGCCGCGTTCCACCAGGATCGGGCGTTCGACGTCGGACAGGCGGATCACGTCGTCGGGCCGCAGGCCGCGTTTGACAGACATGCCGACCAGGTCTTCCAGTTTGGTCACCGTGTCCGGCATGATGCGGTCGGCGCGGATGCGGATCCATTTCACGTCACGTTCCGTAAGGATGTCGTTGCGCGCCATCACTTTTGATACGACCGGGATCTTGACGACCGGATACAGGCGGCCGGTCAGGCGCAGCCGTTCCCCGGCCGGGTCGCCCTTGGGGATGGAGATGACCGCCGCGAAGCGCTGGCTGCGCGGATCGTAGGTGATATCGTCGACGCCGATGGTGGGGGTGGCGCTGCCGGCGATATGGACGCGGGTCAGCTGTGTCGAAAGGTCCAGTTCAGAGGCCGGGTCCGCGCCCTTTTCAAACAGCGCCGCCATGATGGTGTCGATGATTTCGGCCCGTTCGATGACCTGGCTGACGCGTTCGACGACGACCTGTTGGCGGGCCGACAGCGGCCGCCAGTTCAGACGGTAGGCCCGCGCCACCCGGTACAGCCAACGGGCGTCGAAGATGGCCCGTTCGCCGGGGGCGGGGGCGTAGGCCACCGCGGCATCGGCCTTCTCGCCGACGTTGATGAACAGGTCGCCCAGGTAGATGACCTTGTCATCGACGGTAATGGAGTCGCGGAGCAACGGCGCGGTTACATTCTCGCTCTGCTCTGCCGCGTCGGCAGGCGACGTTTTCTTGGCAGCACCGGCCGCGGGCAGCGCGGCGACGGGCACCAATGCTGCGGCCATTACGGCGGCGATGAACAGATTTCGGGCGGTCATGTCACTTTACCTTTCTGAGACCTTTCGGCCTTTTCAAAGTCTTGCGGACTTACGAAGCCGTTCTGGCTTTACTGTTTACTTGTCGTGCCGATTAGCGGAGCGACGTCAGCGTTCCCAGCATTTCGTCCGAGGTCTGAATGACCTTGGAGTTCATTTCATAGGCGCGCTGGGCGGAGATCAGGTTGGAGATCTCTTCCACCGCGTTCACGTTCGAGGTTTCCAGGAAGCCCTGAAGAATGGTGCCGTAGCCTTCCGTTCCGGGATTGCCGGTGGTCGCGCTGCCGGAAGCAGGGGTTTCCTTGTAGAGGTTGTTACCGATGGCTTCCAAACCGGGTTCGTTCTGGAAATTCACGGTCTGAATCTGGCCGGCGTTGGAAAACTGCACCTGGCCTTCGATCTTCACCAGAACTTCGCCAGATGCGTTGATGGTCACGTCGATGGCGTCGTCCTGCACCGTGATCGGCGGGTTCAGGAGATAACCGTCATGGGTCACGATTTGGCCGTTCTCGTTAAGCTGGAACGTGCCGTCGCGGGTATAGGCGGTTTCGCCCGTGGGCAACTGGACCTGGAAGAAGCCCTTGCCCTGAATGGCCATGTCGAAGGTGTTGTCGGTGGACGACAGGTTGCCCTGCTCGTGGATGCGGTAGACGGCGGCCAGCTTCACACCGAGACCGAGCTGCACGCCCGTGGGCACGATGGCGCCGTTGTCGGCTGAGGTCGACCCGACGCGGCGCAGATCCTGATAAATCAGATCCTGGAATTCCGTGCGCCGGCGTTTGAAGGCCGTGGTGTTCATGTTGGCGAGGTTGTTGGAGATGACCTCGACGTTTCGCTGTTGGGCAATCATGCCTGTCGAGCCGATATCAAGCGATCTCATTTTTCCCGTCCTTTCGCTTGCCGGTTGCGGTTCCGGCGTGTTGCGTTGTGCGTTCTGTCGTGTCGTCGACGCGGCGCTTCAGCCGCACGTTTTTTTGTTCCGGCGTTCGGCCGGTGGTGGTCTTTCCGGGCTTTCGGCCCGATCAATCAGTTCCGTGGCGTCGCCGGTTTAAGCGTCGCGCGCCAGGCTTCTGATCATTTCCTTCTGACGTTCGTCCTCACGTTCGATGAAGGACTTGGCGCTTTCATAACTGCGGTGCAGTTCGATCATCTTGGCCATCTCCATGATCGGCTCCACGTTGGAACCTTCCAGAGCGCCCTGGATCACATCCGGGCTGTCGACATCGATGGCCGGCGTGGTCGAGGAGAACAAGGCCCCCGACGTCTGCACCAGATCTTGCGGATTTTCGAAGCGCACGACCCTGACCTTTCCAAGCTGGCCGTTCTCCGTCGAAATGGTCCCGTCGCGACCGACGTTGATTTCGGCGTCGTTGGCCCCGAGGGTCATCGGCTGGCCGCCGGTCGACAGCAGCGGATAGCCCTGCTGGTTGACGATCTGACCGCCCGTATCCAGGCGAAATTGGCCGTTGCGCGTGTAAAACTCGTTGCCTTGCGGGTCGCGGACCACGAAGAAGCCATCGTTGCGGATCGCCATGTCGAGCTGGTTGCCCGTGGTTTCGATGGCGCCGTCCGTGGTGTCGAGCCGGGTCGCCAGATCCCGCGCAAAAGTGAGTTTGGGGCTGATGAGCCGTTCGCCGCCTTTGCTTTTGACGACATGCTCAACGAACATCATCTGGCTGGATTTGTAGCCGTTGGTGCTCATGTTCGCCAAATTGTTGGCGACAACTTCGAGCTGCCGTTTGAGCGCGCCTTGGCGCGAAGCGGCAATGACCGCTGTGGTTTCCATCTGATTTTTCCCGTTCTATTCGTTCTCTTCCGGTGTGGCCCCTTTAGCGGGACCTTCATCCGGAAGGCAGTTCATGTATTTCCGCCAAACCTGTTGCAGCCCCCGTGCCAAGTTAAAAAAATCAATTATTTCAAATAGATAAATATATTTATCAGGTCTGGGCACTGGGAAAATCCAGATACCTTTGGCAGCCTTTGCCGGGTATTTCTTGCCTAGAGCCAGTCGTTGCTGGCAGTGGCGGGACTTTGATATGATTACGGTCAGGGCTGTATGCGGGTGCCTTGAG
Organism: Rhodospirillales bacterium; assembly: GCA_048263775.1. Taxonomy (GTDB): domain Bacteria; phylum Pseudomonadota; class Alphaproteobacteria; order Rhodospirillales; family Casp-alpha2; genus UBA1479. Next base: position 66,153 of record JBLXDU010000010.1, read on the forward strand.
GGGGCGCTTGCGCCGGATGTGCCGGGGGCAACGCCTTATTCCCGCTTCAACGACTTGTTAACGACCTGATTTTAAAGTGCCAAGACTTGGGATCAGGACGCTAGGAAACGGTTGCCCCGGATATGGCTGACGACGACGATCTGGAAAACGAAGAGGTCGGCGGCGCCGACGAAGACGCCGACGGCGAAGAAGGCGGCTCTTCCGAGGGTGCCTCCAAGAGCAAGAAGAAGCTCATCATCATCGTTGCGGTGCTTCTGCTTGTCGTGGGCGGTGCCGCGGCGGCGTTCTTCACAGGCTTGCTTGAGCCCCTGATTTCGATGATCACGGGCAAGGACAGTTCCTCCGCGGTCGCTTCGGGTGAGGCGCCGGAGGGCATCGGTCTGTTCCACGATTTGCCGGAGGTTCTGGTCAACCTGAACACAGCCGGCCGCAAATCCCAGTTTTTGAAAATGAAGGTGTCGCTCGAAGTGGCGAGTGAACAGGACAAACTGATCATCGATGCCGTGAAGGACCGCGTGATGGACAATTTCCAGGTCTATCTGCGGGAACTCAGGATCGAGGACCTGCAGGGTTCCGCCGGTATGTACCGCCTGCGCGAGGAACTTCTGCGCCGGGTCCGGGCGGCGACGGCGCCGGCCCAGGTCAAGGACGTCCTGTTCAAGGAAATGCTGGTTCAGTAGACTTATGGTACGCAGGGGATGTGACGGATGACGAGCCCGGCTGACGATCAAGACGCGATGGCCGCCGAATGGGAAGCCGCCATGGGCGGCGACGGCGGTGAAGGCGGCGGTGGCGGCGACGAACAGGACGAGCTGGCCGCCGAATGGGAAGCCATGATGGGCGGCGACGGCGACGGTGCGTCGACCGATGTCGGCATGGCCGCCCCCGAAGCCACCCGCGTTCTGAACCAGGATGAAATCGACAGCCTTCTTGGCTTTGACGACAGTCACGAGGAAGGCGCAGAAAAATCGGGCATCCAGGCGATCCTGTCGTCGGCCCTGGTGTCCTACGAACGTCTGCCGATGCTCGAGGTCGTGTTCGACCGTCTCGTGCGCCTGATGTCGACCAGTCTTCGTAACTTCACTTCGGACAACGTCGAAGTCTCGCTCGACAACATCGCCTCCATCCGGTTCGGCGACTATCTGAACTCGATCCCCCTGCCGGCCATGCTGAGCGTGTTCAAGGCCGAGGAATGGGACAACTTCGGCCTGATCACGGTCGATTCCTCGCTGATCTATTCCATCGTCGACGTGCTTTTGGGTGGTCGCCGTGGCACCGCCGCGATGCGCATCGAAGGCCGTCCTTACACCACCATCGAACGCTCCCTGGTTGAGCGCATGATTCACGTCATGCTGACGGATCTGTCGGCGGCGTTCGAGCCCCTGAGCCCCGTAACCTTCCGTTTCGACCGTCTGGAAACGAACCCGCGCTTCGCGACGATTTCCCGACCGTCCAACGCCGCCATCGTGACGCGCCTGCGCATCGACATGGAAGACCGCGGCGGACGCCTGGAACTGCTGCTGCCCTACGCGACCCTGGAGCCGGTCCGCGAACTGCTGTTGCAGATGTTCATGGGCGAAAAATTCGGCCGGGATTCGATTTGGGAAACCCACCTGGCGGAAGAATTGTGGATGACCGAGGTCGACCTGGAAGCGGTCATCGACCAGCAGGTCGTCAGCCTGCAGAAGGTGTTCGACCTTCAGGAAGGCTCGCAGATGATGCTCAACGCGACGCCGGACAGCCCGGTTATGCTGTCCTGCGGCAACGTGCCCCTTTATATCGGCCGCATGGGCCGCAAGGGCGGGCGCATCGCGGTGCGCATCGAAGATCGTATCGACCGCGCGCCCAAGACGTCCTGACCGCGAATTTTAATGCCCGCGGTTAGCATTTCGTTCAGAACCTCGGGCATAGACTGGCCGCAGCGAACAACCCCGGTTCCCCCGTTTGGAACGGACCGTTACCCAGGGGATGGAGAGACAAGACCGTGAACTTTTCCTTTTCCTTGACGCTTGAAATCATTCTGGCCCTCCTGCTGGTGGTCATGATCTGGTATTCGGTGATCCTGAACCGGCGGCTGACCCGCTTCCGCGGCAACCGGGAGCAGATGGAAAAGCTGGCCGCCACCTTCAACGATGCGACGACCCGCGCGACCTCCAGTATCGGTGACCTGCGCATCGCCTCCGACGCGCTGCAGGATCAACTGGCCAAGGCGGAAAGCCTGCGGGACGATCTGGTGTTCCTGGTAGACCGCGGGACCATCGCCGCTGATCGTCTGGAAGAAAATGTGCGCATTGCCCGGGACGAATACGTGGCCGGCGGTGATGCCGAAACCGCTGATCCGCTTGAGGTCGTCGAGCCCGTTCGCCAACAGCGCCCTGCGCCCAAGGTCGCGGTGGCACGTGGTGCGCGGAATGCCGATGCCGGAGACCCCGCACCGTCGGTCGGCGGCAAAAAAACCACGCCCCGCTCGGAAGCGGAACGCGCCTTGTTGAAAGCCATCCGCTCGGCCAACTAAGGCCGGGTATCGAATTGCCCCCTGAAAGGCCCCGACTTGTAAGGGGCGGACACGGACCCGACGGACGCTTGAATGAACCCCTTTAGCAAATTCCGCTTTTTGCCTGTGACGATCTTTGTGGCGTCGATGCTGTTGACCGTGAAAATCGGCGATATCTGGAACAGCGTGGACGGCCTGAAAAAAGATGCCATCCAGGTTGCAGGTGCGGCGGAAGCCCAGACGGAAACGCCACCCGCCGCCGGCCAGCCGCCGGCTGCGGAACCGGCTCCGGATCAGCCCGGTGAGGCGCCAGCAGCCGCTGAACAGGCCGCCGTTCCGGGGGCAGCCGATCCGAACGCCGTCGCAGCCCCGCCGCCGGGCGACCCGGCCGCTTCCAAGCTGATTACCGACGATCCGACGCTGCTGACGCCGCAGGAAATCGACCTGCTGCAGAACTTGGCCGACCGCCGACGCGTGATCGAGGCCCGCGAGCAGGAACTTCACGTCCGCCAGGGCATGCTCGCCGCCGCCGAAGCCCGCATTGACCGCAAGATCGCCGAATTGAAGAACCTGCAATCGGAAATCAACGGTCGTATCAAGGTGTTCGACGAGCAGCAGGAAAAGAAAATGGAAAGCCTCGTCAAGATATACGAGAGCATGAAGCCCAAAGAAGCAGCGCGGATTTTCGAGGATCTTGAGATGGATACCCTCCTGGAAGTCGCCCAGCGCATGAAGGAACGCAAGCTGGCCCCCGTGATGGCTAAGATGAATCCCGAGAAGGCACGTGAGGTGACGGTGCAGCTGCGCGACCTACGGTCGCTGCCGCGCGAAGGTCTGGACCAGGGGCAGTAAGCCGTTTCCGTCCAATGACAACGGACCTATCGCCTTAAAAAGGCTTGCTCTACCCCCAGCCATGAATAAACTGCCGGTTACTGGGGCTATAATCATAAATTCCCATGCGCAAAGCACGGAGTAACAGATGGCTGTCGACCTGAATATGAACGTCCTGATCGTGGATGATTACCAGACCATGCTCAGGATTCTGCGCAACCTATTGCGTCAGTTGAATTTCAAGAACATTGATGAAGCGTCCGACGGCTCGGAAGCGCTCAAAAAGCTTCGGGCGAAGGCGTTCGGCTTGATCATCTCCGACTGGAACATGGAGCCCATGACCGGGATTCAGCTGCTGCGCGAAGTCCGTGCGGATGAAAAGTTGAAGCACATCCCGTTCGTCATGATTACGGCCGAAAGTAAGTCCGAAAACGTGATCGCGGCCAAGGAAGCGGGCGTTTCCAACTATATCGTCAAGCCGTTCAACGCCGAAACGCTCAAAGGCAAGCTGATCAGCGTCCTTGGCGAGTTCTAAGGAGACCGTTATGGCGACAGACTCGGTCGATCCCGAGTTGGCCACACGTCTTCAGGAACTTGGAAGGGAACCTGGCGGCTCGGTCAAGGTCGAAGAGATTGCGGAAGTGGTGGAGGCGATCCTCACCACCATGCAAGGAGACCTGTCCGCCGTCGACGTCAGGCTCTACGAGGAACTGGAAAGCCTGTCGCGCTTCATTTCCGAGGCCAAATCCGACATCGCCGCTTTGCGCCCGGACGAGGTGAAGGACGAATTCCTTCCCAAGGCCGCGGATGAACTGGATGCCATCGTCGAAGCGACGGCGGAAGCGACCAACTCGATCATGGATGCCGTCGGCGAGATCGAGGAGGTGATGTCCAAGCTTAAGGGCAAGAATTCCGAGCGTCTGATGGACGCAACCACCAAAATTTACGAAGCTTGCGGGTTTCAGGATATTACCGGCCAGCGGATCACCAAGGTGGTCGGCGCCCTGCAGCACATCGAGGAAAAGGTCGATGCGCTGCTCAACGCCTTCGGTGACGAGATCGCCAAGTACAAGGCGGCCAATCCGAAGACGGAAGAGGCCCCGGTAGAGGAAGCCATTCCGGCCGATGAGGACCTTCTACATGGCCCGCAGAAGAAAGAGGCGGCCATGTCGCAGGCCGATATCGACGCCCTTCTGAACAGTTTCGACTGACCCGTCTTGCCGGCATTTGCGGGGGGTTTTGGTAAGGCCGTCTTTACCAGATTTCTGCTAGAATCCCGGCATGGCTGAACGTGATTTCCTACCGCCGATACCGGATACCGCGCGCGGGCCCAATACGCCCGCGCTGTTCCTGTCGCTGTTCCTGTTGGTTCTGGCGTTTTTCATCCTGTTGGTGACCATTTCCACCCTGGAAGAGGTCAAGACCAAGTCGGTGATGGACAGCCTGACATCGACCTTTACTTCGATCGTGCCGCCATCCACGGACCCGACGCGTTTCAAGTCCAAGGAAGGTGACTTGATCGCTGGACAGCAATACCAGGAAACGGTCACCGACATTTTCGCCGCCGCCCTGCAGGTGGCCCAGGTGAAGGTCGTCCATCCCGGGCGCCTGATGCAGGTTCAAATCCCCGCCAGCACCCTGTTTGCCGAGAATGCGGCACGCATCCTGCCGTCGCAGTTTGAACTTCTTGACCGCATTGTCGCGGCGGCCAGCGGGCGTCCGCCGGGCCTGCGCTTCGATCTGGAATTCATTATCGGATCACGTGTTCGCGCCGACGGCGGCCTGCCTCAGTCACAGACCCTGGAACTGGCACGGGCAGGGGCTTTCGCGCGGGAAATGGCGCAGCGCGGCCTGCCGCCGGATTCCATCGCCATCGGGATTGAGCCGGGTGACCCCAATGATGTCACCATGTGGTTTTACATCCGCCGCGAAGCGGAAACCCGGTTGCGCCTCGACGGCGACGGTGAGGAGTAGGGGGCGGCCATGCTGTTGCCAAGACGCTCCGAACGGGACCTGGAACGCGATCACAAGGCGTCGCAGATGTGGCTGCTGACATTCACGGACCTAGTGTCGTTGATGCTGACCTTCTTCGTCATGCTGTTTTCGATGTCCAACGTCAAGCTGGACCGCTGGGACAATGTGATTGATTCCCTGTCGCAAAGTCTGGCCCCGGAACAGGTGAAAACGCCCATTTCCTCGACCGCCACGCACAACATCGCGACGGTGTTTCGTAAACGCGCCATTAACCTGGATTATCTAACATCCGTGCTGCGGGAAAAGATTGATAGCGATGAATTGCTTAAGCAAACGCAGTTCATGCGGTTGGAGGACAGATTGGTCCTGGCCTTGCCTGGGGATTTGCTGTTTGAGGCGGGACGTGCGGTCATGACGGACCGCGCGCGCGCCGCCTTGTTCCGCTTGGGCGGGGCGCTCAGCACCGTCGCCAACCAGTTGGGCGTCAACGGCCATTCCGACCCGTCACCGGTGGCCGGTGGCGACTATGCCTCCAACTGGGAACTGTCGACCGCCCGCGCCGCCGCCGTTGCGAATCAACTGCGTGCTGCCGGCTACGCCGAACCCATCGTCGCCTTCGGATATTCGGACAGCCGTTATGACCAATTGCCGCCCATGCCGCAGGCCCAGCGCCAGCTTATGGGACGGCGCGTCGACATCGTCGTGTTTCCGACGTCCGGGGGGCTGCGATGACCGTTCGCCGGATTCTTGGCACGGCCCTGATGGCCGTGGTTCTGGCCTGGGGCTTGTGCTTGGCGCCCTTGGAAGAGGCCCGCGCGCAAGATGCCGTACAGGTCAACGTGCGCGCCGGTGCCCATGCCACCTTTACCCGCGTCGTGTTCGATTGGCCCACCAAGGTGCCCTATAAGCTGACCAAGGACGGCGGCCTTGTCACCGTGATCTTCGAGGCGGCGGCACAGATCGACGACGCTGACCTCAACCGTAACCCGCCGCTGTTCGTCGGTGGCATTCGCTCCGCCACGGAGGGCGGGCGCACGGTTTCGGTGATCGCCGTGCCGCCGCGCTCCACCGTGCGTGACTTCTATGCCGGGAACAAGATCGCCCTGGACGTCCGCGAACCCGCCCCCTGGCAGGACCCGGTTGCCGTTCCGGCGCAGGTCAGCGTGCCCGGCGGCGGCAAGGCCCCGGCCGCTCCCCAGGCTGCCGACGCCAAACCGGCCTCCCCGGTTACGGATCCCGTGCCGCCGGTCGCCACCGCACCGGCCAAGCCGGCCGTTGCCGCCCAGGCGCTGCCGCAGCCGCCTGTCCAGAAACCATCGGCCCCCGCCGCCGCTGCAAAAACCGCACCCGCTGCGGGGGGCACGGCGACCCGGACCGCCCAGCAACTTCCCCAGGGTGCCGCGCAGAAGTCCCCGCCCGCCGGTCAGCCGCTGCTTTTGACCCCGCCGGCCCAAACCACGGCAACGGCCCCTGACGCCGCGCCCGCACAACCACCGCGCACGGCGACCGCCCAGGCGTCGGGACAGGCCACCGGCAACGCTGCGGCTCAAGCCCCGGCCCCCGGGCCGGCGCCGAGTGCGCAATTGTCCGTGGCCAAAGGCGACGAGGGTACGGTAACCCTGCGTTTCGACTGGGAAGAGCCCGTCGCCGCCGCGGCATTCCGGCGCAACGGATTCCTGTGGCTGGTGTTCGACAAGCGCACCAACGTCAATGTTCCCGCCTTGCAGGAGGCCGGGGGCGCCGTCATTTCGACGCTACAACAGGTCTACATTCCTCAGGCCACCGTTCTGCGCATGACCACGCCCAAGGACGTCAATCCGTCCATGCGCCGGGCCGGGTTGGCTTGGCTGATCGATTTCCGAACTCAGGAAGCGACGCCCAAGATTCCGCTGGAAGTCCAGGCCCAGCCGGATTCCCCCATCGGGGCCCGTATCTTCATGCCGCTGCCGGAACCCGGCAAGGTGATCCCGCTGACCGATCCCATCGTCGCCGACAACATGCTGGTCGTACCGGGTATTCCGCTTGGCCATGGCGTGGCCGGAACCTACGCCTATCCTCAGTTCGAAATTCTACCTTCCATCCAGGGCGTTGTGGTGACGCCGCGCATCGATGATGTGCGCGTGCGTTCGCTGCGTCAGGGCGTGGAAATCGCCAGCGCGGCGCCCACGTTCCCGCTGAAGTTCTCGCCCGTGTCCCAGGAAATGGCGGCAAGTGCCCGGATGTCGGCGATGCGGCCCCTGGTGCGTGTCCTGGATCTAGAGAAATGGGACACGCCCAACGACGCCGCAATCCTGCAGACCCGCGCGATTCTGGAACAGGCTCTTGCCGTGGCCCCCAAGGCCGGGCAGCGGGAAGCACGCATGAACCTGGCCCGGTTTTACTTTGCCAATGCCTATGGGGCGGAAGCCTTAGGCGTTCTGGCCCGCGCCATGGAGGTGCAGCCGTCGCTGGCTCAGGACCGTGAATGGCTGCTGCTGCACGGCGGTGCCCAGTTCCTTCTGGGACGTCTGCCCGAGGCGGAGAAGGATCTGTATAACGCGGCACTTAACGGCAGTGACGAGGGCGAATTCTGGCGCGCGATCATCCAGGCCGCGCGCGGCGATCTGAACGGGGCCTCCATCGAGTTGCGCCGGTCGGGCTCAATCGCCCGGCCCTATCCCCGCGCGCTACGGTTCCGGCTATCGACCATCGTCGCCGAGGCGGTGGTCGAGATCGGCGATGTGCGCACTGCGGAAACGTTGATTTCCACTCTGCTGGCCGATGGTCCCAGCCCGAGCCAGGAAGCCAAGATCAAGTTCGTACAAGGACGTTTGGCGGAATTGGAAGGCGATTTCGACGGCGCCGTTTCGCTGTGGGAAGAGGTCATGGACAGCCCTGATCGGCTGGCCCGTTTCCGCGCGGCGCGGTCGCGCGTTGAACTTCTGCTGCGCCTTGACCGCATGACCAAGCGTGAAGCGACCGAAGAACTTGAAAAACAGCGCTTCGCCTGGCGCGGCGACAATCGTGAATTCGATCTTCTGCGCCGCCTGGGAGCGCTCTACCTGGAACAGGATAAATACCGCGAGGCATTGCAGACCCTGCGCCAGGCCGCGACCCATTTCCGCGACCATCCGGATGCAAAAGTTGTGACCAAGGAAATGTCGGACACCTTCAATGCCCTCTATCTGGAGGACAAGGCCAATGCCCTGAAACCGGTCACGGCGATCGCCATCTATGAGGAATTCAAGGAATTGACCCCCGCCGGCTCGCGCGGCGACACCATGATTCAAAAACTCGCCGACCGTCTTGTCGGGGTCGACTTGCTGGGTCAGGCGGCGGCGCTGCTGGAAGGTCAGATCAAATTTCGTCTGCAAGGTGCTGACCGTGCGCGCGTCGGCGCACGCCTTGGCCTGATCCATCTTCTGGCGCGCAAACACGCGGATGCCGAACGGGTGATCCGGGCGACCGCTGCGGATGGCTTGAACGCTGACCTTGCACAACAGCGCAATCATCTTCTCGTTCAGGCCCTGATGGGGCAGAAGCGTTTTGCCGACGGGCTGGCACTGTTGGAGCCGGATCAGTCCATGGACGGCGAACTCCTGCGTTCGGAAATCTACTGGACCATGGGTAATTGGAATGATGCGGCCCAGTCCCTGCAGCGCGTCGTGACGGCAAGCGGTGCCCGCCGCGGTGAAAAGCTCAACCGTAAACAGGCGCGCTATATGCTCAATCTGGCGACGGCGATGACGCTCAGCGGTAACGAACGCGGCCTTGCTCGTATCCGCGACAACTTCGGTGCCGCCATGGCCGAGACTGATATGGCGAAGGCCTTCGACCTGATCGCGGCGCGTCCGGCCCTTGGCCTGATCTCGCCGGAAAGCGTCAAGGAGCGGGTTGCTGTGGCGCAGAACTTCAAATCCTTCCTGACGGCCTACCGCGAGCGTCTTGAAAAAGACCCGCTCAGCGCCATCAACTGATTATCGGGCATAAAGAAGGCCCGGATTCCATTTCTGGAACCGGGCCTCTTCTGCGCTCGTCCCTCGATGAACGTGGGTGTTTAAGCGCTGTCGCGTGATCGGCGCGTTACACGGCGCCGGTGTATTCGCCGCGCGCCGGGTAGTTTTTCTCGATGGCAAAGTCGAGCGCCGCCAGCAGTTCGGAGAAATGCGGACGGACGAACGGCATGGTCTGGACCGAGGCGTAATAGAGCGTCTGATCCGGCGAGACCATGAACAGGCCGGGTTCGGAGAACAGGGCCGGCTCTTCGATACCGATGGAAGTCTTGCCCCGCGAGGTCGAGATGAACAGCCCCCATTCCCGCGCCTTGGCCAAGGACAACCCGTAGCCGACGCGCAATTCCTTTGCGGCGATCTTTTCGGCCATGGCCTTCCCTCGTTCCTCATCATCGCTGGAAATCGCGATGGTGCTGACACCGCGTTTGGCGAATTCCGGTGTGAGTTTTTCCAATTCCGTCATGTAATTGGCGCAGATCGGGCAGTGCAGGCCCCGGTAGAAGCAGATGATAGTTCCGCGTTCGGTGGTTTCCGACGCAAGGTCGAATGTGCCGCCGGTTACCAAATCGACGGATAGATCGGGGGTCTTCTGGCGTGGCATGAGCATGGGGCGGGTTTCTCCTTTGGAATTGAGCCTCCGTGCCGCCACATGTGGCGGCCGGTTTTCGATGACGACAACCTTACCAGTCGTTATAATCAGGAAACTCCGGATTAATTGATTGTAACCCCCGAATTCCCATGACTGACCGATATGATCGACTGTCTGCTCTGATCTCCCGCTTTGACCTGCGGGTTCTTCGGGTGCCTTTGGGGGAGGGCAATATGACCGTGTTCGGTGATTCGGAAACGGGCCTGCCGATGCGTGTCGAAATCCGCACCCGGGGCGGTGTTCCCGCCGCCGGGACCAATGAAGTGCCGGTTGCCGCCTGTTCAATTGATTGGGGCGGGGCCGCCAATCCCTTGATGGCAGCCTTGCCGGCGACGGTCTCTCTACCGATCCGTGACGCGGAGACGCGGGCGCTATTGGATGTGTTCCTGGCCGAGGCCGGGGGGCGGCGTTGTGGGTCCGACAAGGTTCTGGAACGTCTGGCCGAAGTTTTGGTGATCCGCCTGATGCGTCAGCAGATTGAACAGGGGACCGCGGAACCTGGCGTATTGGCGGGACTTGCCGATACACGCCTGTCACGCGCCATATCGGCTCTGCACGAAGACCCGGGCCGGGCGTGGTCAAATGCCGATCTGGCGGTAGTCGCGGGCATGTCGTTGTCGCGTTTCGCCGATGCGTTTCGCACGGTTGTCGGCGAGGCACCGCAAAGTTATCTGCGCCGTTGGCGGATGACACTGGCACGTCAGGATATGGATCGCGGGGCGCGGGTTCAGGCGGTCGCCCGCCGATACGGCTACGCCAGTTCCGAGGCCCTGTCCCGCGCCTTCCATCGACAGTTCGGCGTCAATCCGACGGAACTGCGCCGCACGGGATAGGGATGGGGTGGGTGTCCGCCGGTCTAGAACGCGATGGCGGCCTGGGCTTCGGCGGCTTCTTCCGCCGTCCATTGGCGTACGGGCGTTGGCGCGCGGCCACCGGCCAGCGGCAGGAATGTGCCTTCGCCGGGGTCGTCCAGGGTGACGTTGCCCTGCGGGGTGATGACCTCGATGATGCCTTCCTGGATTTGGAAGCCGTAGTGCGGCTGCCCCGCCGGCATGCCGACGGTCAATTCACCGCCCACGAAGTCCGTGCCGCGAATGCCGATGGTGGCTGTCGGTGTGCCGAAGGCGACTTGCGAGGGGCTGGCCTTGCCGATTTTACCGGAGGTATAGCGGAACACGCCGACCACCATGATCAGTGCCTGGCGGCCCGTGTCGGGACCGGTCGCGGCCGGGTCGAAGACCATTTCATCCACGAAAACCTCGGCCTTTTCGCCCAGCGTCAGCGATGAGCTATCGGCAAAGCGCACCAAAAGGCGGGACTCCGGGCCGGTCTTCAGGATATCGCCGGCGAATACCTTGGCGCCCAGAGACAGCGGCACGGCCGACCCCGAAAGGCTGCGTGTGGCATCGCCCTTTTGGCGTTCGATGATACCCGCGGCCTCTTGGGCCATGGCGGGCAGGCTGATGACCAGTAACGCGATCACAAGGGCGGCCGATCGGGTAAACCTGAAGTACATAACGTCGATCATCCAATTTCTTGCAGCCGGTTTCGGGCAGGGCTTGCTTGTCCCAAAGGGTATTCGGGGCATGTCCTACAGGATGCGCACATGGTTTTATGTGACTGCGGTCACTCTAGGGGGCGCATGAGTGCAGCCACCCACTTTACGGTTTCGGTAACGACGTCTTGGACGGGGAGGGGATGTGTTGTCTAGCCGGCGCCGAAGCTTTTGACCAGGGAGCCAACGGTCATGTACCAGCCATCGACCAACACGAAGAAGATGATCTTGAACGGCAAGGCGATGATGACCGGTGGCAGCATCATCATGCCCATGGACATGAGAACCGATGCGACGACCATGTCGATGATCAGGAACGGCACGAACAGAAGAAAGCCGATCTCAAAGGCGCGTTTCAGTTCGGAAATCATGTAGGCCGGGATCAGCACCCGCATGGGCATGTTCGTGCGGGCCTCTTCGTCGGGAATGCGCGCAATCTGGGTGAACAGCAACAGATCACGCTCACGGACATGGCTCATCATGAAGTCGCGGAACGGCAGGATGGCCCGGTTGAACCCCTGAAGTTCGTCCAGGTTGCCCTGAATCACCGGATTGATGCCGGTTTCCCAGGCCTTCTCGAAGGTCGGCTGCATGATGAACAAGGTCAGGAACAGAGCCAGCCCGACCAGAACCTGGTTGGGCGGCGTTTGTTGCGTACCCATGGCCGTGCGCAGGAACGATAGTACGACGATGATGCGCACAAAGGATGTGACCATGATGAGGATCGAGGGGGCAACGCTGAGCACCGTGATCAGCAGCAGCATCTGGATGATGCGGCCCGTGGTGTCGCCGCCCTGATCGCCCAGATCGAGGGAGATGGATTGCGCAAGCGCCGGCGGGCTGAGCAGGGACAGCCCCAGGTAGATCGCACAGGCGGCGCCGATCACCGCCAAGATCATCACCAGGGGATGGGCAAGGGGATTGCGCCGCCGCCGCCGCGTGAAGATACGCCGCATCTGCCCGTCGTTCGTCATGACTGGCCCCCTGCACTGTTACTGTCATCGGCGGCCGGCAGAGCGGCGGTGGTCAGGGCCTGTCTGAAATCCGCACCGGCACCGGCGATTCCGGTTTCGATAAGCAGCTCGGACGTGGGGCCGACCAGCAGCAGATGTTCCGTGTCGTCGCGGCGGACCAGGATCAGGCGCCGGCGGCCATCAAGGGGTGTGACTTCCACAATTCCCAAGCGCCGGTTGCCGGCGCGCTTGATGGCTGCGGCGGGAAAGCCCCAACCGGCGCGCCGGGCCATGGCGGCAAACAGCGCGATCAGGCCGATCACGAAAATCAGTGCGAGGATGAAGCGAAAATAACCGCCCATGTCCATGTCCATGGCTCTATTCCTTGTCCGTTTCACCGTCAGCCGGGCTGAGGCCGGCGCCGGCGCGGATTTGATCTTCGAGACGGTTGAGATCCAAGACCATCTTTTCCAGACGTAGGCGGATACTGTCTGGGTCCGACGACGCAAGCGCCATGGTGCGTACGTTTTCGCAGATCCAGGCGACCCGGTCGCCCAAGGGTGTCATGTCCAAAAGCTCACCGCCCGCAAGGGCCCGGCGGGCGTTCAGGATCATGGACTCGACCTCTGCCATGGCCGATTCCAAGGACGCGGGCGAGGCATTGTCGCTGCCTGTGTTGTCGCGGTCGGTCATGAGGAGGTGTCTCCCATCCATTCGCGCACGATGTCTTCGCGACTTTTACCGGCCAGATCGTCGGCACCGTTGGCGCGGTATAGATAAATCAAAATTTCGGCCACGGCGGCGAAGGCCTCGACGGGGATTTCTTCTTCCATGTCGATCGTAGCCAGAAGCTGGGCAAGGTCCGCGTCCTCGCGCACCTTGATGCCGTTGGCGAAGGCAATCTGCAGAATCTGCTCGGCCAGACGGCCGCGTCCGCCCGCGACCACGGTGGGCGCCATGCCCGGCAGGGCCCCCTCGGCCAGGGCCACGGCGAGCGCATCCTTGGTTGCTGGAATGCGCTGGAAGTTCGCTTGCGGACCGTCGTTACCGGTCGGGTCTTTGGGGGTATCTGCGTTCACGTGCCGCTGGTCCCGTTCGCGTGGCATGGCCTGATGGTCGGCAAGAATTGCCGGATTCGCCCGATCCTAACGGCCCCCGGTTTAACAAATGATTACAGCGGGGCCGGTTTTCCGTTTCGGAATCAGACGCTTAATGGGCAGCTTGGGCGATTGCACCGGATCCGGACGTGCTTAATAGGTTGTTAAGGAACCCGGCAGATAATGCCTAGCAGGACGGTTTCCGGGGTTTGTGTTGCTCACCGGAACCAGGGGACAACGGATTAATTCCGCTAGATAAGGGGCCGCGCGCAGATGGATTTGACCCTCTTCGCAGCTGTTAAGAAACGCCTTAACTGGCTTGGTCAGCGCCAGGAAGTTCTGGCCCAGAACATTTCCAACGCGGACACGCCTGACTACAAGGCGAAGGATCTCAAGCCCTATGCCTTCCGTGAACTTCTGCGCAAGGAATCGGCACAGCTAAACATGGTTGTCACGGAACCCGGACAACTGGGCGGCCGACGCAAGCGCATCCGCGATTTCTTTGTTGAAGAGCCGCGCCATCCCTATGAGACGGCGCCCAACGGCAACTCGGTGGTGCTTGAGGAACAGATGGGCAAGGTGGCCGAAACACAGACCACCCACCGTCTGACCACGGAACTCTACAAAAAGCACATGGAGATGCTGAAAACCGCCAGCCGCGGACGTTAGGCGGTCATTAAAATTCGGGCCGCAAAGGCCACAGGCGAACCTGGAACGGGAACCTCGACAGAACGTCGTCCAAACCAAAGCCGCCGGACGTAGGGAGAACCCTTGCCCGGATAAAGATCAAGGAGGCGAAAGCCCCGATGGACGACATTATCAAGACCATCCGCATTTCCAGCGCCGGGATGCGCGTGCAGGGAACGCGCCTTCGCGTGATTTCGCAAAACATCGCTAACGCGGATAGTCTGCCGCAGCGCCCCGGCGACGATCCCTATCGGCGCAAGCTGGTGACCTTCAAGAACGAACTGGACAAGTCCGTTGGGGTCGAAACGGTGCACGTCAACCGTCTGCACAAGGACCTGTCCGACTTCGGCAGCAAGTATGATCCGTCTCACCCAGCCGCCGACAAGGACGGCTATGTGAAGACACCCAACGTCAACACCATGATTGAAATGATGGACATGCGCGAAGCGCAGCGGTCCTACGAAGCCAATCTGAACCTGATCAAGTCGTCGAAAACGATGTTGAACAGCGTTATCGACGTGCTGCGCAGCAACTAGGGCCGGCGCGGGAAATTTTAGGTCCCAACGCGGACCGGGCCCAACGGGCCTAGAACGGGAGCATAACAATGAGCGTGAACGCCGACTTCAATATTCACCAGGCCTTGAACGCCTATCAGCGGGCAGCCCGCCAACAAATTTCCGGCACGCGGGATGACGCGCCGCCGATGGCCAAGGCAAACGAAGAGTTCGGCGATCTTGTGCGCAGCGCCATCATGGAAGCCCGCAAGATCGGCGAGACGTCGGAAAAACTGTCCATCGACGCGATCAATGACCGCGCCGACATCACTCAAGTGGTGACCGCCGTGGCCGAGGCCGAAATGACCCTGCAGACCGTGGTCAACGTGCGTGACAAGGTTCTGGAAGCCTACAACGACATCATCCGGATGCCGGTGTAGCGCCACCGGTCCGCGGCGTCGGGAGCAACCCAGATGAACGAAGTGGATGTCATCGACGTCGGTCGCAACGCCATGTGGGTGGTCATCAAGGTGGCCGGCCCAATCATGTTCCTTGGTCTGGTCACCGGTCTTATCATCGCCCTGTTCCAAGCCTTGACGACGATCCAGGAAATGACCCTGACCTTCGTTCCCAAGATCATTGTCATCTTCATCGCCATCGTTGTCCTGTTGCCGTTCATGATCAACACGGTCACGACCTTCACAGACACCCTGTTCGACCGAATTTCGGCGCTATAGGCGGCGAGGGGCGGCGGACATGCTCGAAGAGCTTCTCAAACTCAACGTCTTCGCATTTTTGCTGGTTCTGTCGCGCGTCGGCGCCATGATGGCGATTCTGCCGGGTATCGCGGCGGCTTATGTCAGCGCGCGTATCCGCGTCGTTCTGGCCGTTCTCGTCGCCGTTGTCATGACGCCTGTATTGGCGGCAAACCTGCCCGCACCGCCCGAAAGTCCCTATGTCCTGTTCCTGCTGCTTGCTGGCGAGATCATCGTCGGCCTGTTTCTCGGCGGGATCGCGGTCATCTTGGTCAGTGCCCTGCAAACCGCGGGAACGTTGATCGCGCTGTTCGCGGCCATGGCCAATGCCCTGGTTCAGGATTCGATTGCCGAACAGCAAAGCTCCGTCATCGCCAGCATGTTGACCATCGCCGGGTTGATGATGATCTTCGTCACGGACAGCCATCATGTGTATTTCACGGTGGTCGCCGATTCCTACTCCCTGTTCGTGCCCGGAGAAGGCGTGTCGACCGGCGATATGGCGCTGATGCTGGCGCGCCGGGTCGCCGATAGCTTTGCGTTGGGGTTTCAATTATCGATCCCGTTCCTGGTCATCGCCATGGTTTATTACATCGGGCTCGGCGTTCTTGGCCGTCTGATGCCTCAGTTGCCGGTGTTCTTCTTCGGACTGCCGGTGCAGGTCACGGTCCAGCTCGGTGCTCTCATGATCGTGTTCTCGTCGATCATGCTGGTGTTTCTCAATCATTTCCAACAGGGGTATGCCGTCTTCACGGGTTAGCGCCCAGATCGACGGCAGAAGCACATGGCTGAAGAAGACGACTCACAAAAAACAGAAGAGCCGACCGGAAGGAAACTCGCCAAGGCCCGTGACGAAGGTCAGGTCGCCCAGTCGCAGGAAATCAAGAGCCTGATGATCCTGATCGGCGGCGTGGGGATGCTGATGTTCCTGGCGCCGGCCATGGCCCGTGACATCTCCCTGATCGGCCGGCGGTTCGTCGAGTCCTCCTATTCAATTCCGATGGATTTCGAACATCTGCGCCTGGTGTTTTCCAACGTCGCGATGGAGGTCGGGGTGGTCCTCGCCCCTGCCATGGCGATGTTCGTAGTCCTGGCGATCGTCGCCAACGTCGGCCAGTTCGGGCTTATTTGGTCGACCAAGAAAATTCAACCGAAACCGAGCAAGCTTAACCCCCTGTCCGGTTTCAAGCGGCTGTTCTCCAGCCAAGGCTTGATGGAATTTGCGAAGGGCATCCTGAAGATCTCCTTGGTCGCGACGGTGTCGTTCGGGCTTGCCATTCCCATGCTGCATGACCTGGAAATGCTGCCCGCGATCTCCACATTCGCCGCCCTTCATCGCATCCATGAAATCGCCATTATCATGGCCCTTGCGACCATCGGGGTGATGGGGTTCATCGCGGCGCTCGATTACATGTATCAGCGCGCCACCTTCATGAAGCAGATGCGGATGTCCAAGACCGAGATCAAGGACGAGCACAAGCAGACGGAAGGGGATCCCCAGGTCAAAGCACGAATCCGCCAAATCCGTATGGAGCGTGCCCGCAAGCGCATGATGGCGGCGGTGCCCAATGCCGATGTGGTGATCACCAACCCGACTCACTTTGCGGTCGCCCTGGAATACAAGATGGAAACCATGCCGGCGCCCAAGGTGATCGCCAAAGGGCAAGACCTGGTGGCTCTGAAAATTCGTGAAATCGCCGAGGAAAACGAGATCACCATCGTTGAAAACCCGCCGCTGGCGCGGGCTCTCTACGCTTCCGTGGAATTGGACGAGGAAATCCCGGCGGAACACTTCAAGGCGGTTGCCGAGGTTATCGGCCACGTCATGCGGCTCAAGGGTAAGCTGCCCCATTAGCGGGTCCAGCAACCTCAAGCCCTCGGGGGCCGCATCCCGGCAGCGAGCGCTGTTGACAGGGGCCGTTCAGTGGTAATCCTGTCAC
Organism: Rhodospirillales bacterium; assembly: GCA_048263775.1. GTDB lineage: Bacteria > Pseudomonadota > Alphaproteobacteria > Rhodospirillales > Casp-alpha2 > UBA1479. The sequence continues at coordinate 83,574 of JBLXDU010000010.1, forward strand.
CGGAAGCGGACTGCCTTGCGGGAGCCCGCCGTCACCGCCGGGCCTCGACATCGAAACCATGAAACAGAGAATGCCCCACGTCCTGAACGCCGGCGCGGCCCTGTTGGGGGTCGCGGCGGGGCTGATGTTCGGGCTTGATGCCGGCTGGGCACTGCCTGCAGGCGGCGTGCTGGCAGCGGCGGCGTTGGGGCTTTTGGCCGCGTCTTGGCGCATGGGCCGAAAAGTACCGACCCGACCGACGGGCGGTCCCATGGCGGAACTGATCCAGATGGCCGCCGGATCGTCCGGCGAGGGACTATTAATCGCGACCTGGGACGGTGTCGGTATGTATGCCAACGGCGCCTTCCGGGATCTGTTTTTCCTGGATGGCGATCTCGGGCCGACCAACCTGTTGGACAAGGTCGAACGCGCGCTCGACAGCCAAGGCCGATCCCAGGACGTATTCCGTAAGCTGCGGGCCGCTGCCGCCGACGGCACACCCGCCGGCGGCGAGGTGATCTGCCGACGTCAGGATGGCAAGCCCGCGTGGCGGCGCCTGCGCATGGAACCCTTCGGCGAGGACGGCATCGGCGCCGGCGCCGGGGAGGGGGCTTCCCGTTATGTGCAATGGCGGGCCCAGGATATTACCGAGGAAAAGCGCCAGACCGCGACCCGCCAGTCGGCGGAGGCGCGCCGCGCCGATCTGCTCGACGGTCTGCCCGTGGGGGTTTTCTCCGTCGACGGGCGCGGGCGCATTGTCTACGCCAATTCCTGCCTGGCAAAATGGCTCGGCGTTGATCGCGTGGCCATGGGCGGCAAGCCGTTTGCCGAGTTCGTGGTCTCAGCCAGCCCGGTAAACGGCGGTGGCGACGAGGACGACGACGAGGAGTCTCAGGGGGATCACGGTCTGGTCACCCTGCGCGCCGCCGACGGTACGGAATTCACGGCCTCACTGCTGCAAAGCCATCGGGAAACCACGGACGGCACGCTGGTCTATACGCGCTCCATCCTGCTGCGCGACATGGCCTGGGCGGAAGACGGGGGGGCGGCCGGTCTGGGCCCGGCCAAACGCCTGCGCTTCCTGTTCGACGATGCACCCGTGGCCATTGCGCTGCTTGATGGGCTGGGCAAGGTCATGGACTGCAACCGGGCATTCCTGACCCTGGCAGGCGCCCACCGCGACATGGTCGCCGGCCGGCCTTTCGCCGAACGTCTGCTGCCTGAAGACCGCGACGTGGTCGCCTCGGCGCTGTCCGATGTCATCATGGGGCGGGTGCGGGCGACCCAGACGGAAATCAGATTGGCCGCCCCCGGCGGGCGGCAGGCGGCGGCGACGTTGTTCGCCAGCCGAATGGAGGACGAACAGGGCAACATCACCGGTCTGGTCCTGCATTTCATCGACACGACCGAGCAGAAGAATCTGGAAATCCAGTTCGCCCAATCCCAAAAAATGCAGGCCGTGGGCCAGCTCGCGGGCGGCGTGGCGCACGATTTCAACAACCTGCTGACCGCCATGATCGGCTTCACGGATCTGCTTTTAGAACGCCACGGGCCGGGCGATCCGTCCTTCAATGACCTGCAGCAGATCAAGCAGAACGCCCACCGCGCGACCAATCTGGTGCGCCAACTTCTGGCGTTTTCGCGCAAGCAGAACCTTGAGCCGGACCTGCTTGATCCTGAGGACGCGCTCAACGATCTGTCCAACCTGCTGCGCCGCCTGTTGGGCGAGACGGTGCGCCTGAAGCTGGAACACGAACGGGGTGCGGGGCGTATCCTCGCCGACCGGGGACAGTTCGATCAGGTCATCATCAATCTGGCCGTCAACGCCCGCGACGCCATGGCCGAGGGCGGGCCGCTGGTGATCCGCACCTTCCGCCGCGATCTGGAACGCCCGATGCAGCAGTCGGGGGAGGTCATTCCCGTCGGCTCCTATCTGGTGATCGAGGTCGAGGACAAGGGCACCGGCATTCCCAAGGACGTGCTCGACCGCATCTTCGAGCCGTTCTTCTCGACCAAGGAAGTGGGGCAGGGCACGGGGCTGGGCCTGTCCACCGTCTACGGCATCATCCATCAGTCGGGCGGCTATGTGACCGTGGAAAGCCATATCGGCAAGGGAACCACCTTCCGCCTGCTGTTCCCCCGCGCTGACGAGGACGCCCGCGCCCGCCGCGCCGCCGCCGCGCTGACGGACGAAACGGCTCCCTCGGCGATGCCCAAGGGCAAGGCCAAGAGTAACGGCAACGGCACCGGAACCGGCAAGGAGCCCGAATTGCCCCTGTTCGAGGCCGATCTCACGGGCTCGGAAACCATCCTGCTGGTCGAGGACGAGGACGCCGTGCGCATGTTCGGCGCCCGGGCGCTGCGCAACAAGGGCTACAAGGTGCTGGAGGCCCAGAACGGCGAGGTCGCGCTCGACGTGGTCAACGGCACGGCGCCGAAGATCGATCTCATCATCTCCGACGTCGTCATGCCCGGCATGGACGGCTACACCCTGGTCCGCCAGCTCCGCGAACAGATGCCGGAGGTGAAGGTCATCCTCATGTCCGGCTACGCCGAGGACGCCTTCCAGGACCAGATCGACAAGGACGAAACCCTGCACTTCCTGCCCAAGCCGTTCACGCTGAAGACGCTGGTGGGGAAGGTGAAAGAGATCCTCGTCTCAGAGGGGCCGTAAGGCTGCGTCTGGCCAGGGCGAGTCCCTCTCACCACTATTAACCATATCCGTTAAGCATGGGTTCCAGAGTCCGATTCTGACCGGAACACTCTGTGAACAAACTCAAAAATATTAAATTATATCAATATATTACAAATTACGCTTGTCTATGAGAACAAAACACGTACATTGAACTCAATTGCAACGGCTTGCGGGCCTATGGAATAAGGGAGTGGCAAGATGGCCGATTCGGCATTGCGTTTGGTGGAGAAGCAGGACGTGGATAAAAGTAAGGCCCTCGACGCGGCATTGGGGCAGATTGAGCGCGCCTTCGGCAAGGGCTCGATCATGCGCCTGGGGCAGCGCGAGGTGGTCGATACCCCGACCATTTCCACGGGCTCCATCGGCCTGGACATCGGCCTGGGCATCGGCGGCCTGCCGCGCGGGCGCATCATCGAGGTTTACGGCCCGGAAAGCTCCGGCAAGACGACCCTGGCCCTGCACGTGATCGCCGAAGCCCAGAAGATGGGCGGCACCTGCGCCTTCGTCGATGCCGAACACGCGCTTGATCCCAGCTATGCCAAGAAACTGGGCGTCAACGTCGACGAGCTGCTGATTTCGCAGCCCGATGCCGGCGAACAGGCGCTTGAAATTTCCGATACCCTGGTGCGTTCCGGCGCCATCGACGTGCTGGTGGTCGATTCCGTCGCAGCATTGGTGCCGCGGGCCGAACTGGAAGGCGAAATGGGCGACACCCACGTCGGCCTTCAGGCCCGGCTCATGAGCCAGGCGCTGCGCAAGCTGACTGCCTCGGTTTCCAAGTCCAACACCATGGTCATCTTCATCAACCAGATCCGCATGAAGATCGGCGTCATGTTCGGCAACCCGGAAACCACCTCGGGCGGCAACGCGCTCAAGTTCTATGCTTCCGTGCGCATGGAAATCCGCCGCATCGGCGCCATCAAGGACCGGGACGAGGTGGTCGGCAACCAGACCCGCGTCAAGGTCGTGAAGAACAAGATGGCCCCGCCCTTCAAGATGATCGAATTCGACATCATGTACGGCGAAGGCATTTCCAAGATGGGCGAACTGCTCGATCTTGGGGTCAAGGCCAACATTGTCGAGAAATCCGGCTCCTGGTTCTCCTTCAATTCGGAGCGCATCGGCCAGGGCCGCGAGAACGCCAAGCAGTTCCTGCGCGAGAACACCGAGATGGCCAAGGCCATCGAGGACCAGATTCGCCATAACGCAGGTCTGATTTCCGAGGAAATGATGGTCGGCTCCCCTGACTCGGACGGCGACGGCGATGCCGGCGACGCCCCGGACACGGCGGCCGACGAGTTCTAGTCGCAAATCCCGATCCCCCCGGACCCCTCAGCATTGCTGAGGTTGGGGGCCGGGAGGACAAAGGCGACGATTTGCGCGGAATAAAGAACCGCTCAAGGTCTTACACATCCTCATTCCCAGGCCCGTCACCCTCCGGGCCGACCCCAGGCCTGTCCCCCCAGGCCGAACCGGTGGTGTGCCCCCCAGCACTCCTCCCCAACGCGACCGGCGCCCCCGCGCCGGTCGCGTTCTTTTGTGGACTGTTTGGCGGCGCCCCCGCGCCGGTCGCATTTTTTTGTGGGTTGTGTGGCGGCGCCCCCGCGCCGGTCGCATTCTGTTCTTTTGCGGGAAGGTAAGAGGTGACATTTCCAGACCGCCGCTCTGGCCGCATGCATTCTGCCCCGTTGGCCGTTTCCCGGGCCCGGCGGGCCGCTATCCTTCATGCTGGTGGTGGTGCGGTCCTGTTCGCAATGCCGACCTTTCTGGACAGGCCCCCGGCTTGCCGGTAAAACCGTCGCTTCCATCCGCGACCGCCTGATATCTTCGCTTTAAACCCCTGACCCCTGGGCTTAAATAACGACCATGCAGACCGTCAACGACATCCGCCAGGCCTTCCTGGACTATTTCGCCGCCAACGGCCATCAGATCGTCTCTTCGTCGCCCCTGGTGCCGCTGAACGACCCCACCCTGATGTTCACCAACGCGGGCATGGTCCAGTTCAAGAACGTGTTCACCGGCAACGAGACGCGCGACTATTCGCGCGCCGTGACCTCGCAAAAATGCGTGCGCGCCGGCGGCAAGCACAACGACCTGGAAAACGTCGGCCATACGGCCCGCCACCACACCTTCTTCGAGATGCTGGGCAACTTCTCCTTCGGCGACTATTTCAAGGAACGGGCGATCGAACTGGCCTGGAATCTGGTCACCAAGGAATTCGGCCTGCCCGAGGATAAGCTGTTGGTCACGGTCCATACCTCGGACGAGGACGCGGCCGCCCTGTGGCGCAAGGTCGCGGGCCTGCCCGATTCCAAGATCATCCGCATCCCGACCTCCGACAACTTCTGGGCCATGGGCGACACGGGTCCCTGCGGGCCGTGTTCGGAAATCTTTTACGACCACGGGGACCATATCCCCGGCGGCCCCCCGGGCAGCCCGGACGAAGACGGCGACCGCTTCATCGAAATCTGGAACCTGGTGTTCATGCAGTTCGAGCAGCTGTCCGCGGACGAGCGGGTCGACCTGCCCAAGCCCTCCATCGACACGGGCATGGGGCTGGAGCGCATCGCCGCCGTCATGCAGGGCACCCACGACAACTACAACATCGACCTGATGCGCAACCTCATCATGGCCTCGGCCGAGGCGTCGGGCGTGGCGCCCGACGGCGACCATGCGGTGTCGCACCGGGTCATCGCCGACCATCTGCGGGCGTCTTCGTTCCTGATCGCCGACGGCGTGCTGCCGTCCAATGAAGGCCGCGGCTACGTGCTGCGCCGGATCATGCGCCGTGCCATGCGCCACGCCCATCTGATGGGCTGTGAGGATCCCTTGCTGTACAAGTTGGAGCAGACCCTGGTCGACAACATGGGCAAGGCCTATCCGGAACTGGTGCGCGCCCAACCGCTGATCACGGAGACCCTGAAGCTCGAGGAAACGCGGTTCAAGACGACCCTCGACCGCGGCCTTAAAATCCTCGACGAGGCGACGGCGGAGATGACAGCCGGTGGCGTGCTCGACGGTGAAACGGCGTTCAAGCTCTACGACACCTTCGGCTTCCCCCTTGACCTGACCGAGGACGCCCTGAAGGACAAGAAGATTACGGTCGACACCGAGGGCTTCAACACGGCCATGGAGCGCCAGCGCGCCGAGGCCCGAAAGGCCTGGGCCGGGTCCGGCGATGCGGCCACGGAAACGGTTTGGTTCGGCGTTCGTGATGAGGTCGGGGCCACCGAGTTCTTCGGTTACGACACGGAACAGGCCGAAGGCCAGATCCGCGCCCTGATCGTCGACGGCAAGCGCGTCGGCACGGCCAAGGCTGGAGACGTGGTGCGTCTGGTGGCCAACCAGACGCCGTTCTACGGTGAATCCGGCGGCCAGATGGGCGACCAGGGCGTGATCACAACGGCCGAGGGTGCGCGCATCACCGTGACGGATACCCAGAAGATGCTGGGGGCCCTGCATGTCCATGTCGGCAAGGTCGAGGACGGCACGGTCAACGTCGGTGACGAGGCGCAGTTTACCGTCGACGGTACCCGGCGGCGGCAACTGCGCGCCAACCATTCGGCAACTCACCTGCTGCATGAAGCCCTGCGTCGCCATCTCGGCGAGCATGTGACTCAGAAGGGCTCGCTGGTCGCGCCCGACCGTCTGCGCTTCGACATTTCCCATCCCAAGGCCGTCAGTGCGGAAGAACTGGCCGTGGTCGAGGCTGACGTGAACGCCCAGGTGCGCGCCAACAACGATGTGCTGACCCGCCTGATGGACCCGGAAAGCGCGGTCGAGGCGGGGGCGCTTGCCCTGTTCGGCGAAAAGTACGGCGACGAGGTCCGGGTTGTGTCCATGGGGCAGCCCGAAGGCGATCATTATTTCTCCACCGAACTGTGCGGCGGCACCCATGTGCGGCGCACGGGCGACATCGGTGTGTTCAAGATTATCGGTGAAGGGGCGGTCGCCGCCGGCGTGCGCCGGATCGAGGCCGTGACCGCCGATGGCGCCTTGGCCTATTTCGACGCCCATGAAAAGGCCCTGGCCGAGGCGGCGGCGGTGCTCAAGGTGAAGCCTGAGGATGTGGCGGCGCGGGTCGCCTCTCTGGTCGAGGACCGCAAGCGCCTGGAACGCGAGCTGTCCGACGCACGCAAGAAAATGGCGCTCGGCGGCGGGGGCGGCGGGAACGCGGCCGGCAACGGCGGCGGCGACGTGAAGGACCTGGGCGGAATCAAATTCGCCCCCCGGGTGCTTGAGGACGTGCCCGCCAAGGAACTGAAGGGCATGGCCGACGAATTGATGAAGACCCTGGGATCTGGCGTGGTCGCGCTGGTTAGCGTGACCGAGGGCAAGGCCAACGTGGTGGTCGGCGTGTCTGGCGACCTGACGGAACGCATGAGCGCCGTCGATTTGGTCCGCGCCGGTTCCGCCGCCGTGGGCGGCAAGGGCGGCGGCGGCAGGCCCGACATGGCCCAGGCCGGCGGCCCCGACGGCGCCCAGGCGGGCAAAGCGATCGACGCCATCGCGGCCGCGATCCAGGCCTGAGCAGACCGATGACCCAGAAATTTTCCGGCACCGATACCTTCGTCGCGACCGAAGATCTGCAAGTCGCGGTCAACGCCGCCATCAACCTGGAACGCCCGCTGCTGATCAAGGGCGAACCGGGAACGGGCAAGACCGTTCTGGCGGCCGAGGTCGCCGCCGCCATCAACGCCCCCCTGATCCAATGGCACGTGAAGTCGACCACCCGCGCACAACAGGGGCTTTATGAATACGATGCCGTGGCGCGGCTGCGTGATTCACAACTGGGCGATGCGCGGGTCCACGACATCGGCAACTACATCATCCGTGGCAAGCTGTGGGAGGCCTTCGATGCGCCCGAGCGTCCGGTGCTGCTGATCGACGAAATCGACAAGGCGGATATCGAATTCCCCAACGATCTGCTGCTCGAACTCGACCGCATGGAATTCTACGTCTACGAGACCAAGGAAACCGTGAAGGCGACGCGCAGGCCCATCGTCATCATTACGTCCAATAACGAGAAGGAACTGCCGGACGCCTTCCTGCGCCGCTGTTTCTTCCACTACATCCGGTTCCCCGACGAAGACACCATGCGTCAGATCATCGACGTCCATCATCCGGGCATCCAGAAGCGCCTGGTGGCCGAGGCGCTGAACCTGTTCTATGACCTTCGCGAGGTTCCGGGGCTGAAGAAGAAGCCGTCGACGTCGGAATTGCTCGACTGGCTGAAGCTGCTGATGATCGAGGACATCCCGCCGGAAACGCTCCGCTCCGGCGATAAGAAAGACCTGATCCCGCCGCTCTACGGCGCCTTGTTGAAGAACGAGCAGGACGTCCACCTGCTGGAGCGGCTGGCCTTCCTCAACCGCCGCGAGGGCGGCTGAGGCGGCCATGCGCTGTCCCGCCTGCGGTACCAAGTTCAAGAGCTTGTCCAGCTGGCCGCTGGCCGCCGGACGGCCCGTGATCTGCGGCAATTGCGGCACGGCGAGCAAGCGCCTGGGGCGTTGGAAGCCGCTGTTGATCGCCGTCGCGCTTCTGTTCGCTTTCCACCAGATGATCGGCATGTTCGCCCTGACCCTCTCCGGCACGGTTCTGCTGCTGGTCGGCCTAATCCTGCTGTCCATGACCGTGGACGAGGCGACGATCCAGTTGGTTCCAGTCGACGGACCCGCGCCCGACCCGGAAGACGTGCCCAAGGCCTGACACTGTCCTCCCTGGCCCCCGGAGGGCCGGTCGGATAAGCTGGAAAGTACTTGAAGGGTGGCGTCATGAACCTGAACACGATTCTCGATCCTGACCGGCTTCGCCAGTGGCTCGATGCTGCGCTCGCGTGGCTTGAGGTTCATCTGCTGGCCGTCGACAATCTTGTCCAACTCGGTGTGATCGTCGCGACCTTCATCGCCGCGCGCCTTCTGTCGCCCCGGCTGGAGGCCGTTCTCGACCGTCGGCCGGATCAAGGCTGGTACGCAAGGTTCGGCGCCCCCGTGGCGACGGCACTTAAGCCCGTCGCCCGGCCGGTATTGTGGCTATTGGCCTTGTGGTTCGCCGTGTTCGCGGCCAAGGGCGCCGCCTGGCCCCATCACTTGATGGAGGCGGCGGTCTCGCTGCTGACGGCCTGGGCGGTGATCCGCCTGGCCTCCGGCCTGATCCGCAATCCATTCTGGGCCCGCGCCATCGCCGTGACCGCCTGGACCATCGCCGCCCTTAACCTTCTGGGCCTGCTCGACCCGGCCATGCGTACCTTGGACGACATGGCGCTCAACCTGGGTGAATTCCGCCTGTCCGTCCTGGGCATGATCAAGGCGGTGTTGCTGTCGGCCCTGTTCCTTTATCTCGCCTCCGTGACGTCACGAATCGCGGAAACCCGCATCAACGCCTCGGACAGCCTGACACCGTCCATGCGGGTGCTGTTCGGCAAGTTCGCCCGGGTGTTTCTCTATGCGCTGGCCATCGCCCTGGCCCTGGAAAGCGTGGGCATCAATCTGGCGGTCTTCGCCGTGTTCGGCGGCGCCTTGGGCCTTGGTATCGGCTTCGGCCTGCAGAAGGTCGTCTCGAACCTGATGTCGGGAATCATCCTGCTTATGGACCGTTCGGTGAAGCCTGGCGACGTGATCGCCGTGGGTGATACCTTCGGCTGGATCAACACCCTGGGTGCCCGCTATGTCTCGGTCATTACCCGCGACGGGACCGAGCACCTGATCCCCAACGAGGAGCTGATATCCCAGCGGGTCGAGAACTGGTCCTACTCAAATTCCATGATCCGCCAGAAGGTGCCGATCGGCATCGATTACGGCGCTGACGTGCATCTGGCGCGGGAATTGGCGATGCAGGCCGCCGACGGGGTCAACCGGGTGCTGAAGGACCCCAAGCCGGTCTGCCACCTGATTGAATTCGGCGACAATGCGGTGATTTTGGAACTTCGGTTCTGGATCGACGATCCCCAGAACGGCGTCGCCAACGTGCGCAGCGAGGTTCAGTTGCGCATTTGGGACCTGTTCCATGAACACGGCGTGGTGTTCCCGTTCCCGCAGCGTGATCTGCATTTGCGCTCGTCCGTGCCGCTCAAGGTCGAAGTTTCGGCGCCGGACAAGGACTGAGCGTCAGGAAACGATTTCACCGGCGACGTTATCGACGACCACGGGCGATTCGAAATAAGTCAGGCGCGGCGGCGAGCCGTAGCGTTCGGTGATCGAGGCGACCCAATCGGCGTTCAATAGGGCATCGGCCTCGGCCCGTGTGCCGAACACATAGGCCCCGCCGCCGGTCATGGTTTCTTCGTTGTACAGGTAGAATTTGCGCAGCAGGCCGGGGGCCCCCAGGTATTTTTGCGAGCTGTCCTGAAAGCGCGCGGTGGCGTCCGCCAGGGTCGTGCCGGGCGGCAGGTCGAAATTAACGACGACGGTGATCATGGATGGGCTCCCGTTTGAATAGTTTGTTATGTGGGTGCCAGCTTATCCGCTCCCCCGGCAGCATAGAAGCAGGATTGGCAGGGGCGGGGTGGCGGGGCTAAGGTGCGGCCATGTTCATCAATTTCTTCCTCGAACTGCGGTCGGCCAAGGTGCCCGTGTCCTTGCGGGAATACCTGACCCTGCTGGACGCCATGGACGCCGGCTTGGCGGACTACAGCATCGAGCATTTCTACTATCTGTCCCGCGCCGCCCTGGTGAAGGACGAAAAGAACCTGGATAAGTTCGACCAGGTGTTCGGCCATGTCTTCAAGGGGCTGGAGCAGACGGAACAAGTCGACGTTCAGGACATTCCCGAGGAATGGCTGCGCAAGCTGGCGGAGCGCACCCTGACGCCGGAAGAACGGGCGCAGATCGAAGCGCTGGGCGGCTGGGACAAGCTGATGGAGACGCTGAAAAAGCGCCTGGAGGAGCAGAAAAAGCGCCACCAGGGCGGATCGAAGTGGATCGGCACCGCCGGCACGTCGCCCTTCGGCGCCTACGGCTACAATCCGGAAGGGGTGCGCATCGGCCAGGACGACAACCGCAACTTCCGCGCCGTGAAGGTCTGGGACAAGCGTGAATTCAAGAACCTGGACGACACGCTGGAACTCGGCACCCGCAACATCAAGGTCGCATTGCGTCGCCTGCGCCAATTCGCCCGGCAGGGGGCGCCGACGGAACTGGACCTGGACGGCACCATTCGCAACACGGCCAAAAGCGGCTATCTCGACATCCGCATGGTGCCGGAACGCCATAACGCAGTGAAGGTGCTGTTATTTTTGGATGTGGGCGGGTCCATGAACCCGCATGTCCGGGTGATGGAAGAATTGTTTTCCGCCGCGCGGTCCGAATTCAAGCATCTGGAATATTTCTATTTCCACAACTGCCCGTATGAGCGCGTGTGGAAGGACAACATTCGCCGTCGCACGGACACGATCCCGACCTGGGAGGTGCTGCACACCTATCCGGCCGATTATAAGATCATCTTTGTCGGCGACGCCTCCATGAGCCCCTACGAGATCGCCTATCCCGGCGGCAGCGTCGAGCATTGGAACGAGGAAGCGGGCAGCCTGTGGATGCAGCGCATCCTTGGCGTCTATTCGCGGGCGGTCTGGCTCAATCCCGTGAAAGAGGATTGGTGGGGCCATACCCAGTCCGTCGACATGATCCGGCGGCTGATGGGCGGGCGCATGTTTCCGCTGACCCTGGACGGCCTCGACCGGGCGACCCGCGAACTGGTGCGCTAGGGCCGCCCGGGGGGCTGTTTTACTTCTTGGCCTTATCCGCGTCGGCGGCGACCTGCATCTTGATGATCTTGTCCGGATCGACGGGCGGCTCGCCGCGTTCGAGCATGCCGACGAACTTCATGCCGTCCGTGACCTGACCCCAGACGGTGTATTGGCCGTCAAGATGGGCGGTCCGCGCAAAGCAGATGAAGAATTGGCTGTCGGCGCTGTCCGGGTTCATGGCGCGGGCCATGCCGACGGTGCCGCGCTTGAACGGCTCGGACGAGAATTCCGCCGGCAGGTTCTGGCCGCTGCCGCCCATGCCGGTACCCGTGGGATCACCGCCCTGGGCCATGAAGCCGCCGATGACACGGTGGAACACCAGGCCGTCATAGAAGCCCTCGCGGGTCAGTTCCTTGATCCGCGCAACATGCTTGGGCGCCAGGTCCGGGCGCAGTTCGATCACCACGCGGCCGTGCGTGGTGTCCATGTAAAGGGTGTTTTCCGGGTCCATGGCTTCGGCGTCATTCATCGCACCGATCCCCAGGACAAGAGCGAACGCGGCGAAAAGGGACAGCAGACGTTGCATGGAAAAAGACTCCCTTGGATTTCTTGGTGATGGATCAAATCGTTCATATCATCGTCCGGGCGATGGCCCGGACACTCCTTTGATTGTGATGGTCGATGGTGACGGTTTCGGTTGCAGGTCAGTCGAACAGCTTGTCGATTTCGTCCTGCGTGACGCCCTCGCCCTGAAGCTGCGGGCCTTGAAGAAGCTGTTCGTCCTCGGTCTTGTCTTCGTCTTCGATCTCGACGCTTTCGATGTGTTCCTTGCCGAAGATCTGGATCAGCGTATTGACCCGTGATTCCACATAGGTCACCGATCGGGCGATCTTGGTCACGCGCTGGCCGGTGATGTCCTGAAAGGTGCAGGCCTCGAAGATGTTGGAGGAGTTGTTTTCCAACTCGTCCAGCAGGGCCAGGATTTCCGGGTTATCGGTCTTTTCGCGGATCGTGCCGATGGTGTCGGAATTCTGTTCGACCACTTCCATGATCGAGTTGGTGGCCTCTTCCGTGGCCTTGACGATGGCGTCGAGCTGGTCGGACATGTTGTCGAACCGCCCATTGCCTTCGTCGGAACGGGTGATCGCGGCGACTTCCTTGCGAACCCGCTGAATGTAATTGAAAAGATTAAGGATTTCTGCCTGAAGCAGTTCCAGCTCTTCCTTGGTTTCCATGCGTCGAACCACCCGCCGTTGGCCTGATTTTCATCTTCTATTTTGCCGCATGGTAGCGGCTAAAACGAGAAAATCCATACATTTAGGCGTCTTTGTCCATCTGGTTCCCAGCCGCCCGGAACGCCGACAGGATGCGCCGCGCGGCCTCGCTGGGGCCGACGGCACCCTCGGCGACGGCGGGTTCCAGGTCCGCAAGGGCCTGCTTCACGGCGGGCGCGGACCGAAGCTCGCCCAACAGGGTTTCGTTAACTTCGTTCCACATCCAGGCCCTGGCTTGCTCCGCGCGGCAGGCGTCGAACCGGCCCGACGATTGCGTCGCCGTGCGGAAGGCTTCGACCGATTGCCAGATATCGTCGAGCCCATCGCCGGTCACGGCGGAGCATTTCACCACCTGAGGTGACCAGTCGGCGTTTTCCGGGCGCAGCAGATGCAGGGCGGAAGTGTAATCCCGCCGCGCCCGTTCCGCCGCCGGTGCCAAGTCGCCGTCGGCCTTGTTGACGACGATCAGGTCGGCCATCTCGACGATGCCCTTCTTGATGCCCTGCAGGTCGTCGCCGCCGCCGGGGGCGAGCAGCAACAGGAACATGTCGACCAGATCCTTGACCGCCGTTTCCGATTGGCCGACGCCGACGGTTTCGATCAGCACCACATCGTAGCCGGCGGCCTCGACCGCGATGATGGCTTCCCGCGTGCGTCGGGCGACGCCGCCCAGGGTGCCGCCGGAGGGCGAGGGCCGGATATAGGCGTTGCGTGCACGGGCGAGCTTTTCCATGCGCGTCTTGTCGCCCAGGATCGAGCCGCCGGAGCGCGGGCTGGTCGGATCGACGGCAAGCACGGCGACCTTGTGGCCGCGGTCGACCAGGGCCAGGCCGAAGGCTTCGATGAAGGTGGACTTGCCGACGCCGGGGATGCCGGTGATGCCGATGCGGATGGATTTTCCCGCCGCCGGCAAAAGCGCGCGGATCAGGGCTTCACCCTGCATCCGGTGGTCGGCGCGGCCTGATTCCAGCAGGGTGATGGCGCGGGCGAGGGCGCGCAGATCGCCGGCCGCGACCTTGTCTCCCAGGTCACGGGCCATTGCCTCGGCGGTGGTGTCGGAGGCGGTCAACGGGGATGCGGGCGTCAACGTCCGCCCTTGGTGGGATCGAGGCCGAAGGCTTCAAGCGCCATGGCCTGCAGCTTGATCTTCTGATCCGGGCCCAGTTCGTCGAGAATCTTGGTCTTCTGCTTGCGCACGGCCAGGGCCTGTTGGATCAGCGCCTTGCGCTCACCGGTCAGTTTAGGCTTGGACGCCAGTTCCTTTTCCGCTGATTCCAACGCCTGGCGGGCGGCGACGCGCAGTTCCTCGGCGCTGGCGGGCAGGGCTTCGGGGGCGGCTGCCTGGGGCGCCGTTTTGGCGCGCTGTTTGGCGGCGTCCAGGGTCGAGCGGGCCTTCTTGTCCATGACCACGGACAACAGCGCTTTGGAAAAGACCTTTTTCAGCATGCCGGAACCTTAATCAAGATGTCCGCCGCAACGGCGACGGGGCCAAGACTATCCTATGGTGGTCAGGGCTGACAAAGGGTTAACGCGGGGGCTGGAAAACCAGGGCGCCTTAAAGGCGGCTCGGCGCTTCCTGTTCCGTGAAATCGGGAATCCAGCGCAGGAAATAGGGCAGGGCGCGGCGGCGCTGTTCCGCGTTCGTGCCGTGGCTTGAGGTGAAGGACTTGAACACATTGTAGCCGAAGGCGTCCTTGGCGGTCAGGTACACCCAAAGCGCCGTCAGCTCGCCCGAACAGGGGGCCGTGTCCTTGATCAGCGCGTTCAGATGGTCGCGCGCCGCCCCTTCGCGGGCCTGGTTGGAGCCGTATTCCTGTTGCAGCATCTGCTTGACCGCCTGCTGCTCCTCGTCGACCTGTTCCGGATAATATTCGAACAGGGACTTGAGGAAGATGAAATCCTCCATCTTCGGCGGGCTGTAGGTGACCTCGGGCCCGGCGATGGTGTTCCAAAACCCCTTGGCGTGATCCAGTTCGGTGGTGTCGGCCACGGCCTCGCGTTCGACGATTTTTTCCTCTTTCTGGAAAAATCCCAGGAATCCACCGGTCTTCTTGGTCGTCACCTTGGTCTTCGCCGACTTCTGCGGCGGCGGCTTGTCGCTGGTCAAAAAGCGTTCGATGTCGCCCAGGCCGTCTTCCCACATACTGCGCACGGGGTTGGCTTTTTTTGGTTTGTCGAAGATTTCGCGAAAGGCGCTTTCCTCGAAATTCCGGGCCTTCAATTCGTCACCCAAAACCATGATCCGGCGGTTGGTGAAGAACCGGTGCATGAAGTGTTCCTTGATCGCCGTGACCAGATTGTCGCCGAAGCGGGTCGACAGCGGGAAGGGTGTGGGCGTCAGCGTGTGTTGCGGCACGTACCACAGCATGGCGCGCTTGCGCAGGTACTTGCAGATCTGTTCCGTGAAGGCCTCGGTGAAGGGGGTGTCTTCCCAGGGCTTTTCGGGCTTGGCCGGTTTCGCGGCGGCGGCCGGCTTCTTGGCGGCAGGTTTGCCCTTGGCGGCCTTGCCTTTTGCGGCGCCCGCGGGCTTGGCATCCGCCCCCGCCGGGCGTTTCTTGCGCCGCTTTTTGCGGCGCGGGGCATCGCCGCTTGATGCCTTGTCGAAGGCTTCCAGAAGTTCCGACGCGCGGATGCGCGCCCGCTGGGTGAATTCCGGGTCCTTCAACTGGCCGCAGGCTTCAAGGAAGGTCAGGGTCGTCTGGGTCGCCTGGGCCACGTCGGGCTGCACCTTGCCGCCGGCATTGGCCTTCAGCTCCTTGACGATGCCGTCCACGGCGTTGTCGACAGCCGTCATCAGCGTCGCCTTGTCCGTGTCGGGCGATAGGCCGGCCAGCGCATTGATGATGCTTTGCGTGCTCAAACGATACCTCTGGACCGCCCGGTGAACCCCAACACCCGCCCGGCGGCCGGCTTCCCAAAAAAACACTCGACCGATCTATGTCGGCCTTTAGTAGGTGCCACGAAATTGGTTAATACCTACCTAATCTTAGACCCTTTGCGCAAGAAGGGCGGCACGCCGCGGCGCGGATTTATTGGGCCGAATACAGGGCGCGGGACTGTTGTCCGCGTATTTTCATGGAATATTGCGTGAATTTGCCCGCGTTTGGCCTTAAGCCTATGGACGCAGGGACAGTGACGAAATGAAGGAGAGGGAAGGCCCCCATCATGAAACGTGAACGCCGCGCGAAGATCGTCGCGACCCTGGGCCCTGCGACGTCCAGCCAGGAAGCCATCGAAAAGCTGTTTGAAGCCGGCGTCGATGTGTTCCGCATGAATTTCTCCCACGGCACGCATGCCGATCATCAGAAAATCCACGGCATCGTGCGCTCGCTGGAGCGCAAGTACCACCGCCCCGTGGGCATCCTGCTCGACCTTCAGGGCCCGAAACTGCGGGTCGGCGACATCGACACGGGATCGGCCGAGCTGGAAGTCGGCCACAAGTTCCGCCTGGACCTGGACAAGACCCCGGGCAACCACCGCCGCGCCCCCCTGCCGCATCCGGAAATCTTCGCCGCCCTTGAGGTGGGATCGACGCTGCTGATCGACGACGGGCGCATCCGCCTCAAGGTTCTGGAGTGTTCCAAGGAACATGCGGAATGCGAGGTCGAGATCGGCGGCACCCTGTCCAACCACAAGGGCGTCAACGTGCCCAGCGTGATCCTCGACGTCTCGCCGCTGACCAAGAAGGACCGCGACGACATGCGGTTCGGCCTCGACCTCGGTGTCGAATGGGTCGCGCTCAGCTTTGTCCAGCGGCCGGAGGATCTGGCCGAGGCGCGCAAGCTGGTGGCCGGGCGGGCGGCGATCATGTCCAAGCTGGAAAAACCGGCGGCGCTGCTGCATCTGGAGGAAATCGTTCACCTGTCCGACGCCATCATGGTGGCGCGCGGCGACCTGGGCGTGGAATGCCCGACCGAGGACGTCCCCGTGGCGCAGAAACAAATCCTGCATCTGTGCAAGCTGGCGGGCAAACCGGTGATCGTGGCGACCCAGATGCTGGATTCCATGGTCCATGCGCCGACCCCGACCCGGGCCGAGGCCTCCGACGTGGCGACCGCCATCTACGACGGCGCCGACGCGGTGATGCTGTCGGCGGAATCGGCGGTCGGCGATTATCCGACGGAAACCGTCGCCATGATGGACCGCATCATCAAGCGCGTGGAACAGGACGAACATTACCGCCTGATGCGCGACCGCCGGCGCGGTGGCCACGACGCCACGGCGGCCGACGCCATCACCGTTGCCGCCTGTCAGGTGGCGGAAACCATTTCGGCGGCGGTCATCGTGACCTTCACCACCACGGGCTCGACGACGCTGCGCTGTGCCCGCCTGCGGCCGGCGACGCCAATCCTGGGGCTTACGCCTAAAAGAGAGACCGCGCGCCGCCTGGCGCTGTGCTGGGGCGTGCATTCGGTGCTGTCCGAGGATATCCATTCGTTCCGCGAAATGGTGTCCAAGGCCGTGACCGAGGCCCAGAAGGACGGTTTCGCCAAGAAGGGCGACCCCATCGTCGTCACCGCCGGGGTGCCCTTCGGCACGCCGGGGGCGACCAACATCCTGCGCATCGCCTGGGTCGAATAACCGGCACGGGCGCCGCGACCCGCTTTCCTTCCACCACAGGCCTAAACGACCATCCCCATGCTCTATCAACTGTTCTCCGTCATCGCGCCGGTCCTGACCTGCGCCGTCATCGGTTATGTCTGGCGCAAGCAGGGCCGCCCCTACGACACGTCGCTGGTGACGACGCTGGTCACCAACATCGGCACACCCTGCCTGGTGTTCTTCACCCTGATCGATACCAAGATCGAGGCCGATGCCTTCCTCACCATGGGGGCGGCGACCTTCACCACCATGGTCGCGTTCTATGTTTTCTATTTCGTGTTCCTGAAGGCCATGAAGCTCAGCCAGAAGGCCTTCCTCTCGGCCCTGGCCTACGGCAATACGGGCAACATGGGCCTGCCGCTTTGCCTGCTCGCCTTCGGCGATCACGGCCTGGCGCTGGCGATTGCGTACTTCACCGTCAACGTACTCTGCCTGTTCACGGTCGGCGTCGCCGTGCCGGCGGGGGCGACCTCGCCCGGCGCCCTGCTGCGCCTGCCGATCCTCTACGCCGCCCTGGCGGCTCTGGTGGTCATGGTCATGGGCTGGACCGTGCCGGCCCCCATCGTCAACACCACGCGCATTCTCTCAGGATTAACGGTGCCGCTGATGCTCATCACCCTCGGCGTGTCGCTGGCGGGCCTCGGCGTGAAGAAACTGCCGCAGGCGGTGCTGCTGTCGGTCATGCGTCTCGGCGTCGGCTTTCTGGTCGGCTGGGGGGTGGCGGAACTGTTCGGCTTCGAAGGGGTGGCGCGCGGCGTGCTGATACTGCAATGCGCCATGCCCGTCGCCGTGTTCAACTTCCTGTTCGCGGAACGCTACAACAACCAGCCGGAGGAAGTGGCCGGCATGGTCGTGATCTCGACCGTCCTCTCCTTCGCGACCCTGCCGTTCTTGTTGGCGTTTGTGATGTAGGCGCGAGCAATTAATACTTATGGCTGATTAATTCGCTTTCATACTGTATATTAGGTGAGTGCGTTTAAGCTGCCTTTGTAGGTTGATTGTGCCCTCGGAAAACCTCGTTTCTCACCTAACGATGATCCAATCAGTAATTGCGAGAATGTCTGATCAGTCGTCAGCCATGAAACGCTATGCCGTTGTTTCGACTGTCGCTGGATTTGCTGCGGCAAGAATAACAGAGGATGGCGCAATCTACACTTTGCTTGTCGTATTAATCGCAGCATTTGCAATTCTTGATGCTAGATATTTACAACAAGAGATTTGGTTTCGCGCGTTATTTGATGATGTGCGGATGCGTAACCAAGATGTCGTGGTAGATTTTTTGATGACGCCTTCTCCTGAGCATAGACGGAAAAGCTCACTTTCAAAGTCACTGCTTACTTGGTCTGTGGTCGGGTTTTATGGGCCGCTTTCGATTGTTCTCTGGATTATCTATTTGAGTGGAAGCTGTAATCTTTTGTGGGAGTGATGGAAATTGGCGCACGACCAACTAACGCACAGAGGATTGGGGTTTCGAGGGCCACCTTTCCGGAGTGCGCAATTTATCAAGCGCTACATATATTTTAGTTTTCATTTCGATCGTGATATCCGGCGTGTCCAACAAGTAAAGAATAGTTGGGTCGCAAAAGGTTCCTACGAGGCGGCAGGTTTTTTCGATGGCTCATTAGAGGAATTGGCGAGAAAAGACTCAGATTTGGCGGTAAAGAGAGCAATAAACAGGGGAATGTCGGGTTCAAGTGTATTGTGTGTTCTTAATGGCCGGGAAACGGCTACTAGGCGTTGGGTCTGGTACGAAATATTTAAAGCACTAGAGAGAAATATGGGAATACTGATTGTTGATATACACAATATTAAAGACCCAATTTATGGAATGGATATAAAAGGAAATGATCCAGGTCGTTTTATTGCAGTTGATCACTTTTTCCGTGAACAACAAGCATATCCTCTGGCTTATCAAAATGGGCAATGGGGCAGATTTTTAGAATCTGGGCCTTTTCAAAACAAGTCGCCCTACGTGCGGCCAGGGACACGCGAAACTCTTGAGGAAAAATTCAGAAGGCAAGATTGGGTGCTTGATAGCGGACAAAATAACTTAGCGGCGTGGGCGTCCGCCGAAGCTGAGGTCGCCCGGTCGTATTCTGGGCGATAGTCACTATAAAAAATTTCACTCCGCCGCCACCGCCGCCTTCTTCGGGTCTTTGAACCCGGCCAGCAGGTCCGCTTCGCGGGCCTTGGCTTTTTCCACGTTCGCCATCTTGATGTGACCGAAGCCGCGCATGGATTGCGGGAGCGCCGCGATCTCGCGGGCGAGGGGGAGGTTGTCCGCCGTCAGGCCGGCGAGCAGGGTGTCGATGGTTGCCTCGTACTCGGCGATCAGGGCGCGCTCCATCTTGCGCTCTTCCGTGCGCCCGAAGGGATCGAAAGCCGTGCCGCGCAGGGCCTTGAAGGGGGCGAGCAGGCGGAAGACAGAGAACATCCAGGGGCCGAATTCGCGTTTCTGTAGGTGGCCGGTGCGGGCGTCCTTGGGGCTGCCCAAGGGCGGGGCCAGGTGGACGGTCAGTTTCTTGTGGCTCTGGAATGTCTGGCGCAGGGCGCGGCGGAATTCGGGGGCGGAATACAGCCGGGCGACCTCGTACTCGTCCTTATAAGCCATCAGCTTGAAGAACGCGCGGGCGGCGGCCTCGGTCAAATCCGTCGAACCCGTGCCGAGGGCCGCTTCCTTGGCCCGGACCTTATCGACCAATGCTGAATAGCGGGCCGCATAGGCCGCGTTCTGATAGGCGGTGAGGTCGGCCACGCGCCGTTCGATGAAGCCGTCGAGGTCGAAGGCCGCCGCCGATTTGTCCTGCGGGCCCGCCAGTTTTTCCACGGCGGCCGGGTCGTGCGCGGCGCGGCGGCCCCAGGTGAAGGCCTGTTTGTTGAAGTCGACGGCGACGCCGTTGAGTTCGATCGCGCGTTCAATGGCGGCGGCCGAGATCGGCACCGTGCCCTTCTGGAAGGCATAGCCCAGCAGCATCATGTTGGCGGCGATGGTGTCGCCCATGAGGCGGCGGGCCAGATGGGTGAAGTCGATGAAGTCGGCGCGGTTGCCCGTGGCTTCGTTGATCGCGCCGCGCAGCTTGTCATCGGGGAAATCCAGGTCGGGCAGGTTGGTGAATTCGGCGGTCATGGTCTGGCGCGCGTTGACCACGGCGCGCGCCCGGTCCGCGTCCAGCTTGCCCAGGGTTTCGGTCCCGCCCGAGGTCACCATGTCGTTGCCGAGCAAGAGGTCGGCGCCCCCCGCGGCGATGCGCACGGCGTTGAGGGCGTCGGCATCGTCAGCGATGCGCACATGGGCGAACACGGCGCCGTTCTTCTGCGCCAGGCCGGCGACGTCGAGCACGGTCACGGCCTTCTCATCCACATGCGCCGCCATGCCGAGCAGGGCCGAGATGGTCACCACGCCGGTGCCGCCGATGCCGGTGACGCAGATGTTGTAGGCGGTGCCGGTGGCGGGCAACTGTGGGTCGGGCAGCACCGCGAAGGGGGTCGCCGCCGCGCCGGGACTTCGCGTTTCCGAGCCCTTGGCCAGGACGCCGTCGTGCACGGTGACGAAGGACGGGCAGAAGCCCTTCAGGCAGGTGAAGTCCTTGTTGCACATGGACTGATCAATGGCGCGCTTGCGGCCCAGTTCCGTTTCCTGAGGCGCGATGGCGACGCAGTTGGAGACCACGCCGCAATCGCCGCAGCCTTCGCAGACGGCTTCGTTGATGAACACGCGCTTGGCCGGGTCGGGGAAGGTGCCGCGTTTCCGGCGGCGGCGCTTTTCGGCGGCGCAGGTCTGATCGTAAATCAGCGCCGACACGCCGGGCCAGGTGGCGAGGTCGCGTTGCACCTGATCCAAATCGTCGCGGTGATGGATGGTCACACCCTGGGCGAATTCGGTGCCCGGCGGGTATTTGTCGGGCTCATCGGTGACGACGACGACGCGCTTCACCCCCTCGGCCCGGACCTGGCGGGAAATGATCGCGGGGTCCAAGGGCCCGTCCATGGTCTGGCCGCCGGTCATGGCGACGGCGTCGTTGTAGAGGATCTTGTAGGTCACGTTGACCTTGGCCGCCACGGCGGCGCGGATCGCCAGGATGCCGGAATGGAAATAGGTGCCGTCGCCGATGTTGACGAAGATGTGCTCGCGCTCGGTAAACGGCGCTTGGCCGATCCAGTTGGCCCCCTCGGCCCCCATATGGGTGAAGGTCGACGTGCGCCTGCCGGGCATCCAGATCGCCATGTAATGACAGCCGATCCCGGCGGCGGCCTCCATGCCCTCGGGCACGTTGGTCGAGGTATTATGCGGGCAGCCGGCGCAAAAATAGGGGATGCGCTTGATGTCGGGCACGGCGCGCTCGAGGATGCGTTCTTTTTCCTCCAGGAACTTGAGGCGCTTTTCGACGGCTTCCGACGTATGGAAATTGCGGATGCGGGCCGCGATCACCCGGGCGATGCGGGCCGGGGTCAGTTCCCCGGCGGAGGGGAGGATCCAGTCGCCCGCCTCGTCGAACTTGCCGACCACGCGGGGCCGGACGTCGGCCCGCCAGTTGTAGAGCTGTTCCTTCAGCTGGTTTTCGATGACCGCGCGTTTTTCCTCGACCACCAGGATTTCTTCCAATCCCTCGGCGAAGTGGCGCATGCCGTCGCGTTCCAACGGCCAGGGCATGCCGACGCGGTACAGGCGCAGGCCGATGGCTTCGGCCTCGGCTTCGCCGATGCCTAAATCTTCCAGGGCCTGCAGGGTGTCCAGGTAGGTCTTGCCGGTGGATACGATGCCGAACCGGGGCTTGGTCGAATCCAGGGTGATGCGGTCAAGGCCGTTGGCCCGGGCGAAGGCCAGGGCGGCATAGATCTTGTGGCGATGCAGGCGTTCTTCCTGATCGAGCGCCGGGTCGGGCCAGCGGATGTGCAGGCCGCCCGGCGGCATGTCGAACTCGGGCAGGACGATGTTGACCCGGTCCGGCGAGACATCGACCGAGGCCGAGGTGTCGATGTTGTCGGTGATGCATTTCATGCCGACCCACAGGCCCGCGAAGCGCGACATGGCCCAGCCGTACATGCCCATGTCGAGCAGATCCTGCACGTCGATGGGGTTGAGGATGGGGATGTTGGCATCCATCAGCGCGTGTTCGGACTGGCTGGGCACGGTGGACGATTTGCAGGCCGGATCGTCGCCCGCCATCACCAGCACGCCGCCGTTGGGCGCCGTGCCGGCCATGTTGGCGTGGCGGAACACGTCGCCCGAACGGTCGACGCCGGGGCCCTTGCCGTACCACATGCCGAACACGCCGTCGTATTTGGCGCGGTCGAACAGGTTGATCTGCTGTGAGCCCCAGATGGCGGTGGCGGCCAGATCTTCGTTCACGGCGGGGTGGAATTTGACGTGATGATCGTCAAGGAAGCGCTTGGCGCGGCCGAATTCCCGGTCGATGCCGCCAAGCGGCGAGCCCCGGTAGCCGGTGACATAGCCCGCCGTGTTCAGCCCTTGGGCCAGGTCGCGCTGGCGCTGCATCAGGTTCAGGCGCACCAGGGCCTGGGTTCCGGTCAGGAACACGCGGCCTTCGGAAAGGCCGTATTTGTCGTTCAGGCTGACGCTGCGAAGCTTCACCGGTTGTTCCCCATGTCTGCGGGTGGCGGAGGCCAACGCCCGGCCACAACGTTAAGGGAAGCCGGGACCGCCCGCAATCCGGGCGGCGCAAATCGCAATTTTCTGGCGTGGCGGGGCCGTGTCGCGCCATCCCCTGCCGCGGCGGGCCATCGGTGCGGACAGAATCTTTGCCAATGGCCGGTTTCTTTCGGCAAGGAGGTGATTGGACCGTGATTTTTGATTCTCAAGCGGCTATACCGGCAGCGGTCAACTTCGGAGGTCTTTCCGTTCATGAGCATTCTGGTTACCGGTGCCGCCGGGTTTATCGGCTTTCATACCTCGCAGGCGCTGCTGGCGCGGGGCGAGAAGGTAATCGGCATCGACAACTTCAACGATTATTACGACGTCGCGCTGAAGGAAAACCGCGCCGCGCGCCTGCTGGCCCAGGAAGGCTTTTCCATGGTGCGTGCCGACATTTCCGATCGCGAGGCGATGGGACAGACCTTCGCCCGCCACCCCGACATCACCGGGATCATCCATCTGGCGGCCCAGGCGGGGGTGCGCTATTCGCTGATCAACCCTTACGCCTACACGCAATCCAACGTCGAAGGCCATCTGGTGCTGATGGAAGCGGCGCGCAAGCTGAAGGACCTGAAGCATTTCGTCTATGCGTCTTCGTCCTCGGTCTACGGCGCCAACACCAAGCTGCCCTTTTCCGTCGACGACCCGGTCGAGCATCCGGTGTCGCTTTACGCCGCGACCAAGCGAGCCATGGAGTTGATGTCGGAAAGTTATGCCCGCATGTATGGGCTGCCGCTGACGGGGCTGCGTTTCTTCACGGTCTACGGCCCCTGGGGCCGGCCGGACATGGCGGCCTATATCTTTACCAAGAAGATCATGGCCGGTGAGCCGATCCCCGTGTTCAATAACGGCGAGATGCGCCGCGACTTCACCTTCATCGACGACATCGTCAGCGGCATCCTGGGCGTTCTGGCGACCACGCCGAAAAGCCCCGACGGTACGCCGCACCGGGTCTACAACCTGGGCAACAATCGCTCGGAACAGCTCATGCGCTTCGTGCAGGTGCTGGAAGAAGCTCTACAGCGTAAGGCGGAGATCGATTTCCAGCCGCTGCAGCCGGGCGACGTGCCGGAGACCTATGCGGATATCGATGCCTCGATCCGCGATTTCGGGTTCAAGCCCCTGACCCCGATCGAGCAGGGAATTCCCCGCTTCATCGATTGGTACAAGGACTACCACGGGGTCTAAGAATCAGGTTGGGGGCCGAGTGATGTTTGAAGGCTTCGCGCAAAAACGCATGGCGGGCGAGGGCGCCGAGATCAACCTGCGGGTCGGCGGCCCTGACGGCGGCGATGTTCCCGCCGTCCTCATGATCCACGGCTATCCCCAAACCCATATCATCTGGCGGCATCTGGCGCCGAAGCTGGCGAAAACCCACCGCGTCGTCTGCCCGGACCTGCGCGGTTACGGCGACAGTTCCTGTCCGCCGACGGACGACCGCCACTTGCCCTATTCGAAGCGCGCCATGGCCCGCGATCTGGTCAAGGTGATGGCGGACCTTGGGCATGAAACCTTCGCCGTGGTCAGCCATGATCGGGGGGCCAGGGTCGGTCACCGCATGGCCATGGATTTCCCGGACAAGCTGACGCGGCTTTGTTCCCTCGACGTTGTGCCCACGGGCAGCGTGTGGCAGCGCGCCAACAAGACCTGGGCCATGGGCTCGTTCCATTGGCTGTTTTTGGCGCAGCCCCATCCACGGCCGGAAACCCTGATCGGCCATGACCCGGATTTCTGGCTGACCTGGTTGTTGGAAAGCTGGTCGGCGGACATGTCGGCCTTCGCCGACGGGGCGTTGGATGAATACAAGCGCGCCCATCGCAATCCTGATGTCATCCATGCCAATTGCGAGGATTACCGCGCAGGCGCCACCATCGATGATGCCTTGGACCGCGCCGACCTGGATGCCGGCAACAAGGTGCGCTGCCCCGTGCTGGCCCTGTGGGGCGGGGCGCGGAAGGCCGGCGGACCGAAGACCGACGGCAAGGTCTCGGCCCTTGATATCTGGGGCGAATGGGCTGACGACGTCCGGGGCGGACCGCTGCCTTGCGGCCATTTCCTGGCCGAGGAAGCGCCCGATGCCGTTTGGGCCGAACTGGCGCCGTTCCTGGGTGTAGGCGTCTGAATTGATGCACCTGCCTGAATTATTACACCTGAAGGAGACCGCACATGCCGTTCCGTAACGATCTGTTCCTGGGCCGGTTCGGCCTCAACCCCCGGTTCGAAGACACGGACCTTTTGCTGGATGAGCCCGTCTCGCGCATGATCGGCCGCCGGGTGTGCCGCCATTACGGGCGCGAGGAGGTCACCGACGGCATGCTGGAAACCCTGCTGGCGGCGGCGCAGTCCGCCCCCGCCAAGTCGGACCTTCAGCAATACGCCATCGTCGTCACGGACAAGGATCAGCAGCAGGCGATTTCCAACATGATCGGTTCCATGCCGTGGATCGCCGATGCATCGCGCTTTCTGGTGTTCTGCGCCGATATGCACCGGGGCCAGCGCATCGCCCAGATGCGCGGCAAGGAACATGTCAACAACACCCTCGACACCTTCATGAACGCTGCCGTGGACGCGTCGCTGGCCATGATGTCCTTCATCACCGCCGCCGGGTTCAAGGGGCTGGGCACCTGTCCGGTGTCGGCCGTGCGCGCCCATACGGCCGATATCTGTGAATTGCTCGGCCTGCCCAAGGGGGTTTATCCCGTGGCCGGGCTGACGGTCGGATACCCGACGGACGACGGGCGCTTTACCCTGCGCCTGCCGCCCTCGGTCGTGGTGCATCACGGCAAATATGACGATTCGGCCCTGGAGACGGAATTGAAGGCTTATGACGCGCGGCGCAACAAGCTGCAGCCGATCGCGCCGGAAAAACAGATGCATCAGGACGATTTCGGCATTTCCGACGACTACGGCTGGACCGAGAACACGGCCCGGCGGCTGGCCAAGCGGGAACGCGCGGATTTCGGCGCGTTTATCCGATCCCACGGCTTTGATCTGGAATAGGGCGGTGGTCCGGTTGTGGTTATTTTATACCGCAACGCAATAGGTTTGTTCCAAGTATCTTAAAAACTTAACGAAAGTTATATTGCGGTGCAGCATATCGTGCCCATATGATTGCCTGTGCTCGCTCGAAAAGGAGTTCCAGGGGGAAGACGCTTTTGCCAATCGGGCTATAATCGGCCCCGGCTGAAAAGGAAGATCTTCCATGGCCAACGATATTAAGGATACCCAACCCGCCGGCATGGCCGTGTCCGTTCAGGATACGGTCGCACCGCCCAGTTTTCGCAAGCTGACGGCAGCGGACGGAGACTTGCTCGCAGGCCACCTCAAGCGCCTTGAACCCCATGATCGCCATTTGCGCTTCTGGGGTGGGGTTACCGACACCGCAATCGACGAATATTGCGCGCGGCTCGACTGGTCGGCCGCCGTGGTCGTCGGCGCCTTTATCGAAGGCGAACTGCGGGGTGTCGGCGAACTGGTGCGCGTGCGCCTGATGCCGCGGATCATGGCCGAGGTCGCGTTCTCCGTCGAAGGCCCGTGGCAGAACGCGGGCGTCGGCACGGCGCTGCTGCGCCGGGTGCTGACCATTGCGCGCAACCGCTGCATCGACCGGGTGTACATGCTGTGCATGACGGAAAACCGCAAGATGCAGAAGATCGCGTCCAAGTTCGAAGCCGAACTGAGCTTCGACGAAGGCGAGGTCGAGGGCCGTATCCTGCCAGCCTGGCCCAGCTACTTCTCGCTCATGGAAGAGGCGGTCGAGGACAGTAAGGCCTGGTTCCCGGCAATCTTCGATCCCGCGTCCTTGTGGCCGGGGCTATCTGGCCGGTCGGATCAGCAGTAGAGCGGATTGATCCTTTGATCAAATGGGGAGGCAGGAATCTGGCTCAGTTGACCTTGTGCGGTCAAAAAATATTCTTGCAGAATAAGAACAAATCAGGTACATTTAGCCCGCTTGTCCGATTGACCCTGGATAGCGAACCAAGGTCACAATCTGACAAGGTTCTAGCCTATCGTCGCTACGATGGGCCGCACAAGGACCTGAATAGCCCGAGCTTTCAAAAGCCCGGCAACCTATGACGGCCACCTTGATACCCGTGCCGATAATTCTCAGTGTAGGCCATCGGCAGCACGAGAAACCGGAATTTGACGCGGGCCGCATGATGTATGTCGACTAGCTGATTGTGGGCGGATGATTCCCTCTAACGCCTGTTAAGTCGTTCTGAGGGCCGGCTTAACCGCAACCTTTTTTGGCTCTGCGGGTACCCGTGGACTTGAAAGGTTTGGTCCCATGCGGGCCGAAATTCAAGTCAACATCCATTTGGACGTTGCCGCTGTCACCCGCTGGGTGTTGATCGCAATGATCTGGTGGACCTAGTAAGGCGGCGCGGAGAAGCTTGCTTCTCCGCGTTCCTTAATTTGGATAAAGGTTTTTGGGCGCGGCTTGGCTCGCCTCGCAAATCCCCCTGCGTATTTCGGGATCAACCATAGAGACGTTCCAGGTGCGCCCCGTAGATCTGCCGGATCACGTGGCGGCGCACCTTGAGCGTCGGCGTCATCTGCTCGTTATCGACGGTGAAGGGCTCGTCGGCGACGATGAAGCGGCGGACCTTTTCGATATTGTTGAGCTTGCTGTTGATGCGGTCCATGGCGGCGGCCAGGGCCTTGTGCAGGTCGGCATCGCCGGCCAGCTCCGACAGGCTGCCGGAAACGCCGTTGGCGACGGCCCAGTCCTTCAGCCAGTCGGCATCGGGCACCACCAGTGCCACCAGATGCGGGCGCTTGTCGCCGTAGACCATGGCCTGGGAAAATTCCGGCTCCAGGATGATGATGCCCTCGACCCGTTGCGGCGCGATGTTGTCGCCGCCCGAATTGACGATGATGTCCTTCTTGCGGTCGGTGATGACGAGATAACCGTCGTCGTCCAGATGGCCGACATCGCCGGTGTGCAGCCAACCATCCTTAATCGCTTGGGCCGTTGCATCGTCGTCGCGCCAGTATCCTTGCATGACCAGATCGCCCTGAACCAGGATTTCGCCGTCATTTGCGATCCTGACATGGGTGTTCTTCATCGGTGGGCCGACGGTGTGCATCTTGACCTTCACGGGGCGATTGACGCTGATCACCGGGGCCGATTCCGTCTGGCCGTAGCCTTGCAGGATGCGCAGACCCAGCGCCGTGAAATAGATGCCGACCTCCGGGTTCAGGGGCGCTCCGCCGGAAACCAAGGCTTTCAGCCGCCCGCCGAACCGGGCCTTGACCTTGGCGCGGACCAGTTTGTCCAACACGGCGTCCTGAAGGCGTTCGATCGGGCCCAGGCTGTTCGGATCCAGATAGCGCTTGGTGCCGAGCGCCACCGCCTTGCGGAACAGTTTTTCCTTGGCGCCCCCGGCGGCCTCGACCCCCCGTTCGATGCGTGCCCGCATGCTTTCATACAGGCGCGGCACGGCGGTCATGATGGTCGGCTGGGCTTCGGCCATGTTGTTGACCAGATGTTCGACACCTTCGGCGTAATAGATTTCGGCGCCAATCGACATGGGGAAGAACTGGCCACCCGTATGTTCGTAGGAATGGCTCAAGGGCAGGAACGACAGGAACACCTCGGCGTCCAGGCCGATTTCGCGCAGCGCGTCGGTGGCGCCTTCGACGTTGTGCAGGATCGCTTTGTGCGACAGCATCACGCCCTTCGGTTTTCCGCCCGTGCCCGATGTATAGATGATGCAGGCCGTGTCATCGATGCTTCGGCTGTTCGCCATGGTGACCATGTTGTCATGGCCGACCTGGCCCATGGCCAGCACGTCGTCCCATTGATGCAGGTCGAAGCTGAAGGATTGCGCGAGCTCGATCGGCTCCATGGAGATCACGAACTTGCAGACGTCCGCCCGGTGGGCTGCCGGCAACAGGCGTTCGGCCAGGCGTTTGGTCGAGACGATGACGCCGACGGCGTCCGAATCTTCCAGGATGTGCAGATGGTCGGCTTCCGTGTTGGTGATATAGGCGGGGGTGGTGATGGCACCCGTGGTCATGATGGCGACGTCGGAAATCAGCCAGTTGGCCCGGTTTTCCGAAACCAGGACCACGCGGTCGCCCGGCTTCACACCCAACGCCTGCAGCCCGCGCGCCAGGCGCGACACCCGCGCCGCCGTGTCGCCCCAGCTCAGCGGCCAGTAGGCGCCGCCTGATTTTTCCCACAGGAACGGGCGGTCGCCCAGCTCCGCCGCCTGGGCATAAAACATCGCTGCCAGGTTCGGCCATGCGTAAGTGCTCATTTTCCCTCAGACTCCCCCCGGTTGTCGTTGACCCGCAACCACTCTATATCCAGGGAGAACTTTACGTATGCCCCGAAGGGATGCAAGCCATGACCGACTTCCGCCGTTCAGATGTTTCCGCCCCCCGCAGCCCCGACACAGGTACCGCGCCAGCGGTGCCCATGGGTGATTTGCCGCGTTGGAACCTGGCGGACCTCTACACAGGGCCCGATGATGCAGTAATCGAGACCGATCTGGCTTGGGCGCAGGAACGGGCGGCGTCCTTTTCCGAGGCCTACAAAGGCCGCTTGGCCGCGCTTTCGGGCGATGACCTGGGCAAGGCTGTTCAGGAATATGAAGCCATCGGCGAACGCCTGGGCCGAATCATGAGCTTCGCCGGGCTGAAGTTCGCGGAGAACATGGAAGACGGCGCCAGTGCGCGGTTCCAGCAATCCATGCAGGAACGGGTCACCGACATTTCGACCCTGACCCTGTTCTTCACCCTGGAACTGAACCGCATCGAGGACGCGCGCCTGGATACGCAAATGGCGGAAAGCACGGCGCTGTCCCGCTATGCGCCCTGGCTGCATGACCTGCGCGCGTTCCGGCCTTATCAGCTGTCCGACGAACTGGAACAGGCGCTGCACGAACGCCACGTCACGGGGGCGGCGGCCTGGAACCGCCTGTTCGAGGAAACCCTGGCCGGTCTGCGCTTTCCCGTCGACGGCGAGGACCTGACCCTGTCGGGTGCTCTCAACAAGCTGAGCGAACCCGACCGCGAGCTGCGCAAGCGCGCCGCCAAGGCCGTGGGCAAGGGGCTCGGCGATAACATCAAGCTGTTCTCCCTGACCTACAACACCCTGGTCAAGGACAAGGCCATCGACGACAAGTCGCGCGGCTACCCGCGGCCCGTGTCCTACCGCAATCTGGCCAATCAGGTCGAGGACGAGGTCGTGGACGCCCTGGTCACCGCCGTGCGCGAAAGCTTTCCCAAGCTGTCGCACCGCTATTACAAGCTGAAGGCCAAATGGTTCGGCGTCGATCAGATGGAATACTGGGATCGCAACGCGCCCCTGCCGACGGCGGCCGACCGCAAGTATTCCTGGGATGAGGCACGGGACACGGTGCTGGGCGCCTATGGTGCCTTCAACCCCGACATGGCCGACATCGCCAAACAGTTCTTCGACAAACGCTGGATCGATGCGCCGCCGACGGCGGGCAAGGATTCGGGTGCCTTCGCCCATCCCACCGTGCCCTCGGCCCATCCCTATATCCTGTTGAATTTCCATGGCCGCTCACGCGACGTGATGACCCTGGCCCACGAATTGGGGCACGGCGTGCATCAGGTGCTGGCCGCTCCCCAGGGCAATCTTCTGGCCGATACGCCCCTGACCCTGGCCGAGACGGCATCCGTGTTCGGCGAGATGCTGACCTTCCGCGCCATGCTGGCGGGTGAGACCGATCCGGCCCGCCGCCGGGTCATGTTGGCCGGCAAGGTCGAGGACATGCTCAACACGGTGGTTCGCCAGATCGCTTTCCACATGTTCGAAACCAAGGTCCATGACGAACGGGCCAAGGGTGAACTTTCGCCGGAACGCCTGGGCGATATCTGGATGGACGTGCAGACCGAAAGCCTAGGCCCGGCCTTTCGCTATGACGACGAATACCGGCACTATTGGGCCTATATCTCCCACTTCGTGCATGTGCCGTTCTATGTCTATGCCTATGCCTTCGGCGACTGCCTGGTGAATTCACTCTACGATGTGTTCCAGGGCGGCCATCCGGGCTTCCAAGTCAAGTACCTGGACATGCTGCGGGCGGGCGGTACGCTGCGCCACAAGGAACTTTTGGCGCCGTTCGGGCTGGATGCGTCGGATCCCGACTTCTGGCACCGGGGCCTGTCCATGCTGTCCGGGTTCGTCGACGAACTGGAACAGGAATTTTAGGGAATGACCGATGCGCCCGGCTCCGGCCAACGCGTGCTGCGTGCGGGGCCCGCACCCGAAGATTCCGACCATGCGCCTCTGGTCTTTATCCATGGCGCCTTCGCCGGGGCCTGGACCTGGGCGGAACATTTCTTGCCGTACTTTGGGAAGCAGGGGTTTTCCTGCCTTGCGGTCAACCTGCCGGGACGCAAGGGCATGCCCGATTACGATCAGCTGCACGACTTCGGCATTCAGGATTTCGTCGATGCCGTGTCCGAGGTCGTCGACACCCTGCCGCGCCCGCCCGTCCTGATCGGTCATTCCATGGGTGGTTTCGTTGCCCAGCGGCTGGCCATGGACCGGGACGTCGCGGCGACCGTTCTGATGTCATCGGTCCCGCCCACGGGCCTGGCCGGACCATCGGTCGCCCTGGCGCTGTCGCGGCCCATGCTGATCTGGGAGATTGCCCGCATCGAATCCACGGGCGAACCGCTGGACAGCCTTGAAACCCTGCATCAATCGATCTTCAACAGTCATGTTCCGAAGGCCGTTTCGGAACGTCTGCTGCCATGGTTCCAGATGGAAAGCCGACGCGCGGTCATGGACCAGCATACGGTCTTCATGCCACCCATGATGGGCCTGCGCGGTATCCCGACCCTGGTGTTGGGGGCGGAGCATGACAACCTAATCCCGCCCGCTTTCGTCTACGGCACGGCGGCCTTCCTGGGCACCCAGGCCCATATCTTCGACGGCATGGGCCATGCGGTGATGCTGGAAGACGACTGGGAAGAGGCCGCCGAGACCATCGCCGACTGGTTGAGGGAACTGAATGTCTGATCGCCCGCCGTCGGACAGGAATACGGTTGCCGGGCGGGTCCGGCGCTATGCCCGGGTCGGCGGCACGGTCGGCGGGTTGGCGGCGAAACTGGCGGGCAATCGGCTGTTCGGTCTGGAACTGGACAAGGGCGTGCATGCGGCCGACCTGCAGGCGGCGCTGGGCGGCCTCAAGGGGCCCTTGATGAAGGTCGCGCAGATCCTGGCCACGGTGCCGGACCTTTTGCCCGACGAATACGTCCATGAACTGCGCAAACTGCAGACCTCCGCACCGCCCATGGGCTGGGCTTTCGTACGACGGCGCTTGGCGTCCGAATTAGGGCCGGACTGGCAGACCCGGTTTGCGTCGTTCGAGCGCGAGGCCGCGGCGGCGGCATCCCTGGGGCAGGTCCATCGGGCCAAAGCCCACGATGGCCGCGACCTCGCCTGCAAAATCCAATACCCCGACATGGCATCTGCGGTGGAGGCGGACCTGTCGCAGCTCAAGGCCGTGTTCGCCCTCTACCGCCGCTATGATCGCGCCATCGACCCGTCGCAGATCCATTTGGAACTGAAGGAACGGCTGCGCGAGGAACTGGATTACGGGCGCGAGGCCCGCAACATGGCGCTGTACCGGGCCATGCTGATGGACGAAAGCGGGGTGCATGTGCCCGACGTCGTGGACGACCTGTCCACCGACCGGCTGTTGACCATGACCTGGCTGAGCGGCGCCCCCCTGATGGATCAGGTGGATAGCAGCCTGGAACACCGCAACGCCATCGCGCTCAACATGTTCCGCGCCTGGTACGTGCCGTTCTATTTCTTCGGGGTGATCCACGGTGATCCGCACCTGGGTAATTATTCGGTGCGCCCGGACGCCACGGTGAACCTGTTGGATTTCGGCTGTATCCGTGTGTTCCGCCCGGAATTCGTGAGTGCGGTGATCGACCTGTATACCGCACTCAGCACCGATGACGAGGCCCTGGCCGTTCATGCCTATGAGATCTGGGGGTTCGAGAACCCGTCCAAGGAAATGATCGCCGTTCTGAATGAATGGGCGCGGTTCCTCTACGGCCCGTTGCTGGCCGACCGGGTGCAGAGCATCCAGGAGACGGGCGGTACGGCATACGGTGCCGGCATCGCCGCCAGCGTGCACAAGAAACTGCGTGAACTTGGCGGGGTCACGCCGCCCCGGGAATTCGTGCTGATGGACCGGGCGGCCATCGGGCTGGGCAGCGTGTTCACGCACCTTAGGGCGGAAATCAACTGGCACCGAATGTTCCACGACCTGATCGACGACTTCGATCTGGACCGCCTGCGCGCCCGCCAGACTGAATCACTTGCACAGGCCGGTGTGCCGCCGGTTTACTGAGGGCCAGCAGTCGGGCCGAAGCAGCAAAGGGAAGGAAACCGCAATGATCATCACCACCACCGATTCCGTCGAAGGCCGCCAGGTCAGCGCCTATCTGGGCGTCGTGTCCGGCGATGCGGTCATGGGCACCAATATCTTCAAGGACTTTTTCGCGGGCATTCGCGACATCGTCGGCGGCCGTTCCGGTGCCTATGAGAAGGAATTGCAGAAGGCCAAGGGCTTCGCGCTTGAGGACATGCAGGCGAGGGCGGCGGAACTGGGCGCGGACGCGATCGTCGCCGTCGATCTGGATTATGAGGCCATCTCGTCGGACAAATCCTGCATGCTGATGGTCAGCGCGAACGGCACGGCGGTAAAACTCGCTTAAGTAATTTCAGGCATACTCAGCCAAGTAAATTCAATGACTTGTGCGGCGAGGGACCCCGTCGTTACACTACCTGCGCCCGGACTGTCCGGGTACCTGGGGTTTACCGGCGTATTTCGCGCGGCACCCGGCCGTAAGGTTCGGCCGGGAAGGATCGGTTGATGAACGACAGCATTCACGACACGGACGGTTTCAGTCCGCCGGTTTTGGATCGGGCGTCGCTTGACGAACTGTCGACCGCTGCCCGCAGTTATGTCGAGGAACTGGATAAGGCACTGCACCGCCTGTGGGGGCTGGGCCGCAACATCGTTTTGGCCTGGACGCCGGCGGGCAGGGGCATCCGCGTGCTGGTCATCCCCCATTACATCCTGGGCGAAATGGCGGCCCGCACGGCGGGCGAGGCGGCGGACAGCCTGCAATTCGTGGACGAGGTGATCGCCGGCAATACGCTGACCGACGAAGAAGGCTTCGACACCATCGCCAAGTACTTCGGGTACGAACCCAACCGGGTCGAGCTCAGCTTCACCCCCGGCGAGGATCTGGCCGACGATCTGTTGGAAGCCGTCGTTCGCCGCTACAGCATTTCCTATATCCGCAACGGCGCCGTGGCGCTGTTCGACATCGTCGGCTTTTCGCTGTTTTCGCCGCTCGAACAGGTGACGCAGTTGAACAGCCTGGCCTATTCCGTCAACGCGTCGTTTTCCAAGATGCTGGCCCGCAACCTGGACATCCAGTTCGCGCGCTCGACCACCGGCGACGGCTTTTACATCTGGAACCGCGACCGCAGCATCGAATCCAACGTCAACCTGTACCATCTGATGCATCTGGTGCTGGCCGACAACGCCATTGCGCGCTCCAAGGGCAAGGCCAACACCACGCCGCGGCTGCGGGCGTCGTTCCATGTCGGGCCCCATTACGAATTCTTCCAGTCCGAAGGGCTTCGCCCGACGGTTTACAGCTATATCGTCGGTGACGTGACCATCGAACTGGCGCGCATGATCGACCATGCCCTGCCGGGACAGATCGTGGTCGGCGACTTCCATGTCGACATGCGCGAAAACGACACGGGCGCGATCAAGCGCATCGGCACTTCGGAATTCATCGAACGCACGCGGCAGTCGCTGTCGAACCTGGAAGGCATGGAGCTGTCCGGCGAGAACGTGGAATCGATTCAGTGCTACCTGACCGGCGAGCGTCTGGATTCCGGCCAGTTCGGGGTCAAGCGCTACATCCTGCGCGACAAGCACGGGCTTAGCCGCAAGGTCTATAACGCCAAGGTCAACATCTACCGCTCGGGCGGCGGGCCGATCTATCTCGGCTTCCAGACGGGCGACCTGGACGGGTTCGTCTACGAGACCGAGGAATACGTGTAATGGCCGGCCCGGTCTTTCATTTCTTCGACCGCGCCGCCGTGCCGGTCGCCCCCTTCAGTCATGCCGTGGAATGTGACGGTTGGGTGCAACTGACCGGCCAGATGCCGACGGACCCTAATGACGACACGGCGCCGCTGCCCGATGGGATCGAGGCTCAGACGCGGCGCGTCATGGACAACCTGATCATCGTGCTGGGGGAACTGGGGCTGGACCTCAGCCACGTTCTGTCGTGTCGCCTCTACCTGACGCGGTTCGAACGCGACTACGAAGCCATGAACGCGGTCTACAAATCCTATTTCCCGCCCGACCGCCTGCCGGCGCGCACGACCGTCGGCGTCACGGGCCTGGCGCGGGGTGCGCTGGTCGAGATCGACATGGTGGCGAAGCGACCGGATTAAATACCCCAAAGGGCCGGAATACGCCACGGCGCGGGCACAGCCATTCGACCGGAAAGACTGGTGTCGTCACCATTCAGCAATCGTGATTGCCAGGCGCTACGCCATTCTTTAGGTAGCGGATAGGGCGGTTCGACACCGGTTTCGAGCGCGAAGCCGAACCGCTGGTAATATGCGGGATCGCCGAGTACGAAAATCCGATCAATGTCGCATGCTGCCATGCGGGTAAAGACGTCGCTTATCAAGGCCTGGCCGACTCCCTGCCTCTGGCGGTCAGGATCAACTGCAATCGGACCAAGCAGCGCTACACGCCGGTTTTGCCCTTCAAGTTTGCAGAATGTACAGGCTGCGTGTCCCGTGATTTCAGAGGCCGATAAGGCAATTAGGGACAGTACGGATGCAGGATCGTCCAGCAGAGACGTGACCAAAGGGATGAGGTTCTCTCCGGGGAATGCCCGTGGATAGAGCTTGAAAATTTCTGGCTGATCCGTGGGCTCACTTTTCCGAACGTCGTGGACCATGGATGTTTCTGTCCCCGTCATTAGAAAGCAGCGACGGCCCCGTCCGAACGCGGATCGGCAGCGCCTTCGAGCAATCCCGACGGATGGCGCACGATGGCGCCCGCATGGCCCATGAACTCCTCGAACGGGCCGACGACCTCCAGGTCATGGCCGGCGGCCTTCAGCGCGTCGAGCACCGCCGGATCAAAACGGTTTTCGATGCGCAGGTTGGTCGTCTCCGCCCCCCATGTGCGGCCGAGCAGCCAGCGGGGTGCCGTCACCGATGCCTGCAGGTCCATGCCGTGCAGAACGTGGCGGGCGAACACCATGGCCTGGGTCTGGGGCTGGCCCTCGCCGCCCATGGTGCCGTAGACCATGGTGCGCCCATCGGCGAGCCTTCCCATGGCCGGCTGGATGGTGTGGAAGGGACGGCGGTGGGGCTTCAGAGTGTTGAGTGCCTTGGGATCGAGGGAGAACGAGGTGCCCCGGTTCTGCCAGGTGATGCCCGTTTCCTCCAGCACCGTGCCGGAGCCGAATTCCCAATAGAGGCTTTGGATCATTGAAACCGCGCGGCCTTCGCCGTCGATGCAGCCGAACCACACCGTATCGCCGTTGGGGTCCGCGTCGGGCCAGGGCGCGGCCTTTTTGCGGTCGATGTTGCCAGCCATGGCGTCCAGGCTGTCCGTCCTCAGGAAATCCTTCGGGTCGGCGGTCATGTAGGCTGGGTCGGTGACGTATTTATCACGCACGCGGAAGGCCTGCTTGGTCGCCTCGACCAAACCGTGGACGAAATCGAAGCCTTCGGTCTGCTCGACCTTAAGGCGTTCGTACAACGCCAGGATGATGAGCGACGCCAAGCCCTGGGTCGGCGGCGGCATGTTGTAGATGGTATGCGGGCCGCAGGCGACGGAAAGGGGGGCGAGTTCCAGCGCCTTGTGGCGTTCCAGGTCGGCCAGGGCAATCGGGCTGCCGGCTTTCCCCAGGTCGGCGGCGATGACCTTGGCGAGCGGGCCCCGGTAGAAGCTGTCGAGGCCTTCCGCGCCAAGGCGCTTGAGGGTTTCAGCCAGGGCCGGAAGCTTCAGGGTGTCACCGATGTTGGGCGCGGTTCCCCCGACGCCGCCGGGCAGGAAGGTCCGGGCGAAACCGGGGACGCCGGTCATCTCGTCCTTCTTGGCCAGGGTGTTGTGGTGAAGCGAGGGTGTCACCGGGGCCCCGTGTTCGGCGTAATGGCGGGCGTCTTCCAGCAAACGGTCGAGCGGCAGCTTGCCGCCCCAGGTCGCCGAGATGCGCAGTGCCTCGGCCCAGCCGGACACGGCCCCGGCCACGGTCAGGGCGGCGAGGGGGCCGCGATGGGGAATGGCGTTCGCGTGGCCCGCCTTGGCGTAGAACTCGGCGTCCGCCGCACCGGCGGCAGCACCGCAGGCGTCGATGCCCACGGGCGGTTGTCCCGGTTGGGCGACCAGCCAGAAATTGTCACCGCCCAGTCCGTTCATATGCGGATAGACCACGGCGATGGTGGCCGCCGTGGCGACCATGGCTTCGATGGCGTTGCCGCCGTCCTGCAATACGCGCAGCCCTGCCTGGGATGCCAGATGATGGGGGGCGGTGACCATGCCGCGTCGGGCGGTCGGCGTGAAGATCATGGGGGGCCTTTCATCAACCTGGCGGAAATCGGGACGCTTTAACCATCTATTCCATAATGCGGAATGATTTCCATGTGATTTTCATTTCATGAAAAAGCTTTCCGACGCAGGATTTAAAGGCTGTGCGATACTTGTGCAAGCACGGTAGACACGTCATATACCGATGCTTGAATGACCAAGGGCTAGGGGACCAGAGCCATGAAGATCGTAATTCCCAAGGAAACCCGCGCCGGAGAAACCCGCGTCGCCGCGTCGCCTCAGGTGATTCAGAAGCTGGTCGGCCTCGGTTATGACGTTGCCGTCGAGAAGGGTGCCGGCGAGGGGGCCAGCGTTTCCGACGACGTATACAAGGCTGCGGGCGCCTCGATCGCCGCCGGCGCCGCGGTGAAAACCGCCGACATCGTTCTGATGGTCAATCCGCCTGCGACCTCGGGCGCGGGCGCGCTTCCCGCGCAGATGAAAAAGGGTGCCGTGCTGATCTCGCAACTGGCGGCCTTGACTTCGCCCGACGATGTGGCGGCCTATGCCAAGGCCGGGATCACGACCTTTGCCATGGAGCTGGTGCCCCGGATTTCCCGTGCCCAGAGCATGGACGTGCTGTCCAGCCAGGCCAACTTGGCCGGCTACCGCGCGATTTTGGAAGCCGCCGCCGAATACGGGCGCGGCATCCCGATGATGATGACGGCGGCGGGCACGGTGCCGCCGGCCAAGGCCTTCATCATGGGGGTCGGGGTCGCCGGTCTGCAGGCCATCGCCACGGCCAAGCGTCTGGGCGCGGTCGTCACCGCGACGGATGTGCGCCCCGCCACCAAGGAACAGGTCGAAAGCCTGGGCGGCAAGTTCCTGGTCGTCGATCCGGAAATGGAAAAGGACGCTCAGACCGAAGGCGGCTATGCCAAGGAAATGCCCAAGGAATACTACGACAAGCAGAAACAGGTCGTCGCCGAGCACATCAAGAAACAGGACATCGTCGTGACCACGGCGCTGATCCCGGGTCGCCCGGCGCCCAAGCTGATCACCAAGGAAATGGTCGCCAGCATGCAGGCCGGGGCGGTGATCGTCGATCTGGCGGTCGAAGCCGGCGGCAACTGTGAAATGTCGCAGCCTGGCAAGACCATCACCACGCCTAATGGCGTGAAGATTGTCGGGATTTTCAATCTGCCGGGCCGTCTGGCGCAGACCGCGTCGGACCTTTACGCCAAGAATCTTCTCAATTTCCTGACGCCGCTGACGGACAAGGAAAAGAAGGGCACGCTGGCCATCGATTGGGATGACGAGATCGTCAAGGGCTGCTGTGTCACCCGCGACGGCGAAGTCGTGAACGCGCGGGTCAAGGATGCCATGGGGGCCAAGGCTCCGGCAAAGAAAGCCCCGGCCAAGAAGCCCGCGGCCAAGAAGGCCGATGACAAACCGGCCGAGACGTCCGACGACAAAACCCAAGACAAGGGGAACTGACGATGGATACCGCAACGATCGCCAAACAGGCTGAAGAACTTGCGGCCGGTGCCGCGCAGCTTCTTGAGCAGACGCAACGGCTGGCTGCGGACGCCGCCGCCGCCGTCGCGCAGCAGGCCCCCGCCATGGGCGGCCATGACAGTTTCCTCGGGCTGTTCACGATCTTCGTGCTGGCCTGCTTCGTCGGCTATTACGTGGTCTGGTCGGTGACCCCGGCACTGCACTCGCCGCTCATGGGTGTGACCAACGCCATTTCATCGGTGATCATCGTCGGCGGCATCCTGGCGGCCGGGCCCGAGGGCATGGATTTCTCGTCCTGGATGGGCTTTTTCGCCATCACGCTGGCGTCGGTGAACATCTTCGGCGGCTTCATCGTGACGCAGCGAATGCTCGCCATGTTCAAGAAAAAAGAAAAGAAATAGGGGAGGCCTGAACAATGACCGCAAGCTGGACGGGCTACGCCTATCTCATTTCCTCGGTGCTGTTCATTCTGGCCCTTCGAGGTTTGTCGTCGCCGGTGACCGCGCGCCGCGGCAACATGATGGCCATCATCGGCATGACCATTGCCATTATCACGACGCTGATGGATCCGGGCGTCATGTCGTTCGGCATGATCATCCTGGCGATCCTCATCGGCGGCAGCATCGGTACCGTGACGGCGCTGAAGATTCAGATGACGGCCCTGCCGCAACTGGTCGCGGCCTTCCATTCCCTGGTCGGCATGGCGGCGGTGTTCGTGGCGACGTCGGCGCTGTTCAATCCCAAGGCATATGGCCTGGGTGCGATCGGTGAAATTCCGGGGGCGTCCCTGATCGAAATGTCGCTGGGCACGGCGATCGGCGCGATCACCTTCTCCGGTTCGGTCATTGCCTTCGCCAAGCTGCAGGGTCTGATGTCCGGCGCGCCCATCACCTTCCCGGGGCAGCACAAGCTGAACCTGCTGGTCGGCCTTGCGATCCTGGCGCTCATCATCATCTTCGTCGGCTCGGAATCCCATTCGGTTTATTGGGGCATCGTGGCGCTGTCGTTCGCCATCGGCTTTTTGCTGATCATCCCGATCGGCGGGGCCGACATGCCCGTGGTCGTGTCCATGCTCAATTCGTACTCGGGCTGGGCCGCGGCCGGCATCGGCTTCACCCTGTCCAACCCGGCATTGATCATCACCGGCGCTCTGGTCGGCTCCTCGGGCGCGATCCTGTCCTACATCATGTGCAAGGGCATGAACCGCTCGATCATCAACGTGCTGTTGGGTGGTTTCGGGGGGGATGCCGGTGGGGCCGCCGCCGCGACGTCAAGCGAAGGCAAGTCCGTGAAATCGGGTGCGGCCGACGATGCCGCCTTCATCATGAAGAACGCGTCCAAGGTCATCATCGTGCCGGGATACGGCATGGCCGTGGCCCAGGCCCAGCACGCAGTGCGCGAAATGGCCGACATGCTGAAGGCCGAAGGGGTCGAGGTCCGCTATGCCATCCACCCCGTCGCCGGACGTATGCCGGGGCATATGAACGTCCTTCTGGCCGAAGCCAACGTGCCCTATGACGAGGTGTTCGAGCTGGAGGAGATCAACCACGAATTCTCCACCGCCGACGTCGCCTACGTGATCGGCGCCAACGACGTGACCAACCCGATCGCCAAGACCGATCCGCAGAGCCCGATCGCCGGAATGCCGATCCTCGACGTGGAAAAGGCGGGCACGGTGCTGTTCATCAAGCGCTCCATGTCGTCGGGCTATGCGGGGGTCGATAACCCGCTGTTCTATGCCGACAACACCATGATGCTGTTCGGCGACGCCAAGAAGATGACGGAAGAGATCGTCCAGGCCCTGGGCTGATCTCATACGCTCGTTTTGAACGGATGTGAACGCGTCGGGCAGCGGCTTAGGCTGCCCGCCCGTGACATTGCTTGTAGCGTTTGCCCGACCCGCAAGGGCAGGGCGCGTTGCGCGGCATCGGCGGCCCCGGTGGGAATTGTGCGCCGGGCGGGGTGCGGATCGTATCGAAATCCGGGATGTTTCGAACGCGGTCACCGCCGATGCGATCCCGGGCATCTGCCAGTATCTCGTTCAGCGACTGGTCCAGGAACCGCAAGCAGGCTTGGCCCATAGGCGCCAGATGGTCGGGCGTCGACAGCCGGTTGAGAAAGTATTCCATGAATACGAGGTGCGTGCCGACGGTCCCGCGGACCAGGATGTTGGCAGCGCTTTTTGCGCCCGCCGGGGCGAGTTCGGTATGCCCCTCCGCATAGCGGAAAACCTGCCCGGCCATGGGGATATAGGCCTTGTCGGCGAAATTCCGGATCCCCTTGAGAATACCGCGGAGTTTTTGGAACTGACCTTCGATCTCCGCGATCATCTCGGGCCCCGGCCAGGGGGACGGCATGCGGGATGTGCTCCAGGGTACACAGTCGTCAAGGATTGCCGCGACGGTTTTCTGTTTCGGCTGTGCCGCGGGTAGCGGCGTCAGGTCCGCAGACCGCACCGCGCGGGCACCCTCGATCGCCGCACCGTCTGAACAGTTGATATAGATGCGATCGCTTGGATCGTGTTTCACGGCCAGGGACAGGGCCTGTAGAGCCTGGTAGAGGCCTGCGGAGGTCTGGCATGTGCCGCCGAAGTTGCCGGGCACCGGAATGTCATATTCGGGGGCGTGATAATCGTCGCCGGACGTTCGGTGCCAGGTTCCGTCCGCATGGTCGCGGTCGCGGTCCCGCGCCCCCATGTCGGTGCCGAAGAAGCAGATTT
Source organism: Rhodospirillales bacterium (assembly GCA_048263775.1). Classification (GTDB taxonomy): domain Bacteria; phylum Pseudomonadota; class Alphaproteobacteria; order Rhodospirillales; family Casp-alpha2; genus UBA1479. The sequence goes on from JBLXDU010000010.1 coordinate 125,285, forward strand.
CCGGGAAATTCTGTTCACGGGCGAAGGCCAGGGCGAGGTTGCTGACCGTCGGTTCGCCGAGGATCGGCTGGCAGTCCATATCCAGGGCATAGAGGGGGTGGGTCGGCAGGTTTTGGCGGCTGGTGAACACGGTACAGCGGAACTTGCCGACGGCGTCGGGATCGACGGAGATCGGCGCAACCAGGGGAATGGAGCTTAGATCGAACGACCGGGCTACCGGATCCAAGACTATACCGACATTCAGGTTTTCCAACTCAACATGGAAATCCGGGCAAATGCCCGCCGCCATCAAAGGCGCCAAGGCGGACCCACAGCTGATAATCACCGCGCGATCCTGGTTTTCCTTCAGGAAGGCAAGGTCCATATCCAGCGACGGGCCGCTGCCGATCACCCAGGCCGGGAGGTTTCGAGCAGGCCGCGCCCGGCGTGTGTACAGAAAAGAGTCCGGCTGCCGCAGGTTGGCCTCCGAATTTCGCAGCATCAGGCAGTTGTCATAGAAGGTGCCGAGCGTCGAAAGTGCCCGATAGCCCAGACGGCCCAGGGTATCGGCCAGGGGCTGAGCAATAGGAGTAGGGCCGAAGGCCGCAATTGTCATGGCATCCAGGGCCCATGGGGCGGTTGCGGAAAGGATCGAATATGCCTTGCCGGCGATCACGACCGGGTCATCCGATGGGATGAAGAATATCTCCCCCCCATGGTTGCGCACCTGACGCGCCGTGGCGGGCCAGTCGACGTGGCTCAGGTTGGCGTTGAACCGTTCAAGATCGTCGATGACGACGAACAGATAGATGCAGCGGGTTTTTCGGACAAAGTTCAACAAACCGCCCGTTTCCAGTGTCCCCATCACCATCAGGGCGCAGGACAGGGTAAAGGTGGGAGAGGGCAAGAGGGGAATGTCCGCGGCCCGCGCCTCGGTCAGGATGTCCTGAATGAAACGGGTGAGATACGGGTCCCGTCCGTCGGGCTCCGGGGCCTGGATGGCCAGGCGCGTAATAAAAGTCGGGTTGGCCGGGGGGGCGGGGGCAGGGGCCGCCGAGGCGGATGGCGGAAGACGGGAAAGGGCTTCGGCCACCGGCGCGGCGGCTTGTTCCAGGAAGGTCAGATTCCCTTTCCGCAGGTCCGCCGCCGTCATTGCCACCTTCCCATTTCCGAACACTCGGGCATCAGGGTGCAATCCGGGTAGGGATTTCGGAGATGGCTGTCAAGCATCCACGCGAAAAGGTTCCGCAACTGCGGTTCGCGCAAACGAAACGCCCCACCGTCCCAATCGGGACCTGGGGCGTTGCGAGAAATGTGAAACGGGCCGGTCAACCAAGGACCGGCGGCCGGCGGAGAGCTAGAAGCCCTCGCGCTCGATCCGCTTGCGCTCAAGCTTGCGCGCACGGCGCACGGCTTCGGCCTTTTCACGGGCCCGGCGCTCGGAGGGCTTTTCGTAGGAGCGGCGCAGCTTCATTTCGCGGAAGATGCCTTCGCGCTGCATCTTCTTTTTCAGGGCCTTGAGGGCCTGATCCACGTTGTTGTCTCGGACAATGACTTGCACGGTAAGGTCACGCTCCTAATCTTATAGTCAACAAAATCAATCGGACCTGTGCTATCACCGGTCCGGGAAGACGGGCTTCTATCACATAGATATCCCCTTGTGAAGGAGCAAACGTGTTATTTCCCGGGGAACCATCCGGCGTCATAAAGGCGTCTTCACCCCCCGGATCAAGAGGATTTCGACGATGGCCATTCTGAAAATCGCGCGCATGGGACATCCGGTGCTGATGGGCACGGCCCAACCGGTCGAGGACCCCAAGGATCCGCGCATTCACGGCCTTATCGCCGACATGGTGGAAACCATGGCCGACGCGCCGGGCATCGGCCTGGCAGCCCCCCAGGTCCATGTGCCGCTGCGCATCGTGGTATTCCGCGTGCCGGGTGAGCGTTGTGAGGACAAGAAGGACGTGCCACTGACCGTGCTGGTCAATCCGGTGATCGAAATCATCGGCGACGAGGTCGAGGAAGGCTGGGAAGGCTGCCTGTCCCTGCCGGAAATGACTGGCCGGGTCCCGCGCGCAGTCCATATCCGCTATCGCGCCCAGGGCCTGGACGGCAAGACTTTCGAGCGTGAGGCCAAGGGCTATCATGCCCGCGTCGTGCAGCACGAATGTGACCATCTGGACGGTATTCTCTACCCCATGCGCATGACCGACCTGTCGACCTTCGGCTTTGCCGAAGAAATGGCCCGTGCCCCCCGCACGATCATGGCTGATGAGAGCGACAGTGAAGACGGAGAAGCCGCATGACCGCCCAAACGACGCGCATGACCGCCGACGAGGCCCGCGCCCGCCACATGGCCCTGCGCGACCGCCTGATCGAGGCGGCGCTTGACCACGTGCCCTTCGACGGCTGGTCGCGGAAAGCCCTGGAACGGGGGGCAGGGGACCTGGGTTTGGGGCCGGCGGACGTGCTGCGCGCCTTTCCGGGCGGCATGGCGGATGCCGCCGACCATTTCGCCGACTGGTCCGACCGGCGCATGCTGTCGGAACTGGCGAAGGTCGATCTGGACATTCTTAAGGTGCGCGAGCGGGTGGCCCTGGGCGTGCGCCTGCGCCTGGAAATGAACGCGCCCTACCGCGAGGCCATGCGACGGCTGTTGTCATTCCTGGCGATGCCGCAGAACGCGCCCCTGGCGGCGCGTATGACCTGGCGCACCTGCGATCACATCTGGCACGCGGCAGGCGACCGGGCGGCCGATTTCAATCATTACACCAAGCGAGGGCTGCTGGCCCCGGTCTATACCTCGACCATTCTGTATTGGCTGTCCGATACCTCGGACGGTTTCGTCGACACTTGGGGTTATCTGGACCGACGCCTTGCCGATGTCCTGAAGATTCCCATGTACAAAGCCAAGGCTGAACAGGCGCTGGGCCGGCTGCCCTCACCGTTGAGCTTTCTCAAGCGTCTGAAGGCGGCCGCAAACCGTTCCCGGCCGGGAACGGCGGCCTGACGCGGGCCCTGCCGGGGCCGAATTTCCCGCATTATGGAAACCTTTCAGGCGGCGCCGCAGTCGGTTATGCTTTACCCAGGGGATTGATGGGGTCTTGAGCAAAAGGAGACGCGGACCGTGAGTGCTGCGCAAACCGGTACATCCGCCGCCGCCAATCCGGCCAACGGCCGGACCTATCGTCAGGAAGCCGCCATCGCGCCGGTCAACCTGGCCAACCACTTCCTGGAATGCTGCAAGCTTAACCGCTACCTGACCGTCGTTGACGGCCATCGCTTCGTCATTACCGAGGATTTCGCGCGTAACGTCGCGATCCCCCCCGACGCGGCCGCCATGGCGGCAATCTATTCCCGTGACAAACTGGTCGCCCAGGCGGCGATCCTGCCCCTCGGCCAGTTGGCCAAGAAACTGAAGAAAAAGCGCGACCGCGACAGCTATGAACGGCTGTTCTCACTGATCGAGGAACAGGCTCTGGACGAGCGAGTGCGCGACAGCGCCCATACCTTGCTGGAAAAAGGCTTCCGCGAGGCCGAGATCAAGTCCATCGAGGCCGAACTGAACGATCAGATGAGCCCGGCTCGGGCGCGCTATCGTGAATTCCTCGACCATGTCCGGCGCATGATGGACGGCGCCATGACGCCGCCCGCCTTCGTCGAGGAATTCAAAGCCTTCACCTCCGAGGTGGCCGGGCGCCTGGATTTCGGCATCTACAGCTTCTGCCTCGACCGCCTGTTCGGCAGTCTGCGCATTCCGTCGGCGGTCAAACAGCTGCTGGTCGGTGAACTGTTGGTCTTTCCGCCCCTGGTACGGCGCGAACTTCTGACCAACATCCTGGTGTTTCCCGGCCAGACCGAGGATCTGAAGCGTTTCGTGCGCAACACGGTGCTGGCTGAACTGGGCCGTTCCGTCGCGGTCGAGATTGAGTTGCTGGAAGCCTACCGGATGCGTCGCATCACCCTGGACGACCTTGCCGGCACGGCCTGATCCTGCGGCGGGTTGCCGTCATCCGTTGGGCAGCTTGCCCTTGGGATAGAGCCGGTTGACGTGGCCCATCTTGCGGCCCGGCCGGGCTTCGGCTTTGCCATAAAGATGCAGGCGGGCGCCCGGGTCGGCCAAAAGGTCGGGCCAGCCGTTCACGGCGTCGCCGATCAAATTCTTCATGACCGCGTCGTGGTGGCAGTCGACGGACCCCAGCGGCAGGCCGCAGACGGCCCGCACCAGTTGTTCAAACTGGCTGGTGGCGCAGGCATCCATGGTCCAATGCCCGGAATTATGGGGCCGGGGGGCCATTTCGTTGACCAGGATGCGCTGATCCCGGGTCACGAACATCTCGACCGCCAGCAGGCCGACAAGGTCCAGCGCTTCGGCCAAATCGTGGGCGATGGCGACGGCCTGATCGGCCAGACCGTCCGGCAGACGGGCCGGGGCCATGGTGGTGTCCAGGATGTGATTGACGTGGCGGTTTTCGACCGCCGGATAGGTTGCCCAGCCACCGTGGGGTGAGCGCGCGGTGATCACCGAAATCTCGCAGTCTAGATCAACGAAGGCTTCCAGGATGCCGATCTCGGCGCCCATTTCCGCCCAGGCGGCGGCGTAATCACAATCGGGGGCGATCAGAACCTGGCCCTTGCCGTCATATCCCATGCGCGAGGTCTTGAGCACGGCCGGGCGGCCGATCTCGTCGGCGGCCTTGGCCAAATCCTCGGCGGAGGTGACCCGTCGGTAAGGCGTGGTCGGCGCCGTCTTGTTGATGAATTCCTTTTCCAGCAGGCGGTCCTGGGCAATGGCCAGACATTGCGGGCCGGGCCGGACCAGGGCGTGTTCGGCCAGAAAGGCGGCGCTGTCCGCCGGTACGTTCTCGAACTCGAAGGTCACCACGTCGACGGCTTCGGCGAAGGATTGCAGGGCCGTGCGGTCCTGATAATCGGCGATGGTCGCGGCCGCCGAGACCTGGATGCCGGGGGAATCGTCTTCCGGTGAGAAAATATGGGATTTGTAGCCGAGCCGGGCCGCCGCCAAGGCCGTCATGCGACCGAGTTGGCCGCCGCCCATAATGCCGATGGTGCTGCCGGGAGGCAGCGGGTGAACGGAACGGGGGGCCATGTCAGGAACCTTTGGGATCGTCCGTGGGGACATCGGCGACGGAGGCTGTTTGCTTGGCGCGGAAATCATCGAGCGCTGCGGCGACATCATCGTCCATCAGCGCGATCACGGCGGCCGCCAGCAGGCCTGCGTTCTTGGCTCCGGGCTTGCCGACGGCCAAGGTGCCGACGGGCACGCCGCCCGGCATCTGCACAATCGACAGCAGGCTGTCCATACCCTTCAGGGCCTTGCTTTCCACCGGCACGCCGAACACGGGGAGCGGTGTCAGCGCCGCCGCCATGCCGGGTAGGTGGGCAGCACCCCCGGCGCCGGCGATGATCGCCTTGAGGCCCCGGCCGCGCGCCGCCTTGGCGTAGTCGTACAGGCGATCGGGCGTGCGGTGGGCGGAAACGATGCGGGTCTCGTGCGGGACGCCGAGTTCGGCCAGCACATCCGCCGCATGGCGCATGGTGTCCCAGTCCGATTGACTGCCCATGATAATGCCGACCAGGGGTGTGTCGGCGGCCGATTGCGGCATGTTGAGACCTCGCTTCCGGTGAAGGCCGCATCGGTGGCCTTCGGGTGACGGGAAGCGCGTCATTATATGGCCCGCCGCCGTCACCGCAAGGGTTCAAATATCCTTGAAACGTAAGGCTTTATTAACAATATCAAGGTAATCTAATGTGACAGCAGTCCGTTTGTTCGCCGAGAACGGCGACCTGGAAGGGAGACCCGGCCATGGATGTGAACCAAGCCGCCCCCGTCCAGCCGGTAGGACCTGGCGGAGGGCACGGCGGCGGCGCCGGCCCGGGCGGTGGCAAGAAAGAAGAGCACCACGAAGAGCAGGCCAAGAACGGCCATTCGGAACCGGCCATCAACGTGTCGGGCCTTCTGTCGATGGAAGGCCTGTCGCCGGAGGCTCAGCATGCCATCGAACGCATGGCGTCCGAGATCGAACCCCTGCGCCGCCAGCTTGTTCATGCCCAGGAGGAACTGGCCGCCGCGCGCGAGAACGCGTTCCGCCATCCGGTGGTGCCGGCGCTGAACCGGCGGGGCGTGATGGCCGAGATGGAAAAGCTGATCCACCGTCTGGGGCATATCGAGGCGCGGCCGGCGCTGATCCTGATTCATCTCGCCAACGGCGACGATATCCGCCGGGCGCACGGCATCGCGGTGCTGGATCAGGCTCTATGCCTGACCTGCGACGTGCTGGGATCGGACAGTCATCAGGCCATGGTCATGGGAAGCCTGGGCGGCAACGATTTCGCCATGGTCGTGCTGGAAGACGGGCTTGAAGGGGCGCGGCGCAAGGCCGGTGAGATTGAATCGGCGCTGCGCGCCACGCATACGACCCAGGGTCTCTTCCTTGAGGCGCGCACGGGCGTTGCCATGCTGGAGCCGGGCATGACCGCCGAAGCGGCCATCACCGCCGCCGACCGCAACCTGCGCTAGGGTGCCGGAACCTGCTCTAGAGCGAAGGTCCAGGCTTTACAGGCCCCTCCGCGTTAACTACAACACGGGCCAACACGCATGTATCGCCGCGCATTGTGCGGCGGCGCGCGTGCGCCGAGGGTGGTGAACCGCTTCCGGGCGCACGAAACCCGCATTCCGAAAGATGTGACATGACAGAATTCGACGGCGTCGCGATGGCGCTTGGCCAGGCGTTGAGCAAACGCGGCTATACCGTCCTGACCCCTGTGCAGACCGCGATCCTGGCACCCGAGCTTCGGGATGCGGATGTTCTGGTCTCGGCCCAGACCGGTTCGGGCAAGACCGTGGCCTTTGGTCTGGCGCTGGCGCCGACCCTGTTGGCGGGGGCCGAGCGCTTCGAACGCGCGCGGGAACCGTTGGCCCTGGTCGTGGCGCCGACGCGGGAATTGGCGCTTCAGGTCAAACGCGAACTCGATTGGCTATACGAGATGACGGGCGCGGTCTCGGCCTCCTGCATCGGCGGCATGGACATGGGGGGCGAACGCCGGGCCCTCAACAAGGGGGCGCATATCGTCGTCGGCACGCCGGGACGTCTGCGCGATCATATCGAACGCGGATCGCTCAATGTTTCCAGCCTGCGTGCCGTGGTGCTGGACGAGGCCGACGAGATGCTCGACCTGGGCTTCCGCGAAGATCTTGAATTCATCCTCGACTCGGCCCCCGCGGATCGCCGCACCCTGATGTTCTCCGCCACCGTGCCGCGCAGCATCGCGACCCTGGCAAAGCGTTATCAGCGCAACGCCGTGCGGGTCGCGACGACGGAGGAGCAGAAACAGCACCTCGACATCGAATACCGCGCCCTGGCCGTGGCCCCCAACGATCGGGAAAACGCCATCATCAACCTGCTGCGCTTTTACGACGCCAAAAGTGCGTTGGTGTTCTGCGCGACGCGGGCGACCGTCAACCATATGACCAGCCGCTTCGCCAACCGGGGCTTCGCCGTTGTCGCCTTGTCAGGCGAGTTAAGCCAGAACGAACGCACCCACGCGCTCCAGGCCATGCGCGACGGCCGGGCCAAAGTCTGCATTGCCACCGACGTGGCGGCGCGCGGCATCGACCTGCCCGATCTGGAACTGGTGATCCATGCCGATATCCCGAAAACCCGGGAAACCCTACTGCACCGAAGCGGCCGCACGGGCCGGGCCGGGCGCAAGGGTGTCTGTGCCCTGATCGTGCCGCACAATCTGCGCTACCGCACGGAACGCCTGCTGGACAGCGCCAATGTCGAGGCGACCTGGGCCAAGGCACCGTCGGCCGATGAAATCCTTGCCCGCGACCGGGAACGTATTCTGACGGACCCGGTCCTGAGTGAGCCCCTGAACGACGAGGAACAGGCCTTCACGACCGAACTTCTCAGCCGCTATAGCGCCGAGCAGATCGCCGGCGCCTTCCTGCGCCAGCAGATGGCCGGCATGTCGGCGCCGGAGGAACTGCTGGATACGGGCCCGTCCGACCGCTCGGCGGAGCGCAAGGAAAGCCGCCGCGACGCCTTCAAGGGCGGGGTATGGTTTTCCCTTTCCGTCGGCCATAAGCAGAATGCCGAACCGCGTTGGCTGCTGCCCATGCTGTGCCGTGCCGGTCATATGACCAAGCGCGAGATCGGCGCCATCCGCATCTTCAACACGGAAACCTTCGTCGAACTGAGCGCCGATAGCGCCGAGCGCTTCGTCGAGGAACTGGGTTCCGACATGACCATGGAAAAGACCATCCGCGTGGCGCGGGTCGACGGCCTGCCGGACATGCCGGCCGACGGGGGCCGCGAACAGCGCGGCAAGACCTACCAGGGCGACAAGCCGGCCTGGAACCCGCAGGCGGCTGCCCGCGGCGACGCGCCCAAGAAGAAAAAATTCTCGCGCCGCGAGGACGCCCGGGCCGACGCCATGAATGACGACCGCCCGCCGCCTGCCGACCGTCCGCAAAAGCCCCGGGGTGACAAGCCCTGGGACGGGGCCGGTAAGAAGGCCAAGGGGAAGACGTCGTACAAGGTAAAGAAGCCCCATCGGGGCCAAGCCTCCGGCGGCCCGAAGTCGGCCGGTGATGCGCCGTTAAAGCGCAAGAAGCCGAAAAAGCACGCCGACTAGCCTGCCGTTTATTCACTCACATCGGAATCAATCATCTTGTCTCTACGTTTACTCACCGCTCTTGCGGGCTGCTTTTCTTTTGCCGACTGGAAAGGCGATGGATCGCCGGCCCATCTTTTCGGCCGCATCAAGACGGAACTTCTGTCGGGCCTGACCGTGTCCCTGGCCCTGGTGCCGGAGGCCGTGGCCTTTGCCTTCGTCGCCGGGGTGCATCCCCTGGTCGGGCTGTATGCCGCTTTCCTGGTGGGGCTGATCACGGCGCTCATCGGTGGCCGGCCGGGTATGATTTCCGGTGCCACCGGGGCCTTGGCCGTGGTCATGGTGGCCCTGGTCGCCAGCCATGGCGTTGAATATCTGTTCGCCACGGTCGTGCTAATGGGCCTACTTCAGATCGCGGCCGGGCTGCTGCGCCTGGGCAAGTTCATCCGCCTGGTGCCGCACCCTGTGATGATGGGGTTCGTCAACGGTCTGGCGATCGTCATCTTCCTGGCCCAGTTGACGCAATTCCAGGTCACGGACACCGACGGCGCCAAGGTCTGGATGACCGGCTGGCCGCTTGTCGTCATGCTGGGCCTGGTCGGTCTGACCATGGCGATCATCTGGGTGATGCCGAAAATCACCTCCGTCGTTCCGGCCCCCCTTGCGGGGATCGCGGTGGTCGCCGCCATCGTCATCGGCTTCGGCCTCGACGTGCCCCGGGTCGGCGATCTGGCGACGATCAAGGGCGGGCTGCCTGATTTCCATATCCCCATGGTGCCGCTGACCTTGGAGACCTTGAAGGTCATCATCCCCTATGCGGTCATCCTGGCCGCCATCGGCCTGATCGAAAGCCTGTTGACCCTGAACCTGGTCGGCGAAATCACCGGCAAGCGGGGCGGTGCCTCCCAGGAATGCGTCGCCCAGGGCCTGGCCAACACGGTCACCGGCCTGTTCGGCGGTATGGGCGGATGTGCGATGATCGGGCAGTCCATGATCAACGTGCAATCGGGCGGGCGTACGCGGTTGTCGGGGATTTCGGCTGCGCTGTTCCTGCTGGCCTTCATCCTGGTCGCGTCCAGCCTGATCGAACAGATCCCCCTGGCGGCCCTGGTCGGCGTCATGTTCATGGTCGTCATCGGCACCTTCGCATGGCAGAGCTTCCTGATCGTGCGCCGCATTCCCCTGACCGATGCCCTGGTCATGGGGCTGGTCACGGTCGTCACCGTGCTCACCGATCTGGCTGTCGCCGTGGTCGTCGGGGTCATTGTTTCGGCCCTGGCCTATGCCTGGAACAACGCGAAGCGCATCCATGCCAAGACCTACGAGACGCCCGAGGGCGGCAAGGTCTATCAGATCGAAGGGCCCCTATTTTTCGGGTCGACCGATGGGTTCGACGAACTGTTCAAGCCGGAGTCCGACCCGGGGCTGGTCATCATCGATTTCATGAACAGCCGGGTTGTCGATCATTCGGCCCTGCAGGCCATCGAGGCCCTGGCCGTGAAATACAATGCTCAGGGCAAGACCCTGCAATTGCGCCATTTATCCAGGGATTGCCATCAGTTGCTCAGCCGTGCCGGTCAATTGATGTTGGATTCCGACGACGACCCCAACTACGGCATCGCCGTCGACTATTTCGTGAAAACCGGTAGTCTGGGTGGTGCCCACTAACCTTTGCTGTTCCGATGCTGCCGGGGGGCCGTTATGGTCGCAATCCGCATCCTGTCCCTGCTTGCCCTGTTGATTTCAGGAGCCGCCATGGCCGCTGACGCCCCCAAGACCACCGCCCATGATTTCGCCTTCACCGCCATCGACGGCGCACCGTTGCCGCTGAAGTCTTTCGCGGGCAAGGCGGTGCTGGTGGTCAACACGGCCTCACGGTGCGGTTTTACGCCTCAATACACGGCCCTGCAGGACCTATGGACCCGCTACCGGGACAAGGGCTTCGTTCTGCTAGGCGTGCCGTCCAACGATTTTGGCGGGCAGGAACCGGGCACGGCGGACGAGATCAAGGAATTCTGCGAGGTCAATTTCAGCGTCGACTTTCCGTTGACGGAAAAGGTCGCGGTCACGGGCGAGGGGGCTCACCCGTTCTACGTTTGGGCGGGCAAGGAACTGGGGGCGCTGGCCAAGCCGCGCTGGAACTTCCACAAATACCTGATCGCCCCCGACGGGCGGTTGGTCGACTGGTTTTCCACGCCGACCTCGCCGACCGCACCCCGGGTTCTGAAGGCGGTCGAGGCCGTCCTGAGCAAATAACCTAGGCGATGATGTCGGGCAGCAGCTGATCCTCAAGCGACGCGATCTCGTCCTTCAGGATCAGCTTGCGCTTTTTCAGGCGCTGCAGCTTGATCTGGTCGAAAGGCGGGGAATCAGCGAGATGGCTGATGGCCTCGTCCAGGTCGCGGTGTTCGACCTTCAATTCCTCTAGCCTGCGGCGTAACGCGTCCTGCTCGTCCATGGTGCTCCGTGGGGAAAATGGCCGCCAAACCCGCGGCGACGGTTGTTTCCGTCTGCTTGTCTTTCATGATAGCAGAATGGTTATCGATCCTATAGACGCCACTCAATCGGAATCCAAGAGGGCCGACACCATGAAACGCCTGGGGCTGCTGACCAGTGGCGGTGACTGCGCCGGATTGAACGCCGCCATCCGCGCCGTCGTGAAGCGCGCGGTGACCGGATATGGGGCCGAAGTCGTGGGCATCCTCCAGGGCACGCGGGGGTTAATGGAGCGGCCCGTGAAGGCGCGGCCGCTTGATCTTGCCGTCTTCACCGGCGACATCCTGCGCCAGGGCGGCACCATGCTGGGCACCGTCAACAAGGGCAATCCCTTCACCTTTCCGGACGGCAAGGGCGGGGTCTCGGACCGTTCGGCCGAGGTTCTGGACGGCATCCGCCTGCTTGACCTGGACGCATTGATCGGGATCGGCGGCGACGGCTCCATGCGCATTCTCAAGCGCCTGGCCGACCAGGGAAACCTTCCCTTCATCGGCATTCCCAAAACCATCGACAACGACGTGCCGGGCACGGAGATGTGCATCGGCTACCACACCGCCGTGGCGACGGCGGTGGAGGCGTTGGACCGTCTGCAGCCCACGGCGGCCAGCCATCAGCGTGTCATGGTGTTGGAGGTCATGGGCCGCGACGCCGGGCACATCGCGCTCGCGGCCGGCATTGCCGGCGGTGCCGACGTGATTCTGATCCCGGAAATTCCCTATGATGCGGCAGCCATCACCGCCAAGCTGGGGTCCGTCGCCCAGGAAGGCCGCAACCACGCGCTGGTCATCTGCGCCGAGGCGGCGAAACCCATCGGCGGCCATATCGAAACCCGCCCCGACCCCGGCGGCACGGCGCATTACGGCGGCGCCGGGCAGGTCGTGGGCGCGGAGATCGCCAAGACCACGGGGGCCGATGTGCGGGTCACGGTGCTGGGCCATGTGCAGCGCGGCGGCATGCCGACCAGCATCGACCGGCTTCTGGCTTCGGCCTTCGGCGTTCATGCCGTGGATCTGGCGGCGGCGGGGAAAACGGGGCGCATGGTCGGCTGGCGGGGCGGGGATACCATCGATACGGCGCTCAAGGACTTGGCCGACGGGCCGCGTTGCGTCGATCTCGGGGGCTCCCAGGCGCGCACGGCGCGCGGCCTCGGCATCTGCCTTGGTGACCGCTGACCCCGGCGCGGGAAAAGGCCGAAATTTTCCCTAGGAAAATCCACCGAACAGGATGAACGGCCCTGGATTCAGGGGGTTATGGCCGCGACACAATCTGTCGTTTTCGGGGCGATAGGTTTATTTTTGTTCCAATTTCGGCTACCATGACAATGTCGTGACAAACGTGCTTGATACGGGCCGTCAACGGTCTGACGGCCCCCCATTGAGGAAGGAGTTCGTCAATATGAGTCTTGAACAACGGTTGGAAGCCTTAAAGGTACGTCATTCAACACTGGAAGACCTGATCAACCAGGAAAGCTCAAGACCTCTCCCCGACGACATTGAATTACACGCCCTCAAGAAAGAAAAACTCAGGATCAAAGACGAAATGGAAGGGATCGCCACCCGGCACTAAGGGATGGCAGCGTTTGCGCGCGGATGGCTGCCGGGGTTAAGCCGGCGGCAATACCCCGCTGCGAAGCGTTTCAGAATTTCGGGGAACAAAAGACGCGGCAGCCTGCAAGGGCTGCCGCGTTTTTGATGGGGTTAGTGGGCATAAGCCGACACCGAGGACGACGGCTTATGCCTCCGCCGCCGCTTCCCGCAACTTGAACTTCTGAATTTTGCCCGTCGACGTCTTCGGCAGATCGCCGAACACCACGGTTTTCGGGCATTTGTAGTGGGCCAGGTTGTCGCGGCAGAATTGGATGATGTCTTCGGCCGTCGGCGCCGGCACGCCCGCCTTCAGTTCCACGAAGGCGCAGGGGGTTTCGCCCCATTTGTCGTCGGGCTTGGCGACCACGGCGGCGGTCATCACGGCGGGGTGCTTGTAGAGCACGCCCTCGACCTCGATGGACGAGATGTTTTCGCCGCCGGAAATGATGATGTCCTTGGACCGATCCTTGAGCTGGATATAGCCGTCGGGATGCATGACGCCCAGGTCGCCGGAATGGAACCAGCCGCCGGCGAGGGACTTTTCCGAAGTCTCCGGGTTCTTCAGGTAGCCCTTCATGACGATGTTGCCCTGGAACATGGCCTCACCCATGGTCTCGCCGTCGGCGGGCACGGGCTGCATGGTGTCCGGGTCGATGATCTGCAGGTCGTTGAGCGCGTGATAAGGCACGCCCTGGCGGGATTTCTTCTGGGCCTGTTCCTCGATCGGAAGCGCGTCCCATTCCGGATGCCAGGCGCACATCACGGCGGGGCCATAGGTTTCCGTCAGACCGTAGGCATGGGTGACCTCGATGCCTTCGCGTTGCATGGCTTCCAGGGTCGCGGCCGGCGGCGGGGCGGCGGCGGCCATGAACTTGACCTTGTGGTCGAAGGGCTTTTTCTCGTCCGGCGTGGCGTTGACCAGGAAGCTCATGACGATGGGCGCGCCACACATATGGGTGACCTTGTGTGTGGCGATGGCGTCGTAGATGTTGGCGCCGGTGACCCGGCGCAGGCAGATGTTGGTGCCGGCCAGCGCCGCGATGGTCCAGGGAAAGCACCAGCCGTTGCAGTGAAACATGGGCAGGGTCCAGAGATAGACCGGATGATGCGCCATGTTCCAGCCGACGGCGTTGGACACCGCGTTCAGATAGGCGCCGCGGTGGTGGTAGACCACGCCTTTGGGGTCGCCCGTGGTGCCCGAGGTGTAGTTGAGCGAGATCGCCTGCCATTCGTCCTTGGGCAGTTCCCAGGGGAAATCTTCGTCGCCCCCCGCCAGGAAGCTTTCGTAATCGGTTTCGCCCAGGGTTTCGTGGTCGTGGCCGGCTTCGCTGTCGACGATGTCAATCACCGGAATGTCGCGGCCGATCAGGGCCAGCGCCGCCTTCACCGTCGGCGCGAATTCCGTGTCGGTCAGCAGCAGCTTGGCCTCGCCATGGTTGAGGCAGAAGGCGATGGCCTCGGCGTCCAGGCGCACGTTGAGCGTATTGATGACCGCCCCCGCCATGGGTACGGCGAAGGTCGCCTCATACATCTCGGGCGTGTTGGCGCCCATGATGGCGACCGTATCCAGATGGCCGATGCCCCGCTTGGATAACGCGGAGGCGAGCTTTTTCACCCGCGTATAGGTCTCGCCCCAGGTAAAGCGCTTGGCCCCGTGCACCACCGAGGGGTGGTCGGGATAGACACGGGCCGCCCGTTTCAGGAACGTATTGGGCGACAGGGGGGTGTAATTGGCGCGAACGGCGTCCAGCGCCCGTTCGTACATATTGACTTCGCTCAAGTCGGCCTCCGGTTAAATCCGTTACATTCGGGCCCGTTCGTTGACTGCGGACCTGAGGGTCAATGTGCCACAAAGCACCTTGGCAAAAAACGCTGTTTTGGCCCACACTGCCCAGATAAACGCCGCGGCCCCGGAACCGGGGACAGGGCGGCATAAAGGCCAAAGCGCTGACGTAAAGGGAGGCTCCACCGATGACCAATGCCTATGACGCCGCATATGCGCGCTCTCTCGATGATCCGGACGGTTTCTGGGGCGAGGCGGCGGAGGCCCTGGTATGGACCAAGAAGTGGGACAAGGTGCTGGATGACAGCGGTGCGCCCATCTATCGCTGGTTCACGGGCGGTGAGTTGAACACCTGCTACAACTGCCTGGACCGTCATGTCGACGAGGGCAATGGTGCCCGCACAGCCCTGATCTACGATAGTCCCGTGACCGGCGGCACACAGCGCAAGTACAGCTATCTGCAGCTGCGTGACGAAGTCGCCAAATTCGCGGGCGTGCTGGCAGCCCAGGGTGTCGGCAAGGGCGACCGGGTCATCATCTATATGCCCATGGTCCCGGAAGCGGCCATCGCCATGCTGGCCTGCGCGCGCCTGGGGGCCATTCATTCCGTGGTGTTCGGCGGGTTTGCTTCGAACGAGCTGGCCGTGCGCATCGACGATGCGGCGCCCAAGGCCATCGTCAGCGCGACCTGCGGGATCGAGGTCAACCGGGTGCTTGAATACATGCCGCTGCTGCAGGGCGCCATCGACTTGGCCAAGCACAAGCCGGACACGGTGATCATTCTGTCCCGCCCGGAATGCGAGGTGGATCTGGCTTCATACGGCTATTTGGATTGGGCCGCGGAAGCAGCCAAGGCGGCTCCGCACGATTGCGTTCCCGTGGCGGCGACGGACCCGCTCTATATCCTCTATACCTCGGGCACCACGGGCGAGCCCAAGGGCGTGGTGCGGGACAACGGCGGCCATGCGGTGGCGCTGAAATGGTCCATGAAGAACGTCTATGACGCGGACCCCGGCGACGTCTACTGGGCGGCGTCCGACGTGGGCTGGGTGGTCGGCCATTCCTATATCGTCTACGCGCCGCTGCTGCAGGGCTGCACGACGATCTTCTACGAAGGCAAGCCCGTGGGCACGCCCGATGCCGGGGCCTTCTGGCGGGTCATCGCCGACCACAAGGTGAAGATCCTGTTCACCGCCCCCACGGCATTCCGCGCCATCAAGAAGGAAGATCCCAATGGGGACTTCCTGAAGAAATACGACATGTCCTCGTTCAAGATGCTGTTCCTGGCTGGCGAGCGGACGGACCCGCCGACCCTGGAATGGGCCGAGAAGACCCTGGGCGTACCGGTTATCGACCATTGGTGGCAGACGGAAACGGGCTGGGCGATTGCGTCCAACTGCATGGGGCTGCATCGCTTTCCGGTTAAGGCGGGCTCCCCGACCAAGCCGTGTCCGGGCTGGAACGTCCAGGTTCTGAACGAGGAAACCCACGAGCCGGTGAAGCCGGGGGAAATCGGCGCGATCTGCGTCAAGCTGCCGATGCCGCCGTCCAGCCTGCCGACCCTGTGGAACGCGGACAAGCGGTTCCGCGAAGCTTACCTCAACGAATATCCGGGCTATTACAAAACCGCCGATGCCGGCGTGTTCGACGAGGACGGCTATATCTCGATCATGGCGCGCACGGACGACATCATCAACGTGGCCGGGCACCGCCTGTCCACGGGCGGGATGGAGGAAGTCCTGGCCGCCCACCCGGACGTCGCCGAATGCGCCGTGATCGGCGTTGCCGACGAATTGAAGGGGCAGCTGCCCGTGGGCTTTCTTGTGCTCAAGGCCGGGGTGACCAAGGATGCCGCCGAGGTCGTCAACGAGGTGGTGCAGCTTGTCCGCCAAAAAATCGGCCCCGTCGCCGCCTTCAAGCAGGCGACGGTGGTGCCGCGTCTGCCCAAGACCCGGTCGGGCAAGATCCTGCGCGGCACCATGCAGAAGATCGCCGACAACGAACAATGGAAGATGCCGGCGACCATCGACGACCCGGCGATCCTGGACGAAATCACCGGGGCCCTTGAAGGCATCGGTTACGGCACGTCCCGCAAGGACTAGCTGTTTTTCCTTTCTGGCCCATTGAGGCCAGACGCCGGATCGGGCATGGTGCGGGCAACGGGCGGCGCTCGGCCGCTTAAGGGTGCGCTGCGCCCGCTTCCCTAATCAAAATTTCGAGGAATCCGACCATGTATAATGATGTCTTGCTGTTCATCGACGGCGAATGGACCAAGGCGGCCGCGGGCCGCACGATGCCGATTGAAAACCCGGCCACGGGCGAAGTCATCGGCACCGTTGCCCATGCGGAACAGGCGGATCTGGACCGCGCCCTTGAGGCGGCGGACAAAGGCTTCAAGGCCTGGCGGCAGGTCTCGGCCTTTGATCGTGCCAAGGTGCTGCGCA
The DNA here is from genome assembly GCA_048263775.1 of Rhodospirillales bacterium. GTDB lineage: Bacteria > Pseudomonadota > Alphaproteobacteria > Rhodospirillales > Casp-alpha2 > UBA1479. The sequence continues at coordinate 142,216 of JBLXDU010000010.1, forward strand.
AGGCGGCTGACCTTCTGCGGGAACGGGCCGACAAAATCGCCCCCCTGATGACCCTGGAACAGGGCAAGACCCTGCCCGAAGCCAAGGGCGAGATCCTGGTCGCCGCCGACGTCACCGACTGGAACGCCGAAGAAGCGCGCCGCACCTACGGCCGAATCATTCCGGCCCGCGCCGGCAACGTCTATCAGATGGTGATCAAGGAGCCCGTGGGCCCCGTCGCCGCCTTCACGCCCTGGAATTTCCCGATCAACCAGGCCGTGCGCAAGATCGCCTGCGCGCTGGCGGCCGGCTGTTCGATCATCGTCAAGGCGGCCGAGGAAACCCCGTCGTCGCCGGCGGAACTGGTCCGCTGCTTCGCCGATGCGGGCGTGCCTGCCGGGGCCATCAATCTGGTCTACGGCGTTCCGGCGGAAATTTCCGAATACCTGATCCCGCATCCTGTGATCCGCAAGATCTCCTTCACCGGCTCGACCGTGGTTGGCAAGCATCTGGCGGCCTTGGCCGGCACGCATATGAAGCGCGCGACCATGGAACTGGGCGGCCATGCGCCGTCCATCGTGTTCGACGATGCCGACGTCGACCTGGCGGTGAAGATCCTGCGTGCCAACAAGCAGCGCAACGCCGGGCAGGTCTGCGTGTCGCCGACCCGCTTCCTGATCCAGGAAGGCGTTTATGATCAGTTCGTCAGCAAGTTCACCGACGGCATGAAGTCCATCAAGGTTGGTGACGGCATGTCCGCCGACAGCCAGATGGGCCCGATGGCCAACCCCCGGCGTATCACCGCCATGGAAGAATTCATCGGCGACGCCGTGCAGAAGGGGGCGAGCCTGAAGACCGGCGGCAAGCGCATCGGCAACAAGGGCAACTTCTTCGAGCCCACGGTGCTGACCGACGTGCCCCTGGATGCCCGCATCATGACCGAGGAACCCTTCGGCCCGGTCGCCGTAATCGCCCCGTTCAAGGGCTTTGACGACGTGATCGCAGAAGCCAACCGGCTGCCCTTCGGCTTGGCCGCTTATGCTTATACGGGATCGGCCAAGACGGCGCAGGATTTGGCGACCAGTGTGGAAAGCGGCATGATTTCCATCAACCACCACGGCATCGCCCTGCCGGAAACGCCGTTTGGCGGCGTCAAGGATTCGGGCTATGGGTCCGAGGGCGGTACGGAAGCCATCGAAGCCTATCTGAACCCGAAGTTCGTGACCCAGGCGAGCCTCTAGGCCCGCCCGGACCCCTTGCGACGAAGCATGGAGAGACCCATGACGGACCTGACACAGGCGGGCGGCGACGCCCTGGCCCAATCCCATGATCGGGCCAAGGTGCACTACGACGATATCCGGGGCCGTAATCTGGCCCTGGATATGACCCGCGGCAAGCCGTCGGCGGCGCAGTTGGATTTGTCTGATGCGCTTCTGACCAACGTGACGGCGGAGGACGTGCGCGACGACGACGGCACGGACCTGCGCAATTACGGGGGCCTTGCCGGCACGCCGGCCTGCCGCAAGCTGTTCGGGGAATATCTGGGCGTGCCTGCGGATCAGGTCGTGATCGGCGGCAATTCGTCCCTGCAGATGATGTACGGCGTCCTCGCCCGGGCCATGACCTTCGGCGTTGTCGGCGGGAAAGGGCCGTGGCGGGACGAAGGGGCGACCGTGATCTGCCCCGTGCCCGGCTACGACCGGCATTTCGCGATCTGCGAGGAACTGGGCCTGGATATGGTCTCCGTCGACATGAAGGACGACGGGCCGGATATGGACGCGGTCGAAGAATTGGTCAAGGATCCCAAGGTCAAGGCGATCTGGTGCGTGCCCAAGTATTCCAACCCGACGGGGGCGACCTATTCGGACGCCGTCGTCGAACGCCTGGCCAAGATGAAAGCAGCGGCACCCGATTTCCGCATCCTGTGGGACAATGCTTATGCCGTGCACCATCTGGGCCAAGGCTTGGATACGGTCGCCGACATCCTGACGGCCTGTGAAAAAGCGGGCTGCCCGGACCGGCCGTTCATCTTCGGCTCGACCTCCAAGATCACCTACGCGGGGGCGGGCATTGCCGTGTTCGCGGGCTCCAAGGCCAACGTGAAGGACGCCCTCGACCATCTGTTCTTCGAAACCATCGGTCCGGACAAGATCACCCAGCTGCGTCAGGTCAAGTTCTTCAAGGATATGGACGGCATCCTGGCCCATATGGACGGCCACGCGAAACTCTGCGCGCCCAAATTCAAGGCCGTGGAGGATGCGCTGAGCAAGCATCTGGCGGGCAAGGGCATCGCGACCTGGACAAGACCCAAGGGTGGCTATTTCGTCAGCCTGGACGTGCTCGACGGCTGCGCCAAGGAAGTCATCCGTCTGGCCGGTGAGGCCGGGGTCAAGCTGACGCCTGCGGGGTCGTGTTTCCCCTACGGCAAGGATCCCAACGATCGCAATATCCGCCTAGCGCCGACCCTGCCGCCTTTGGAGGAAGTGGTCCAGGCCATGGAAGTGGTCTGCGCCTGTGTCGAGCTGGCCTGCCTGAACAAACTGGCCGAAGCCAAAAAATAACCGCCGGGCCGGTCAGGACGCCTGATCGAAGAACCGGCGTCCCGCGTCCGATTGGCCATAGGCATCGACCAGATCCCGGATGTGCGCTTCGACCAGGGTGCGGGCGCCGTCCGCGTCGCCGGCTTCCATGGCAGCCAGTATCCGTGTGTGTTCGGCGACGGACCGGGGCGGCAGATGGGGGATGTTGGCGAGCACGGCCTGATAGCGTCGGAAACGGATCTTTACCCGGTTGTAGGTTTCCACCAATAGGCCGTTTTGCGCCGCGGCGACCAGGCCATCGTGAAATTCCGCCGCCAGGGCGTAATAGCTCTCGTAATCCTTGGCCTGGATTAATTCGTCCAGATCCGAGTTCATCTTGCGCAGATCGGCGAATGCTGTCGCCGGTTGCTGTCTAGCTGCCGAAGCGGCGGCAAAGCCCTCGATCGCCATGCGCAGGTCGAACAGTTCGCGCAATTCGCTTTCCGACAGGGGCGTGACGACGGCCCCCCGATGGGGTTCCAGAATCAGCAGTCCCTGGGCCGCCACGATGCGCAGGGCCTCGCGCAGCGGGACCCGGCTGACGTTGCAGCGTTTCGACAGGGCATGTTCCACGAGACGTTCGCCGGGCGGAAAGCGGCCGGCCACGATTTCACCTGAAATCCATTCGGCAAGGCGCTCCGGCAATAGGTCCGGGCGGGGAAAGTCGGTGGGGCCAGATGTGTTGCTCATGTTGTTCTCTTGATAGGTCGCCGCCGAGGGTTATGAAAGCATTATATATTTTCTAATTGACTAATTGTCTAACAATATTAGATTCCCGGTCAGCCTGTCGCGAAAGACGCGGGCGGCAATAATCATGGGAGGACGGAATGGCGCTACCTTTGGACGGAATCCGCGTGCTCGACCTGACGCGGGCCCTGTCCGGGCCGTTCTGCACGATGATCCTGGGGGATCTGGGGGCCGATGTGCTGAAGGCGGAGCCGGCGGGCGAGGGCGACATGTGCCGCGCCTGGGGGCCGTTCGATCACGGCATCGGCTGTTTCTTCCTGTCCGTGAACCGGAACAAACGATCCTTGGCCGTGGATTTCCGCAGTGACGGCGGCCAGGCGGTGTTGCGTGACCTTGCCCGCGAGGCCGATGTCCTGGTCGAGAATTTCAAGCCGGGAACCATCGAAAAGCTGGGATTGGATTACGACAGCCTGAAAGACGCCAATCCGCGCTTGATCCACGCCACCATCACGGGGTTCGGTTCCGACGGGCCTTATGGCACTTGGCCCGGGTTCGATCAGATCGCCCAGGGTATGTCGGGCATGATGAGCATTTCCGGAGAACCCGACGGCGCGCCGACGCGCCTGGGTGTGCCCTTGGCCGACCTTGTGTCGGGCATGTGGCTATCGACCGGCATCACCGCCGCCATTCACCAGCGCACGGCGACAGGCCAGGGGCAAAAGGTCGATACCTCGCTGCTGGCCTCCGTCGTCGGGATGCTCTGCGTCCAGGGCCAGCGATACCTGAGCCTGGGGGACATTCCCGGCCGCATGGGCAACGAACATCCGGTGATCTACCCTTACGGCGCCTTTCAGGCCTCGGATGCACTCGTCAACATCGCCGCCGCCAACCAGACCCAGTGGAAAAAGCTCTGCGACACCTTGGGGCTCTCCGAATTGGTGGACGATCCCGACTTTGCTGACAATACGGGGCGCGACCGAAATAGGGTCCGCTTGCGTGGCCTGTTGAACGGGAAGCTGGCGTCCAAGACCGCCATCGAATGGTCCCATGAACTGATGGAGGCCGGCATTCCCGCCGGGCCCGTCTACGACCTGGGGCAAATGTTCAACGACCCCCAGGTGGCGCATGCAGGGATGGTGGAAACCATCAGCCATCCTGTCATTGGGGACCTGAACCTGCTGTCCAACCCCTTGCGCCTGGGTGAGGTCGGGCCGAAGACCGTGCGGTTCGCGCCGCCGGCCTTGGGCGAACACAGCGCGGCGGTTCTTGCGGATTGGGGCATCGCCCCGGATCGCATTGAGCAGCTTATCCATGACGGATCAATCGAGAACAGCACAGCGAGGATGACATGACATCATCACCCAAACTTTCCTACGTCGCCCTGGTCTCCCGCGATGTGCCGGCGGCCTGCGAGGTGCTGGGGGGCGTTCTCGGGCTGGCGCGGACCGACTGTGCCTTGGGCGGGGATACCGTGCCGGTGTTCGCCGTCGGCGATGCGGCCCTGGCCCTGTTCGAGCCGGGAGACCCCTTCGTGCACGGAACAGGCCGCACCGGCGTGCATCATATCGGGCTGTCCGTCGATGATGTGGATGCGACCACCGCGCGTCTGGCGGCGGCGGGGATTTCCGCGCGTGATGCGGGCGCGTCGGGCTTGGCCGGCGGGCGCCATGTTGAACTCGATCCGGATGCCACCGTCGGGGTTCGGACCTGTCTGGTCGATCCGCTGACCATCGACAGGTCGGCGTCGGCCCGGATCGAGCGCATCGATCATTTGGGTGTCGCCAGTGCCGACAACCAAAAAGCCATCTCGGTCTTTACCGATACGCTTGGTCTGCCCATTGAAAGCCAGCAGACGGACATGGAAGTCCAGACGACGGTCGAAAGCTTCACCTCGGACAAATACGGCGTCGTCTATCACAGCCGCTCGCCCCGGCCCGTCGGCGGCCTGCGTGTGGCCTTTCTGACAGCGGGGGATTGCGAGCTGGAGTTCCTGCAGAATTTCGATCCGTCCCACGGGGCGGAGATTGCTCATGGGGCTTCCGGCACGACCCGGCAGGACCAGGGGGCGATTACGAAGTACATCGAAACCCGCGGCCAGGGCCTGCATCATGTCGCCCTGAAGTCGCCGGACATCAACGCGACGCTTGCTGCCCTCGGCGATGCCGGATGCACCATGATCGACACCGTGGGGCGACCGGGGTCGCGGCGGGCGCTGATCGGGTTTATCCATCCCAAAAGCCTTGGCGGGCTTCTGTTGCATGTTGTCCAACGTGACTGAGCGGCTTGTCCGCGCGGCGGAACGCGCCGGCGTCCTGATTCTCACCATCGACCGTGAGCAGGCCGGGAATTCGATTTCCCGCGACACCGCCCAGGCCATGCGCGATGCCCTGGACGGCACGGCCGGCAGGACCGATCTTCGCGGCATCGTCGTGACCGGCGCCGGTGATCGTTTCTTCTGCACCGGCGGCGACTTGAAGGCCTACCGCGCCATTTCCTCACCCGAGGAACTGGCAGAGACCTTCGGCGTCGTTCGCGGTTTGCTTGATGCGATCGAGGCTCATCCTCTGCCGGTCATTGCGGCCATCAATGGCTATGCCCTGGGCGGTGGTGCGGAATTGGCCTTGGCCTGCGATCTGCGGTTCATGGCCGGGGATGCGAAGATCGGCCTACCGCAGGCGCGGCTCGGCATCATTCCCGGATGGAACGGCGCAGAGCGCCTGATGCATGTCGTGGGATATGCCCGCGCCATGCGGATGTTGTTGAGTTGCGAGCAGTTGTCCGCGATGGAAGCCCTGGACCAGGGCCTGGTAGATGCGGTGGCCGCAGACGAAGACGTCGTGGATCATGCCGTGGGTTTTCTTGCCGGCATGCCGGCGGCGCCCCTGGCGGTATCGGCGACGAAACGGGCGCTGCGCGCGGCCGCGCGCGGCGAGGGCCGGGCAGCCGGGGAGGCGCTTCTGGAAGACTTGTGGTTTTCCGAGGATCACCGCGAGGCCGAGCAGGCCTTTGCAGAAAAACGTGCCGCCGTCTTCAAAGGACGATGACGGTACGCCGGGACAGGGTCAGTCCTGGGCACCCTCGGTAGTCGGTGCACTTTCCGTGGTCGGCCAGACAGATTCCGCGCTGGGCTCGGGTGCCGGGGCGGGTTCGGCCGGTGCCGGCGGTGCCGCAGGTTCCATACCTTGGACGCCGGACGCTTGGGCGGCCGGGCCGTGGACGGTACCGGCCCGCGCACGGGCAACGGCGATGACCTTTTCCAGATCGTCGGCCGTACACAAGCCCAGACCCACCGGGTTCTGCGGCTTGATGTTCGAGGTGTTCCAGTGCGAACGGTCGCGCACGGACATGATGGTCGGCTTGGTCGTGCCGATCAGTTTGGAAATCTGGCCGTCGGACATTTCCGGATAATTCTTCACCAGCCAGGCGATGGCGTCGGGACGGTCCTGGCGCTTGGCCACGGGGGTGTAACGCGCACCCTTGGTTTTCTTCGGCAGGGGCAGGGACGGCTTGGCGGCTTTCAGGCTGGCCGTGGCGTCGCCTTCGCAGCGCTCCAGTTCCTCCTGGGTCAGTTCACCGGCCTGCACGGGGTCAAGCCCCTGCATTCCGATGGCGACTTCGTCGTCGGCGATGGCCTGAACTTCCAGTTCATGCAGGCCGCAGAATTCGGCGATCTGCCTGAAGGTGAGGGCCGTGTTCTCCACAAGCCAGACGGCTGTGGCCTTCGGCATCAACGGACGCGCCATAATTACCTTCCCATTCGGTGTTGGATTTCGGGATTGTCTTAATCGACCAGCACGCCCCCGCGCGTACGGGGACGCACCGGAACTTGCGACGTTATATAGGCACAAGGGCCCTCGGGTCAAAGGATCAGATTGATTTTGGGGGCTATTCCGCAACCTGAAACACGATTTTTCCGATGTGCTGGTTGGATTCCATCAATTCATGGGCTTCGCGCGCCTGATTTAGGGAAAAAGTCTTGTAAATCACAGGCTTGACCTCACCCTTCTCGATCAGGGGCCAGACATTCTCGCGCACGGCCTTTGCGATCACGCCTTTTCGGGCGATCGACTGGGCCCGCAGGGTCGATCCGGTGATGGTCAGACGCTTCAGCATCAGCGGCATGAAGTTGATTTCGGCCTTGGATCCCTTCATGAACGCGATATTGACCAGCCGCCCGTCGCGGTTCAGGGATTTCAGGTTCTTTTCAATGTAGTCGCCGCCGACCATGTCGAGGATCACGTCGACGCCCTTGCCGCCGGTGAAGTCCTTGGCGGCCGCGACGAAGTCTTCTTCCCGGTAGTTGACGGCGCGTTCGGCGCCGAGATCCAGGCAGGCCTGGCATTTTTCGGCGCTGCCTGCCGTGGCGATGACCTTCGCACCCAGGCGGCATGCGACCTGGATCGCCGTGGTGCCGATGCCCGACGTGCCGCCGTGGATCATCAGGGTCTCGCCCGGTTTCAGGTCGCCGCGTTCATACAGGTTGGTCCACACGGTGAAGAAGGTTTCCGGTAGCGCCGCTGCCTCGACCATGGACAGGCCCTTCGGCACCGGCAGGCATTGTTCGGTGGGGGCCGTGACGTATTCGCCGTACCCGCCGCCCGCGACCAGGGCACAAAGGGCGTCGCCCACGGCCCAGCCTTCGACGCCGTCACCCAAGGCGGCCACGGTGCCCGAAACCTCCAGCCCCGGAATGTCCGTCACGCCTTCGGGTGGGGCATAATGGCCCAGGCGCTGCACCACGTCGGGGCGATTGACGCCGGCGGCCGCGACCTTGATCAGGACCTCGCCCTTGGCGGGGACCGGCACGGGGCGGGTCGTGATGCGCAACTGTTCCGGGCCGCCGGGCTCGGCGATTTCAACGCAGGTCATTTCCGTGGGCAGGGACATGAGGCAATCCGTTCGCTAGTGGGTTTTCCAATGGCCCCTTCACCTAGTAGATTGAGGCCCCACAGCGCAAGAGGGGATGACACCATGGCCATGGACGTGGACGACCTGGAACCGCAGAAGAAAAAGCCGGAGTTGAAGAACCTCGAGGTGATGTCGATCGAGGCGCTGAACGACTATATCGGCGATCTGGAGACCGAAATCACGCGTGTGCGCGAGACCATCAAGGCCAAGGAAGCCGCGCGCCAAAGCGCCGACAGCTTTTTCAAGTCGTAGGTTCCTGCGGCCCTGGTGCCGCCGCCGCGCGGGTAGCCGTCATCGCGCGCCTTTTACGCCGCGACGCCATGAACATCAGCCAGCCGACAGGCCCCAGGAACAGCACGATGACCAGCCAACCCATGCGCGGGCTGAACGGGCAGGCGGCGCCGTCCTCGGCCGGTTTGGCCGGGGAAATGGCTTTCGACAGGGCGACGTGTATCAGCGGCAGAACGAAGCCGATCACGATCACGGCCCAGGCGGCGGCAGGCGACATGACAAATCCTCTGCTTTCGATTAGGGGAAACTTAACATCCCAAGGGTAGCCTGTAAGCAGGACACGAGGCGAAAGTGTCCTTTTACTTCTATGCCTCCCTGAAACTCGCGACCGCCCTCCCAACCCGAGGGCGGTTATTTTTATGTCGGGGCAGCATAGATGGCGCGAATTCCAGGGGTAAATTCACGGTTGTCAATAACCCTTTACAGTTGACGGGTATAGGTCGGCTGGCTACGCTTCCCTTGTCATTCAGGCGAGTTTGACAGGTGTGAGGCATATAAAATAATTAAAGGGCCGCTGGGCAAACCGGCGGCCCTTAATCAATTCCGGATCCGTATTCTCGGACCTCCCGCCTTAACGAAAAGACCCGCCCGCCATGGCCGACGAAAAGACCCCCGAAACCCGCGCCGCCTATCCGCATATTCTGCCGATCCAGACCCGGTGGATGGACAACGACATCTACGGCCACGTCAACAACGTGACCTATTACAGCTACTTCGACACGGTGGTGAACAGCTATCTGATTGATGTGGGCGGGCTGGATATCCATGACGGCACGGTCGTCGGCTTCGCGGTCGAGACGACCTGCCGGTTCTTCAAGCCCGTGGCCTTTCCGGAAAATCTGGCGGCGGGATTGCGGGTCGGCAAGCTGGGCAATTCCAGCGTCCGTTACGAAATCGCCATCTTCAAGGACGGCGAGGACACGGCCGCCGCTGCCGGCCATTTCATCCATGTATTCGTCGACCGCCGGACGGACCGGCCGACGCCGGTCCCGGTAACCATTCGCAGCGCCCTGGAAAAGCTCCTCGTGGCGGGTGGCGGACAATGAGCGACGACACGACCGACCCGCGCCAAATGCCGCTTTCGGGCTATCCCTACCGCATCGAGATTCCCACCCGGTTCGGCGACAATGACATGCTGGGACACGCCAACAACGTTGCCTACAACCGCTATGTCGAGGCCGTGGTGACGCAGTTCCAGATGCAGGAAGCGGGCGTCGACTATGCCAGGCATCGCATCGCCCCGGTCGCCGTGGAAACGCTCTGCCGTTTCCACCGTTCCCTCAGCTATCCGGAAATCGTTCATGCGGGGCTCCGTGTCGGGCGTTTGGGCAATTCCAGCGTCACCTTCCTGATCGGCCTGTTCGGTGCGTCCAACCGCGACGCCCCTGCGGCCACGGGTCATTTCATCCATGTCTATTCGGACCGGGACACGGAAACCGCCGTGCCCATGCCGGATGCCGCCCGGGCCGTCTACGAACGGTTCCGCTGAGCAGGCAAAAGAAAAGGCGCGTCCGGTTTCCCGAACGCGCCCCTTCCGTCTGACGTAACTGCGTGAGATTAGGCGGCCTTGCGGCTGAACAGTTTCTTCTGCCCGCCCGTGATCGCGATCTTGCGGGGTTTCTTTTCTTCCGGAACGACGCGTTCCAGTTCGATGTGCAGAAGGCCGTTTTCAAGGGCGCCGCCCTTGACCTCGATATGATCGGCAAGCTGGAAGCGGCGTTCGAACGCACGGCCGGCGATGCCGCGGTGAACGTAGACGACGTTCTCGTCCTTCGCGTCCGCATGCTTGCCGGTGACGATCAGGGTGCCGTCGTTGACGGTAACCTCAAGGTCGTTCTCGCCGAAGCCGGCGACGGCCATGGTGATCCGGTAGGTGTCTTCGCCCAATTGTTCGATGTTGTAGGGCGGATAGGAATTGCCGTCGTCATGGCGCATGGCGCTGTCAAGCAGCCGTTCGAGACGATCAAAACCGACGGAATGACGGAACAGGGGGGTGAAATCGATGGTACGCATAACCAAGTCCTCCTTGAACGAAGCGATATGGTGCCCGCCAGCGCGAGTTGCCGTTCAGGACCGCCGCAATGGCCGATCCAACGAACCGCGCGGGTCAGGCGGTTCAGGTTTCGCGGGCCCCGTTCGGGCACCCGCTTCCAGGCATGAGATAGGTTTGGGAAAAATCCTGCGCAAGACCCTGGCGGAAATTTTTCCGCCGGAAAACATAGGGAAAGTCAGATGGTTAAGAGGCCTTGGCCGCGTTGCCGGATTGCCACATAACCTCGTACAGATTGACGTCCCCGTCGAAGCCCTTCATGGCGAAACCGCCCGCGGATTTGAAGGAAATGCCCTTGCCGGTGCAGATCCCACGCACGGTTTCCGACACGAATATCTGATCGGCCTGGGCCTTGTCGACGATGCGCGCCGCCAACTGAACCGTGGTGCCGAACAGGTCGTTGTCCTCGGCAATCGGCTCGCCCGCGTTGATGCCGATCTTCAGCTTGAGCGGCAGGGCAGGGTTTGATCCGCGAAGTTGGATGGTTTCCTTCTGGATCTCGATCGACGCCTCGACCGCGTTGGTCGGCTGATCGAATGAACACATCATGCCGTCGCCCGTGTGCTTGACCTCGCGGCCGTGATAGCGGGTCAGGTTTTCGCGCACGATCTTGTTGTGGGCGCGCACGACTTCCTGCGCCCCGGCGTCGCCCAATTCCTGGGTCAACGCGGTGGAGCCGGCGATGTCCGTAAACAGCACGGCGACGACCCGCGCCTGGGCTTCCTTCGGCTTCGGCTTGTTCCAGTCTTCCAATGCCGTTTTCAGGTGGGACGGGCCCGAGGCGTTGTCCGTCAGGTGGTTGGCCATGGCATTGCGGCCAGCCTGGAACATGCTCATGTAGCGGGAATCCTGCAGCAGGTATTCCTCGTAGCGGTCGGCGAAGGACGCGGCATGGGATTTCTTGAAGCCCATGACCTGGACGCTGTCGGCCAGAATGCGGGACCGCGTCGAGGGATCCAGATCGCGTTTTGACGACAGGGATTCACAAGCGCCGGCGAGGAACAGGTTGATCCCGAACTTGGTAAAGTTATCGAGCTTTTTCTTGTCCTGGCCGGTGACGTCGAGAAGCTGGCCCAGGAACTTCATCATGTAGGCCTTTTGCTTTTCGCCAGCGGCGTCGAGCATGGGTTGCGGCTCCTGACCGCCGCCGTACTTGTCGGCCTCCAGGGTCACGCCGCGCTTGGTCTCGTCGTTCTCCAGTTCCTCGCGCAGGCGCTGGTTGGCGGCGTCGTCGGTCTCGCCGCGCGCCGCTTCTTCGGCCTTGGCCTGTTCGCGCCAATCACCGATCGTGCCTTCGGGCTTTTCCGTGTCGACTTCTATGGTATTTGCCGGCGGTTGCCCCAATGCCGATGCTGCCCGATCAAGGATGGAGGCCACACTGGTGCCGCTGCCCCCCTGTTGTACGGGCATACCGCCGGATGCTTGCCGTCCCTTGAGCCGAATATTCCGAAGATAGGTGACCGCCAGGGTCGAGGCGGTCAGAAGGAAACTGGCGACAAACACCAGGAAGATGGCGTTGGCTTCGACCGTGCCGGAAATTTTGTAGCCGAACAGCATCTTGCCGCTGAAGTACCAGGAAAAGGCGACCGCGAAACCACCGGACACCAGCAAACTGACCAAAGCCAGCATGAGCATCTTGATGACGACCGCTGTCGCCGTCGCGGTGATGCTGTTGGCATTGCTTGCGGCGCGGCGCTTTTTCGGCGCGTCGTCGTCATCGTCGTAATAATCATCGTCGTCGTCACCGCGCGACATGGACCAGTCGCCGCCACCGCCACCGCCACCGCCACCGCCGCCGTCAGCCTTACCGCTACCGATGTCGCGAAAGCCTTTGTGTTCCTCGGCGCCTTTGGGTCCACGATAGATCGTCGTGTCCTGGTGGTTGCCGATATCGCTGTCATAGGTTTCCTTGACCACCTTGACGGCATCGAAACCGGGCGTCTTCTCGATCTTCTTGGCTTCTTCGATGGCCTTTTCACGCTGCGCGGCGCCGAACTGGGCGTGAATCGACCAGCGGCCAGCCTGCTGCACGTGGACCTCGAAATGAATGTGTCTTGCCATGGCCGTTACCCAGCCGCTCCCCATTAATCAGACCGAATTACCGTCGTAGCCGCAGATCGCCTTCCCCGGTCGAACGGGGCTACCGGATGTTTCGGTACTTCCCAGAAGAGCAATTTTGATGCGGGCAGGTAAACATTTCCCTACCCGATTGCATAAAAGTTAGCATAGCTGTTCATGCTATGGGAGGGGTTGATTTTAACCCCCTTATCCTAGGGATTGTGCACGGAAAAGGGCGCGCCCTTGGGGTGCGCCCTTGTGCACGTCGATTCAGGTTCCGGCCAGTGCCGGAGATCGCCCCCGAAGGGACGAATTCCTACATCTTCAGGCCGCTGTTCCCGAACCGTTTGTTGAAGCGCGCAAGGCGTCCGCCGGCATCAACCAGGCGGTGTCCGCCGCCCGTCCAAGCCGGATGGCTCTTCGGGTCGACTTCCAACTTCAGCACATCGCCGGGGTTGCCCCAGGTGCTGCGCGTCGTGAACGAGCTACCATCCGTCATCTGAACGGTGATTTCGTGGTAGTCCGGGTGGATATCTTTTTTCATTTGGCTTGGCTCCGGCAAAAGTGGCGCTCTATATACAGACCTGACCTGCCATGCGCAAGGTTTCATGAATCCCCGCTGGTACGCTGGCCTTTTCGACCTAAACTCAAGGAGTCTCCCCACATGTCCCTGGACGACACGTCATTCACGCACATCGCTGACAAGACCTTGGAATCGTTCATGGATGCGATCGAGGCGGTGCTCGGCGATCAAGCCGACGTGGACTTGGAAGGCGGTATCCTGACCATCGAATTGGATACAGGCGGTCAGTACGTCATCAACAAGCACGCGCCCAACCGCCAAATTTGGATGTCGTCGCCGGTCAGCGGTGCCACTCATTACGATTTTGACGCGGACAAGGAACAGTGGCGCTGCACGCGGTCGGGTGAATTCCTGGACGAGAAATTGGTGGCCGAACTCAAGGCGTCAACGGGGGTCGCCGTCCGTCTGTGATGACGGGACGGGGCGCAATCCAGCCGGAATGGCAAGGGCCAGGAGCAGCACCGCCGCCATCACCAGGGCGCCTGAGTAATAGGGCCAGTCCCGCCCGATTTGGGCGAACAGCAAGCCTGCCCAGGCCGGGCCGAGGACGCGTGCCATGGTCGTCACCGACCGTGTCACGCCCATCACGCCGCCCTGGTCCGTGTCGGGAACCTGTTGTGAAATCAAACTGTTGTAGGCCGGATTGATGACGCTGAAGCCGTAGGCCGCGATGGCCATGGCAATCAGCAGATGCCAGACCTGGGTGCAGAAGGGGATGGCGCCGATACCGAGGGCGAGGGCGACAGCCCCCTGGATCAGCAATGCCCGTTCGCCGAAGCGTTTGGCGAGACGGCCCATCAGGCCGCCCTGGACCGCCGCAGACAGCACACCGACATAGGCAAACAACCAGCCGTTCTGTTCCGGGCCCCAGTCAAAGGCACGTCGGGACCACATGGCGAAGGTCGTTTCCAGACCCGCGAATACGAAGGTCGCGAGGAACCCCAGTAGCATCAGCAGTCCCACCCCAGGCAGCCTTAGGGCATCCGTGAACTTCGCCAGACGCCGCCGGCGCGGCATCGCCGCCGCGCGGGCGCGGACCTCGGCCGACAGAGATTCCGGCAGCTTCACCAGCCCCAGTAGAAGGGCGAGTATCGACAGACCGGCGGCGGCCAGGGCCGGGCTGCGGTAATCGGCGGTCAACGGGTCCGGTCCGGCCAGGATGCCGCCGATGGCGGGGCCCAGGATGAAGCCGATGCCGAAGGCGGCGCCGATCAAGCCCATGCCCTTGGCGCGATTCTCCTTGGTCGTGATGTCGGCCATATAGGCGAAGGCGGCGGATATGTTGCCGGCCATCAGGCCGCCCAGGGCGCGCGCCATGAACAGCATCCAGAGCGCGTCGGCAAAGGCCAGCCAGACATAGGCCGCGGCCGCCCCGGCGAGGCTAAGAAGCAAGACCGGTCGGCGTCCGGCATGATCGCTGAGCCGTCCCCACAGGGGTGCGGAAATGAACTGGGCCAGGGAATAGGTCGCCATCAGCAGGCCGACGGTCTGCGGGTCAGCCTGGAAATGCTCGCCGTAGAACGGCAGCAGCGGAATGATGATACCGAAACCGATAAGATCGACGACGACGATCAGGAAAATAGCGAGCATTCTGGTTGGCCGATCAGCGCTGGGTCAGTTTGAGTTCGATCCGGCGGTTTCGCCGAAGCGCGATTTCGTCGGCACCGGGATCAATGGGCCGGTTGGCTGCGAACCCGGCGGCGACCAGACGCACGGAGGGAAGTCCCTGGTCGATCAGGTACTTGACCACGGAGATGGCGCGCGCCGCCGACAATTCCCAGTTGGAGGGGAAGCGGGCTGTGGAAATTGGCGTTTTATCCGTATGTCCGTCGACACGGAGCACCCAGTCAATGTCCTCGGGAATTTTCACCACCAGTTCTTTGAGGGTCTGAGCCAAGGCGCTCATCTGTTCCTTGCCCGCCGGGCCCAGTTCGGCCGAGGCGACGTCGAACAAGACCTCCGACTGGAACACGAAGCGGTCGCCGACGATGCGGATGCCGGGTCGGTTGCCGAGAACTTCGCGCAGGCGGCCGAAGAATTCCGAACGGTAGCGGCTGAGTTCCTGAACTTTGGACGCCAGCGCGGCGTTAAGCCGCTTGCCCAGACTTTCGATCTGCACACCCTGCGACTGGGCCTTTTCCTCGGCTGCGCGGAGCGTCGCCTCAAGCGTCGCCAACTGCTCGCGGAGCGCCGCCAACTGGCGGTTCATCAGGGCGACCTGGGCGCGGGCGGATTCCGAAATGTTGCGCTCGTTGATCAGCGCCTCGCCCTTTTCGTTAGCCTGTTTGCCGAGCTCCATGACCTTCGCGGTCAACTCGTCGCGAAGCGCCGTCAGGGCCTCGATCTCGCGTGCCAGGTTGTTCAGGCGCAGCACGCGTTCGGCCAGTTCCTCCTCGCGTACCGCGAGTGTCTTCTGGGTGTCAGCCAACGAGGTTTCCAGGCGGCCGATGGTCTGGCGGCTGGCTTCCATGGAAACCATGGCATCGACAAGTTGCTGTTCCGCCGATTCGGCGCGCATGCGCAGTCCGGCGACGTTGGCGCTCAGCCGTTCGCGTTCGCCGACCGAGACTTCGAGCTCCGTCGACAGGCGGCTGACATCGGCGCGCAGGCTGTCCGTGGTCTTGCGTTCCAGGGCCAACAGGCTCGCCAGTTCGCTGATCTCGCCCTCCAGCTTGCGCAGCGCCTGATCACGCCCGGTCAATGCCTGTCCCAGAAAGACCTGGGCCATGATGAAGATCAGCAACAGAAAGATGATGACCATCAGCAGCGTCGCCAGGGCGTCGACGAAGCCGGGCCAGATGTTGGTTGATCGTTCGTGGCGCCTAGCGAGGCTGGCCATGATTACGTCGTCCCTTGCCGGGGGGCCGCGGGGTCGTGACGGGGACGTAGAACCGGCGTCACGGCGTCAGCGGTCATATTCGCCGTCGGCGATGTTGGCCATGGTGCGGGCCAGAAGTTTGATCTCGGACCGCACTTCCTTGATGATTTCGTCGCGGCCGTGGCTGACGTCGTCGGCCAGACGGGTTACGGCACGGTCCAGGTTGCGGATGCTGGTCCTGGTTTCCGCATCCATGCCTCCGCCGTCGCTCCGATTCATGCTCTGGGCCATATCCTTCATCAGCTGCTGCTGCGCACGCAGGTGGTCGGTCAGGGTGTCCAGTTTGTCGGTCAGGTTCAGGATGCCTTGGTTGGCCTCGGCGCGGCTTTCCTCACCGCGCGACAGGGTGCGCTGCAAGTTCTCCAGGTTCTCCGCCGATTGTTCCAGCAGCGCCTGTACATAGGCGGGCATGGACTGGTCGCCGTCGCCGGAAAGGGCCCCCGACGACAGGCGGGTCAGGCTCGACAGCCACTCTTCCAGATCATTATAGAAACGGTTCTGCGCCTGGCCGGCCTGCAGGTCGAGAAAGCCCAGGATGAGCGAGCCCGACAACCCGAACAGGGATGATGAAAAGGCCGTGCCCATGCCGGACAATGGCGTTTCCAGGCCATGTTTCAGCTTTTCGAACGTCCCATTGATGTCGCCACCGTCGACGGTCAGGCCAACGATCACGTCCTTGACCGAGGCGACCGTCTCGAGAAGACCCCAGAAGGTGCCGAGCAGGCCGAGGAAGATCAGCAGGCCAATGATGTAGCGCGAAATATCGCGTGATTCGTCAAGGCGCGAAACCAGACCGTCAAGCAAGGTGCGCAGCGATGTGGTCGACAATGTCAGGCGGCCGGAACGCTGGCCAAGCATGCTTGCCATGGGGCCGAGCAGACGGGGCGGGCTCGGCTGTGACAACTGCGCCCCGTCACGGCGGTAGCTTTCTACCCATTCGACCTCGGGCTTCAGGCGCGCGACCTGCAGGAAGTTATAGGCGATACCCAACGCCAGCACCGCCAAGATGCCGCCGTTCAGGGGCGCATTGGCCAGGAAGGCGTCACGCAGCGGTTGGAACAGGGGGGCGCAGACGGCGACGACGGCGCCGAGGAACAGGATCATCCTGAGCAGGTATCGGTTGGGGCGCGTCATGTAGGGAAGCCCTTACGAGGTCCTTTCGGGGGCACGGACGTCACGCGGAACCCGACGGTCCCGTCAACGCGGGGCCAGGGTGATGTCGACCCGGTTCTTGGGCTCGTCGGAGGTCTTGTCGCCGAGAGCCCGTACATCAATCCGGGTCGAGCGGATGCCGCTTTCGATCAGGAAAGAGCGCACGGAAAGGGCGCGGGACAAGGACAGGCGGCGTGCCCGGTTGGATTTCAGGTCGTCACCCCCGGCATAGGCCAGAAGCTGCAGCCGGACATCGCGCTGATCTTTCACCTGATCGGCCAGTTTCAACAGGTTCGGCTTGGCGGTGTCGGGCAGTTTCGACTGGCTTTCGTCGAATACCACGCGGATCAATCGGCCATCCTCGCCGGTCGTCAGGGATGCGGTGCTTTCCGCCTTGGGCGCCGGCGGCGTGGGCACGGCCATGGCCGTGGCGGGCGGCGGCGGGGGCGGCGGAACGGCGGCGCCCGGAGCGGTGGCAGGCGGAGGTGGCGGGGGTGCTTTGTCCGCGCTGCTCTTCACTGCCTCGACCTTGGGAGCGGGCGGCGGTGGAGCCGCATCGGCTATTTTCTTGTCCGGTGCCGTGCCGGGGACCGTCGGTGCGGCGGGCGGCGTCGGTGCGGCGGCCGTTAATTGTGCCGGGGCCTCTGCGGCGGGGGCCGGCGCGGGGGATGGTTTCGACGGCATCGGCGGTGGCGGCGCCTTGGCGGCGGGCGGGCGCATCTCCGCTTCCATGCGGCTGGCGCGCGGGGCCGGTGTGGCTTCGGCGCGGGTTACCTTCAGCTTGCGGATGGGGGCGGATTTTTCTGGGGCGACAAACAGCTGAGAGGTCGGCCGGCTTACGCCAGGCAGGCGCAGTCCGCCGCCATAGGCGGGTGCGGCCGGTTCCGACGATATGTCCACGGTGTGGCCGTATCCGCCGCCGGGCAGGGCGCCCATGTCGATGGTCACGGCACCGTCCGCGTAGTTGCTCACCTGTGCCTCGACCGGGCCTGATGCCAGCGCCAGCGGCGCCACGGCAATGACCAAAAGCCCGGTCAAAAAACGTGAGGATGTCATCGGACGGTCACTCCCCATTCTTCCCTGTTGTCGTCTTCCGGCCCGTTGTCGTGTTCGGGTATGTGTATCCCGTTTTCGGCAGGCTTGGTATTCCTCCGCCGGGATGGTCCGGGGACCCTCCGCCCAGCGGCAGAAACCAAGGCGATCACCTTAACCAACGGCGATGCGCTGGACAACCGTAAAGCCCTTGCATGAAATCAGGTAAATATGACGCTTTCGGGGCGCCTGAAAACAGCCCTTCGACGGGGGCGGGAATGGGTCAGGTGGCCGCCGCGCCGGCACCGGCCAGGGTTTTCAGCATGGCCGGGTGCATGGCGTCGTTGCCTGCGGCGATGTCGCCGCGCTGGAAGATGTCTCGGCCGCCCGAAAGATCGGTGACGAAACCGCCCGCTTCGGCGACCAGGATCATACCTGCCGCTATGTCCCAGGGCTGCAGGTTCTGTTCCCAGAACCCTTCGAAGCGCCCTGCGGCGACCCAGGCCAGATCAAGCGAGGCAGCACCATTGCGCCGTACGCCGGCGGACACGGCCATGATCGCGCGCAACTGGTTGAGGAATAGATCGTGGCTGCCCCGGCCGACGAAGGGAATGCCCGTCGCGAACAGGGATTCGGCAATGTCTCGGCGTGCCGAGACGCGCAGACGCCGCCCGTTGAGAAAGGCGCCCTGGCCCTTTTCAGCGACGAACATCTCGTCCGTGATCGGGTTGTAGACGACGCCGGCGAATATCTGACCATCGCGTTCCAGGCCGATGGAGATGGCGAACTGGGGAATGCCGTGCAGGAAATTGGTGGTGCCGTCCAGCGGATCGATGATCCAGCGATTCGAGGTGTCGACGCCCTCGACCGCGCCGCGTTCTTCCATCAGGAAACCGTACTTGGGTCGCGCGCGTTGCAGTTCCTCGAACAGAATTTTCTCGGCCTTGCGGTCGGCGGTCGAGACGAAGTCGGCCGGGCCCTTCTTCGAGACCTGTAGGTGTTCGACCTCGCCGAAATCGCGGATCAGGCCCCGCGCCGCCTTTTGGGCGGCGGCGGTCATGACGTTTATCAGGGGCGTGCGCAGCATGGCGGGCCTTGTTTCAAGCGATCGGAAAGGGGCGGGAAGAACGCAGCCGAAGCCTAGTCCTTGGCCCGTTCGACATAGGTGCCTTCGGCGGGATTGACGACGATGCGGGTGCCGGTCTCGATATGCGGCGGCACGCTGGTGCGCACACCGTTGTCCAAAAGCGCCGGTTTATAGCTCGACGCCGCCGTCTGGCCTTTGACCACGGCTTCGGTTTCGACCACGGTCAGGGTCACCCGGTCAGGCAGTTGAACGCCGATCGGGTCGCCGTCGTGGCTTTCGATGGTCACTTCCATGCCGTCCTGCAGATAGGGGGTCTGATCCTCACCGATCTGATCGCTGTTCAGGACGACCTGTTCGTAATTTTCGTTGTCCATGAAGGTGAACATTTCGCCATCGGAAAACAGGAATTGGTATTCCTTCTGTTCCAGGGTCGCGCGTTCGACCTTTTCCGACGAGCGGAAGCGTTCGTTCAGCTTGGTGCCGTCGCGCAGTTCGCGCAATTCCACCTGAAGATAGGCGCCACCCTTGCCGGGCTGCGTATGGGCGATCTTGACCGCGCGCCACAGGCGTCCCTGATGTTCGATGACCATACCGGGTCGAATGGCGTTGCCGTCGATTTTCATGTCCGTGCCCGTTTATATGTTGATAGGGGGTGAAAGCGGCGCGGAAGCTACCAGTTTGTTTCGTGCATAGCAACGGCCCAACGCCGCCGTCAGGGGCGTTGGGTATCGGCAATTACCTTGTTGAAGGCGGCGACCGCGGCGGCCGGTCCTTGCGCATGCTGCCAGACCCCGGAGACCACGGCCAAGAAGTCAGCACCCGCGGCGACCAGGGGCCTGCAATTGTCGACCGTGATGCCGCCGATGGCGACGCTGGGCACGACGAAAATCTCGCTCCACCAGCGCAGCAGGTCGATATCCGCGTGATGGGTGACGTCCTTGGTGCCGGTCGGGAAGAAGGCGCCGAAGGCGACGTAGTCGGCTCCGGCCTCACCGGCTTCCATGGCCAGGTGACGGGATGCATGGCAGGTCACGCCGACGATGCGCCTGTCGCCCAGGGTTTTGCGGGCGTCCCGGTAAGACGCGTCGCCCTGGCCCACATGGACGCCGTCGCAATCGGTTTCCGCCGCCAGGTCGGGGCGGTCGTTCAAAATCAGCGGCACGCCACGGTCGCGGCACACGGGCAGCAGGATATCGGCGGCGCGCCGGATGTCGTCGTCGCTGTCGGGCGTGCCGTCCGGGGCCTTCAGGCGCAACTGCACGGCGCCGACGGGACCGGCGTCGGGCGCCGCCGCCATATCGCCCGCGAAGACGTTCGGGTCGAAGGCAGGGGGCGTGACCAGGTAGAGCAGGCAGGTGTCATCATTGTCAGCCATGTTGGAATTCTCCCGTGAGCCAAGTGTCGAGCCGCCGGTCTGCGTCGGCGTCCGCCATATCCAATGCCTGCGCAGGCCGGTTGGCCACCTTGGCGCCGGCCGCAATTGCCGCACTCTCGATTTTGGCCAGAACCTCGGGGGTGGCCGACAGGGACACGACTTCGACGCCCAGCCTGATGGCGTCCAGGGCCGTGCCCGGTTCGTCCGCGCAATCAAGGCAGGCCGTGGCATGGGCCGCCGGTTCGGCGGCGCGGGCTTGGTCGATGATTTGTTTGAACAGGGCGGGGCCGAGATAGCCGGCGGCGCCGGGTGCGCTGACCAAATGCACGGGGCGGCCCGTGCGGCGGGCGGCGCTCAGCGCCTGTTTTGCGTGGTTCAGGTCGTGAATAACGACGGATGCCGGGGGAGCGGCCGGTTGCCTGGTCGCGCCCCCCGTCATCTCAAACCCGTCGCTTATTTCGCACCATGCATGGCCAGCGCGGTGTCCGGCATGCGGTTGGAGAAGCCCCATTCGTTGTCGTACCAGCTGAGCACGCGCACGAAATTGCCGTCGATCACCTGGGTCTGGGTGGAATCGAAGCTCGAGCTTGCGGGGTTGTGATTGAAGTCGATGGAGACCAGAGGCTCGGTGTTGTAGGCGAGCACACCCTTGAGCCGGCCGTTGGAGGCCTCCAGCATGGCCGCGTTGATTTCCTCGGCCGTGGTCGAACGCCCGGCCGTGAAGGTCAGGTCGATCAGCGACACGTTGGGGGTCGGCACGCGGATCGCGGTGCCGTCCAACTTGCCCTTCAGTTCCGGCAGCACAAGGCCGACGGCCTTGGCCGCACCGGTCGAGGTCGGGATCATGGACACAGCGCAGGCGCGCGCCCGGCGGGGGTCCGAATGCAGGGTGTCGAGCGGACGCTGATCGCCGGTGTAGGCGTGGATCGTCGTCATATAGCCCTTTTCGATGCCGACCAGTTTGTGCAGCACGTCGGCCACGGGGGCCAAGCAGTTGGTCGTGCAGGACGCATTGGAAACGACCGTATGGCCGGCTTCCAGCTTGTCGTGGTTGACGCCATAGACGACGGTCAGATCGACGCCCGAGGCCGGGGCCGAGACTAGAACCTTGGCGGCACCCGCGTCCAGGTGCTTGGCGGCGCTGTCGCGGTCAGTGAACAGGCCGGTGCATTCCAGGGCCACGTCGATGCCCAGTTCCTTCCAGGGCAGATCGGCGGGATTACGCTCGGCCGTAACCTTGATCGGCCCGGCGCCGACGTTCATGACGTCGCCCGCGACCGACACATCCATGCCCAGCGGCCCGTGCACGGAATCGTATTTAAGAAGGTGGGCGTTCATTTCGGGCGAGCCCAGGTCGTTGATGGCGACGACTTCGATGTCGTTACGCCGCGATTCCAAAATGCCCCGAAGAACCAAACGACCAATTCTTCCGAACCCGTTGATCGCAACCCGAACCGCCATGAATGCCTCCGTAAATTTGTTGAATTTCCTGCATTGAGGCCCCTGCGACGGAAGCCTCTGTCCGGGGCGAGCATATAGGCTACCCACCGCCCCCTGTAAACCCGCGAACGCCCGGCTGTCCGGGGCGCAATGCCGTCCAATTGATGTGGTGGTTGAACTTATGTGCATAGGCACCTATTCTTCATAAAATTTTTACCCACTAAGGCAATTATATTTTCTTAGTTGGGTCGGGGGGTGTTTGTGGCGACCATCAGTAAACCATCACGAGTGGACCGCGCATTCGAGCGGTTGGAAGGTGCCTTGTCGCGCCTGGAAAAGGCCGTTCAGGCACGCGGCACCGCTGCGGCTGAAGGCGGCGGCGACACGGGGGCATTGCGGGCGGAGAACGCCCGCCTGCAGACCGTGACCGAGGAGGTCAAGGGGCGTCTCGACGGCGCCATCGGCCGCCTTGAAAAAGTCCTCGAAGGCTAGGGTCGGATCACGCCATGGCCCATGTCACCGTCACCATCAACGGACGTCAGTATCAGGTCGCCTGCGACGACGGGCAGGAAGCGCACCTGTCGCGGCTCGGCAAGTATGTCGACAACCGGGTTCAGGAACTGGTTGCCGCCGTCGGCCAGGCCGGGGATGCCCGGCTTCTGGTCATGGTCAGCCTGCTTCTCGCCGACGAATTGTCCGACGCCTATGCGGAACTGGAGTCGATCAGCCGCAAAAGTGAAGGCGTCGCCCGGCTTATCGAATCCGAGGAAAAGGTCAGCCGCACCCTGGAAAGTATCGCCGACCGCATCGAAGGCATTGCCGTGGGGCTTGAACAAGCCTAACTTCCGCTCAGGCGGAGCGCTGCGGAGCGCGTTAGGTACATTATCCCTGGGGCGATGCGTCCTTTAAGGGTGCTGTCCCTGCCGGGTTGCACGGGTTCGTCCTGGACGCTCGGTATCACGGTGCCCAACCTGTTGAGAGCAGGCCACGGAGGATCTTAACGCCGACGGCTACTGCGGCACCGCCGACTTTTTTCGTCTTGGGTATTGTTACGGCACCCGAATTTCGGGTTCCGTCATCAAATCATTATGGATCTCCTCGAGCAAAAGCGTCTCCTGCGCAAAGAAGCCGCCGTCCGGCGCACGCGCGCGCATGCCGACCAAGGGAGCGCCGCCGCCACTGCCGTTGCCTGTCATGCCGTGGCTTTGGCCCAGGCGCTGACACCGGGCTGGGCGTCCGGTTATCTCGCCATGCAGGACGAAATGGATGTTCTCCCCGCAATCCTGGCCCTGGCCGCCAACGGCTGGCAGGGCTGTCTGCCCGTGGTCGTGGGCAAGGCACAGCCGCTACGATTCCGGGCCTGGACACCGGGGGTGAAGCTGACGAACGGCGTGTTCGGCACCCGTCATCCGGCGGACGGAGCGGAGGACGTGCGTCCTGATTTGCTTCTGGTGCCGCTGCTTGCCTTCGACCGAACCGGATATCGGCTTGGCTGGGGTGGCGGATTCTATGACCGGACCTTGGCCGAACTGCGAAATTCCGGCACGCCCGTTGCCGCAGTCGGGGTCGGTTATTCGGCCCAGGAAGTTGACGCCGTGCCGCGCGACCATTACGACGCACGCCTTGACTGGGTCGTGACCGAGGACGACATCATTAAAATTACGCCTTAACCGTCCCGGCGAGGCATTTTGGGGCCAAGGCACTAGGTATTAAGGTCAGTTTATGAAAATCATGATTGTCGGGGATGTGGTCGGCCGAAGCGGCCGGGACGCTGTGGCCAAACATCTGCCGGCCCTGCGCGCGCAACTGGACCTCGACTTCGTCATCGTCAATGGTGAGAACGCGGCCCATGGTTTCGGCATTACCGAGGCGATCTGCAACGATCTTTATGGGCAAGGCGCCGACGTCATCACCACGGGCAACCATGTGTGGGATCAGCGCGAGATCATGAATTACATCGACGGCGACGACCGCTTGCTGCGTCCCCTGAACTTTCCCGCCGGCACGCCCGGCAAGGGGGCCGGCGTGTTCGAGACCAAGGACGGCCGCAAGGTCATGGTCGTGCACGCCATGTGCCGTTTGTTCATGGACCCGCTCGACGATCCCTTCGCCGGGGTGGACGAGGCCTTGAAGAACCACCGCCTGGGGGCGGCCAGCGGGCGCGGCAACGTCGACGCCATCCTGCTCGATCTGCACGGCGAGGCGTCGTCGGAAAAGATGGCCATGGCCCATTTCCTGGACGGCCGAGTGTCGGCGGTGGTCGGGACCCACACCCATGTGCCGACGGCGGACGCCCAGGTGTTCAAGGGTGGCACGGCCTATCAGACCGACCTGGGCATGACCGGCGATTATGATTCCGTGATCGGCATGCAGAAGGAAAACGCCACGGCGCGGTTTACCACCAAGCTGCCGCAGGGCCGGTTGGAGCCCGCGAGCGGCGAGGCAACCTTCTGCGCCATGTACCTGGAAACCGACGATGGCACGGGTCTGGCGACGCGGGCGGAGCCCGTGCGCCTGGGCGGCCGCCTGGCACCGGCGGTGCCGGGATAGCTGGCTAACCTGAAAATCAACCTTTTCCTTGGCCTGCGGCCTTTCACGGCGGACGAAATCTTGCCATATTGCGGGCCTAGCTTCATCGCCGGCGACACTCGCGCCGGTCCCATCATTTGGGTATAATCCCGACGAATCGCCACGACATATAGGGGGTTCCCGCCAAAATGGCTGGTCATTCCAAATTTAAGAACATCATGCACCGCAAAGGCCGTCAGGACGCCAAGCGGGCGAAGGTCTTTGCCAAACTGGGCCGCGAAGTGACGGTCGCCGCGCGCCAAGGCCCCGATCCCAACTTCAATGCCGCCCTGCGTTTGGCTGTCGCCAACGCTAAGGCCTTGAACATGCCCAACGACGTCATCAATCGGGCGATCCAAAAGGCACAGGGCAATGATGCCGAGAATTACGAGGAAATCCGCTACGAAGGCTACGGCCCGGGCGGTGTCGCCGTGATCGTCGAGGCCCTGTCCGACAACCGCAACCGCACGGCCTCGGAAGTGCGCACCGCCTTTTCCAAGAACGGCGGCAACCTGGGCGAGACGGGCAGCGTCGCCTTCATGTTCGACCGGGTCGGCCAGATCACCTATCCGGCCGCCGTCGCCGGCGCAGAGGCCATGTTCGAAGGGGCGCTGGAAGCGGGCGCGGAGGATGTGGAATCGGATGACGAAAACCACACCATCACCTGCCAGCCTGACGATTTCGCCGCCGTGCGCGACGCGCTGGAAGAACGCTTCGGTGAGCCGGAAGAGGCGCGCCTGGCCTGGAAGCCACAGAATTCCATCTCAGTCGATGAAGGTACGGCGCAGACATTGCTGAAGCTGATTGATGCGTTGGAAGACAACGACGACGTGCAGCGTGTCGCCGCCAATTTCGAGGTCGACGACGAGATCATGGAAAGGCTGAGCGCTTAAATCGTAAAGCGGACGCCACAGGGATACGGAGCGGAATGGAACACGGATGCGGCTGATCGGGTTTGACCCGGGGTTGAAGAACACCGGATGGGGCGTCATCGAACACGCCGGCAACCGGCTTCGCTATGTCGCCGACGGCGTTGTTTCCTCCGATCCGAAGGCCAGCCTTGCCGAACGTCTGGTGCAACTTCACGACGGGTTGGTCGAGGTCATCCGCGCCATGGCCCCGGTCGAAGCGGCGGTCGAGGAAACCTTCGTCAACACCAACCCGACGACGACCTTGAAGCTGGGCCAGGCCCGCGGCATTTCCATGCTGGTGCCGGCCTTGGCCGGTCTGCCGGTGTTCGAATACACCCCCAATCTCGTGAAAAAGACCGTGGTCGGCACCGGCCATGCGGCCAAGGAACAGGTCCAGATGATGGTGCGCACATTGTTGCCGGGGGCGGCCTTCAAAAGCGCCGACAGCGCCGATGCCCTGGCCGTCGCCATCTGTCACGCCCATCACCGCACCGCGCCGGGCCATGCGTCGAGCGCCGCCATGGCGGGAGCGGCCCGGTGATCGCGCGGCTCAAAGGCTTTGTCGATGCCGTCGGCACGGACACCGCCGTGATCGACGTGAACGGGGTCGGCTATCTTGTGCACGCGTCGTCGCGGACCCTGTCGCAGATGGGGCAGGGGGAGGCGGTGGCGCTGTTCATCGAAACCCACGTGCGCGAAGACCACATCCATCTATACGGTTTTCTGCGCGCCGATGAACAGGACTGGTTCCGCCTGTTGACCACCGTGCAGGGCGTGGGCGCCAAGGTTGCCCTCGCCATGCTGTCGGCGCTGACCGGCGACATGCTGCTGCAGGCCATCGCGGCCGGCGACAAGGCGGCCGTGTGCCGCGCCCCCGGCGTCGGGCCCAAGCTGGCGCAGCGCATTCTCCATGAATTGAAGGACAAGGTCGGGGCCCTCGCCTTGGGGCCGGTGGCGGCCAAGGGCGGTGCGGCATCAGCCCCGGGCGCGGCCAAGCCGGATTCCACCGGTGATGCGGCGCAAGATTTGCTGCGCGATGCGGCGTCGGCCTTGGTCAACCTCGGCTATACGCCGTCGGAAGCCTTGGGGGCGGTATCCCGCGCCGCCCAGGCGTCGGATGCCGCCTTGACCCTGGAGGCCCTGATCCGTGCCGGGCTGGCCGAGCTTGCCCCGAGCGACCAGCGGCGGGGGGCGTAAGCGACAATGGCCGAGGAACGCATGATCCAGCCGGAAGTTGTGGAAGACGACTTCGCTGCCGACCCCGGCCTGCGGCCCCAGACGCTTGGCGATTTCGTCGGCCAGGACCAGGCGCGTGAAAACCTGAAGGTGTTCATCGAGGCCGCGCGGTCGCGCGGCGAAGCCATGGACCATGTCCTGTTCTTCGGCCCCCCGGGGCTGGGCAAGACGACCCTGGCGCAGATCGTCGCCCGCGAACTGGGTGTGGGCTTCCGCGCCACCTCGGGCCCCGTGGGCGCCAAGGCGGGCGACCTGGCGGCGATCCTCACCAATCTGCAGCCGCGCGATGTTCTGTTCATCGACGAAATCCACCGCCTTAGCCCGATTGTCGAAGAAATCCTCTATCCGGCGATGGAGGATTATCAGCTCGACCTGATCATCGGCGAGGGGCCGGCGGCGCGCTCCGTGCGCATTGATCTGCCGCCCTTCACCCTGGTCGGGGCGACGACCCGTTCAGGCCTGATCACGACACCGCTGCGCGATCGTTTCGGTATTCCCGTGCGGCTCAATTTTTACAGCCCGGAAGCACTAGAGGGTATCGTGCGCCGGGGGGCGGCATTGCTGGGCCTGGACTTGACGTCCGAGGGGGCGCTGGAAATCGCCCGCCGGTCCCGCGGTACACCGCGGGTCGCGGGCAGGCTGCTGCGCCGAGTCCGCGATTTTGCCGCTGTCGACGGATCAGGGTCCGTGGATGCTCGGATCGCCGATGCGGCTCTGACGCGGCTTGAAGTCGATCAGCGCGGGCTCGACGCCATGGACCGCCGCTACCTGACCTGTATCTGCGGCAATTACGGCGGCGGGCCGGTCGGCGTGGAAACTTTGGCCGCTGCCCTGTCGGAACAGCGCGACACCATCGAGGAAGTGATCGAGCCCTTCCTGATCCAGCAGGGGTTATTGATGCGCACGCCGCGCGGCCGCGCCGTGACGCCTGAGACGTTCCGGCATCTGGGGCTCGACCTACCGCCGGGTGCGCCGCAACTTGACCTTCTTTCCGCCACAAGTGGGACGGAGGATGACGCGTGATCGGAACAGGAGAAACGCCCTGCCACCGCATGCCCGTGCGTGTTTATTACGAGGATACGGACGCCGGCGGCATCGTCTATTACGCCAATTACCTGCGCTATGCGGAACGCGCCCGAACGGAGCTTCTTCGTGAACTGGGATTTGAAAATTCCGCGATTTTGGCGCAGAAGGGCGTCGCGCTTGCCGTGCGCCGGGTCAGTGCCGAATACCTGAAGCCGGCGCGGCTAGACGATGCCCTTAGCGTCGAAACGCGGGTGCTGGCGGTGCGGGGGGCGACCGTGGAGATGGCCCAAGTGGTGCGCCGGGGCGATGACGACCTGGTGCAGATGAGTCTGACCCTCGCTTGTATGAACACGGCCGGACGGCCCGTGCGCCTACCGGCCGAAGTGCGAATTGAAATGGCCCGGATCGCCGATGCCGGCGATGGGCCTTAAGAAAAACGGAACGAGACGAACAAAGATGGAAAATCAAGCGGTCGAAGCGATGGCCCTGGCGGGCTCGACGAACCTGGATTTCTCGGTCGTGGCGCTGTTCATGAAGGCCGATCTGGTGGTCAAGTCGGTGATCATCATGTTGGTGTCAGCATCGATCTGGTGTTGGGCGATCATCTTTGAAAAAATGTTGTCCGTGCGCCGCCTGAACAAACGAACCGACAAGTTCGAGGATCGCTTCTGGTCCGGCGACAGCCTCGACAGCCTGTATGACAAGATCGGCAGCCGGCCCATGGACCCCATGTCCGCCGTGTTCGCCGCCGCCATGCGGGAATGGCGGCGCGCCTCACCCAACGGCGGTGGAGGGTCGACGACCCTGGCCCAGCGCATCGAGCGGGTCATGCAGATCACCGCCGATCGGGAAATGGACCGCGCCGAACGTTATCTCACGTTCCTGGCGACCACGGGCAACACGGCCCCCTTCATCGGCCTGTTCGGCACGGTCTGGGGCATCATGAATTCGTTCCAGTCGATCGCGATTTCCAAGAATACGTCGCTTGCGGTGGTCGCACCCGGCATTGCCGAGGCCCTGTTCGCCACGGCGCTGGGGCTTCTTGCGGCGATCCCGGCGGTCATCGCCTATAATAAATTCTCCCGCGATCTGGACCGTTATGCCGGGCGGCTCGAAAACTTCTCGGGCGAATTCTCGGCGATCCTGTCGCGCGAGCTGGACACCTAGGGCGGGGAGCGGGAACGTGGCCGTCACCATACAGCGGACCTCGCGCCGACGGCGCAAGAACCGGGCGCTGATGAGCGACATCAACGTTACGCCGTTCGTCGACGTGATGCTGGTCCTGCTCATTATCTTCATGGTCACGGCGCCGCTGTTGACCGTGGGGGTTCAGGTCGACCTGCCGGACACCAAAGCGGGCGCCGTCAGCGGCCAGGATGAGCCGTTGGCCGTCAGCGTCGACGCCGGCGGGCAGATTTATATTCAGGACACGGCCGTTGACTTGGACACATTGGTGCCAAGATTGCACGCTATCACCGGCAATAATCCGGACATTCGGATCTTCGTCAGAGGGGATAGGGCCATCAATTACGGACGTGTCATGGCGGTGATGGGACAGATCAACGCAGCCGGCTACCGGCGCGTGGCGTTGATCGCGCAGGAACCGGGCAAGGCGGCGAAACGCCCGCCTGCCAAGAAGTAAGTCGGGGCCCCTTGCGGACCGCACTGATCACATCCGTCTCCCTGCACGTGGGTTTGGTGCTGGCCGCTTGGCTTGGCCTGCCGTTCAACAAGATCACGCCGTTGCATGAAGAGCAGCCGATCTTCGTCGAGATCGTCGACGTCGATGAGATGCGCAACGCGCCGCCGATCCCGGTTCAGGAAACCCCGAAGAAAGAGGCCAAGGCCGAACCGCCCAAGCCGCCGACGCCGCCGAAGCCGAAACCGGCGCCGCCAACGCCCAAGCAGCCCGAGATCGCGGCCCTGCCGCCCAAGCCAGAGGCGGAGCCCGAACCCCTGCCCAAGGCGAAGCCGGAACCCAAGCCCGAACCGGAGCCCAAGAAGGAAGCGGAACCCAAGCCCGAGAAAAAGCCGGAACCGCCCAAACCGAAACTGGCCCAAGTCGAGGTCCCGAAGAAACCCAAGAAGCCGCAAAAGCCGACCTTCGATACGGCGTCCGTGCTGAAGACGCTTGAGAAGATCAAGCAGCAGCCGACGCCGAAGACCGAGGAAAAGCCGGAGAAGAAAGTGTCGGAAACGCCCAAGGACGACACCATGGCGCGCATCCGGGCGGCGTTGCAGAACAATTCCAAGTCGATCAAGTACGACCCGGACAAGAAGGTGTCGCAGCTTGAGATCGACCAGTGGCGCACGATGATCCGCAACCAGGTGTCCAAGTGCTGGTCGCCGCCCTATGGTGCGCCGGGGGCGGAAAAGCTGAGGCCGGAACTGAGACTGACCATGAACCCCGACGGTTCCGTGCAGTCGGTCGAGGTCGAGGACACGGGCCGCATGTTCACCGACCGCTATTTCCAGGTCGCCGTCGAGGCGGCCCGCCGCGCGGTTCTGGACCCTCGCTGCAACAAGTTCAACCTGCCGCCGGACAAGTATCATGTCTGGCGCGATCTGAAGTTCATATTTGACCCGAGCGGAATGCTGTGATGACCATTAGGCCGATGATTATGCCCGCTAAATTCGCACTGAAGACCTTTGCCCCGCTGATCGCGCTGTTGGCTTTCGCCGCGGCGTTGAGCGACGCCCGCCCGGCGCGCGCCGAGATCACCATCGACATCACCCGAGGCAACGTTGAACCGCTGCCCATCGCGGTCACCGACTTCGTCGGCAAATCCGGTGCAGCGGCCCGGGCCGGGCGCGAGATCGCCGGCGTGATCGCCGCCAACCTTGAACGCTCCGGTTTGTTCAAGCCGATCGACCCCAAGGCTTTCATCCAGTCGGCGGGGGCGCTCAACGCGCTGCCCCGGTTCGGTGATTGGCGCGTCATCAACGCCCAGGCCCTGGTCCAGGGGCGGACCGAGGTCGTGTCCGACGGACGGCTGCGCGTCGAATTCCGCCTGTGGGACGTGTTCTCGGAACAGCAGATGATCGGCCTTGCCTATTTCACCGTGCCGGACAACTGGCGGCGCGTGGCGCATATCATTTCTGATTCGATCTACAAGCGCATCACCGGCGAGGACGGTTATTTCGATACGCGCATCGTCTATGTCGCGGAACAGCCCAAGGACGCCAAGGGGGTCGGGCGCAACCGCCTGAACCCGTTCGGCAAGCGGCTGGCGATCATGGACCAGGATGGTGAGAACCACCGCTTCCTGACCGACGGAACGACCCTGGTGCTGACGCCCAGGTTCTCGCCGACGTTGCAGGAAATCACCTACATGTCCTATTTCCGCAACAACCCGCGCGTCTATATCTTCAATATCGACACGGGCCGTCAGGAAGTCCTGGGCGACTTTCCCGGCATGACCTTCGCGCCCCGGTTCTCGCCGGACGGCAAGAAGATCATCATGTCCATGGCTAAGGACGGGAACTCGGAAATCTATGTCATGGATCTGCGCACCCGCGTGGTGCGGCAGCTGACGTTCCATTCCGCCATCGATACCTCGCCCAGTTTTTCGCCCGATGCCAATCAGGTCGTGTTCAACTCCGACCGCGGCGGCAGCCAGCAGCTTTACGTGATGGACGACCGCGGCAAGAACGTGCGCCGCATCAGCTTCGGCAACGGACGTTACGCCACGCCCGTATGGTCGCCGCGCGGCGACCTGATCGCCTTTACCAAGTTGTCGGGCGGGCGGTTCTTCATCGGCGTCATGAAGCCGGACGGGTCGGGTGAACGGCTTTTGGCCGAAGACTTCAAGATCGAGGGGCCGACTTGGTCGCCGAACGGGCGTGTGTTGATCTTCTATCGCAAGGGCAGGTCGGAAAAGGACGGCAGCGGCGGGCAGTCGAAGCTGTGGTCCATTGACTTGACCGGGCATAACGAACGCGAGATTCCAACCCCCATGGATGCGTCCGATCCAGCGTGGTCGCCACTTATTCCCTGACAAGGGGAAATGTTGTGACAGTGATCATACAAAAAGACATTTCGCGCATGCAAAAATGCAGGGTCTCGGAACGCCTTTGAACTTAAAAAGTACTTGGAATCAGAACGCTTAACCGTTAATACATCACACGAACGGCCTTTTTTTATAAGGCCAAGCAGAATTCACCGTCGGCAGCCCCGGCGGATTTGCAATGCACTAAAACCCGACAAATGGGGGATTACATGCGCTTTAAAGTTCTCGGAATGGTCGCCGCTCTTGCCTTGGCAGTTTCGGCCTGCGAATCCACGTCAGGATCGGGCGCCGGCGCCTCCGGTTCTGGCCAGTCGATCACACCGCTGCCGGCCGCCGCGCCGCTGGCTCTGAAAGATCAGTTCGTCGTTGACGTCGGTGATCGGGTGTTCTTCTCGTTCGACCGCTTCGATGTCGAGCAGGACCAGAAGAAGGTCCTGGACGTCCAGGCCGCCTGGCTCAAGAAGTACAGCTCCGTGACGGTTACGATCGAAGGCCATGCCGACGAACGCGGCACGCGGGAATACAACTTGGCGCTCGGCGAACGCCGCGCCAATGCGGTGAAAGAATATCTGATCTATCTCGGCATCGACGCCAAACGGATCAAGACTGTCTCCTACGGTGAAGAACGCCCCGTGGCGCTCGGCTCCGACGAAACCGCCTGGTCGCAGAACCGCCGTGGCGTGACCGTCGTGACGGGCCCCGGCTCCTGACCTTCGGGTTGACCGTCTAGCGTTTCTAGGGCGCTTGTCCGGCCGCGGATTGCGGTATGGGCAAGCGCCTTAGTTTTGCCTAAAATTCCTGGGATTACGGGCATTCAGCCTGCGGACGCGAAACCGATGTTTCGGATTGCCGCGCCCGTTTCAACCGCGACAACAGGGACACTCGAATTCCCATGCGTCTGATGACATTCCCGACCGCGCTGACCTCGCTCTGCCTTGCCGCCGTTCTGACCGCCGCCGTTCCGGCCCGGGCCCAGGACGCGCAGGCCCTGTCGCAGCGCCTCGAACGGCTGGAACGGGATATCCAGACCTTGTCGAAAATGGTCGTTCGCGGCCCGGGTGCCGTGCCCGCCGCCGACCTTTCGGCCGCCGCCAAACCGGTTGAGCCGATGCCCAACCTGCCGCAAAACGCCGTGGCGCGCATTGGCGTGCGGCTTGATACGCTGGAAACCGAACTGCGTGACGTGACCGGGCGGATCGAGGAAATGACCTACAACGTGGATCAACTGACGGCACGGGTCGATCGCTTGGTCACCGATGTGGATTTCCGCCTGTCCGGGCTGGAACAGCAGGGCCGGGTGCCGGGGGCTTCCTCGGCCATGCAGCCGGGTGCGGCCGGGCCCCAGGCCAACGCGGCGCCGACGCCGGGCGAGGTCCGCATCATCGGCCGTCCCGCGGGTACCCTGGGTCAGATCGATCCCAATCTCGTCAAATCCGATGCTTCGCCGGCCGAACCGGGGGCCGCCAAGGCCGCCCCGTCGGGCGTTGGCGGACCGGTTCAGGCCGCCCCCATGCCGGCACCGGCCGGAGCCCCCAACCCGGCCGCCGTCACCCGCGTTCAGGCGCCGCAACAGACTGCGTCCGTGCCCCAGTCCAGCGCGGCACAGGGCCCGGTGCTGCCGGACGGCACCGCCGAGGAACAGTACAAATTCGCCTTCGACTTGTTGCGCAAGCATCAGTTCGATCAGGCGGAAGCGGCCTTCAAGGAATTCCTGGGCAAGCACGACGGCAGCGGTCTTTCGAGCAACGCGCGCTATTGGCTGGGTGAAACCCATTACGCGCGGGCCGAATACGTGAAGGCGGCCGAAGTCTTCCTTCAGGGGTTCGAAAAGGACCCCAAAGGCGGCAAGGCACCGGACAGCCTGCTGAAGCTGGCCATGTCGCTGGGTCAACTGGGCCAGAACAATGAAGGCTGTGCGGCCATCGACAAGCTTTTCGCCGATTTCCCCAATGCCAATAGCTCCCTCAAGCGCACGGCCACCCGCCAACAGCGGCAGATGAACTGCAAGCAGTGATCGGCCCGGCCTGACGCCGCGCCAGGGTTCACGGGCCTGCGCCCTCTGGAGACCGCCCGGACGGCAGATGATGACGGCGACCGCCCATCCTTTATCAAGCGATCCCTCCGACGGCCTTGGCCGCCGGTTTGCCCGGGCGATGGACCATTTCGGCCCGTTCGAGGCCGACCCGCATCTGGCTGTTGCCGTTTCCGGGGGGGCGGACAGCACGGCCCTGGCCTTGCTGGCCCGCGCATGGGCGGCGGACCGGGACGGGCGGGTGACGGCGCTGATCGTCGATCATGGGCTGCGGGAGGGCTCGGCGTCGGAAGCGGCGGGGACGGCGGCGCGTCTCAAATCCTTCGGCATCGCGGTGCATATCCTGACCTGGGATGGGGCCAAGCCGGCAGCGGCGGTGCAGGCGGTGGCGCGGTCGGCGCGCTACGGGCTGTTGCGGAATTGGTGCCGGACCGCCGGGGTGCTGCATCTTCTGGTCGGGCATCACGGCGATGATCAGGCGGAAACCCATTTGATGCGGCAAAGCCGGGGCGGCGGCTTCGGCGCCGCGGGGATGAGCGCCCTGGTGACCTTTCCCGAAGTGCGCTTGCTGCGCCCGCTTCTCGGGATCCACCGTGGTGAACTGACGGCTTATCTCGCGGCGAAGGGCGTCCCCTGGATTGAAGACCCCTCCAATGCCAATACTGATTTCGAACGGGTGCGCACGCGGCAGCGCCTTGCAGGTGATGCGGGGTTGGCAGACCGCGCCCTTGCGGACACGCATGCGGCGGGGGCGGCGCGTAAGGTGCTTGAGGGTGCGGTCAACCGGGCGCTCGCGGAAACCGTTTCCCTGTATCCCCTCGGCTTTGCGTACCTCGACCGCCGGACATTCTCTGGCCTGCCCCCCGATGTGGCGGCGCGTCTGGCCGCCCGGCTGGCGCAGGTTTTGGGCGGTGCCGATCATGCTCCCCCGGTGGCGCGGGCGGACCGCCTGGCCCGTCGCATCGCGAAGGACGGGGGCTTTCCCGGCGCCAGCCTGGGCCGCTGCCGGTTCCTGGCGGAACAGGCCGGGCGCATCCTTGTTTGCCGTGATGGGCGCGGGTTGCCTGAGCCCGTGGTGGCCGACGCGGGGCGCGTGGCCGGTTGGGACGGCCGTTTCATCATCGATCTGCCGGCGGGTATCCCCCCGGGAGCGGTTGTCGCCCCCCTGGGGGCCGAGGGCTGGCGACAAATTCCAAAGGGTATGCGCCGGGTATCCGGGGTTCCCGCCACTGCCGCGCGCACGTTGCCGGCCCTGTTCGAAAACGGTATTCTCCTGGCCCATGCGGTTCCCGGCGGCGACGCGGAGGAGTTCTCCATCCGCTTCCGGGCAAAAAATACCTTGGGCTTTAACGGGTTTTGTATTGCGTGAGGGTTTCGGAGTACTATCTCTGAAAGAAGGGCCCTGTGGGCGCTGCATGCGGCGTCGATACGTCGTCCCTGCGGCCTTCGTCCAACCTCTTAAAAGGACTTAATCGTTGAATTTCAGCCGGAATTTCGCCCTCTGGGTCATCATCGCCTTGCTGGTTTTTGCCCTGTTCAATCTGTTCCAGGGAACGCCTCAGCGGGCCGTGCAGAACGAATTGGCCTTCACCGACTTCCTCAACAACGTGGAAAGCGGCGAAGTTCGTAATGTCGTCATCCAGGGGCAGTCGATTTCCGGCAACCTGCGCGACGGCCGCCATTTCACGACCTATGCGCCCGACGATCCCACGTTGGTGAGCCGTCTGCGCGAACAGGGCGTGAGCATCAAGGCGAAGCCGTCGGATGAAAATTCGCCGACGCTGTGGGGCATTCTGATTTCCTGGTTCCCCATGCTGCTGCTGATCGGGGTGTGGATTTTCTTCATGCGCCAGATGCAGTCGGGTGGCGGCAAGGCCATGGGCTTCGGCAAGTCGAAGGCCAAGCTGCTGACCGAGAAAGCAGGCCGTGTCACCTTCGAGGACGTGGCCGGCATCGACGAAGCCAAGCAAGAGCTTGAGGAAATCGTCGAGTTCCTGAAGGATCCGCAGAAGTTCCAGCGCCTGGGCGGCAAGATTCCCAAGGGCTGCCTGCTCGTCGGCCCTCCGGGTACCGGTAAGACGTTGTTGGCCCGCGCCATCGCCGGCGAGGCCAATGTGCCGTTCTTCACCATTTCCGGCTCCGACTTCGTGGAAATGTTTGTCGGTGTGGGCGCATCCCGTGTGCGCGACATGTTCGAACAGGGCAAGAAGAACGCGCCCTGCATCATCTTCATCGACGAAATCGACGCCGTCGGACGCCATCGCGGCGCCGGTCTCGGCGGCGGCAACGACGAGCGCG
Organism: Rhodospirillales bacterium; assembly: GCA_048263775.1. Lineage (GTDB taxonomy): Bacteria > Pseudomonadota > Alphaproteobacteria > Rhodospirillales > Casp-alpha2 > UBA1479. The sequence goes on from JBLXDU010000010.1 coordinate 178,396, forward strand.
AGCAGACCCTCAACCAGTTGCTGGTCGAAATGGATGGGTTCGAGGCCAACGAAGGCGTCATCCTGGTTGCCGCGACCAACCGGCCCGACGTTCTTGACCCGGCGCTGCTGCGCCCCGGCCGCTTCGACCGTCAGGTCGTGGTGCCCAACCCGGACATCCTGGGCCGCGAGAAAATCCTCAAGGTTCACATGAAAAAGGTGCCGCTGGCGCCTGACGTCGACGCCAAGATCATCGCCCGTGGATCCCCTGGGTTTTCCGGTGCGGACCTCGCCAATCTGGTGAACGAGGCGGCACTGTTGGCCGCCCGCGCCGGACATCGCGTGGTCACCATGAGCGACTTCGAAAACGCCAAGGACAAGGTCCTGATGGGGGCGGAGCGCCGTTCCATGGTCATGACCGAAGAAGAAAAGCGGCTGACCGCCTATCACGAGGCCGGGCACGCCATTGTCGGTATCTACGTGCCCAAGCACGACCCGATCCACAAAGTGACGATCATCCCGCGCGGCCGTGCCCTCGGCCTGACCATGTCCCTGCCGGAACGGGACCAGTTGAGCCAGTCCCAGGTGCAGCTCGAATCCAAGCTGGCCATGGCCTTCGGTGGTCGTACGGCGGAAGAGCTGATCTTCGGCAAGGAGAACATCACCACCGGGGCCGGCGGCGACATCCAGCAGGCGACCTATATGGCGCGGCGCATGGTCACCGAGTTCGGGTTCTCCGACAAGTTGGGCCGCCTGCGCTATGCGGATAACGAGGAAGAAGTGTTCCTGGGCCATTCCGTGGCGCGGCAGAAGAACGTGTCCGACGCCACGGCGGCGCTGATCGACGAGGAAGTGCGCCGGCTGATCGACGAGGCCGAACACCGGGCCCATAAGATCCTGACCGAACACATGGACGAACTCCACCGTTTGGCCGAAGCCTTGCTGGAATACGAAACCCTGACCGGTGACGAAGTCAAAAAGGCCATGCGCGGCGAAGCCATTACCCGCGAGGATGATGGCGGATCGACGCCGACGGAAGGGTCCGGCCGCAAGGCCTCGGTGCCCGATGCCGGCAAGGGCCGCAAGCCCAAGGGGAGCCCGGGCGGGTTCGGACCGGAACCGCAACCGGAATCGTGACCGCGACCGTTTCGGCGGCGCCGTCGTTCGCGGGCCTGGCCCTCGACCGACCGCGCCTGATGGCGGTCATCAACGCCACCCCTGACAGCTTTTCCGATGGTGGAGAAGCCTTCGCCGTTGAGGACGCGGTGTGCCGCGGCCGTGCCTTCCTGGCCGAAGGTGCGGACATCCTGGACATCGGCGGCGAGTCGACCCGCCCCGGGGCCGAGCCGGTCCCGGTGGCAGAGGAAATCCGCCGCGTCGTGCCCGTGATCGAGGCACTGGCCGCCGAGGGAGCGCTGATTTCCATCGACAGTCGTCGCGCCGAAGTCATGCGTGCCGCGGTAAAAGCGGGGGCCCGCATCATCAACGACGTGTCGGCGCTTACCGGGGAGGGAGCCCTGGATACGGCGGCCGACCTGGGCATGCCGGTGATCCTCATGCACATGCAGGGCGAGCCCGGGACCATGCAGGACAACCCCACTTATGGTGACGTTGTGGCCGAGGTGCGGGGCGGCCTTCTGGCCCGCGCCCAGGCTTGCCGGGAGGCAGGAATTGCCGCTCAGGACATTGCGCTCGACCCCGGCATCGGTTTCGGCAAGACCGTGGCGCATAATCTTTCCTTGCTCGCCCATCTGGACGGTCTGACGGCGACCGGCCACCCCGTGGTGCTGGGCGTGTCCCGTAAAAGCTATATCGCCAAGATCGACCGCGACGTGCCGCCCGGTGAACGGGTCGCGGGTTCTGTCGCCACGGCGCTGGCCGCCTGGGACCAGGGGGTGCGCATCTTCCGGGTCCATGATGTCGCCGAACATCGCCAGGCTTTGGCCGTTTACGGCGCTATTGCGGAGGCCGGCGGGAAGGGTTCATAAGGAGCCTGTTAACCAACGCTTTGGTACAAATCGAGCCATGACACGCAAACTGTTCGGCACCGACGGCATCCGCGGCACCGCAAATTCAGACCCCATGAACGCCGAAACGGCGTTGAAGGTCGGGATGGCGGCGGGCGCGCAGTTCATTCGCGGCGACCATCGCCATCGCGTGGTGATCGGCAAGGACACGCGGCTGTCGGGCTATCTGCTGGAACCGGCGCTGGTCGCCGGGTTCGTCTCCGTCGGCATGGACGTGATCATCGTCGGTCCAATCCCGACCCCGGCCATCGCCATGTTGACGCAGTCGCTGCGCGCCGATCTGGGCGTCATGTTGTCGGCCTCGCATAACCCTTACCACGACAACGGCATCAAACTGTTCGGGCCCGACGGCTACAAGCTGTCGGACGACATCGAGATCGAGATCGAGGCCCGCATGGCCGGTGACCTGTCCGCGGATCTGGCATCGTCGGACAAACTGGGCCGGACTTGGCGTCTGGACAGTGCGCGCGGACGTTACAACGATTACGTAAAACGCACTTTCCCGCGGGAACATACCCTCGACGGGCTTAAGGTCGTGCTCGACTGCGCCAACGGCGCGGCCTACCGCGTGGCACCTGAGGTGCTGTGGGAACTGGGTGCGGATGTCGTTACCATCGGTGTCGATCCCGATGGCTTCAACATCAACAAAGACTGCGGGTCGACCAATACGGAGGCCATGCAGTCCCAGACCCTGGCCCACGGCGCTGACCTTGGCATCGCGCTCGACGGTGACGCGGATCGGGTTCTTGTCTGCGACGAAAAGGGCGACATGGTCGATGGCGACCAGATCCTGGGTCTGGTTGCGCGCAACTGGCTGGAACGCGGTATCCTGAAGGGCGGCGGCGTGGTCGCCACGGTGATGTCCAATCTGGGACTGGAACGCTTTCTCAACGATCTGGGGTTGGGCTTGGAGCGCACCCAGGTCGGTGACCGATATGTGGTTGAACACATGCGCGCCAAGGGCTTCAACTTGGGTGGCGAACAATCGGGCCATATCATCTTGGGTGATTATTCGACGACCGGTGACGGTCTGATCGCCGCCCTGCAGGTTCTGTCCGTGGTCAAAAAATCGGGCAGGCGGGCGAGCGAGGTTTGCCGCCCGTTTGAACCCATGCCGCAGCTATTGAAGAACGTTCGTTTCGATGGGGTCTCGCCGCTTGACGCCGCGACGGTTCAGGATGCGATCAAGGACGCCCATGCGATGCTGAAGGACAAGGGGCGCCTTCTGGTGCGCCCGTCGGGTACGGAGCCGCTGGTCCGCGTCATGGCAGAGGGCGAGGACGATGTGCTCATCACCCGGGTGGTGGACGAACTGATCACCGTCCTGGAAACGGAAGTTCGGACCTAATTCCATGCAAGCCAAGGGCCGTGTCCTGATTATTGCCGGTTCGGATTCCGGCGGTGGTGCGGGCATTCAGGCGGACATCAAGACGGTGTCGGCGCTGGGCGGCTACGCCATGACCGCGATCACTGCGTTGACCGCCCAGAACACCTTGGGCGTCACGGGGATCCAGGCCGTACCGGCCGACTTTGTCGCCCAGCAGATCCGCGCGGTGATGGAAGACCTGGGCGCCGACTGCATCAAGATCGGCATGTTGCACCGGGCCGAGGTTGTTCTGGCCGTCGCCGATGCTCTGGCTGAAACGGCGGCCGACATCCCGATCGTTCTGGATACGGTAATGATCGCAAAGGGCGGTCATGCGCTTTTGGACGATGATGCCGTTGATGCCATCAAGACCCGGCTGCTGCCGGGGGCGGCCCTGGTCACGCCCAACCTGCCCGAGGCCGAGGCGCTTACGGGTCTGCCCGTGCGAACGGTCGAGGACATGATGGACGCGGGCGAGGATATTCTGGCGTTGGGTGCCAAGGCCGCGCTGATGAAGGGCGGACATTTGGAAGGGAACCAGGTGACGGACCTTCTGGTCATGGGCACGGACTGCGTGGGCTGGGAGCATCCCCGCATCGACACGCCCCATACCCACGGCACGGGCTGTACGCTGGCCAGCGCCTGTGCGACCGGGATCGCCCAGGGGTTGGACCTGATCGACGCCGTCGCCCGTGCCCATGCCTATGTAGCGGAGGCGATCCGCACCGCGCCCGGCCTGGGCCAGGGGCATGGACCCTTGAACCACGGGTTCACGGTCATGCCTTTTGATCCGAAAAACTAGCTGATTGCTCAGACGTAGGTCGGTTCGGCCGTGTGGCTGGTTGCGCCGGCCACCTCGGCAATGATGCCAAGTGCCCGTTCCAGGCGTTGGCGGTCCTGCTCGGCGCCAAGACAGATACGAACATGCGGTCGGTCGGGGCGGTGGCGTTCGTCCATGACAAAGGCGTTGCCGGGGGTCACGGACACGCCGCGTTCCAGCAGCCGGGTGCGGAACTCGGGTCCGGTGAACCCCTGGGGCACCGGCAGCCAGGCATGCAGCGAGCGCGGGTGGGTGCGCAGGTCAAGGTGACCCAGGCGGCGGACCAGTTCCTTCTGGCGGCTTTCGACTTCGCGGCGCTGCTGAGCCATCATCTCGTCGGCTTCGCCGCCACGAATCATCTCGCTGGCGATCTCGACGGCCAGCGGCGAGGCCATCAGGGTTGAAGAGCGCAAGGCGTTCACGAACGATGCCATGAGGCCCTGGGGGACCAGGACATAGCCGACGCGCAAGCCCGGTGACACGGCCTTGGACAGGCTGGTCACATAGACGGTGACGTCCGGTGCGATGCTATGAACGCGAGGCGGGGCGTCGTCGACAAGAAAGCCGTAGACATCGTCCTCGATCACGAACACGCCGTGCTTCCGGGCGATCTCGGCGATCTGGCGGCGACGGTCTTCCGGCATGATGCTTGCCGTCGGGTTCTGCAACGTCGGCAGCAGATAGAGCAGGCGGGGTGCCCGTTCGCGGCAGGCCTGCTCGAAAGCGTCCGGAATCAGGCCGTGCTCATCCATCGCCAAGCCTTCGACCCGCAGGCCGAGCGGCGCCGCCGTCACCTTGACCCCGGGCCAACTCAATGCTTCGGCGACGATCAGGTCGCCCGGTTTGGCCAAGGCCATCAGCGCCGTCTGGGTCGCGGCCTGCGCTCCCGGCGCAATCAGGATATCTTCGGCGCGGGCATTCACCCCCAGGCCGGTCAGCCATTCCGCACTTGCTTCGAGATGCGGGCGCAGGCCGTTGTGCGCCTGATAGCGGGAAACCGCTTCCCACACTGCTTCGTGGTTGACGCGGGCGATGGCGCGTTGGGTCATGGCGCCGACACCCACGGTCACGGGGTAGTTGGAGGCAAGTTCAAGCCCTTCCGAACCCATGAAGTCCGTGCCGTACATGGCGTTGTACGGGGAGGCGACCAAATCAACACTGTTGCGCAACGCGTCGATGTTATCGTTCAGGGACGGCGCCGGGATGCGGTCGGCGGGGGCGGTGATGAAGGTACCGCGCCCGACCTCGCCACGGGCCAGACCACTGCGTTCTAATTCCTGATAGGCGCGGGTCACGGTGCCGAGCGTCACGCCCAGGTCATAGGCCAGGTTGCGTTGCGGCGGAAGCTTGGTGCCCGGTGTCAGATCACCTGTTTCCAAGGCGTCGACGATGGCGTCGACGATCGCTTGGTACTTGGGGCCGGCACGGCCGCGCAGCTCAGGCATCCAGATTGTCATGATGCGATTTTAAGGATTGTATCGATTGTATGTCAATTGTATTGAGTTATTGTCTAAATGTTCGGGGTCAATATGACATTGATGGGGAACAATAGGCGGACAATGTCGGGAGACGCTTTATGGATTGGCTGATAAGGGCGGAACTGGAGGCCGCGCGGGACATCGTCGCCCGCCATATAATGCCGACACCGACCCACAACTGGCCGCTGCTTGACCAACGCGCCGGCGGCGAGGTTTGGGTCAAGCATGAGAACCACACCCCCGTCGGCGCCTTCAAGGTTAGGGGTGGTCTTGTCTACCTCACGCGTCTGAAGGCCGAATATCCGGATCTTGCGGGGGTTATCACGGCGACCACAGGCAATCATGGGCAAAGCGTCGGCCGCGCTGCCCGCATGGTCGACCTGCCGGCAACCATTGTCGTGCCGAAGGGGAACAATCCGGGCAAAAGTGCGGCCATGGCGGCGCAGGGCGTCGACCTGATCGAGCATGGCGACGATTTCCAGTCGGCGAAGGAATTCGCCGAGAAGCTCGCGGCGGAGCGCGACCTGCATATGGTGCCGTCGTTCCATCCCTGGCTGGTTCAGGGCGTTGCGTCTTATGGATTGGAATTGTTTGAGGCGCAGCCGGATCTGGACACCGTTTATGTGCCGATCGGGCTGGGATCCGGCATCTGCGGCGTCATTGCCGCGCGTGATGCGCTCGGTCTGGAAACCGAAGTCGTCGGCGTCGTCGCCGACGGCGCACCTTGTTACGCGTTGTCTTACGCGGCCGGCCGGGTTGTCGCGACCAACGGTGTCGCGACCATTGCCGAGGGGCTTGCGGTTCGTCAACCTGACGCCCTGGCACTTGAAATCATCCGCAAGGGTGCCGTGCGCATCGTCAAGGTTTCCGATGATGAAATTTCCGCCGCCATGGCGGCCTATTTCACGGACACCCATAATCTGGCCGAAGGGGCGGGGGCCGCGACCCTGGCGGCCCGCCTTCAGG
>JBLXDU010000011.1:0-154218 GCA_048263775.1 Rhodospirillales bacterium
TTTTGTTTGGCCAAAGAACAGCCCCAAAAAGCCAGAGGTCAACCTATGGAAAGCAGATGAAATCAATATCCTGCAAGCTTCTGTAAGGTCGGAGGCCGTTTGCAGGCAGGAGCGCCCCGCGGCTTTGCCACCGGTTCGTGGCAATATCGGGGTATGCGTGATGCGCGGTGCTGCAATGCGATAGAGCGCAACAAACCGTCTTTATTCCGTGACATAAGTCAATTGTGCATTGCACAATTTGAGGTATTCAGTAGACGCAGTCAAAGGGCAGTCTGGGCAGTCACGTGGCATGAAAGGTTAAGCGCTATGGGTCACGCCAACGTTGGACGCACGGTCAAAAAAGAGCACAAAGCCTCGGGACGGCGCGGCACCGGGAACGGGACGCCGAAGACCCAGATGAAGAATATCCCGGTTGTTCCTGCCGTCGATTCATATGCGTTTCCTGATGCGGAAGCGCCGGAGCTTCTGTGGGGCGGATACAATGAAAATACCATTGACCGCCAGGTTCACGCCGCGCTCGCGCGCTTGACGTTTGGGCTTTCACCGGCCTCGCTTATAGAAGCTTATAGCGATTGGGCGATGCATCTGGCGGCATCCCCGGGCAAACAGGCGACACTCGTGCAAAAGGCGGTCCGCAAGGCGATCCGGCTTTGGCTGCATGCGGCACATTGTACGGCAAAAACGGCCCCCTGCATTGACCCTTTGCCGCAGGACAAGCGCTTCGTCGGCAAGGAATGGCAGACGTGGCCCTTCAAGCTGATGTACCAGTCATTTCTCCTTAATCAACAGTGGTGGCACAATGCGACCACGGATATTTCCGGCGTCTCGAAGCACCATGAAGAGGTTGTGTCGTTCGCAACCCGACAGATTCTTGATATGTTTTCGCCGTCGAACTTTATCCAAACAAATCCTGAGGTTCTCGCCGCAACCGTGCAACAGGGGGGCGGCAATCTGGTGAATGGTTTGGCCAATCTTCTCGAAGACTGGCAACGGACGATCGCTGGCAAGCCGCCGGCCGGAACGGAAAACTTCCGCCCCGGAGATACGGTAGCCATAACCCCTGGTAAGGTCGTCTTCCGAAATAAGCTGATTGAACTCATTCAGTACGCGCCGACCACGGAAACCGTCCACGCCGAACCGGTGCTGATCGTCCCGGCCTGGATCATGAAATATTACATTCTTGATCTTTCGCCGGAGAACTCCCTGGTCAAATACCTGGTAGATCACGGTCACACGGTGTTCATGATTTCGTGGATGAATCCGGATGCCGATGATCGCGATCTGGGCATGGAGGATTACCGGCGCCTGGGTGTGATGGATGCGTTGGACGTGGTTTCCGCGATCGTGCCGAACCAGAAAATTCATGGTGTCGGCTATTGTTTGGGCGGGACCCTACTGTCAACCGCGGCGGCGGCAATGGCGCGTGACAAGGACGAACGTCTCAAATCGCTTACACTATTGGCCGCCCAGGTCGACTTCACTGACGCCGGTGAATTGACGCTGTTTATCGACGAAAGCCAGATTCAGTTCCTTGAAGACATCATGTGGGAACAGGGCTATCTCGATACGAAGCAGATGGCGGGTGCATTCCAACTGCTGCGATCGAACGATTTAATCTGGTCGCACCGGCTGCGCAGTTATCTGCTCGGCCAACGCCAAAAGATGACCGATCTTATGGCCTGGAACGCGGATGCAACCCGGATGCCCTACAGGATGCATTCGGAATATCTGCACGACCTGTTCCTCGAGAATGCCCTGGCCCGAGGACGCTATCAAGTCGATGGCCGGCCGATCAGTCTGGCGGATATTCGTGTGCCGATCTTCGCCGTGGGGACGGTCCGCGATCATGTCGCACCCTGGCGGTCCGTCTATAAAATCACGACCCATCCGGCCACCGATGTGACCTTCTTGCTGACCAGCGGCGGTCACAACGCGGGAATTGTAAGTGAGCCGGGACACCCGCGTCGAACCTATCAGACGTCGACCAAGAAATCCGGCGACACCTATGTCGACCCGGACACCTGGCAGCAATCGACCCCGACCAAGGATGGTTCTTGGTGGCCCGAATGGCAGTCTTGGTTGGCTGAACGATCCGGCAAGAAGGCCGCGCCGCCGGCCCTGGGGGCGCTGAAATCGGGCGATGCCCCGCTTATGGATGCTCCCGGCAGTTACGTTCTTCAACCCTGACAACCCGCTTAAGCCGAGGCCCCTATGAAAAACAAAAATCACGGCACCGGGACGGCCCAGAAGATCGAAAACCGGACCTTCGATGAAATCGCCGTCGGCGAAACGGCGAGTCTGTCGCGCACTCTGTCAAAAGAGGATATCGAGCTCTTTGCCGCGATGTCCGGTGACGTCAATCCGGCGCATATGGACGAAGATTATGCCAAGGACGACATCTTCCACGGCGTGATCGCCCACGGCATGTGGGGCGGGGCGCTGGTGTCGACGGTCCTGGGCACCCTGTTGCCCGGGCCGGGCACGATCTATCTGGGCCAGGATTTGCGGTTTCGCCGCCCGGTGCGGATCGGCGATACGGTGACGGTCTCGGTCACGGCCAAGGAAAAACGGCTGGAAAAGAAGATCGTGATCTTCGACTGCCACTGCGTGAATCAGGACGGCAAGGACGTCATCTCCGGCACCGCGGAGGTCATCGCCCCGGCGGAGAAGGTCAGCCGGGACCGGGTCGAGGCCCCGGAATTCGTACTCCAAAATCACGACCGCTATCAGCAATTGATCGCCCGGTGCGATGATTTGCCCGCGGTCGCGACGGCAGTCGTGCATCCCTGCAGCGAGGGTTCCTTGCGGGCGGCGGTGGAAGCCGCCGAAGCGGGGTTGATCGATCCGACGCTGGTCGGCCCTGAAAGCAAGATCCGCGCCTTGGCTGATGCGGCGGAGCTGGATCTGTCGCCTTACCGTCTTGTCGACGTGCCGCACAGTCATGCCGCCGCCAAACAGGCCGTCGCCCTGGTTCGCGCGGGCAAGATCGAAGCCCTGATGAAGGGCAGCCTTCATACCGACGAATTGATGCGTGAAGTGACCAGCCGGGAAACCGGGCTGCGGACCGGGCGTCGCATCAGCCATGCCTTCGTCATGGACGTGCCGGGGCACGCCCATCCTTTGATCGTTACCGACGCCGCGATCAATATCTATCCCAGCCTCGACGACAAGCGGGACATCTGTCAGAACGCCATCGACCTGGCGCATGTCCTGATGTTCCCGGAACCGCGGGTCGCGATCCTTTCAGCGGTGGAAACGATCACCCCCAAGATCGCCTCGACCATCGAGGCCGCCGCCCTGTGCAAGATGGCGCAACGCGGGCAGATCACCGGCGCGCCTCTGGACGGTCCCCTGGCGTTCGACAATGCGATCAGCGAGGAAGCCGCCCGGACCAAGGGAATCGTGTCGCCGGTTGCGGGCCGCGCCAACATCCTGGTCGTGCCCGACCTGGAAGCCGGCAACATGCTGGCGAAACAACTGACCTTCCTGGCCAAGGCCGATGCAGCCGGCATTGTGCTCGGCGCCCGTGTGCCGATCATCCTGACCAGTCGCGCCGATAACCTTCGCACGCGTCTTGCATCCTGCGCGGTCGCGGCCCTGATCGCCGCCGCGCAGCGTCAGCCGGAAACGCCGGCCGTCCTGGCGGAGTAGAGCCGATGACCCAAACCGTCCTGGTGATCAACGCAGGTTCTTCAAGCCTCAAGTTTTCCGTCCATGACGCCTGCGACGACGGGCAGGTTGAACTGTCCGCCAAGGGCCGGATCGAAGGGATCGGCAACGCCCCCCATTTCATCGTCAAGGACATCGGGGGAAATGTGCTGGCGGAGTACCACTGGCCCAAGGATAAGACCATCCGGCATGAACAATTCTTCGGCTATCTGGCCGACTGGATCGAAAGCTACCTTGACGGGGCCAAGCTGGAAGTCGTCGGCCATCGCGTCGTCCATGGCGGCACCCGGTTTACAGCACCTGTTCGCATCGATGGCGACGTCCTGGATGCCTTGGAAGCACTCAGTCCGCTTGCTCCCCTGCATCAGCCGCATAACCTTGCGGCCATTCGTGCCGTCGCGGCCAATCACCCTGATCTGCCCCAGGTCGCCTGCTTCGACACGGCCTTCCACCAGGGGCATGCGGCCGTTGCCGATCGGTTCGCCCTGCCGGGTGATCTTTATGACCTCGGCATCCGGCGCTATGGGTTCCATGGCCTTTCCTACGAATACATCGCGCGGACCTTGAACGACGTCGCACCTGAAATCGCGGAGGGGCGGGTGGTCGTTGCCCATCTCGGCAGCGGCGCCAGCATGTGCGCTATTCACAAGGGTCGCAGCATTGATACCACCATGGGCTTTACCGCTTTGGACGGCTTGCCGATGGGGACGCGCTGCGGCGCCCTGGACCCTGGCGTGGTCTTGTATCTGACCCGCGAACGGGGCTTGACGGCCGAGGCCATCGAAGACCTGCTCTATCACCATTCCGGGATGCTCGGCGTGTCAGGCCTTAGCAGTGACATGCGGGACCTGTTGGCAAACCCCGACCCGAAGGCGCAGCTAGCGGTCGACCTGTTCGTGTTTCGGATCGTTCGTGAACTGGGCGCGCTTGCCGCCGTCATGGGCGGGATCGACGGTCTCGTTTTCACCGCCGGTATCGGCGAGAACGCGCCGGAAATCCGGGCGCGTGTTTGCGACGCGGTACGATGGTTGGGGGTCGACCTGGATCCAGGTGCAAATCAAGCCGGCGGTCCGCGCATCACGACCGATGAAAGCCCCGTTTCCGCCTGGGTCATTCCGACGAATGAGGAGCGCATGGTCGCGCTGCACGCGCTTGCTACCGTCCGCCAACAACAACAAAGGAACGGCAGCCATGATTGAAATCGCAAAACATCCCCTGGCCGGAAAAAAGGGTCTGATCCTAGGCATCGCCAACGAGCATTCAATTGCATATGGCTGTGCACAGGCTTTTCGCGCGCTTGGCGCGGATTTGGCGATCACCTACCTGAACGAAAAGGCAAAACCCTATAGTGAGCCGCTGGCGCAGGAACTCGGCGCGACGTTGTTCATGCCTTGTGACGTTAGTGAGGACGGGCAACTGGAGGATGTTTTCGCCGAGGTCGAAAAGACCTGGGGGCGGCTTGATTTCGCGCTTCATTCAATCGCCTATGCGCCGAAGGCGGATTTGCACGGGCGCGTCGTCGATTGCTCGCGTGATGGCTTCGCCTTGGCCATGGATGTTTCCTGCCATTCCTTCATCCGCATGGCGCATCTGGCCGAACCCCTGATGAAGGACGGCGGCACGTTGTTCACCATGAGCTATTACGGCGCGGAAAAAGTCGTCGAGCACTATAACATCATGGGTCCTGTCAAAAGCGCGCTTGAGGCAGTGGTGCGTTATATCGCCGTCGAACTCGGCCCCAAGGGAATCCGGGTGCACGCGATCTCTCCCGGCCCGGTCAGGACGCGCGCTGCGTCCGGCATTGATCATTTCGACGCGTTGATGGAGAAGGCAGCCGCACGTGCACCAAGCCATAAACTGGTCGGCATTGAAGATGTCGGGATGGCTACGGCGTATCTCGCCACGGACTATGCGAAACTGATCACCGGTGAGACCATATATGTCGATGGCGGGTACCATATCCTCGCCTAGGCAAAGGCATATCTGCCCAGGGTTGAGTTGGGGCCCGAGGGTAAGCAGGGAAAGAGCGAGTCAGAATGAATTCTAGAGCGATCCTGACAGCCGGCGCGGTGGTCATTGCCATCGCAATTGGCGGTGGTTTCTTCTGGTGGCAACAGCACCGAACCGAACTGCCCGAAGGGTTCAGCCGCGCCAATGGGCGGATTGAGGCGAAGCGGGTCGATGTCGCGTTGAAATTCGGTGGGCGGATCGCCGAAGTTCTGGTTGATGAGGGTCAGATGGTTGCCGCCGGCACCGTGGTCGCGCGGATCGACGCCACCGAGCTTGAAGCACAGGTCCGCGCCGCCGAAGCGGCAACCCGTCAGGCGCAACAGGAACTGGCGCAGGCCAAGGCACTGTTCGCCCAGCGGGAAGGGGAACTGGCGCTCGCCAAATCCGAACTGAAGCGGACGGAACTGCTTTCCAAACGTGGATTTGCGACGGGAGAAACGCTCGACCGGCGTCGTTCTCAGGAAATCACCGCCGCTGCTGCCCTCAATACCGCCCGCGCGCAGATCGTCTCGGCACAGGCGGCGATCGAAGCATCGGAGGCGCAGACCGCCGCCTTGAAGGCTAATCTCGCTGATTACACCCTGATTGCGCCACGTAGCGGGCGGGTACAGTACCGCTTGGCGGAACCCGGAGAAATTCTGGCGGCCGGGGGGAAGGTCGTCACCTTGCTCGACCTGACGGATGTCTATATGGATGTCTATCTGCCGACCGATGACGCGGGCCGCCTGCGCTTTGGTGCCGAAGCCCGGCTAATCCTTGATGCGGCCCCACAATACGTGATTCCGGCAACGGTAAACTTCGTCGCGTCTGAGGCACAGTTCACGCCAAAATACGTCGAGACCAAAAGCGAACGCGAGAAGCTGACGTTTCGCGTGAAGTTGCAGATCCCTGCGGAAGTTCTCAGCAAGTATCAGGATGTCGTGAAAACCGGTGTTCCCGGAACGGCAATTGTCCGGGTTGCGCCGGAGGCCGAATGGCCGAGTACGTTGGTCGTGAAGCTCCCTTGATGGCGATGCCTGCCGATCCGGTCGCGGTCCTGAGCGGCGTTACCCATCGTTATGGGGGAATGGCGGCACTTGATGGTGTTTCGGTTTCGATCCCCGCCGGACGGATGGTCGGGTTGATCGGACCGGACGGTGTCGGCAAGTCCACGTTCCTGGGACTAATTTCCGGGGTGCGTCGCGTGCAAACGGGCAGGGTCGAGTCGCTTGGAGGGGAAATGGGTGACTGGCGGCACCGCGACCGGGTCTGCGCGCGCATCGCCTACATGCCGCAGGGGCTGGGCCGAAATCTTTACCCGACGCTATCGGTCTTTGAAAACATCGACTTCTTCGGCCGGCTTTATGGCCAGTCGGAACATGAGCGCCGTACACGTATTGTCGATCTGCTTCAAAGCACGGGACTTGATCCGTTCGCGGACCGCCCCGCGGGCAAGTTGTCCGGTGGCATGAAGCAGAAACTGTCCCTGTGTTGCGCGCTGATCCACGACCCCGATCTGCTGATCCTTGACGAGCCGACAACCGGGGTCGATCCGTTGTCGCGCCAGCAGTTCTGGAAATTGATCGAGCGCATCCGCGCGCGTCGCCCGGGCATGAGCGTGATAACGGCGACCGCCTATATGTCGGAAGCAGAACGGTTCGAGCATCTCATCGCCATGAACGCCGGCAGGGTTCTTGCCGAAGGAACGCCAGAAGACGTGAGGGCGCAAGCCGGTGCGGATACGTTGGAAGCCGCGTTCATAGCGCTGCTGCCGGAAGAAGACAGGCGCTCCCATCAGGCGGTCACCCTGCCGCCGCGGACTCCCCAGGACGGTCCGCTTGCCATCGAAGCGCAAGACCTGACCATGCGCTTTGGTGATTTTACGGCTGTCGACAACGTCAGTTTCAGAATTGAGCCCGGTGAAATTTTCGGGTTTCTCGGATCGAACGGCTGCGGCAAGACCACGACCATGAAGATGCTGACCGGTCTGCTGACGGCGACCGAAGGTGAGGCCCGTCTGTTTGGAAAACCCGTCGGCAGCGACGGCATGAAGATGCGTCGGCGCGTTGGGTATATGTCGCAATCGTTTTCGCTCTATTCCGAGCTTTCGGTGCGCCAGAATCTGTTTCTGCATGCGGACCTGTTCCACATCAAAGGCGCGCGCCGACAGGCCCGGGTCGAGGAGCTGATCAATCGATTCGATTTGCGTGACGTCGCCGATGCGACGCCCGGAAACCTGCCGCTGGGGGTGCGCCAACGCCTGCAATTGGCCGTCGCGGTGCTGCATGAACCGGAAATGCTGATCCTTGACGAGCCGACTTCAGGCGTCGACCCGATCGCGCGCGATGCTTTCTGGAATCTGTTGATTGATCTGTCGCGTAAGGACGGAGTGACGATCTTCATTTCCACCCATTTCATGAACGAAGCGGAACGCTGCGATCGAATTTCGCTGATGCACGCTGGCAAGGTTCTGGCGCAAGGCACGCCTGACGAACTCCGCACGCAGCGAGGGGCCCCATCTCTCGAGGCGGCGTTCATCGATTTTCTGGAGGATGCCGGTGCGGAAGATACCTCTGCTGAACGCAAGCTGACCCTCCCGGCCGCGGCGGCGCCGCATGGCGCGCAATCCAGCTGGATCTCGGCCGCCCGTGTCTGGGCGTTCACGCGGCGCGAGGCAATGGAAATCCTGCGCGACCCAATTCGTTTGGCCTTTGCCTTGGTCGGGCCGATTGTCCTGATGCTGGCGATGGGGTTCGGCATTACCTTCGATGTCGAGAATTTGTCCTATGCTGCCCTGGATCAGGACCAGTCCCGCGAAAGCCGCATGTTCCTCGATGCGATGTCGAGTTCACGCTATTTCGACGAGCGCCCCCCGATTGCCGATTTTGCCGAATTGGACCGCCGTATGAAGACGGGCGACATCTCGCTTGCCGTCGTCATTCCACCCAAGTATGGCCGCGATCTCCTGGCGGACCGCACGCCGCAAATAGGCGCCTGGCTGGACGGGTCAAATACCACGCGGGCCGAAACCGGGCGCGGCTATGTGCAGGGTGTGCTGTATGCGCATCTGGCCGACATATCGATGCGGGAAACCGCCGTGGCCCCCAGCATCTATCCGGCGACGGTTGCCCCACGCTTTCGCTACAATCAGGCCTTCCGGTCGCAATACGCGATTCCCCCCGGCGTGCTGATGATGCTGCTGATCATGATCCCCGCGATGCTGACGGCGCTTGGGGTCGTGCGGGAGAAAGAGATGGGGTCGATCCTCAATCTCTATGCGGCCCCGGCCCGGAAAATCGAATTTCTGCTTGGCAAGCAGCTTCCTTATGTCGGCGTTGCAATGGTCAGTTTCGTCTGTCTTGTCACGCTGATGCTGACGGTGTTCGGTATCGGTGTGCCGGGGAGCGTTCTTGCCCTGGTGTCGGGGGCGCTTCTTTACGCGATGGCGGCCACGGCATTCGGTCTTGTCGTCTCGACCTTCGTCCGTTCGCAGATCGCGGCGATCTTCGCGACGGCGATTATCGTGATGATCCCAACGGTCAATTTTTCCGGGATGATGTATCCGGTTTCCACGTTGGAAGGTGCGGCTGCGATCACGGGGAAGGTTTTTCCAGCGCTTTATTTCCAGCAAATCAGCGCCGGGGTTTTCAACAAGGGGCTCAACTTCACGGTCTTATATCCCAACCACTTGATCCTGGCCGGGTTCTGCGTCTTCTTCCTGGGGATCGCGACGGCATTGCTGCGCAAGCAGGAGGCCTGAACCATGGGGACGGTTTCCAACATCTATCGGCTGGGCGTGAAGGAACTGTTCAGCCTGTTGCGCGATCCGGTCCTGATGGGGCTGATCCTTTATACCTTCACCTTCGCCATCTATACCGTTGCCAATGGCGTACAGACGGAATTGCATAACGCCTCCATCGCCATCGTCGACGAGGACCGCACGGGCCTGTCAAATCGGATTTCTGGCGCATTCCTGCCCCCTTACTTCAAAGAGCCCAAGCTGATTGATCTGCATGCGGTTGATGCGGGTATGGATGCGGGCCTGTACACTTTCGTGCTGGATATCCCACCGGGCTTCGAAGCCGATGTACTGGCCGGACGTCACCCGGTGATCCAGCTCAATGTCGATGCAACGGCGATGACGATTGCGGGCAATGGCGCGACCTACATCTCAAGCATCATCAATGCCGAACTCCTGAAATTCGTCAGCCGCGCCAGCGGTGTCGCGGCACTGCCCGTCGATCTGCAGATACGGGCGAAATACAATCCGAATCTGAACTCTTCGTGGTTCATGGCAGTAATGCAGATCATCAACAACCTGACGATCCTCGCGATCGTGCTCAGCGGCGCGGCGGTCATCCGGGAACGCGAACATGGAACCCTGGAACATCTGCTGGTGATGCCGGTGACGTCAGCGGAAATCATGCTGGCCAAGATCTGGGCGAATGGACTGATTATCGTTCTGGCGGCGGTGCTGTCGCTGCAATTTATCGTTCAGGGTTTGCTTGGGGTTCCCATTGTCGGATCAATCGCTCTGTTTGCGCTTGGGTCCGCTGTCTATCTTTTCGCGGTCACCGCGATGGGGATCACGTTGTCCACTGTCGCGACAACGATGCCCCAGTTCGGGCTGCTGTCCATTCCGGTGTTTGTTGTGATGAACCTGTTGTCGGGCGGGGTTACGCCGCTGGAAAGTATGCCAGTAGCGTTGCAGAACGCGGTGCAGGTCTTGCCCTCCACCCATTTCATCAAGTTCGCGCAGGCGGTTTTGTATCGCGGGGCCGGGATCGAGATCGTCTGGCCGGAATTGCTGACGACGGCCGGCATTGGCATGGCGTTCTTTGCCTTCGCTCTGACCCGGTTCAGGGCAACACTGGCCGCCGCCAGGTAGAGTGCGCAAAGCCTTCTTGGGAGAATACCCGGTCAAAATACGGGGAATATTTGGCGAGCCATTCGACCGATGACCAGAAGAACGGGAATATTGGCTTCAGGACGAGGGGGGAGTGCCGTGATCTGGGCGGGCCTCGGACGGGCTTAACCCGAACTGTCGCTTGAATGCCGTTGAGAAATTGGCCGGATTGGAATACCCCGCGCCATAGGCCGCTTCGGCGACGCTCTTGCCCTCGCGTTCGATGGCATTACGGGCGTGCTCCAGGCGCAGTTCCCGGCAGAAATCGGCAATGGTGCGGCCATAGACCGATTTGAAGGCGGTCTGCATCGTTCCGACGCTCATCCCCAGGTCCCGGGCCATCCGCTTCAATGGGGGATTTTCCGTATAACGGGCGCGGACATAGGCGCGCACAGCCTGGGCTTTCGCCTGGGTCTTCGTCGCGGGCGCCGGGCAGGGCGCCTCGGACTCGGGGGCGATGAGGCTTTCCAATGCTTCCCGCAGGATTTCGATGGCGCGGCTTTCGACCGACATCCGGGCCAGCGGCGCCGGCGCGCGGGACGGATTGATGATCTGTTCGGCCAGGGCGACCGCATGCAGGGACGGCCGCCACGTGGCATAGCCGCGATGGGTCGCGGCAAATCGGGCTAGGTTCCGGTTGGGCAGGTCCTTGTCGGCAAGGATGCGGTCGATCCAATCCCAGGGCACGGTGATGATGACCTTGCGCACGCGCGTTCCCTTGCGCGACAGGCGGACCATCTTGGAAACCTGGGTCAGTGACCAGATATGCCCGGTCGCGCCGTCCTGGCCCGCGCCAGGACCCAGGCGCACACCCAACCCGTCAAGTTTGACCACCAAGTCCCCTTCGAGCATGACCGCGACCGTGCAGGCAGGGGACATTTCCCATTCGGCCAGCAGGTCATGGGCCTCAATCGTATCCGTGGCATGCACGAACAGGCCGGAATGGCCGCGCACGTTATTCATGCGCCCATGGATTGCCGTGTCCTTGCGCGCAAGAACGGGTGCCGAGATGTGGAACGTCTCGGCATCGGTATTGACGGCCATTTCCTGCAGGTCGGCGCTGGTCACCGCAGTGTCCACCGGTCGAAACCGCCTGGGGCTGACCTCCACGATTGTTCGATCCACCATGGTCTTACGTTTCAATTCCCACTAACCCGGCCCGGGCAGGGCGGTGGGCCGGTTCATCGGCGTTGCGCATGTGCATTAATAATAATAATTATTCGCAATTAGTAAAGCGCCACCTACGTACGGCCCAAAATGGTTCCAGCCGCCTATCGCCCGGGCGGCATGGCGAAATCCAGAGGGGCCGGGCCGAATTGCGATTTTTCACAAAGAAAATGTGTTTTTTGAAACGGCACGATGATGGCCGCTGTCGCTAAGCAATGATAATGAGAAGCATTCTTAACACAAGCGGCAACGACCAATCGAGGACCACCATGTCAATCACCCGATCCCGGGGCGCCCGCCGTCCTGCTCTGCTCTCTGTTCTTCTTTGCGGCACTGCCACCGTGGCCCTGCTGATCCCCGCCGGACCGGCGGCGGCACAGGATGCGACCGTGCTGGCACCGATTTCCGTGACCGCGACGGAGGTCGCGCCGGGCGGCTATCAGATCGGTCAGGAAGAGTTGGAGCAGGCCAACCCCATCGACATCAAGGACGTGTTCCAGGGCGAAGCCGGGGTCAAGGTTGGCGGCGGTGCGGATTTGGCGCGTAAGTCCTACGTCAACGGGATCGAGGATTCGAACCTGAACGTAAAGATCGACGGCGCACGTCAGGTCGGCACAACCTTCCACCACATGGGTACGGCGGTGATCGACCCGTCGCTGTTGAAATCTGTGCGTGTCGAGACGGGTGTGGCGCCCGCTGATGTCGGACCGGGCACGCTCGGCGGTTCCATCGCCTACGAAACCAAGGACGCCCGCGACATTCTGGACCCGGGTCAGATGTTCGGCGGTATCGCCAAGTACCATTATGAATCTGACACCGACCTGCACAGCCCCAACCTGACCTTTGCCGGGCAGGCCCAGGGCTTCGAGGTCATGACCCACGGGTCCTATGACAACGCCAACAACTACCACGACGGCGCAGGCCGCGAGCTTGCCGGCTCCGCGCCTAAGATGAAGACCTTCCTGGGCAAGGCGGCCTGGACCGGCCAGGGCGGCGACCGTATCGAATTCAATTCGAGCTTCCTGCAGGACGAGGGTATCCGCCCCAATCGGGTCAACTTCGCCAGTCTGTCCAACGGCTCGCAGCCGATCCCCCATTCCTATCAGCGCAAGGCCTTCGGCGTGACCTACAAGGACGAAGCGCCGACGGAGATGATCAATCCGGAATTCGTGTTCTCCTACAACGAAATTCGCCTGGACATCGACAGGCTGGCAATCGGCGGCAGCCACAACGTCAATTCAAAGACGTCCAGTTATTCGGGCAAGCTCGCCAATACCTTTACCACCAACCTGGGTGTCGCGCGGACGGGCAACGTTACCGTCGGCGTCGACTTCTTCCGCGACAAGGGCGAGAACAGCTTTGGGTCCCGACCCGGCTTCGGCCCCGCCAATGCGCCCTTTGGCAACAATGAAATCTCCAAGAATGTCGGGGCCTTCGCCCAGGCGCGCCTGAAGATGACCGACGATGTCCGCGTGTCTTTCGGCGGGCGATTCGACAAACAATGGTTCAACGGCGTCGACGGCACCCATATCAGCACCAGCGGCGCCAGCGGCAACGTGAACGCGGAATACGATGTGGTTCAAGGCCTGACCGCCTACGGCGGGGCGGGTACTACCTTTGGCGGCATCCCGTTGGGTGAATCGCTGATCTACAACCTGACGGCGTCGTGGAATTATACGGATCTCAGCGCGTCGCGCGCCATGAACTACAAGGCCGGATTCAAGGGCGACCACGGCCCGTTCTCGGGCGACGCCCACTATTTCATCACCCGCATCAACGGCTCCCACAATCGCGGCAGCGGCAACCGCCAGGATAACTTGAACATCCTGTCGCGCGGCTTCAACCTGTCGGGCAAGTACACCTACGGCGACGGCTTCCTGCGCGCGACCTTCTCGTCCCAGAACCTGCGCGCCAACGGCGAAGTCCTGGTCACCGGCAGCGCGTCCTATCACGGCTTCAACATGGGTGAAATCTTCACGCTCGAAGCCGCCCACATGTTCCCGCAATGGGGACTGCGCCTGGGCACCACCAACGAATTCGCCTTGATGAACGATGACAACGGCGCCGCCCCCGCACCCGGATACGGTGTCGTCAATATCTACGCCCAATGGACGCCGGAAAAGATCGGTGACATGGATTTGGGCAACCTGACGCTGCGCGCCGACGTCAAAAACCTGTTCGACCATACCTATGTCGACCGCGCGACCTCGGCCAATGCCGACAACAGTCAAGCCTCACCCTATTACGAACCCGGGAGAACCTTTCTGCTGACGGCCAAACTGGACTTCTGACCCGAACAAAACCTTCGGTTACCGCGCGGCGGCCCGCCCTCGGAGATCATCGGATCACCGGGGGCGGCGCCCGTTCCGCGCTTTCGGCTTTGGGGGCGGGAAATTTGACATGAGGAATGATGGAATAATGCGCGCACCGATACTCAAGATCCTCCTGGCAGGCGGATTGATATTGCTCT
The DNA here is from genome assembly GCA_048263775.1 of Rhodospirillales bacterium. Taxonomy (GTDB): domain Bacteria; phylum Pseudomonadota; class Alphaproteobacteria; order Rhodospirillales; family Casp-alpha2; genus UBA1479. Next base: position 14,202 of record JBLXDU010000011.1, read on the forward strand.
CGGGCCTACCGGCCCCGGCCGCGGAACGGATCACGGTAACAGACCTGGCCGGCCGTCAGGTCACGCTGACCGTGCCGGTCAAGACTATGATCCTGGGGGAGGGCCGGTTCGTGCCGACCCTGGCCATCCTCGACCCCAGCGATCCGTCCGAGCGCATCGTCGGCATGATGGGGGATTTCGAACGCTTCGATCCCGCCAGCTTCGCCCAGTACGTGAAGGCCTTTCCCCGGATCAAGGATATTCCCCAGATCGGTCACGGCAGCGCCGAATCCTTTTCCCTGGAAAAATCCATCAGCGTGAGACCCGATGTTGCTATTTTCGGATTGGGGTCGGGCCATGGCCCGGGGGCACGGCACAAGGCGATCCTCGACCGTTTGGCCGCCGCCGGGGTGCCCGTCGTCGTCGTCGATTTCCGGTTCGAGCCCCTGATCAACACGCCGAAAAGCCTTGAACTTCTGGGGCGGATCATGGGCCGCGAGGCGGAGGCCAGGGCGTTCAACGATTTCTACGCAGCGGAACTGAAACGTGTCGCCGACGGCCTCAAGGGCGTCACCGACAAGCCTAGGGTGTTCATCGAAATTCATGTCGGTGGGCGCGACGACTGCTGCGCCACCATGAATGAGGGCATGATGGGAAGGTTCGTCGAATGGGCCGGCGGCGACAACATCGCCAAGGGCAAGGTACCCGGCGCCTACGGCCTATTGAATCCGGAATACCTTCTGGTAGCGCAGCCCGACGTCTACATGGGCACGGCGATCGGCGCCGCCGGTGTAAAATATCCGAAACCCGGCCGTATCATCCTGGGCCCCGGTACCGACGGCCGGACGGCTCGCGCCTCCCTGGTCCAGGCAACGGCGCGACGCACGATCAGCGGCCTGACAGCAGTACAATCGGGCCGCGCCCACGCGATCTGGCACAATTTCTACAACACGCCCCTGAACGTGGCGGCGGTGCAGGCCATGGCCAAATGGATCCATCCCAATCTCTTCACGGACCTAAATCCGCAAAAGACCCTGGAAACCCTGTTCGAGAAATTCCAGCCAGTGCCGCTTGACGGTGCCTATTGGGTGTCCCTGGGCACCGGGGCGGCCGAGGCGGCATCGAAATGAGCGGGGCCGGCAACCTGGCGGATACCGATGCGCCCCTTGCCACCGGCTACCGCCGCTTCGTCACCCGGCGCACGGCTTGGCTGGTCATTCTGGCGGTGGCGCTGATCACCACCGCCGTGGTCAACATTATGACCGGACCGGCCGGCTTGTCCCTGGCTCAGGTCGTGAACGGCTTTCTCCATCCCGACGCCTTGGCCCCGGGGGTCCGCGTGATCCTGTGGGACGTGCGCCTGCCCTTCGCCCTGATGGCGGTCGTGGTCGGCGCCTGCCTGGGCCTGGCCGGGGCCGAGATGCAGACTGTGCTGAACAATCCGCTCGCCAGCCCGCAGACGCTTGGTGTCATGTACGCGGCGACCCTGGGGGCAGCCCTGGCCATCGTACTCAACCTGTCGGCACCCTTAGGATTGCCGGAAAACTATGTGGTTCCGGTGTGTGCCTTCGCCGGGGCGCTGGTCTCCACCCTGCTCATCCAGGTGCTGTCCCGGGTCTACGGCGCCACGGTCGACACGGTGATCCTGTTCGGCATCGCCCTGGTGTTCGCCCTGCAGGCGCTAATTCAGTTGATCCAGTTCGTTGCCGACAGTGACAGCCTGCAGCAGATCGTGTTCTGGACCATGGGCACCCTGACACGCGCGACCTGGGAAAAGGTCGCCATCGTCGCGGTTGTGTTCGGGCTTTGTCTGCCGGCCTCGATCCGCCAGGTCTGGGCCATGACGGCGCTGCGCGGTGGCGAGGATTATGCCCGCAGCTACGGCGTCGCCGTGGACCGGTTGCGTCTGACCGTCCTGTTACGGGTCAGCGCCATGACCGCCGTCGCCGTCGCCTTCACCGGCGTGATCGGCTTCGTCGGCCTGGTCGGGCCGCATATCGCACGCCTGGCCCTGGGCGAGGATCACCGCTTCTTCCTGCCGGGCAGCGCCTTGGCGGGCGCGGTGATCCTATCGGGCGCGTCGCTGATCGGGAAATCCCTTGTGCCCGGTGTGCTGATCCCCGACGGCATCGTCACGGCGCTGATCGGCATTCCGCTGTTTCTGGCGTTGTTGATTTCGCAAAAGCGGCGGGGCTAGCCATGGCATCCCTCAAGATCGAAAACATCAACGTCGGCTATCCGGGGAAACCGGTTTTGATCGACGTCACCTTGCCGGAAATCCCGCCGGGATCACTGGTCGGTGTGTTGGGCCCCAACGGGGTCGGCAAGTCGACCTTGCTGCGGGCATTGGCAGGGCTGGGACCGTATACGGGAACAGTGCTGCTGAATGGTGAGAACCTCAACAGCATGAGCCATTTCCGCCGTGCCCAACGCGTCGGCTATCTGCCCCAGGCGCTGCCGCAGGAAACCAGCCTGGTCGCCTACGAGGCCGTGCTGAGCGCCTGCCGCGCCGTGCGCCCGGACCTGGCCAAGACCCGGATCGACACGGCGGTGGAGCGCGTGTTCGATGTGCTGGGTATTCGCCCGCTGGCGTTCCAGGCGCTTAACAAGATGTCGGGCGGTCAGCGTCAGATGGTCGGCCTGGCCCAGGTCATGGTGCGCCGGCCGTCGGTTATGTTGCTGGATGAACCGACCAGCGCGTTGGACCTGCGCTGGCAGCTGACCGTGCTGGATACTGTGCGCATGATCCTGGGGCGTCACGGGGGCCTGTGCCTGATGGCGCTGCACGACATCAATCTGGCGATCCGCCATTGTGATTTCATCGCGTTGTTCGGGGATGGCCGTCTGCTCGCCTTCGGTCCACCGGCCGAGGCGGTGACCAGCGATATTCTGTCCCAGGCCTATGGGATCGCGGGCCGGGTCGAGACCTGCTCTCGCGGTCTGCCCTTCGTCGTCACCGAACCCACGCAACCGATCCTCCCCCCAACCGGCCGTTAGGAGACACGCCATGCCGACCTGTTTCGCCGCCGTCGAAACGGAAAACGCCAGCAAGTACCTCATGCAGTTGTGCAAGCATTTCGCCCATAAGGTCGACGTCGATTACGACAGCGCGCGGGCCCGGGTCGAATTCCCGCCGGGCCGCTGCATGATGACCGCCGAGGGCTCCACCCTGTCGTTCTATTGCCGGTCGGGCGAAGACCGGGGCATCGCCGTCATGCAGCACATCCTGTCGGACCATCTGACGCGCTTTGCCTGGCGCGAGGACATCACCTTCGATTGGCGCGAACAGTTCCCGGAGCCCGTTCCCGATGCCGTGCGCCTGGGCTTCGACGCCGGCTGACAGGCCCCTGACATGAACGAAGCGCGACACATGACCCTGCCCGGACCCGGCCATTGGACGGCGGCGGGGCTGGTCGCGCTGGCCATTCATCTGGGCGTTCTGGCGGCGGTTCTGTCGGCCCCGCCGGATGGTGCCAAGGCGCCCGGCCTGGGCGGGGTCGATATTGCCCTGACCTTGACCGCGGCCCGCGCGGGTGCCGAAGCTGACGCGCGCCAACAGCAGGCACTAACGCCGCAGGACGTTCCACCACGTGAGATCCCCCCGGCGAATGCCGTTCCCACCACTCCCATCGAAGCCCAAGCAGTGCCGCCGGAACCCGTGGCGGCTGTCTCCCAGCCGGTCTCGGAACTGGCGCCGCCGGTCACGGCCGAGGTGGCGGTCGCCGTGGAACCGACAAAAAGTCTGCCGGTTCCTCCAACCAAGCCCGCACCGGTCAAATCCGCACCACCAGATAAAGTGACCGCGAAAAGCCGGCCCAAGACATCGTCGGCGGCGCCGGCTAAACAGGCCCGGCCGGTCGTTCCCGCGGATCGGGCGCAACAGGCATCGCGGGCAACCTCGGCCAGCCAAGGGCGACAAGACGACAGCCGCAAGGGCCAGTCGGCGGATGAACGGAATGCGCTGGGCGGCGGGCCCGTCGGCACGCCGGCGCCGGACTACATCAATGTCCTGCGTTATTGGTTGGAGCGTAATAAGACCTATCCCAAGGACGCGCGGCGTCTGCGTCAACAGGGTGTCGTGCATCTTTATTTTCGGGTGACACGCAACGGACGGGTACTGGCCTTCGACATTCGAAAAAGTTCCGGCCACGTGCTTCTGGATGGAGAAGCGGAGGAAATGCTCAAACGGGCCCAACCTCTGCCCAAATTTCCCGACGACATGCCGGGCGGTTATCTGGATGTGGTTGTCCCAGTGCTGTTCTCTCTGCGTGGCAATAACTAGGCGCTTGGCCGCGAGAGCGGGGAAGCTGAAACATCTGTGACCATCGGACTGGATGGGATCCAACCATAAGAGGAAGGGAGCAACGCTCAGCGCCTTGCTGGTTACTTCCCGGTCTGCAGGGGCGGGGCGAGTTCCGGAAGATCCGCCGGCACGAAGTCATCGGGGTCGCTTTCCGCCGTGTTCTGGCCGAGCGGCTCCAAGTCGTTGCGCATCCACCAGTACCAGAAGCCCTGATCGCGCATCCATTTCTCAAGCCGCGTGAGATCTGTCCATTCCCGGGGCAGGCCGCGGGCGCTGTAAATCCGCGCCACGGCGCCGTCGACATAGGCCAGCACGCCCCAGGCAAAAGGATGCTTGTCCTGGTCACCGAAGCCGCCGCCCGCCTGGGTGCGATAGCAGCGGTAGACGACGGCATATTCGCCAAGCCGTCCCGCGTCGCGCAGGTAGGGGAAATCCGCTTGCGTAATGGTCATGGTGACCCCGAGGGCTACATCTTGGTCCATGATGTTGACACTTTCTGCGATTACTGGCAACATCATGGTACATGGTGTAGTCCGTAGAGGCAACATCCCCCAAAGTGCCGGCCGTGACCGCGGTCGCAAACGGGGAGCCCGCAGCGGCCGCCGCCAGATTGAATCCGGCTGCTCATCGTTGCGCCGGCGCATGGAGATACGGATATGACCGACAACCAGAGCCTGAACGCCCGCCGCCTAACCGCGACCCCGCGGGGCGTCGCCACGGCCACCGCGATTTTCGCGGCCCGCGCCGAAAATGCCGAACTGTGGGACGTCGAAGGACGCCGCTACGTTGATTTCGCCGGCGGCATCGCGGTGCTCAACACCGGCCACCGCAACCCGGAGGTCATGCGCCGCGTCGAGGCCCAAATGGCGCGCTTCACCCATACGGCCTATCAGGTCATTCCCTATGAGCCCTATGTCGAGCTGGCCGAGCGCCTGAACGAGCTTGCGCCGGGCCTGACGCCGAAGAAGACTCTGTTCGTCACCACCGGTGCCGAAGCCGTGGAAAACGCCATCAAGATCGCCCGTGCCCATACGGGGCGTCCCGGCGTGATCGCTTTCGCCGGCGGTTTCCACGGCCGCACCCATATGACCATGGGTCTGACAGGCAAGGTGCTTCCTTATAAGAAGGGCTTCGGCCCGTTCCCCGGCGAGATTTATCACCTGCCGTTCCCCATGCCCCACCACGGGGTCACGGAGGACGACGCCATCGCCGCGCTGAACCGGCTGTTCAAGGCCGACGTGGAACCGGAACGGATCGCCGCCATCATCATCGAGCCGGTGCAGGGCGAGGGCGGTTTTTACATCGCCTCGCCGGAATTCCTGAAGGTGCTGCGCGATCTGTGTGACGCCCACGGCATCCTGCTGATCGCTGACGAGGTCCAAACCGGCTTCGCGCGGACCGGCAATATGTTCGCCATCGAGCATTCCGGCATCGAGCCCGACATGATCACCGTCGCCAAGAGCCTGGCCGGCGGCTTCCCGCTGGCCGGCGTCATCGGCAAGGCGGCCATCATGGACGCGCCCGAGCCCGGCGGCCTGGGTGGCACCTATGGTGGCAATCCGGTCTCCTGCGCCGCCGCTCTTGGTGTTCTCGACGTCATCGAGCACGAAGACCTGATCGTCCGTTCGCGTCAACTGGGTGAACGCCTCAAGGCACGCCTGACGCAAATGCGGACGAACGCCAATCTGCATCCCATCGGTGACATCCGCGGATTGGGCGCCATGGTCGCGTTCGAGTTGGTCAAGACGCCGGGCACGCATGTTCCCGATGCCGAGGCCACCAAGGCGCTTTGCGCAAAGGCGCTGGAGAACGGATTGATCCTGCTGTCCTGTGGGGTGTTCGCCAACACTCTGCGTATCCTGGTTCCGCTGACGGCGAGCGACGCCATCATCGACGAGGGCATGGACATTCTCGAACGGTCACTGGCCGACATCGCGCAAGCCGCCATGGCCGCGGAATGACCGGCACGGGGTGCCGGTTGACGCGGCTCGCGCATTTTGAAACGATAACCACTTATCCAGCGGGGTACCCGAGATCATGACGCCTTTTGCAATCGCCGGCGTCCAAATGCACATCGCGGCCACACATGAAAACGTGACCGCGATGGCCCATAAGATCGATCAAGTGGCAGCCCGGTTCCCCTGGGTGCAGATGGTCGTGTTCAGCGAACTGGCCGCCTTCGGGCCCTTGCCGTCCAATCATCCGGAAAATCTCGACGCTACGCTCGAGACCTTCAAGAACCTGGCGCGCCAGTATCAGATCTGGCTGCTGCCCGGGACCATGTTCATGCGCCGGGCCGACGGCAAGCTGTACAACGTGGCCCCGGTGATCGATCCCAACGGTACGGTCGTCGCCGAATACGCCAAGATGTTTCCCTTCACGCCCTACGAAGCGGGGGTCGAGGCGGGCCGCGAGTTCTGCGTCTTCGACGTGCCCGATGTCGGGCGCTTCGGGCTGTCGATCTGTTATGACATCTGGTTCCCGGAAACCACGCGCCAGTTGGCGGCAATGGGGGCCGAGGTCCTGCTTCACCCCGTGCTGACCGGCACCATCGACCGCGACATCGAACTGGCCATCGCCCAATCCACGGCGGCCATGTTCCAATGCTACATCTTCGATATCAACGGCCTGGCGGGCGGCGGGACCGGACGGTCCTGCGTCGTCGACCCGGGCGGCATCGTCCTCTATCAGGCGGCCGGTCAGGACGAGATCATTCCCGTCGAAGTCGACCTGGCGCTGGTGCGCCGTCAGCGCGCCGTCGGCATCCGCGGCCTGGGTCAGACGCTGAAAAGCTTCCGCGATCACCGCCACGAATTTCCCGTCTACGGCTACGAGGGCTTCGACGATACCTATCTGCAAAGCCTGGGGCCGCTGGAAATGCAGCCGAAAAATTCAAAAGCAGGGATAGATGCGCCGCCGCCGGCCGCGATCATGCCGTTGGCCGGCAATGAGCCCGCGCCCGCGCCCGCCAACGGTGTCATACCCCTGATAATCGAGGGAGGAGGATAAACGATGCCGGATACCGCCGCGATCGAGGGCCGCCAGTCAATCAGCCATTACTATAACGCCTCTCAATTCCGTGCCGATACCTGGAACCGCCTGAAAAGCATCGTTTACCGCCTGTCCACCGCCCGGGCCCGCCCCGGCGACAAGGATGCCGCCCAGAAAATTCTCGACGAACTGGAGCCGCTGGAAACCTATTGGGCGTTTCCCGGCCTGCATGTCTTCGGTCATCTCCACGCCCTGCTCAAGGCCGACGAGTTCGAACATCTGACGCAGATCGTCAACGGCATCGTTGGCGCGCTCATGAGCGGCCAATACCGCCGTCGCCACATCAATGTCCTGTCCCCCATCGAAGGCACCCTGACGGACGACGAGGATGAAGAAGGCGATGACGAGCGCGCCCGGCGCCGGCCCTATTTCGAAGTCCTGATCGTCGACGACATCAACCCGGCCAGTCAGCGCCAGCAGCGCGACAGCCTTGTCGCCATGCGCCGCGACGAGGACGCCTTTACCTACGAGCCGGTGTTCGTGCCCAGTTTCGAAGACGCGCTGATCGCCATCCTGCTGAACCACAACCTGCAGTCCGTGGTCATCCGCTACGGATTCCAGCCCCGTTCCAAGCGGGTGATGCCGGTGCTGGAACGCTATCTCAAGCAATCGAAATGCGATGATCTGGACGATCTGGAGCCGCAGCTCTACGGCATCCGCCTGGCCGACGTCATCGCTCGCATCCGCCCGGAACTGGACCTGTTCCTGGTCACCGATCAGAACGTCGAAGACATTGCCGGTCATGTCGGCGACGCCTGCCGGCGGGTGTTCTACAACCTCGAAGACTACATGGAACTGCATCTGAATATTTTGCGCGGCATCGAGTCGCGCTATCAGACGCCGTTCTTTACCGCACTTCGCAGTTACGCCAAGCAGCCGACCGGTGTGTTCCACGCCCTACCGATCTCGCGCGGCAAGTCCATCGTCAAATCCCACTGGATTCAGGACATGGGCGAATTCTACGGCATGAACATCTTCCTGGCGGAAACCTCGACGACCTCGGGCGGGCTCGACTCGCTCCTGGAACCCCACGGCCCGCTGAAACTGGCCCAGGAACTGACCGCCCGGGCCTTCGGCGCCAAGCACACCTTCTTCGCCACCAACGGCACCTCGACCTGCAACAAGATCGTCGTGCAGTCCGTGGTGCGGCCCGGCGACATCGTTCTGGTCGACCGCGACTGCCACAAGTCGCACCATTACGGCATGGTCCTGGCGGGGGCCGAGGTGATCTATCTCGACAGCTATCCCCTGCATGAATACTCCATGTACGGCGCGGTGCCGCTCAGGGTCATCAAGAAGACGCTTCTTGAACTGCGCGCCGCGGGTAAGCTCGACCGGGTGCGCATGCTGCTGCTGACCAACTGCACCTTCGACGGCATCGTCTACAACGTCGTACGGTTCATGGAGGAATGCCTGGCCATCAAGCCGGACCTGGTGTTCCTCTGGGACGAAGCCTGGTTCGGGTTCGCCCGCTTCGGGCCGACCTACCGGACCCGCACGGCCATGCACACGGCCGGGCGCCTGCGCGAGAAATACCGCTCCGACGAATACCGCGCCCTTTACGCGGCCAAGCAGAAGGACATCGAGGCCATCGCGCCCGATGACATCGAGGCCCTGCTGGACCGCCATCTTTATCCCGACCCGGACCAGGTGCGCGTGCGCGCCTATGCCACCCAGTCGACCCACAAGACCCTGACGGCGCTCCGCCAGGGCTCGATGATCCATGTCCACGATCAGGACTTCAGCGCCAAGGTCGAAGCCTCGTTCCACGAGGCCTACATGACCCATACCTCGACCTCACCCAACTATCAGATCCTGGCGTCCCTGGATGTCGGCCGCCGCCAGGTCGAATTGGAAGGGTTTGAGCTGGTCCAGAAACAAGTCGAGATGGCGATGGTGTTGCGTCAGCGCGTGCGCACCCATCCGCTGTTGTCGAAGCACTTCAAGATACTGACCGTCGGCGACATGATCCCGGCGGCGCATCGCCAGTCGGGGATCGAAAGCTATTACGATCCGGAAACCGGCTGGAACAACATCTGGGAAGCCTGGGACGGCGACGAGTTCTGTCTGGATGCGACGCGCATCACGCTCTACGTGGGCGATACCGGTCTTGACGGCGACACCTTCAAGAACGAAGTGCTGATGGACAAGTACGGCATCCAGATCAACAAGACCTCGCGCAACACGGTCCTGTTCATGACCAACATCGGCACCACCCGGTCGTCGGTCGCCTATCTGATCGAGGTCCTGGTCAAGATCGCCCGGGAGTTGGAAGATCGGGTCGAGGACATGAATATGCCCGAACGCAAGGTCCACGAGCGGCGCATCAATTCGCTGAAGAACGAATTGCCGCCGCTGCCGGACTTTTCCCGCTTCCACGACGCCTTCCGCCCGGACCCCAAGGGCACGACCGCCGAAGGCATCACGCGCACGGCCTTCTTCATGGCCTATGAAGAAGACAATTGCGACTATCTCAGCCTTGATGACGGCAGCCTCGATGCCGCCATGAAAAGCGGCCGCGACGTGGTTTCGGCCAGCTTCATCATCCCCTATCCGCCGGGCTTTCCCATCTTGGTGCCCGGACAGGTCATCAGCGAAGAAATCATCGAGTTTCTGCGCAAACTCGACGTGAAGGAAATCCACGGCTATCGGCCGGACCTGGGACTTCGCGTCTTTACCGAGGCGGCGCTGGCAGCGCAGGCGAAATAAGGACCTTCGCCCGACCGGTCAACCGCATGCCGACGCCCAATCACAATCATTCGACGAGGGAGGTCAATTCGACATGAACGCTAAGCCAGTGACCCGCAAGCCCGCCGCCGCCAAGAAACGCGCCCCCAAGAAGCCAGCCGCCAAAACCGTTGCGAAAGCCGCGGTGAAGAAGATCGCCAAGAAGGCCGCGCCCGCGCGCAAGGCTCCGGCGAAGAAGGCCGCCGCCAAGCGGCGCGCAGTGCGCAAGCCGAAAGAGCATCTTCTGAATATTTCCGAGGTCCGGCGGTATTTCCACCGCAACGAAGACCCGATCTTTTTCATCTCGGCGACCAACTTCAACCTGTTGGGCATCGATGAATGGTGCCGGAACTTCAAGTACATCAACTACATCAACTGCTATGACGGGCGCCATCCCAACACCTTCGTGCCGACCGAGCAGACCCATCCCGAATTCGAAAGCATCGAGGACATCGTCGCCTACCTGTTGGAGCACAAGGAAGTCATCGACTACATCAAATCCAAGGGCGGCAAGCCCAAGGCCGTGTTCCTGATGTTTGACGAACGGGTCGAAAAAGCGTGCAAGGACCTGGGCATCGAAATCTGGTTCCCCAAGGCCAAGCTGCGCGAAAAGATCGACCACAAGATCGAAACCGTGCGCATCGGCAACAAGGCCGGCGTGCCCAGCGTGCCCAACGTGTTGGGCAAGATCGCGAGCTACGCTGACTTGCAGAAACTGTCCAAGCCCATCGGTAACGACCTGGTCCTGCAGTCGGCCTTCGGCGATTCCGGCCATACGACCTTCTTCATCAAGTCGGAGAAGGATTTCAACAAGCACGCCCACGACATCATCGGCCAGGGCGAAATCAAGGTCATGAAGCGGATCAATTGCCGCGGCTCGGCCATCGAGGCCTGCGCGACCAAGAACGGCACCATCGTCGGCCCGCTGATGACCGAACTGGTCGGCTTCAAGGAACTGACGCCTTATCGCGGCGGCTGGTGCGGCAATGAAATTTTCGCCGATGCGTTCGAGAAAAAGATCCGCGACAAAGCCCGCAAATACACCTTCGATTTCGGCAACCAATTGGTCAAGGAAGGCTATCGCGGCTATTTCGAACTCGACTTCCTGATCGATCAGGACAACGGCGAAATCTATCTGGGCGAATGCAACCCGCGGGTCACGGGAGCCAGTTCCATGACCAACCATGCGGCCTTCGCCCATGCGGACGCGCCGCTCTTCCTGTTCCACCTGTTGGAATTTTCGGGCGTGAAGTTCGATCTCGACGTCGAGGAACTGAATAACCGCTGGGCCGATCCCGACAACATCGACGGCTGGTGCCAGATGGTCATCAAGCATACGGAAGACAATGTCGACTTCATCACCGAGGCGCCGGAAAGCGGCATCTGGCAGCTGAACAAGGACGGCAGCCTGACCTACGACCGTTTCGACTATCACCGCCGCGCCGTGGAAAACGAGAACGAGGCGTTTTTCCTGCGCATTCAGAACGTCGGCGATTTCCGCTACGAAGGTGCCGACCTGGGTATTCTCATCACCCGCGGCCGGGCCATGGACGACAAATTCCGCCTGACCCGCCGCGCCAAGGCCTGGATCAAGGGGATCAAGTCGCAGTACAAGGCGCGGCCGCTGCCGTCGGTCCCGCCCGTGGCGGCAGAGGCACCAGCGTTCAAGATTCTCTGATAAGGAAACGGGACCCTGCTGCCGGAAAGCACCCTATTAACGTTCCAAGCGGTCTCGGAAAAGAAGCCCGGGGACAAATGGCGCGCGCTTTTTCAGCGGCACTGGCCTGCTTATGAACGGTGGTTCCTGTCGGAGGGGATCGAGGCGCGGCAGACCTACCTGGCCGGCCTCCGGGCCCTGAAAAGCCACATGCCTGAATTGGTGCCGACCTATGAGGCGCTGGTTGATCTCGCCGGCGGCGGTGATACGGCGGCCCGGTTTCTCAGCTTCTACTGCCCGCCGCCCTATTTGTCGGGGTGCTCTCAGGCTGTCTGGCTCGGCTCGGAACCGCTTCTGGTCCGCAACTACGATTATCCACCGCAATTATGCGACGGCGTCATTCTCGGCACGCGTTGGAACCGGCAATGGGTTACGGGAATGTCGGACGGCCTGTTCGGAATGGTCGACGGGATGAACGAGGCGGGCTTGGCGGTTTCCTTGACGTTTGGCGGCAGAACCATTGTTGGGGAAGGGTTCGGCGTTCCCTTGATTATTCGCTATATCCTGGAATTTTGTCGGACGACCGCCGAGGCGGGAAAGGCGCTCAAGCGCATTCCCTGTCATATGGCCTATAATGTCACCGTCGTCGACCGCAAGGGACGACATCTGACAGCCTATCTGTCACCGGATCGGGGATGCGTCATCACGGATTCCCGTGTCGCGACCAATCATCAGGAACAGGTGGAATGGCACCGTCATGCGCGGGCCACGGCGACGGTGGAACGCGAACGGTTTCTGTTGCACCGCCTGACCCTGCATGACGAACCGGCGGATCGCTTTATCGGCGCATTCCAAAAACCGCCGTTGTATTCGATGGCCTATGACCGAGGCTTTGGAACACTCTACACCTCCGTCTATTGGCCGGCTCAGGGCCTTGTTGAATACCGCTGGCCCAATGAAACCTGGTGTCACCACGTCGCCGCGCTTGACGAGGGTATGCGGCAGATCAGATATCCAATTGGCGTTTTGAGGGCTTGAGCGGCCTGCGCTTCCTCCATACCCGGTGGCGATCTTGGGCAGCCCTTCTGCTTGATGCCTGCGGCGGAGAGAAACCGCATTACAAGACCTCACGCTGCAAACCGGAATTTCCCGCCAGGCCCGTGACATTCATATCTGAAAACACTTCGCCGATTCCGAACATGACCGGTCCGTCGATTTCTTTTAGCGGCTGCGCGACGAGCTTTCCGAGCGTGGTCACGATCCGTGTTTCACCGGCGCGGCTGGCATCCGCGACTGCGACCACCGGCGTTGATGGGGCGCGGCCGTGTTCGATCAGCCGGCGGGAGAACTGTCCCGCCGTGCGTCTCCCCATATAGACCAGCAGGGTCGTGCCGGGATCACTCAGCCCGGGCCAGTCAAGATCATCCGGCAGGCCGCCGGCATGGCCGTGGCCGGTGACGAAACGGACGGAGCGTGCATGGTCCCGATGGGTCAGCGACCCGCCAAGCGCCGCCGCCGCCGCCAGCGCCGCCGTGATGCCGGGCACCACGTCGACGGCGATCCCACGGGCTTTGAGTTCCGCAATTTCCTCGCCGGCGCGGCCAAAAATCATGGGGTCGCCCGATTTCAGGCGCACGACTTGCTTGCCCTGTCCCGCCAGCTTCACCATTAGGGCGTTGATGTCTTCCTGACGGCAGGACGGCCGGTTGCCGCGCTTGCCGACCAGAAGGCGCTTGGCCTCGCGCCGCGCCAATTCCAGCACGTCATCGGATACCAGGTCGTCGTACAGGATCACGTCGGCGGCCTGGAGCGCCCGCACGGCCTTCAAAGTCAACAGTTCGGCATCGCCCGGCCCGGCGCCGACCAGGGTTACCCGGCCACCGTTGCTGGCGACGCGGATCGTCAGGTTGGCCGGGTCCATGAGGGTTTCCGGTGCCGGATGGTCAGGTTCGGCAAAGGCACGTTCCGCCTGGGCCCGCCAGAACAGGCGTCGGCGGGCGGCTTCTGGTATCAGGGTGCGGACCCGGTCACGAAGGCCTTGTGCGCCAGCGGCCCAACGGGCGATGCCCGGCGGCAGCAGGGTTTCGACGCGCCGACGGATCGCTTGTCCCAGCACGGGGGCGGCCCCGGCGGTGGAGATGCCGACCACCACCGGCGAGCGGTTGACGATGGCGCCAAAGGAAAAATCGCAATGGGCCGGACGGTCGATGATGTTGACCGGCACGCCCGCCGCCCGCGCGGCGGCGGCAAGGTCGGCGGCCTGGTCGTCGTCTTCCGCGTCGGCGACGGCCAGGGCGCATCCCGAAAGGTCCCCCGCGTCCCAGGGGCGGCCGTCCGTGATCCACGTGACGGCGGCACCGGCGGCGGTCATAAGTTCGGACTTCCAGCCGGCGGCATCCGTCGCCCCCCAGACGACGACACGCCGGCCTTTCAGGTCATGGAACAAGGGCAGCACGGCGAGGTCGGCCATGGCACCGGGTATGCGTTCCTCTGGCTGTCTCGGCATGTCAGCTGGCCTCCCTAAGTCCGGCATCGGCGATCAGGATCTCGATCTCCGGGCGGCAGGACCCGCAGGTGATACCGGCCCCCGTGCAGGCCCCGACGGCATCGACCGTGGTGCACCCCTGGTCGATGATGGCGCGGCGGATGTCGTTGGCGCCGACGAACATGCAGGTGCAGACGATGGCGCCGGGATCGTTCTTGTCAGCGGCGCGGCGTCCGGCCAGGATCGCGATCCGCTCGGCCAGGGTGGCGGCATTTTCCGTCAGCCTTCCGGTCAACCAGGGGCGGTCGACGGCGACGGGGTCTTTGGCAGCGAACAGCGCCCCGACCAGATCGTCGCCCTGGAAGGCGGCCATGCGATAGCCGCCGGCGGCCCGGTCCTCGCTCGCCATCACGCGGATGGCGTCGTCTGTTGCCTTTAATCCCAGAACCGTCGCCGCCCAATCCGCCCAGTCTTCGGGAGCCGTGGCGCCCGCCAATTCCAGGCGCCAGCCGCCCTCGGCCCGGGCCAGGGCCCAGTAGTCGGCACCCGCGGGGTCGGGCCGCCGGGCGGTGACGGCGAAACCATAGAACCCGGCGGCGAAGGGCGAGACGCTGACTGGCGTGTATTTCGCTTCCGGTTGGCCGGACACGGGGTCGACGTGCGACGCCACCAGAGCGTCGGCGCGCGCCTTGCCTGACCATTGGTCGTTCCAATGCATGGGCATGAAGACCTGCCCGGATTTGACGCGCCGGGTGATCAGGGTGCGCACCAAGCATTCGCCCTGGGGGCTCGTCACCCGGGCCAGCATGGCCGGACCCAGGCCCAGGCGTTCCGCATCCTCGGGCGCGATTTCCAGGAACGGCTCTGCCAGATGCTGCGATAGGGCCGGCGACAGGCCCGTGCGGGTCATGGTGTGCCATTGATCGCGAATGCGACCGGTGTTGAGAATAAGCGGATAAGCGATGTTCGTCGCCGTGGCAGGGACGCGGTCCTCGACGGCGATGAAGCGTCCGCGACCGTCACTCGTGAAGAATCCGCCGTCGGCGAAGAAGCGGTCTTCGGACACCCCTTCGGCCCGCTGCGGCCACAAGGTCGGCGGCAGCGCATCATAGGCCCCATCGTCGATCGCCGCCATGGCGCCGATGTCGAGATCGCGCGCGAGCGCCGCGTTGGCGCGGGCGGTGAGGGTCGCGTATTCACGGAAGATGTCGGCAGGACCGGCATAATCGAAAGCGGCGCCGTGACCCAAGCGGTCGGCGACTTGGGAAATCATCCACCAGTCGGCGCGCACATCCTCCGGAATTGGTAAAAAGGCGCGTTGGCGCGAAATACGGCGTTCCGAATTTGTCACCGTGCCTTCCTTTTCGCCCCAGGCCTGGGCCGGAAACAGGACATGCGCAAGGGCGGCCGTGTCCGTTGCCCGCGTCACGTCCGACACGGCGACGAAGGGGCAGGCCTTGATGGCATCGCGTATCCGGTCGGCGTCCGGCAGGCTGACCGCGGGATTGGTCGCCATGATCCACAATGCCTTGATCCGTCCGTCGGCGACGGCATCGAACATGTCGACGGCCTTGAACCCCGCCGCCCTGGCGATCACCGGGCTGGCCCAAAAATCCTGCACCAGGTCACGATGGGATGGGTCGTCCAGTTCCAGGTGGCAGGCCAGTTGGTTGGCGAGACCTCCCGTTTCCCGCCCGCCCATGGCATTGGGCTGCCCGGTCACGGAAAACGGCCCCATGCCGGGCCGCCCGATGCGGCCCGTCGCTAGATGGCAGTTGATGATGGCGTTGACCTTGTCCGTGCCCGCCGAGGATTGATTGACCCCCTGGCTGTAGACCGTGACCGTGCGCTCCGTGCGCACGAACATCTTGTAGAAAGCCAGAACCTGATCAAGGGTCAGGCCGCAACGCGCCGCCACCCATTCCGGGTCCGCGCTCTCGGCTGCGCGCAGGGCCGCGGTGACCCCCGCCGTATGGTCGGCGATGAAAGTGCCGTCGAATCCGCCGTTCTGCGCCAACCAAGCCAGCAGACCGTTGAACAGGGCGACGTCCGATCCTGGCTGCAGGGCCAGATGCATATCGGCGGTTTCCGCCGTCGCCGTGCGCCGGGGATCGATGACGACGACGCGGGTGCCGCGCGCTTTCCGGGCCGCCTGCAGGCGCTGGTACAGCACCGGATGGCACCAGGCCAGGTTGGAGCCGACCATGACCACAAGGTCCGACTGTTCCAAGTCTTCGTAGAGCCCCGGTACCGTGTCCGTGCCGAACGCCCGCTTGTGTCCGGCGACCGAGGACGCCATGCAAAGTCTGGAATTGGTGTCGATGTTGCCCGAGCCGATAAACCCTTTCATCAGCTTGTTGGCGACGTAATAGTCCTCGGTCAGCAGTTGGCCAGAAACATAGAAGGCAACGGAATCGGGGCCGAATTCATCAATCGCGGCGCGGAACCGGGAGGCGACAAGATCCAGGGCATCGTCCCAAGATGCCTGACGCCCCCCGATCTCCGGGTGCAGCAATCGGTCGTCGTAGGACAGCGTCTGGCCCAGGTTGGTGCCTTTGGAACAGAGCCGCCCGAAATTGGCGGGGTGGTCGGGGTCACCGGCGATGGTGACGGCACCGTCGGCGCCCACGGTGGCTTTCACGCCGCAGCCGACCCCGCAATAGGGGCAGGTGGTTGCCGTGCAGGTCGTGTTCGTTTCCACCGTGCCGTCAGTCATGCGTTCAGCTCCTCCCTATGCCAGCAATGCCCGGTCGATAAGGACCATGCCGTCGCGCACCTCGACGGGGAAGGTGCGCACGCGCCCCTCGTCCGGCGCCTTGGCGCGGCCGGTTTCCAGATCGATGACCCAGTTATGCATCGGGCAGGTCACGCCGGTTTCATGCACGATGCCTTGGCTAAGCGGCCCGCCCTTGTGCGGGCAGCGGTCTTCCAACGCGAAGACCTGATCGTCGGCAGTGCGGAACAAGGCGACGCAACCAAGTGTCGCCCGGATTACGCGCGCCCCCTGTGACGGAATGTCTTCCAGACGACAGATTTCGATCCAGACTTGTGTTTTCGTGTTCATGCTCATGTCGTTCATCACGCCACTTTCCCTAAATGCCCGAGACGGAAGGAGGTGAATTCTTCCGCGTCCTTGCCCTGGGCACGCTCGGCCCAGGGGTCGCTCTGCATGAATTGCTGTGAGTAGACGAAGCGCGCGTTCAGCTCTTTGCGCCGCGCCGCGTTCTCGACCACCTGTTCGCGGGCGACGTCGAAGCCGACCCGGTCCGCCCATTTGTAGATGCGCTCCAGATAGCGGCCCTGTTCGCGGTAGAGCTGAGTGAGGGCGCCGATGTATTCCAGAACCTCCGTCTCGGTTGCAACGGTGCAGAGAAGCTCCGTCCCTTTGACGTGCATCCCGGCGGCCCCGGCGAAGTGGATTTCATAGCCACTGTCGACACAGACAACGCCGATGTCCTTACAGGTCGCCTCGGCGCAATTGCGCGGGCAGCCGGATACACCGAGCTTGACCTTGTGCGGCGTCCAAGATCCCCACATGAACTTCTCGAGCTTGATGCCCAGGCCTGTAGAGTCCTGAGTACCGAAGCGGCACCAGTCCGTGCCGACGCAAGTCTTCACCGTGCGCAGCGACTTGCCGTAGGCATGACCGGACACCATGCCCGCCGCGTTCAGGTCGGCCCAGACGGCGGGCAGGTCTTCCTTCTTCACGCCCAAAAGGTCGATGCGCTGGCCGCCGGTAACCTTGACCGTCGGAATCTGGAACTTGTCGGCCACGTCGGCGATGGCGCGCAGTTCGTCGGGCGTGGTGATGCCGCCCCACATGCGCGGCACCACGGAATAGGTGCCGTCTTTCTGAATGTTGGCGTGAACCCGTTCGTTGATGAAGCGGGATTGCTTGTCGTCGACGTATTCCCCGGGCCAGGTTGCCAGCAGATAATAATTCAAGGCCGGGCGGCACTTGGCGCAGCCGCAGGACGTCTTCCAGTTCAGTTCCTGCAGGACGGCCGGGATCGATTTCAGTTCCTGGGCGACGATCAGCCGCCGCACGTCGTCATGACCCAGGTCCGTGCAGCCGCACATGGGCTGCACGGCATCGGGCTGGAAGGCGTCGCCCAGCGTGACCTTCAACAGCTGTTCGACCAGCCCCGTGCAGGTGCCGCAACTGCCGGACGCCTTGGTATGGGCGCGCACGCCGTCGATGCCGGTCAGGCCCTTTTCCGTGATGGCCTGAACGATGGTCCCCTTGCACACGCCGTTGCAGCCGCAGATTTCCGCGTCATCCGGTAAGGCTGCAACGGCCGCCGTAGGGTCCAGCGGGGCGCCCCCCGCATAGGCCTGGCCGAAGATCAGGGTTTCCCGCAGGTCCGTGATATCCGTGCCTTTCTTCAGCATGTCGAAGAACCAGGCCCCGTCGGCGGTATCGCCGTAGAGCACCGCGCCGATGATCTTGTTGTCTTTCAACACCAGGCGCTTGTAGACGCCGCCGGCGGCGTCGCGCAGGACGATTTCCTCGCGGTCGTCGGCCTCGGCGAAATCGCCGGCGGAATAAAGGTCGATACCCGTGACCTTCAGCTTGGTCGCAGTGACCGAGCCTGTGTATTCCGGCGCCGCGTCCCCCGCCAGATTGGCGGCGATGACCTTGGCCATGTCGTAGAGGGGGGCGACCAGGCCGTAGCATTGCCCCCGGTGTTCGACGCATTCGCCGACCGCCAGGATGTCCGGATCGCTGGTGCGCAGGTGATCGTCGACCAGGATGCCGCGCCCGACCTCCAACCCCGCGTCATCGGCCAATTGGGCGCTGGGCCGGATGCCCACGGCCATGACCACGATGTCGGCGGGAAGCTCCGTGCCGTCTTCCAGCACCACGCCCGCGACTTTGCCATCTCGGCCGGTGATTTCTTTGGTATTGGCGCGGGTGATGATCTTGATGTCGCGATCCACCAACGCCTTTTCCAGAAGGTATCCGGCGCTGGGGTCCAACTGGCGTTCCATCAACGTCGGCATCAGGTGCAGGACCGTGACGTCCATGCCCTGACGCTTCAAGCCGTAGGCCGCTTCCAGACCCAGCAACCCGCCGCCGATGACAACCGCATGGCCGCCGGACTTGGCGGCGTCCAGCATGGCGTCCACGTCGTCCAGATCGCGGTAGGTGACGACGCCCGAAAGATCCTTGCCCGCCACGGGAATGACGAAGGGCGACGATCCCGTGGCGATCAGCAGCTTGTCGTAGTCGGCTACGGTACCGTCCTCGGCCACCACCTTGCGGTCGGCGCGGTCGATCTCCATGATCTTCTTGCCCTTATGCAAGGTCACGCCGTGGGTTTCGTACCAGGCATCGTCGTGGATGATGATGTCCTCGTAGGCCTTTTCCCCGGACAGCACCGGCGACAGCATGATGCGGTCGTAATTGACGCGGGGCTCCGCGTTGAAGATCGTCACCTGATAGGCGTCGGGGGCTTTTTCGAACAGATGGTCGAGCACCCGGCCCGGCGCCATGCCGTTGCCGATAACGACAAGTTTCTTAGTCATGGAAATCTCTCCTCCGGTTCAATCATGCCCGCCGGCGCGGCGGCCGACGACATGCGCCGCCGGCCGTGCGTCGATGTTCGGCAGGATGCTCACGCCGCCTCCGCCGCTGCGTCCTTCATCACGGAGGCAAGCAGGCCGTAGGCTTCGGCCCAGGCGGTTTCGACTTCGGGCGTGAAGGCGTCGCCCAGGCCCTTGCCCAGGGTCCACAACAGGGCACCGCCGACGATGTCGTAATGTTCGTCTTTGACGCCGTAGCCGACGTGTCGGCGGCCCAGGTCCTGGACCGGGGCGACGATGGTGTCGACCTGATGCAGGTTGGTGACGGCGACGCCGATCATCTGCATCAGCTTTTTCTTCTGCTCGCTCATGTCCTGCGGGAACATGGGACGAAGCTGCGGTGCCACCTCGAACAGGCGGCCGTAGAAGATGTCGGCGGCCGTGTCGGCGATGGGGATGACGGACTTGAAGCTGTCCTGGACCAGTTTGATCTGTTCGGGTGTCATGTCTTTTCCTTTCGTGACGTCTTGCGTCCGCCTGCGGCCCGGCAGCCGAAACGGCGCCGGGCCGGGCCGGACTAGTTCATGGGAACGCGGATCACGACGCCGCCCATCACCTCACCCATCTTGAAATCGGTGCGGGGCGAATCCTTGTGCGCGTTGTGGCAATTGATGCAGGGGGCGGCCACGCCGACGTCGGCGTAGACGGCGGTGAAGTATTTTTTGCCGCCCAGTTCCTCCTCGCCGTAGAACGGCTTCTCGCCCTTGTTCTCGGCGATGAAGGCAAGGCCTTTCTTCTCGATGTCGGTGCGTGGCGCGTTCTGCTTGTTGATCGGCCACAGCGACAGCAGCTGATAAGTGAACTTGTCTGTCTTGCTCGACACCTTTTCCGAGCCGAAGCGGAACATCTGCGCCGGCAGGGGCAGGGCCTTTTCGTCCTCGAAGTGTTCGGACGCCTTGATCACCTTTTCCTTGGCGGCCAAACGTCCGACGACCATTTTGGTGTAGACTTCACGGTCCGACGCCATCACGAGATGCAGCATGTCGGTGAAGGTTTCGTAGGACACGCCCTTCTTGTCGTCGCTGCCGAACAGGCCTGCCTTGGCCGGGCTGCCGAGCCCCATGGCGAGCACACCGGCGCAGGCAAGCGCCGTGCACGAGGCGGCAATGGTCAGTTTCTTGGTCATGGTCATCTCCTTGTTGTCTTCCTGTCTCGTTGAACGCGGGATTTACTGCTGCTGCTGGCGGCGCGCCCGTTCCCGCATCCTGTTTTCCACCCAGTCGATGCTTTCGACATGGTGGGCGGGCTTGCCTTTGAAGTTTTTCTTGATGAGGGCCGGATCGGCCAACGCGTCGATGGTGAAGCGCAGGCCGTGGCAATCAGCGCAGACCGCGCGGATCATTTTTTCGTTGGGCCGCAGGTTGTCGTTCTGGTTATGAGTGACGAAGACCTGTTCGGTGCCGTAATCGTCACGCACCAGGTGCTTGGGCATGTGGCAGGTGGCGCAGGTCACGCCCGACCCCTTGGGCAGGTCGCCCGAGGCTTCCCGGTCGACCAGCGAGTTATGCGGCGACATGCGGAAGGCCTTGGTGTGGTCATCGGCGTGGCAGCTCTCGCAGGCTTCGATCTGCGCGAACTTGACGTCGTATTTATGGGCGCCGTGGCACGTGTTGCAGGTCAGCTCGGTCGCATGCACGTTGTCCTGCATGGGAATGCGGGCCAGTGCCGGCGTCATGGGCGGCAGGCCCTTGTCCTCGAACAGGCCCAGGAAATCGTCCTTGCGCGACACCCACAGGCCGTCGCGTTGACGCATGCCGTGCTTGCCCTCGGTGAAGGTCTTGGCTTCGGCCGTGTGACAGGTGGCGCAGACTTTGGCGTCCGGGGCTTCGACCCATTCATCGGGGCGGGTGCGCTTGCGGGGCTGGTGGCAGCCGGAGCAGTTGACCCCCGCCGCGGCATGGCCGGACAGGGCCCAGTCGGCGGTATGCTTCAGCGCTCCCCGGCGGTCGGCCGGCGCATCGGCGTCCAGCGCCGCCAGCGCCTTGCGTTCTGGCTTGGGTTGATCGGCGGGCGGCACCCAGTTGGACAGAGCGACAAGCAGGACCTCCTTGAAATCGGGCTCCGCATGGCGCTTTTCCAGAAAATCTTCGTAGAGGGCGCGGTTGTCATGGAAGTTGTGGCAGCCGGAACTGGCGCAGGTGTCGAAGGCGAGGCCTTCGTGGCTGGGCCGGTTCTTGGCGACGTCCTGATGGCAGAGCGCGCAGTAATCCGTGGGCAGGGTCACGGCCATGGCGTTGGTGATGCCGGGCTGATGCTCGCGGTGGCAGGTCACGCAATAGCGCGCGTCCAGCACGGCGACCCGGTCGGCGTTGCGGGGATCAATGAACTTGGACCGGGGGTGGGAATCGTTGGCTGCCTTCAACTCGTCGCCGTGGCAGGTGACGCAACCTTTCTGCAGGGCATCGATGCCGCCGAACATGTCCGTGTGACAGGCGTCGCAGGCCATTTCGATCTGATGGTGGCCGGACGTCGTCTTGCCGATCAGGAACACGGAACGGAGGTCGCCGCCGTAATACATGACCGCGGCGACCGCGAAGCCGCCCGCAAGGGTTACGGTGACCCAGACCAGCCAGAGAATCTTGTTGCGCATGATCCCCGGCCCCTCAGTAGAAATAGACGGTCGCAACATGCGCCGCCAACAACAGGGGGATGGGCCACAGCAGCAGAATATGCGCCCAGGTCGGCACCGCCCGGGGGGCGGTCTTTGACCCCTTCAGGGGCCCGTTGAGCAGCCGGTGTTCCACGGCGGTGACAATTCCGGCCAAGGCGCCCAGTGCCGACAGGGCCAAGAAGGCGCCCATCAGCCAGCCGTTCAGATTGTCGCCCAGATGAAAGCCCGTGTGCACGAACAGCCCGGCGATCAACAGCGCGCCGACGATGCCATGCACCAAGCGCCAGCCGTTGTAGCCGCCCAGCCTGGCGAACATCTTGATTCGCTTGCGCAGGCCGATAACGGCGGCAATGACCATGAAGCCCAGCAGGGTGAAGCCCGAGATCTGCTTGATCAGCGGATCAATCCACAGAAAATCAACGCGCAGCTTGTCCTGCACGCTCTCCGAATAGGGCCAGGCGGGAACGAACGCCGTGATCAGGGCCAGCAGGGCGGCCAGGCCCGAGAACACAAGCAGCGATTTCGACCAGCCTACGGGTTCCGCCTTGGCTTCCGATCCCAGCAGGTCCTGAAGCAGCGGCTGGCAGGTGCCGCAGACGGTGGAGGCGCAGGTCGCGCGCTGCAGGTCGCCCAAGGTCGTGCAGCCGGCCGCCATGGCCTGGCCCAACATACCGCGGGTCACGCCCGTGCAGTTGCAGACGGTCGCGGCATCGGCCCAGTCGCGCACGGATTGCGGCGCTTCGCCCTTCATCAGCAGGCCCGTCGTGCGCAGACGGCGCAACTGCCAGGGCGTGATCCGTGCCTGGGTTTTGATCATCTGCTGCAATTGGTTGATTTCAGCCCATTTGCCGATGGCGATGGCGCCGATCACCCGGCCCCGGCGGACGATGACGCGGCGGTACAGGCCCGCCGCCGGGTCCGACCAGGAAACAGAATTCAGGCGCGTGTCGCCGTCGACCTGTTCGACCTCGCCCATGGAAAATACGTCGATGCCCACGACCTTGAGCCGCGTCGCCGGCAGGCTGCCGGCATAATCCGTGCCCTTGCGTCCCAGGATATGGTCGACGCAGACCTGGGCTTGTTCTAGGCCGGGTCCGACCAGGCCGTAGCAATGGCCGTCGAATTCGGCGCATTCGCCGACGGCGTAGATGTCCGGATCGTCGGTTTTCATATGGGCATCGACGGTGATGCCCCTGCCCACGGCCAGCCCGGCGTTGCGCGCGATTTCCAGATTGGCGCGCACCCCGGCGCAGACGATCACGGTATCGCAGGGAATGACCTCGCCGGAAGACAGCGCCACGCGCTCGACCCGGCCGTTGCCTTCGATCGCCTGAACCCGGGTCAGGGTGCGCGCGGTGATGCCGAGGCGTTCCATCCCGGCGGCGACCAGATCGCCCGCCGCCTGATCCAACTGGCGCGGCAACAGGCGGCTTTCGTGTTCCAGAACCCAGGTCTCGACACCTTTGGACGACATACCGCGGGCGGCCTCCAGCCCCAGCAACCCGCCGCCGATGACCACCGTGCGGGTGGATCGGTAGGACCGTGCGACCAGACGTTCGACATCGTCGAAATTGCGGAAGGTGTAAACGCCGTCCAGCGTGCAACCGGGAATGTCCGGCACATGCGGGCGCGACCCGGTGGCGATGACCAGTCGGCTGAACGGCCAAGCCCGGCCGTAATCGTCGACGGCAACGCGGTTTTCACGGTCGATTTCGCGGATGCGCAGGCCGTCGTAGCGGCTGATGCAGGCATCCGTGGCGGCGTTCTGCGGCTGGTAGACCTGTCCGATCTGGACCTCGCCGATCAGGAAGGGGGTCAGCTTGATGCGGTTGTAGGGATGCCAACGCTCGGCGTTGAACAGCACGACGGGAGCGGCCGCACGGGACAGCTCCTCGGCGACGCGCAATCCTGCCGGACCGGCGCCGATCACCAAGGTCGGGGGAATGTCTGAGGGAGACGCGGTATCGAGCCGCGCGGCGGAATCGGCCGAGGGGCCGTTGTCCACCGCCGTCGCCGGAGCCTTTGCTCTTGTGAATGCCCGCATCGTGTCGAACATGTCGTGCCCTCGTGCAGAAACAGGAAGTTCGCTGCGGAATGCATCTGCATCCCGTCTGAGCGACGACGCTCTGCGTCCATCGACGGACGCGATCTGTTTCGGTTAAGAGAGCTCTTCGGCGAGCCTGATAACGGACGGGGCGGCGGTCATCGGCGCCTCGTCACCGGAATGCTAAAATGCACAAGGCATGCCAGATTCCATGAGCTTTAATATCAAGGGTTTAGGCGTGTTATCGTTGTCGCGATATTTGATTTTTGATTATATTTTAATCAATAAATTTACAACGATTATTTTTTAATCGTTTATTTATGCCGTCAGCGGCATTCCGGATCGTAAACCGCATCACCGAAAAACCGGCCCCGGGACACCCCTGTGCCTTCCGATTTCCAGTCGGCGCCGGGCAGGCTGAGCCCGAGGGACCGCACCGCGTTTCTGTAGATGTCGGGTCGGTAGACCTGTTCGGCCAGGGCACAGATATCCGTGTCCTGATCAATCTGGCGCCAACGGATCATCTGTTCAGCGAACCAGGCGGCGTGGGATCGCCAGGGGAAGGTCGCGTCATCGCGGAAGAAGGTGATGAAATCCGGGTCACTGATTGCCCCGCCCGGTGTGCGGCCCGGCAGGTCACCGGCCATGGCCTGGGTCAGAACGGGGGCGGCGATGCCCAGGTAATGGGGAGCGGCCAGGGTTTCGGCCACGGCTAGGCGGTTTTCCGGTTGCTCGATCCATTGCGCGGCTTCGACCAGAGCCCGGATCAACGCGTTCAGGGTGCGCGGATGGGCCGCCGCCCAGGTCGCCCGCACGCCCAGTACCTTCTCCGGCCCGTTGTGCCAAATTTGAGATTTCGTCGCGACGATCTCGCCAACCCCGGCCTCGACCGCCACGGCGTTCCAGGGGGCGCCGACACAGAACCCGTCGATCAGGCCCTGATCCAGGTTGGCGACCATGAGAGGTGGGGGGATGACGACCAGGCGCAGGTCGAAATCCGGGTTGATGCCGGCGGCGGCGAGCCAGCCGCGAAGCTCGTAATTATGGGCCGAGAACGGAAACACCACACCGAAGGTCAGCGGCGGACGGCCGGCTGCGCGATCTGCGTCGATCACAGCCTTCAGGGCCCGCGCACCCGACAGCACGTTGTCGCCGTTCAGACCCGCCGCGATCAGGCGGTCGTGCAGGTCGTTGGACACGGTGATGGCGTTGCCGTTGAGGCCGAGCGCCATGGGCGCGATCAGCGGCGTGCGGACATGGCCGATGCCGAGCGTCGAGGCGATGACCATGGGTCCCAGCATATGGGCGCAATCGAGATGGCCGATGGTTACCTTGTCGCGGATCGAGGCCCAGGACTGTTCGCGCGAGATTTCCAGGCGCAGATTATATTTCTCGGCGAAGCCGAATTCGGCGGCGACGACCAGGGGGGCGCAATCCAGCAACGGGATGATACCGGCGTGGACGGTCGAAACCTCCGGCGGCGCCTTTCCACCCGGTCCTTCCAAAACCTTGTCCCCCAGACTATCCAGCACCTTGGTCTCCATCCCTCTGGCGTTACGATGCGATTCGATCCGCCGTCACCAGGCTGCTGGCGATATCGACGATGCGTTTCTTTTCGTTCATGGCGGTCTTGCGGAGGGCGGCATAAGCCTCTTCCTCCGACATGCCACGGGTCTGCATCAGGATGCCCTTGGCTCGCTCGATGGTCTTGCGTTCGCTGAGCGCCGTCTTGGCGGCCGATAATTCCGACTGCAGGCGTGAAAAGGCATTGAAGCGCGAAATGGTCAGATCGACGATCTGGTTGACGCGCTCCTTCTTCAGGCCGTCGACGATATAGGCGCTGACGCCGGCGTCGATCGCGGCGTCGGTCATGGCGCGATCGGTCTCGTCGACGAAGACGGCCGTCGGCCGGCGCACTTCGCGCGAGACCTGGAACATCTGCTCGAGCGAATCACGCGACGGATTTTCCAGATCGATCAGAATGACGTCCGGATCGATGGCGAAGATCTTTTTCAGGAGGTTGTTCATGTCGTCGATAAGGGCGACTTCCGCATGGCCCGCCTCGGCGAGGCCGTCCATCAAGATGGCGGCGCGGACCGGGTCTTCATCGATGACGACAATGCTGAGTTTGGAATCCGACATGGGGCGGCGAATTACTCCCCCTTGAGGGAAGGTTGATCCAAGACACAGCCCCATCGTTGCGGATGCGTTGTTGCAGTGCAGCATAATCGTTGTCGGAAGGACGTTCAAGCATCTCGTCACGGTTGGCGAACCGCCCAGTAATCAGGGTTTTTAGTTAGTGGACGTGTTGCTTGGCGCTGATGCCAGGGAGAATAGGACAATTAACATGTATTTGACATCCATCAAAAGGGAGGATATTGAACATGCATTAATTATACATCAAATAGGAGGTACCTATGAATCTTCCGCGTAACAACGCATGCCGCGCCTGGGCGCTGGGGCTCGGTCTGGCTGCGGCCGGGCTGCTGTCGGTCGTTTCCATGCCTGCCGTCGCCAAGACGGTGAAGGTCGACATCCCCGTCATCGAAAAGGAACTGCCGATCGACAACAAGGGCACGACGCAACGCATGTGGACCTTCGGCGGCACCGTGCCCGGCCCGCTGGTCCGGGTGACGGAAGGGGACGAAATCGATTTCACGCTCCTCAATCAGAAGACCAACAAGAACAGCCATTCCATGGATTTCCACGCCGCGGTCGTCGACGTCCTGGATGAGTTCTCGGAAGTTCGCCCCGGTGACACCAAGCAGTTTACGTTCAAGGCGAACCATCCCGGCGTCTTCATCTATCACTGCGGCGCCAGTTCCATGGCCGAGCATATTTCGCGCGGCATGTACGGCGTGATCATCGTCGATCCCAAGGAAGGCTATTCGGATGCCTACCCCAAGCCGGATCGCGAATACGTCCTGGTCCACGGCGATCTGTTTCAGGACGGCACCAGCGCCCAGGACCGGGCGATGAACAAGCAATGGGTTGGCACACTCGTGAACGGCAAGCTGTTCCACTACGACCCGGTGCACGACCCCAACGCCGCCCTGACCCTGGAAGCGAAGCCGGGTGAGCGTGTCCGCATCTTCTTCGTCAATGCGATGATCAACGAAGCTGCAGCGTTCCATCCGATCGCCGGCATCTGGGACCGGGTGTGGGACAACGGCAATCCGAAGAACCTGCGTTACAGCCTGCAAACGGCGGAAGTGCCGCCGGCCCACGCCATGACCTTCGACATCGTTCCGCCGGCCGACCGTGCGACCAATAACGCCATTGTCGACCACCGGATGAAGCATGCTCTCAACGGCGCGATCTCCGTGCTGATGAACTTCAAGGACGCGAACCCGGACAAGGGCAAAAACGGCAATCTCATTCTGCGTTGAGAACAGGAGCACCCCATGCGAAAGGTTATCGCACTTGGCGGCGCGGCCCTGATGACCGCGCTGTCCGTTACCTCGGCCCTGGCGGCCGAGGCACCGGCGAAGATCCAAAAAGACTGTGCGGTATGCCATCAGATGTCAGGGCCGGCGAGCCCTGATCTGGCGGCGCGACAAACCCGGAAGGGGCCGCCTCTTTTCTTTGCCGGCAACAAGTTCCGCCGGGACTGGCTGGAGGCTTGGCTGCAGCAGCCAACCCGCATCCGGCCGGCGGGAGACTTCGCCCCCGACCATGCCGCCAAGGGGCCGGAGGGGGATGCCGTTGACGCGGCGTCCCTGTCCGACCACCCGGCGGTCGATGCGCCGGCGGCGAAGCAGATCGCGGACTATCTGATGACCCTGACACCGAATACGGCCCTCTTGGCGAAAGAGGACTACACCCCCGGCCGCGTGTCGGCCCGGATCGGGGCCATGGACTTCGTCAAGTTCAAGGGTTGCAGCGGCTGTCACAAGGACACGCCCAAGTACGGGGGCTTTTCCGGCCCCGAGCTCTACACCGCGTGGCAGCGCCTCCAGCCGCCGTTCATCGTGTCCTACATCCGCGACCCGGCAGCTTGGGAGCCTCGGACCCTGATGCCGAACAAGCATCTGAACACGGCCGGGATTCACAAGCTGGCCAATTACCTGCGGACCATCGGCGAAAAACCGGAGAAGGCGAAATGAACAAGCTTTTCATACTGGCTGTCTTTCTGTGCGGATCGATCCTTTATCCGCGGCCGGCACCGGCTGCTGATGCGGCGCACGGCAAGGCCCTTTACCGGGTTTACTGTACCCAGTGCCACGGCCTGTCCGGCGACGGAAAGGGCATCAACGCACCCCAGCTTTCCGTCCAGCCGCGCAATCACCGGGACCGGGCGGAAATGTCGGCCCGTACCGACGACGACTTGTTCAAGGCGATCAAGGAAGGCGGTCAGGCGGTCAACAAGTCAATCCTGATGCCCAACTGGGACGGCAACATGACCGATGCCGAAATCCACGACGTGGTCGCCTACCTGCGCGAACTCTGCTGTGCCGGCGCCAAATAGGAGTACATGACATGCAAAGATTAGGAATGCTCATTCTTGCCTTGGCGCTGGGGGGGCTGTTGCCCGCCGGGGCCTGGGCCGAGGCCCGCCATTTCGACATGACGATCGAGGAAGTAACCATCGATGTCGCACCGGGCCTGAAATACAAGGTCTGGGCATACAACGGGCAAGTCCCGGGCCCGCTGCTGCGGGTGAAGGAAGGGGACGACGTTGAGGTCACGGTGACCAACAACACAACCCTCAGCCATACCATTCACTGGCACGGCATGTACCAGACCAACAGCTGGCACAGCGACGGCGTGCCCGACATCACGCAGAAGGCGATCGAGCCGGGCGAAAACTTCACCTATCGCTTCGTCGCCGACAAGGTGGGCACTCTTTGGTACCACTGCCATGTGAACGTTCCCGAACACGTGGGCCTGCGGGCCATGTGGGGCCCTTTCATCATCGACCCGAAAGAGCCGATCCCCATCGAGAAGGAAGTCACCAAGGAGGCCATCCTGATGTTCTCCGGCTGGAACCCTGAGGTCGCCCAGGAATATGGCAAGGGTGGCCATCCGGAAGAGCCGATCACGTATTTCTCAATCAACGGAAAATCCTTCCCGACGACGCAGCCGCTCAGGGTCAAGAAGGGAGATGTCCTGCGTCTGCGCCTGATCGCGGCCACGCTTGATGTGGCGTTTCATCCCCATGGCCATGACATGCTTGTCACCCATAAGGACGGTCTGCCGTTGGCTTCGCCCTATGAGGCAGACGTCATTCACCTGAGCCCCGGGGAGCGTTACGACGTCATCATGCGTATGAATAACCCCGGGCGTTGGATCGCCCATGACCATATCGAGCATCATACGTCCAACAACGGCAAGGCGCCGGGCGGTTCGGTCCTGGTCATCGAATACGAAGGCATCAAAACCGACGACTGGTACGTCTGGAAGGACAAGGCCTACGACGCCGATTTCTATTATTCGGAAAGCATGACCAAGGGGCCGGGGATCCATGACGTTCCCGAACACGAGGGCACGTTCCCGGAGCTTCGTCGCTGACCGCGTTTGATCCGCGGCGTCCCATCAGCCGAACGGCGGCATCGGGTGCAGGGCCACCCGGTGCCGCCCTAGGCATTCCCGTTCCGGCGGAGGGCGGGTGTTGCGAGTGGCGGCATCCTTTTGTGTGATCTATAATCCGGCGCATGCATTTAAGCCGTCATTCAGATTATTCCCTGCGCGTTCTTCTATATCTTGCGGCGCGTCCCGATGAACGGGGTACGCTGTCCAAGATCGCCGCCTATTTCAACATTTCGCACGAACATCTGCGCAAGGTCGTTCACGAACTGGGCAAGGCCGGCTTCATCAATACCTTTCAGGGCAAGGGCGGGGGCATGGAGCTTGCCCGTCCGCCGGACCAAATCAATGTCGGTGACGTCATGGCGCGGCTTGAGGGGACAACCCCCTTAATCGACTGCGCGGCCATCGAATGCCGGCTATCGCCGTTTTGCTCTCTCAGCAATGCCCTTGCCGAGGCACAGAAGGCATTCTTCGAAAGCCTCGGGCGGCACACGCTGGCGGATCTTATCTCCAGCAAGGACATGATCCGAAAGCTGATTGCGGTGGAGTGACGACACGGCGCTGGGGCATCAGGCCGCTTCCGCGGCGACCCGGCGAATGCCTTCAAGCGCCGGGTCCAACAGGCGCCGGTCCGCGTCGCTGGAATAGACCAGGTAGGCCGGTAACGGGAAGGTCGGCGCATCGGGCAACCGGTACAGTTGCCCATCCTGCAGGTAAGGCTGCACCAGGCGGATCGGAAAGTATCCGGACCCGCCGAACTGCAATACATGTTGCAGGCCGAGCCAGCCGATGTTGGCGGTGATCCCGGCGCCAACGAATTCGGGGAATCGCGCATTGTGCTTGGCGTAAAATTCGGGGCCCCAGTCGACATAGACATAATCGGCATCCGGTTCCGCCCGCGCCGTCGGCCGGCTCGAAACCATGACCAGGCTTTCCTCCATCAGGGCCTCGACGGTCAGGCCCGGGCGGCTTTGCGGCGTGTACATGACGCCGATGTCGAGGCGGCCTTCGATCAATCCCTGCATGAGGTCAGTCTCGAACCCGATCTCCGCGCGGACCGAAACGTCGGGGGCGCTTCGGCGCATCAGGGGTAGCCAGCGGAGCAGCAGGCGTTCCCACAACCCGAACCGCCCCCCAACCGTGAGTGACGCCCGGTAGCCTCTGGAAATGCCCACATCCTGGCGGGCATGTTCGACCGTGCGTACCAGAACGGCTGCGTGTTTCTGGAACTGATGCCCGGCCGGGGTCAGGGCCGTCCCGGCCTTGTTGCGGACGAACAGCTTGCAGCCCAGTTGCTCTTCCAATGAATGGATGCGGGCACTGACCGTGGATTGGGTGACGTGCAGGCGGTCGGCCGCGCCGATGAAATTGCCGGCGTCGATCACGGTCAGAAAGGTGCGGGCGAGTTCGGTATCCAAGGGTGCCTCCCTGATCACAGATGAAATTATATCGTTATCATCGATTTAATCGGCAAATTTTTATCGTTTGCAAGATATAAAGGCCAAATCGTACCCTTTCCTGACCAACGCACAGGCACACGGCGGAATCGGCCCAGGAAACAGGCCGGCCCGCGCAAGGGAACGATCACATGCAGCTTACCCATTCCAGCCTTCCTTACGCCTATGACGCGTTGGAGCCGCATATGTCACGCGCGACCCTGGAGGTCCATCACGGCCGTCATCACCGCGCCTATGTGGAAAAGGCGAAGATGCTGGCCAAGGAACTCCGCATGGATGACATGCCGTTGGAACAGATCATCCAGTTCGCGTCCCGCAATGGCCATCAGAAGGGGCTTCTGAACAACGCGGCGCAGGCGTGGAATCATGCGTTTTTCTGGCGCTGCCTGCATCCCGACGGCGGTGGCCGCCCGGCGGGGGATCTCGCGGACCGCATCGACGCCACGTTCGGTGGCTTTGACGCCTTTCTCAAAGAATTCACCGCCGCCGCCCTGGGCGTGTTCGGCAGCGGTTGGGTCTGGCTGGTCATCGACGGCCCCGGGCTGGCGATCATGGACACGCCCAACGGCGAGACGCCGATCATGCGCGGGATCTCGCCGCTATTGACGCTGGATGTCTGGGAACACGCTTATTACCTGGATTACCAGAACCGGCGCCCTGACTACGTGGCGACGATCATGGAACATTTGGTCAACTGGGGGTTCGCGGCGCAGAATTTGGCCCGGCCGCGGGCAGCGACAATCACCGCCGATCCTCAGATCCGGAACAGCGCGGGGGGCTGACGATGGTGCCGTCGGACATTCGGTTCTGGTTCGGCTACTTCTTCATCGGCCCGCCCGCGTCGGGAAAGCTGCATCACATGCTGGGCCTGGGGGGGCGTCCCCGCGAGGCATCGAACAACGACCATCGCTGCGAGGTCATTCCCTTCCCCGGTGCTGATCATGTGGCGCCGCGGCCCGCCGAGGTTCCCCGCCCGGTCTGGGACCGCGCCCGCCGGAATGCCGAAATGATCTGGAGCCACCCGAAGACGCAGGGGGCTTTCGTCGTCCAACGGCTGGTCGCGATCACTCTGGCGGTCACCCTGGCGTCTCTGTTCGAACGGATATGTGAGTAGGGCCATGGACGGAATGATGATGAAATCGACACTCTGCGCGCTGCTCGGCTGCCGCTACCCGGTGCTTCAGGCGGGGATGGGCGGCGTCGCGCGGGCGGACCTGGTCGGTGCGGTGACCCGTGCCGGCGGCTATGGTTTCCTCGGTATGGTGCGCGAAAGCCCGGATCTTATCCGTCAACAGATCGAAGCCGTGCGAAACGGCACGGACCGGCCGTTCGGGGTCAACCTGATCCCCGCTGCAACCGACTCCCAATTGCTCGATGACGAACTGGCGGCCTGCTTCGATGCCGGAGTGCACTCGATCTGCCTGTTCTGGGATGTCTATCCGGACGTCATCAAGCGGGCCAAGGACCATGGTTGCCTGGTGTTCCATCAGGTCGGCACGGTCGAGGATGCGCGGCTGGCCGAACAGGCCGGCGCCGACGTGATCATCGCGCAGGGGGTGGAGGCCGGCGGGCATGTCCACGGCACGACATCGTCGCTGGTTCTGGTTCCCCAGGTCGTGCGGGCGGTATCCGTTCCCGTGGTCGCCTCGGGTGGGTTCGCTTCGGGCCGGTCTTTGGTCGCGGCTTTGGCGTTGGGGGCGGCAGGGATCCACTGCGGCACGGCGTTCCTGGCGACCGAGGAATCCTTCGCCCATGCCTATCATAAGGAACGGGTCGTCGGCGCGCGTTCGGAAGACACCCTGCGCACCGACCTGTTCGCCATCAATTGGCCCATCGGGGCGTCGGTGCGGGTCATCGGCAACAGCCTGACGGCCAAGGCCGGCACCGCGCGTTTCGGCCATGATCCTTATTTGCGAAAGCGCGAACCCATTGCCCTGGAGGACGATCGGCCGATCTATCGCTACAGCACGGATTCTCCCCTGCGGAACATGCGGGGCGAGCTTGAGCAACTGGCCCTGTTCGCGGGGCAGGTGGCGGGCGAAATCGACGACATTCCCACCGCTGCGGTGCGGATCGAACGGATCATGGCCGAGGCGGCCGGGATCGTTGCGTCCCTGTCGGGTCGTTTCGAGGAGGTTGAGTAAATGGAATGGCGTGAGGTCAACAAGTGGCGGCGGGAAACGCGGAATGAAATTCTTGTCGCCAGGCTGGCGCGGCCGTTGGCGGTCCGCAAGGCCACCCGGGACAGGATCGTGGCGCATCTCAGCCGTGAAATGCCCTGGCTTGGCCGGGACGGGTTCGGTTTTTACTGGCCGTTCCGGGGCGAACTGGACCTGCGTGATTTCGCCGCCGCGGCGACGTCCGGGGGCGGGGCGATGGCCTTGCCGGTGGTCGTGAAGGAAAAGCAGCCGGTCGAATTTTGGGAGTGGCGGCCGGAGACCAAGATGGTCCCGGGGGTGTGGAGCATCCCGGTTCCGGCTTCGCGTAAGCGGATCCAACCGCCCGCGTTGCTGATTCCGTTGTTGGGGTTTGACGATGCCGGGTACCGGCTTGGCTACGGTGGCGGGTATTATGACCGGACCCTGGCGGCCTCAGCCGAAAAACCCCTGGCCATCGGCATTGGTTATGCCGTCGACCGCCTGACCACCATCCACCCGCAGCCGCATGACATTCCCATGGACGCGATCGTCACGGAAGAGGGCGTGCGGTGGATCTCGACGCGAAACCCGCTTGCGGCGAGGGCCCCGTCCGCCGGCGATGCGGGAGAGCCGCCCTGCATGATGAGCGAGGCAGATCCCGCCTACATGGGCTATCTCACGGATGAGGAAACGGCCGCGTTTCTCAATGAACTTCTGGAAGGGGAGCGGGCCGGGGCGCGCGGCGTGATCGAGATGGCGCGCGCAACCCCGGATCTGGAGCTTCGCGTGGCGTTGTCCGCGGTCGCCCAGGACGAGGCCAGGTACTGCGCCATGCTGTCCCGCCATATCGAACGCCTGGGCGGCAAGCCCAGTATCGAAACCGGCGCGTTCCTGGACAAACTGCGGGACACGGCGGAACAACAGGCCAAGATCGAATTGTTGAACAAGGGGCAGTCCTGGGTCGCGCGGCGGCTGGTTGAGTTTCTGCCGAAAATCGCCGACCCCGATCTGTATGACGATTTGTGTGAAATGCGCGAGGTCCACGACCGCAACGTCGCGCGCTGCGCGCGGTTCACCAAACTGCCGGCCTGACGACTGGTCCATGAACCACGGGGACGGCGGCCTTCCTCGGCATCCGCATCCCCGCAGCAGATCCCCGGACGGCCTGCCTGCCGCCCGGGGATCGTCCCGCCGATTGTGTTTTTCCTTTAGATGCTGCAAAATTTCCGACACTGTTCCGGCCCCATCCCGGAACCTGCGGGAGGCCTATGATCCAGACGACGGCAAAGAAGGCGGCCGGATGGCTTGGCGAGATGTCGGGTGCGGTCGCCGATTTCGGCACCTTCCTGCCGCTGGTCATTGGTGTACTGGCCGTGCGCGGGTTCGAGGGCACTGGCGTGCTGACCGGCTTTGGTCTGTTCGCCCTGGCGGTAGCCCTGGTCTACCGCCGACCCATTCCCATTCAGCCCATGAAGGCCGTGGCGGCGCTGATCATCATCGGCGCGGTGACCCCGGCCCAGGTCATGGCGAGCGGCCTGATCATCGGCGGGGTGCTGGTGGCCCTGGCGGTCACGGGCATCATCACGCGCATCGCGCGGATGGTTCCCAATTCGGTCATCATGGGGGTGCAGTTGGGGGTCGGGGCACAGCTGGCGCTGCTCGGATTTCAGCATGTGTCGGACGAACCTCTGTTCGGTGGTGCGGCGCTGGCCCTGTTGTTGCTGCTGTTTCTCACGCCCTACCGGCATCTGGGATCGCTGGTCGTCGTGGTGACGGCGGCGGCGGCCTTTCTGATGACCGGCGGCACGGGGTTCGCGGTGACCGGGCCGGGGCTGCATTTTCCGTTGCCGATCTTCCCGACCGTGGCGGATTTTCAGGCGGCGCTGACGACCACGGCCCTGCCGCAGCTGGCGCTGACCCTGTCCAACGCGGTTCTCGCGACCTCGGCCATTGCCGCCGAATACTTTCCCGATGATGCCAAGGAACGCACCAGCCCCCGGCGTCTGGCGCTGTCGACGGGAATTCTGAATGTCGTGCTGGCGCCGTTCGGCGCGCTGCCCATGTGTCACGGGTCGGGCGGGCTGATCGCGCAATATCGCTTCGGGGCGCGGACCTGGGTAGCGCCTGCCCTGTTCGGGCTGTTCTGTCTGGCGCTCGGCGTCGGCTTCGGGCCGCAGGCACGCGATGTGCTGATGTTGGTGCCGGTCGGCGCCGTGGGCGCGATCCTGGCCGTGGCGGGGACGGAAATGGCCCTCAACCGCCGAATTCTCGGCGTCAAGCCGAGCTGCCGCGTGGTCATCCTGTTGACCGGCGTGGTCTGCGTCGGCGTCAACATGGCCGTGGGCTTGGCCGTCGGCCTGGCGGCGGAAGCCCTGCGCAGCGCCTACTACCGCCGCCGCGGCGAAACCTCGGGCATTTGAACGCCTAGGCGCCCAGCATCACATCCGACGCCTTGATGATGACCGTCACCTCCTTGCCGGCGGCGAGGCCCAGGGCTTTGGCTGAATCCAGGGTGATGGACGAGACGATGGTATTGCCACCGCCGATGTCGACCGTGACCTGGGCGGTGACGACACCGTCCTTCACCTCAACGACCTTGCCGGTGATCTGATTGCGCGCGCTGATCTTCATGGGTCTGACTCCCGAATGGGTTGGCGGAGTTCCGTTTGTGAGGCCCCGGTTCCTGACCTTTCCCCGGGGGGCATTTACAGGCTCTCATAAAACTGCATAATTATGCAAATATTACGGAAGATAATGCCGAATTATCGGGTCGGAGGATCAAGCCTATGCGAATCGCCGTTTTTGTTGCCTGCCTGTTGATGTCCGGAGGGGCCATGGCCGACACAGTGAAACTCCATGCGGCGGGCAGCCTGAAGGCCGCCCTCACGCAGGTCGCCCGGGATTTCGAGGCGGCCGCGGGCCATAAGGTCGAAACGGCGTTCGGGCCGTCGGGCCTGCTGCGGCAGCGCATCGAAAAGGGTGAGCCGGCCGAGGTCTTCGCCTCGGCTAACATGAAGCATCCGAAAACCCTGGAAAAGGCGGGCAAGGCGGGGCCCGTGCGCATGTTCGCGCGCAACAAGCTCTGCGCCATCGCCCAGCCCGATGTACGGGTATCGATGGACACGCTTTTGGATGTGTTGCTCGATCCCAAGATCACGGTCGGCACCTCGACGCCCAAGGCCGATCCTTCGGGCGATTATGCTTGGCGGCTGTTTGCCAAGGCGGACAAGGTTTCGCCGGGGGCGGAACAGGCGCTCGACGCCAAAGCGGTGAAGCTGACCGGCGGGCCGACCTCGAAAAAAGCGCCCAAGGGCCGGAACCAGTATGGCTGGGTCATGGAAAACAAGCGCGCCGACGTGTTCCTGACCTATTGCACCAATGCGGTGCTGGCGAAGAAAGAGGTGCCGGGCCTGCAGATCGTCGCCGTGCCGGATGCCCTTTCCGTCGGCGCCGATTACGGCATCACCCTGATCGCAGGCGCGTCCAAGGCGGCGGCACAGCTTGCCGATTATATCCTGGGTTCCGACGGTCAGAAGGTTCTGGCCCGCTTTGGGTTCGACGCCCCGGAAAAATAGGACCGGGATCCGGGCCGGACGAATCGCCCGGACATGCCCGGCGCGGGTAGGCTCAGGGAGCCGCCGGAAACCCGAGACGGATGTTTTATATAGGGGCTTTACTATCCGGTTTGCGTAATCGATATCCGATTTACGCGGCAAAAACCCATGCGCCGCTTATTCACGCTTTC
The DNA here is from genome assembly GCA_048263775.1 of Rhodospirillales bacterium. Taxonomy (GTDB): domain Bacteria; phylum Pseudomonadota; class Alphaproteobacteria; order Rhodospirillales; family Casp-alpha2; genus UBA1479. The sequence goes on from JBLXDU010000011.1 coordinate 51,514, forward strand.
GATCCCCGAATTTCTATCGCTTAATCCAATGTGGAAAGAACAATACCAGGGGTAAATGGGCGCGCGGCCATGTCATGCTGGCCCTGTGGCATAATTTAGCGCTTGATCATAAAGCAGTACGCTTGGCCTTAACTGTCTGGCCGTGTACGCAGTATTTTGCCGGGTTTTCGCAGGAAGACGTTCTCTTCGGATGCACGTGGAAGGCGGGTAGTTCTGCGTTGGATGGCTGCAGTTCGGAGAAGGAATGGATGGTTTTTGATCACATTGCGTCCTTTTTCTCTGAATGAATATTGTATGCGCTTTGTGAGCAATCACTGAGTGATCGGGGTTATGGAAAAGACGGCCTGTTACAGGCCGCAGTGGGGGTAACAGTGAATAACGGATTCGTGTTTCGTATTCAGCGAAGCGGTTTGCCGGTTGTGGCGTTGGCTGCCTTCCTTAGTGGATGCCAGACCTTGAATTTCGACACGGCGACAACCGTATCGCCCGGCGACGGGGAAACAAACCTGTCGGCGCAGATGTCGCAGCCGCGCGAGCTTGTCGCCTTGATCAGGGAGGGCGAGCAGGCCCTTCGGGACAAGGATCTGGATAAGGCGCAGCGCTTGTTCAGCGGCGCGCTCAAACTTGATATCACCAACGCGGATCTGCAGTTTCTCAACGGCCTGGCTTATCACCTGATCGGCATTTCCAAGGATCGGTCCAAGCTGGAACTGGCCGAACAGGGGCTGTTGCTCGCGCTCAAGTTCGACCCCAGCCATCTCGCGGCGCGCTATCAGCTGGGCCTGCTCTACATGGATCAACGCCGCTACGCCCTGGCTCAGGGGCATCTTGCCGCCGTTGCTTTGCACCGGCCGAGCGATGCCCCTCTGCTGTACAATCTGGCGGCCAGTTCCTACTACAGTCACGATCCGCAAATGGCGGAAGCGGCCTTGAACCAAATGGCCAAGATCTCGCCGGAATCGGCGGCTGACCCCGATGTTCTGTGGGCCCAGGCCCTGGTCAAGGCGGCGCTGAACGACAACGAGGCGGCGAAGGGGTACCTTAAATCCTTCCGCGACAAGGATGCGCCGGGCGATCAGGTGAAACAGCTTGAACGGCGGCTTTACTCTTGGCGGGGTTTCTACGAGCACGACGCCAAGATCATCCCGGCTCAGTTCGGCCAACAAAACCCCTATGGCACGCCGTCCGGTCAGAACAATCCCTACGGGGCGCCGACCAGCCCTTACGGTAGCGCCCCCGCGAACCCCTATGGCGCGGATTCCGGGGCGGGTATCGCGCCGGGCACCGCCACGGGGGGGCTGCAGAACGATTCCAGCATGGTTGTCGTTGATGTCGTCATCATCGGCACCCAGGAAGACGTACGCCAAACCCGGGGTATCAATCTTCTGAACGGCTTGCAGCTTCAGTTCGGCAATCCGACGACAGGCGCCTACGGCTTCGGCTGGTCGCGCAACAACATCAACGACAAGATCGACAGCGGCCTCGATGAGAACACGCGGACGATCACCAATCAGATCGGCATTCCCGCCGTGACCTATTCGTTGAACATCGCGAACTCGGCCGATTCGGAAAATGAAATCCTGGCCAAGCCCAGCCTGGTCGCCCAATCGGGCCGGACGTCCGAATTCTTCTCAGGCACAGAAATCCTGGCTGCCGCCGTTTCCGGCGGCGATGGGGATTCGGTTTCCGTGCAGAAAGAGGTCGGGGTCAAATTGGCGGTGACGCCGGAAATTCTCGAAGACGACTTCTTGCGCCTGCATGTGGTCGCGGAACGGACCTTCCTGACCGATCCGGCAAGTTCCGTGCTGTTCGAATTCCGTCTCGACACCACGAAAACCAATGTCAATTCGACGGTCACCATGCGGTTCGGCGAAACCCTGATTTTGGGCGGGCTGAGCGAGCGTGAAACGTCGAATTCCAAGGACGGGGTGCCGGGGCTCATGGATATTCCGGGCGTCAGTCTGCTGTTTTCCGAGCGGTCAAAGCGCCACTTCGAACGTTCGATCCTGATTCTGCTGACGCCCCGGCGCCCGCAGTATACCCGCCAGGCGGAAGACAACCGCGCGAAGACCCGTGAACGCCTGAGCGACCTTGAGCGCGATCTGGAACGCTTGGCCAAACGCCATGAAGATTGGTTCACCCCGCGTCCGACATTCAATCAGATCATCGATAACTTGAAAAAACGCGAGTTTTTCGAGGAATTCCGGTCGGGCGATTTCCGCCTCAGGGCTTGGAACGAAGATCCCAGAAACCTCGAACATATCGCCAGCATCCAAAAACGACTGGCGAATAATTAGAAACTGTATCGTCTCTGAGCGGTGGGACGCATGGACCCCCATCCGACGCGAATGCCTGCGATCGATCAGGGAGGTCATGGATTGTGATGGTGAAGAACGTGTTTCTGCGCAGGATGGCCTGTGCGGTCCTACTTTTGACGTTGCTGCCGATAACCGGCGGCCGCCCCGCGACAGGACAGTCGCCGGGCACCAGCGCGCCGCCGGCCGGTGAAACGGTCAAGGCGACCTGGACGCTGATCCCCGGCCGCGCCAAGGATCTGTCGATCAATGCCGCTGCCATGGCTTATGCCGTGGGGGATGACGGCGTTGCCCTGCGGTGGCGGGCGGTCAGCCAGAAATGGGCCAGGATGTCGGGGGCCTTCGTGCGCATTACCGCGGCCGAAGGCAACCGGCCCTGGGGCGTGACCTCGGACGGCAACGTCATGCGCTTCAACGGCCTGTGGTGGGAATCGAAAGGCGACAAGGTCGCCGACGTGGCCGGTGACGCGGTCGGCAACATATACATCGTCCGGCTTGCCGGCACCGTCGAGAAATGGGAGCCCCTGTCGCAAAGCTGGAAACCCGTGCCGGGGCAATTGGCGCGGCGCATCGCCCTCGATATCCGGGGCAAGCCGTGGATCGTCACGCCCAAGGGTCAGATCATGCGCTGGGAAGACGGCGCCTGGATCAGCATGCCGGGTATTGCCCGTGATATCGCGCTTGGCGCCGATGGTTCGGCTGTCATTGTCGACGGCAACGGGCAGTTGCGGAAACTGCGCATGTCGCCCGTGCGTTGGGTGCCTTACGAGGGGGTCACCGATGTCGTTGCCGCGGGGCTTACCCCCAATGGCGGCCCCTGGGTGACCTTGGGCGACGGGCGCATTTTCGCCACCGTGCTGATCCGCGATCAGGTGCCGCTGACCGAGGAAGAAAGCAAAGACAAGGCTGAAACACCGCATGCGCCGGTGCCCCAGGCGCCGCTGGCGCAGGCGCAACCGATCATCGCGCCGAAGATCACGGCAAGCAACGTGCAGGCCACGACAAACACGGCGACGGAAAGCACCGCGCCGGATGCCAAGGCGGACGCGCCGACCGCCCAATCCATCGGCACCTCGGGCAGCGACTCGGGCACGGGTAACAAGTCCAATTCCAACAGCAATTCCGTGTCACCCGGCGGCGGTGGCGGAACCAGCGACCCAGCCGCCAGCACGACGAACGAGAAACTGGAATTCGTCGATACGCGCGGCACGGCCCAGCAGATCGCCATCGGCCGCGACGGCAGCGTGTTCGCGCTGGATACCAGCGGTGGGATCACGCGGTGGAGCAATACCCGAGGTTCTTTCGAAAGCTTTCCCGGCCAGTTGGCGCGCATCGCCGTGGACAGCCAGGGCAACCCCTGGGGAGTGACCAGCGTCGGCCGCGTGTTCCGCCACGATGGTACGGCCTGGGTTCAGGTCCAGGGGGTTACGGCATCGGACATCGCAATCGGCGGCAAAGACGATATCGTGCTGTTTGCCAATGCCGACGGCATCTTGTCCCGGTTCGACATGGCGACAGGCAAGACCAGCAATGTACCCGGTTTAGGCGTTCAGGTCGCCGCAGGGCCGGACGGCACGCCCTGGACCATCAGCAAGGACCATATCGCCCAACGTTGCGACAAAAGCCCCTGCACCCCCCTGTTTCAACTGGCGCGCAGCATCGCGGTGGGGCCTGACGGCACGGTGTTCCTGGTCAACACCAACGACCTTTTGATGCGCAAGCGCCCGACCGATAAGAAATTCTCCCAGGTCTTGGTGCCGGGCCACACGCCCGCCGCCGTCGCCGTCGGCCCCAATGGTTTCCCATGGGTGGTGACGAGCACGCGCAAGGTCCTGGCGACCCGCTACTTCGAACGCAACGAGGCCGGTGATCGGGTCCTTGCCTTGAAGTCGAGCGGCAATACCACCGGCAGCGGTTCGACCGCGGCCGTCGTCTCGTCGCAGAGCGCCAGCGCCTTCACCTTCACCAAGAATCTGAAGTTCGACAAGTACAAGTCGAGCGACGCCGAAGCCAGCATGGGCATGCTGTCGGATGTCCATGCCGGGCATACGGGCGCGGTCTACATTTCGGGTGACACGGGGGTCTTCAAGTTCAACACCAAGACCGAAAAGTTCGAGGCCTTGGACAAGGCGTTCTCCAATTCGTCCTTGGCCGATGTGGGCGAGGATGAAAGCGGTACCTTGTGGGGGTTAAGCGAAATCGCGCCGGCCCGCGTCTATCGGATCAAGGGAACTCAGGAAAAGATCTATTACGTCATCAATTCCACGGACACCAACACGCCGCGCAACATGGCGGTTGCCGCGGACGGCACGGTCTACGTTGCCGTAGGTGAATCGCTATACAAAAAGGACGCGAGTTCAAACGTCTTCAAGCAGATTGAAAGCAGCGATATTTTCTTCGTCCATTTGGGGGCCGGCGGCGATCTGTGGATTCTGAACCAGGCATCCAGGGTTCAGCAGTACACGGGCAGCAAGTTCGAAAACCGGCCCAAGGGGACGGCGTTGAAGGCGCAGGACCTGGGCGTCGGTGCGGATGGCTCGGTTTATGCCTTAGATCACTCGACAAACCTTCTGAAGAAATGGAATGCGTCCAATGGCCGTTTCGACGACGTCAATATCACCCAAGCAATGCACCGAGTCACCGTGACCATCGAAGGCCGCCCGTGGATCGTCAACACCTCCGGCGACATTACCTCTTCGGGCGACATCTGGCGCGCCAAGGACTGATCCGCCAACCGGTCAGGTGCGTAGCCGCAACAAGGTCCAGAAGCCTGCCGGCGCCAAGGCCAGACCGGCGAACAGAACGATCAGCAGGATGAATCCGGGCGTCAGGTCCGGGACCGGGGCAAGCGTCTCCGACGCGATTTGCGCGCGGTGCTGTTGAGCCAATCCGTAGGCCAGGGTTCCCTGGATGGCTGCCGCGATCACGGCGACCGTCGGCAGGATGGCGGCGAGCGCCGTCCAGGGATGCGGCCGGACGCGGTCATTATCCCTGTGGCGCAGCCACATTCCATACATGCCGGCCAGAATACCGCCCGAGAGAAGAAGGCCCGTCATCAGCCAGATGATGCGGGTCACCAGACCACCCCAGGTGCCGAAGTGCAGCGGGTCGGCGGTTTCCACCCAACGGTCGAAGGCGTCCAGATCCGTCGCCCGGCGAAGCGCCAGGACCTCGCCCGTATAGGGATTAAGGTGCACCTGATTGGCGCGCGCGCGGACCAACCAGGCTTCGGCCTGACCCTGGAAGATCAGGGAGGCGCCCATCCGGCGGGGCAGGGTCAGCAAGACCGTGTCGAGCGCCGGATAGGCCTGCCAGACCAACGCCTGGGCATGATCCAGGTCGAGCACCTTTGGGGACGGCGGCAGGCTTTTGATGGCCGCCGCCGAAAGACGGGCGGGCTTGGCGTCCTCGGTCAGGACCTCCGCCTTGTGCAGCCCCCATTCGGCCAGATACCAGATCCCGGTGACGGAGAGCGCCACGGCGACGACCAGCGACCAGGTGCCCGCGAAACGGTGCAAGTCCGACCACAGAACACCGTGCCCTTGGTCGACCCGCAGGCGGACCAGCGCCCGCCACCACCGCTTGATGGACAGCAGGCCCGTCACGGCCGAGATCAGCAGCACCAGCCCCAAGGGGCCGACGATGAGGATGCCGTGCAGCCCCTGGACCGTGGGTACGATGTAGAACTGTTTGTGCAACAGACGGAAGAAGCTTTGCGCGTTGAAGGTGCTGCGCTGGCCCTGGACCCGGCCGCTGTAAGGGTCGACCAGCACCACGCGCAGACCGCTTTCCCCGTGGTGGACCAGAACCCTGGCGGCCCAGTGGTCACCCCGGGGCGCGGCGATCCGTCGGATCGCGACGTCGGGATAGGCCTGCCGGACGCTGTCGTGAATTTTCTGCCACGACAGGGCCTTTCGTTCCGCCGCGGGCGACGGGTCCACCCGATAGGCCGGATCTGTCAGCCAGGTCAGTTCCGGGCCGAACACGGCGATGGTTCCCGACAGGCACAGCACGAAGGCCAGCAGGCCCAGGTTAAGCCCAAGCCAGGAATGGACCCGGTACAGGGCCTTGCGCGTGCCGCCGGTCAAGGCCCCGCCCGCGCCGTCAGAACGTCATGGACAGGCGGCCGAGAACGGTCAGCGGCTCACCCGGATGGACGATCGCCTGGTTCGAAGCGCGTTCGTAGAAGTGCTTGTCGAACAGGTTGTAGACATTGAGATTCAGGGTCATCGACTGCCATGTGTATTTGGCGCCCAGGTCGGCCACCCAATAGGAATCGAGGATGTAGGCGGTGTCGAACTGGGCCCTGTTGTCACTCACGTAACGCACACCGCCGCCAAGCGACAGGCCGCCGAGGGCGGTATCCTTGGGGAAGTCGTAGGAGGCCCAGAGCCGCGCCTTGTGGACCGGCACGTTGCCCAGGCGTTGGCCGACTTGCGACGTGTCTTCCGGGTTTTCCAGGGTCTGCGATTGGGTATAGGAGTAGGAGCCGATCAGGTTCACGCCGGCGATGGGCGTGCCGGACAGGTCGAGCTCGAACCCTTCGGCTTTCTGGCTGACACCGGGAATGTAGCGGATGTCACCGGTGGCATTCTGATGGGCGGAATCGACCACCCCGACGTTTTCCTTTTTCAGATAGAACACGGACGCCGTTGCCGAAAACCGCTTGTCCGGGGTTTCCGCCTTAACACCAATTTCCAGTTGTTCGCCCGTTTCCGGGGCAAGCGGATTGTCGTTGACGTCGAGGATCGTGTTGCCCTGGGGCTCGAACGACTGCGCCGCGCTGGCGTAGACGGAATAGGCATCGTTCAGTTGATAGAGAGAGCCGACGCGGAACGTAAAATCCGAGGCATGAACGGCGCGTGCCTTGACACCGTCGGTTTCGCTCTCGCCCTTGACGAAATCGAAGCGCCCGCCGACCAGGACCTTCAGGCGTCCGTCTTCCAGCATGGACATTTGGTTCTGGCCATAGAATGACAGGCGCCGGTTATGGGCACGGATCGACTGTTTGGGCTGCGATGACGGCGGTGTGTAATTGATTACGGGATTGTCGGAAATCGTCACGTTGGACGTGTTCTCGCGGAATCGCAGGAAATCCGAAATCTCCCACGAAAACTCGGAGCCGAACAGCAAGGTGTGGTCGATCCCGGCGGTGTTGAACTTGCTTTGCAGGTCGGCCACGGCCTGGACTTCGTCGTCCGTGCGGTCCTCGTTCTGATAACGCAGGCGGATGACTTCGGCGCCCACGGTGCCGACGACGTTGCGCGGGCGCAGGGATTCGTTTTCCGCATGGGCGCGGTGGAACGACAACTGATGGCGCAGCGTGACGGCGTCCGAGAAATCGTGGCTCAACTGGTAGCTGGCCGAATAGTCGCGGATGTCGCGGCCGTCGAGCGATGCCAGGTTGAAGGATGTGCTGTCCGACACCAACTGCTCGCCGTTGAAGCCGATGGGTACGCCCGTGTCATAGGGCTGCTTTTCCCGGGTATAGCCGAGTTCGAACAAAATTTCCGTTCCCTCGCGGGGCGTCCACAACAGGGTCGGCGCAGCGGTCACGCGGTCCAGGTGCATGCCGTCGCGGAACGAGCCTTCGTCCGTATAGGCCAGGTTCGCGCGGTACAGCAGGGAGCCGTCGGCGGTCAGGGGGCCGGTCAGGTCGGCGGTCGTCCGGTAGTGGTCGTAACTGCCGGCCTCGGCGTCGACATCGTATGCGGCGGTCGCCTGGGGGCGTTTGGTGACGACGTTGAGCATCCCGCCCGGCTCGATCGCACCGTACAGGATCGAGGCCGGACCCTTGAGAACCTCGACGCGCTCCACATTGACAAGGTCGACCGTGCCGACGTTGGTCGCGCGCAGCCCGTTGCGCCGCAGCACCGAGGATTCGAACCCGCGGATGAAGGGCAGGACCTCCGACTGCGCGTTCAGGGTATTGCCGGCCTGGACCACGCCGCTGACGTTTTCGTACACGTCCTTCAGGTTCTGCGCGCCTTGGTCCTTGATGACTTGGCGGGGCACGACCTGGATCGATGCTGGGGTTTCGGAAATCGGGGTATCGGTCTTGGTCGCGGTGGCGCTGCGTGTCGCCCGGTAGCCCTCGACCGGGCCCCAAGCACTTTCGCCCTGCCCCTCGATCGTGATCGGGCCGAGCACCATGGCGCCGGCGCCTTCGCCGGGTTTGGCCAGGGCCACGGTGCCGGGGCCGGTCGATTGCCAGCTGACGCCCGTACCGCCGAGCAGAATGCGCAGCGCCGCGGCCGGCGGTAGATCACCTGAAACCGGTTGCGAGCGCAGGCCTTTGGTCAGGCCCGCGGGGTAGGAGAATTGCCAGCCGGATTGGCGCCCGAAGGCCTTCAGGGCTTCGCCCAAGGGTTGCGCCGCGATGTCGAAGCGGCGCGCGGCATCGGCCGACGCCTGGGCGAATTCGACCACTCCCAAGCGGTCCGGGGTTTCCGCCGCTGCCGGGCCGCCCACATGAATCACGATACCGGTGGCCAGAAACCCGGCCATAAGCAGCCCGCTGCTGCGGCTTGTCGTCGTCATCTTCGATTACACCTTTGCGCCCATTTCATAATTATGAGAATGCGATTTAATAGCATTCATATTAAGGACGGACGGTGCGGGGGAATTTGAACAAATTTATCCGTAAAGATCGATCAGGCGGGACTGACCAACAAAACCCAGGGACTGAGCGCGCGCACGCGGCCGCCCTGCGCCCGGGCCACGGAGTGCGCGGCCTGGTCCGGCCGTGTCAGATCGAACGAGCCGCTGACCCGCTGGCGGCCGAACGCCGCATCTCCCAATAGGATGACGCCCCGGTGATAACGGTCCAGTTCGGCGAGAACCTGGGCAATGGACCAGTCTTCGACCTCCAGTCGGCCGTCGCGCCAGGCGGTGTCGGTGCCGGGAACAATGTCGGCCCGCCGTGCCGCGCGGGTCGTCAGGTCAATGCGCAAGCTGTCGCCGCCGACCAAGCCATCGTCCGGGGTCATGCGCCGTCCTGCCATACCGACGGCCACGCGGCCATGTTCAACGGCGACGGAAAGACTGTCGTCGTCCAGGCGCAGGTCGAACCGGGTACCGATAACCGTCACTTCGGCGGGACCTGCCGTCACGGCGAACGGACGGGCCGCGTCGCGGGCGACGTCGAAATAGGCCCGCCCGCCCAGCAGGGCGGCACGGCGGCTCGGGCCGTTGAAATCAAGGCTGATGGCCGTTGCCGTGTCCATGTGCACATGGGTGCCGTCTTCCAAGGTGACGGTGCGGAATTCGCCGGTCGCGGTGGAAATATCCGCGAACAGGCGGCGAGGGGCGCCGGTTCCGGCATAGAGCGCCAGTCCCGCCGCCATGGCGCCGGCGCCGGCCAGGACCTGTCGACGGCTGAGGCGGAGGGCGGGTCGGGCCGGGGGGCGGCGGGAGGATGCCGGGTGTTTGTGATCGGCCAGGGCCGGTTGCAGATGGGGGGCGGTTTGCCAGGTGCGGCACACCTGATCGAAGGCTTGGGCATGGGCCGTGTCGGCCTCCAGCCAGGCGTGCAGGGCCGTCGCCAGGGCCGGGTCGCCGGGATTGGCCTCCGTCCGCATCAGCCAGTCGAAGGCGGCGTTCCAGATCTCGTCGTCGATGGGGTGGGGGGTGCCCGTCATGGGGGATCTCGGTCTCGTGTGCGGGCCCGGCGCGGGCGATTGCGGATGATGGCCGCCTATATACATAGACGCTTGGCGGGGGCATTCGTGAACAGGGAAAGTTGCGGGATGCGATGAAACCCGATCACCGGTCCCGGCGGCCGAGGTCGGGGCCCAGGCGCTTGGCGCAGTGGACCGTCGCCTGGCGCAGCATGCGATAGACATAGCCGGCGGAGACATCAAGACGGTCAGCGATCTCGTCCACGGAATGCCCGGCGATGCGGTGCATTTCAAACACCAGGCGGGTTCTGTTCGGCAGTTCGGACAGGGCATTGCTCAGGACACGCATCATGTCCCGTGAAATGGCTACCTGCTCCGGTGTCGGATCGGCGCTGGGGGCGGTCAGGGGCAGCTCTTCGCGGGCGCCATAGCGCACTTCAAGCGCCAGTCGCCGCGCGCGGTCGATGGCCAGATTGCGGACCAAACGGAACAGATAGGACACGGGTTGGCGAACCGTATCCGCGGGCGGATGTTCAGCCAGCTTGATCCAGGCGTCCTGGACCACATCCTGGGCACGAAAGCGGCAGCCCAGGATTGGTGCCACGGATTCGATCAGGGCCGCATAATGCGTGTCATAGGCAAGCGCCAGGGGGCTTGCCGGTCTGTGAGCGCCGTTGTTGGTCATTGTCCGGCCGGATCCAAGTTTGTGCGTCTGTCCCACGATGCAGGGGGACAGGCCGGCCGATATTAAATGAGAATGATTATCAATTCCAATAGAGAGTTTTCCCGGATCATGCGCCGGACGGCTGCGTGGCATCCGGTTTCGTACCGCCGCCGTTTCGGCGGCGCGGCGCGGCGGGCTTGGTCGCCGGTTCTTGATGTTCCAGGGCGGCTTCCAATGCGGCGATCCTGTGTTCCAGGCGGTCGAGCCGGGCGTCCGTGTCCTCGGTCCCGTGGGCAGCCCGGATCACGGCCCGCAGGGTGCGCCCCGTCGCGGCGGTGCCGTCAATTACCCGGTGGGCCACCACGGCGGCTTGTGCAGGGGACATTGCGGCCAGGCCCCAGCCGGTCACGCTGACGGCGCCGCACCACACGACAAAACCCGCACCGCCGCCGCCATAGAGCAGAAACACGGCGGGGGCCAGCACGCCGGCGATGGCAAGCCAGGTCTGCCACACCTTGCGTTCAAGGGGGGGCAGACCGAACACCCGTCGCCGCTTGGCGTTGCCCAAGGCAAGATAGGCGAGGGCCGCCGTCGAGACGGCAACAGCGGCGACGATGGCCAGGATGCTCATTCGGCGGGTTCCGGCAACGGGTCGCCGGCAGGGCGGACATGGGGCTGCCGCGTCGCCCAGCGTAGCAGCAGAATACCGAGCGCGAGGAACATCAGGTCAAAGGACAGCACCGCCCCTTGCCCCTGGACCACGGCATCCGCCCAACCCAACCCGCCCATGGCCATGCGCACGACGGGCAGGGCGACGCAGGCGGCGCCGAGCAACCGCCGGAACCGCCGGGCCAGGCCGCTGCCGTCGCCCGCGAAGACGCCGACCGCGATACAGGCGAGGGCACCCAGGACAAAGCCCATCGGAGTCCAATAGAAGGGATCGGCGGCCGGCAGGGACAGGAAGAAGCCATAGGCCGCCGCCGTCATGGCGAACGGCAATCCATAGGCGGTGATCGTGACCGCGCGCCCGAAGCCGCGCCACAGGGCGGCCTCTTCGCGTCGGCGCACCCAAAGCTGCATGCCCGATAGGATCACGTAACACATGGCGGCGCCCAGACCGACCCACACGGCCTTGGACAGGGGGCCCGCGAAATCGCCCGTATGCAGGGGCCAGATCAATTCATAAAGGGCGTTGCCCGCCGACGGTTGCCGGCCGACCCGTGGTTTGACGCCCAGGAACCGGCCGTCCGTGCCGTCGAACACGTTGCGCACCCAGGCCAGCTTTCCTTGTGGCGGCATGTGCCAGAGGTTGATGCGGGCATCGGCGCGGCCGTAGTGATCGACCACGACGAAGCGGACCGGCGTGCCGGTCAGGGCCGTGGACCGGGCGACCACGGCATCGAGATCGGCCAGGGCGGCCGGGCGCGGATCGGGTGTCACGGCGGGTTCGTAAAGAGTTTCGTGCATCGCCTTCTGGTCGCCGCCGAAGGCGACCTGCGATATCAGGGGCAGGGAGACCGTGGCCGCAAAACTGAAGAATGAGCCGGTAAATCCCAGAAGAAACGCGAACAGAAGGCCCCAACTTGCGGCCAGGACATGGCGGTCGCGGGCCGTGACGAGACGGTTCCCCGGTCGGGCGGCGACGAACAGGTCACGGATCAGATGGCGGTACATGAGAAAGCCGGTGACGCCCGCCGCCATCATGGACAGCCCCAGAATACCGGTCAGGATCAGGCCCCAAGGCTGTGGAACGTAGAGCTGCACGTGCAGGTCGACGAGAAAGTCTTCGAGCGCGCTGGCTTCGAACCATTCCGGTTTCGTGAACACGAACCCTTCGTTGCGGGCCAATTCCTCGCCCGTTGTGCCGTCAAGCCGGAACAGCGTGCCGTAATTGCCGATCTTGCCACTGTCCGGGTTGCGGGCATGGGCATGGGGAAACACGTTCAGGTCGCCCTTGGCCGTTGCCCAGATGGCGATTTCTTCAAGGTATCCCTTGGTCATCCGTTCTGCGATGGGCCGGACCTTGCCGTCGAGATCACCTGCTAGCGGCGCGTGATTTTTGGCGCCGCCGACGGACCATTCGGCAATTTCGTGGGCGAATACGGCGACCGTGCCGGTGGCAACGACGGCGTAAAGCAACAGGCCCAGGACCGTTCCGGACCAGCCGTGCACGGCGGTCAGACGTTTCAGTTGGGATTGCGAAAGGGATTTCATTGATGGGGCTTTCGTCACTGTTTGATTTGGCTGGGGCGCGTCATATCCATCCGGCAAAGGCCATGGCGGCTGTCAGTCCGCAGACGGCGGTGGTGCCGCAGATCACGGCGGCACAGCGCAGGAGGCTTTCCTCCACGCAGGCATAAACGAAGACCACGGCCCAGATCAGCGGCACCAGGATCAGGGGAAAGACGATGTTGTCGACCCCGGCGGCCCCCTTGGGCAGCCAGATCGGCATGGCCATGGCGAACAGAAGGGCCGCCGCCACCGCGCCGGGGCCGGCCAACAGCCAGCGGGTCAATCGGGGACGCATGTCCAGTGCGCGGCCCAGACGCGCCGCCAAGGGGAAAGGTCCGGTTTGTTCGTCGAATGCCGTGCTCATGACTCTAAGACGAACAAACAGACCAATAACCTCTCCCCCTGGGAGAAAAACTTCTCCCAGGGGGCGGGGCAGGGCGTCGCAAATTTTCGGGGGCCTACCATTGGTAGGACAGATTGCCGATGACGGTCAGCGGTTCACCCGCCGTGCAAATCCCGGCGCTGTTCCGGTAATAGCAGGATCCGACATGCTGCTTATCCAAAAGGTTTCGCGCATGCAGCCCGAAGTGCATACCGTTCCATTCGTAATGGACCGAGGCGTCGAACAGAAGAAAGGCGGGAACGGAAAGGGTCCGGTCACCATCACCCCAATGCATGCCGCGATAGCGGACGCCGGCGCCGAAGCCCAGGCCTTTGAAGGGGCCTTCCGGGATGGTGTAGTCCGCCCAGGCCGTGGCGACGTGCTTGGGTGCCGGCGTCAGAACATCGCCCAGGTCGGCCGGGTCGACGCTCTCGATGACTTCGGTTTCCATGTAGGTGTATCCGGCGGTCACGTTCAGGCCGAAGTCGAAACTCGCGACACCTTCCAGTTCGATACCTTGAGAGCGAACGGCGGCCGTCTGGTCCGTCGTGTTCGTTGACGGATCCGTTTCCGTATAGTTCTGGCGGCGCAGGTCGAAGGCGGCCAGGGTCACGGAACTGCGGCTGCCCTCAGGCTGGAACTTGATGCCGATTTCATATTGCTGACCGGTTTCGGGTTTGTAGTTCTTACTCGCCGGATTGGTGCCGATCACGGGTGCGAAGGATTCCGCATAGCTGGCATAGGGAGCCAGCCCATTGCCGAACAGATAGACCACGCCTGCCCGGCCGGTGAAGGCGCTATCCGCTTGCTGGGAAACCGCATTGGTAAGGTGATTGATGGTTTCGGTCACCGCGCGGTCGAACCGCCCGCCCAGGGTGAAGCGCCAATGGTCGCCCCATTCGATCTGATCCTGGAGATAGATGCCCGTCTGGCTGCGTGTGAAGTCCTTGTTGATGAAAATGTTCCCTTCGGACGTCTGCGTGCCGTAGACCGGTGCGAAAACGTCGATCGACGTCGCCGACGCGAAGGTCGATATTTGTTCCAGGTACATGAGTTGATAATCGAGACCGGCCAGCAAGGTGTGTTTGGTGCCGGCGACGTCCAGCTTCAACTGCGCATTGCTGTCCGTGTAGACCCCGTCCAGGTTGCCGAAGTTGCCGTAGACGCTGCGCGACAATGTCCGGTTGCCGTCGAACCCCGAGCCGTAAACAACGACATCGTCCAAGTCGACGTTGTTGTAGCGGAGTTTGTGGCTGAGCTTCAGGCGTTCGCCCACGTCGTGCGTGACCTCGTATCCGATGGCGTATTCCGTCCGGTCGACCCGGTCGATATCCGGTTCGCCGACGAAACGGCTGAGCGGAACCTCACCGTTCGCATTCGCGACCACCGTTCCGGACCTGGGAAGGGCCTGGGAGTTCTTGGTGTTGTCCTGCTGATAGTGGCTGAACAGCGTCACGGTGGTGTTCTTCGACGGCTGCCAGCTCAACTGTGGGGCAAACCAGTAACGGTCGTCTTCGATGAAGTCGATGAAGGTGTCGCTGTCGCGGTAAAGGCCGGTAAAGCGATATGAGAACTGCTTGGCCTCGTCGATTGCCCCTGCGAAATCGAACTTGCCTTGATACCGGTCGAAATCACCGCCTTCAAAGTGGACGATGTTGATGGGGTCCGTCGTCGGACGTTTGGAGACATAGTTGACCAGTCCGCCGGGTGATCCCTGTCCGTAGAGCACGGAGGCCGGACCGCGCGGAACTTCGACCCGTTCCGCGCCCCAGGGTTCCGGGTTGTAGCTGACGACGTAATCAGGGAAGGTCAGCGCCAGACCATCCTGGAAAATGCCGTTGGTCGTTGCATTCAACCCGCGCATGCGCAGGTCGGTATAGCGCGGTTCATTGCCGTACGGTTGCGGATCGACGCCCGGCGTATAGCGCAACACCTCGTTGATCTTGTTGACGTTGCGGGCATCCATCTGGTCGCGGGTGATGACCGAGATCGACTGCGGAGTTTCGATCAGCGGCGTGTCGGTCTTGGACGCGGACATGCTGCGTTTCGCGACATAGCCCGCGACGGCGCCGCTGGCTTTTTCCCCCCGGCCTTCGACGGTCACGGGGTTCATGGTCATGACGTCGCCATTGGCGCCCTTGCCGGGCAACTCGACGGTGACCGATGCGGAAGACGTATAGCGCCCGATCAGGCCGGAGCCCGCAAGCAGTCGGGTCAAGGCATCGCGCGCGGTGAAGTCGCCGGCCAGCGCCGGGGCGGTCCGCTCGAACACGGCGGGTTCCGTATAGAGAACCTGAAGGCCGGTGACGGCCGAGAATTCGGCGATGGCCTGGGGCAGGGGTTTCGAGGAAATCTTGAAGGTGAAGAGATCGTCGGCCTGGGCTTTTTCGATGGTCTTGTCCGTATCGTTGCCGGCCTGAAGTGGCTCCGGCGCGGCGCCGGCGGGCGTGGTCAGCACCAGGGCCAGCAGCGATGCGCCGGTCAGCAGGGCGTACCGCGCCGCTAATGTCGCTCCGCGGTTCAATGGCCAGGTGGATTGGTGTTCGTTGTTCATCCCCGTATTCCCCTTGAGTTCATGCTCATATGTTTAATTGCGACTAAGTAGCAAAATCATATAAACATGAGACGGGGCTGAAGGTCCGTTTCCCCCAGTGCTGCCGGCATAATTTTTCATGCCCCTGGATGGCGAGCGCGGCGCGTTTTTAATGCAGCACGACGAGATAGCCCGCGATGCGTGTTGCGCTGAGGGGCAGGGTGTCCGTGATGGCGCGAAGCGCCGCGCCGGGGGCGTCCGTGCGAAACACTCCGCTGACCTTGAGGTCGCGCAGCGCGTCCTTGGCGATCACGATGCGGCCCGGGCTGTAACGGTTGATTTCGGCAACCACGCTGGACAACGGCGTGTCATAGAACACGAACTGTCCGCGCAGCCAGGCGGTTACGGCGGTCCGGTCGAAGGGCTTCGGCGGTGAGATCCCCGCCGCCGTCAATTGGGCGCTTTCCCCCGGGGTCAGGGTCAGGGCGTCGCCGAGGCGACGGTCGGTCAGGCTGACCCTGCCTTCGGCCAGATTGACGTCGGCCTTGCCGTCGGTGATACGAAGATTGAACCGCGTGCCGGTCACGCGGACGGTACCCATGGGGGTGTCGACCGTAAACGGGCGGGCGGCGTCCGGCGCGACATCGAACCAGGCCTCACCCCTGAACAGGCGGACACGGCGGCCGTCATCGGCCATGTCGATGGCGATTGCCGTGTCGGTGTTCAGGGTGATGCGGCTGCCGTCGGCAAGGTCAACGGAGGTGCGTACGCCGATCGATGTTATGTAATCGCTTTGCAGGCGGACCGCGATGTCGTCGCGACACAGCAGCCCGGCCCCCAGCAGGATAATCAGGGCTGCGGCGGCGGCAAGTCCGCGCAGGGGGCGTTGCCGCCGGGCGGTGCCGGTTTGTCTGATTTCCGTATCGGCGAGCTTGCGGGCAGGCAATTCAAGCCGCCCCCACAGGCATTCAGCTTCGGCAAACGCCGCTTCGTGCCGTGGATCGGCGGCAAGCCATGCCTGAAAGTCGGCCGTGTCCGCGTCCGCGTCCGCGTCCCGTTCGCGCAGGTGCGTCAGCCATGAAACGGCCTGTGCGAAAATCATGTCGTCCGGAGGCAGGTGGGTGGAATGATCCTGATCGTCGGTCATCTGAACCTGTTGCGGGTGTCAACGGGGTGCCGGGTCGGCGGGTCTATGCGAGGCTCTTAAGGATAAGACGGTTGGCGGCCGGAAAATCCCCCATGAAATCCGCTTGCCGGTTTTCGGGCCCTGCTTATCTGGGGCGTTGGGGCGGTCACACGTCGCGCCCGGCATCGCGCAGGCGCCGGCGGCAATGGACCATGGCGCGGGCGATATGTTTTTCCACGGTTTTGTCGGAAATGCCCAAAGCTTGGGCGACCTGACGCATGGTCAGACCGCGTCCGCGGTACAGCAGGAAGACCTCGCGGCATTTGTCCGGAAGTTCCGCAACTGCTTGGGTCAGGATATGCCATTCCTGCCGCGCCGAGACGACATCGTCGGGGGCAGGGCTTTGGCATTCTAGGTGCGCCAGCATCCCGTCGTCGGCATCGCCATCGACCCAGGTTTCCCGGCGCCGATTTCGGCGCATGTGGTCGATCGCCAGGTTTCCCGCCATGCGATACAGATAGGCCCGGGGGTTGTCGGGCATGACGGCGCCGGATGTGGTTGCGCGGATCCAGGTTTCCTGGACCACGTCTTCGGCGATGGCGAGCGACCCTGTCCGCCGCAGGATAAAGCGACGCAGTTCCTCGTAGTAGATCTCCGCAGCCTGAGCCAGGGAGTGGAACGGGTGTCTTGTCATGTTGCCGGTCCGTGGGCGTCGATCATCTTCATATGGCCTGATCGTGTCGTGGCATCTGCGGGCAAGGAATGGGCCGCACTTATGGTTCCGGGAGAGATAGCTCCGGGCCATCGACAACGTACAATTGTTGAGAATGATTCTCAATAACGTTTGAGTCTGTATCTAATAAGGCGGCTTTCGTCGGATTGGCATGCCGTTCGGGTGCGGTGCCGCACTACGCTGGTGGAAACTTGTATTGCGTCGCACAAAAACGCTGGACAGCTTCGCCGAACCGATGCTTTCGTAGGGCATGATCAGGGGGAGTTACACAGGATACGGATTGGGGACGCGGCGCGCGGTTGCGTGGCTTGCCCTGTTCCTGTTCGCCCTGCATGCGGTTCTTCCGGCGGGCTACATGCTCGACACGGACTCTCTGCGCGATGGCCGTTACGAGGTCGTCATCTGCACCGGGGCCGGTCTGCAGACGGTCGTCCTAGATAAGTCGGGTAATCGCATCGCGCTGGATGGTCCGGCCGCCCCCGGCAGCGACGGGCCGCAGAAATGCCCCTTCGCGACAGTCGCGGGCAAGGCCCTGGCGGTTCCTGAACAGCCGGTCCTGCTGACGGTCCATGCGGTTCGCGGCGCCCCCGGCCTTCTGCCGCCCGCCCTCGGCCTGCCGGCGTCGGCGGACCGCCTGCCGCTCGGCTCTCGCGCGCCTCCCATCCTCCTCGGCTGATTTCCGCCGCGTCGGCGGTCTCGGCTGTCTTGATGCCCTGACGGCATTCTACGACAGCCGCATCCCTTGGTAATGCCAAGCGGCGGGTTCATTTCAATTAAACATGCAATTGACATACATGGTATGTCATCGTAATGAACATGCTTGAAAAATACATGTATAGGAGCGATTCATGCCCCGACGTTTCCCCGTGGTCGCCGGTTGCGCGATTCTCATTTCAGGTCTTATGGGTGCGCCAGCATCCGCCCATGTCGTTCTCGATACCCGCGAAGCACCCGCGGGCAGCTATTTCAAAGGCCTATTCCGCATCGGCCACGGCTGCGGCACGTCGCCGACCGTCCGCGTCACGGTGCAGATTCCGTCCGGCATCCTCAGCGTGCGGCCCCAACCCAAGGCGGGTTGGACCATCGACATCCGCAAGAAGACGTTGCCGGAACCGGTTGCCGGCCCGCACGGCAAGACGGTTACGGAGGTGGTTTCCGAGATCGTGTGGCACGGCGGTTCCCTGCCGAACGAACACTTCGATGAATTCGCCTTGCAGATGAAACTGCCGGACGCCGCCGAGGGCAGGGTGCTGATCTTTCCGGTCATCCAGGATTGCGCCCAAGGGACCCGCGCTTGGGTCGAGGTGCCCAAGCCGGGACAATCGCGCCGGGATCTTACGTCCCCGGCTCCGACCCTGACCCTGACTGCCAATCCGCACGCCCACAAACATTGACGACCGTACCGGGCCGATACCGCCAAGGTGTAATGCGCGCCACTGGCCAGCCCGGTGCCAAGGAGAATACGACCATGAACCGATATCCGATCCGCAACCCGCTCGGCGCCCTCATCGCCACAGCCCTGACCGCGGCCGCCATTCCGGCGGCGGCGGCCGAGGGCACGGCGACGCCCGTTGAAATGAACCCGGTCACCGTCACCGGGACCGCCGCGCCGTCGCTCACCGTGCCGGGCACGGACGATGCCCGCCGCCTGATCGAACGCACCCCCGGCGGCGTCGAACTGGTGCCCGACACGGCCTGGAAGGACACGGCCTCGGGCACGCTCAAGGACATCCTCGAATATACGCCGGGTGTGTTCGTGCAGCCGAAATGGGGTGAGGATTCGCGCCTGTCCATACGTGGTTCGGGTCTGTCGCGGAACTTCCACATGCGCGGCATTCAGCTGTACCAGGATGGCGTGCCGATCAACGCCGCCGACGGCAGCACGGATTTCCAGGAACTGGACCCGACGGCGTTTCGTTATACCGAGGTCTACAAGGGCGCCAACGCGCTACGCTATGGCGCCAATTCCCTGGGCGGGGCGATCAATTTCGTGACGCCCACGGGGTATGATGCGGATCTGGCGCAGGGGCGTCTCGACCTGGGCAGTTTCGGGTTCCGCCGGGGCCAGGTCTCAAGCGGCGGCAACAACGGCGTCGTCGACGCCTTCGCCACGGCGTCCTGGCTGCGTCAGGATGGCTACCGTGATCACAGCGGCGGTCATTCCATCCGTACCTCGGGCAATGTTGGCTGGCGCATCAATCCCAGCCTGGAAACCCGCTTCTACATGGGTTACGCCGACATTCAGCAGGATATTCCCGGCTCGGTGGCCAAGACCGCCGCCCTGACCGACCCTAAGACGGCGGCGTCCGCCAACCTGACCCGCGATTACCAGCGCAATATCGAATCCTGGCGCTTCGCCAACAAGACGACTTTGCAGTTGGATACGGCGACGGTGGAACTGGGCGGCTATGCCGTGAACAAGCACCTGATCCATCCGATCTTCCAGTATCTGGATTACACCTATCACGACTTCGGCGCCTACGGACGGATCGTCGACGAACGGGAAATCGCCGGCCACGGCAACCGCCTGACGGCGGGGCTGACGGTTTCCGGCGGCTGGGTAGACAACACCCAGTCGACCAATAACGCCGGGAACAAGGGCGGGCTTTTGTCCGCATCGTCGGACCGGTCGGTCAATTATGCGGCCTATGTGGAAAACGCCTATGACTTGCGTCCGGGGCTGGCGCTGATCGGCGGGCTGCAGTTCCTTCACGCGACGCGCAAACGTAATGACCGTTTCGACAATGCGACCGACACCTCGGGCGAAAACGATTACACCTTCGTCAATCCCAAGGTCGGATTGCTGTGGCAGGCGGCGCCCGATTGGCAAGTGTTCGGCAACCTGTCGCGCAGCGGCGAGGCGCCGACCTTTGGTGAACTTAACTTCACCAACACCACCTTGTCCGATACCGAGGCCCAGACCGCGACGACCTTGGAAATCGGCACCCGCGGCAAAGTCCGGGACCTGACCTGGGATCTTGCCGTCTACCGCGCCCATCTGAAGGATGAATTCCAGTACTTCGACCTGGGCGGCGGTAATTATTCCGTCACCAACGCGGATAAGACCATCCACCAGGGCATCGAGGCCGGGATCGGCTGGGCCTTTGCCAGGAACTTGCTGGAAAGCGGCGACAAGGGGGACAGCCTGTCGCTCGACGCGGCCTATACCTACAGCGACTTCAAGTTCGATGACGACGCGACCTGGGGCGACAATGACCTGCCCGGAGCGCCCAAGCACTTCATCCGGGCGGCGCTGACCTACCACCATCCCCTGGGCTTCCATGCCGGGCCCAACATCGAATGGGTGCCGCAGGCCTATTTCGTCGACAACGCCAATTCCGTCGCGACCAAGTCCTATGTCTTGTTCGGGTTCCGCGCGGGATACGAGGTGTCGAAGGATGTGTCCATGTTCATCGACCTGCGCAATCTGGCGAACACGAAGTATATCGCCAGTTCCAGCGTCGCCGCCACCGCGACCGACAGTTCGGCCCTGTTCGAACCGGGAACCGGGCGGTCCGTCTTCGTCGGCCTTCGCGCCGCGTGGTAGGCGGCAGATCAAGAAGGAGGTGCATTGGAGGTATTGACTTGATATTAATAGTTAATCGCATTATGGAGCAGCCAATCACCTGTGCTGCCGCCGGGGACCGGCCCCGGCGGCGCCCCATCGAAGCCAGCATACGAGGCCTAAAATGAACAACCGCACCCCTTCCGTCCTTGCCGCCGCCTTGCTTGTCGCCGGCCTTTGTCTTTCCGCCGGTGCCGCATCGGCTTTGGAAAAAGGCCGCATCGGGGTCGAACTGAACAAGCTGGAGGCCGCCGGCGACGCCTGCCGGGCCTATTTGCTGTTGTCGAACGGGACGGCGGCGGCATTCACGTCGCTGAAGCTGGACCTTGTCACCTTCGATGCGGACGGGATCGTGCAGCGCCGGGTCGCCGTTGAGGCGGCCCCCATCGGCGCCGGCAAAACCAGCCTGAAGGTATTCGATATCAGCGGCATCCAATGCCAGGCGATCGGGCGGATGCTGTTGAACGGTGTGATGTCCTGCAAAGGGGCGAAGGCTGAACCTGCGGACTGTCTTGCGCTTGTGTCCGTGACGTCGCGCGCGGCCCAGCCTTTCATCAAGTGAGAATTTTTGGATATCGGCGTGAAGGAATTCGGTTTTTCAATCGTCTTATTGAATAGGCAGCCCGTGTCGAAGCGGATGCGGGGCAGTCTTTGTCGTGCCCGTTTGGGGCGCAACACCCAGGGGTTAAAGGAGTAATCGAATGGAGAACCAACAGGCGGGGGACCCGCTGACGGCCGTCGCGGAAGATCCCGGAATGTTGGCGCAGGGCCTGGACTGGTTGATTGCCGGCGGACCCGTCGTCGCCGTCCTGATCGCCATGTCCGTCGTCGCCGTGGCGATTTTGGGCCTTAAGCTGTGGCAGTTCCGCGGCGTCCGCCTGTGGGACCGAGACACCGCGCGCCGGGGGTTGGCCCTGTATCGTACGGGCAAGGCATCGCGCGCGGCGGAGCTTCTGCGCGCTTCACCAAATCCGGCGGCGCGGGTCGTGCTGCTGGCCATGCGTGGCAAGGCGCGCCGTGACCTGGACGAAGGCAAGGTCCGTGAAGAGGTCGTGCGATGCGGCCTGGACATGCTGGAAATGTTGCGCGCTTACATGCGGCCGCTCGAGGTCATCGCCACCCTGGCGCCGTTGCTGGGTCTGTTCGGCACGGTGCTTGGTATGATCGAGGCCTTCCAGCAGTTGGAGCAGGCGGGCAATCGCATCAATCCGGCGATCCTATCCGGCGGCATCTGGGAGGCCTTGTTGACCACGGCCGTCGGCCTGGCGGTCGCGATCCCGACGGTCGCCGTGGTCAACTGGTTGGAACGGATGATCGATCGCACCGCCCATGAAATGGACAACCTGGTGACCCAGGTTTTCACGGCGGACCTGACGGCCGCCCCTCAGACGGAAGAAAGCCATGCCGGCTCTGCCTACCGCACGCCTGTCGCTGGCGCCGCCGAATAACGGTCGCCGCCGTAACCTGATCTCGCTGACGCCGCTGATCGATGTGGTGTTCATCCTGCTGGTGTTCTTCATGCTGGCGTCGTCGTTCCTCAATTGGCGGTCCATTACCCTGGACTCGCCGAAACAGACGGGAAGGTCGGCGTCACTGGAGCAGGCCTTGTTGATCGAGGTGCGCGCGGACGGTCTGCGGCTTGCCGGTGAGACCATGTCGCTCGACCGCATTACGAGCCGTGCCGTGGCGGCACTTGCCAAGAAACCCGACCGCTCCGTGCTGGTCCGTCCCGACGACGGCATCGCCGTGCAGGAGGTGGTCCAGGTGGTCGATGCACTGGCCGCCGCCAGGGTCGCCAACCTGTCGCTGATCCGGAGGAACAAGTGATGCGCTCCCTTCGGCCCGGCCCCGGGCGTGGCACCAATGACGACGACCGCATTCTGCCGCTCATCAACGTGGTGTTCCTGCTGCTGATCTTCTTCATGCTGGCGGGACATTTGGCGGCGACCGATCCCTTCCATATCGAGCCGCCGGTTTCCGCCAGCGAGACGGAACCGGATGAGGCCGGTCCTGTTATTCTGGTCGGCACCGACGGACGCATCGCCTTCGACGGCAAGACCGTGGACGACGCCGGGCTGAAGGCCGCGCTGGTCGCGCCGGTCGAGGCCGGGGTGACGCATTTCCGGGTCAAGGCTGATGGCGGTGCGCCGGCGGTACGTTTGGTCGAGATCATGGAACTGCTGCGCGCTGCCGGTGTGCGGAAGGTCCACGTGCTGACCGTACCGAAGGCCCTGTGATGGAAATTCGTGTTCGTCATTGGAATATGGCTATCGCCGGGGCGGTGTTTTTGCACGCGGCCGCGGCCGCCGTCGTGTTGTGGACCCCGGCGCCGTCGGGGGCGCAGCTTCCGGGTGTCGGCGGGATCGAGATTTCATTGGGCCCGGCGGGGGGCGCACCCGGTTCCGACGCCCAAGACTCTCCGGAACCGCAGGAAGCGAAGCCGGTCGAGCCGGTTGAGACCGTCGAGGCGGTAACGCCCGAAGTTCCGGCGGAAGTGGTGCCCGTGGAGCCAGTGGTTCCCGACGCGGTCGCCATCGAGCCGGTCAAGGCGGTTGAGGAACGCCCGCGCGAACCCTTGCCCGTGCCGCCCAAGGTGGTGCGCCCTAAGGCAGCACCGCCGCCCAAGCCGGTGGAAACGGCGACGGTGGCCCCGACCCCGGTTCACACACCGCCGCCGGCGGTCGCGGGATCCCAGGGCAAGGCCGGCACCAAGGACGCCAAGGACGTCGGCAGCGGCGACAATTCCCAGGGCGGTGGTCAGGCGGGCGCGGCGGCGGATTACATGTCCGTGCTGCAGGCCTGGTTGGAAAAGCACAAGGAATACCCGCGTTCGGCCCGTCTGCGCCGCATCGAAGGGGCGGTGCTGCTGTATTTCTCCATCGACCGGGACGGGCGCCTTCTGGCCTACCGCATCGAACGGTCGTCGGGCCACCGAATGCTGGACACGGAAACCATCGCCATGATCAATCGGGCCCAGCCCCTGCCGCCTATTCCCGGCGACATGTCCCGTGACAAGTTGGAAGTCGTGGTGCCGGTCCAGTTTTCTTTGAGATAACGGTTTGGCCGGGGGACGGTACAGTTCGCGGATTGGGTCTAATCCGGCTTGCGCAGCAGCAGGCGCGCGATCCGCGCCTCGCCCCGGTGGCGCTGGCCTTCGTTGACGCGGATGCGGCCCTTCAGCGCTTCCATGACCTCAAGCCCCTGAAGGGCGTCCAGCAGGTCGCCCAGTTCATACAGCAGGTCCGGGTCTTCCGGGCCCAGGCTGCGCCCGCCGGCCCCGGCAGGGGCGAAGCCTTCGGCCACGAACCAGCCGCCGGGGGCCAGTGTTGCGGCCGCGGTCTTGGCGGCATGCAAACGTACGGAAGCCTCACATTGCAGGTACATTAAAAACACGGCGTCCCAGGTGCGGCCCGGGGGCGGGGACCATGCGGCCAAGTCACCCACGATGCGCTCCACCGTTACGCCGCGTGTGGTATCGTGGGCCAGGGCTAGGTCCGTCGCCACGGTCGAGGCATCGACCGCCGTCACGGCCAAACCCTGTTCGGCCAGCCAGCCGCCGTTACGGCCGTCACCGTCGGCCAAGCAGAGGGCCGAGTGCGGGTGAAAATCGGAGCGCGCCATGACCGCGCGCAGATACTCGCAGGGCTGATCGCCGAACAGGCGGCTGTCGGCCTCCGTCCCGGCCTTGGCGTAGCGTGTGTTCCAATCCTTCACGGCCGACGGTCCTCCCTGGGTTCAGGGATATTCCTACGCGCCCGGAGCGGGTTTTTCCAGCCCGGCCGGTTGTTCAGCCGAGGGAACGCCGGTCGAAGGTGATGCTTTTGATCAGGGCATGGACCGGCATGCCGGCGGTGAGCTTCAGGTCGGCCACCGCATGGCGGGTGACGCGCGCGCGCAGGCGGCCGCCGCCGATGTCGATCAGGGTTTCGGCGAAGGCGGTATCCGGTTCTTCCCGCACCTCGATGACCGTGCCCTTCAGGATGTTTCGGATGCTGATACCCGTGGGAGGCTGGATCGCCAGCGAGACGTCGCGGGCGCGCACCCTAAGGCGAATGGTTTCGCCGACGGCGGCATCGACGGCGGGGATGGTCAGGGTCTGGCCGTGATGATCCAGGAAGGTCAGGTTAAAGGCGGCGTCATGTGCCTTGACCGTGGCGGTCAGCATGACCCCGGCCTCGAACCGCCCGGTCATGGGTTGCAGGTCCAGGCGTTCCAGCACCTCGCCGACGGAACCTTCGGCGACCTTGCCGCCGCGCGACAGCACGACCAGGCGGTCGGCCAGACGGGTGACCTCGGAAATGTCGTGGCTGACATACAGGATGGGGATGTTCATTTCCCGCTGCAGGACCTCGAAATAGGTCAGGATTTCATCCTTGGTCGAACGGTCGAGGGCCGACAGGGGCTCATCCATCAGCAGCAGGCGCGGTTCCGACAGCAGGGCCCGGCCGACGGCAACGCGCTGGCGCTCGCCGCCGGACAACTTTGCCGGGGCCCGGTCCAGCAAATGCGTGATGCCGAGAAGGTTCACCACTTGATCGAAATCGACGGCAGGGACAGTTCCGTTGCCGCGCGGCGCCCGGCGGGCGCCGAATTCGAGATTCCGCCGCACGGTCAGATGGGCGAACAGCGACGGTTCCTGAAACACATAGCCGACACGTCGCTTGTGCGGCGGCCGGAACAGATTTTCCCCGTCGTCCTGCCATGTCCGGCCACCGAGGGCGAGGCGCCCGGGCAGGCGGTGCAGCCCGGCGATGCAGCGCAGGATCGTGGTCTTGCCGCAGCCCGATGCGCCGAACAGGGCCGTCACGCCCTTAAGCGGCGCCTTGAACGCGACGTTCAGGTTGAAATTACCGACCGGCCCCTTGAAGGCGGCGTCGAGAACCGGGGTGTCCGTGGTCATCGTGCGGCGCGCCCAATGCGCTTTTCCAGCAACATCATCGACAAAATGACGACGAAGGCGAAGATCAGCAGGCCGCCGGCCAGAATATGGGCCTCGGCCCAGCGCAGGGTTTCCACATAGTCGTAGATGGCGACGGACAACACCTTGGTCTCGCCCGGGATGTTGCCGCCGATCATCAGGACGACGCCGAATTCGCCGACTGTATGGGCGAAGCCCAGGACCGCGCCGGTCAGGAAGCCCGGTCGGGCCAGGGGCACGGCGACGGACCAGAAGGCATCCCAGGGCGAGGCATGCAAGGTCGCCGCGACCTCCAACGGCCGGTCGCCGAAGGCTTCGAAGGCATTGCGGATGGGCTGCACCACGAAGGGCATGGAATAGAAGACGGAGCCGATGACCAGACCCTGGAAAGTAAAGGCGAGGGAGCGTTCGCCCCACAGCCCGGCGATCCAGCCGCCGGGCCCGTCCGGCCCCATGGCGACCAGCAGATAGAACCCCAGCACCGTCGGCGGCAGCACCAGGGGCAGGGCGACCACGGCGGCGACGGCTTCTTTCCACTTGGCCTTGGAACGCGCCAGCCACCAGGCAATGGGGGTGCCGATAATAAGAAGAACCACGGTGGTCACCGTGGCCAATTCAAGCGTCAGGCGGATCGGCGACCACAGCCCGGCGAGATCAAGCCCCTGTTCAGGCATCCGGGCGGATCTTGGCCGGTTCGCCCGTGCCGTAACCGAATTTGTCCTTCACGCGGTTGGCCTCGGCCCCGCCCAGGAACAATAGGTACGCGCGGGCCGCCGGGTTGTCCTTGCCGGCGGTCAGCAGCACGGCGTCCTGGGCGATGGCGGGGTAGAGGTTTTCCGGTACGGGCCAGCGTGATCCCAGGTCGTGACCGGCGATCTGCGACAGGGCGATAAAGCCCAATTCCGCGTTGCCCGATTCTACGAATTGATGGGTCTGGGCGATGCTGTTGCCCTGGACGATCTTGGATTTCAGGGTGTCATACAGGCGGAGCGCCTTCAGAGCTGTCACGGCGGCGGCGCCGTAGGGGGCGGTCACGGGGTTGGCGATGGCGATCCTGGAAAAGGTTCCACGCTTCAGCGTGCTCGGCCCTTGCACCAGGGCAGCGTCGCGGCTGTAGAGCACGATCTTGCCCGTGGCATAGGTGAAGCGGGTTTGGGCCACCGCCAAGCCATTGGTCCCGGCCTTTTGGGGGCGGGCCTGGTCGGCGGCCAGGAACACCTCGAACGGTGCCCCCTTGGCGATCTGGGTATAGAGCTGCCCGGTCGACCCGAAGCTGTAGACAACCTTGTGGCCGGTCTTGTTCTCGAACAGGGCGCCGATGTTCTGGGCGGCCTGGGTGAAATTGGCGGCCACGGCGACCTTGACCTCGCCCGCGCGGGCCGGGCCGGGCAGCATCAGCGCGGCGACGGCGGCCAGCAGAAGCAGGCAGCGTTTCAGCGCGAAGGACGTGGACACGGTGATCTCCTCCGATAGGACAACTCGGACATATCGGAAAGTATCTTTTGCCGGCGGCGATGGCAAGCCTGCGATGGGGCGCTATTCGCCCCCGTTGGGCAGCAGCTTGCGCATGGCGATCAAGTCGCCGGCGATGGCCTTTTCGGTCTTGGCTTCCATCTTGCGGTACTGGTCGAGAATCTTGTGTCCCAGTTCCGTCAACTCGGCCCCTCCGCGCGTACTGCCGCCCCGCGAGGTGGTGACCAGGGGGGTGCCGAACTGCGCGTTCAAGGCTTCGATCAGGCCCCAGGCTTTCTTGTAGCTCATGCCCAAGTCGCGTCCGGCGGCGGCGATGGAGCCGGTTTCGCCGACGCCCTGCAACAGGTCGGCCTTGCCCGGCCCGATGGCGACGTCGGGGGCGAGAACGACGCGAAGCCGCGCCCCGGTCTGCTGATTGCCTGCTTTCATGGCGGCATTCTACTCCGCTTGATGCTGTCCGGTCAGGCGAAAATGCCCCCTCATGGCTGTGCCTTTGAGGTCACCTGGGCTAGGATGCGGCCCGCAGAATTTAGTTGCCATCCAACAACCACGGAACCAAGCCCAATGACCACTCCCGCAGACGACCAAGGTGCCGTGCGCCTGACCCGTAACGGCGCCGTTGCCCATCTGATCTTCGACCGACCGCAGGCCCGCAACGCCATGACCTGGACCATGTACGAAGGCCTGGCCGATGCCTGCGACGAGATCATGGACGATCCCTCCGTGCGGGTCGCCGTGTTCCGGGGGGCGGGCGGCAAGGCTTTCGTCGCCGGCACGGATATCGCCCAGTTCGGGGCCTTTTCCTCTGGCGATGACGGCCTGGCTTACGAGGACAAGGTCGAGACCTATATCTCCCGCGTCGAACGCCTGCCCATGCCGACCTTGTGTGTGGTTGAGGGCTGGGCCGTCGGCGGCGGCATGGCGATCGCCAACGCTTGCGATTTCCGCATCGCCACGACGGGATCGCGCTTCGGTGTGCCCATCGCGCGCACGTTGGGCAACTGCCTGTCGGCGCAGAACCTGCGCGCGTTGACGGAAACCCTGGGCCTGCCCATGGTCAAGCGTATGCTGATGCTGGCGGAAATGCCTGAAGCCGAGGAACTTCTGGGCCATGGCTACCTGCTCGCCGTGGCGGAGGCCGACGGCATCGACGCCCTGCAGGCGGAAATCGTCGAGAAGCTGCTGGGCCACGCCCCCGTGACCATGCGCGTGACCAAGGAGGCCCTGCGCCGACTGGGCACCGATCTGACCCCCGACGACCGCGACCTGATCCATGCCGCCTACGGCAGCCGTGATTTCAAGCACGGCGTCGAAAGCTTCGTCGCCAAGCAGAAGCCGGAGTGGAAAGGCGTCTAAGCGGGGCTATGGCCCCGGGGCGAAGAATTCGAAACGCAGCCCGCCGGGAATGATGCAGATACAGTGCCGCGCCGGGGATTCCGGGCGTACCGGGCCGGGCGCGTATTCGATCTCGACACCGGGCCAGGTGCGGACCCGCTCGTAAACGGTGTCGAGCGCCGCGAAATCCGCGACCTTCAATGCCAGGTGATGCAGGCCGATGTTCTTCCGGCGGTCGAAGGGGGTGGCGGTTTCCGGATTTTCCGCCCGCCACAGGGTCAGCATGACCGTGCCGTCCGAAACGAACACCGCCGGATAGTCGGGAACCTCCCCCACCTGTTGAAAGCCGAGTGCTCCTTCAAAGAAAGCCTTGGTCTGGGCGAGGTCGGGAACCGTCAGGCCGATGTGATGGGCGCCGAGGGTAAGCGGGGGCGTGGTCATGGTCATGCTCCAATTACAGTGTTAATAGACAGAACAGTCTATATATTTCATGGAACAACATTTGCGGCAACCGCCTTGCCGCCCGGATCATGATTTTTTGATGTCTTGGCCGAATGGGGCGGTGTCTGGACGGAAGGCGCGCTTTCATATCCGCGCCCCGCAGAAGCCGGATCAGCAAGGCAGGTGAGCCCACAAACAAAAGGATGCCATACTAAAGAAGTATATAATATGGCATGGAGTTTGCGCCGATAGCATTGCTAAAGGGGGCCGGAACCCTGCCGGTTATGTCGTGTCTTCTGGATGAAGACGTAGTGGAGACATTGCTCGGCCGGGGTTGGTGAAACCGATAAATGATCGCCAAATCAGGCGATTGGAGGAGAACGAATGGCTAATGAAGCCGCACAAGTTCTCTCATCGGACCGCACGTCCTTAAGTGATGTACTCGCCGTTGCGAAACACATCGCAGAAGGCGTGGTTCGAGAGAATGCGACGCAAATTGACAAAGATTGCTCCTGGCCGGAAGCAAGCCTGAGAGCCCTGCAAGCTGCCGGATTGGGTGGATTGGTGGTTGACCGTAAATTCGGCGGTCTGGGCCACGGCCTGACGGCGCTGGCAAAGGTCTGCGAAACCCTTGGCCGGGAATGCGCATCGACGGCGATCTGCTTCGGCATGCATTGCGTTGGTTCATCCGTGATCGCGGCCCGTGCAACGGATTATCACGCGCAGGCATTCCTGCGCCCGATCTGTGATGGTGAGCATCTAACGACACTGGCGTTAAGCGAAGCCGGGACCGGATCGCATTTCTACTTTCCGCAGACCCGCCTGACGCATGTGGATGAGGCGACGCTTCGCATCGACGGGAATAAACATTTCGTAACCAATGGATCGCACGTCGATTCATACGTCGTATCCGTCATGAACCATGACCCCGAAGGACTGGTGCAGTTCTCTTGCACGGTTCTTCCCGACGGGACTGAGGGCATGACATGGCATGACCCCTGGCAAGGCTTCGGCATGCGTGGCAACGATTCCCGCACGCTTGGACTGGACAGTGTCCATTTAGACGCGCGAAATCTTCTGGGATCTGAGGGCGATCAGATCTGGTACATGTTCAATGTCGTTGCGCCGTACTTTCTGGCGGCCATGTCGGGGACATATTTGGGCGTTGCTGCCGATGCCCTTGAGATCGTGCGGGCGCATTTGATTGCGCGGGAGTTCAAACACGACGGTCGCCGTTTGTCCGATTCATCTGTCTTGCAACAGCGCCTTGGCACGCTTTGGGCTAAGACCGAAGCCGTGCGTCAACTTCTGTACAACGGGGCGCGGTTGTTTGATTCGGGCGATGAGAATGCGGTTATACACATTCTGTCATCGAAGGCGGAAGTCGCCGATGTTGCGACGCATGTCGTCAACGAGGCCATGACCATGATGGGGGGAACCGCCTATCGGGATGGTGATCGATTGCAACGGCATTTGCGTGACGTACGCGCGGCGCATGTGATGGCGCCGACGACCGACCTGTTGCGCATTTGGACGGGCCGAAAGCTCCTGGGGCGCGCACTGTTCGGTGATGAGTAGAAAATGATGAACGCGCAAGTGCTCTATCAACTCGACGATCAACCATTCTTGGACCGCTTGATCGGCTCCATGGGCGATGGATTTTCTTTTCATGCATGGGCTGGGGCGGTCGACGACATCTGTCAGGACAATGGAGAAGAGTGGCCAAGATTGCTTTTGTTGGGCGCGGGAGATCGTGATCCTGTTGGAACTGCCGTTGGATTGCGTTACTCGGGCGCCAAATTGCCGATCGTCATATTGAATGATGCTTTCAGCGCTGGCAGCCAGGAGGGGTCTCAAAAGTTTCAGGATCTGCCAGTCAGCGATACAGCCGTATTCTCAAGAACCGATCCGGAGGCCGTTGCGGATCATATTCGTGAGCGCATTCACATTCTGCAATGTCGCCGCGCAGCCATCGGGTCGCTCCGCCACGCCGAACAGGACTTGCCGAACCGACACAGCTTTCAGGATGCCCATCATTCGTTTCTCGACGACCTGCTGGAGCATGCGCCGATTGGAATTCTGCTGATCAGTGATCGGGGAATGGTCCATTCGATCAACAGGTTCGGATTGGAGATGCTCGGTTTGGATGAGCGGGACCTTACCCGGCGCCATATTCGTGATGTGCTGCCTGGCTGTAATCTGGATGGCGGCGCCGTTGCGGACCTGAGTCAGAGGCATTCAGTTCAACCCACGGTCAGGGAATTGATGATCGGCACCTATCCGGAAAGCGCTCGGCACCTGTCCGTACGGATCGTACCGGCGGCGACCACGGCTGGCGGCGCGCCTGAATTCATGGCTTTGGTGTCGGATGTAACCAGCGAAGTTCGTGCCCGCGAAATCGCGCAAAAAGCAAGCGATCAGAAATCGTGGTTGGTCGAATTCATGAGCCATGAATTGCGTACACCGCTCAATGCCATTCTGGGATTCGCCCAATTGCTCACGATTAACGGGGGCAATGGCCTGGACGATAAGCAGGAGAGATACATCGAGAACATGATCGAGGCCGGAAACCATCAGTTGAAGCTGATCAACCATGTCCTTGAACAATCCCGCAGCGATGACGGCGCCTTCAACCTTAGAGTTGCCCCGATTTCTGTGCTTGAGCTGGTTGCCGAAAGTGTTTCATTGGTCGACATGCTTGCCCGGCAACGCGACATCACGATTTTCCTGGACGATGTCGCGGCGAACCTGACGGTCAATGGTGACGATTTCCGCGTCAAGCAATGCCTGCTGAATCTTTTAGGGAATGCGATCAAGTATAACCGAGCCGGGGGCCGGATCATGATCGGGGCCTGCAGAGTTGGTGACGGGTTCATCCGAATTTGGGTCAAGGACACGGGAACTGGGATCGCAGGATCTCATTTAGAGGAAGTGTTTACCCGTTATCACCGTACAAGCGACGCCTTATCCTCGAGGGTCGAAGGGGATGGTATCGGCCTTGCGCTCTGTAAGCAGCTGATCGAGTTGATGAACGGCCAGATCGGTGTGGACAGTGTTGTTGGGGACGGTAGCACGTTCTGGTTTGAATTGCCGGCGGTGAAGTAGCCGGTCACGGTGGAATCCAGTCTGTCCCGACAGGTCAACCTGGAAAGCGCGCCTTCAATTCGGCGACCTGTTCCGGCGTGAGGAACGTGGTGTCGAGCCCGCGCAGCATGAGGTAGAGCCGCGCCGTTTCTTCAAGCTCTTCCGTCGCGTAGACCGCGTCGGCGAGGGACTTACCCGCGACCACAGGGCCGTGGTTGGCAAGCAGCACCGCATGGTGGTCCGACGCCATTTCCTTGACGGCCTTGGCCAGATCGACGCTGCCCGGGGGAAAGAACGGAATCAGCGGCAGGGTGCCGACCTTCATCACGTAATAGGCGGTGATCGGCGGCAGCACGTTCTTCGGGTTCACTTCCTTCAGGCAACTGACGGCGACCGAATGGGTCGAATGCAGATGCACGATGGCCTTGGCCGTGGCGCGCTGATCGTAGACGGCCATGTGCAGGAAGGTCTCGATGGTCGGCTTGTCGCCGCTGACGTGATTGCCGTCCTTGTCGAGCTTGGAAATGCGTTCCGGGTCAAGCCGTCCCAGGCAGGATCCGGATGGCGTCATCAACCAGCCGCCGTCTTCCGTCCGTACGCTGATGTTGCCGGACGACGCATAGGTCATGCCCCGGTCGAACAGGGATTTCCCTAGAAGGGCGATCTCGTCGCGCTGTTTGTTTTCCGGGGTCATGCGGCGGCCTTTTCGTCGAGCATGGCCAGGGCTTTTTCGAAAAAGTCCTCGGCCCCGAAGTTGCCGGACTTGAGGGTGAGCGCCAGGGGCGCCTCGCCGCCGGCGCCTAAGGACAGGCTTTCCGTCCAGGGCACGCCCGGGTCGATTTCCGGGCCGATGCGCATGGCCTGCACGCCCAGCGCCTGAACCACGGCGCCCGACGTTTCGCCGCCGGCGACGACGAAGCGCCGCACGCCGCCGTCGCGCAGGTTGCGCGCCAGCCGCCCGAAGAATCGTTCGACCGTATCGCCGGCCTGACCGCGGCCCATTTCCGACTGTACCTTCAGCACCGTATCCGGGTCAGCGGTGGAATAGATCAGCTGCGGTCCGGTATTGAGGCCGGCCAATATCTTGTCGGCCAGCACACGCGCCGCCTCGACCACGTCGCCGAGGGCCAGGGGATCGACCTGATGGGTCGGCCACAGCTTTTTCGCCCGCGCGACCTGACTGCGCGTCGCCTGCGAGCAACTGCCGGCGATGACCACGGCGGGGCCGGTGACATTCGGTAATTGCGCCTTGGCGGCGGCCCCCAGCAGGCCCTGGCGGCGATAGTTTTCCGGCAGGCCCAGCGCAATGCCCGACCCGCCGGTGACCAACGCGTGATCGGCCACGGCCTGGCCGATCACGCCCAGGTCGGCGTCGTCCAGGGCATCGACGATGGCATAACGGCTGCCGTTTTTTTTCAGGGACGCGAAGGCGGCTTTTACCTCGGCCGGGCCCTTGCGCACGGTCTTGTGTTCGACCAGGCCGACCATTTCGTCCGTCTGGCGGCTGAGCACGCGGACAAGATTGGCGTCGCGCATGGGGGTCAGGGGATGATCCTTGAGGCTCGATTCCGACAGCAGCACGTCGTTCACGAACAGATAGCCCTTGTAGATCGTCCGCCCAGTGGTCGGAAAGGCGGGGCAGGCGATGGCGAAATCGGCGTCAAGCGCGTCCAGCAGGGCGTCGGCGACGGGGCCGATGTTGCCGATGTCCGTGGAATCGAAGGTCGAACAATATTTGAAGAAGATCTGCCGGGTGCCCAGACCCTTGAGCCAGGCGAGGGCGGCGAGCGATTCGGTGACCGCTTCGTGTACCGGGCAGGTGCGGGACTTCAGCGCGACGACCACGGCTTCCGCGCCGCCCAGATCCTTCAGGCTGGCGCCCGAGGGCACACCGTTGACCTGGACCGTGCGCATGCCGTTCTTGACCAGGGTATTGGCAAGGTCCGTAGCGCCGGTGAAATCGTCGGCAATGCATCCCAATACGATAGACATGGGGGTGGCGTCTCCTCGGTGGCGACCGCTACCGGGGCGGTGCGGACGGTTTTGTCTCTGAAGTTATATAACGCCTAAATTCGCGAAACGCACGCCCGCGCGCCTCAAGCGGCTGGCCCAAGCAGAGCCAGAAGCTGGCGCAGGCGAAACGGCTTCAGCAGCGTGTGGTCGGCACCCAGGCGGGCCGCGTCCTTGAGATACATGGCCTTGGCCGACATGGCGATCACGGGCAGGCCGGGCCGGGCCGCCTTTGCTTTCAGGATGAACTCGATACCTTCCCCGTCGGCCATGACGATGTCGGTGACGGCGGTATCGACGGCCTCGCGCGTGACGATCTCAAGCGCTGCATGGCCGCCCGCCGCGGACAGCACATGAAACCCAGCGTCTTCCAGGGTTTCGCACAGCGTCCCGCGCAGGTCCTCGTCATCATCGACCAGCAGAATTGTCGTCATGGCGGGATTATCGTTGTTGGCCGGAAGGCCGTGAAATCACAGCCCATCACATTATGTTGTCTGTGCAACCTACGGCATCATTCCTGGACGTTGGCCATCGTCATGGCCAGGCCCGCGCCCAACAGGGCGAGCACTGACAGCGTTCCGATCGCCGCCGTGATGCTGATCCCCATCAAAGCCCCGGTCAGCGCGCCGGTTCCCAGCAAAAGGACGCCGATCACGGTGTTGCTCAGCGCGACGTACTCGGCCTTGCGGTCACCGCCCGCAAGATCGACGACGTGGGTTTTGCGCCCGATGCGCACGCCGGCATGGGCGACGCCCAGCACGAACAGAACGGTCGCGTAAAAGATGATCGAACCGGCAATGCCGGGCATATGCGTCAAGACCAGCAGCGCCACGGGGCCGAGCGCACCCGCGATCGCCGCCGCCAGGGCCATTGTGGCGCGGGAGGAATGATCGGCGAGCATGCCCCAGAACGACGAACTTAGTGCTGCGGACAGACCCGAAGCGATGATCAACCAGCCCAGGCCATCAAGCCCCAGGCCCGTTTTCTGCTGTGCCAGGGTCACGTAAAGCGGGCCCACCAATGCCGTCGAAATCATCAAGGCGCGGGTCGCCAGAAACCGCTGCAACTGCCGGTCCCTGGCCAGGATCGAGAGTTGTTCGCGCACCAGATCGTTGATGCCGCGCCCGCCGCTAACGGCGCCTGGATACTCGACAATCCGAAGATAGACCGCCGCCGCGACGAACCAGCAGGTTCCGGCGCCGGCGACAAGGGCATAGAGCAGCCAGTCGGGCCGGGTCGCGGCGGGGCTCAGCATCAGGTAGGTGCCCACGGCACCGGCCGCGAGCCCGGAAATCGTGGCGGCATGTCCGCTGACGCGCCCGCGGCGGCCCTTGGACACGGTCTTGCCCAGAACGTCCTTGGCGGCGATGGAGGCGACACCGCGGGCCAGGCTGAACAGCACCACCAGCGCGGTAACCGTCCACCCCGCCGCCGTGCCCTCGAGACCCGCCACGGCAGCGCCGGCCATGGCAAGGATGCATGCGCCCTGCGCGATCGAGGCGACGGCCCAGAACGCCTTGCGTCGGGGGAATTGCCGGATGACGCCGCCGACCAGTATTTGCGGCATCAACGCCAGCGATTCCCGGATCGGCACAAGCAGACCCGCGAAGGCGGCGGGCGCGCCCATCGTGCCCAAAAGCCAGGGCAGGACGACCTTGGTGTCGGCCAATGCGTCGCCGATCTTGCTGAGGGCCTGGGCCGCCGTCTGGGCGAGAAAGTTGACGGGCTGTTCGCGGCATTGATCTTCGGGGATGTCGCGGCACAGGCGGGCGTCCTCGTCGCCGGTCGCGAGATCGTAGAGCTGACCGGTCAGCCTGCCATCGTGAACGTCTGACATGATCAGCCGGTTTCTTTAAGCCGCGCCAGATAGCGGGGATTGCTCTCACCCAATTCCGCCTGCGTGACGGCGGTCAAATGGGCATGGGTGCTCTTGGGGGCGTTGCCGTCGCGGATGGCTTGGGCGAGGGCGCGGTTGAGGTCTTGAAGGCCGCCGTCCGCACCCAGAAGTGTCTTGAGGGCCGCCATCTCGGCCCGTTCCGGCGCATCCCCGGCGGCTGTCTGACGCGCGGCGATGGCGCGGGCGTTGCGGATCATCGCCGCGACGTATTTGGCGTTGCCGGCATCGGGGTCGGCGGCGGCCTCCGTGGCGTCGGCGATCATGGTCAGGGCGGGGCCACTTGGGTTTTTTCTCATGCGCCTTCTCCCGTCATGGCGAGAATTTCGGCCTCAAGTTCCGGCACAACATGGGCGGTCAGCGCCAGTTCAAGGGACGGTTCTTCGCCGGATACATGCCGCCAAGCCTGCTGCAGGGCGATCACCGCCCAGCGCACATGGGCCATGACCTCCCAATACGTGACGGCGGCGGGGTCGATCCTGCATCCTGATGCATCTTCATAACCCGCGAGGAAGGCATCGCGGGGGCCCAGACCGCCGGCTTCTTCCTCCCAGCGCCCGAAGCGCCAGCATTTGGCGAGGAACCAGCCGATGTCTTCCAGCGGGTCGGACCAGCCGGCAAATTCCCAATCCAGGGTCGCGGACAGCGTGCCGCCTGTTTCTTCATGGGCAATCATCAGGTTGCCGATGCGGTAGTCGCGGTGGCACAGCACGATGGCGCCGGGATCGGGGGCATGATCGGAAAGCCAAGCTAGGCCCCACTCGACGGCGGTATGGGGGTCGGGCAGGGCGTCCAGATAGGCGCGGTACTGTGCCACGGCGGCGCGGGCCGGGTCCTCGGGCAGTGGGCCGAGAAAGGCCAGGTCGGCGCCCTGCGGCGTGATGCTGTGAATACGCGCCAGGTTGGCGCCGATGGCGTAGACCAGATCCGCGCTGGGCGCTTCCTTGACCAGCCGGCTGCCCCGGGCCTCGCCCATCACCCTATGCATGAGAAAGAACGGCACACCAAGGATGTCCAAGTTCTCACACAGAACGCAAGGGGTCGGCACGGCGACCCCGGCGGTGTGCGCGGCCTTCAACAGCGCGAATTCCTCGGCCCGGGAATGGCTGGTGGCGACGGCCGAGGCCGCATCCCGGCGCAGGACAAGATCGTGACGGCCGGGCCAGGGGCCGCCGGCGACGTCGATTTCCAGCCGATGGTTTTCCTGGATTGCCCCGCCGGACAGCCGTTCCGTCGCCAAAATGCGCACCGCCGCCCCGGCCTGACCCGAGAGCCAGTCGGTCAGGCGGGCACGGTCATCGGATGTCAGATTTCCGGCCACGGGCGGCTTTAGCCCCAATGCCAGTAATCAAGGCCCTGTTCGCGGAACTGGCCGGCCAGAACCATCTTGTGAACCTCGGAAGCGCCATCCACGAGACGCGCCTGACGGGCATAGCGGTAAATCCATTCCAGGACCGTGTCCTTGGAATAGCCCTTGGCGCCGCAGAGCTGCACCGCCGTATCGACGCATTTGTGCAGGGTGTCGGCGACCTGGACCTTGGCGGTCGACACCTCGGCCCGGGCACGGCTGCCCTGGTCCAGGGCCCAGGCGGCGTGCATGGTCAGCAGGCGGCCGATCTGGATTTCCTTGGCTGCCTCGCCCAGCAGCAGCTGCACGCTTTCCCGGTCGGCTAGGCGGGTGCCGAAGGCCTCGCGCTCGGAGATGTATTCATCGGCGATTTCCAGCGACCGCTTGGCCAGGCCCAGCCAGCGCATGCAATGGGTCAGGCGTGCGGTGCCGAGCCGGATCTGCACGCATTTCATGCCTTCCCCGACACCCATCAGGCGGTTTTCATCGGGAATTTCCAGCCCGTCGAAGGACAGCTCGCAATGGCCGCCGTGTTCTTCCGGTCCCATGATCGGGATGCGGCGCACGATTTCCCAGCCCGGCTGGTCCTTATGGAACAGGAAGGCCGTCAGGTTGCGCCGCGCGTCGTCGGAGGTACGGGCCAAAAGGATAAAGTGGGATGCCACGCCGGCCCCGGTGATGAACCATTTGCGGCCGTGGACGACCCATTTATCGCCTTTCTTCTCCGCCCGCGTGCGCATCATGCCCGAGGGGTCGGACCCGGCGCCCGGCGCTGGTTCGGTCATGATGATGGACGACCGCGCGGCGCCGTCGATGATCGGCTGCAGCCATTGTTCTTTTTGCGCATCGGTCGCCACCTTGTTGAGGACGAACATGTTGCCGTCGTCGGGGGCGGCGGCATTGAACACCACGGGCCCGAAGATGGAACGGTTCATTTCCTCATAACAGGCGGCCATGCCGACCGTGTCGAAGCCACGTCCGCCGCGCGCCGTCGGCATGGAAAGCGCCCAAAGCCCTTCGCTTTTCGCTTTGGCGCGCAGTTCGTCCAGCAGATCCAGGCGGATGTTCTCGTGATCGTCGAAACTGGCCGGGTCGGCTTCCAGCGGCAGGATGTGGTCGGCGACGAATCGGCGGATGGCTTGGCGGGTTTCGTCCACTTCCGGGGTCAGATTGAAATCCATGAAGGCGGGTTCCTGTCTTTCTGCGTCGTAGGTCGGGTTATTGTCACCAAGCGGCGGGCCGCGAGACTATCAGATTTGCCGGAAAAATTGGAAATGGGGCGCGAATTCTTGTCTGATTTTTAATCTTGTCAGGGAAAGATCAGGGTTGTGGCCTAAATTTCCCCCGTCTTAAAAGAAAACAGCTTTTGAGGGCGGGGTCTTTGTTGCCAAGGATGACCGCCATGGACTTGAACGAACAACAAGACGCACGCAGAAGTCCCCGTTCCGTCGTGTATGGGGACGTGGAAGTCAACGGCGGCAGCCCTTACCGGGGCGGAAAGCTGCATGACATGTCCGTCGGCGGGGCGGCGATTGTCTATCCCGAAGGCAGCGAACCTCAGGACGGCCCGGTTCAGGTCGATGACGAGATTCTTCTGATCATTCGCGGCCGTGCCCATGTGCCGGGCCGTGTCGCCCGCGTATTCGACGGGGGATTCGCCGTGCAATTCGATTGGTCCCTGGACATTGCCGGCGACCGCTTTTCGAATTCCCGAGACAGCTGAGCCCTTTATCGAGGGCGAAAAGACCTTAAAGCGTATTGACCAAATGGCCGCCGTCGACGGCGACGACTTCGCCGGTCATGAAATCCGACGCGTCCGAGGCCAACAGTAATAGGGTGCCGTCCAGATCCTCCGGCTTGCCGAAGCGGCGCTGGGGAATCCGCTTCATGAGCGTTTGGCCGCCCTCGCTTTCCAGGAAATCCCGGTTCAGATCCGTCTCGATGTAGCCGGGGGCGATGGCGTTGACCCGGATGCCGTGGCGCGCCCACTCCAAGGCCAGGGACTTGGTCATCTGCACCACACCCGCCTTGGATACGGCATAAGGCATCACGCCGCCTGACTGGCGCAGGCCCAGGACCGAGGCGACGTTGACGATGGTACCGGGCCTGCCGGCGGTGATCATGTCCTTGGCTGCGCGTTGAGCGACGGTCCAGGCGCCGGTCAGGTTGGTTGCCATGATTTGATTCCAAGTCGCGGGATCCAGATCGATGGCGCGGTCCGTGGAAGCAAGGCCCGCGTTGTTGATCAGGACCGTGACCTGGCCCAGGGCCCGGTCGGCGGTCTCGAACGCGTCGGCCACGGAATCCCGATCGGTCACGTCCATTTCCACGGCGAGCGCCTGTCCGCCGGCGGCGGTGATCGTATCGACCGTTTCGGCAAGTTTCTCGCGTCGCCGGGCACAGCAGGCGACGGCGGCGCCGTGGGCGGCCAGGACTTCGGCGAAACGGCGGCCCAGGCCGGAGGACGCCCCGGTGACCAGCGCCACCCGATCGGCCAGCAGGTCATCGCGGAAGAAACGGCTCATGATTTGGTCTCCTGGTCGGTGTCGTTGGCGCGGTCGCGCAGCACGAACTTCTGAATCTTGCCCGTCGATGTCTTGGGCAGGGGGGTGAACACGACATGGCGCGGTGCTTTGTAGTGGGCCATGTTGGCCCGGCACCAGTCGATGATGGCCGCGGCATCAATGCGGTCTTCGGCCCCCGGTTTCAGGGTGACGAAGGCGCAGGGCGTTTCTCCCCATTTGTCGTCGGTCTTGGCGACGACGGCGGCTTCCATCACGTCCGGATGGCGATAGAGGCATTCCTCGACCTCCAGCGACGAAATATTCTCGCCGCCCGAGATGATGACGTCTTTCGACCGGTCCTTGATTTCCACATAGCCGTCGGGATGCAGCACGGCAAGGTCGCCCGTATGGAACCAGCCGCCCCGGAACGCGGCCTCGGTCGCCGCCGGGTTCTTCAGGTAACCCTTCATGATGGTGTTCCCGCGCAGCATGATCTCGCCCATGGTTTGGCCGTCGGCAGGCACGGGTTCCATGGTCTCCGGGTTCATCACGGTCTGGTCGAACACGGTCGGATAGCGCACGCCGGCGCGGCTGATCTTCTGTGCCTGGGCATCGGGGTCAAGGTCGTTCCAGGGGTCCTGCCAGGCGCAATAGGTCGAGGGGCCGTAGGATTCCGTGAGCCCGTAAAGATGGGTCACGCGGAAGCCCATCTTTTCCATGCCCGATATCACCGCCGAGGGCGGGGCGGCGCCGCCGGTGAATACCTCGACCTTTTGGTCGAAGACGGTTTTCACCGTGTCCGGCGCGTGGATCAGCATGTTGAGGACGATCGGCGCACCGCACATATGGGTCACGCGATGTTCGGCGATCATGGGAAAGATCAGGGCCGGATCGACCCGGCGCAGGCAGATATGGGTGCCCGCCGCGGCGGTGATCGACCAGGGATAACTCCAGCCGTTGCAATGGAACATGGGCAGGGTCCACAGATAGCGTGACCGGCGGTCGAGGCGCGAAACCAGGGCGCCGCCCATGGCGGTCACGAAAGCGCCCCGATGGTGATAAACGACACCTTTCGGATTGCCCGTGGTGCCGGAGGTGTAGTTGAGCGAGATCGCCTGCCATTCGTCTTCCGGGGGCTGAACGGGAAAGTCCGGGTCGCCGGTCTGCAGAAATGCTTCGTAATCCATGTCGCCCAGGTGCTCGCCCCGGGTGCCGCCCTGGGCTTCCGTTTCCGGATCGTCGATGTCGATGACGGGAATTTTACGTTTCAGCTTGGCAAGGGCATCCTTGATGACCGGCGCATGTTCTCGGTCGGTGATCAGCAATTTGCTTTCCGCATGATCCAGGATGAAGGCGATGGTTTGGGCGTCTAGCCGCGTGTTCAGCGCATTCAGCACGGCACCCGCCATGGGAATGCCGAAATGCGCTTCCAGAAGCTCCGGCGTGTTGGCGCCCATGACGGATACGGCGTCGCCCCGGCCGATGCCGCGCGCCGCCAGCGCCCCCGCCAGTCGCCGGCAGCGGGTCAGCATTTCGCCGTAGGTGATGCGTCTGGCACCGTGGATGGCGGCC
Source organism: Rhodospirillales bacterium (assembly GCA_048263775.1). Classification (GTDB taxonomy): domain Bacteria; phylum Pseudomonadota; class Alphaproteobacteria; order Rhodospirillales; family Casp-alpha2; genus UBA1479. The sequence continues at coordinate 93,262 of JBLXDU010000011.1, forward strand.
GGCTGATCGGGATAGACGGACGCCGCCCAGGTCAGAAAGCTCAGCGGCGTTTGCGGCTGATGGTTGGCCGGGGTGGGTCCCAGGTCCGTCTCGAAGATGTTGTTCGCCCTGCTCACGGGTGAGGTGCTCCCCCGTTTGTTCACTGTTGTTGGCACGATTGTCGGCCCAACAGATACCACCGGGTCGCCGTCCCGCAAAGGGGGTGGCCTGACGCGCGGTGCCTCAGGAGGCGTTGTTGCAGGTCGATTGCGGTGGAAGTTGCCCGGCTTCGACCTTGTCCACAATTACGCTCTGGATCAGCCTTCCGCCCAGGGCAAGATTGAATCGGCGGCGCAGATGTTCGGGCAGGGTCTTGGATAGGTCGGCCCGCAGGGCATCAACTTCGGCATAGCGAATGGTAACGTCGTTGGTGACGGTTGAAACCAAGCGTGGCGCCAGGCGACAGACCAGTTCCTTTTCTTTTAGGCCCGGAACAGTGACCGATACGGACAGCATAACGATGTCGCCGGTTCCTCGCTTGTATTTCAGGCTGTAACCGCCCAGGCGCACAGGGATCGCCTGAATGCGCAGGGTCTGGGGACGACTGCGTTCCGCATCGTCCAGTTCTATTTTCTGCTCGGTGATCAGCCCGGTCAGCAAGACAGCGCCCAGGATGGTTCCTGTAACGCCGCCGGCGACGGCGAGGCTTTTGTAGAAAGTCACGTGTCAGACATCCTCGATCGTACCCTCCCTTCCCTCAAAGGTGTCTGGTTGGATCGGCGATGAAATAGGAGTGGGGATAGGCGTTAATTGGTCTGGTAGCGGTAAAGTCCTTTGGCGTTAATAGCGTCCACGACATAGGACAAATCCGTCATCCCGCGCAGCAGGGTCTGGGCCCGGTCCGGCGGCACATGGATCAGGCTGTCGTTCGGATCGCTGGCATGGAAGGCGTCCATGGCCACGCGATAACGACTGCGCTGGGTGATGATGAAAAGGTACGGGTCCGTCTTTGACCGTAAGACAATCAGATCAGAGTCGGCCACGGCATGTCCCTTTTCTTGAAGGCGTTGCCGCGATTGTCAGCGGACCGCGCCAAGGATGGTGTTATGGGCAAGGGCGAATGCAGCGTCGATTGCCTGCCGGTTTGGTCTGCGTGAATACGGCGTTACGTATTCAGACGCACTGGCGCTAATTAATCGCAATATGCGAGTGCTTTATCAACATTTTTATATGCAAAAAAATATAAAATAATTATGACGTCATCGCGACGCCCATATCAATGGCCGGCCCTGGCGGGAAAATTGCATTTCCCGGTGGAGACGAACGGGGTATGGATGACACCCCCACCTCCGCGAAGGCCCCCCAACACATGGAACTCTGGATACCGATCACCGTCCTGGCGGCATTTCTTCAGAATGCGCGTTCGGCGTTGCAGAGGCATTTGAAAGGGCGCCTGTCGACGCTCGGCGCGGCCTATGTCCGCTTTCTTTATGCCATGCCTTTTGCGCTGGTCTACCTGTGGGGGCTGCACGAGATCGCGGGCAAGGATCTGCCCGTATTCAACACCACCTTTCTGATGTACTGCGTCTTGGGCGGTGCCAGCCAGATCGCCTTCACCGTGCTGTTGTTGTATCTGTTTCAATTCCGCAACTTCGCCGTGGGGACAACATTTTCCAAGACCGAAGTGTTCCAGGTCGCGGTCCTGGGGTTTCTTATTCTTGGTGACGAGGTGACCACCGCCGCCGCCGCCGCCATCGCGCTGGCAGGTGTCGGCGTCGTCGTGCTGTCGGCGGGTCAGTCGAAGGTGTCGCTGAAGGCGCTGATATCAGGAGTGACGGAAAGAGCGACGGTGATCGGGCTTGTCTGCGGCGCTTTCCTGGGGGCGTCGGTGGTGTTCTTCCGGGGGGCGGCGCTGTCGCTGAAATGGGACGATCTGACGATGACGGTTGCCTATACGGTGGCGGTGTCGTTGGTCATCCAGACATTCGCCATGGGGGCCTATCTGGCGTGGAAAGAGGCACCGACCCTGAAGGCCGTGTTCGTCCATTGGAAATGGTCGGCGGCGGTGGGGGTGGTTGGCCTGGCGGGGTCCATCGCCTGGTGCTTCGCCTTTACCATGCAGAACGCGGCCTACGTCCGTGCCCTGGGACAGATCGAACTGGTCTTCACCTTCGCGGCGTCGATTTTCTTTTTCAAAGAAAAGGTGACGCGCCTCGAAGTGATCGGCATCGCCTTGATCATTCTGGCGATCCTGTTGCTGATTCTCAGCCGGGCATGAGCGCCTCGGCGCCGTCGGCGCCTAGTGGAATTCTTCGACCTTCATCTTGATCAGAAGCTTGCCCTTCTCGTCGACGCTTTCCATCAGGCGCGCGGTGAAGGACACCTTGGCGCCGGTCTTGGCGGTCTCCAGATTATCGACACCGATGTTGACGAACAGCTCCGGTCCCGGCGCGCCGTCCATGTCGACCAGCATGCCGGCGGCGGGCGCGTAATCGTCTTCGTGCCATTTGCGGGTTTCCGTGACCGTGCCTGTCCATTTCACCAGCTTGTTATCAAGGCCCTTCACATAGGCTTTGAAGCTGTCGGCACCCTTCGCCAATTCCTGCGCGGCTTGATCGAAGGTCAGATTGCTCGGCTCTTTCTTGCCGCATGCGGCGAGCCCGAAAGCAGTGGCCGTTGCGAGGGCAATAACGAGTGACTTGTGCATGAATGCTCTTCCTCATTGTCCAGTTTCGGCGTGTCGATTCGCGCGGAAGTCGCGCGGCTTGATAAGCGAGTTAGAACGCAAAATCTAGCATTTTGGCTGCCTGAATAAATGGTACATGGATCGTAAAGGATAAAAATGTCATATTTACTAGTGGCGCGGCCCGCGAATACTCGGGCCGCATTTGTTCAACGATTAAGGGGGGCATGCAATGGCCGGACCTCAGAAAACAGTTTCGAAAAAGCCTGCGGCGAAGAAGTCGGCGGCCAAGCCCGCGACGGCCAAAAAGCCCGCTGCGAAAAAGGTTGCTAAAAAGCCGGCGGCTAAGAAGCCTGCGGTGAAGAAAGCTGCTGCCAAGAAGCCCGCGGCGAAGAAGGCGGCTGCCAAGAAGCCTGCGGTGAAGAAAGCTGCTGCCAAGAAGCCTGCGGTGAAGAAAGCTGCTGCCAAGAAGCCTGCGGCGAAGAAGGCTGCTGCCAAGAAGCCCGCGGCGAAGAAGGCTGCTGCCAAGAAGCCTGCGGCGAAGAAGGCCGCTGCCAAGAAGCCCGCAGCGAAGAAGGCGGCTGCCAAAAAGCCCGCGGCGAAGAAGGCGGCTGCCAAGAAGCCTGCGGCGAAGAAGGCTGCTGCCAAGAAGCCTGCAGCAAAGAAAAAGAAATAGGTATGACTGGCGCGTCCGGCCCTTTTTAAGGGTCGGATGATGCCGCTGCCTGAACTGCATCTGGGCCCGCGAGTATGCGGCCCTTTCCCGTTGCGTCAGATTTCGTCGGGCAATTGTATGCCTGCCTTGACGTTCCAGAACAGGACGCGGGTCTCGCCGTCCGAAACGTCGAGCAACGACGCGGCGCCCGTCGCCATCTTGGCCTTGCCCGCCACCTGATGGCCGGCGAGGCCTTCCGGGGTGAACTCCAGGAAATAACGCAGGATACCGTTGGACGAACAGACCAGCGCTGTTTCATCCGTGCCCAGGCGCGCTGTTAATTCTGCCGTCAGATTGCGGAGGTTGCGCGTCACCGTTTCGGCGCCGGGCATCCATTTGACGGTTTCCGTCGGCCAGCGGCTTTCTTTTTCCCAGGCGTCGAGTTCGCGCGCCGCCGTCGGGCCGAAGCGAGCGACGATGTCGCCGTCGCTCATCCCGCCCCAGGCGCCGTAATCGATTTCCGTCAACCGCGGGTCGATCTCGGCCGCGCCCGGCGCAGCAAGATCCGCCATGACAATCTCCGTATGCCGGCGGGTGCGTTTGAGTGGTCCACAGACGAACAGATCGGGGTGGATGGCGGAAGCTTTCAATTGGGCGGCCAGTGCATGGGCCTGGTTCTCGCCGGCGGCGGTCAGGGGCAGGTCCTCGTTGGCGCCGACGCGGACCGGCGTCTCAGCCGTTTCGAAAGTATTGCCGTGGCGGACCAGCAGAAGCTTCATGAACGAACGGTGCCCGTGCCGTCATAGGTGGTCAGCAGTTCGCCCTCGCGGGCGATCAGGTCTTCGGCGGCATCCAGATCGGCGGGGCTATCGACTGACCAATGTGTGCGCCCGGCATAATCCACGGGCACGACGCGGATGGGGATTCCGTTTTCCAGAGCGCGCAGTTGTTCCAGGCCCTCGGTTTTTTCCAATGTACTTTCCGGCAGGTCGACGAGCCCGGCCAACGTCTCGCGCCGATAGCCATAGATACCGACATGGCGGTAAATCGGGGCGGCTGCGGCGCGGCGGAAGGGGATGATCGCCTTGGAAAAATAGAGCGCGTTCGAGCGGTTATCCAAAACAACGGTCGTGCCGCTGGCCGGGCTGTCCTTCTTGTGGGCTTCGAGGGCGGCCAACTGCGTGTCGTTGAGCGCCACGGCGGGGGTGGCGATGCGGACCTCCGGATCGGCAAAAGCGCCTGCAACGGCGGCGATCACCCAGGGTGGGGTCAGAACTGCGTCGCCTTGCAGGTTGATGATCACGTCCGGCGGCGTATCCATGGCCTGAGCCGCCGCATGTGCGCGCTCCGTGCCGTTGCGGCAGCCTTCCGGCGTCATCACCGCTTCGGCGCCGAACGCGGCGGCGGCCTCGGCAATGCGTGCGTCGTCGGTGGCGATGCAGACGCTGTCCACATCCTTCGCCGCGCGGGCAAGCGCCCAGACCCGCTGCACCATGGAAACCCCGGCCACGGGGGCCAGCGGCTTGCCCGGAAAGCGGGTCGAGCCCCAACGGGCGGGAATGACGACGACGGTCCTGAGACCCTGAGACATGGGGTTTCTCCTCGGCCTCTTTTCTAAGTCAGGGCATCGCTGCAAACAACAGCGGACAGCGTCCCACCATGCCCGGCGCCTTGAAAGATAAAATTTGAAGGAAACTTTATTAAAATAATAATTAAATATAATTCAAAATTATAAACAAATAATACAATTGATGGATATATAGACGAAAGTAATAATAATTGAAATATTGCGGGGTCACGCAGTCGGGGTGGAGCATGCGAGTTATAAAAAATCTTGTCGCCGACGCGATTGAAGAAATCCGCGATGCCTTGTTTCGAGACGGGGATATGCCCCCGGCGGCCGCAATCGACGGCCATCGAACTTTCGCACCCGTCATTGCCCGTGGCGCCGGTCCCGGCGCCCGCACTGACGCGGCAGGCGATGCGACGCTCGCTCTTCGCTCATCCAACGAAGAGCCCCGGCCTGGGGACTGCAGTCTGCTCCCCGGCACTGCCCTCCCCGGGCCGGGAACCCATCCTTCGCGACTAGGCCCGGCTCCGGAAGCCGACGTGTTCATAGAGACGGACACAACCCAGGGCATTCTGGGCGAAGTCGATTGGGACGTGCTGGCGGGTGGCGACGCGGCCGTGCGCATCCTGGGCGATGACGGACAGCTGCGATCCTCGGTGTCCTACTTTCCTTCGAAGGCCTTGACCAGTTCCTGAGCGACCTGCTTGGCGATGCCCTTGGCGAGTGTCGCGAAACCCTTTTCCAGATTCCCTAAGTTCTCACGATAGACGTGCCGCTTGTTGAGGATGGAGACATCGGCGATCAGGGTCGGGCTGTCGCCCTTCTTACCGGCGGTTAGAATCCCTTCCAGGCTGCCGGACGCCCCCAGACCATTGAGCTTGAATCCCTGTCCCGCCTTGGCCACGGCCTCGGTCGCCTTGGCCACGCCCTTGTTGACGGCCCGCGCCGCTTCAAGCACGCCCTGGGCGACCTTCAGGCCGGCCTGGGCGGTCTTCAGCTCGGTCTCCAGGGCGATGACTTCGGGTGAGGCCTTGGTCGCCGCCCCGGCGGCCTTCTTGGCCGCGCCCAACGCCCAGTCAGCAGTCTTTTTGGCCGCTTCCAAGGTTTTGATTTCGGCTTCCAGGCCGACGGCCTCCGCCTCTTCCTTGCCGGCCTTGCCCAGCTTCAGTTTCTTGGCGTCATGCTTGGCCTTCTTGCGCAGGTCATGGGCCTTCTGCTTCTTGTCGGATATCTCGCGGCTCAGGCTGTCGACCTTCTTCTTTGCGCTGTTCAGGCCGCTGTCCGCCTTCTTCTTCGCCGCTTCCGCCTTGGCCTTGGCGTGTTTGATCTTACCATTGATGCTCTTGATGCTGTTCTCGGCTTTCTTGACGTCGTTCTCGGCCTTCTTGATGTCCTTGTCCGCCTTCTCGAAGCCCTTCAGGGCCTCCTTGGTCAGGGATTTGAACTGGTCCAGGTGCTTGGAGCTCAGAATCGCCTCGAAGGCGAGGTCGCTGCCCGGTTTGAAGCCGTCCGATTCCACGGTCAATTGAGCATCGAAGGCGCCGCCGAATTTGGTTTCTGTGGCCAGCACCATCTTCTCGGCGCCCAGTTCCAGGTCGAAGACTTCCTTGAAACCCTTGAATAGGTCGAACTCGCCCTTGATCAGGAAGCTGGGCGCGGTCGACGTATTGCCCACGATCTCCAGTTCGGAATCCTTCAGCGTCATCGGCCCCAGTTTGATCGGTGCAAGGGTGCCGAGGAACGAAATTCCCTCCGTCGAGACGTGGCCGGCGATGCCGCCCAACTCGCTGCCATGGGCCCAAAGCTGGCCCGAGATCGCCATGCCGGCTCCTTCAATGGACAGCTTCTCGACCAAGTCGTCGGGCAGGTGGGCGCCCGGCGACATGAAGGCGAAGGCGACGTCACGGAATTCCGCCTTAACCTTCTTGATTCCGTTGACGTTGACCTTTGAGTGTTTGAGCGCCTGTGCCATCAGCGACGTGAACGGCAGCTTGTTAAGGGTGCCTGCGAAGGCCAGGGCCTCCGGTGCGAAGGCGGCTTCGGGCAGGATCACCATGTCGGCCGTCGCGCGCACTTCTTCCTTGCCGATCCCGATGGTGCCGTCGATCAGCACATCGAAGGCACCGGTCTCGTTGATGCCGACGGACATGAACGGATTGGCGAGGGTCAGGCCGTGAATGCCGGCCGCGTTCTTCCAGTTACCCTGCATATGGCCGGAGGCCTCGACCTCGACCACTTCTTCGCGATCGACCACGTCGAAGTCGACGCCGAACACCAGAGTCTCCTGCTTCGACTTGACGTCGACTGCGGTCGAAAACCCGACGGCTTGTTCGACTTTGGACAGTTTGATGAAGAACGACGTTTCGGCGCCCGCCTTGGCCTTCATGAAAGGAAAGCCATGCTTGGACGGAACGGAAAAGGCGACCTTCAGGTCGACCGCCGGGATGCCGCCGAACACGCCTTCGACCGTGCCGTCGATTTCCACGGGCTGCACGATGCCGATGGTCGACATGCCGCTTTTGACGGACTTGGGCTGGATCGCCGGGTCGAAGCTGGTCAGGATGTTGATACCCGACACCAGTTCCAGGTCACCGTCAGGCAAGTTGCCGCCAGTGGAAAAGAACTGCTGCATGGCGAGCGGCAAGTCGCTGTAGGGGCCTTTCAGCCCCTTGGTCGACGACAGGATGCGCATCTTCGGCATCACCACGTCCTTGAGGAAGCCCTTGTTATGGCCGACCAGCTTGCCCAGGGTCATGGGCTTTTCCACGTTCAGCCCGACGTTCCAGCTTTTAAGGGATTTGTCGTAGAAGGCGACGGCGTCCAAGGTTTCGCCCTTGAATTCCATCTTGCCGCCGATCGCGTCCAACGAAATCGTCGGTGATGAAAACGCCATCTTGGCCGCACCCGGAATGTGTTTCATTTCGGAAATTTGACTGAGATGCAGCGAGGTGTCGGGCAGGGACAGGGCGAAATTGGTGATCGTCTTTTCCTCGACCGCCAATTCGATGATGACTTCGCGCGGTTTGCCGCCTTTTCTAAAGGGGCCGCCGACCTTGCCGTCCAGGGCGATCTCGAACACGCCCTTGGCCGCCTTCAGGGTCATGGCGACATCGGTGAGATCCAGGAAGGACATGCCGAAGGCGTTGTCCCATTTCAGCTTCTTGTCGTCGAGGGTGGTGAAGACGAAGGTCTTGTTCTTCAACTCCTCGGCATCGATGGTGCCGCCGAACTTGAGCTTTCCGCCGCCCATTTCCTTGGGAAACTTGATGGTGATGTCCGATGTCGCCGCGTCCAGGAACACGGGAACCGTGGCCCAGCCGGCTTCCTTGAGGCCGTCCTTGACGGTGGTTTCGGCAGCATGGGCAAAGCCGGACAATGCCAGCAACAGAACAGACACCAACAGAGTGGCTGATTTTTTCAAGACGGATCCTCTCTTCCTGCGAAACCCACAGACAAGGCGCGGACTCCGGCATCACGATGCGGGACCACGGCAAACAAGGTTGGGGAAACAGCGACCCCGCCCATCCAGCGATCCCGCCGTCAGCATCAGTATATGACATTATACTCATCAAAATGTGACACGAAAGTACCGGTGGCCCTGCCGCGCGTGCTGGACGCTGCCCGGGGCGAGCGGTAAAGGTTGAGGGTAATCGAGCGGGAGGACGGCAGAGATGACGGATGGAAAGCGGGCCCTGATCGTCGGCGCCGGAGCAGGGCTCAGCGCCGCCATCGCCAGGAAACTGGCGGCGGACGGCTGGCAGGTCTGTTTGAGCGCGCGGAACACGGACAAGCTGGCGGGGCTCTGCGACGAGATCGGGGCGACGGCTCATGCCTGTGACGCCACCGACCCGGACCAGGTCGTGGCCTTGTTCGCGGCCCTCGATAAATCCGGCGGCGCCCCTGCCTTCGTGCTGTACAACGCCTCGCGCCGGGCGCCCGGTGCGCTCATCGACCTAGACCCGGGCGAGGTCAGGACGGCCATCGAGATTTCCGCCTTCGGTGGCTTCCTGGTCGCCCAGCAGGCGGCACAGCGCATGCTGCCGGCGGGGGGCGGCGCAATCTTCTTCACAGGGGCTTCGGCCAGCGTGAAGGGCTATCCCCGGTCGTCCAGTTTCGCCATGGGCAAGTTCGCCCTGCGCGGCTTGGCGCAGAGCCTGGCCCGTGAGTTGCACCCCCAGGGCATCCATATCGCCCATTTCGTGATCGACGGCGGCATCGCCGCCGACCATCGTGAGGGGCGGCAGAACACGGCCGATCAGCCGGACAAATGGCTGGAGCCCGCCGCCATCGCCGAAACCTACATGGCGATCCTGAAACAGCCCCGTTCGGCCTGGACCTGGGAAGTCGAAATCCGACCCTGGGTCGAGACCTTTTAGGACGGCGGGATGGCCGACGCCGCCTCCCTGTTCAAACAGGCCGAATCCGCTTGGCGCGCGGGCAACGGCGCCGAGGCGAAGGCGGCGGCCGAACACGTCCTGGCCGACGACCCGGTCCATGTCGGCGCCCTGATGATCCTGGCCAACCTGTGTTTCGCCACTGGCGACGTGGCGGGGGCGCGACCCCATCTGGAACGCTTGGCGATCCTCATGCCTGACGAGGTGATGATCCGCAACAACCTGGGCCGTGCCTGCCTTGCGGCGGAAGACCTGGACGCGGCTGCGGAAGCCTTCACGACGGTTCTGGAAACCGCGCCCGCCAATGCCCGCGCCTTTGACGGCTTGGGCATCGTGCGCCACCGGCAGGGCAATTATGCCGAGGCGGCGGACCTGCATGGCCGCGCCGTGGCGGCGGACCCGGACTTTGCCGCGGGCTGGTGCAACCTGGGCATCGCCTGCACGGACCTGGGCCGTTACGCCGACGGGGCGGCGGCACTCGACCGCGCCTTGACCCTTGACCCAAATGATGCACGAACGCGATTCAACCGGGCGGTTCTCTATTTGCTGATGGGGGACTTGGCCGCCGGCTGGCCGATGTACGAGTCACGCCTGGCATTTCAGACCATGGCCACGCCGCCGGGCCAACGGTGGAACGGCGATGCGCTCGCAGGAGAACGTGTGCTGCTGATCCCGGAACAGGGCTTCGGCGATGTCATCCAGTTCTCGCGCTTCGCCTCACGGGTGCGGGACCGGGGCGGTGTTCCCGTGCTCGCCGTGCCGGGGGCGCTGACGGCCCTGATGGCGGCCCAGGGTTGGGACGTTGAGATCGCCGATGCGGACAACCCGCCGGAGGCGCCCCTGTGGTGCCCCGTGATGAGCTTGGGCGCGGTGCTTGGTCTGACAGCGGACGATGTTTCTGGCGCGGCCTATCTGCGCGCGCCGACCGCTGATACCAGGGGGGGCGCGGGGCCGCGTATCGGGCTGGCCTGGTCCGGCAACCCGACCCACCGCCGCGATCGGGCGCGCAGCCTGCGCCTTGCCGACCTCGCCCCCTTGTTCAATGTCCCGGGCGTCCGTTTCGTCAACCTGCAGGTCGGGCTGCGGCCGGACGATGCGGCGGAAATGGCCCGGCGGCCGGACCAGTTCGCCGAGACGCCGGGGCTCGGGACCTTTGCGGATACGGCGGCGGTCGTTGCCGGGCTTGATCTCGTCATCAGCGCCGACACGGCGGTTCTGCATCTGGCGGGGGCGATGGGGCGGCCCGCCTGGGGCCTGCTGCCCTTCGTGCCCGACTGGCGCTGGGGCCTGTCCGGTGAAGCGACGCCCTGGTACGACAGCCTGCGTCTTTACCGACAGCCCGCCTTGGGCGATTGGCCGTCCGTCGTCACGCGGGTGGCGGCGGATCTGGGCCGGATTGGGAAGGCTTAGGAGGCGGCCGCCCGCGCCGCGCACTCGGGGCAGCGGCCGGTCATTTCCACGCGCACGTTATCGACGGCGAAACCCTGTTCGCGCGCGCGCCCGGCAAGATGGGTTTCACAGGATTCCAAGTGAACCTCCAGGGTGCGCCCGCAATCGGTGCAGATGAGAAATCCGGTCGCGTGGTCATGGGGGCCATGATCGCAATGGACGAAGGCGTTCAGGCTTTCGATGCGGTGAACCAGGCCCCGGTCCATCAGTTTGTCGAGTGCCCGGTAGATGGTCAGGGGGGCTTTCATCCCCGCCTTGCGGATGGCGGGCAGGCCCAGGACGTCATAGGCCGTAAGCGGTTTGTCCGCGCCTTTCAGCGCCGTCAGCACGGTTTGCTGGTTGCGGGTCAGTGCCGGGCCGTCAAGATGCGCGTGGTCAGCCATGGTCAGCCGCCTTTCCGTGCCAGGGGATCAATCCGATCAGGAACAGGACGAGGGCCGCGACGACGATGGTCGGGCCCGCCGGGGTGTCCGCCGCGACCGCCGCCCCCAGCCCGCCGGCCACGGCCAGGGCGCCGATGCCTGCCGCGATCATCGCCATGGATTCCGGCGTATGGGCAAGGCGCCGTGCGGCGGCGGCGGGAATGATGAGAAGAGCGGTGATTAAAAGAATGCCGACGATCTTCATGGCGATGGCGATCACGCCGGCCAGCAGCAGCATGAAGATCAGGCGCTGGCGTGCCGGGTTCATGCCTTCGGCCGCCGCCACGTCGGGGGCCACCGTGGCGGCCAGAAGCGGCCGCCAGATGCGCAGCAGCACCGCCAGGATCACGGCTCCACCGCCCCAGATCAGGATCAGGTCGTTCGTGCCGACGGCCAGGATGTCGCCGAACAGATAGCCGAACAGATCAAGACGCAGCCCGGTCATGAAACCCATGACCACCAGGCCCACGGCCAGGGCGGAATGGGACAGCAGGCCAAGCAAAGTGTCCGTCGCCAGGCCGCCGCGCCGTTCCAGCGCCAGCAGGGCGAGAGCGACCAACACCGAGACGATGAACACGCCGAGCGTCGCATCAATGTCGAAGGCAATGGCCGCCGCAGCACCCAACAGCGCCGAATGGGCCATGGTGTCGCCGAAATAGGCCATGCGCCGCCACACGACAAAGCAGCCCAGGGGGGCGGCAACCAGGGCAACGCCGATGCCGGCCAGGGCCGCGCGGAGAATGAAGTCACTGACCATCTGTGGCGCTCGCGGGATCGATGGGATGGATGTCGTCGGCATCATGGCCGGATCCGTGATGGCCGTGATCGTGTTCGTGCTCATGGTCCAGGCGGCAGACGGCGCCGTCGCCGTGGCTATGGGCCGCCGGGTCGCGGCTGGCCAGGGGAATGACTTCGCCGTCCGGGCCGTGGGCATGGTCGTGGTGGTGTTGGTAGACGGCCAGGGCTTCGACCGCACGCGGGCCGAACAGGCGACGGTATTCGGGATCGGCGGCGACGGATTGCGGTGTTCCGGCGCAGCATACATGGTGGTTCAGGCACAATACCCGATCGGTTTCCGCCATCACGAAATGCAGGTCGTGGGAAATCAGCAGAATGCCGCAGCCAAGCTCGTCGCGGATGTCGCGGATCAGTTCGTACAGCGCCACCTCGCCGGCGAAATCGACACCTTGGACAGGCTCATCCAGGACCAAAAGGTCAGGGCGACGCAGAATCGCGCGGGCCATCAGGGCACGTTGGAATTCGCCGCCGGACAGGCGCTGCACCGCCGCATCAATCAGATGGCCGACCCCGGCACGGGACAGGGCATGGGCAATGGCGTCGTCATCTGCCGGCCCGGTCATGGTCATCAGGCGCCTGACGGTGAAGGGTAGGGTATCGTCGATGGCAAGGCGCTGCGGCACATAGCCCACGCGCAGGGACGTCGCGCGTTCGATCTTGCCCGCATCCGGCCGCATCAAGCCGAGCACAACCTTGGCCGTGGTGGACTTGCCGCTGCCGTTGGGGCCGATCAGGGTGACGATCTCGCCGGGATTTATGGTCAGGTCGACGCCCCTGACCAGCCATTCGCCGCCGCGTTTGACGCCGATGCCCGAGGCGCGGAACAGCACGCCGCCCGGGGTGCCGGGGGCGGTGTCGGGGGCGATGGCACGGGCGGTTCGGGGCATGGCCGACAGGTTCCTGTTTACTTGCGCGGACGGGATCGTGTAAGTCACACCCGATCACGAACGTTATTTTATAACATTTTCCGACGAAAGGCGGAACATAGTCCAATGAGCGTCCCTGTCAATGCCGGCCACGTCCGTCCGCTGGCGGCGGTTGCCCTGCTGTTTTTGCTGATTGCGGCGCTGTGTGTGCCGCGCCCGGCCGGGGCCGACCTGCGGGTCACGGCCTCCATCGCGCCGATGCATTCTCTGGCTGCACAGGTGATGGCGGGTGCCGGCGCACCACGGCTGTTGATTCCGGCCGGCACGTCGCCGCACGGTTTCGCGCTGTCCCCATCGCAGGCCGGTATGCTGGCCGAGGCCGAGGTTGTGTTTTGGATTGGCGGCAGATTGGAATCCGCACTGGCCAAGCCGATCACTACCCTGGCCAAGACAGCCCGGGTGGTCGCCTTGTCACACGCACCGGGCCTTGTCCGCCTTCCCGTCCGCCATCTTGGTGACGACGACCATGGTCATGATCATGGCCACGACCATGGTCAGGGGGTGAATGCGGACGATCCTCATTATTGGCTTGATCCGGAGAACGCCAAGGCGATGCTTACCGTGATCGCCGATACCTTGGCCGCCGCCGATCCGGCGCGGAAAGACCTTTATGGCCGCAACGCCGCCGCCGCGCGGGTCGGGATTGATGCCTTGACCGCCGATTTCAAAGATCGTTTGGCACCGTTTAAGGATCGGCCCTTCATCGTCTTTCACGACGCCTATCAGTATCTGGAGCATCGATTTGGGCTGACCGCCCGGGGGATATTGGCCATCGATCCGGATCGTCCGGCGGGGGCCCGCCATATCGCCGCACTGCGGGCGCGCATGGTCAAATTGAACGCCGCCTGTCTGTTCACGGAACCACAGTTTCCCTCACGTCTTGCCACGGCGCTGATCGAGGGGACCCAGGCGCGGATCGGTGTTCTCGATCCCTTGGGCACTGATTTCACGCCCGGCCCAGACCTGTATGGAAACATGATGACGGCCAATCTGCGGGCCTTCGAGGATTGCTTGGGCGGCAAGTCCTAGGCTCATCCTCCCATTTTCGGACCGGAAATCGGTTTGGCACCGCGGCTGCCTGCTCTATGCTTTTCCCCGGCGCCGCCGGCCCATTCGAAACATCGACAAGGCCGGCACTGTGAACCGACCACCATACGGCGGCGTTCTTGGGGGCAGCATGTAAGGGTGAGCTGCCATGCCGTCAGATTATTTGACGCGTGCCAAAGGTCTGTTCCGAATACTTCCCGCCGTATTGCTGATCGCGGGCGGGCTGTCCCTGTATGTGCCTGCTGCCGTCGCGGAAGAATTCGCCACCGTTCGCATGCGGCCCCAAGCCATGCCCTTCGTGACGCCCGACAACAAGGTCGTGAAGCGGATCGTCAATTTCTTCATGACGGTGACCAAGAAGTCCGTGCGCGAGGTCTGCGCCAATCAGGCCGAGGTCAAGAGCATCTTCCTGGTCAATACCTACAACCGCCAGCTCGCCGATGCGAAATGGCAGTACGATATGATGAACCTGGCGAGCGACCTGTATCGCGCCCTGGAGCCCATGTTCGGGCGCGAGAAACTGGTCGCTGTGCATCTGTCGCTCGGCCGTACGGAAAGCAGTCGCCCGAACAACCAGATTCAGAAACGCCTGGAACAACTGGAAGACTGCACCACCGTGCGGTCCCTGCCGAGCGATGCGGTCACTGCGCGCTACCGCGATGCCATGGCGGCGCCCGTGCGCTCGCTGGCCACGGATGCGTCGAAGGCCGTGACCTCCGGTGCGACCAAGCCATCGACGGTGCCTGCTGAGGACCCCGATAAGCCGTTCGAGACGCATCCGCAGATGCTTGAGGCTCCCAAGCCGGAAATCGACCTGACCAAAACCGAGATCAAGGCGCCGCCGCCGCAGGGCAAGCCCGGTGCCTGCAACTTCGATATTACCGACCTGTGGCAGCCGGCCTGGCTTGCCCTCGACAATGAAAAGTTCCGCATTGCCCGCGCCTTCACCGTCGATGCGGACGCCAACGGCAAGGTCGACGACGTGTCTTTCGTGCTCAAGCGTGAGGACGACAGCGAGCTGACGACCACCTACCTAAGCCTGCACAGCACCAGGGGCAACGCCGAGATCCGTCATCTGACCCTGGCCGATCCGTTGATGATCTTCCGGCTATGCCCCGGCAGTCACGATTTCCCCATGCCCGGTGCGGTCATGAAGGAGGCGGCGAAGATCGAACGCCCCGATCTGGCGGCCGAGGTGATGGCCCGGATCAAGGGCGAGGTCCCACCGCCCGTCGCCGAACCGGATGCCGTTGATTTCTGGCGTTGGGTCGCGGCCATTGTCGCCATTACGGCGGTGCTTCTGGCGATTGCCGTGCTGGTTGTGTTCTATCTGATGACCCGCAACGACCGTCGGCGCAAGCGTGACCGGCGTGGCAAGAACCGACGCAAGCGCGACCGGCGCAGACGGGACGACGGCCCCAAGGGTGAGGAACGCCGCAAGGGCGAAGATCGCCGCGCCGACGAGGACCGCCGGGAAGAAGACTCCCGCCGCAAGACCACCGACCGACGCGGCACGGTCACCGCCGATGACGACGATGCCGACGACTGACCGCCGCTTATCCGATTCTTGAAGAAATGCCGCCGTCCACGGGCAACAGCACGCCGGTGATGTACTGTGCTTCGTCCGAGGCCAGGAACAGGGCCGCGTTGGCCACGTCCCAGGCCGTACCCATGCGGCCGTAAAGCGGCACCTGGGCATCGCGTTCGTCGCGCACGACCTTGCGGTCGACGCCGCGTTCCTGGGCTCGGCGCTCAATTGCCATGGGCGTGTCGATCAGACCCGGGATGATGACGTTGGCGCGGATGCCGTGGGGCGCGTTTTCCATGGCCAGCATATGGGTCATGGTATTGATGGCGCCCTTGGACGTCTTGTAGGCGATGGTGCCGCGCGAGCACAGCGACGAGGTCGAGGAAATGTTGATGATCGACCCCGACTTCTTTTCGCGCATCACCGGCAGGGCATGCTTGCAGGTCATGAACATGGCCTTCAGATTGAGCTCGAAGAGCTCGTCCCACATCTCGGCCTCAAGCTCGGTTGTCGGCTTGTCGCCGCGCGACCGGCCAACGTTATTGTGCAGCACGTCGATGCGGCCGTAACGTTCGGCGCAGGTCGCGGCGATATTGCGGCAATCGTCCTCACGGCGCACATCGGCCTGCAGGGTCGATCCCTTGCCGCCCGCGTCGGTGATCATCTTGAGGGTATCGGCGGCGCTGGCCTCGTCATAGTCGACGACCAGAACGGTGGCGCCTTCCTGGGCGAAGCGGAGGGCGGTGGCGCGGCCGTTGCCGATGGTC
This sequence comes from Rhodospirillales bacterium, assembly GCA_048263775.1. Classification (GTDB taxonomy): domain Bacteria; phylum Pseudomonadota; class Alphaproteobacteria; order Rhodospirillales; family Casp-alpha2; genus UBA1479. The sequence goes on from JBLXDU010000011.1 coordinate 109,480, forward strand.
TGGCCAGCTTGCTGCCCGCCACCGACGACGATGGCGATCTTGTCTTTCAATCTCATGTGCGGATGCTCCCGAGGATGTTTTTTTGTATACAATGTCGGGAGTATAGACAGCCTTACATCGGATGGTCGATGGCGAAGGTTTCCTTCAGACCGCGCTGTCCTTCGGGCGTCACGCGGATCACCCGGCTGTCCCGCACGCGCTCAACCCAGCCCAATTCGAACAGACGGTCGGACAGGCCCTTGCCCAGGGAGCCGGCGATGTGGTGGCGCCGTTCGCTCCAATCCAGGCAGGGTCGGCAGAAACAGCGCTTTTGCTGGCTGAGTTGATCCAGGTCGATCCCGAATCCGGCCAGCATGTCACGGCCTGTGGGTGTGACGACACCGCCGTCGGCGGCAAGGTCGATGGCCCCCCGGTCGGTCAGGGCATCGGCTAGGGATACCCCCAGAACGCCGGCCAGATGGTCGTAGCAGCTGCGGGCCATGCGCAGGTCCCTGTCCATGCGGCTTTCCGGGCGGATGCGCCGCGGCGTGTCGACGGCGCAGACGACCTGCATGCTTTCCAGCATGGCCGCCACGGTGGGCGAGGACAGGCGAAAATAGCGATGGCGGCCTTGTTTCTCCATGGCCAGCAGGCCCGCCGCCTGAAGCTTGGCCAGATGGCTGCTGGCGGTCTGCGGCATGATCCCGGCGCACCAGGCAAGCTCACCCGCCGTCAATGCCCGTCCGTCGAGTAACGCTGTCAGCATCTGCGCCCGCGTCAGGTCGCCGACCAGATTGCCGATCTCCGCCAAGTTCATTGCGTTCACCGTCGTCATGGGGTGATTGTACCCGCCGCCGGGACCGGGCGCACGCGGACATGTTTCGGCGCCGGTCGAAGTGTTCTCCGGCAAGATCGGCCCCGATCCGTGCCACAGTATGCGTCCCGCAATCAATCCGGACCCCTCATGACGATGACACCCGCCGCGCCGTTTCCCAATCCGCGCGCAACCTTGGACCTGGCCGCGAATCTGGGGCTGCTGGTTCTGCTCGCCTCTTTGTGGGGGGCGTCCTACAGCTTCATCAAGGTCGGGATCGAGACAATCCCGCCGATCACCCTGATCGCCGGGCGCACGGCCATCGCAGGTATGGTGCTGCTGATGATCATGCGCGCGTTCGGCCTGCGCATGCCGCGCGACGTTGCGTCCTGGCGGTCGTTCATGGTTCAGGCATGCCTCAACAGCGTGCTGCCGTTCACGGCCATCGCCTGGGCCGAACAGACCGTGGATGCATCGTTGGCGACGATCCTCAATTCGACCTCGCCGATCTTCATCTTTCTGCTCGCCATGATTCTGCGGTTGGAGGGGGAGCGGACCTGGCGCAAGTTCCTGGGAGTCGCCTTCGGTTTCGCCGGGATCGTCCTGGTGATTGGCGGCGATGCCCTGCAGGGGCTGACGCGGGAACTGATGGCGCAGTTGGTCATTGTTGGCGCCACGGTCTGCTATGCCGGGGCGGCGGTGTTCGGGCGGCGCTTTTCCGGGATGCACGCCATCGTCCCGGCGGCGGGATCGATGATCGCCGGCGGTGCCGTGCTGATCCCGGCCAGCCTGATCGTGGAGCAGCCGTGGACGCTTTCTGTATCAACTGATTCGGCGCTGGCGCTGTTGGGCTTATCCGTGCTGTCGACCGCACTTGCTTTCGTTATCTACTTTCGCCTGCTCAAGACTCTGGGTTCCGTCGGCACGGCGGCGCAGGCCTATCTCAGGGTGCCCATCGGGGTCGCTCTGGGGGCGCTGGTCCTGGGCGAAACGTTGCCGCTTACCGCCTGGGCCGGCATGGCCTGCGTGATCGCCGGGGTCGCTGCCATGACCCTGCCGGCGCGGCGCGGAGGGCCGCCTACGGCGCCCTGAACCTTCGGCCGCGGACGAAGCGATCGCGCGTGACCCCGCCGCCGCCCGGCGGCACCATCAGCCGGTGATCTTTCAACGGAGGAACCGGCCGATGTTCGATGGAATTACCGATCTGCGCGACCTTAGCGCGGGACCCTGGGTCCTGCCGCGGCGGCCGTGGTACGCCCGGTTGGGGGCTTGGCTGCGCCTCTGCGGCGAAAAGGTCCGTCAGCGCCGGGCGCTGGCCCAGCTGGATGCACGCCTGTTGGCCGACGTGGGACTGACTCGTGCCGAGGCCGCCCGGGAATGCGCCAAGCCGTTCTGGCGATGACGGAGGCTTGCGTACGGGTAACCACGCGGTTTCTAATGACCGGGGGGCAAGACAAGATGCGAGGAAACGTCGACCATGACCGACCATAAGGGCGGCTGCCACTGCGGTAACATCACCGTCACCTTCACCACGGACAAGGACCCGGCGGAAATCGTGCCCCGGGCCTGCCAGTGTTCGTTCTGCCGCAAGCATGCGACCCGCGCCCTGTCCGACAACGCGGGCCATATCCATCTGCAGGTCAAGGACGCCAGCCTTCTGGGCCGTTACCGCTTCGGCCTGAAGGTCGGCGATTATGTGTTCTGCAAATCCTGCGGGGTCTACGTTTCGGCCTATATGGAAGACGGCGCCCCTGGAGAAGAAGGGAGGGCCTGGGCCAACGTCATGGGCAACGCCATGGACGATCGCGACATCTGGGCGCCGACCGAGCCCATCGAATACGGCGTCGAAACCGAAGACGGAAAACGCGAACGCCGGCGCCACAAGTGGACGCCGGCGTCGATGACGGTCGAAAGCTAAAGGCGGCGCAGGCGCTAGGGCGCGAAGGAAATCATTGTGCGGACTTCGATGCTTTCCCGGGGCGGCGTGTCCGGGGCGGCATCGGGGTTTTCGAACCCCGTGTGCGCGGTGTAGCGGGCGCGCCCGTCCGTTGCCGTGTCGAAGCATTTGAGCAGCAGGACCTCGTCCCCGCCCATGCCGGGATACCAGTACCATTTCTGCCCGTCCGAATGGGCGTTCTGATAGATCTCGCCGACACGGTCCTTGTAGACAAGATCCGTGGCCAGGAAGTCCTCGGTCCGCATGGTGCGGGCGTCGGCCACGGCGATCGGCGTGCGGTCCGCGCTTGCGCCGATCGACCGCCACACGTTGACCATGGCGAAGCGATGGCCCAGGTAGCGATCGGCGGCTGCGGCGTCCATCACGTCGCGCACCCGCTTGGGGCCCGATGTTTCCGTGTAGTCGTTATGGGCGATCAGCACCGGCAGGCGCTTGGCCGTGGCGGCGCGCTTGCCGTCGTCCTGCACCCGCACCGTATGGTCGAAGATATGGACGTCCGACGCACCGGTCACGCGCTTCAGGAATGCGGTGATCTCCGGATAATAGACGGCCTCGATGCGGGCTTCGTCGTAGAAATCGGCCATGGCGGTCGGCATGGTCGCCAGTTCGAAGCCCTGGACGTCCAGGCTGGCCGCCGGGGTCAGCGCGCGGGCGTCATGCATTTCCACCGCCGCTTCTTCGAAGCTGCCCAGACGCTCGTTCGGCTGGGCGTGGTCGGCGGACATGAAGACCCGCGGCTTTTCGGCCTGCGCATGGGCCATGAAGTTGATCGGGGCCAGGACCGTGCGGCCGGGATGCGGCCGGGTATTGGCGGCGGCTTGGGACATGATCGTCTCCTCAACGGTTCGTTCCCGTGAATCTGCGGTCTTCGCCGGCGATTGGCAAGGGGGCAGGGGGAATGACACTTTTTCCCCCAAGGATCAGGATGCTTTGAATTCTGGAATACTCGTTCCTGAAATCAGGCTATTCCGCCGCCCGGGGCGCGGCCAGGGGGGCTTCGGTCGTGTCCATATGTTCGGCTTCGCGCAGTTCACGGTCGAGCCGTACACCCGCATGGGCCCGGTTGGACGACAGCGGCGCCAGCAGGGAATAGATCACCGGGATCAGGACCAGGGTGAACACGGTGGCGATGCCGAGCCCACCGAACACGACCCAGCCGATGGCGACCCGCGCTTCCGACCCGGCGCCGGTCGCCAGGATCAGCGGCAAAGCCCCCAGCACCGTGGACAGCATGGTCATCATCACCGGGCGCAGGCGGATGATCGCCGCTTGGCGGATGGCATCGGCCACGGACAGGCCGCGGTCGCGCAACTGGTCGGCGAATTCGACCACCAGGATGCCGTTCTTGGCCATCAGGCCGACCAGCATGACAAGGCCGATCTGGCTGTAGATGTTGATGGTGCCGCCGGAAAGTTTCAGGGCGAACACGGCGGCCGCCAGTCCGAAGGGCACGGTCAGCACGATCACCAGGGCGCTGACGATGCTTTCGAACTGGGCCGCCAGGACCAGCAGCACGATCAGCACGGCGAACGCGAAGGTCAGCGCGACCTCGTTGCTGGTGTCCTGCAGGGTCGCGGCCTCGTTGATGAAACGCAGGCCGATGCCGGGCGGCAGGGTGTCGTCGGCGATGGCCTGGATGCCGTCGATGGCTTCCTGTAGGGACATGTCGGCGGGAAGCACGGCCTCGACCTCGACCGCGCGCTTCTGGCCGGACCGGTCAAGTTCGGCCGCCGTGCCGACCTCTTCCAAGGTCACGAAGGCCGACAGCGGCACCAGACGCCCATCGCCCGTCGGCACGAACAGATTGAACAGATCGGTCGGATCGTTGATGGCGCCGGCCGCCGATTCCAGCATCACCGGGATTGAGCGGTCGTTAACGTTCAACTCCGCCACCTCGAACCCGGCGACCATGGCGCGCAGCGTATCGACGATGCCCTCGACCTGGACACCCAGGTCTTCCGCCCGGCGGCGGTCGACCTTGACCGACAGTTGCGGTTGGGTCTGCTGGAATTCGACCTCCGGGTCCTCCAGCCTGGGCAGGCGTTCGCGCATGGCGCCCAGGAAATCGAAGGCGGCGGCGGCGATGTCCTTGTAGTTGGACCCGGTCAGGGTGAATTCGATACTGCCGCCGGCGCGGCGCAGGTTCAGGCTGTTGGGCGTGCGGACGCGGGCGGTCGCCCCCGGGATCGCCCTCAGGCCCTTGTTCAGGGATTTGGCGATTTCCTGTTGCGAGCGCTTGCGCTGATCCCAGGGCACCAGAGGGGCGATCAGATAAACGCGGTTCGGGTCCCAGCGCCCGACGATGGCGAACACGTTTTCCGCCTCGCCGCTGTCGACCAATGGGCGCAGCAGGGCTTCGGCCTGGACCGACTGGCGGTCCATGTAGTCGAGCCCGACGCCGTCCGGCCCCTGCATCATGATGATGATGGCGCCGCGATCCTCGCGCGGAAGCAATTCGGTCTTGATCGTGGGATAGACCAGCAATGCCGTTGCCGCGAGCATGGCCGTGCCGCCCAGGATCAGCAGCCGGGCGTTGAGAGTGAATTCCAGCATCTTGGCATAGGCCGCATTGATGCGCTGTCCGGCGGCGACCAGGATAGCCGGCGGCTTGGTCGGCCCGGCATCGCCCCGGTCGGGCAGGCGCGATGCCAGCATGGGCACCAACGACAGCGCCACGAAGGATGAAATCGCCACGGCCACGGCCAGGGTGAAGCCGAATTCCGTGAACAGCTTACCCGCCGTCGACGGCAGGAAGGCGATGGGCAGGAACACGGAAATCAGTGTTGCCGTGGTCGCCAGCACGGCGAAGAACACCTGGCGGGTGCCGTTGACGGCGGCGGCGTAGGACTTCATGCCGAGTGTGCGGTGACGCTGAATGTTTTCCAGCACAACGATGGCGTCATCGACGATCATGCCCGTGGCCAGGACCATGGCCAGCAGGGTCAGGATATTGACCGAGAACCCCATCAGATAGATCGCGCCCACCGTGCCCATGATGGCGACCGGGATGGCGACGGTCGGGATCAGGGTCGGGCGCAGGCCGCCCATGAACATGAAGATCACGGCGATGACCACGGCGACGGCGATCAGCAGGCTGTTGATGACCTCGCGCACGGACGACCGGATAAAACGCGCATCGTCGGAAATCTTGACCAGCCGCACGTCCTTTAGGCGCTTGTTCAGGCGATCGACGCTTTTGTTGACGGCATCGGAAATGGCGATGGTGTTGGATTGGGCGCGGCGCACGATGCCAAGGCCGACCACCTTGGATCCGTTGAGAACGGAATAGCTTTCGGCCTCGGCCGGGCCGTAGAAGGCCTGCGCGACCTCGCCCAGGCGGACGTCCTTGCGCAATTCCAGATCCTCGACCTTGGCCGGTTCCCACACCGAGGCGTCGGCGCGCACCAACAGCATCTGGTCGTCCGATTTGAAACTGCCGGCGGGCACGTCGAGCCGGGTCGAGCGCAGCACCTTGGCGACGTCATCGATACTGAGGCCGTAACGCGCCAGTTTCATGGGGTCGACGACGATGCGCAGGACCTGTTCCTGATCGCCGAACAGGTCGACCGAGGCGACCCCGTCGATGGAAAGGAACTCGGGCGAAATGTCGTCCTCGGCGATGCGGGTCAGATCTTCCTGGTTCACCTTGTCGGACACCAGGGCCAGACGGATGATCGGTTGGGAATCGGCGTCGGCCTTGACGACGGTGATGTCCTCGACGCCTTCCGGCAATTGCCGCTCGACCCCGGCGACCGCTTCGCGGATGTCGTTGGCGGCAACGTCCAGATTGACGTTGGCGGAGAATTCGGCGCGGACGCGGCCGTTGTTTTCCTCGCTCGCGGCCTCGATGCGCTTGACCCCGGATACGCGGGCGACGGCCCCTTCGAGCACGCTGACCACCTCGGCATCCATGGTTTCCGGCGAGGCGCCGTCGAAAAACGCGCGCACCGTGACGATGGGGCGGTCGACGTCGGGCAGTTCGCGGACCTCGACGCCCATGATCGCGGCCAGACCGGCGATCATGATCAATAGGTTCATGACGACCACCAGCGTGGGCCGGCGGACCGACAGGGACGGCAGGTCGCTGAACCGGGACATGTTACGGGGTCGCCTTTTTCTTGCCCTTGGGGGCGGCGTCGCCGGCGGCGAATTTGTCGAAAGGAATGGCCTGGATGCGCTGGCCGGGGCGTAGGCCCTGGACGCCTTCGACGACGATCAGGTCGTCGGCGTTCAGCGGCCCGTCGACCAGGATGCGGCCGCGGTCGCGGCGGACGATTTTGACGAACACTTTCTCCGCCGTCTCGGTCTTGCCGTCCTTCTTGGCGACCCGCCACAGATAGGCGCCGTCGCGGCTCCACAAAACGGCGACCTCGCGGACGGTAGGATAGGGTTTGCCGGTGAAGGCCAGTTCGGTCTCAAACGACGTGCCGGGGCGGATCAGGTCTTCCTCGTTGGGGATCGTCGCCTTGACCCGGAGCGTGCGCGTGATCGGGTCGATGCGGCTGCCCAGTTGGGAGACCTTGCCCGCAAGCCGCAGGTCCGGGGCGGTCCAGGGCCGGACCATGACCGGGTCGTCGACCTTGATGCGGCCGGCGTATTCCTCGGGCAATTCGAATTCCACCAGGATTTCCGAGCGGTCATCCAACGTGGCGATTTTCGTATCCGTGGTCACCCGATCGCCGCGGTCGATCTCGGTCAGCCCGATGATGCCGTCGAAGGGGGCATAGACGATGCGGTCGTCAAGCGCCTGTTCCGCCTGATCCAGGCGCAGGGTCGCGGATTCCAGGTCGGTCTGCGCTGTTTCCAGGCGGGCCTGGGACGCGGTGCCCGACGGCGCCAGTTTTTCCAGGCGCTTCAACTGACGGGTCGCATCCTTGACCGCAACCTTGGCCAGGCGCACGGCGATCTGCTGATGGACGTCTTCCAGGCGCAGCAGAATCTGCCCCTTGTGAACCCGGTCCTGGCTGCGGAACGACACGGCGACGACTTCGCCGGCGGTCTTGGGGTAGAGCGCTGCGGACTTGCGCGCCTCGCCCGTGCCGACGGCGCGGACGATGATCTTGTCCGTTGCGGCGGGGGCCTTTTCGACCAGAACCCGCGTGCCACCGCCGGCCGCGCGCGGGGCGTTTTTGGGCTGGGCATCGACCTCACTGCCGTTCAAGGCATACCAGCCGGCGCCGAGAAGAACGGCCAGGCCGATGAGGACGACAAGTTGGGTGCGCAGAATCATGGTCGATGTCTCAATACGGTTCCGTGGTGTCAGGCGCCGAAGGATACCGGCCAATTCCACACAAATTCCTAATGCGCGAAGATTAGCCGGGGGCTAATGGAAACTTATCAAGTTTCATGGCGCAGGCGGCTGGAATTTTGTAACAAGATGTCGCGCACCGGCCCAGGCAGCGGTGCGCGCAACCGGAGCAAAAAGGAATTCCCGCATGTTCGTCGTCACCGTCACCTTTGTCGTAAAACCTGAGCATATCGCGGATTTCTCCCCGGCGATGATCGAGAACGCGCGTGCGTCCGAAGACACCGAACCCGGCTGCCGGCAGTTCGACGTCTGCCGCGATCCGAAGGATCCGGCGGTTACATTTTTATACGAAGTTTATGACGATGCGGCCGCATTCGAGGCCCACAAGGCGACGGCCCATTTCAAATCCTTCGACGCCCTGGTCCAACCCTGGTTGGCGTCGAAAGAGGTCAAGACCTGGGTTCTCGAGGACTAAAGCGGCAGTTTCATCCCGGCGTGGCTGTGTACGAAGCCGAGGGATTCGTAGAACGCCAAGGCGTCCGGGCGTTCCCGGTCCGTGGTCAACTGCACCATCCGGCACCCCTTGTCTCTGGCCAAGCCGATGGCATGTTCGAACATCGTCCTGCCCAGGCCGCTGCCGCGGGCCCTGGAGGCAACCCGCACGCCTTCGATCAACGCGCGCCAGCCGCCTTGATGAGAGATGTTCGGCAGCATCGTTATCTGCAGGCAGCCGACGATGCTGTCGCCGTCGTCGGCGACCAGCAGGCGGGTGTTGGGATCGTCCTGGATCGCCTGGAAGGCATCCCGGTAACAGGTGGGAAGCGGGGTTTCAGAACGCTCACGTTGCCGGCCTATTGGGTCATCGGCCAGCAGGGCGACGATATGGACAAGGTCGTCCGCGGTGGCGTCCCGGAATTTCATGATCTCACTTTACTAAATGGAGCTTGGGACGCCTGTCAAACCCAGGCGTCCGCCGTTGCGTGAATTTTGTTTTTCCAAGATGCAGACAAATTCATGAATAATCATCGAATTTCGTTGAACATCAAAATATTCATTGATAAGCCGATAAGGACCACGCCTGCCACGGCATGAATATCGAATATGGGGAGGGGGCATGCCGCCTAGCGAACTCGGGAGTGACGACGATCAGCCATCTCCCGACCTTGGGTTTGTGCAAAGCCCTAAAATTAAACGCGTTTTTGATTTCTGGATCAACCTGCGCCGTGACCGCCCGTTTCCGGCATGGACCGACGTCAGATTGATGGATCTCTACGACGTGGCCCCCTTCCTGGCCGTGGTTGACGTGGAACAGGAGAACGGCGCGCTGCGGTTCCGTTATCGCTTCTGCGGCACGGCGCTGGTCGAGGCACGGGAGCGCCTGGTCCCCGCGGACCCCACCGGTCGATGCATTGATGAGGTCGTCTGGCCGTTCGATCCGGCGCCGCTGATCGGGGCGTGTGCCAAGGCCTTAAGCTGGCGGAAACCTGCTTTTCTGGCCGCTGGTGAGGTCAACGAAAGCGCCTATCACCTGCACGAGCGGGGGTTTTTCCCCCTTGGGCCGGACGACGGCACGGTGTCGCATATCCTCATTTGTGTCGACGAGGTCCGGGCGACCTGACGCCGGATGTTTCCAATCGGCCGTGCCGGGGGTTAAATAAGGGATCGGACGTTTCAACGAGGATACGATCGCACCATGACCGACCGCTCCACATCGCCGCATACGGCCTCCAACGAACCGACCCTGGATGCCGACGAAATCCTTGCCGGTATTCTTGAATGGGTCGCCATCGAAAGCCCGTCTCATGACGGCGTCGCGGTCAACCGCATGGTCGATCTCGTCGAAAAAGGCCATGCGGCGCTGGGGGCCAAGATCGAGCGCACGCCGGGGCGCGACGGGTTCGGCGACATTCTGGTGTCGCGCACGCCCTGGGGCGGCGACGGACCGGGGATTCTCGTCCTGTCGCACCTGGATACGGTGCATGCCATGGGCACCATCGAAAACGAACTGAAGGTACGGCGCGAGGACGACAAGGTCTACGGACCCGGCATTTACGATATGAAGTCAGGTGCCTACATCGCCAACCATGCCTACCGGCATCTGGTGCGCGCGGGCAAGGAAACGCCCCTGCCGATCACCTTCATGTACGTCCCGGAAGAAGAAATCGGCAGCCCCACGTCGCGCCAGATGATCGTCGAGTTGGCGAAAAAGAACAAATACGTCCTGGTTACCGAACCGGCGCGGGATGGCGGCAAGGTCGTCACGGCACGCAACGGACGCCTGAAGTATGACATCACCGTCACCGGCCGGCCGTCCCATGCCGGTCTGCGCCACATGGACGGGCGCAGCGCGATCCGGGAAATGGCCCATCAGATCCTGTTTCTTGAAGGGCTGACCGACTACGACCGCTCCATCACCTGTTCCGTCGGCACGATTTCCGGCGGCACCCTGACCAACGTGGTGCCGGCGAAATGCTCTATCACCGTGGACCTGCGGGTGCCGGATATGGAAGCGGCCGAGGAGATCAAGGCCAAGGTCGAGGGCATGTCGCCTGTCGATCCCGACTGTGTCCTGACAATCGAGGGCGGCGTTGACCGCCCGCCCTATGAGAAGTTCGACGGCATCGAAAAGCTGTTCCAGCATGCCAAGGGGTTGGCGGCGGAAATCGGCTTCGACCTCCAGGATCTGAAGACCGGCGGCGGGTCTGACGGCAACTTCACCGGCGCGCTCGGCATTCCCACGCTGGACGGCCTGGGCGCTGACGGCCACGGCGCCCATTCCCACGACGAATTCATCTACTACTCGTCCCTGGTCGAACGCTGCCGCCTGATGATCCGTCTGTTCGAAACTTTGGAGTAAGCATGGTTCGCCATGCCGCGCTATCGGCATTGCTTGTTCTGCTGGCGGCAGAGCCGGCAGCGGCAGATGCGGAAAACGGCCGGGCCCTTGCGGAACGTCATTGCGCGCGCTGCCATGTGGTCGGCGCATTCAATCCGCAGGGTGGGATCGGGTCGACCCCATCCTTGCAGTGGATCAAGAAGTTGCCCGACTGGCGCGACCGGTTTCAGACATTCTACGTCCGCCGCCCCCACTTGGCTTTCATCAAGGTCAAAGGGTTGGCACCCCTGACCACGTTGCCGCCCTATGCCACGCCGATCGAGATCGCACCGGGCGACGCCGACGACATCTTCGCCTTTGTCGAGGCGCTGCCCGTGCCCAAGGGCCATTCGGACATCACCCCGATCGAAGGCAAATAGCGAAGACGGTTATTCCCAGTCCGCCTTGGACAGCGACGCGATCAGATCGTGTACCGCGCGGCGTTTGCGCGGATTGTCGATGCTGTAATAGGCGGTAACCAGTTCAGTGGTTTCGCTAGACCCCATGACATCCGAGGAATCACGCGGATCTTCGGCGAAGACGACGTCCAGATCGAAATTGTCCTGGGTCATCTGGATATCCTGCGGCATACCGTCGAAGAAGTAGGCGACGGGAATGTCCAGAATCCGGCTGAGTTGGTACAGCCGACTGGCGCCGATTCGATTGGCGCCACGTTCGTACTTCTGGATCTGCTGGAACGTCAAACCCAGAGAGTCCCCTAACTCCCCCTGACTCATCCCTTTCAGTTTTCGCTGCTCGCGAACCCGCCCACCGACATGAATGTCAACGGGGTGCGCGACCCCGGGCGGCATGCGGTTCGGGTGCGATTTTTTGGATGCTTTAGGCATATACGGTTTCAACCTCCGTTTTTACTATCCGTCCGAATTGTCAGGATAATTGGTCTGATTTATGGAGGATTTCAGGGCGAGCGAACCCTTTGAATCCGTGCGCAAGCTAACACACTGCATATCCGCATGTTATCTAGACAAAAGGCCTATAAGTGTCGCGAAATACACGGAATTGTGGTTTCGTGCGACGATCTTGGGCACTTTGGATTGTGTGTGAAAGCCGTGCCGGTCCAGCCGGGCGGAAGCGCAAGCTCAGTCGTCGCCGCCGTCGTTACCGTCGTCCAGGATGTCATCGAGGGCATTTCCGGCGTAGGGGATTTCCTCTTCGACGATATCCCAGATGGTCCGCGCCGTGGGGACTTCCCGTTCCTCGGCGATATGGGCGACAAGGCCCGCGGCGCGGGCGATCACGGCGAAGCCGCGCATGATTTCCGGCGGGATGCCGATTTCCGACAGCACTGCCGCCGTGCCGCCCGTTGCATTGATGGTCATGTGTTTGCCGAACGAATCGTCGACGGCCTGACTAAGGACCTCGATGGCACGGATGTAATCGCCTCTGACGCCGTTCGCCCGGGCGATTTCAAATAACTTGGGCGTGCGCGGATCGTCCGGTTTGTGCAGGTGATGGCCGAACCCGGGCAGGTGCTTGCGCTGAGCCCGGTGCTCGGTGACGATCCGCTTCGCCGCCGTATCCATCGGCTCCGTCCCCTCGACCATCTCGCGCAGCAGCTTGGAACAGTTCTCCATGGTGCCGACGAAGGTAGATCCCACGTTGAGCAACCCCGCTGCGACGGCGGCCTGTAGGGCTTCGGGTGCGGAATGGTAGGTCAGGCGCGTGGCGACGGCGCTGGGCGTCAGGCCGTGTTCCATCAGCGCCAGCAGGACCGCATCGATGATCGCCACGTCGGCGGGGGTGGGCTTCCGGTTCAGGATGTGGCCGATCATGGCTTCGGTGAAGCTCATCTTGCCCATCATGTCCGTCACCAAATTCTGGTCCCGATAATAGAGATCGGTCAGCGTGTGGGTCGCCAGTTTCTGGGTCGGTTTGATTTTGTCGGTTTTGTTGGACATGGGGGGATCTACGCCTCCTGGAATTGGGCTTTGGCTTCGCGGCGGAGCACTTTGCCCACGGGACTGCGCGGTAGCTCGTCGACGAAATGCACGCGCTTCGGCGCCTTCACGGAGTCCAGCCGCGATTTGACATATTGGATGATCTCGTCCTCACCCGGCGTTTGCCCCTTGTGGACCTCCACCGCCGCCTGCACGGCCTCACCCCATTTGTCGTCGGGCAGGCCGAACACGACGCATTCCTTGACCGCCGGATGCTGGCCCAGAACGGCCTCGACATCGGACGGGAACACGTTGAAGCCGCCGGTGACGATCATGTCGCGGATGCGGTCCTTGATGTAGATGAAGCCGTCTTCCTCGATCGCCGCCACGTCGCCGGTATACAGCCAGCCATCCTTGATGGTTTCGGCCGTGGCGTCGGGCATGTCGAGATAGCCCTTCATGACCAATTCGGATTTGATCACAATTTCACCTGCTTGACCGGTCGGCAGGAAATTGCCTTCGGGATCGACCACGCGCAGATCGCAACGGTCCGTGGCCCGGCCGCAGGACGCCAAGCGATGGTCGTTGTTCAGCCAATCACGCGACCGCATGACGGTGACGATCTGCGGTACTTCGGTCTGGCCATAGCAGGTTTCCAGCGCGTTATTGAACATCGGCAGGCCGCGCTTGATCTCGTCCGGGCGCATGGCGGCGCCGCCGATGATGACGTGCTTCAGGCTCTTGAAATCGCGTTTCGTCAGGTCTTCCTCGGCCATCATCATGTAGATCACCGTGGGCGGCAGAAACACCGTGGTCACCCGATCCTTTTCAATGGCCTCGATGATCGCCGCCGGGCGCGCCGGTTGCGGCATGAAGACCTGCATCCCGCCCTGGGCCAGGACCGGCACCAGCAAGGTGCCCGTGCCGTGGGTCATGGGGGCGGCCAACAGGTTGCGGTCATCGCCATCCAGCTCGAACGCGCGGATCATCAAGTCGATGCAGGTGTGCCACACGCGGTAGGTCTGCTGCACCCCCTTGGGCCGTCCGGACGAGCCGCCCGTGAACTTGATGGCCTGCACGTCGTCGGGCGCAAGGTCATGGCGTTTCGGCATGCGGCCGGCGAAATCGCTCATCAAGGCCGCCAGATTGAGATCGCCGCCACAGGCATGTTGGCTGCCGCCGGTCGGCCGTCCGCGCACCATGGTGGCCGTACCCGGATCGAAGCGGCCCATGCAGTCGGCGTCGGCGACGATGATCGAGGGCGCGGTGACCTCGACCATGCGCGACAGTTCTTCCTCCCCGTTGCGGGGGTTCAGGGGAACCCAGGTCTTGCCGGCGGCCAGGGTGCCAAGGAATGCAGTCAGATGTTCGACCGTGTTGTACCCGCAGATGCCGACGCGGCTTTGCGGTGCCGGGTCGATGTCCTGCAGGGCCGCCGCGACGGCGTTGACACGGGCGGCAAGGTCGCCGTGGGTCAGGGTCAGATCCCCATCCTTGATGGCGATGCGGTCCGGCGCCTTGGCGGCGGCGCGAAGGAAGTGGTCGATGGGCAGGTCCATGGCGGAAATCTTCATGCTGGTCTGGGGAAAGGAAGGGCGGATCAGTCCTGAGGCGTCATCTCGGTCTTATAGCGCTTCCAGCGTTCCACATAATGGGGCGGGATGCGGGCGAGCATCTCCTTCTGCGCGTCGGACACTTCCTTAACCACCTTGCCGGGAATACCCATGACCAGGGAATTGTCGGGAATTTCCTTGCCCTCGCCGATCAGCGCCTTGCCGCCGATGATGCAGTTGCGGCCGATCTTGGCGCCGTTCAGGACCACGGCGCCGATACCGACCATGGTGCCGTCGCCGATGGTGCAGCCGTGCAGCATGGCCATGTGGGCGACTGTGCAGTGATCGCCGATGGTCAGGGGAAATCCGGGGTCCGCGTGGAGGACGCTGCCGTCCTGGATCTGCGTGCCTTCGCCGATGGTGATGACGTCGTTATCGGCACGCACCGTGGCGCCGAACCATACGCTGGCGTCCTTTTTCAGGACGACATTGCCGATCACGGCGGCGTTCGGTGCGATCCAGTAATTGTCACCGTCGGTCTGGACCTTAAGGTCACCCAGGGAATACTTCATATTCGTCTCCTACGCGGTTTTCCTTAGGCTATAGCGCCCTGACCATCCCAGGGCAATTGCGTTCCGTCCAGGATGGCGTAATCTGGGGGCTTCCCGAACACCGGAGACCACAGAGCCATGCCAGGTACAAAACGCCCGAACCGCAAGCCCAAGAAAAAGCGTACACCCACCGACAACGATAAATCCGGACAGCAGCACGGCCCCGGCGTCACCGCCGGCGCCAACGCTAAATCTTATGGCGCGCCGAAGGGCGGGCGGTCGATTTCCAGCCCGGCCATGACCCGCGGCGCCGCCAGAGGCGGCTGACCAGGGCGGCTGATTACTCCGCCGCCGGCTTGAGCGCCGCCGCGACGGCGGCCGGGGGCCGATGGCCAGGATCGCGCGGGGTCGGCGTGCCGGCCTCGCCCGCCTGCTGGGCATAGATCGAGGTATATCCCGCGGAAAAGTCCGGCGGCGTGGGGCAGGGCTCCGGGTCCATATGCGCCCATTTGGCAGTCTCGCCGCGTACCATGGCCCGGAAATGCTCCGTGTAGGTATCTTTCAGGGCCGTATAGGGAAAGGCATCCGCCGAGGCATAGGCGTTGATCAGCAGCGGCCGTCCGGAAACGGTCTGGGTCGTCGCCTCCGTCGCGTGCACGGCGCGGGCGTGATGTACGGTGATGGATCCCTTAGGGGCCGGGCAATAGACCGCCGTGTCGGTCGGTAGTTCGGCCACGTCGGCATCGGTCAGGCGTCCGGTCCAGATGCCGTTCGCATCGTAATGTTCATAGACCGGCCCCAGGTGGCTGCCCGGAATGACGCCGAGCGGCCCGTCCCCCGGGTTCACGTCCGCCAAGTATGTACCGATGGCCAGCACTGAATGGTTGGTATGGGGATAGAAGGCGATGTCCTGGTGCCAGGCGACCTCGTCCTTGCCGTCGGACCATTTGAAATTCAGCTTGGAATGGTGAAAGCAGACGTCGGGGCCCAGAAGGTCCGCGGCCACGTCGGCGATGATGCCGTTGGCGAATTGCCAATAGGCGGGGTCCATGCCGTCGGGCTTTTTCAGGCGGCGCACAACGGGCCTGTCGGCGGAATGGCTGGGGGCAACGTCCAGCACGTCGTTGGGTTTGGTCAGGGCGCGGGAGCGTTCGATCCAATCCGCGGTGACGCGGTTGATCTCGTCGACGATGTCGTCGGGGATCAGGCTTTCGGCGACCAGATAGCCGTCGCGGAAATAGGCCTCGCGCTGGGCCTGGGTCAGGACGCGGGCGGGGTGGCGCAGGATGTCTTCGGGGGTCATGTTCGGATGCTCCGGGAACGGTCAGGCGGTCATTCCATCGCCGCCATGAAGCCTGATATTACCGCGTCCAGCGACGGTTGGTCGACCCAGCGCAATACGGCGAGGATGTCCAGGTCCTGATCGATCCAGATCAGGTTGGTGCCGGCGCCCATGGCGAAGAAGCTGGTTTCCGGGGCTGACGGATACTGCGCCCGGTCCGTGTTCAACCACCATAAATATCCGTAAACGGGATTGAGCGGGCAGGGCGTGCGCAGGGCCGATACCCAGCCTTCGGGCAGGATGCGATGGCCGTTCCACACGCCGTCTTCCTTGATCAGCAGGCCGAACCGGGCATGGTCGAGGGACGAGATCTGCATGCCCCCGCCCCAATGGGTGCCGCCGGGCACGGAAATCATCTCGACCCCGTCGATGGTGACCCCGGAATTGCGGTATCCCATCCAGCGCCAATCGTCCGATGCCCCGATGGGGGCCATGATGGAATCACGCAGGACCTCGGGCAGGGGGCGGCGGAATACGTGCAGCAGGGCAAGCGCCAGGGCGTTCACCCGCACATCGTTGTATTCCCAATAGGTGCCGGGGGCGCCCAGGTCGCGTTTCTGGCCCTTTTTCAATTCGCCGCCGCCATGGCCGAGGGTGCGGAAATGATCGACCTGATCGGGCTTGGAAAACAGGGTGCCCTGCCATTCCGACGTCTGGGTCAAAAGGTGGCGCCAGGTGATCGATGCATTTTGTTCCGACGTGAACCAGTCGCCGTCCACATAGCCCGCGACGGTGTCGTCCAGGTCGGAAATCAGCCCCTCGCCAACCGCCAGGCCGGCCAATACGGCGAGGTAGCTTTTGGCGATGGAAAAGGTCATGTCAGCGCGCACCGGATCGCCCCACTGCGTGACGATGCGCCCACCCCGGATGAACAGGCCCGCCGGCCCGCCCCGGGGGGCGACGGTGCCGAGAATTTCGTTCCACGGCGGCGGTTCGTGCTGGGTCAGGGTCGGCAGAAATTCGGCGCGGTCCAGGTCGCGGGGCCAGGATGTCTCCGCATTCTCGGCGAAGGTCACGGCCTCGGACAGGCGTCCCG
This sequence comes from Rhodospirillales bacterium, assembly GCA_048263775.1. Lineage (GTDB taxonomy): Bacteria > Pseudomonadota > Alphaproteobacteria > Rhodospirillales > Casp-alpha2 > UBA1479. The sequence continues at coordinate 126,733 of JBLXDU010000011.1, forward strand.
GATGCAGACCGGCCTGTTCCGCGGGGACGGTTTCCCAGCCCTTACCGGGAGGCGGGAAATAGGTCATTCCGATTTATCCTCGGACAGCTTTACATCGCGCTGGTCGCCCAGCAGCTTGAGCCGCGCCTTCTCCGCCTTGGCGATGTGCTTGCGGGCCAGGCGTTCGGCCTTTTCCGGTTCGCGCGCGCGGATGGCGTCCATCAGGGCGCGATGTTCCTCATGCGCCGTGTCCGCCCGGTCGGGGAAGGAATAGGTCGTGCCTTTCAGCAGGGCCAGCGCGTCGGACAGCGCCGCCGCCGATTTCAGGAGATAGCGGTTGTGCGCGGCCTGAAACAAAGCCTCGTGGAACTTGCGGTTGGCCTCGGCCATTTGGGCGGCATCGCCCTTGCCCGGGGCGGCCGCGGCCAGGCAATCCTCCATATAGGCCAGTTCCGGTTCCGACGCGTGCTGCGCGGCGAGGCGTGCCGCGGCACCGTCCAGAACACGGCGCATGGCATAGAATTCGACCACCTGCTGCTGATCCAACTCGGCGACGACGACGCCGCGCCAGGGTTCGAACACCAGAAGCCCGTCCGCCTGCAAACGGCGAAGCGCTTCGCGTACGGGAGTGCGGCTGACGTTCAGCCAGGCCGCGACCTCGGTCTCGCGGATTCGCGTGCCCGGAGGGTACCGCCCGGCGCGGATCGCGTCCCGCAGGCGCGCGTGGACGAATTCGCCGCGCGACAGCTGTTCCGTATTGTCGTCCTTGCCGGTCATTTACACCCCTGCCGCTTCGTTGAGTTGGCGTTCCAATTCCGCCCGTACATCGGCGGGAATGGGGCAGGGCTTGCGGGTTGCCAGATCGATGAACACGTTGGTGCTTTCCGCGGTGCCGTGCAGGCGGCCGTCCTTGAACAGGCCGGTGCCGATGGTGATTGAGGAGTTTCCGATCCGCTTGATGCAGGTGCCGACATCGACGGTGCCCGGGTAGTGCATTTCTGCACGGAAATCGATGGTCACGCGGGCCAGGACGAAATCGATGCCGGGATGCGTGTCCGGTTTCAGATATTGAGTGACGAAAGCGTTGCGCCCCGCCTCGACGAAGGCGGCATAGGAAACGTTGTTTACATGCCCCATACTGTCCTGGTCGGAAAATCGGAGGGTGACCGGCGTCCAATGGCGGAACGTTTCCACACGGGTCGTGTCGATTGTCGGCGAATGGTCGTTCATTGGTGGATTGCTTCCCCCCATTTTATGTCTGCGCACCCCTGTTTTTTTAGGGGGGTTCTTTGTCAATGTACAATACCAATGTATACAATATTTGTCTTGGTCGTCAGGGGGAAAACCGCCTTGGTCTGTTGCCTCGGCGGGTGAAATTGAGGACCATGATGGGGGAAGGGTACACATGAACATTGGAAAGACGAACCGTCTGCGGGTGATCCGTTGTCTGGCTGTCGCGGCTGCACTGGCAGGGGGGCTTGCTCTTTGGCTGTATCCCGGCCCCGCCGGGGCACAGAAGATGTTGTTCTTCCGGATCGCCAGCGGTGCTGCCGGCGGCACGTATTTTCCCATGGCGGGCCTGTTGGCCCAGGTGATTTCCAATCCGCCGGGCGCCCGAAGCTGCGCCAAGGGCGGCAATTGCGGCATGGAAGGACTGGTCGCCTTCGCCCAATCGACCCATGGCTCCGTCGCCAATGTTTCCGCGCTTGATGCGGATCAGGTCGAATCCGCCTTCGTTCAGTCCGATGTGACTTTTTGGGCCTATACGGGCACGGGGCCCTTCACCGGCAAGAAGGCGTTCAAGAAGCTCTGTGTGCTGTCCAGCCTCTACCCCGAACACGTTCATGTGGTCGCGGGCAAAGACCGGGGCATCAAGTCCGTTTACGATCTGAAGGGCAAGCGGGTGTCCATCGGCCTGCCGGAATCGGGCGTTCTGGTCGGCGCGCGCCTGGTGCTGGGCGTCCACGGGCTGGTGGAAAAGCGTGATTTCATGCCGGAATACGTGAAATCCAAGACCGCCACCGAACTGGTGCGTGACGGTCATCTGGACGCTTTCATCGATGTGTCGGGCTATCCCATTGACGGCGTGTTCGAGATGGCGAACACGACGGGCCTGACCCTGGCCCCGGTGCAGGGCAAGGAACGCGCCGCCCTGATCGCCAAGGCGCCGTTCTATTCCGCCGACGTCATTCCGGGAAATACCTACAAAGGCAATCCGCGCTCCGTGGAAACCGTCAGCGTGTCCGCGCTTTGGGTGTCGCGGACCAACCTGCCGGACGATCTACATTACGGCGTGGTCAAAGGGTTGTACGGCAACATGCAGGCGCGGCATCTGTTGAACAACGGACATGCCAAGGGAAAGAACCTGACCCTGGAAAGCCACCATGCCGGGGTCCCCATCCCTTATTGCCCGGGGGCCGCCCGTTTTTACAAGGAAAAGGGCGTCTACAAGGCGCCGGCCGCCCCTTAAGGCCTCGACCCACCACAGGAAACGACCACCATGGATATTTACCGCCTCAGCGCCGAAGCCGCGCTTGCCCGCATGGAAACGGGCGACCTGACCGCCCGCGATCTGGTCCAGGCTTGCCTGGACCGCATCGCCGACCGTGAAGATGCCGTCGGCGCCTGGACGTTCCTGGACCCGGACCTGGCCCTGACCCAGGCGGATGCTGCCGATCAGCGCCGCCGCGACGGCCGGGCAGGGCCGCTTAACGGCATTCCCGTCGGCATCAAGGACATCATCGACACGGCCGACCAGCCGACGGAGAACGGCTCCCGCCTGTGCGCCGGACGCCGCCCTGACAGGGATGCGACGCTGGTCACCCTGCTGCGCGAGGCGGGGGCGGTCATCATGGGCAAATGCGTGACCACGGAATTCGCCCTGTCGGCCCCCGGAAAGACGCGTAATCCCCATGATCCGGCACGCACGCCGGGCGGCTCGTCCTCGGGCTCGGCCGCCGCCGTCGGTGATTTCATGGTGCCGCTCGCCATCGGTTCGCAAACCGGCGGCTCCATGCTGCGTCCGGCGTCGTTCAACGGTGTTTACGGACTGAAACCCACCTTTGGCACGATCTCCCGCGCCGGCATGTCGCCCTTGTCCCGGCGGCTCGACCATCCCGGGATCTTCGCGCGCACGCCCGAGGATGTGGCCCTGGCCGCCCGGGTGCTGATGCGCCGCGACCCGGCGGACAAGGACATGCGCGGACACGCCGGGCTGGGTGAGGCGGACCCGCTGACCGCCGCGCCGCGCCTGATGTTCGTGCGCGGTCCGGCCTGGGACCGTGGCGAGGCGGACATGCAGCGCGCGATCGAAGATCTGGCGCGCGGCCTGGGCGATGTCGTGTATGCAGCGGAACTGCCGCCCATCTTCGATGGCGCCCTGGCCTGCCACGGAATGGTGATGAACGGCTCGGTCGTGCAGGCCCTTGGCCCCTATTACGACCGCGACCGCGCGGGCCTGGACCCGATCACCGCCGACCGGATCGAACGCGGCCTATCTGTAACGTCCCGTGAATACCTGGACGCCCTCTATCAGGCCGAAGCGATGCAGGACGCGTTGGCGGGGGTTTTTGACGGTATTGATGCGATCCTGACCCCGGCCGCACCCGGCCAGGCGCCCCGCGACCTCAGCCGCACGGGCGACGCATCCTTCAACGGTTATTGGACTCTCATGGGGGCGCCGGCGGCCAGCCTTCCCTTGCTGAAGGGGGCCGACGGCATGCCCATCGGCGTGCAGGTCGTCTGTCCCTGGGGCGAGGACGCCAAACTGCTGCGTATCTGCCGCTGGCTTTCGGACAAGGTCGGGGAATGGCGGTGACTGTTGCCGGCATCACGGCGCCGGTGAACGGCGACCGCCTGTGGCGGTCTCTCATGGACATGGCCGAAATCGGCGCGACAGCGGGCGGCGGCGTCGACCGCATCGCGCTCAGCGATCTCGACAAGGCGGGCCGCGATCTGTTCGTCGGCTGGTGCCGGGAGGCGGGGCTTGCGGTCCGCATCGACCGCATGGGGAATATCATCGGCCGCCGCGCGGGCGCGAATGACGATGCCCCTCCCGTGGTCACGGGCAGCCATCTGGACAGTCAGCCGCTCGGCGGCAAGTTCGACGGGGCCTACGGCGTGCTGGCCGGGCTTGAGGTCGTGCGCGCCCTGAACGATGCCGGCATCACCACGCGCGCACCGCTTGAAATCGTCGACTGGACGGACGAGGAAGGCGTGCGCTTCGCCGCCGGCGTTGTCGCGTCGGGGGTTTATGCGGGGCAATTCGACCTGGATTACGGACTCAATCTGCCGGACCGCGAAGACACGACCACTTTGGGCCGGGAATTGGCCCGCATCGGCTATGACGGCGACGCCCCTTGCGGCGGCTATCCCATTTCGGCGTTCTTCGAGGCGCATATCGAACAAGGCCCTATTCTGGAGCGGGAAGGTGCCGTCATCGGTGCCGTGCTTGGTGCCCAGGGGCGGCGCTGTTACACCGTTACCGTGACCGGTGAGGAAGGCCACGCCGGGACGCTGCCGATGACCCTGCGCCGCGACGCCCTGGTCGGGGCGGCCCGCATGATCGACGGACTTAATCGCCTGGCCTTCGATTTCGACCCCCTACCGGTCATCACCACGGGCTATTTGCAGGTGCGGCCCAATTCACGCAACACGGTGCCGGGGCGTGTTACCTTTTCCGTCGATATCCGCCATCCGGACAACGCCCTGTTGGCCGACATCTGCGCCCGCGCGGAAGCGTTGTGCCGGCGCCTTGCCGAGGAGGCCGGGGTGGCGGTGGAGATTGCGGAGATGTTTGGCCGTGATTCGGTCGCCTTCGACCCCGACTGTGTCGAGGCCGTGCGGGCCGCTGCGAAGCGGCTTGACCTGGTTTGCCGTGATATCCATTCGGGCGCCGGACACGACGCCTGCAACCTGGCGCACATCGCCCCCACCGGCATGATCTTCGTGCCCTGCAAGGATGGGATCAGCCACAACGAGCGCGAGGCGGCGACGCCCGGCGATCTGGCGGCGGGATGTCAGGTATTGCTGGAAGCGATGGTCGCCCGGGCGGGGATTGCCTGATCCGAAGATCAGGTCAACCGGCACCATAGGTCAAAGCCGGGGTCAGTCTTCCTCGCCACCCAGAGAGCGGACAAGATCGACGATCCGGCGCCGGACCTTGGGGTTGCCGACGGCGTAATAGGCGCGGACCAGTTCCAGGGTCTCGCGGCGGGCCATGGGATCACGTTCCAGCGCATCCTGCGGCAAATCGGACAGACCGATCTGCATCTGTCCTTCGTGGGTGCGGATTTGCGAGGGCAGTTCCTCGAAAAAATAGGCGACCGGCACGTCGAGAATACGCGAAAACATGTACAACCGGCTGGCGCCGATGCGGTTGGCGCCGCGTTCATATTTCTGAATTTGCTGGAAGGTCAGGCCGACCGCGTCGCCAAGCTTTTCCTGGCTCATGCCAAGGAGCGTACGGCGCAGGCGCAGGCGTTGGCCGACATGAATGTCAACCGGGTTGGAAACGCCCGGGGGAAGCCGCTTTTGTCGGTGGCTTTCGTTCTTGCTTGAGGCTCTAGGCATTTGCTTTCCTTTTTGCGCCCCTGGGTTGTACCCGTGCGCGTTATCTTTGCAAGCCCTCCCGCCGTGCATATGATTATACCACATCGGAGAATGGGCCGGAGTGAACTTTCAAGGAGAAATTAGTATTGTATGCATATTATTACAACGTATTTTGCAAATTTCATCGATAGGGATTTGGGAATACCTGCCGCGTTTTATTCCCCTGATTTCCGGGGATTTGCATATGAAATTGGGGTGTTTATCAATTTTCACAACCCTGTTGACCCTCAAGGACCGGCAAACGACAATCAATTACTCCAGAGGAAAAAATAGGCGCGAGGGGGCGTTTCATGGCCGATGAGCATTTGGACGAGCATTTTGTTGAACTCGTCTCCAGCGTGTCGCACGCGAACGGGGTTTTCCGTATAACCCTGGCCCAACAGGTCGAAGGCGGCACCGCGCGGCCGATCACCCGCCTGCTGATTCCGGCCAACCAGCTTCAGGCCGTGCTGCGCGGCGTGGCCGACGGCGCCAACGAAATCCGTGAAAAGCTGCAAAGCCAGACGAAGGATGCGGGCGGCAAGGATGGGGCCGCCCCGGCCAAGAAAAAGCCCGCGGGCAAGGCCGCCGCGAAAAAATAGGCGAATTCGCCGAATTCTTTTGAAAGGGCCGCCTCAGCGTTCGCCCAGGGCGTCGTCCAGATTGGCCAGCAACGGATCAACCAGATAGCGCAGCACCGTGCGTGTGCCGGTCTGGATGCTTGCCACCACCTGCATACCGGGAAACAGGTTATAGACCAGGGAACCGCGGCTGAAATGGTCGCTTTCCGTGGCGATGCGGACCTTATAGTAGGGGTTGCCGTCCGGCGTTTGCAGGGTATCGGGGCTGACGTGGATCACGGTCCCCTTCAGGGCGCCGAAGCGCATGGCGTCGCCCGATGCCAGCTTGACCATGGCCGCCTGTCCCGGCACGACATAGCCGATGTCCTGGGTCTGCAGTTTGGCCTCGATGATCAGCTTGTCGCCCGCGGGCACGATATCGACGACCGGATCGCCCGGCCGGATCACGCCGCCCACGGTAACCACGTGCAGGGTCTTGACCGTGCCGTCCACCGGCGAGCGCACGACCGTGCGTTGCAGGTTGTCGCGGAATTTCTGGATGCGCTGGGTCAATTCGCGGAAATTCAACTGCGCCTCGTCCAACAGGCGCTGGGTTTCCTTGTTGAATTCACTGGTCACGCTTTCCAGCACCGCTTGGGCCTCCTTGCGGGCGGCATCGGCGCGCAACAGCGAGGCCTCGTCCGTCTCGATCCCGCCGCGCAGCTGTTCGGCCTCTTTCAACAGGTTCAGATGGACGAACCGGTTGGTCAGGTCGCGCTTCAACAGGCCTTCGCTGATCCGCACCTGTTCATCAACCAGTTTCAGGCTTTTGCCCGCATTGGTGATACGGGTCTTGATCTCGTGAATTTCCTGGGTCCGCTGTACGATCGCGGCGTTCTGGCGCTTGAGGTCGCCCAGATGCTTTTCCAAATCCGCCTGAAAGCGCTGCCGCGCCGAATTGGCCAAATCGGGGCGGTCGCGCACCAGTTCCGGGTCCAGGGTAAGGGTCCGGTCCCCGCGCAGCAGGGCGCGCAGGCGCGCCAGGTCGAAACGCAGGGACACCAGGCGTTCGCCCAACTCACCCACATCGGCGTTGCTGGCCGTCGGTTCCAGCACGACCAGTTCCTGGCCCGCCGTCACCTTGCCGCCTTCGACCACCTTGATGGCGCGCACGATGCCGCCTTCCAGGTGCTGGATGGTCTTGACCTGGGTCGAGGGAATGACCTCGCCCAGGGCCATGGACACGATGTCGATCTCGCTGATCGACGACCAGATGCCGAAGCTGACGACCATCGCGGCGCAGAGCCCGAACACGGCATGGGTCTTGAACGGGATCGTTTCAGACGGCCGGTAACCCCCGTCGGCGGGGGCGTCACCGGGCGTTTCCGCCCTGCCCGGATCACCTGCCCCGTCGAGGGCGGGCCCCTGCGGCGGCGGGATGCCGTCGGCGGGTTTTTTCGCCATGTAGGCGGCCGCGGTTGCCGCCGCCGCTTCGGGTACGGCGCGGGCTTTACCCATCAGTTCCTTGAGCCGCTCCGTGGCGGCGACGGGGTTTCCGGCCATGGTCAGTCTCCGCCCCGTGTCCGGTTGGCCTGCGGGGTGCCCGCGTCGGCGGGGGTAGCGGCCGCCGGGCCGGCGGCGGGGGCCTTGGGCGCTGGGCTCGGCTGCGCGGGCCGCGGCGCGGCCTGCGGGTCCTGAACGCCCGGCACATGGCGCACGACGGGCACCGGTTTCTGGTTGAGGTCCAACAGATAATGGGCGCCGCGCACGATGTTCTTGTCGTGGGACATGATGATGATGGTGCGGCCCTGTTTGACCAGCGATCCCATGATCTTGTGCACGGCGGCGCAGCCGTCGGCGTCCAGGCTTTCCGTCGGCTCGTCGATCACCGCCAGCGCGCCGTTGGTCGCCAGCGCCCGGGCCAGGCCCAGCCGCCGCCGGGTGCCCTCGGACAGCCGCCAGCCGTTATCGACCACGGGCGTCTCGAAGCTTTGTGGGCTTTCATCCAGGAACCGCCGCAGGCCGACCGCGTCGATGATGCGGTTGAGGTCCGAGGTCTGGACATCGGGGGCGTTGACCTTGAGGTTTTCCTCGATCGTCGCGTTCAGCAGGGCCGGTTCCTGCGGCATGTAGATGACCTGCCGGCGCCACCATTCAAGGGCCACCTGCTTGATATCCAGGCCGTCGATCAGGATCTGCCCGCGGTCCGGTTCCAACAGGCCCAGGATGATGCGGCCCAGGGTGGTCTTGCCGCTGCCGTTGTCGCCGACCACCAACAGCACGTCACCGGCCGTCAGCTTCAGGTTCAGGGATTCGAACAAGGGCATGGGCGCCCCCTTGAACCCGAAGGCAAGGTCGCGCAGTTCGATGGTGCCGGAATACTTGGTGACGGCGGATCCCTTTTCCGGTTCCAGCGGCACGCGGGTCAGTTCGGCGAACATGGTCAGCGCCTGGCGCGCCTTGGCGAAGGCGCTGCCCAGCTGCGACAGCTTGGTCACCGGCTGCAACGCCCGCGCCGACAAAATGTTGGCGCCGATCATGGCACCCACGTCCATGTTGCCGCTGACGACCAGAAGGGCGCCCGTGGTGATGACGGCAACGCTCATCAGGCCGTTAGCGGTCTGCGTGATGGTCTGGATCATGCCTTGGCGGGACGTTACGTCGCGGCGCAGGTGCTGCGACGTATGCACGTGTTTTTCCCAGGCCCGGCGCAGGAAACCGCCGGCGTTGAAGGCGCGCACCAGATCCTGTTCGCGGGTCGCGGTGCCCAGAAGCGCGCTGCCGACGCCGGTCGCGTTCTGCAGTTCCGCCGTCTTTTCCTGCATGGACATGGAGCCATAGACGCCGAACGCGAACACCCCGACCAGAAAGGCCAGCACCACCACCGCCATCAGCGGATGCAGCAGGTAAAGCACGAACACGAAAATCAGCGAGAACGGCACGTCCAGGATGGTCGCGATGTTGGACGACGAATAGGCCTGTTCGACCGAGGCCATGCCGTTGACCATTTCGCGCCGGGTTTCCGGCGGGATCTGTTCCAGGTCGCCCGCCCGGGCCCGGGTCAGGATGCCGTAGCCGGCGATGGCGAGCTTTTCATCCGGTTCCACATTGACGCCCCGGGCGAGGGAGCCGCGCGCCTGGCGGAACAGATATTCCAGGGTGATGGCCAGCAGCACGCCCGACGTCAGGGTCGCCAGCGTCGCGTCGACGCCCTGGCTGACGTATCGGTTCAACACCTGCATGACGAACAGGGGGCTGGCCATGGCCAGGATGTTGATGAACAGGGTCGCGACGATCAATTCCGTCGCGATCGCCGGTCTGGCGAAGACCCGTTTCAACAGTTCCTTCATGCTCGCTCACTCGTCTGCGCGCGAATATCCCCGGATTTCCGCGCTTTGCCGCACCCGGCGACAGAGGCGCCGCCACCATACCATATCGGCGATAATCGCGGCGATCCCGGCAAAATCATAGGTTGGTCAGGTGAATGATTGGTGAACGGGAACGGCCGGCGTTTAGGCGACCTGCCCGCCGGAGACCATGAAGTCGTTGCTGTCCAGATCGGCGCCATCGACGTTCTGCAGTTCGATTTCCATGTCCGCCTGGGCGTCGCCGTCGGCGTCGATTTCCAGAATCTTGGTCTCATTGTTGAACCGGGCCGAACTGGCGCCGTAGCCGGCGAAATCGTTGGTATCGTCACCCACGAACATGAACATGCCTTCGTTGAAGGCCGAGATATCGATCTTGTCGGCACCGATGGCGTCGAAATCCAGGATCACATCGCGCAGCAGGCCGCCGATGCCGCTATCCGAGGGCGAGTTGTAGATGAACACGTCCATGCCCTCACCGCCTTCGAGAATGTCCGCGCCGCCGCCGCCGTAAATAGTGTCGTTGCCGTCATCACCGGACAGGCGGTTCGTGACGTCACTGCCGATCAGGAAGTCATCGAAGCTGCTGCCCTCGGCATTTTCGATATTGCTCAGGGTGTCGATTTCTGCGCTGTAGGGATCGAAAGCGGTGCCACCGGAAATGGCCTCCGGGCTGATGCCTTCCGTGGTGTTGCTCAGGTTGACGATGACCCCGTTTGTCGGGTTCTGGAAATAGCTGACGGTATCGTTGCCCGCGCCGCCGTCCAGGATGTCCTCGCCCGCGCCGCCGATCAACAGGTCGTCGCCGTCGCCGCCGGACAGGTCGTCGTCGCCGTCGTTGCCCAGCAGGATATCGTTGTGGTCGGAGCCGATCAGGGTGTCGATGCCGCTGCCGCCGGCGACCAGGGTGTTTTCCGTCCCGCCGGAGGCGTCCGATCCGTTGGCGACGGCGAAGCGGTCCAGCGCGTCGCCGTCGTTGAATTCGAATTCGATGTAATCGAGCGAATTGGCCGCATGGTTGGTCACGGTGGTCTTGTGGACATAGGTGCTGCCGATGTCTTCATAGAACAACATCAGGTCCGTGCCCGACCATTCGGCGCCGATAAATTCCATCGGGTCGCGGATGATCAGGGTGTCGATGCCGTCGCTGCCGCCCGCCAGGGTAATGGTGTCGCCGGTGGTCACGGCAGCGCTGGCGATGTCCATTACGAACGCGTTCGTGGTCGAGGCGAGAATCCAGTCGTTGCCCGCGCGCCCGTTGTAGGTGTCGTCGATGTCCGTGCCCGTGCTGGTGGTGATGATGATGAAGTCGTCGGTGGTCAGCGCGTTCCGATCGACATTGGGAAGGTCGATCTGCATATCGATGCCTGTACCCAAGAAGAAATCGCCATCAAGGTCGATCTGAAGGACGTTGCTTAGGCCCAGGGTGCCGAAGGCGGCCGTAGCATTCCCGTTGCCCAGCAGATCTAAACCAGGTGCAAGAAGGGTGAATTCATCGCCATCATCAACCAAGCCCTCAAGGACGATTTTGTCCACGCCGACAACAAAATCATCGATGGTGTCACGATTGCCGGCACCGGTCGCTGAGTCGGCTACCGCCGTGAACACGAAATAGTTCGGGCCCGTGCCGCCGGTATGGGTTTCCTGGGCGGCGGTGGCGATGATGGTGTTTGTGCCGTCGGTGGTTTCGATCAGGGCGGTGCCGTTGGCGCCCCGGACATCCGTGCCCGCGAGCGGCGCGGTGATGCCCTGAAGCTTGATCAGGGTGCCGTCGTAGTTGGTCGTGCCCGTGCCCCGGCCCTTGACGTAAAGATAGCCGTCCACCCCGTCCGTGAAGAACGTGACGCGGTCCTGGACGCCGTCGTCGATGGCGATGGCGTCGACGGTCGTCTGGACCGTGCCCGCATAGGCGTATCCGACGGTCATCAGTTCCAGGCCGTCCATGCCGTTGAAGCGGATGGTGTCGCCGGTGGTAAACCCGATGATGTTGTCGAAGCCGTCCGGAAGCGTCGATTCGTCGCCGCGCGTGTATTCTATGCGGTCGTCGCCGCCGTTGCTGATGCCGACGAAGGAGGCGTCATCCGCGAGATTGAAGGTATCGGCCCCGCCTTCGCCGCGGAAGCGGTTGTCAGCGTCATTGCCGTTGAAAACGTCATCGAACTGCGAGCCGCGCACCTGTTCGATGGAAATCAGGGTGTCGGTATCTCCCAGGCCGTCGATGACCGTGGCGTTGAAGCTGTCATCCGGGTCGTAGGTCACGGTTATACCGTAGGTGTCGGAGCGGTAATCGGCACGGTCCATGCCCAGGCCGCCGTCCAGGGTGTCGTAGCCGCCGCGCCCGATCAACACGTTGTTGTTGTCGTTGCCGGTCAGGATGTCGTCGTAGTCGGACCCGGCGAGTTCGTTGACGCCGCTGATGAAGGTGTCGAGCCCTGTTCCGTCCGCCAGGCCAAGGGCGGCCAAACCGCCTTCGCCGCCGTCGGACCCGGCGTTGTTGCTGGTCCGATGCCCGTAACCGCTGCCGTCGGTGGCGCCCGTCAGGGTCGCGGTCACGCCGCCGTAGGCATCGCCGTAATCGGCCCGGGTGTAGCCGTTGCCGGTGATGGTGTCGTCACCGTCGCCGCCGCGGATGGCGTTGAAGACGCCGACGGTCGGGGTGAGCCCGCCGCTGCCGTCCGGATCGAAGGCATCGAACTGGCTGTTGTCCCAGCCGGTCATGTCGAACAGGTCGTTGTGGGCGCTGCCGATGATCTGGTCGATGTTGCCCAGCGTGTCGGTGCCGACCGAGGCGTCGCCCGTCACGGTATCGGTGGAGGCATCGACGGTGATCCCGGCGCTGACGCCGTAATAGTCGGCGATGTTGCGGTCGACGCCGCCCTTGCCCCGTGTGCCGCCGGTCAGATAGTCGTCGCCGCCGCCGCCGGACATCACGTTCTCGCCCGTCCGACCGTCGAGGATGTCGTCCCCGTCCGTGCCGAACAGATAAAGGTCGTCCCCGTTGCCGCCGATGAAGACGTCGGTCACCGGGGCGAGATCCAGATAGATGGTCCGCGTGTCCGTGCCGCCGAAGCCGTCGTCGACGGTGACGGTGAAGGAATCCGTACCGAATTGATCGGTATAGGGGTTGTATTCGTAGCTGCCGTCGGAATTCAGCGTGACCGAGCCGTGATTGGGGCTAACGTTCAAGGTGAAGGTCAGAGAGTCGCCATCGACGTCCTCGGCCACGATGCGGCCGCGCAGGATGGTGTCTTCCGTGCCGGCCAGCGGCGTGCTGGGGTCAAGGCCGCTGTAAATCCCCGGTCCGGTGTCGACGAAGACCGGCGCGCCGTAAACGTTCCCGGTCAATCCGTCCACGACATCGAAAATGGTGGCGGGCACCGCGCGACCGCCCGTTCCGCCGTTGAGCGGGAAGTTGGCGACCAGTCCCGGGCTGTCAGGGGACACGGGCTCTTCCAGGTCGTTGGCGATTTGCCATTCGTCGCGCGCGTATTCCCAAATACGCATGTCAGCCATCTCGCCGGTGAAGCGCTGGTCGTGGCTGGTCGTGAAGTTACCGATGACAAGGTCGGCGTTGCCGTCAGACGGAGTATAGCCGGTGGTGTCGATCTGGCCGACCAGATGACCGTCGACGAAGAGGGACAGCGTGTTCGACGCGGAATCGTAGGTGCCGGCGGCATGGTGCCAAAGGCCGTCGCGGATATCGTCGACCGCCGTCACGAAACTGCTGCTGGCGCCGCCCTGGTGCGTGAATTCGACGCTCAGGTTGCCGTTCTGGAACAGCAGGGAATAGGCGGCGTGGGTGCCGTTGCTAAGGGTCAGCAGGCGCTGCACGCCGGCCGCGTTGTCATCGGCGTCGGACCGCAGCCAGGTTTCCACGGTCCAGCTATCCGGATCAAGGCCCGGATTGCTGTAAATGCTGATCTCGTCGTCGATGCCGTCAAAGGAGATCGCACCGGACGTCACGTTGGAGCCCAGCAGGGTCGGGGAATGATCGGCGATATGGGCGTCACCGACAAGGCTGGCGTCGGATGAATGGCGGTCGAGCGGCTGTTCGATTAACAAGGTCGCCGGCGGCTGGCCGTCATAATGGCTAAGCGCCATGTCGGCCTGAATATCCGTGGCCTGGCGGACTTCGTCGAAGATGCGCAGCTGCGCGACGGCGCCGGAGAAGGAATCCGTGGCGGTTTCGTTGCCGTCACCGGTCGAGGACCCGATGGCCATCGTGGTCGCCGCCGGCAGGGTGCTGGTGCCGATGTTGCTGCTGCCCTGGGAAACGCCGTTGACGAAGGTTTCGAAGGCCCCCGTGTCGCCGTCGTAGGTGACCGCGACGTGGTTCCATTCACCGGCCGTCAGGTTGCCCCCGGCCCCGGTTCCCGTCACGCCGGCGTTGGTGAACGACAGACCGTTGCCGTCGAGTTCCAGCACCAGGCCGCCGGCGCCGATGGCGGCGATGGCCTGGGTGCCGGTCAGGTCATCCGGTCTCACCCAGGCGGCGATGGTGATCTTGTTGGTGCCGTCGACCGGGGCGATCTGGGTGAAGTTGACCATGTCGCCCGCGCCGTCGAGCACGGCATAGGCGCCGAACGGATCCGACGGCGGGCCGCCCGACGTAATCACGTGGCCGTTGCCGGAAATATCGATCAGGGCCGGGTCAATGTCGGCCTCGTCCGTGTTGTCCAGGGTATAGCGCGCGGCCAGGCCCGTGGTGTCGGCAAGGTCGGCCTGCTGATGGTTGTCGGCGATTTCCTGGGCCGTGCGTTCGTCGGCCCAAATGCGGATGTCGTCGATGGCGCCCTTGAAGTGCCCGGTATCGTTGAAGCCCTTGCCGAAGATGAACTCGCCGCCGACGTCGACGTTGAGCGCACCGTTGCCCGAGGCCGTTTCCACGCCGTCAACGTACAGGCGGAAGGTCGTGCCGTCATAGGCCACGGCGACATGATGCCAGGCGCCGTCGTCGATGGCGTTGCCGGTGTCGACGATCTCGATGGTGGTTCGGTCGTCCGTGCCGACGCCAAGCTCGCCGCTTTCGGTGATGAAGATTTCGAGGCCCTGATTGCCCGTCGCGGTGCCGAGGGACGCCAGGGTGCCTGCTTCGGCGGGCTGGACCCAGGCCTCGATGGTGAAGGGCGCGTTGCCCGAGGGCAGCAGGGCCGCCGGGTTGGTGGCCTGGACGAAGTCGTCGATGCCGTTGAATTGCGGCGTGTTGACGTTGGTCGGCGCGCCCAGGATGACCGGCGCGTCGTTGGTGTTCTGTACGTCGAGCAGGATCGTCCGCGTATTGGTGCCGCCGGCGCCGTCGTCGACGGTGACGGTGAAGCTGTCGCTGCCCGCGTAATCCGGATTGGGGGTATAGGTGAAGGTGCCGTCCGGTTGGACGTCCACCGTGCCGTGGGCGGCGCCCACGTCCAGGGTAAAGCTCAGGTCGCCTGGTCCGTTGTCCAGATCCCCGGCGACGATCTGCGACGAGAACGACCCGTCTTCCGGGACGACCAGAAGGCCGCCCGGCTGGGTGATTTCCAGGCTGTCGATCTGCGGGCCGTTGGCGACGACTTCCCGGTTGTACAGCGAGACGTGGTTTTCCGCGTACAGAGTCGAATCCTGCGCCGTCAGGGTGGCGGTGTTTGCGGGATTACCGGCCTCGGTCACCGTGAAGGTCAGGTTGTAGCCGTCATCCGCGATCTGGACGTCATAGGTCGTGCCGTTGGTCAGGATGATCGAACCCACGCCGGAATCGCCCAGGCCGGTCCCGACGCCGTTCTCGTATCGGAGGATGGCCAGTTTGTTGTCGCCCGCGGCCTGGGTGACGAAGGAGATGCCGTTCGTGACCTGATAGAAATTGCCGCTGTCGGCAACGCCGTCGGATCGGGTGACGATCGAGAAGAAATCGTTGGCGGTGTCCTGGAACGTGAAGCTGGTATTGATGATCACGGGCTCGGTTGCCGTCGGTTCGTACTCGGCCGTGGTGGTGACGATGGCGCGGTTGCCGAGCGCCAGGGCGCCGCCGGCTTCCGCCGCGGTCGCGCCGCTGCTGGCCGTATCGACCGTGAAGGCGGCCGGGTCCAGGGTGCCGTCGTTGAAGTCGTCGGCGAAAACGGTCGCGGTGTCGATCAGGAAGTCCGGGGAGGATCCGCCGATGGTCACGTCGCCCAGCAAGGTTCCGACGTTGTCGCCGCCGGCAAGGTCGACCACGATCCCGCCGGTTTCGCTGTCGAGCGGATAATAGGCAACCAGGTTCGGTTCGGCGCCGGTCAGGCGGAGGCTCATGTCGGCGGCGATATCGTCGGCGGTGCGCGCCACGTCATAGATGCGGACGTCGGAAATCTCTCCCTGGAACTGATTTATCCCACCGGGCGCTTGGCCGATATAGGCGCTGTCCGTTCCGATCGCGAGGGACAGATCAATGGGGGCGGCGACGGAAACCCCGTCGAGGAAAATTTCAGAATAGCCGCCGGAGGTCGTAACCGCGACATGGTGCCAGACGTCGTCATTGATCGCCGGCCCGCCGGTCGTGAAGCCGACGTTCAACGAATCGAACGCCAACTGACCGCTTCCCTGAATGAATAATTGCCCGTTGGTGCCGGTGCCGGTGGCATTGCCGATCGACAATATGGCGTGATTGATGCCGGTTGCGTCTGTCTTGACCCAGGCCGACCAGGTGAAGTCGGAAGCGCCGTTCGGCAGGCCCGCCGGGTTGGCCAGACTGATGCTGTCGCCGCTGCCGTCGAACTGCGCAACGTTGCTTGATTGCACCACACCGAGAATTTCCGGTGCGTCGTTGACCGGCGAGATATCGACGGTGCGGTCGAAGGCGGCGGAAACTCCGCCGTCGCCGTCGGAAACCTGGAAGGTGACGGTCCGCTGGGCCACGCCCGGCTCTTCGCTGATGTTCTGATAGGTGACGGCACGGGCCAGCTCCTGAACCAGTGCCGGCGTGGCGTCGGGATCCAGGTCGATGATGATATTGCCCGCCGTTGACGCGGCATTGACCAGGCCGATGTCCGTGCCGGAAACACTGACCACGCTGGCCGGCGTCAATCCGGCGCTCAGGCCGATATTGCCCGAGGTGTCGATGTCCAGAACATCATCGGTGGTACCGCCGGCAGTGATCGTAGCGGTGAACTGACCAAGGTCGAAATCGGTGCTGTCTATATCGATGATAACGATGGCGGTGTCGATGGCGACAGCCGGGCCGTCCTCGGTGAAGGTCGCATTGCCGCCGGCCGAGGAGATTTCAGGCGCATCGTTGATGTTTTCGACGCCGATGGTGACGGCAAACGGCGTTGACGGGGCGCCCTGGTCGTCCGTTATCTGGAATTCGATGATGCGGTCGGCCAAATCCGGCTGCACCGCCGTGGAATTGAACGCGACCGAGCGCAAGACCTGTTCGTATTCGGCGACCGTGCCGGTGCCGGTCAGCGTCAGCGCGCCGGTGGCCGCGTCATAGCTGCCGCCGATGGACCCCACGGGGGTGAAGGACAGGATATCCGTATTGGCCTCGAAGGCCGTGGTGATGGTTACCGTGGCACCGTCAAGGGTCGTGCTGTCGAGATCCGTCAGGGTGATGCCGCTGTCGACAAGCAGGGGTGCCCCGTCTTCCACATAGGTCTTGCCGTCAAGGCCGAAGGAAATGACGCGCGCGCCGATTTCCGTATTGTCGGCGGTGGCGCCGACCGGGTCGGACTGGCGGAACACGGCGACCAGATTGCCGTCAGCGTCGGCGGCGATGGCCGCTTGCTGCTGGTTGCCCGCCGTATTCTCGTTGACCGTGAATTCCGTGCCGACCTTGGCGCCGGCGGCGTCGAACCGCTGTGCGCGGATGGCCGTGCCGTCGCCGTCTGCGGCGGTGTCGTTGGTCGACCAGGACACCACGAAGCCGCCGTCGGGCAGGGCCGCGATGGAGGGTTCGTTCTGATGACCTGTGATGTCCGTGTTGGCAAGCAGATCACTGGTCACCGGCGTGCCGTCGGGCCCGAAGATGCGATAGCCGATGCCGCCGGCGCCGTCGTTGTCGCCGGAAGAAATGTCGTCCGTGCGCCAGGCGACCGCGAAGTTGCCGTTGGATAGGGCGGCGACTTCGTGCTGGTCCTGCTGCGTGCCGCCGCCCTGATTTACCGCGACGGCGAATTCGGGGCCCAGCGGCGTGCCGCTGTTGTCGTACACCCGCGCGAACAGGTCATTGTCGCCATCCGTATTGTCGGTCCATACCGCGACGAAACCGCCGCCCGGCAGAGCCGCCAGTTCCGTGCCCTGGGTGGCCGGTGTGGGCGAGGACCCCAGCAGGAATTCGCCGGTGACCGGCAAACCGTTGGCGCCGAAGACGCGCGCGGTGACGTCCTGACCGCTGGCAATGCCGGAGTCTTGCTGATCGATGGCGATGACGAAGCCGCCGTTCGACAGGCCCACGACCGTGCCGCCGTTCTGCACCGTGCCGCTGAAGTATTCGCCTACGTTGAAGGCATCGGCCCCCGGGGTCGACCCGTCACGGGAAACCGCCTGGCCCGTGCTGTCGTAGCGCTGAACGTAGAGGTCCGAAGTATTGGCGTCTGCAGCGGTCGGCTGATTGACGTAGGAAATGATGAAGCCGCCGTCGGCCATCGGCGAGACCCGAGCGTTGTACTCGCTGCCGGGAACGGTGTTGGCGATGACGAATTCCGGGCCGTCGGGGGTGCCGTCGGCGTTGAAGATGCGCCCGATGGCGCCCAGGTCCGATCCGCCGCCGACGCTGTAATTGTTCCAGGTGGCGACGAACTTGGTGCCGCCCGCGAAATAGGTGACGTCGGCGGCCGACTGTTCGCCGGTCAAGGCCGTGTTGACCAGGACTTCCGCATCGAAGGTCGCCGTGCCGGCGGGCAGGGTCGCGGTGGTGACCTCGGGCGCGTCGTTGACGGGCGTGATGTTTACGGTCTGGCTGAGGGCGGCGGAAGTGCCGCCGTCGCCGTCCGACAGGGTGAAGTCGATGGTGCGCGCGCCGGCGCCCGGTTCCGCGGCCGTGTTTTCGAAGGTTATCGAGCGGGCCAGCAGTTCGATAATCTCCGGCGTGGCGCTGTCGGTCAGGTCGATCCTGAGCGTGCCCGTCGTGCCGTCCTCGATGATCGAGCCGATCAAGTCCTGATCGATGCTGACGGCGCCGCCGAGTACGTCGAACAGGCCCGGTTCCACCGCAAGCACATCGCCGGCCTGGAAGCCGCCGGTGATCTGAATGGTCAGGCTGCCGCCGTCCAGGTCGAAGCTGTCCCCGTCGGTGATCTGGATGAATTCGTTAACCAGGACCGGGATACCATCCTCGGCAAAGGTGGTCGTCCCGATGACGGTGGTCGCCTCGCCGTCGGCGGTCAGGAAATTGGCCAAGGACAGGCTGCCGGTGACCGAGGACAGGGTCATTTCCATGTCGGCGACGCCGTTGCCGTCGGCATCGATTTGCAGCAGGCTGCCATCGAAGGAGGCCGAGGCCGTGCCGCCGCCGCTGAAGGCGCCGGCGCCGTTGAAATCGAAATCGCCGGAAATGATCGCCTGCAGGTCGATCACGTCCACATTGGCGTTGAAGGTGGTGATGGTGTCGCCGTTGCCGACCGTGGAATCCAGGGTCTGGCGATAGAGGTAGTAATCGCCGGCCGCACCGCCGCCGGTCATGACATCAGCGCCCAAGCCGCCGTCGAACAAATCCAACGCGCCGCCGCCGCCGAGCAATGTGTCGTCGCCGTCCCGGCCGATCAGGAAATCAAGACCGCCCGTGCCGGTCAGGGGCGCGTCGATGCCGTCAGTACCGGTGATGACGTTAAACTGGCTGGTATCGAAGAATAGGTTATCGATGTTGCTCGCGGAGAACTCGGCGGCATTGACGCCGAGCAGCAGGATTTCGCCATCGACCACGCCGTCGTCGTCGGCATCGATGGTCAGGATGCTGTCCGATCCGCTGGCCGTGATCGAGGCGCTGGCGTATCCGTCTGAGGCGGTGTGGCCGCCATCGACCCCGGTGAAACTGAAGCCGAGGGTGTCGAGGACAGTCTGGTCGAGGACGATGATGTCGTCCGTGACCGTGAAGTCGGTGATGACGTCGGCCGTGCCGGGGTCGGATTCCCCAACCCCGTACAGGAAGGCATCCTGCCCGGCGCCGCCGGTCAGGGTGTCGGCGCCGAAGCCGCCGATGATGATGTCGCTACCGGCGCCGCCGTCGATGACGTCATCGCCTTCCTTGCCGCGCAGGATGTCGTCGCCGGCGCCGCCATTGATGACGTCATCGGCGATAGTGCCGAAGTTCTCTATCGGTGCCACCGCCGGATTGGCGACAACCGGCGCGTCGTTGACGTTCAGCACGTTGACGGAAACCGTCTTGGTCGCCGTCGCCCCCAGGCTGTCGGTGACTTGGACCTCGAAGGTATCGGTGCCGACGAAGTCCGCATCCGGGGTGTATTCCCAGGTGCCGTCGGTCGGGTTGACGGTAACGGTGCCGTTCGTTCCCTGGGCCGCGACGCCGAAGATGAAGGTCTCGGCGATATTATCGACGTCCGTGCCGGTGATCCGGCCGTGCAGGACCGAATCCTCGGCCATGGTGAACAGGTTGTTGTCCACGAATACAGGGGTTCCGCCCGTGAAGGTGCCTGTGCCGCCGTTGCCGGTAACGTCGCGGAACTGGCCCATCGTGCCGTTCAGAACGTCGTCCAAGTGCCAGGCGCCGGTCAGGGTCGGGTCCGTGCCGTCGGGCAGGTCGTTCATGTCAGCCCGGATCTCGCCCGCCGTGCGCGCCACGTCATAGGCGCGGACATCGAAGATTTCGCCCTGGAATGGGAGAGCGCCACCTTGGCCCGCGCCGATGTTGACGTTACCTTCGACAAGGTTCGGGGTCAGGCTCGTTGTCGAGCCAATGGCGACGCCGTCCACGAACAGGGTTGTCGTTGTGCCGTCGAATGTAACCGCCGCATGGTGCCACAGGCCATCAGCGACGACTGGGCCCTGACCAGAGATGCCCGCGGCGGCAGAAAGATCGAAGCCCAGCTTGTTGTCCGCATTCACGAACAGCAGAGCGCCTTCGTTCAACGTGCCGTCGGACAGAACCTCGAACAATTCCTGACGCAGGCCGGTCGTATCCGTGCGGAACCACAATTGATGGCTGAAGGCATCCGTGCCGGTGGCCAACGGTGATGAAGACACCGTTTCGATTGTGCCGGCGGATGCCATGCCGTTGTTGGCGCCGAGCGTGCCGTCGGCGAAGGAGATGGAGGAGCCGTCGGGGGCTACGGCAGTGATGGTGCCGGTGACGTTGTTGGAGCCGTTGGAGAAGCCGGTCAGCGTAACCACGTCGCCCACTTCGAACCCTGCGAAGGTTCCGGGGGTGTTGCCGAAATCGGTAATCGTGTCGTCGCTGCCGTTGGCGGTCGCATTGGTGATGACGAAGCCCGAGCTTTGGTCCGTGGCGTTGACCATAATCCTGGGCGGGTCCGTAACTTCGATGCGGTCGTCGATCCCGTCGAAGCTGAGCGCCTGACCAACCAGCGGTACGGCGAGGGGGGCCGTGGGGTTGGTAATGTCGATGACGGTCGGATCGGCGGCATCCGAGCCGGTGATTGTGCCGACCGTGGCATCCGCGGAGGAACCCAGCACCCCCTGGTTGGTGATGGTGCCGTCGGCGACATCGGCGGCATCAATGGCGTAGTGGATCTGCAGATTGTCCGTATCGACCGCGCCGGTCGCGTCGGCGGCGACTTCGGTTGCGTTGCGCTCGTCCGAATAGATGCGGAAATCGCCGACGGCACCGTTGAAGGCGGGGACTCCGGTCGGGTTGCCGAGCATCAGGGTACTGCCGGTCAGATCGGGCAGGGGGTTCCCCGGTGCAGTATTCTCAAGGACGCCGTCGATATAGAGGCTGTAGTTGCCGGCACCGTCATGGGTGAGGGAGACATGATGCGGGACGCCGTCGTTCACCAACGTGGTGCTGTCGATATCGACGACACCGAACTGGCCGATGCGGAGGTTCCCGGCCGCGCTGGGGATATTGGCGAACAGCAGATTGTTGGCCGGGACACCGCCAGAGAAGGTGTCCCCGATCGTCATGATGTAGCCTGTCGCCGCCATCTCCGTCTGAACGACGAATTCGATGGAGAAGGCATTGCCGAAGTCGATGCCTGCCGTGTCGCTCTGGACGAGGTCGTCACTGCCGTCGAAGGCCAGCGCCGGGCCATCCAGGGCATTGCCGAGATTGCCGTCGGAAGCGCTGCCCAGTGACCCCAGGTTGATCGCCTGCCCGTCGGCGAAGTCGAAATGCACCAGGGGTTGCGTGCCGTCGGTTCCGCCGCCTGCGTCGGAGGCGACTTCGTTCGCCGTGCGGGCCTCGTTGTAGATGCGGAATTCGTCGATGCTGCCCTTAAGCGGGAAGACCGGGTGGTTGATGGCGACATCCTGTGTCGCGTTGCCCAGGTTGTTCTCCGGGTTGACGCCGCCTGGCGTACCGTCGACGGCCACGCCGTTCACGTAAACGACGATCTCGCCGCTGGGGCCGTCGTAGGTGAAGGCCACATGCGTCGGCTGATCGGGGATGACGACGCCGGGAACGGTGGTAAAGCTCGAAAGTTGGCTGTCCGTGCCGCCATCGCCGAGTTGGACGATCAACGCGCCGTTGGTCTCGATCGTGAAGCCCCAACCGGCGTAATCACTGTTGAAGTTTTCGGCGATCCGCACGGCTTGCGCGGGCGGTCCGGCAAGGTTGACCACGGCTTCCACGGTGATCGATGCGGCATTGATGATCGCCGGATCCGTGGGAATCGTAATGTAATCGTCCACCCCGTCGAACTGCATGCCCGCGCCGTTGGTGGTGACGGCGATCTCCGGGTTGCGATTGACGGTGACCGTGGCGGCCGTGCTGCCGTAGTCGATGGTGACGGTATATTCGGGCCCCAGGTTATGCTCGATGGTGTCGAAGATGTTGTCGATGCCGGCTTCCAGAACGCCGCCGTCGCCACCGATTTCCGCCGTATGGCTGGAATAGGTCAGGATCTGGAACGAATTGCCGTCGACGGTCGGATCAAACCCGGGCGCGAAGGTCAGGTTCAGGGTGTCGCCCGCCGCAGTCAGGTCCATGGTGTCCAGGTGGAGGACATCGCTGGCGCCGCCGCCGATGTCGATGTCGAGGATCGAATTGGTGTCGAATACGACTTCGCCGCCGGTGATGTTCAGGGTGCCGATGTTATCCACCCCGGCGACGTCGATGATGCCTTCACCGGCGATGTCGGCGCCGTTGGCCAGCTGAATTGTGCCCTCGCCGGTAAGGAGGCCGGTGTTTTCGATATTGACGCCGTCCAGGATCAAGGTCCCGCCCGCGCCGACGGAGACCACCCCGCCGTCATTGAAGATGAAGCCGGGAGCGGTGATCGTCACCGTGGCACCCGGGGCGACGGTGAACGCGCCGTTCGGCGAATTGATGGTGGTCGGGGCGGCGATCACGGTGCCGGTGCCCTCGATGGTCAAGGTGCCGTCGACGGCGAGGCTGACCGTATCGCTGACCGTATCGCCGTCCAGCGTCAGGCTGCGGCCGTCACCGATGGTGAAGGTCGGTGCCGCTTCGCCGCTGATGTCTCCATCAATGATGATGGCGCCACTCAGCGTTAATTCCGGGTTGCCCGGGTTCAGGGCGAAATCGCTGGCCAGCGTCAGGCCGCCCGTGCCGGCAAGATCAAGGGCGCCGGTGCCGGACAGATAGGTGTCACCGTCGATTATGGTCTGACCGCCGTTGACCGTCAGCACGGTCGCCGTCGCCAGATCGATGGTCCCGGCGGCCGCGTTCAAGATGCCGCCCGCAAGGTCGATGGTGGCGCTGGTCTCAACGGTGATGGTGCCGTTGGCGGTGTCGATGCTGCCTTCGATGACGCGCTGACCGCCGCCGCCCGATGTATCGCTGAAGGTGATGGTGCCGGTGTTGGCGATGCCCGGGTCGCCCACGGTCAGGATCGCATCGGCGGGGGCCGCGTCGAAATTGTCGATGACGATGGCGCCGGCGTTGACGATGCCGAGCGTCACATCCAGGGTGACATTGCCGCTACCCGTTCCCCCCAGGATGAGTTGCCCGACGTAGACGCTGTCGGCCTCGATGGCCAGGGCGCCGTTGATCTGGTTGCCACTGCCGGTGACTGTCATTCCCCCGGCAATGCTATCGTTCGCGATGGCGGCCAGGCTGATCAGCGGCAGCCCTAGGGTTGCCGCGCCGCTCAGGGCGACCGTGCCGGCGATGTTCAGATCGCCGGTGCCAAGTACGGAGGCATTGCTGACGGTCACCGTGGCGCCCTGTTCGACTGCCGACGGTTCCAGCATGTTCAGGGTGCCGGCCAGAATGTTCAGGTCGGCGTTGACCACCAACTGGCCCACCGTCTCGTTGACCGGGCCGTTGTTGAAGGTGATGGGTGCATATCCACCGTCGTTGATGACGGCGATGGTCGTTGCGTCGGGAATGCCCGAGGTCCAGTTGGCGGCGTCGAACCAATCGCTGCTAAAGTTCAACTGATCGTGGTCGCTTCGCGTCAACCCACTTTCCAGGGCGACCTGAACGGTCACGTCCTGGGTGGCGGTGCCGCCGTCGCCGCTGTCGACCGTGAAGGTCACCGTGCGGGCCACGGTGGCGGGTGTGTCCGCGTCGTTCGTGAAGGCGATGGTGCGGGCCAGGGCCTGGACTGCGGCGGGCGTGGCGTCGGAATCCAGGGTGATCAGCAGGTCGCCGGCCGACCCGTCGTAGGTGCCGTCGATGGTGCCGATCGACACGCCGTTGAACAGCACGGTGGTCCCGGACAGTGTGATGCCGCCGGTTTCCTGAACCAGCAGGGCGTCGCCGGCATTCAGGTTGCCCGTGACCGCGGCCCGAAGGGAGCCTGTGTTGAAGTTCGCCGTATCGACGTCGGTAATCGACAGGGCTCCGTCGACGATGACGGCATTGCCGCCTTCCTCGAAGGTCGGCGCCGGATCGCCGCCGACCGTTATGATGGGGTCGTCGTTCACGTTGTTGACGGTAATCGTCACCGTCGCGGTGCTGGCGATACCTGCCGAGTCGGTAACGCGGAAGGTGAAGCTGTCCGTGCCGCTGAACTCGGCATTGGGGACATAGCTGAAATTACCGTTTGATTGGACCGTGACCGTACCGTTGGCGGCTTGGCCGCCGCCGGCGACGGCAAATGTCAGCGTGTCGCCCAGGTCCGGGTCGTTGGCCGTGAGGGTGCCGGTAATGGTCGTGTCTTCGTCGCCGCTTGCGGTGTCGGCATCAGCGGTGGGGGCATCGTTCGACCCGGTGATCGTTACCGTCAAGGTCGCCACGTCGGTGCCTGCGTTGATCGCCTGGGCCGAAGATGTGAAGGCCTGGCCCGCCAGGTTGGCGGTGATCACAACTTCGCCGCCGCCACCAGCCGAGGCAGTGACCTTTCCGGCGATCACGCCGTTGGCGTTCAGCTTGGCGACGACGGCGTCGCGGACTTCGTTCGCCGTCGTCTCGTTGGTCACCGTGTGGGAAATGCGGGTGCCGTTGACGGTGACCTCGAACACGTCGCCGCGTTCGATCGTGCCGCCAATGACATAGGGCGAAACCTGATTGACCCCGGTGGCGTTGGCCACGGGGTTGGTCAGCGCGATGGTCTGATCGTCGGTTCCGGCATGGCCGTCGGACACCGTGTAGGTCAGGGTCCCCGTCGCCGACTGCCCGGCGGCCAGGGGCTCAAACTGGCCGTTCGGATTGACCGTATAGCTGCCGTCGGCGTTGATCGTAACCTGGGCGACTACCGGATCGCCGTTCGGCAGGGTGAAGTTCACGTTTTGTGCAACGCCGACGGTGCTGCCGTTGACCTTGATGATGCTCAGACTGTCGCCTGTGTCGATGTCCGTGTCGTTGGCCAGCAGGCCCGCCGCCGCCGTCTTGCTGATCGCCGTGCTGTCGTTGGCGGTAGTGACGAAATCGTTCTTGGCGTCCGGGTTATCGTTGGTGGGCGTGATATCGATGGTCACCGTCGCGGTGTCGAAGGACGGCGGATTGGCCCCGTTGGATACCGTGTAAGTGAAGGTGTCGGTACCGCTGTAGTTGGCGTCCGGGGTATAGGTGACCCGGCCGTTGGGCACAATGACGGTATCGACATCGGCATCGAAATTGCCGTCCACCGCAACACTGGTGACAATCGGCGTGCCGGGCACGGCCGAGGTCAGGGTCAGGGCGCCGCCCCTGCTGCCTTCAGCCGCCGAAACCACGGCGGCCATGGCCGGTGTGCTGTTGATCAGGGCCACGAACTGGTCGGCATTCAGTTCGGCGTTCGTGCTCTCCATCGTATATGTGACGCTGACGCCGTTGACGGTCAGGGTGATCGTGTCGCCATCAGCGATATTCGTTGGGCCAAAGTTCAATTCCTTGACTTCGGCGACGATGGTGATCTTGCCGTGGGCCGGTTGGCCGACCGCGGCGATGGCCGCATTGGTCAGGTCGCCGCCGTCGGCGCGTTTGTCATTACCCAGCACGTCGAAGGTAATGGCCTGATCTTCCAGCACCTCGTCGTCGCCGCTGACCGGTCCGCCGTTCGTGGCGTCGCCATCGCCGATCACGTCGTCGCTGGCCACGGGGGCGGAATCGCGGGCTTCCTGCTGTATACGTAGTTCGGCCTCGTTGCGGGCCTTGAGAATCGCCTGTTCGAACTGGGCCAAGCCCGATGCCGCCTGGAAGGCGGCCTGCTGGGCGATGGTTGCCTGGGCGTTCGCCGTGGCGGCGCCGGACAGGGCGTCGGGCACGTAGCCTTCGGCGATTTCCGCCAAAAGCTGAGCGGCGGTCACCACGTCCGCCGGCACCGACGGGTCCAGAGCAGGAGACAGGCTGCCGAGAGTATTGGCCGTGGTGACGATTGTGGCGGCGCTTTCCGCCGTCAGGGCGTCGTTCGTGTCGAATGCCGGTGCCAGGCCGTCGGCGGCGGCGCGCGCCGTTCCGGCGGCGGTGCCCGCGATATCGACGACGGCCTCGATGACGTCGGCAACGGCGGACGCTTGCAACAACCCGTTTTTCAATGCCCGGAGCGCTGCTTCCGTGCCCGTGCGGGCGGCGCTGATGGTCGGGGCTTCGCCGGCCACGCCGTCCTCGTTGACGGCACTGACCGTGACGCGGATAAACGATGCATTGGGATCGTCGGAAATCAGCACCAATTCGCCGTCCTGCAAGGCGGTGGAGGCAGTCATGCCGCCGGCGGTGCCGATCTGGTTGACCAGGGCGTCTCGCACGGACGCAAGCGTGGGATTCGCGCCGACGGTGATGGTCTTCGTGACATCGGGGGTGCCGTCGTTGTTCGTGTCGAAGGCAACGGTCAAGGTGTCGCCGGCTTCGACGGTGCCGCCGATGGTGACCGACACGGTCTGGCGGGTTGCGGCGATGGCCGCGTCAAGCGCCGTGACGGCGGTGTCGAGCGCCGTTGCCGTGGCGTCGCCGTCGCCGTCCTGTACGCCGTCAGCCAACAAGTCTTCGATCGTCGTCTTCGCCGCATCGGCGGCGGCGAGAGCGTTCAGAATTTGGGTCGAAGCGCTTTCGGCCCCGGTCGCGTCACCGTTTTCCGTGACCGTCACGCCGATACTGTTGCCGGATGTGGTTGCGGCAACGACGAAACCGCCGGACCCGCTGGTCGCCGACGCCTGGGCAACACCCTGAAGGTTGGCGTGGTTGTTGACCGCGTCAACCAGGGCGTCGCGGATGTCGTTGATAGTGTCGCCGTCCTGGGCCGTGACCTCGACCATCACGGCGTCGTCGTTGTCGGCGTCCCCGGGTGTCGGGTCGATGGTCAGGGTGAATACATTATCTGCCGCCAGGGTGCCGGTCAGGGTCACCTGATCGAAGCTGGTGGCGAGCTGCAGCATCTCCGCCGCATCGGTGATCGCATCCTCCGCCTTCGTCAGGGCGGCGGGAGAACTGGCGGTGGCCTGGAGGGAGGCGGCCTCGGCAGCCTCGGGGGCGGGGTCGGGGTGTTAGGCGGCGGGCCGGAATGGCGCAAAGTGGGGGGCGGGGG
>JBLXDU010000012.1:0-139153 GCA_048263775.1 Rhodospirillales bacterium
CCCCTTCGGCGGCTGCACCGGCCCCTTCGGGCGCCAGCGCCCCGGCCGCCGCGCCGACGCTGGCCCAAGGCGATCCGGTGTTCGCCAACATGCCGGAATTCGAGGCCGTGCCCAATTCCTCCATGCGCAAGGTCATCGCCACGCGGCTGACGGCCGCGGCCCGCGACATTCCGCACTTCAACATCTCGATCGACGTCGAGATCGACAAGCTGCTGGCCGCGCGCAAGGACCTGAACGGCCGCGACGGGGCGGATTACAAGATTTCCGTCAACGACTTCGTCATCAAGGCCGTTGCTGTGGCGCTTCGCCGCTGCCCGGACGTCAACGTGTCCTACACGGACGACGCGATCCTCAAGTTCAAGCGCGCCGACGTCTCCGTCGCCGTGGCGATCGAGGGTGGGTTGATTACGCCGATCATCAAGGACGCCGGATCGCTCGGCCTCGCCGCGATTTCCGCCAAGGCGAAGGAACTGGCCGGCAAGGCGCGGGACGGCAAGTTGCAGCCCGAAGAATTCCAGGGCGGCACCTTCACCATCTCCAACCTGGGCATGTTCGGGGTGAAATCGTTCAACTCGATCATCAATCCGCCCCAGGGTGGCATCCTTTCTGTCGGGGCCGGCGAACAGCGCCCGGTGGTCAAGAACGGGGCGCTTGCCGTCGCCACGGTGATGTCCCTGACCCTGGCGGTCGATCACCGCTGCATCGACGGCGCCACGGCGGCCGGATTTGCCAAGGAACTGAAGGCGATCCTCGAAGATCCCATTCAGTTGCTGCTGTAGGCGGGGAGGGCGGAACTCATGGCCGACACTTCCTTCGACATCCTGATCATCGGCGGCGGACCCGGCGGCTATGTCGCCGCCATCCGCGCGGCACAGCTGGGTTTCAAGACCTGCGTGGTGGAAAAACAGCACTTGGGCGGCATCTGCCTCAACTGGGGCTGTATTCCGACCAAGGCACTGCTGCGCTCCGCCGAGATCTATCACTACATGCAGCACGCGGATAACTATGGCCTGAGCGCCAAGGACGTCGCCTTCGACATCGACAAGGTCATCGCCCGGTCGCGTGGCGTGTCCAAGCAACTGAACGGCGGCGTTGGGCATCTGTTGAAAAAGAACAAGGTGACGGTCGTCGACGGCACCGGCGTGCTCAAGGGCGGCGGCAAGGTTGCCGTGACCGGCACCGACGGCAAGGCGCTGCCGGACCTGTCGGGCAAGCACATCATCGTCGCCACCGGTGCGCGCCCGCGGGCTCTGCCGGGGCTGGAGCCCGACGGCAAGCTGGTCTGGACCTATTTCGAAGCCCTTAAACCCGACATCTTCCCGAAAAAGCTGCTGGTCATCGGATCGGGTGCCATCGGCATCGAATTCGCCAGCTTCTACCACACCCTGGGTGCCGACGTGACGGTGGTCGAGGTCATGACCCAGATCATGCCCGTCGAGGACGCCGAGATTTCTGCCGTCGCGCGCAAGCAGATGGAGAAATCCGGCCTCAAGATCATGACCGAGGCCAAGGTTACGAAGCTGGCCAAGGGTGCGAACAACGTGACCTGCACGGTCGAAACCAAGGACGGCAAGACCCAGGAGATAACCGTCGACAGGGTGATTTCCGCCGTCGGCGTGCAGGGCAACATCGAAGGCATCGGCCTGGAGAACACCAAGGTCAAAACCGACCGGGGCTGCATCGTCATTGATCAATACGGCCGCACGGCGGAGCCGGGCATCTATGCCATCGGCGACGTCGCCGGCCCGCCCATGCTGGCCCACAAGGCCGAGCACGAAGGCGTCATCTGCGTCGAGAAGATCAAGGGCCTGCCCAATGTCCATCCCATGGACAAGAATCAGATTCCCGGCTGCACCTATTGCCATCCGCAGGTCGCCAGCGTCGGCCTGACCGAGGCCAAGGCGAAAGAGCAGGGCTACAAAGTCAAGGTCGGCCGCTTCCCGTTCCTGGGCAACGGCAAGGCGATCGCCCTGGGCGAGCCCGACGGCTTGGTCAAGACCGTGTTCGATGAAAAGACCGGACAGTTGCTGGGCGCGCACATGGTCGGGGCCGAAGTGACCGAGCTGATTCAAGGCTTCGTCATTGCCATGGGCCTGGAAACCACAGAGGAAGACCTCATGCATACGGTGTTCCCGCACCCGACCTTGTCGGAAATGATGCATGAATCCGTCCTTGACGCCTATGGGCGGGTGATCCACTTCTAGTTCATGACAGACAACGTCCGCCCGCTGCGCCATCCGGAGAAAGCCAAGAACCCGGAAAACCCCCACCAGAAAAAACCTGCGTGGATCCGGGTCAAGGCGCCCACGTCACCGGCCTATGCGGAAACCCGCAAGCTGATGCGCGAACGCAACCTGACGACGGTTTGCGAGGAAGCGGCCTGCCCGAACATCGGCGAATGCTGGGCCCAGAAGCACGCCACGGTGATGATCCTAGGCGACATCTGCACACGGGCCTGCGCCTTCTGCAACGTGGCGACGGGCAAGCCGGGCGCGGTTAACCCGCTGGAGCCCGACAACCTGGCCATCGCCGCCGGCGAAATGGGCATGAAACATTTGGTCATCACCTCCGTCGACCGTGACGATCTGGCCGACGGCGGGGCGGGGCAGTTCGTGAAGTGTATCGAGCGCCTGCGCGAGACCACGCCGGAAACGACCATCGAAATCCTGACCCCCGATTTTCGCGACAAACCAGGGGCGCTCGAAGCCGTGATCCAGGCGAAGCCGGACGTGTTCAACCACAATCTGGAAACCGTGCCGCGTCTTTATCCTTCGATCCGCCCGGGGGCGCGCTATTTCCATTCCCTGAAGATCCTGGACCGGGCCAAGGACATCGACGCCAACGTGTTCACCAAGTCCGGCATCATGGTCGGCCTGGGCGAAACCCGTTCGGAAGTGCTGCAGGTCATGGACGACCTGCGCTCCGCCCGCGTCGACTTCCTGACCATCGGTCAGTACCTGGCGCCGACCACTCGCCATGCGCCGGTCGACCGCTTCGTCACGCCGGACGAGTTCACCGAATACAGGCGCCTGGCCGAAGCCAAGGGCTTCCTTCTGGTCTCGGCCTCACCGCTGACCCGCTCAAGTCACCATGCGGGTGAAGATTTCGCCAAGCTGCAGGCCGCGCGTCAGGCAGGCCGGGGCTAACGCCATGCCCACCCATGCGGAAATCCGACCGATGCCCTACCGGGCCGATCAGATGTTTGATCTGGTTGCCGACGTCGGCCGCTACCCGGAATTCCTGCCCTGGTGTCAGGCGACCCGCATTCGCGAACGCTCGGATACGCTTCTCGTCGCCGACATGGTGATCGGCTTCAAGATCTTCCGCGAACGCTTCACGTCCCGCGTGACGCTTGACTGGGAGGCCAAGCGGATCGACGTCGCCTACTCGGACGGTCCGTTCAAGTATCTGAAAAACCATTGGATATTCGCACCGGCTGAGAACGGGCAGGGCTGCGAAATCGACTTCTACGTGGACTTCGAATTCCGCTCCAAACTGCTGCAATCGGCGATCTCGGTGGTATTCAACGAGGCCGTGACCAAGATGGTCAACGCCTTCGAAAGCCGTGCCGAGGATCTGTACGGCGGCGTGCCGACACCCAGCGGCGCGGTCAGCCAGCAAGGCTGAGCAGAAGTTCCAAGGCCCGTTTCACGGTCGCTGCCCGCACCGCCGCCCGGTCGCCCTCGAACACATGCCGTTCATGAACGATCTCCCGCCCGTGGCGCGCGGCACCGAAGTGGACGAGGCCGACAGGCTTGTCCTTGGTGCCGCCGGTCGGCCCGGCGACGCCGGTGACGGCGACGGCGCAGTCGACGGGGGCATGGGTCAGCACGCCCCAGGCCATGGCGCGGGCCGTCTCTTCGGACACCGCACCATGGTCGCGCAATGTCCTGGCGTTGACATCCAGCAGGTCCATCTTGGCGTCGTTGGAATAGGTGACGAAACCCCGATCAACCACCGCCGATGACCCCGAGATTCCGGTCAGGGCGCCGGCGATCAGGCCGCCCGTACAGCTTTCGGCGGTGCCCAGGGTCAGGCCCCGGGCTGCATAGGTTTCGATCACCTGGCGCGCCAGATCGTCAATCGCGGCATCGGTCATGGTTAGATTCCTCCGGCCATTGCATATCCTAATCCGTAGACCACGACCGCCGCAAAGCCTCCGGCGATCAGGTCATCCAGCATCACGCCGAGCGCTCCCGGAACCGCACGGTCGGCCCAGCTGACGGGCCAGGGTTTCCAGATGTCGAACAGGCGGAAGGCAAGGAAGCCGATCATGAACAGGACGGGGTCCAGACCCGCCGGCAGCAGGGCGATCCATTGCCCCGCGACTTCATCGATCACCACGAAGGACGGATCCTTGACGGTGGAGCGCCTGAGCACCGCCGCCGTGGCGAGAATACCGATCACCGTCGCCGCAACCGCCGCGACGGCCAGCCAGGGCCACCCCAAATAGAACAGGATCGCCCAGGCGACGGGCAGAGCGCCCAGGGAGCCGACGGTTCCCGGCGCCTTCGGCGACAGTCCGCAGCCGAACCAGGTGGCGATGATCATCGCGGGATTGTGGGCTGGGGGACGCTCCCGGCCGGGGTTTGGCGCGGCCCCGAACGTGGTGTTTTCGGTCAATCTGATGCTCCTTTTTGGCCCCCGTCGACGAGGTGCCGTAACCGCCTTGAACCGTTTGGAAAGGCCGGAAATTCAACACTTTTGCGGAGTGTTCATGGCCGTGCGGAAATGTAGACTTGAACGCCTTAGACCTTCCCTATACCTTCGACACAGGCATATCGCTTCCGGGGCCGATGGGGGCCTGAAGGCGGCCCAAAAACAACAAAGACTGTCTACCCGGCTCAGGCGTGAAAGCCAAGTGCCGGGCGGCGCGGAACTGGGACCGGAATGACCACGCACGAGGGAAGGAATACGGGGGAATGATTAGACGGGGAGCCTTCGAAACGAATGCCGTTAAGCACTTGCGGGCGCTTATCGATCGGCTGTTCCCGGAACGCCAGTTCGTCGTGCGCACCGAAGGGCGGGTGTCCTACTTCAAAGTTTCCCAACCCCTGCAGATCGTGATGTCCGGCGTCGTCGCCGTGGCGCTGTCGTGGAGCACCTTCACCTCCGTCAGCTTCCTGATGCACGACCAGGTCCTGCAGGCCAAGGACGATGAGATTGCCGGCGCGCGCCTGGCCTATCGTTCGTTGCTCAACGAAGTTGCGGAGTACCAGCGCAAGTTCGCCTCGATCACCAAGGATCTTGAGGAAAACCATTCCCTCATGCTGGGGCTGGTGGAAAAGAACGCCGCCCTGCAGCGCAACCTGAGTTCCGTGTCCCGCAAGCTGGAAATCACCGCCGCAGAGCGTCAGCAGGTGATCAGCGCCCGCGAGCGCCTGAAGGAACAACTGGCCACGCTTGAAAACGAAATGACGTCTTTGTCGGGCCGCAATTTCGCACTGAAGGACAACCTGAACGCGGTCGAAAGCGACCTGCATCTGATCATGACCGAGCGCAACAAGGCGCAGAACGATTCATCGCGCATGCGCAACCGGGTCGAGGAGCTGACCTCGCGCCTGAAGGAACTTCAGGAAACGGAAGGCGAGGTCGTCCAGCGCATGAACGAGCGCGCCGGTGACCAAATCGCCGGCCTGGAAAAGGTCATCGAACTGACTGGGTTGGAGCCGGACCGGCTGCTCGGCGTCACCGAAGAAGACAAGTCAGGTGTCGGTGGCCCGTTCATTCCGGTCGAACCCGACGGTCTGCCTGCCGGTGACCTGAAGCTTGAACTGGCCAACCTGGACCGCAATTTAAACCGCCTTGAATCCCTTCAGGAATCCATTGCCCGCGTACCGCTCGCAGCACCCCTGACGTCCTATTACATCACCTCCAGCTACGGTAAGCGCAAGGATCCCATGACCAACCGCTGGTCCGCCCATTACGGTGTCGACCTTGGCGGGCCGGTGAAATCCCCGGTCTATTCGACGGCCGCGGGCAAGGTAACCTACGCCGGCTGGAAGGGACGTTATGGCCGCCTGATCGAGATCGACCATGGGCTGGGGCTGAAAACCCGGTTTGCGCATCTCAGCAAGGTTCTCGTTAAGGTTGGCCAAGAAGTGAAGTTTCATGAGAAGATTGGACTTCTGGGTAGTACGGGCCGAAGCACGGGGCCACACCTCCATTACGAGGTGGTGTTCAACAACAAGCCGTTGAACCCGCTCAAGTTCATCAGGGCAGGAAAGTATGTTTTCAAAGACAAGTAAGGGTACGAGCAGCCAAAGCGGCCAACAGCCCACGGTGAAATCGGCCGGTCCGTCAATTATTTCGGCCGACCTTCGCATTATCGGGGATCTGAGCTCGGAAGGTGAAATCCAAATCGACGGCACCATCGACGGCGATATCCGCACAAAAAGCCTGCTTGTTGGCGAAACCGCCAACATCAAGGGCGAAATCGTCGCAGATCGGGTGCAAGTCCACGGCACCATCAATGGCCAAATCAAGGCCCGGTCCGTGACTCTGGCGCGCTCGGCGCGCGTCATCGGCGACATTCTTCACGAAGATCTGGCGATCGAAAACGGGGCCTTCCTGGAAGGTCACTGCAAGCGCCTGGTCGAAAAGAAGGATGTCGATGCCGTCCGGCAGACCATCGCCTCCGCGTCCGCGCCCAAGACTGCACCCGCCGCCGCCGAATAAGGTATCGAAGACGGCGTCGGGACCCGACCGCATTTTTTTCTTTTTTAGAACGGCAGGGGCCGCTTGAGGGCCTCCGCGTAAATGTCCGCGTCCGCATTGCCGCCGGAACAGACGACCAGCACGTTCTTACCCTTGCAGTCGACCTTGCCGGTGATCGCGGCGGCCAAGGCCACGGCGCCACCCGGTTCCACCACTAATTTCAGATACTTGAAGGCGACCGCCATGGCGGTCATCGCTTCATCATCGGTGACGCAAAGCCCGCCGGTCAGACGTTCGGAATTGACGGTGAAGGTCAGTTCCCCCGGTTCCGGGGCCAGCAGCGCGTCGCAGATGGAGCGCGCAGCCGGATCGTTGGCAAGGCGCTTATTCGCGGCCAGGGACCGCGCCGTATCATCGAAGCCCGCCGGTTCCGCCGAATAGACGGCCGTGTCCGGCGACAGGGCCCGCACCGAAGTCGAACAGCCGGCGATCAGCCCGCCGCCGCCGCAGGGGCTGATGAAGATATCGGGCGTCCAGCCCTCGGCGGCGCAGGTCCGCACGGCCTCGGCCGCCAGGGTGCCCTGACCGGCCATGATCAGGGGATCGTCGTAGGGCTTAATCAGGACAGCACCGCGTTCCTCGCGCAGCTTGGCGCCCAATTCCTCGCGGCTTTCCGTGAAGCGGTCGAAGGTCACGACCTCCGCCCCCCAGGCACGGGTCAACTCGACCTTGGTCTTGGGCGCGTCCTTGGGCATCAAAATGACCGACGGCAGACCCAGCATGGAGGCCGCCGCCGCCACGCCCTGGGCATGGTTGCCCGAGGAAAAGGCGACCACGCCGGCCTCGCGCTTGTCCTGGGGAATGCGGGAAATGGCGTTGTAGGCGCCGCGGAACTTGAACGACCCGGTGATCTGAAGGGGTTCGGCCTTGACGCGCAGACGGAACCCCAGCGCCGCGTTGAGCAGCGGGCTTTCCAGCACCGGGGTGACGACGGCGATGCCTTTCAGAACCTGGGCGGCGCTTTCAATATCGGCGAATGTCAGCACTTCAGACGCGGGCGAGGACGGCATCGATGACTTCCTTGGATGGTTGTTCACGAAGGTTGGGCGGGTGGCCCACGTTCGGCACCGTGGCATGAATCAGCCCGGGACGATCATGGATCATCGCAGTCAGAATTTCGGCGCTCAGAATATCCGACTTCGCCCCCCGAACAACCCCCGTCGGCACCCGTTTGAGGGCGCGAAAATACGGCCACAGGTCCGTGTCACCGGGCGGCAGGGCAAGCAGCGGTTTGACGATGTCCAAGTCCCAGTCGCGGTGGATGCGGCCGTCGGGTCCCTCGATAAAGGTGGCCTGTGCCAGGTCCATCCATTCCGCGTCCGTGTCGGCGGGAAGGTCGGGAAACCCGTGGCGCAGGGCGAAGACGGCCTGATCCCAGGTCGCGAAACTGCCGCGTCCCCGCATGCTGTCGATGATCGGTTTCAGGGGGGCGGCCGGCACCACTGCACCGACGTCGTTCAGCACCACCCCGACCAGCATCGTCGGCATGGCGGCGGCCATGGCCATCGCCATGATCCCGCCCATGGAGGTGCCGATCACCACCACCCGGTGCAGGCCCAGCACGGCAAGCAGGTTGCGCATGTCGTCCAGATAGGTTTCCACACGGTAGTTGGCCGGGTCCGGATCATGGGGGGAGCGCCCGCGTCCGCGCATGTCCGGGCAGATCACGCGCCAGCCCAGGTCTTTCAGGCGCAGGGCCGGCTGATGGAAGTCCTTGGAATTGCGGGTCAATCCCGGCAGGCACAGCACGGCCGGGCGTTGGGCCGCGCCATTCCCGGCGGACGCATAGTCGCGGTAATAGAGTTCAAGCCCGTCGCGGGCCGTGAACCGGTGTTCGCCATGACCCGCGTTCGTCATATAAGGTTACAGGCCGAGAAGTTCGGGCAGGCCGCTCAGATTTTCGAGCTGCGTGATGATCTTGCCCGGCAGGCGTTCCGGCGGCTGCTTGAACCGGTTGACCCAGACGACCCGGAACCCGAAATTCGCCGCCGCCGCCGCGTCCCAGGCATTGGACGACATGAAGCAGATGCGCCCGGCCTCGACGCCCAGGCGGTCGACGGACATTTGATAGACGCTGGGATGGGGCTTGAAGATGCCCACGTCGGCAACCGACTGTACGTCGTCCAGAACGGCACCGATATCGGCGTTGGCAACGGCCGCCGCCAGCATGTCGGGGGAGCCGTTGGACAGGATCGCCGTCTTCAGGCCAGCGGCCTTCAATGCAGTCAGAACGCCCTTCACCTCGGCATAGGCGTCGAGCTTGAAGTAGAGGTCGAGCAGTTTCTGACGCAGGACCGGATCGCCGTCGAGGCCGAGGGCCGCCAGGGAGTAATCAAGCCCATCCTGGGTGACCTGCCAGAATTCCACGTACTCACCCATGAGCGAGCGCAACCAGGAATAGGACAACTGCTTGTCCCGCCACAAGGTTGCCAGCGGCGCCATCTTGTCGCCCAGGTCGTCCTTGCAATGGGCTGCTGCCGCGGCAACGTCGAACAGGGTGCCGTAGGCGTCGAACACGCAGGCCCCGATATCCGTCAATTGGTCGTGCGCCATATCTCAAATTCTCCCCATTTCCATGCCTGATGATCGCTGAATGGCCTTGCCGTTATGGGCGGCGCCGGAAAGCGGGTCAACAACAGGCGGCTTGATTGCGGGTCACTATCCGGTGAATGGGATGACTGATCGGATTTCCCGGGTATACGGCTCAGCGCGCCAGATCGGCGTGTGGGGCGAAGGCGACTTCTGTGCCCGACAGGCGCGAACGGTAGACGTGCAAATTCTCCATCACCCGTTGGACGTAATCGCGGGTTTCGTCGAAGGGGATCATCTCGACCCAGTCGATGACGTCCACGTCCTTCTGCCTGGGGTCGCCATATTCCTTGAGCCAGCGGCGCACCCGGTGCGGTCCGGCGTTGTATCCGGCCACCGACAGCACGTAGGAGCCGTCGAATTCGGTGATCAGACCGGCCAGATAGGTCTGGCCCAGGGTCAGGTTATAGCCGGCATCCGTGATCAGGCGGGCGCGCGAGAACGGCAGACCCTGCCGCTTTGCCACCACCTTGGCCGTGGCCGGCATCAGCTGCATCAGGCCCTGGGCGCTGGCACGGCTGACGGCGTTGCCGCGAAAGGCGCTTTCCTGGCGGATCATGCCCAGCACCAGGGCGGCTTCCAAGGGCGGCAGGTTCCATTTCGTCGGGAGGCGGGGCAGGGTGATCGCGGGATAACCGTGAGTGGCCAGCATCAGCCCGTCGCGGAGTGATTGTTTGGCGACCCGCACGGCAAGATCGCGGCGTTCGGCCTCCGCCGCCAGATCGGCGGTCAGCACGCGCCAGCCCGGATTTTCGTCGGCCCGGTCCAGCAGGGTTTCCAACACCGCGCGCAGCGCATGATCGGCCCCGGCGGCGGATAAGGCGCGGAACGCGCGGGTCAATTCATGGGACTGGAACTGTCGGACCAGATCCGCATCCGGTTCCGGGTCGGGCGGCAGGCGCAGGACAGCCGCCGGGTCGACACGGGCCATAGACAGTTGCCCGTAATAGGTCGTCGGATGGTGGGCGGCACGGGCGAACCATTCGATGGCCCGTTGCGGCTGATTTAGGTCGTCGAAGCTGCGCGCAATCCAATAGGCGCCCCGCGACAGGGAAACGGGATAATTGACCCGGGCGTACATGCGCTGGAAATGCTGAAGCGCCACCTTGGGTTCGTTCAAAAAGCGCAGGGCGACCCAGCCGGCCAGCCATTCGGCCTCGGCATAATCGGCCCCTTCGCTGAGCCCATGATTGCGGGCGATGCGGTAGGCGTCGGTGATGAACCCTTGGCGCAGCGCCCGGCGCACCAGAGTTGACCGTTCCTCCCACCACAGTTCCGGATGGGGCTGATCGCCCGGCAGGTAGCGGACCAGATCAAGGGCCGATTCCTTGCCTTTCTTGCGCCGCCAGCGCAGCCGCTCATAGATCAGGCCCGGGTCACGTTGCAGGTTATCCGGCACCTTGGCGACCAGGGCATCCACATTGCCCATCTGGCGGCGCAAGGAAATGCGCGCCAGACCGAGCTTCTGGTAGGCCTTGGGCACGCGCCATAAATGGCGGCGCACGGCCCAATAACGGCCCTCCCACAACAGGCGGTCAAGGCGGGCGATATGATCCGATGTGCGGAGACGCTTGCCGTGGCGGCCCATGAAGTGCTTTTCGTCGGCCTTGGAGAAATCGCCGTTGATCCAGGCATCGCGCAGCATGGCGGTGGCCCGGTCTTCGTCCTTCTTGTCGTCGCGGTTGAGCAACGCCACCGCATAGCGTGCCTTGCCCAGGGCCGTGACCGGTTGCCGCCCCGTGAACCAGGCCAGAACCACGTCGTCGGCCTCCGTCGCGGACAGGCGTGCCTCGGCCTTGGCGTTGATGCGCCAGGATCGGGGCCATTGCGGATTGTTGTAGAGGAAGGCCGACAATTCGTCGAATTCCGCCGGGCCGCTGTAGGACGACAGCCGCCCCCATTGAATCAATTTCCGGGCGAGGGGATCCTTGGTTTTGGATTCCAAGGATTTGACCTCGGACCACTTACCCTGGTCCATGGCCTTGAAGGCCTTGGTCATGATGGCGATGTCGCGGGAATTGACGGGCTCGGGCGCACTGCCGGGCTTTGTCCCCGCCTGGGCGCCGATGGTCAGCCCGACAAGGACGCAAAAGGCACACACCCACCGGAATACCCCCGATGGCGCTAGGCCTCCTCGTTTTGGCGGCCTGATCACGGATTGCGTGGCAATCTGCCGCATCATGGCCGCGATGATACGATTTCGGGGGGCTGGCAACAAGCGGTGCAATCGTGGCAGAAGCACGGTCCACCTGACGGCGGTCCATGCTTGCCGAGGAAGCCGGTCAGGGCTATGGTCCGCACAATCCCGAGGCCCCGCACGAGACTAAGGAGTGAACGATGTTCAAGGGCTCTTTCCCTGCGCTGATTACCCCCTTCAAGGATGGAGCGGTGGACGAATCGGCCTTCAAGAACTTCGTTGATTGGCAGATCTCCGAAGGCACCGATGGCTTGGTGCCCTGCGGCACGACCGGCGAGTCGCCGACCCTCAGCCATGAAGAGCACATGAAGGTCACCGAATGGTGCATCGAGGCCGCTGACGGCCGCGTGCCCGTGATCGCCGGCGCGGGATCGAACTCGACCAAGGAAGCGGTCGAGCTGACCAAGCACGCCAAGGCCGCCGGGGCCGATGCGGCGCTGGTCGTCACGCCCTATTACAACAAGCCGACCCAAGAAGGTCTGTACCTGCACTACAAGACCATCCATGACGAAGGCGGCCTGCCGATCATCATCTACAACATTCCCGGCCGGTCCATCGTCGACATGTCCGTCGCCACCATGGCGCGGCTGGCGGAACTGCCAAACATCGTCGGCGTCAAGGACGCGACCCAGGACCTGGCGCGGCCCATCAACACGCGCCTCGCGATCAAGAAGGATTTCTGCCAGATGTCCGGCGAGGACGGCACGGCGATCCCCTTCATGGCGGCGGGCGGTCACGGCTGCATTTCCGTGACGGCCAATATCGCCCCCCGAATGTGCGCCGACATGCAGCGCGCCTGGCGGGAAGGGGACATGGCCAAGGTCATGGACCTGCAGGACCGTCTGACGCCCGTGCACAACGCCCTGTTCTGCGAAACCAGCCCCGGGCCGGTTAAGTACGCGGCGTCGCTGCTCGGCAAGTGTTCGGCGGAAACCCGTCTGCCGATCTGCGAGATCGCCGAGACGAGCAAGACCCGAGTTCGCGATGCCATGACCGCCGCCGGACTGCTGAACTGACCGCGCCGCTGACGCTGAGTGCGTGAAAGTCCCTTACCATGGCCACGAAAAAGAAAAAGGGGCCGCCCGGCAACGTGGTGGCCCAGAACCGCAAGGCGCGGCACAACTACTTCATCCTTGAGGATGTCGAGGCCGGCCTGATGCTGACCGGGACCGAGGTCAAATCCCTGCGCCTGGGCCGGGGCTCCCTGGTCGACGCCTATGCGGCGGACGAGGACGGCGAACTGTACCTCTACAACGCCGACATTCCCCGGTATGAACAGGCTGGCCCCAACAATCACGAGCCCAAGCGCAAGCGCAAGATGCTGTTGCACCGGCGCGAGATTGCGCGCCTGTCGGGGGCCGTCAACCGCAAGGGCATGGCCCTTGTGCCGCTCGCCATCTATTTCAACAAGCGCGGCCTGGCCAAGGTTCAACTGGCCCTGGCCGAAGGCAAGCATCAGTACGACAAGCGCGAAACCACCAAGGCCCGTGACTGGGGCCGGCAAAAGGCGCGCCTGATGCGCGATAAGGGGTAATCCCAATGCCGGGCGGTGGTGACGACGACCGCTTCAAGGATCTGTTCGCCGGACGCGAAGGCTCATTGTTGGGTGACATGAAGGCCCAGGCGGAAAAGGACGCTTCGTTGACTGCGCCGCCGCCGGACAGCAAACTGACCCAGATCAAGGAACAATGGGCGCGGGACAAGCGCCTGCCTACGGGCCGGTTGGACGGCGGCGGGCGCCTGCCGCCGGGCCAGCACCTCGCCAAGGACTGGCCGGTTCTGGATTTGGGCCACCGGCCCCTGGTGCCGACCGATCAATGGGAAATGAAGGTGTTGGGGGCGGTTGAGCGGCCCCTGACCTTGTCCTGGGCCCAGTTCCTGGCCCTGCCGCAGACCGACCTGACCTCTGACATCCATTGTGTCACGTCCTGGTCGAAATACGACAACCGCTGGGGCGGCGTCGCCGTGCGGACCCTGGCCGAGGCGGCGGGCCTGCGCGACCGTGCGGCCTTCGCCGTGCTGCACAGCCACGACGGATACACCACCAACCTGCCGCTCGACCATTTCCTGGCCGAGGACTCGCTGATCGCCCATTCCTGGGGCGGGGCGCCGCTGCCCCGCGACCACGGCGGCCCGGCGCGGGCCGTGGTGCCCAGCCTGTATTTCTGGAAAAGCGCCAAATGGCTGCGCCAGATCACCTTTCTGGAAAAGGACGCCCCGGGCTATTGGGA
Source organism: Rhodospirillales bacterium (assembly GCA_048263775.1). Taxonomy (GTDB): domain Bacteria; phylum Pseudomonadota; class Alphaproteobacteria; order Rhodospirillales; family Casp-alpha2; genus UBA1479. The sequence goes on from JBLXDU010000012.1 coordinate 13,735, forward strand.
AACCCGCGGCTATCACAACCTGGGCGATCCCTGGAAACAACAGCGGTATGGGTGACGGCCCCTGTCTGCATAGGTTGGCGGGTCAGCCTAATTGGCCACACCGACTAGAGACGGGGATCGGTTGAATAAGTTTTTCGGGAAAGATATCGTTCTTACCCATTTTGAAAGCCATTCTCCCCAGCTCAATACACAGCGCGGTTTAAATAGAGGGAAAAATGATTTCTCCGTATGATGACTTAATCACAGAAAAACAGAATAAAGAACTTTATGATCTTTTTTACATGGCAGTAAATTTGAATACGGGGAAAGAGATAGACCGGAATTAGAACCGGTAGGGATGATATTTGAACTGGAAAACCCTGACGTTTTCAATTTTTTGGCTGGTGTCGCAATATCTGCATTCGACCGTTTGAATGGCCTGGAATTACAGCGCGCTTACGTAAATTTGTTCCTGCCGAACGACCGTCCGTACTTTCACCAAGACGGCAATGTCTATACCTGCCTGTTCTACATCACTCCCCAATACGACGTCGATGAGGGCGGCGAAACGCAATTTATCGTCAACAACCTAATTCAAGGGCTGCCCCCCAGACCCGGAAGATTGGTCGTATTCGACGGTGAATTATGGCATCGGGCAACGAGTTATAGATCTCATCCGAGACTGACGGCCGCCTTGAAATTTATAAAATCAAGTTGAGCATATGACGTGGCCAACACGTGATGCGTCGTCGCGATATCGGTGGCCGGTACCGGCGGCCCCGGTCTAGCGCAGCGCGAAGGCGAGGGAGACCGCGAGCAGTCCCAGGCTCAAGGCCAGGACGGTCAGCAGGATGCGGTGGCGTTGGGTCATCGGGGGGCCTCAGTCGTAATAGAACCGCTCGGAAATGATCTGCCCGTCCGGCACGCCGCGGTCCAATAGCGCCGCCTCGATCATCTCGATCATCGGCAGCGGGCCGCAGATCACGTGCAGCCACTTTCCAGCGTCGCGACCGTCGAATGCCTTGTCCAGGGCCGTAGCATCGATCATGCCGGTCTCGCCGGTCCAGCCGGCGGGCGGCTCGGAAAGGAAATGCGTGACCTTGAGGTCGATATCCCGCGTCATCGCGTCCAGTTCGTCCGGATAGACGATCTGATCCTCGGCCCGGTTGCCGAATAGCAGAACCAGGGGGCGCCGGTCGCCCCGGGTCTGGAGCTCGCGGAGGATCGAGAGGATCGGCGCGATGCCGACGCCGCCGGCGTAAAGCGCGATACCGGCGGCAGCGTGGCCGCCGAGCGTCATGTTGCCGTGCGGGCCGTCGACGAAGGCGGGGGTTCCGGGTGCGAGGCCCCCGAGGCTGCGGGTGAAATCGCCGACCTCCTTGATGACAAAACTCAACCGGTCGCGCGTACTCGGCGCGGAGGCGATCGAGAACGGGTTTTCGTGCAACGAGAACGGGCTGTGTCCGACGTTGAGCCAGACAAACTGCCCGGCGTCGAAAGCGAGGGCCTCGCCCCGGAGCGGGGTGACCGTGAGCTCCCAAGTGCGGTCGCCGATCTTGCGCACCGTGCGGACGGCGTAGGGATGGCGCGTTTGCCAAAGGGGTTTCAGAAGATAGATCCAGGCCAGCGCCAGGAGTGCGACCGCGAGCATCGCCAGCCAGAACCACCTGAGAAAAGGATGCTCGCTGTAGCGCCCGGCTTCCAGCGTATGCAGCGTGCCGAACACGGCGACGATCGCGGCACCCAGGCCATGGGACGCCCGCCAGGCTTCGTAGCTGGCGCTTTGCTTGTTGCGGAATATCCCCGAAAGGACAAGGGCCAGCAAGGCCACCCAGGCGACGAGCCCAGTCAGTACTGCAACCAAGCCGAAATCAAGGCTCAGCTGGCGCGTCGTATCCCAGGGCATGGGATAGGCGGGGCCCCGGGTGACGTAGAGCATGGGGTGGATCAGCACCAAGACCGTAAGCGTGCGGGCCATCAGTTGATGGACCCGCATCGTCGTATCGATCCCGAGGTGGCTTGAAATCACGCGGAACCGGCCGGACAGCACGAACTCGATCAGGATGCCGGCGAAAGCGCACATGGCGAGGCCCGACGACAGATCGTCCCGCCACGTTCGCGGCGGCAGACCCTGGAGCCAGGCCGCAACGACCGGCAGCACGAGCAGACTGAAATACAGGGCGATCAGAACAGCGGCCCGGAGGAGGGGGGAAACCCCCGCCGGGGTCGAATGGGCGGTCGATGACGGATCGTCTATCGCACTTATACGAGTCCCCTCCTGGCGTTGCCGTCCGCCCGTCACCGTCAGATGCTCAATAGCTTTCGCCCTGACGGTGACGGACCGATGGCGATCCGGCCTGTGCCGATGATCTTACCGTTTTGCGAACTGTTTGTCCCCGAACATCACTGCCCGTTCCTCGTCGGAGAGCGGCTTGCGCTCACCGCGCGCGGCTTCCAGCACCGTCACGCCCTTGGCGACGCCCGGCCGCGCGTTGATTTCGGCGGACCAGCGCTTCACGTTGGGGAAATCGTCGAGAGAATGGCCCTGGCGGTCGATGGACCGGGTCCAGGGGAAGGTCGCGATATCGGCGATCGTGTAGTCGGGACCGGCAAGGTAGGCGGATTCCCCCAAACGTTTGTCGAGAATGCCGTACAGACGCCCGGCTTCCTTGGTGTATCGATCGACGGCGTAGGGAATTTCGACCGGTGCATAGCCGCGGAAATGGTGAGCCTGGCCGAACATCGGGCCGATGCCGCCCATCTGCCACATCAGCCATTGCAGGGTGTCGTATTTGGCCGTGGGGTCGGTCGGCAGGAATTTGCCGGTTTTCTCGGCCAGATAGATCAGAATGGCGCCGCTTTCGAACAGGGAGTAGGGCTTTCCGCCGGGTCCGTCCTGGTCGACGATCGCCGGGATGCGGTTGTTGGGCGAGATTTTCAGGAAGTCGGGCTGGAACTGGTCGCCCTTTTGGATGTTGATGGGGTGCACGTTGTACGCCAGCCCGGTTTCCTCGAGCATGATATGGACCTTGTGCCCATTGGGCGTGGGCCAGGAATAGAGATCGATCATTGTCGTTGCAGACCTTTCAAAGGTTTCGGTGGCCGCGGAAACCGGCCCATGAACACGGGCCGGCGGGACTGGACCTTGGGTGTATTGCCCGTCCGCGGGATTGGCCCTAGTTTAGGGAAAATTCCGCCGGCCGCCAGTGAATGCGCCGGAACAACAGTTGGTCCGCGGATGAACAATCCGTGAGGAAACGTCCAGAGGCAGTCAAAAGAACGGAAAAGGGACTGAATATGTCGAATGCGCTTCTGCATCTCGTTTTCGGGGGCAAGGTAACCGACCCCCAGGGCCAGGATTTCGTCGATCCGGATAATCTGGAGGTCGTCGGCATCTATCCCAGCTATGCCAAGGCTTTGACGGCCTGGCGCGGCGCGTCACAATCCCATGTGGACGACGCCAACATGAAGTACGTTATCGTGCACCTGCACCGGCTGCTGGAACCGGAAGAAGCCCACAACCACTAGGTTGGTTGGGGCGGTCAGCTCGCGGGCTTGTCGCTTTCGGGGTCGATCTGCTTACCGTCAAGGTCTTGTTCGCTGCGTCGGCGGTCCGTCTCGTCTTCCCGTCGCTGTGCCTTGTCACGGCCGAATCGGACCCGGTTTTGTTCCGCGGTCCGTTCGCGCTCCTGGCGCTGCTTTTCCTTGCGGTATTGACGTAAGTTGACGATCTCCGCGGCCATCTCGTCCCTCCGTTCGTACCGGCGCGTCTCAGACGAGGCGCCATAAAAAACGATAACCCGAACAACCGCTTGCCGCCAAGCCCTTGTTCCGGGAGGATGAATGACGGGTCAGGCCGCCATCAGGGCGGCGATGGCGGCGAACACATCGCGGAACATGTCCGGGGTCAGGCGGCCGGTGTTGGTGTTGTAGCGCGAGCAATGATAACTGTCGATCAGCCGCCGGCCCGATGTCAGAACATGGCTGTTGCCGTGGCCGAAGGGGAAATCCTTTTTTCGCTCGTCCAGTGTCGCCAGCACGTTGGCGTGGGCGACACCGCCCAAGGCCAGGATCACCCGCAAGTTGGGCATGGCCGCGATTTCATCCGCAAGATAAGGACGACAGGCCTTGCATTCGGCCCCCGTCGGCTTGTTTTCCGGCGGCACGCAACGCACGGCATTGGTGATGCGGCAGCCCTTGAGGCGCAGCCCGTCGTCCGGCACGGCGCCATAGGTCCCTTCGGTCCAGCCGAATTCGCCCAACGTGGGGTACAACAGGTCGCCGGCATAATCCCCGGTGAACGGCCGCGCCGTGCGGTTGGCGCCGCGCAGCCCAGGGGCCAGCCCGACAATCAGAAGCCGCGCATCAAGCGGCCCGAAAGCGGGGACGGGGGCATTGTGCCAATCGGGAAAGGCGGCGCGGTTATCGGCGCGAAATTCGGCCAATCTGGGGCATTTCGCACAGTCGCGGGGCGGGTTCTGGAACGCGGCGGGCATGCGGCTCAGACGACTTCGACCTCGGCCTCGCCCTCGTCATCGTCGTAATCGTCGTCATCATAATCGTCATCGTCGTCATCGGGCATGACGTTGTTGGACGGACCGCCGGCGCGCTGGATGGCTGTTTGCAGGCTTTGCAGTTCGACGAAAATATCGGCTTGGCGGCGCAGTTCATCAGCGACCATGGGCGGCTGCGAGCGTACGGTGGACACGACGCTGACCCGGCAGCCCTTGCGCTGCACGGCGTCGACCAGGCGGCGAAAGTCGCCGTCGCCGGAAAACAGCACGATATGGTCGAGCTTGTCGGCCATTTCCATCACATCGATGGCCAATTCAATGTCCATGTTGCCCTTGATCTTGCGCCGGCCGGCGGAATCCGTGAATTCCTTAGTCGGCTTGGTGACCATGGTGTAGCCGTTGTAGTCCAGCCAATCGACGAGGGGGCGGATCGGCGAATACTCCTGGTCCTCGACCATGGCCGTGTAGTAGAAGGCCCGCACCAAGCGGCATTTTCCGGAGAAAACGGCCAACAGGCGCTTGTAGTCGATATCGAAGTTGAGAGCCCGGGCGGCGGCGTAAAGATTAGAGCCGTCAATGAACAGGGCCACGCGCTCTTCAGGATAAAAATTCATTACCATCAATCCCTTGGTGAAATCACAACGTTAATTTTTTACACAATACCAATAATGAAACACTTAAGCCCCATTCCCCCCAAGCACAAGGATTCAACGCCCGCCAGCCCAGGGATTCCGGCGTGAGCGGGCCCATTGTTATTGGTGTCGGCGGCAACCTGCCAACCGCGGAATTCGGGCCGCCACGCGCCACCTGCGGGGCAGCGCTGCAAGTTCTTTCACAACATCCCGGGGTCGAAATCACGGCCCATGCCGGATGGTATGAAACCGCCCCCGTGCCGATTTCCGATCAGCCCTGGTTCGTCAACGGCGCCGTCGCCGTGGCCACGGACCTGACCCCGGATGCCCTGATGGCGGTCTTGCTGGACATCGAAACCCGGTTCGGACGCCGACGCAGTGAACGCAACGCCGCGCGCATTCTGGACCTTGACCTTTTGACCTTCGGCGACCGGGTGTTGACCGGTGACCTGGAAGTGCCGCATCCGCGCCTGCATGAGCGCGCCTTCGCCTTGCTGCCGATCCGCGACGTGGCGCCCGGCTGGCGCCACCCATTGCTGGGCCGCACGATTGAAGCCCTTTGCGCCGACCTGCCGGCAGACCAGGAAATCCGCCCCTTGACCGATGCCGGTGGTTATCTGGGAACGGAATGGCAGACCTCCGAATAATTCGCCGAAAGGCTTGAAAATCCGAGCGCCTGAGCATATAACCCACAGCCTTGCCAATGATTGGCGACCCATATTCCTGACATTCCGACCCCGGAGGTTCCGCATGGCCCGCGTTACGGTCGAAGATTGCGTCCAAAAAATTCCCAATCGCTTCGAGCTGGTCATGCTCGCCGCGCAGCGTGCCCGCCACATTTCGGCCGGGGCTCCGCTGGCCGTTGACCGCGATAACGACAAGAACCCGGTCGTGGCCCTGCGTGAAATCGCCGAAGAAGCCGTGACGTTGCCGGAACTCGAAGAATCCCTGATCAAGGGCATGCAGAAATACGTGCAGATGGAGGAATCCATCGAGGATCTTGATCCCGCGGTTCCGGAAGCCATGCAGTTGTCCGCTATGGGTGCGACCGCCGGCGCGTCTGACGACGATGATGGCGACGATACTTTGGACGTGGACGACGGCGCGGACCCTGCTACGATGGGGGCAGACGTCGTTTTCAAGGATGCGGAGATTGGACTGGAGGACTAAAGTCCTCGTCCATGACACATTCCCGACCGGAACCGTGGCGGTGCCGCGTGTTCCGGCAATCTGAGGGCGGCGTCCCGTTATTGACTGAATAAGGCGCCCCCTTCGTGATCCGCCAGTTCGAACTTGTTGAACGGGTAAAGGCCTACGATCCCAACGCGGACGAGGTCGGGATCAATGGCGCCTACGTGTTTGCCATGAAGGCGCATGGCTCGCAAAAGCGTGCCTCGGGCGATCCGTATTTCTCGCACCCCATCGAGGTCGCGGGGATTCTCACCTCCTACCGCGTCGACAGCGCCACCATTGAAACGGCCCTGCTGCACGATACCATCGAGGATACGGTGGCGACGCTGGAGGATATCCGCTCCCACTTCGGCAACGAGGTCGCGCAGCTGGTTGACGGCGTGACCAAGCTGACCCGCATTGAATTCCAGTCCGACCGTGCCAAGCAGGCGGAAAACTTCCGCAAGCTGGTTCTGGCGATGTCCGAGGACATTCGCGTTCTGCTGGTCAAGCTGGCCGACCGCCTGCACAACATGCGGACCTTGCATTACATCAAAAGCGATGAAAAGCGCCGCCGCATCGCCATGGAAACCATGGACATCTATGCGCCGTTGGCCGAACGCATTGGGATGCAGGAAATCAAGACGGAGCTTGAGGACCTGGCCTTCGCCGAGATCAATCCGGAAGCGCGACGCGCCGTGGTCAAGCGTCTGGACACCCTGCGCGAGCAGGGCGGGGAGCTGGTGCCCAAGATCATCGGCGAACTGTCGGAAACCTTGTCGGAGAACGGCATCGAGGCCGAGGTCAACGGTCGCGAAAAATCGCCTTATTCAATCTGGCGCAAGATGCAGAAGCACGACGTGGGGTTCGAACAATTGTCGGACATCATGGCCTTCCGCATCACCGTGAACAGCATCGAGGATTGCTACAAGGCACTTGGCGTAGCGCATAACGCCTATCGGGTCGTGCCGGGGCGGTTCAAAGACTACATCTCCATGCCGAAGCCGAACGGCTATCAGTCGCTTCATACCGGCGTGTTTGGTCCGCACCAGCAGCGCATTGAACTGCAAATCCGCACCAGAGTGATGCACGAGGTGGCCGAACTGGGCGTCGCCGCTCATTGGAATTACAAGCAGGGCGGACCGGCCAAGGACGGCACCCAATATCGTTGGCTGCGCGAACTGCTCGACATTCTGGAACACGCCTCGGACCCCGAGGAAGTGTTGGAACATTCCAAGATGGAGATGTTCCAGGACCAGGTGTTCTGCTTCACGCCACGCGGCGACCTGATCAACCTGCCGCGGGGGGCGACCACCGTCGATTTCGCCTATGCGGTCCATTCCGAGGTTGGCGACCACTGCGTCGGCGCCAAGATCAACGGCAAGATGATGCCGCTGCGCACGGAGCTGCGAAACGGCGATCAGGTCGAGATCGTGACGTCCAAGGCGCAGACGCCCAACCCCACTTGGGAACGCTTCGTCGTGACCGGCAAGGCGCGGGCGCGCATTCGCCGCTTCGTCCGCCTGCAGGAGCGCGAAGAATACGAAAAGCTCGGCCGTTCAATCCTGCAGCGCAGCTTCAAGGAAGCCGACTACGAGCTTACGGAAAAAGGGTTAAACGCGGCCCTAAAGAAGCTGACCCTGGCGACGGTCGACGATCTTTATGTCGCCGTCGGCATGGGCAATCAGAGCGGCCGTGAGGTTTTGGAAGCCGTCTATCCCCGGGCCAAGCGCAAGAACAAAGACGGCGACGACATCGTCGTGCCGCTGGCCGAGGCGCGCAGCCGCAAGCGCGGCAAGGACAAGGGGGAGGGCGGCGGCGTCCCCATCCAGGGCCTGATCCCCGGCATGGCCATGCATTTCGCCGGCTGCTGCCATCCGCTGCCGGGCGACCGCATCGTCGGCATCGTCACCACGGGGCGGGGTGTCACCGTGCACACCATTGATTGCGACACCCTGGAAGGCTATGGCGACGAGCCGGAACGCTGGCTCGACCTGGCCTGGGACCGGGGCGAGGCGCAGCATGATCTGCATGTCGGCCGCGTCCATGTCACCGTCGCCAACGCGCCGGGTTCGCTCGGTGATCTGTCGACCATGATCGCCAAGAACGACGGCAATATCTCCAACCTCAAGATTATCAACCGTTCGACCGATTTCTTCGACATGCTGATCGATGTCGAGGTGCGCGACGTCAAGCACCTGACCGACATCATCGCGGCGCTGCGCGCGTCGCCCGCCGTCAATTCGGTCGAACGCGCGAAAGGCTAGGGCAGGCAAGGATTTGAAGACGATGACCGGATATCTCAGGCTCGGCGTCAACATCGACCACGTGGCGACCATCCGCAACGCCCGCGGCGGCGGCCATCCCGACCCCGTGCGCGCGGCCCGCGCCGCCGCCCAGGCCGGGGCCGACGGCATCACGGCACACCTGCGCGAAGACCGGCGCCATATCTCCGACGACGATATGGCGCGGCTTGTGGCGCAGATCGACCTGCCGCTCAACTTCGAGATGGCGGCGACGGAGGAAATGCTGGCCATCGCCCTGCGCCATAAGCCGCACGCTGCCTGCATCGTGCCGGAAAAGCGCGAGGAACGGACAACCGAAGGCGGCTTGGACGCCGCGGGCGGCATGGGGTCCCTGAAGCCCTATGTCGACGCCCTGAACGCCGCCGGCATCCGCGTTTCCCTGTTCATCGAACCAGACCCCGTGCAATTGGACGCCGCCAAGGCCCTGGGCGCCCCCGTGGTCGAACTTCACACCGGCGCCTATTGCGACGCAGGGCCGGCCACCCAGGCGGCGCAACTGCAGCGCGTCAAGGACGCGGCCGCCCATGCCGAGGCCATCGGCCTGGAATGTCATGCCGGGCATGGCCTGACCTTCGATACGGTCGGGCCGGTGGCCGCGATCGCCACCATCGCCGAGTTGAACATCGGTCATTTCCTGATCGGCGAGGCGATTTTCGGCGGCCTGGAAAGCGCCATCAAGCGCATGCGCGCCCTGATGGACCAGGCCCGGGCCGAGGCCCTGGGCGAACGCTCCGCGTGACCCCGCAGGAACGCCCGCAGACCATGACATCCCGCCCATGATCATCGGAATCGGCACGGACCTGTGCGACATCCGCCGGATCGAGCGTACGCTGGACCGGTTCGGGGACCGCTTCGTCGACCGTCTGTTCGCCGAGGGCGAGCAGAAAAAGGCCTATCGGCGGCAGAATCCGGCGGCCTCCTTCGCTCAGAGCTTCGCCGCCAAGGAGGCCTGTGCCAAGGCGCTGGGCACCGGGTTTCGCCTGGGCGTGTTCTGGAAGGACATGGTGGTCGCCAACCTGCCCACGGGGCAGCCCTATATGCTGATCACCGGCGGCGCCAAGGCGCGGCTTGACGCGCTGACGCCGTCCGGCATGACCGCCCAGGTTCATGTCTCCCAGACCGATGAATACCCCCTGGCCCACGCCATGGTGATCATTTCCGCCGTTCCCGCGATGGAAGGCGCTTGACCTTTGCGCCCGACCCGCGTTTCATCCGCCCGCCGAAACCATCCGGCGGCCCAGCCATTCCTTCCAGGCACCACCCTAGGCATTTCACGGAAAAACAACATATGAGCGGCGACAAACCCGGCGGATTCTGGGACACCCTGAAAACGGTCGCCTACGCGATCTTGATCGCGCTGGTCGTACGTACCTTCGCGTATGAGCCCTTCAACATTCCGTCGGGCTCCATGCTGCCGACGCTATTGATCGGCGATTACCTGTTCGTGTCCAAGTTCTCCTATGGGTATTCCAAGCATTCCTTGCCGTTCTCCATGCCGCTGATCCCGGGGCGCGTCTTCGAGGATACGCCGGAGCGCGGCGACGTCGTGGTGTTCAAGCTGCCGTCCGACAATAAGACCGATTTCATCAAGCGCATCGTTGGTCTGCCCGGCGACGAAATTCAGGTGACGGGCGGGATTTTGCACATCAACGGCACGCCGGTTGTTCGCGAACGGGTCGAGGATTTCGTCTCGACCGACGATTTCGGCACCACCCGGCGCGTTCCGCGCTTCGTCGAGACCCTGCCGAACGGCGTGAAGCACTTCATTCTGGAAGAAACGGACAACGATCCCATGGACAACACGCGGGTCTACAAGGTGCCCGCCGATAAGTTCTTCGCCATGGGTGACAACCGCGACCGGTCCAATGATTCCCGCTACGGCGATGTCGGGTTCATTCCCAAGGAAAACCTCGTGGGCCGCGCCGAATTCCTGTTCTTCTCAACCCAGGGCTCCCTGTGGCGGCCTTGGCAATGGCCGTCGACGGTGCGCTTCGAGCGCATCTTCCAGGGCATTGAATGAGCGGCGGCAGCACATCCAAGCGCCATTCGGCCCTGCAGGACCGCCTGGGCCATCGTTTCGGCGATCCTGACCTCCTTACACAGGCCTTCAAGCATGCATCGGGGCAGACAGACCGCCTGAATTCCAACGAACGCCTGGAATTCCTCGGTGATCGGGTGCTGGGCCTGGCCGTCTCGGCGTTGCTTTATGAGCGCTTTCCCGGGGAAAGCGAGGGCGAGTTGGGCTACCGTTTTACCGGCTTGGTGCGCAAGGATACCTTGGCCGCCGTGGCCCGTGATCTGGATCTGGCGTCCTGCCTGGCACTTTCGCCCGGCGAGAAGGCGGGCGGCGGGCGGGACAATCCATCGATCCTGGCCGACGCCTGCGAGGCCGTGATCGGGGCCCTGTTCCTGGACGCGGGATACGACGTTGCCGCCGATTTCGTCAAACGCATGTGGACCCCCTTGGCTGATGCGCACACCGGACCCCTGAAAGACGCCAAGACACGGCTTCAGGAACGCTGCCAGAAAGACGCCTTGCCGCTGCCGGTCTATGCGGTGACGGACCAGACCGGGCCGGATCACGCGCCGACCTTTACCGTCACGGTGCAGGTCGCGGGGCGCGCGGACCAGACAGGGACGGGCAACGCCAAACAGGAAGCCGAACAGGCCGCCGCCACGGCGATGCTGGACAACTGGGGGACAGAATGAACGAGACCAAGACCCGCGCCGGTTTTATCGCCATTCTGGGCGCGCCCAACGTCGGCAAGTCGACCCTGGTCAACCGCCTGGTCGGGGCCAAGGTCTCCATCGTTTCGCCCAAGGTGCAAACGACGCGAACCCGTGTGCTCGGCATCTTTATCGAAGGACCGTCGCAGGTCATCCTGATCGATACGCCGGGCATTTTCGAGCCCAAGGGCCGGCTCGACCGGGCCATGGTCGCCGCCGCCTGGTCGGGCGCCCAGGACGCCGACGCCATCGCCCTGTTGATCGACGCCAAGGATGGTGTGGACAAGCGCTCGCAGGCGATCATCGACAAGCTGATCCTGGGCAATCGCAAGGCCTATCTGATCCTCAACAAGATTGACCTTGTGGCCAAGCCGGTGTTGCTTTCGCTGGCTGAAAAGTTAATGAATACAGGCGTTTTCACCGATTGCTTCATGGTTTCCGCCAATACCGGCGACGGTGTTTCCGATCTGGCCAAGGTGTTCGCCGCCGCCGTGCCTGCAGGGCCATGGCTGTATCCCGAGGACGAGATTTCCGACATGCCGGCGCGCCTGCTGGCGGCCGAGATCACGCGCGAAAAGTTGTTTCTCAAACTGCATCAGGAACTGCCTTACAAGATCACCGTCGAGACCGAGGACTGGACCCAGAAGGCCGATGGTTCGGCCCATGTGCGCCAGGTCATCTATGTCGAGCGGGACAGCCAGAAGGGCATCGTGCTGGGCCGCCAGGGGGCCATGGTCAAACAAATCGGCGCCGCCGCGCGCACCGAACTTCAGGATTTGCTGGGCCATCCCGTGCATCTGTTCATCCACGTCAAGGTACGCGGGAAATGGCAGGACGACCGTGAACGCTATGCCGAATGGGGCCTGGACTTCGATGCCTGATCAGGATCAATCGTCTGCGCCTGAAACGCGCAGTTAGGGCGTTCTGCCATGGAATGGCACGATAAGGGCTACATCCTGGCGACCCGCAAGCACGGTGAAAGTGCGCTGATCGTCAGCGCCTTGACGCAGACGCGGGGCCGCCAAACGGGGCTGGTGCGGGGCGGGGCAGGGCGGCGCAAGCGCGGCGGTCTGCAGGTCGGCAACCTGGTCACCCTCGATTGGCGCGGCCGCCTGCCGGAACATCTGGGCAGCCTGACGACGGAAGTACTGGAAACCCCGGCGGCGGCGCTGATGAACTGCCCGGACGGCCTTGCCGCGCTTTCCGCCGCCTGTGCGGTGACCGAGGCCCTGCTGCCCGAAGGCGAAGACCACCCCGCGATCTTCCACGGCCTGGCGGCGTTGTTTGGGGTCCTTGACGATGCCGACGTCGGATCGGCCTATGTGAAATGGGAAATGGGCGTGCTCGGCGAACTGGGCTTCGGCCTTGATCTCACCGCCTGCGCTGCCACGGGAGAGACGGAAAACCTGACCTACGTCTCACCCAAGACCGGGCGTGCCGTCTCGGCCGCTGCCGGCAAGCCCTATCATGGGCGTCTGCTGGCCCTGCCGGCGTTTCTGCTTGGCCCCGGGGCGGCTGAGAGCCCGGACGAGGTCGTCGACGGCCTCAAGCTGACCGGGTTTTTCCTGGAAAGCCATGCTCTGGAAGGCCGGGCCGGGCGGCTGGCCGCCCGCGACCGCCTGGTGGAACGCTTCCAGGCGAAAAAATAACCGATTTGTCGCCATCGGCGCATTGACCGCCCACCCCCTGAATGTACTATATCTGGTGCATGAATTCAGACCTCCGCCCCAAATGCGCGGAAAACCTGCAATCTAAGGAATCCTTGCGATGACCGCGATCACCCCGCCCGGCGACTTCGGCGGCGAAATCCGCGATACCCCGCTGTCCCAAGCGCTGAGTGAGCGTTATCTGGCCTATGCGCTGTCGACCATCGTCTCGCGCTCGCTGCCGGACGTGCGCGACGGCTTGAAGCCCGTGCACCGGCGGCTGCTCTACGCCATGCGTCAGCTCAAGTTGGACCCGGCCACGGGTTACAAGAAATGCGCCCGCGTCGTCGGCGACGTGATGGGTAAATATCACCCCCACGGTGATCTTGCGATCTATGACGCCCTGGTGCGTTTGGCACAGGATTTCGCCGTGCGCTATCCCCTGGTCGACGGCCAGGGCAACTTCGGCAACATCGACGGCGATAACCCCGCCGCCATGCGTTACACGGAATCGCGCCTGACCGAGATCGCGGCGGCGTTGCTTGACGGTATCGACGAGGACACGGTCGATTTCCGCACGACCTACGACGGGGAAGAGGAAGAACCCATCGTTCTTCCGGCCAATTTCCCGAACCTGCTGGCCAATGGATCGACGGGCATCGCCGTCGGCATGGCGACCAATATCCCGCCGCATAACGCGGGTGAGTTGTGTGATGCGCTCATCCACCTGATCAAGTTTCCCAACGCGACCTTCGACAAGCTGTGCGAGTTCGTGCCCGGGCCCGATTTCCCGACCGGCGGCGTGCTGGTCGAAGACCATGCCGCCGTGGTTGAGGCATACCGGACGGGCAGGGGCGCCTTCCGTCTCCGCGCCAAATGGCAGGTCGAGGATCAGGGCCGCGGCCAATACGAGATCGTCATCACGGAAATTCCCTATCAGATCCAGAAGGCCAAGCTGATCGAGCGCATCGCCGACCTGATCATCGGCAAGAAACTGCCAATCCTTCAGGACGTTCGTGATGAATCGACGGAAGACGTGCGCATTGTGCTGGAACCCAAGAGCCGCACGGTCGACGCGGAAACCCTGATGGAACACCTGTTCCGCGAGACGGACCTGGAAATCCGCTTCAACATGAATATGAACGTACTGGACGCCAACAACACGCCCGGCGTGATGTCCCTGCGCGACGTCCTGCAGGCGTTCCTCGACCACCGCCACAAGGTGCTGATCCGGCGCAAGAACTTCCGGCTGGAGAAGATCGAGCGGCGCATGGAGGTCCTGGGCGGGCTGTTGGTCGCGTTCCTCAACCTGGATGAGATCATCAAGATCATCCGCGAGGAGGACGAGCCCAAGACCGTGTTGATGAAGCGTTTCGACCTGACCGAGGTCCAGGCCAATGCGATCCTGGACATGCGCCTGCGCCAGTTGCGCAAGCTGGAAGAGATCGAGATCCGGCGCGAGAACGAGGATCTGGGCAAGGAACGCCAGACGATCAAGACGCTGCTGAAGGACGAGGGCGAGCGTTGGAAGGCGATCGCCGCCGAAATCGCCGAGACCAAGAAAGCATTCGGCCAGAAGACCGAAATCGGCGCGCGGCGCACGGAAATCGCCGGCCCGCCGACAGCCGTCGTGGTGCCCCTGGAAGCCATGATCGAGAAAGAGCCGATCACCGTCGTGCTGTCGGAAAAGGGCTGGATCCGGGCCCTCAAGGGCCATGTCGAGCCGGGCACGGAGGTCAAGTTCAAGGACGGCGACAATCTGAAGTTCATGGTCCACGGACAGACCACGGACAAGTTCCTCGTGTTCGCCACCAACGGACGGTTCTACACCTTGGCCGGCGATAAGCTGCCGGGCGGTCGCGGGCACGGAGAGCCCGTGCGCCTGATGGTCGATATCCCGAACGGCCACGACCCCATCTGGCTTCAGGTCTATCAGACCGGCAAGAAGTATGTCGTGGCGTCGGACAAGGGGCGTGGCTTCATCGTGCCGTCCGATGACCTGATGGCCCAGACCAAGAACGGCAAACAGGTCCTGAATCTGGGCACGGGCGAAGAGGCCGCCGCCATCGCGGAAGTGATGGAGGGGGCCGACGCCGTCGCCGTGGTCGGCGAGAACCGCAAGCTTTTGATCTTCCCCATCGACGAACTGCCGGAAATGGGCCGCGGCAAGGGCGTGATCCTGCAACGCTACAGCAAGGGCGGGCTGGCCGACATCACCACCATGCGTTTCGCCGAGGGCCTGACCTGGCGGTCGGGCGGTCAGCGCACGGAGCCGGAATATCAGCAATGGCTTGGGAAGCGGGCCCAGTCGGGCCTTGTCGTGCCCAAGGGCTTTCCGCGTTCGGGGACCTTTGGCAGAGACTAGGCTGGGCGGCGGGACTAGGTTCCGGACGTTGCCGTAAAGTCGTCGAAATTCTGCCAACCGGTCGCCGTATGGACCTCGAGCGGGCGGAACCGCGCCTTGTAGGACATCTTGTTGCAGCCTTCGATCCAGAATCCCAGATAGACATAGGGCAGGCCGAGACGCTTGGCCTCGTCGATCAGCCACAGGATCATGTAGGTGCCCATGCCCCGGCGCGGTTGTTCCGGGTCGAAATAGCTGTAGACCGCAGACAACCCATCGCCCAGGCGGTCGGCCAGCATGGCCCCCATCAGCGTGCCCTCATCATCGCGGAAGGTGATCAGGCCCGTGTCGATGGGGGTGTCCTCAATCAGCGCCTGGTAGTCCAAGTAATCCATCTTGGACATGTCGCCGCCCGAATGGCGCGACGCCTGATAGCGCTGGAACAGGCGGTATTGTTCCTGGGTGGCGGTCGGCTGCGCCATGCGGGCCGACAGGTCTGTATTGGCTTTCTGTATCCGCTTCATTGATGGACGCAGATCAAAGCCGTCGACGGCGATGCGCACGGCCTTACAGGCATCGCAACCGGGACAGGCCGGGGCATAGACGATACCGTGGGAGCGGCGGAAGCCGGCATAGGACAGCTGATCGTGCAGGCGGGTGGCGTCGCGCCCGAACAGTTCGGTGACCACGCGCCGTTCGACCCGGTCCGGCAGGTACGGACAAGGCAGCGGTGCCGTCGCGAAGAAGAATCGCGTGTCCGATATGGGTTTGTGGCGCATGTCGTGTCCCTGTGCCTCCGGTCACGCCGCCAATGCGTCAACCGTTCGGAACCTACTGTGGCTTAATATCACCGCGGATTTCAAGGTTGATCCCGGGTAACGCCGGTGCGGCCGGTTGAGCCGGGGCACCGCCGCTGGGTGCAGGCAGTTGTATGCCTTCGGGCTTCAACTCGGGCACGGGTGCGGCGGCGCCATCTTCCTGCCGCTGCTGACGCTTGATCTCGTTCAGGCCGGGCAGGGCTTCGTTCTCACGTTCCTTCCTGGCCTTTTCCTCGGCGGCCTTTTGGGCCTTCTCCTTTTCCGCCTCACGGCCGGTGCCACGCAGCAGAATGATCGAAAGCCGCCGGTTGGACGGATGCTTGGGATCTTCGGCGATCAGGGGATCCGTCGCCGACTTGCCGACAACACGCTGGATTCTGGCGTCGGGCACGCCGAAGCTTTCGAGCGCGCGGCGCGCCGAATTGGCACGATCCGACGACAGTTCCCAGTTGCCGTAGTCCTGACCGGAAAACGGGGTTGCGTCCGTATGCCCGGAAATCGAGATGTCCTGGGGCATCGACAGAATGACCTTGGACACCAATTCCAGCAGGCGTTCCGTGTGCAGGAACATCTTGGAGGACCCCGACGGGAACATGGCCAAGCCGTCGCGATCGATCAGCTGAATGCGCAGACCTTCGGGTGTGTTGTCGACCAGCAGGCTGTTTTTCAGCTGACGCATCTGCGGCACGCTTTCCAGCGTTTTTTGCAGTTCTTCCTGGGCGTCCTCAAAGGCTTCCTGTTCCTTCTTGGCAGCCTGTGCCTCAAGGTCCTCTTCGGTCGGTTGGGCCTTGGATTCAGCCTCGCCCTCGGACAGGTCACCGCCGGTGCCGGCCTTGGGCGGCGGCAGATCGACGGTCACGCTGTCGCGCGCCGTGGCGTTCGAGGAAATGCCTTCCTCGGTAATCGTCTTGCCCTGAAGAATGTCGCCGGACCCGCTGGTCGTCTGCGACGTGGACACGGGCGCGAAATAGTTGGAAATGCCTTCGAGGGATTCCTGGGTGACCGAGTTCAACAGCCACAGCAGCAGGAAGAAGGCCATCATGGCGGTCACGAAGTCGGCGTAGGCGATTTTCCACGCGCCGCCGTGATGGCCGTGTCCGCCCTTCTTGATCTTCTTGATGATGATCGGTTGTTTTGCGGCTTCTTCCGCCATCAGGCCCTTCCTATGGGGTCTGTCCCGTTTCGGCCGTTCGCGCTGCCGTGGTCATGGGGATCCATGCGACCGGCGACAGGTGGGGTGCTTATCACGACGCCGCGGGCAGGTTGGTGACCATTTCCTCGACCTCGGCAAAGGTTGGCCGCAACCCGTGCGCCAAGGTCTTGCGCGCGAATTCAACGGACACCTGCGGGGCATAGCCCTGCATGTGACCGACCAGCGCGATCTTGATGCAGTTCAGGTAAGCGGCGTCGGAAGCGTAGGTATTGGTCAGAGAGGCCGCAATGGGGGCCATGAAGCCATAGGCGAAGAAAATTCCGCTGAACGTCCCGACCAGGGCCGCCGCGATCAGGTTGCCGAGAACTTCCGGCGGTTCGGTGATCGAGCCCATGGTCACGATGACGCCCAAGACGGCAGCGACGATGCCCAGCGCCGGGGTCGCGTCGGCCATGCTCTGCCATGCGCCGGAGATGGCATGCAATTCCTCGTGGTGCTTTTCCAGTTCGGCATCCATGACCGATTCGATTTCGTGCGGATTGGAAGCCCCCAGGGTCAACAGGCGCAGATAGTCGCACAGGAATTCGATGGCGTGATGGTCGCCGTGAAACAGCGGGAAATTGGCGAACAGGGTGCTTTCGTCCGGTTTTTCCACATGCGCTTCAAGCGCCAGATCGCCCTTGGTCTTGGCCAAACGGAACACTGAATAGAGGCAACCGAGAAGCTCTTCATAGTGTTCGCGGGTATACGTGGGGCCTTTGATCAGGGTCTTGAAGGATCCCATAACCCCCTTGATCACCGACTTCGGGTTGCCGGTGACGAAGGCCCCGATGGCGCCGCCGAAGATGATGATGAATTCAAGCGGTTGCCAAAGCACACCAAAGCTGCCGTGGACGCCATAGGCACCGAACACGGACACCAGTACAACCAATGAGCCTACAATAAACAGCATTCAGCAGTCTCCAAGAGCACGGGCCCGCGCCGGCGTCGGTTTTCGATCTATGGCGCACGGATGGAAAGCTATCGTCCTATCATCCCAAAATACAAGCATTTCTCGTACCGAAGTGCCATAAGCCAATATGATTAATTCAAAGAACCAGGCTCTCATTGAACGTCAAATTGATTGGTAATTGGTAAAGGCTTGCCAGCCGTTCCCCGGGCGACGTATTCAAGACGTCATCCGCGTACACCTGCCAGCATCCTTTGGGGAATGATTCGGCCGCCGACATGGTTGATCAAATTGCATTCAGAAACGCCTTGGCTTGTTTCGCCTCGGGCGTCACGGTTGTCACCGCGCCCGGCGACGGGCAGGGGCCCGTCGGCGTAACCGTCAGCGCCTTCTGTTCTCTGTCCCTCGACCCGCCGTTGATCCTAGTCTGCCTGGATAACCGCACGGGATGCATCGCTCAATTCCTGGAATCGGGCGCCGGGTTCACGGTCAATGTCCTGGCCGCTGACCAACATGCCCTATCCGACGCCTTCGCCGGGCCGCAGACCTTCGACCTGCACGGGCATGGATTTAAGGCTGGTGCGACCGGCGCGCCGATCCTGGACGGCGTGGCGGCGGCACTGTCCTGCCAAACCCACGCGATCCACGACGGTGGCGATCACCGCATCGTGGTCGGCCGCGTGGCCGATGTGCAGGTGACCCGCGACAAGGCACCGCTGGTCTATTTCCAAAGCTCATATCGCGGGTTAAGTGAGCGCCCCTAACCCTTCAATATCATTTAATTTACCCATCGTTCGCGCGGTGGGGGCACAACTTGTCGGCGGAATCGCGACCGTGGCTGCCATGGCCATTCTGCGCAATCTCGGCTGGCCGGCACCGGCACCGGCGCTCTGCGTTATTTGGGGGGCCGTGGCGGCCGTGGCGACATTGCCCTTGGGGCTCGCGCGTTGGTGGTTGCCGGTCCAGGCGGCCGGGCCGGTCCTGCTCTGGGTGGTGCTCGGTCTGCAGCCGCCGGGATGGGTCATCTTCGCCGTGTTCGCGATCCTGCTTGCCGTCTATTGGAACGCCGTGGGTGAGGGCGTTCCCCTCTACCTGTCCAACGCCAAGACATGGCGCGCCGTTGAAAAGCTGTTGCCGAAGCGGCACGGCATCCGCATGGCGGACCTGGGCAGCGGGCTCGGAGGGACGCTCTGGCACCTCGCCGATGCTCGGCCGGATGCCGATTTCGAAGGCTTCGAAACCGCCCCGTTGGTTTATCTCGCGACTCGCCTTAGGAAATTCACGCAACCGCGGGCGAACCTGCGAATCCGCTTTCTGTCCCTTTGGCGGGCGGATTTAAGGAATTTCGATGTCGTCTATTGTTTTTTGTCACCCGTGCCCATGGCGCGTCTTTACGCCAAGGCCCGGGAGGAAATGAAGCCGGGCAGCCTGTTCATTTCCAACAGCTTTGCCGTGCCGGATGTCGACCCGGACGAGATCGTCGAGGTCGACGACAGCAGGCGCACCCGCCTGCTGGTCTTCAGGATGTAGGACTAGTCCTTGCGGTTTGACAGGACCCGGGTCTGGAAACCAGCATTGCATAGGGCTTCGACGATCGCGCGCGCATGTTCCGCGTCGATGGTTTCGATCACCACGTCCAGTTCCGTATCGCGGATCGGGCCGTCGGTGAACAGGCGCTGGTGATAGACTTCCAAGATATTGCCGCCCAGACCGCCGATCAGCCCGGAGACCTCGGCCAACATGCCCGGACGGTCGCTCATGCCGATGCGCAAGGACACCATGCGCCCGCCGCGCACCAGACCGCGCAGCAGGACGTTGGACAGCAGGCGGGAATCGATGTTGCCGCCGGAAATCACGACACCGACCTTTTTTCCGGCATACCGGCCATCGCCGGCCAAAAGAGCCGCCACGCCGGCCGCCCCGGCGCCCTCGGCAACGATGCGCTGACCTTCGGCCAGGGCCAGGACGGCGGCTTCGATCTGATCTTCGCCCAGTACGGTGATATCCGTTACATGGTCGGCGATGATCGGTTGAGTGATTTCGCCCGGTGTCTTCACGGCGATGCCCTCGGCGATGGTGGTGCCGGCGCCGGTCGAAGCCTCGCCATTCAAGGCCTGGGCCATTGAGGGGTAAAGCGCCGTCTGCGCGCCGATCATCTCGATCCCCGGGTTGATCGCATGGGCCGCGATGGCGCAGCCGGCCATCAGGCCGCCGCCGCCGATGGGCACGATCAGGATGTCCAGATCCGGCACATCCTCAAGCAGTTCCAGGGCCACCGTGCCCTGACCGGCGATCACGTGCGGGTCGTCGAAGGGAGCGATGAACAGTTTGCCGGTTTCCTCGGCATGGGCCAGGGCGGCATCCCTCGCGGCGTTGAAATCGACGCCTTCCAGGACGACCTTGGCGCCCAGGTCCTCGGTTCGCCCGACCTTGGTGAAGGGGGTGCCTTCGGGCATATAGATGGTCGCCGCGATGTCCAGCCGCCCGGCGTGGTAGGCCACGCCCTGGGCGTGGTTGCCGGCCGAGGCGGCGACGACGCCGCGTGCACGCTCGTCATCCGACAAACTGCCCAGCTTGATCCCGGCGCCACGGACCTTGAACGAGCCCGTGACCTGCAGATTCTCCAGCTTCAGATAAACATCGGCGCCGGTCGCCCGCGACAGCCGGCGCACCGGCAGGGCCGGGGTGCGAATGATCTCACCCTGCAATTGGTGGGCGGCGTCGCGGATGGCATCTATCGTCACGGTCATGGCACAGGTTCCGTTGCGGCAACTGAAGCCGCCGTTCTACACGCTTGCTTAGTCTTTTGGCAGAATTTTCAGAACGTCGCCCGCCTCGGGCGGGATGGATTCAAGGGTCAGGGTTTGGCCATCCCGCCAGGCATCGGCCAAATCGCGATAACGCGGGCTGAGCGGATTGCCAGACTGCCCCGTCGCGATGACGAAGCGGGAGCCATCCAGATCGCTTAAATCCATAAGGGCGCGCAGCCCCGCCCCATGGCGGTGGGCAAAGGGTGCATCCTTGCGCGCCAACCACATGGCGCCCCGGTTGAGGGTGTCGTTGCCGCCGTCCGTCGCGACCTCGACCGCCGTCCAATCGCGCAGCAGGGGAATGTGCTGAAACACGGGGTGTTCGAACCGGGCGACGTGCACATCGCCCCAAAGCGCCGTGCGACCCAGTTCCCGGTCCAGGCCCATGAGGTCGCGGGCCGTCTGATCCAGGGCGCGGATAACCGCCTCGGCACAGGTTTCGATCTTGTCCGCAGTCGTCACGTCGTCGCACCATTGCTGCCCGGCGGTCAGGGCGCGGACCACGGCCTGGATGCGCAGGCCGTGCCAGCGGTCAATCAGGTCGCCCAGGTCGTCGGCGAAGATGGCGCGCTTCAGGTTTAGCGCGAAGAACATGAAGGCGAGGGGCGCGCGCTGGCGGCGGTCCATGGCACTGTCCCAACGCTCCAACGTGCGAACCAGGGGTCGGCCGCCGGTAACGTCGTCCAATTGTGCCAAGGCGAAGGCCAACAGTTCCTCGGCTCCGGCGGAATGAATGTCCATCTGGGGGCTGATCGGATCGGGCCGGTCGCCAGCCAGCAGATCGGCCAGCCGTCGGGCGCGGAAGGGCGGCGGCCAGTCGGCGGTGATCGCGAAGGGAAAGCCGGGGGGCGTGACTTTGTTGTTGGCGTTCAGCAGCACGCCGCCCGGCGGATCTGCATAGCGCGGCATCACCGAAGGGTCGAGATATCCGCCATGCCCCACCGGCCCCTGGGTGCGGACCAGCGGCACCGCGCCGCCGCCGCGTTTGCGTCGGGGCAGGCGGCCCGCCGTGATCATGCCGATATCGCCTGCCCGGGTCGCATACAGGATGTTCTGCACGGGGGCGTGAAATTGGCGCAGAGCCGCCGCGACATCGGCCTTGGTCTTGGCGGCATTGAGGGCCAGGAGCGCTTCCGGCGTGCGGTCGTCCGCATCCAGATAGGGGGCAGAGAGGGTCACCGGGCGGCCGCCGGCTTCGGTAATGACGGGGCCGTTGGGGGTTTCCTGAACCTTCAGGGTTTCCGGCGCACCGTCCCGCACCTTGATGACTTCGGTGCGTGTGCCGAATTCGGCGGTGCCGTCGCCCGCATCCGTGCGGTAGGTGCCGGGCTGTCCGGCCGAGGTTTCGATAATCAGGTCTTCCGTATCCGCCCCCGTGGTCGTGAACCCCCAGGCGACATGGCCGTTATGGCCGATCACCAGGAACGGCACGCCGGGCACGGTCGCCCCGGCAAGCACACCACCCGGGGTTTCCAGGCGCGCCAGATACCACAAGATCGGCGCCCGGAATTCCAGGTGCGGGTCGTTGGCCAGGAACGGCTTGCCGGTCGACGTGCGTGCCCCCGACAGCGCCCAGGCGTTGGACGCCGTGCCCGGCGCGCCCGCGCTGCGCGGATCCCAATCCATGGCGGGAAAGCCCGCCAAACCGCTGCCGCCGCCGGGTACGCCGGGAAAGGCCGTCGGCGCGTCGCCGGGGTAGGGCGGCCACAGGAAATCCACCTGTTCCGGCGACAGTCTGGCCAGCATGTCGAGACGCAGGCGTTCCGTTCGCCAGTTCCCCGCCAGGCGCAGGGCCATCAGCTTGCCCCAGACCAGGCTGTCGGCGGGCCGCCAGGGTTCGGGCGTGTGACGGAGGGCGAGGAATTCGACGGTGCGCGGCCAAGAGGTATCGTCGATCCAGGCGTTGACCCCGTCGGCGTAGGCCTTCAGGCGGCTCTTTAATTCGGGCGAGGCGGCCTTCGCCTGCGCCTCGGCCAGCCGGTAGATTCCCAGCCTGCGCATGTAGCGGTCCATGTCGAGGGCCGGCGCGCCCAACATTTCCGCCAGCCGCCCAGCCCCCGCGCGGCGCATCAATTCCATCTGGAAGAACCGGTCCTGGGCATGGACGAAACCAAGGGCGAAAAAGGCACTGTCCTCGTCGTCGGCGCGAATGCGCGGTACGCCATGGCCGTCGCGGGTGACCGTCACCGGTGCCGATAGACCCGTGAGATTCAGGCTTCCCGTCGTCTTGGCAAACGTCGGGACGAGCAGGGTCGCACCGCCGCCGACAAGCGCAACGGCCAGCGCAAAGCCCCAGACCTTCAGCCCACGCAGCCGCATCGCGAACCTTTCGGGCCGGAAATTTTCGCCCGCCTGCATTGCGGGGGGTAAATCTTGGCGTTATACATCGCGCGACACCAATCTTGCGCCGGCCCCCGGTTTCCGGGCGTGCCAAGCGTTCCCTACCATCGCCTGACGCCCACAATAAGGCGCGACCAACAAAAGGAAACAGACATGTCCGGACCCTTGAGCGGCCTTCGGGTTTTCGATCTGACCCGCATTCTGGCGGGCCCCTCCTGCACGCAGATTCTTGGCGACTTGGGCGCCGACGTGATCAAGGTGGAAATTCCCGGCAAGGGCGACGACACGCGCGGCTTCGCGCCGCCCTACCTGAAGGACGGCGAGGGCAACGACACGGACCAGAGCGCCTATTTCACCTGCGCCAACCGCAATAAGCGCTCGATCACCCTGGACCTGACCAAGCCCGAAGGCATCGAGCTTGCGAAAAAGATGATCGCCAAGTCCGACGTGTTGGTGGAAAACTTCAAGACCGGCGGCCTCGCCAAGTACGGCCTGGGTTATGAGCAGTTGAAGGACGACAACCCGGGCCTCGTCTATTGCTCGGTCACCGGTTTCGGTCATACGGGCCCCTATGCCAACCGCCCCGGTTATGACGTCCTGATCCAGGGCATGGGCGGCTTCATGAGCGTCACCGGCGAGCCGGACAGCGATCCCCAGAAGGCCGGCATCCCCATTTCCGACCTGATCGCCGGCATGTACGCCGCGGTCGGCATCAACGCCGCCCTGCGCCACCGCGAAGTCACCGGCGAAGGGCAGCACATCGACATCGGCATGCTGGACACCACCGCCGCCATTCTGTCGATTCAGGGCGCCAACTTCCTGGCCACCGGCCAGAACCCGCCGCGTCTGGGCAATGCGCATCCGAACATCGTGCCTTATCAGTCGTTCGCGACCGCCGACGGCGACATCATTCTGGCGGTCGGCAACGACGGCCAGTTCCAGCGTTTCTGCAAGGTCGCCGGCTGCGAGAACCTGGCCGAAGACCCGAAATTCGCGACCAACGCCAACCGCGTGTCGAACCGGGACGAGATCGTCGCCCTGCTGAAGCCGATCATCGCCGCCAAGCCGTCGGAATTCTGGCTGACCGAGCTGGAAAAAAATAACGTCAGCTGTGGGCCCATCAACCGCCTGGACCAAGTGTTTTCAGATCCGCAGTTCCTGGCCCGCGGCATGCGGCTCGACATGCCGCACCCGAAGACCGGCAGCAAGCCGGTCAGCATGGTCGCGAGCCCGCTGAAGTTCTCGAAATCGCAGGTCGACTACCGCATGGCGCCGCCGGTTCTGGGCCAGCATTCGGAAGAGGTTCTGGGCGAGGTCCTGGGCCTCAGCCCCGACGAGGTCGCGGGCCTGCGTGACCGCGGCGTGATCTGACGCCGCGGCGGACGGGGCAGGGGGGCGTGAGCATGCAGCGCAAATCGTTCCTCGGCCGTTCCGCCCTCGGCGCCTTTCACGAAGTCGTCTATTGGCAATGGGGCCCCGCCGACGGCCCGGTCCTGCTCTGCGTTCATGGCCTGACCCGCAACGGCCGCGACTTCGATGCGGTGGCCGAACGGTTCTCCGACCGCTGGCGCGTCGTCTGCCCCGACATCGTGGGACGCGGCGACAGTGGCCGTTTGGCCGATCCCCTGCAATACGGCTATCCGCAATACCTCGCCGACCTGACGGCCCTGATCGCGCGGCTAGACGTGGACCGGGTCGCCTGGCTCGGTACCTCCATGGGGGCACTGCTCGGCATGATCATGGCAGCGGGGCCGGGGACACCCGTCGAACGCCTGCTGATGAACGATGCCGGGCCTGTAGTGACCAAGGACTCCCTACAGCGCATCGCCGCCTACCTGGGCACGGCGCCGGATTTCGCCGATATGGCCGAGGCGGAAGCCTATATCCGCCAAGTCCACGCGCCGTTCGGCCCCCTGACCGACGACCAATGGGCACACCTCGTCCGCCACAGCGTGCGGCAGGGGGGCAGCGGGCGATTGGTACTGAAGTACGACCCTGGTTTGGCCAAACCGTTCCAGAGCGCGGTCGACAACGATCTGGTGCTATGGCCCGTGTGGGACGCGATCCGCTGTCCGGTCACCGTGATCCGGGGCGTGCAATCGGACCTTTTGCGCGCCGATACCCTGGCGGAAATGCAATCCCGCGGCCCCAAAGCGAAGGCCCATGAAATTCCCGGTGTCGGCCATGCGCCCGCCTTGATGGATGATATCCAGTTGGACTTGGTCGCGGACTGGCTCATGGACTGATCCGACCCGAATTTATTCAGCGGACACATACCTTTGTCTGTATTGAAAGTCGCCGGGCCGACGAATACTATGCAGCCACGTTAAGGATCGGTCAGACGCATTTTCGCGCAAGACCGCCGGAAACCTGGGGAGTGCCGACAATGGCGGAAGTTCAGGCTGTAAATTCATCCCGCGCGCTGCGCGAAGCGGAAACCCGCGAATTGGCGACGCACCCGGGTGAGGACCTGGAAGATTTCGTGACCTTCCGGGTCAAGAAACAGCTGTTCGGCATTCCCGTGCTGATGGTCCAGGATATTCTGTCACCGGACCGCATCGCCTCGATCCCGCTGGCACCGCCGGAAGTGCGCGGCTCCATCAACCTGCGCGGCCGCATCGTCACCGTCATCGACGTGCGGGTACGCTTGGGCTTGCCGGCCAGCACGGAAGCTTCGGAAAACGCCATGGCGGTGACGGTGGAGCACGAGCACGAACTTTACACCCTGCTGGTCGACAGCATCGGCGATGTGGTCAGCCTGTCCAACGATCTTTACGAGCGCAATCCGGCGACCCTTGATTCTCTATGGCGCGAATTCGCCAATGGAATCTATCGGTTGAAAGGCGAGTTGATGGTGGTGCTCGATGTGCACCGCCTGCTGAATATCAACGTCCGGCTTTAGAAAACGGTCTTCCGTTACCCACGCAACAGGCGTGCGACGTCCAGGGCCGCATAGGTCAGGATCGCATCGGCGCCCGCGCGCTTGAACGCCATCATGGTTTCCAACAGCACCTTGTCGTAATCCAGCCAGCCGGCATCGCCGGCACCGCGCAGCATCGCGTATTCGCCCGACACGTTGTAGACGAAGGTCGGCAGGCGGAACTCCTGTTTCACCATGCGCACCACGTCCAGATAGGGCAGGCCAGGCTTGACCATGACCATGTCGGCGCCTTCCTCGACGTCCAGGGTGACCTCCCACATGGCTTCGTCGACGTTGGCCGGGTTCATCTGATAGGTCGCCTTGTCGCCCTTGAGTGCCCCCTTGGAGCCGACGGCGTCGCGGAACGGCCCGTAAAACCCGGACGCATACTTGGCGGCATAGGCCAGCACGGCGACGTCCTGATGGCCCGCGTCGTCCAGCCCGTCGCGGATGGCCGCGACACGCCCGTCCATCATGTCTGAGGGGGCGATGATGTCGCAGCCGGCCTCGGCCTGGACCAGGGATTGCTTGACCAGGATCTCAACGGTTTCGTCGTTGAGGATAACCCCGTCCTTCACCAGCCCGTCGTGGCCGTCGGAATTGAAGGGGTCAAGCGCCACGTCGCAGATCACCCCGACGTCCGGCACGGCGGTTTTGGCGGCGCGCACGGCGCGGCACACAAGGTTGTCCGGGTTATAGGCTTCCTTGGCGTCCGGGGTCTTCAGATTGTCGTCCGTATAGGGAAACAGCGCCACTGCGGGAATGCCAAGTTCGCGGGCTTCGGTCACCGCACCCGCCAGCAGATCGACGGACAGGCGCTCGACACCCGGCATCGACGGAATGGGTTCGCGCTTGTTCGTTCCCTCAACCACGAACACCGGCCAGATTAGGTCGTCCGAGGACAGTTTGTGTTCGGCGACCAACCGCCGGATCCAGGGTTCACGCCGGTTGCGGCGCATGCGCTTGCGGGGAAATATGGACACGGGCGGTTGCTTCCAATGAGGGTCAAGTCAGCCAAATGGCCTGGACGGAGCCGACAAAATCCCTTGGGGCCGGGATAAAGTCAACGTTTCTCGGCGCCTCTTGGCCTCGCGTTCAGGGGATTGGTCCCTTTACCCGATATGGAATTTGCCTTACGTTTACGTAAACGGAAACCATAATGATAATTGGGAACGGAAACACCATCGTGCCGGACGACACACTTCCCGCTGCCGGGTCGAAACAGGCCCCAGGCGCCACCAGCAAGGGGCCGCTGCATCCGGTCCGTTTCGTCACCGCCGCTGCCCTGTTTGATGGCCATGACGCCGCCATCAACATCATGCGCCGCATCCTGCAGGCGCAGGGTGCCGAGGTCATCCATCTGGGCCACAACCGGTCCGTCGACGAGGTCGTGACCGCCGCCATCCAGGAAGACGCCCACGGCATCGCCGTCTCAAGCTACCAGGGCGGGCACGTCGAATACTTCAAGTACATGATTGACCTGCTGCGCGAGCGCGGCCGCCCGGACATCTGCGTGTTCGGCGGCGGCGGCGGGGTCATCGTCGCCGACGAGGTCCGGGATCTGGAAGCCTATGGCGTGACCCGTGTCTATTCGCCCGAGGACGGCCGTCGTCTGGGCCTGCAGGGCATGATCGCTGACATGATCCAGACCGCGCGGCGCGATCTCTCCGCCGATCTGCCCAAGGGTCTGGACGGTCTCAAGACCGGCGACGCGGCCGAACTGGCCCGTATCATCACGGCGATCGAGGACGGCCGTCTGCCCAAACCCCTATTGAAAGAATTGAACGCCATCGCCCATAGCCGCGACACTGTGCCGGTGCTTGGCATCACGGGCACGGGCGGGGCGGGTAAATCGTCGCTGACCGACGAGATCGTGCGGCGTTTCCGCTTTGGGTCTGGCGAACCGCGCATCGCCGTCGTCGCCATCGACCCGACCCGGCGCAAGACCGGCGGTGCGCTGTTGGGCGACCGCATCCGCATGAACGCCAACAACGCGCCCAATGTGTTCTTCCGCTCCCTCGCGACGCGTGACGCCAAGACGGAAGTGCCGCCGGCCCTGGCCGACATCATCGCCGCCGTGAAGGCCTCGGGCGCCGACATCGTGATCATCGAAACGCCGGGGATCGGGCAGGGGGATGCCGGTATCGTGCCGTTCTGCGACGTCTCACTTTACGTCATGACGCCCGAATTCGGCGCCGCCAGCCAGCTTGAGAAGATCGACATGCTGGATTTCGCCGATGTCATCGTGATCAACAAGATGGACCGCAAGGGCGCCATGGACGCGCTGCGCGACGTGCGCAAGCAGGTTCAGCGCAACCGCGAAGCCTTTGGCGCCAAACCCGACGATATGCCCGTGTTCGGCGCAATTGCCTCCAGATTCAACGACGTCGGCGTGACAGCGGTCTACCAGGAACTGCTGAGCCAGTTCACGGCCAAGGGTTTTCCGGCGTTGCCCCATCTGCTGCCGTCAGTGGAGGTGCGGACGTCGGAGCCGGGTCAGGCCATCGTGCCGCCGGACCGTCAACGCTACTTGGCAGAAATCGCGGGCGAAGTGCGCGGCTACCTGGCCCGGGCCGAGGCCCAGGCGCGGATCGCCCGGGCCCGCCAGCAAGCCCTGGAAACAGGCCGCATGCTGGAAGAAATTGGCAAGACTTCCAACGATGTAGCGAGTCTTGCTGACTCTAAATCGAAAGAACTGAGTGCCGAAGCCCATGCCCTTTTGGATGCTTGGCCGGCGCTGAAAGACGCCTATTCAGGCGACGAGATGGTGGTCACCGTGCGGGATCGGGAAATCCGCAATGCGTTGACCCGCACGACCCTGTCCGGCAACACAATCCGCCGCGTCAGCCTGCCGAAATATGAAGATCACGGCGAACTGCTTAAATGGCTGATGCGGGAAAACCTGCCTGGATATTTCCCTTATACAGCCGGAGTGTTCCCCTTCAAGCGGACCGAGGAAGACCCCACCCGCATGTTCGCCGGCGAGGGCGATCCCAAGCGCACCAACGCCCGGTTCAAATATCTGTCCAAGGAGTCCGAGGCCAAGCGCCTGTCGACGGCCTTCGATTCCGTGACGCTCTACGGCTTCGATCCTGACGAACGCCCGGATATCTACGGCAAGGTGGGGAATTCCGGCGTCTCGATCGCGACCCTGCAGGATATGGCGGAGCTTTACGACGGTTTCGACCTTTGCGCCCCCAATACCTCGGTCTCCATGACCATCAACGGCCCGGCACCGACCATCCTGGCGATGTTCCTGAACACAGCCATCAATCAGCAGATCGCCAAGTTCGAAGCGGAAAAGGGCAGGGCGCCCGACGACACGGAAGAGGCCGACATCCGCGCCTGGACCCTGGCCAACGTGCGCGGCACCGTGCAGGCGGACATCCTGAAGGAAGACCAGGGTCAGAACACCTGCATCTTCTCGACGGAATTCGCCCTGCGCATGATGGCCGATATCCAGGCCTATTTCGTCGAGAACAAGGTGCGGAATTTCTATTCCGTCTCGATCTCCGGCTATCACATCGCCGAGGCGGGAGCGAACCCGATATCGCAGTTGGCCTTTACGCTCGCCAACGGTTTCACCTTCGTCGAAGCCTATCTCGCCCGCGGCATGAAGATCGACGATTTCGCGCCAAATCTGTCGTTCTTTTTCTCCAACGGCATGGATCCGGAATACACGGTCATGGGCCGGGTCGCGCGGCGCATCTGGGCCGTCGCCATGCGCGAGCGCTATGGCGCGAACGAGCGCTCACAGAAACTCAAGTATCATATCCAAACCTCGGGCCGCTCTCTGCACGCCCAGGAAATGGACTTCAACGACATCCGCACCACCCTACAGGCGCTGATCGCCGTCTATGACAACTGCAATTCCCTGCACACGAATGCCTTTGACGAGGCCTTCACCACGCCGACCGAGGACAGCCTGCGCCGGGCCATCGCCATTCAAATGGTCATCAACAAGGAATGGGGTCTGGCCAAGAACGAGAACCCCAACCAGGGCGCCTTCGTCATCGACGAGTTGACAGACTTGGTGGAAGAGGCCGTGCTGCAGGAGTTCGAGCGCATTTCCGAGCGCGGCGGCGTGCTCGGCGCCATGGAAACGGGCTACCAGCGCGGCAAAATTCAAGAGGAATCCCTGCATTACGAGACCCTCAAGCACGACGGCAGCCTGCCCATTGTCGGCGTCAACACCTTCCTCAATCCCAATCCGGACGCGGGCCTTGCTGAACCCCCGTTACAGCGGTCCTCCGAAGAGGAAAAACAGAATCAGATCAAACGGCTGCGGGCGTTTCACGATGCACGGCGCGAGGATGCCGAGGCGGCGCTCGCCGGCCTCAAGGCCGCCGCCGCATCGAACGGCAACTTGTTTGCGGCCTTGATGGATGCCGTGAAATCGTGTTCCCTGGGACAGATCACGGACGCATTGTTCGACGCGGGCGGGCAATACCGCCGGAACATGTAGCCGGACCGGCCGGAATGGCCGCCTCCCGGCCGAAAATGAGGGCTCTGGCTTGGCCGAGCAAGACGACGTTTATCTGCCGGAAGTGCTGTTCGAATTCCAGCCCAAGGGGCGTTATGTGCGTGTCACCGCCATCGACCCGCGCACGGGCGTCGAAGTGATCTCCATCTGCGACGCCAAATACTCCCAATCCATGGTCAAGAACTTGGCCGTCCGAAAGCTGAAATACGTGCTGCGCAAGCGCCGCGCCCAGATCATGGGGCCTCACCGCACCGGGCGCACGGACCTGCTGGCCTGACCGCCGTTCCGCTCAGTCCTCGTTGAGCGCGGCGAAGCCTTCGGCAAGAAAGTCCAACAACGCGCGGACGGACGGCAACATGCCCCGTCGGCTTGGAAACACGGCGTGGATGATTTCCCGGCGCGGCGCCCAATCCGGCAACACATTGACCAGGGCGCCATCCGCCAGCTGGTCGCGCAGCATCAAAAGCGGAAGCTGTACGACACCACCGCCGGCAACCGCCGCGTCCCGCAGCGCAGTCATATCCGTCGTCACAAAACGCGGTATGTGTTGGACGGAGGCAACGTCCCCGTCAGGACCGAACAGCGTCCAAACATAGGATTGCTGTGGCACGCCGACCCCCAGGCTCGGCCAGCCGCTCAGTTCGGTCGGATGGAGCGGCATTCCTTTCTCCCGTAAAAGCACCGGGCTCGCGACCAAGCTCTGCCCCCGGTCAGAAAACACCCGCATCACAAGATCGCTGTCCTCAAGCGGCGGCGGGCGCACGCGGATGGCGATGTCCACGCCTTCGCTCAAGAGATCGACGCGGCGGTTCGTGTCTTCGAGATACACCGTGATTTCAGGATATTGCGCCATGAATTCCGCAAGCATGCCGCTGACGTTCGCATGCAGGATTGCAGTCGGGCAGGTCATGCGGATCACGCCACGGGGTTCCACACGCAGAGAGTCCACGGCGTCCTGCGCCGCCTCGGCCTCGACCAGCATGGCCCTGCAGTGCTCGGCGTAGACCCGGCCGATCTCGGTTGGGGCGAAAGAGCGGGTGGACCGATTGATCAGCCGCACGCCCAATCGCTCCTCCAGCATGGCAACCCGGCGGCTCAGTTTGGATTTCGGCACGCCTAAGGCCCGGGCCGCTGGCGCGAAGCCCCCATATTCAAGCGACTGGACGAAGAAGTAGAGGTCATTCAGGTCCTGCATCGCCGTCCTCCTATCGTTCTATTTATAGGACAATGATATGCATTTTTGACATCTACTAGCAACATTGTCCTGACATTAGCTTCCTTTGATCAACCCACGTCACCCTCATTGAAGGAAACCTGTCATGACCACCAAACCTTATGTTCGCCTCGACAAAGACAACGCGGCCGTCCTCCTGGTCGATCACCAAGCCGGCCTGCTGTCCCTGGTCCGCGATATCGACCCGGACAAGTTTCGCAACAACGTTCTCGCTCTTGCTGATTTGGCCAAGTATTTCGGTCTGCCGACCATTCTGACCACCAGCTTTGAGAACGGACCCAACGGCCCCTTGATGCCGGAACTGAAGGAAATATTCCCCGACGCGCCGTACATCGCACGCCCCGGCAACATCAACGCCTGGGACAACGAGGATTTCGTGAACGCCGTGAAGGCAACGGGCAAGAAGCAGCTGATCATTGCCGGCGTGGTGACCGAGGTCTGTGTCGCTTTCCCGGCGCTTTCAGCCCTGGAGGAAGAATTTGATGTCTTCGTGGTGACCGACGCCTCCGGCACGTTCAACGAGATCGCCCAGCAGTCCGCCTGGAACCGCATGAGTCAGGCCGGTGCCCAGTTGATGAACTGGTTCGCTGTCGCCTGTGAGTTGCACCGTGACTGGCGTAACGACGTAGAAGGTTTGGCCACCCTGCTGTCCAACCATATTCCCGACTACCGCAACCTGATGACCAGCTACGACGCCCTGACGGGAACGAAGTAGACCGACGCCGGGGAAAACCCGAACAAAATTGAGGGCCCCCGGTGCAGATCGCACCGGGTGCCCCTTTTGCGTGCACGGCGTTTGTTCCCGAACAATTCGGCGCTTGATTTTCACCGTCGGTTTTTCCACATGTTGCGCGCCGGGCCAATGATTTCTACATCTGGAGCGGCACAGAGCCCTTGTGTTCGTGTAGCCGCAAGAATCGAGATGTGGTATCACTGCCGCCGGACGAACGCTGCCTTCCAAAAGCCCTAGGTGGACACCTGTGAGCACCAAACCCATCGCCATCGCCTGCGATCACGCCGGCTTCGCCTTGAAAACCGATCTGCTGAAGCAGCTTGCAGACATGGGCCATGAGGTCCTGAACCTCGGCACCAATTCCGAGGACTCGGTCGATTACCCCGATTTCGGTTTCGCCATGGCCCAAGCCATCCGCGACGGCAAGGCCGACATGGGTGTGCTGGTCTGCGGCTCCGGTATCGGCATTTCCATGGCCGCCAACCGCTATCCGGAAGTCCGCGCCGCCCTGATCCACGACGCCCTGGGGGCGCGCATGTGTCGCCAGCACAACGACGCCAACGTAATCTGCTTCGGCGGCCGCATGATCGGCGCCGAAACGGCCAAGGATTGCCTTAAAATATTCCTGGAAACCGACTTCGAAGGCGGCCGTCACGGTCGCCGTGTGGACAAGCTGTCCACCCCGGCCTAAGCACCATTCGCCTGAACATTTGCGCCCGCTGCCGACGGCGTCCGGGCGCTGCAACCGAACTTCAAGGACCGAGAACCCGCCATGCCCGACGCCGATACCCCGAAATACGCCGATCCGTCCCTCAACCGCTTTTTCGAAGCACCGTTGTCCGAGACGGACCCGGAGCTTTACGCCGCCGAGCGCGCCGAGCTGAAACGCCAGCAGGACAAGATCGAGCTGATCGCATCTGAAAACATCGTGTCCCGTGCGGTCATGGAGGCCCAAGGCGGGGTCATGACCAACAAGTACGCCGAGGGATATCCCGGACGGCGCTATTACGGCGGCTGCGAATTCGTCGATGTCGCGGAAACCTTGGCCATCGACCGGGCCAAGAAGCTGTTCAACTGCGGTTTCGCCAACGTTCAGCCCCATTCCGGCGCGCAGGCCAACGGCGCCGTGATGCTGGCCCTGGTCAAACCGGGTGAGACCATCATGGGCATGTCCTTGGCCGCCGGCGGCCATCTGACCCACGGGGCGCCGCCCGCGATGTCCGGCAAGTGGTTTGATGCCGTGCAGTACGGCGTGCGCCGCCAGGACGCGCTGGTCGATTTCGACGAGGTCGAGCGCCTGGCCATGGAACACAAGCCCAAGATCATCATCGCCGGCGGCTCCGCCTATCCCCGCACCCTTGATTTCCCCAAGTTCCGTGAGATCTGCGACAAGGTCGGCGCATTGCTGATGGTCGATATGGCGCATTTCGCGGGCTTGGTCGCCGCCGGGGTACACCCGAGCCCGTTCCCCTATGCGGACATCGCCACCACGACGACCCACAAGACCCTGCGCGGTCCCCGCGGCGGCATGATTCTGACCAACGACGAAGCGATCGCCAAAAAAATCAATTCAGCCGTGTTCCCGGGCCTGCAGGGCGGGCCGCTGATGCATGTCATCGCCGCCAAGGCGGTGGCTTTCGGCGAAGCCTTGCGCCCTGAATTCAAAGATTATTCGGCGCGCGTCGTCGCCAATGCCCGGGTTCTTGCGGAAACGCTGGTTTCCCGCGGCTTCGACATCGTCGCCGGCGGCACGGACACGCATCTGATGCTGGTCGACATGCGCGCCAAGGGCCTGACCGGGGTCGCGGCCGAGGCCGCCCTGGAAAATGCCCGCATGACCTGCAACAAGAACGGCGTGCCGTTCGATCCGGAAAAGCCGACGGTGACCTCGGGTATCCGGCTTGGCACACCGGCGGGCACCACGCGCGGCTTCGGTGAGGCCGAATTCCGCGAAATCGGCAACCTGATCGCCGACGTGCTGGACGGCGTCGCCGCCAATCCGGACGACAATGCGGCGGTGGAAGCCAAAGCGGCCGAAGCCGTGGGCCGGCTGTGCCGGGATTTTCCGATCTATTCGAACATCTAGGCCGGTAACGGCTTGTTTAGACCTGAGCGGGTACAAAACACAAAATATTGGGGAGTAGTGACCGATGCGGTGCCCATTCTGCGGACATGACGATTCTCAGGTAAAGGATTCCCGGCCGACCGAAGACGGCTCGGCAGTACGCCGCCGACGTTTCTGTCCGGCCTGTGGCGCCCGCTGGACGACGTTTGAACGGGTCCAGCTGCGTGAACTTGTGGTCGTCAAGAAAGGTGGGGAAAAGACCCCCTTTGACCGCGACAAGCTGTCGCGTTCCCTGCACATCGCGCTCCGCAAACGCCCGGTCGATGAGGACCGTATTGAGCGGATCGTCAATTCCATACAGCGCCGGCTGGAAACTTTGGGGGAGAATGAGATTCCCTCCAAGGTGGTCGGCGAAATGGTCATGGAGAATCTGGCCAACCTGGATCAGGTCGCCTACGTCCGCTTTGCCTCCGTCTACCGAAACTTCCGCGAGGCCAAGGATTTCGAGGCCTTCGTCGAGAATTTAAGTGGCGAAGACGACTAAGCCATTCACCAAACACGACCGGCGGTTCATGGTCATGGCGCTGGGCTTGGCACAGCGCGGGCTGGGCAATGCCTGGCCCAATCCGGCTGTCGGCTGTGTCCTGGTCCGTCCGGACCTTGAAGGTTCCAGGGACGGCGGCGGCCGTGTGGTCGGACGCGGCTGGACCCAGCCGGGCGGCAGGCCCCATGCCGAAACCGAAGCCCTGGCGCGGGCAGGGGAACTGGCCCAGGGCGCCACGGCCTATGTCACATTAGAACCCTGCTGCCACACGGGCCAGACCGGCCCCTGCACGGAGGCGTTGATCGCCGCCGGCATCCGCCGTGTCGTCATCGCCGTCACTGATCCGGATGATCGGGTGGCCGGGCAGGGCGTCGCCGCCCTGGAAAATGCCGGGATCACCGTTGACCAAGGCCTGGACGAACCCCAAGCCCGGGAAATCAACGCCGGCTATTTCACCCGTGCCGCCAAGGGCCGGCCGCTGGTCCTGCTGAAGGCGGCCTCCAGTCTCGACGGCCGCATCGCCGCCGCCGGCGGGGACAGCAAATGGGTGACTTCCGACGCAGCCCGGGCACGCGGCCACCTGATGCGCGCGCAAGCCGATGCGATCATGGTGGGGATCGGCACGGTGCTGGCCGACGATCCGGAACTGACCTGCCGCCTACCGGGCATGGATCGCCAATCGCCTGCGCGGGTGGTGCTCGATACGCATCTGAAGACCCCACCAAAGGGCAAGCTGGCGGCATCGGCCAAGGATGTGCCCCTGTGGGTCGTTACGGTCCCGGATTCTTCTCCCGAAGCTGCGGAAATATTGGAACAAACGGGGGCCCAGGTGGTCCGCGTCGCCGCCGGCAGCGACGGTCGGCCGGATCCAGCGGCGGTACTCGCCGCCCTGGCCCGGGCCGGAATCACACGCCTGTTGATCGAGGGTGGTGGCACGGTCGCGGCGACTTTCCTGAAGGCCGGGCTGGTTGATCGCCTGGCTTGGTTCCATGCCCCCGTGGTCGTCGGCAGCGACGGCATTCCGGCAGTCGCACCTCTATCCGTGGTCACGATGAGCGACGCATTGCGCTTCGAGCGCCTGTCCATGGAACTGGTCGGTGACGACATCCTGGAAATACTGGCGGTTCGTCCCCGTCCGGCGTAAGAAACACTCATGTTTACAGGCATCATCACCGACGTCGGCCGGGTCCGCGCCATCCAGCATGTGGATGACGGCCGTCTGGAAATCGAAACCGCCTTCGATACGGGCGATATCGCCATCGGCGCATCGGTCGCCTGTTCCGGCTGCTGCCTGACGGTGATCGAAAAGGGAGCGGGTTGGCTCGCCTTCGAGGCTTCGGGCGAAACCCGGCGGCTGACGACGCTCGGCACCTGGCGCGAAGGCACCGCCGTCAACCTGGAGCGGGCGCTCAAGGCCGGGGACGAGTTGGGCGGACATATCGTGTCCGGCCATGTCGACGGCATGGCTGAGTTGGTGGCCCGGGAGACGGAAGGGGAGTCCCTAAAACTGACCTTCCGCGCGCCGGACGCCCTGGCACCCTTCATCGCCGCCAAGGGCTCGGTCA
Organism: Rhodospirillales bacterium; assembly: GCA_048263775.1. Taxonomy (GTDB): domain Bacteria; phylum Pseudomonadota; class Alphaproteobacteria; order Rhodospirillales; family Casp-alpha2; genus UBA1479. Next base: position 50,667 of record JBLXDU010000012.1, read on the forward strand.
CTCTGGACGGTGTGTCGCTGACCGTGAACACGGCCCTGGCCCAGGATTTCACGGTCAATATCATCCCCCATACCCAGGAACAGACGACCCTCGGCAGCTTGGCCGTCGGCGGCGCCGTGAACCTGGAAATCGATATGCTGGCGCGCTATGTTGCGCGGCTTATGCAGATGAACGGTGAAGCCCCTTGAAATTACAAGACGTTAACGCCTACGACGGCATCCTGTCGCCGATCGAGGACATCATTGAGGACGCGCGCAACGGGCGTATGTTCATCCTGGTCGATGACGAGGAACGCGAGAACGAGGGCGACCTGGTCATTCCGGCCCAGATGGCAACACCGGACGCCATCAATTTCATGGCGCGCTTCGGGCGCGGGCTGATCTGCCTGGCACTGACCCGCGAGCGGGTCGAAAAGCTGAACCTGCCGCATATGAGCCGCACCAATTCATCGCGCCATCAGACGGCCTTCACCGTGTCGATCGAGGCCCGTGAGGGTGTCACCACGGGCATCTCGGCCTCGGACCGGGCGCGCACGATCTCCGTCGCCATCGACCCGGCGCGGGGGGCGGCTGATATCGCCACGCCGGGCCATATCTTCCCGCTGGAAGCCCGCGACGGCGGCACCCTGGTGCGCGCCGGCCATACGGAAGCGGCCGTTGATGTGGCGCGCCTGGCGGGCCTCAGCCCGGCCGGCGTGATCTGCGAAATCATGAACGACGACGGCACCATGGCGCGGATGCCCGATCTGGTCGGCTTTGCTCAGCACCACGGGCTGAAGATCGCGACCATTGCCGACCTGATCGCTTACCGGCGGCAGAACGACCGGCTGGTCAAACGCATTCTGGAAACGCCGTTTGAAAGCCGCCACGGCGGCGGTTTCACCATGGCGATCTATCAGAACACCGTGGCCTATGCGGAACACATCGCCTTGATCAAGGGCGACATCAGCCAAGGCGGTCCGGTGCCCGTGCGCATGCATGCGCTCAATGTGTTGGAAGACGTCTTGGGCGATAATTCGCGGGGCGCCGACGGCCTGTTGCAGCGCTCCATGGAAATCATCGGCGAGATGGGCAGGGGCGTCATCGTGCTGATCCGCGAACCCATGCCGACCAGCCTGTCGGACCGGGTCAAGGCCAAGCTGGGCGAGGGTGAGAAGCCATCCGGCCAGCTCCGTGATTACGGCGTGGGTGCACAGATCCTGACCGACCTCGGCATTACGGAGATGACCCTTTTGACCAACTCGACCAAGACCGTGGTCGGCCTGGACGGCCATGGACTGACCATCGTCGGCCGCCACCCCATCGACCGAGGTGTCGAGTGAGCACCGCCGAGGCCCCGAAGGGCACAGTCCTGATCGTCGAATCCCGCTACTATCCGGACATTGCCGACGGCCTGATCGCCGGCGCCCTGCCGCTGCTGACCGAGGCCGGCCTTCATCACGAACGACTGGAAGTCCCGGGCGTATTCGAAATTCCCGCCGCCATCCGCCATGCGGCCTTCGGCGGGAAATACGCCGGGTTCCTTGCTTTCGGCTGCGTGATTCGCGGCGAGACCAGTCACTACGACCATATCTGCACCGAAGCCAGCCGCGCCATCATGGACCTGACGACGCGGGACGGCTTGGCGCTCGGCTTCGGGGTGCTGACCTGCGAGAACGGGGACCAAGCCCATGTGCGCGCCGACCCCAAGGGCAAGAACAAGGGCGCCGAAGCGGCCCGCGCCTGCCTTGCCATGATCGGCATCAAACAGCGTTTCGGCGGAGGTTGAAGACCATCATGAGTGCAACCCGATCCGCCCCGTTGAGTTCGGCCCGTCTGGCCGCCGTGCAGGCGCTGTATGAAATGGATCTGGCCGGCGCCGGCGCGGATCCGGTGCTGGAAGCCATCATGGCCGAACGCTGGTCGTCGTCCGCTCTCGACGCCGATGACGGTAATGGCGGCAACGACGACGAAAACGGCTTCACGCCACCGGACCTAGACCTGTTGAAGGAGCTGGTCGCGGGGGTCAGCAACGATCTCGAGGGCGTCGACCGCTACCTGAAGATGGCGCTCAACCACCCGCATACGGTGGAGTCCCTGGAAGCCCTCCTGCGCGCGGTACTGCGCGCGGCGGCCTTTGAAATGGCCAAACGGCCGCAGGTTCCCGCCGTGGTCGTCATCAAGGAATACGTGGACGTCGCCGACGCCTTTTTCGACGGGCGCGAACCGGCCCTGGTCAACGGCTTTCTCGACCATCTGGGCCGCGAGCTACGCCCGGCGGAGTTCACTTAAAGGTCGCCACAATTTCCCTCCCAATGGATGGGGGACACGACGGATGTACCTAACCGCATGAGCGACAACGACGAACCGGACAGATTGGGCGAATTCGACCTGATCGCCGCCTATTTCCGACCCCTGACCGAGGGCCGGCCGGAAGCGCTCGACCTCAAGGACGACGCCGGATTGCTGACACCGCCGGCAGGCTGCCAGTTGGTCGTGACCACCGACGCCCTGGTCGCGGGCCAGCATTTCCTGGCCGATGCCGACCCGGAATGCCTGGCGGTCAAGGCGTTGGGCGTCAATCTGTCGGACCTGGCCGCCATGGGTGCCACACCGGCCGCTTATACCTTAGCTTTGGCGGCCCCCAAGCCGATCGTTCCCGGCTGGCTGCAGACGTTTGCCTCCGGTCTTGGGGACATGCAGGCTGCGCACGGCATCTTCCTTCTGGGGGGAGACACGGTGACCACGAACGGCCCGCTCACGCTCTCGATCACGGCACTCGGCTGGGTCGCCGCGGGGCAGGCCCTCCACCGGTCCGGGGCACAGGCCGGTGATGACCTTTACCTGTCCGGATCAATCGGCGATGCGACCCTCGGCCTTCTGGTTGCCCGCGACGGGCGGGCGCTCGCCGGTGTCGACGGTGATGCGTTTCTGCGTGACCGCTATGACCGGCCACGGCCGCGTACGGCCCTTGGCCCACGCCTGGTGAGCATCGCCACGAGTTGCATCGACGTTTCCGATGGCCTTGCCGCTGACGTCGGCCATATCGCCAAGACGTCGGGCCTGGGCGCCGAAATCGGAGTCCAGGATCTGCCGCTGTCCGATGCCGCGCGGGCGGCGCTCGCGGCCGACCCCGGCCTGCTGGAAACATTGGTGACCGGCGGCGACGATTACGAGCTTGCGTTTACGGCGCCCCCGTCATCGGCGGCCGCGGTCGCCACGGCCGCCCGCGAATCGGGCGTTCCCGTGACCCGTATCGGGACCATGACGACGGAACCGGATGTCCGCCTGCTCGGCCCCGGTGGGGCCGTGCTGGACTTGGGGTCCGGGGGGTACCGGCATTTCTAACGGTCGGGGCGGGGTGATCGTCCGCATTGCACGCCCGGCCGCCACCTGCATAATGGCGCCACACGATCTCCCTGACCACAGACGGAACGGCTGACGGCCAACACCAATGAAAAAGATCTTTATCGGGTTCATCGTTCTGATCTGCATCCTGGGCGGCGCCGTCGGCGTCATGAAATGGATGGAGCTCGGCCCCTTCGCCAATCCCCATGCGGAGGTTGAAAAACCCAAGCGACCGAGCAAGGGCGAAGCCAAGTTCGTCGAGATGACTCCCTTGCTGGTCAACGTTTTCGGCAACGGAAAGGTGCTTGGAAATTTCCAATTCGAATTGAAACTCGAAGTCTGGAACGATGATCATTTTGCCGAAGTGCGCAAGATGACGCCGGTCTTGAAGGACGCCTTCTTCAAAGATCTTCACACCTTCATTCCACGCATGCTGAAAGAACAGGACCAGTTGAATCTGGCCATCCTGCAGCAGCGCTTGCAGCTGCGCGCCGACATCGTCCTGGGCAAGGGCGTGGTGCAGAGCGTGCTGATCCAATCGGTCGTCGACACCCCCCAGAAATAACCCGACATCGGTCGGTTTTTGCGGTCCCTGACAGCCGCCTGTGGGGGCCGCGCTCCTGCCCATGGCGGTTGCTTTATGAAAAGTCTTTGCGTATGTTCCCGGCGGCTTTCCGGTCGGAATCGCATGTTGTGACGCCGGCTGAATAATAATCACAAGGGCCGCCGAATGTTGGGGTAGGGGAGTGTTTATCCCGGCGGCACTATTCACATGCATGAAGGATAAACGAGAATGTCGCTTTACACCTTGGTCATCGCTTGCGGTGTCCTGGCGCTACTGTACGGCGCCTATGCCATCCGCTCCGTCCTGTCGGCGCCTGCCGGCAACGCACGTATGCAGGAAATCGCTGCCGCCATTCAGGAAGGTGCGGCCGCCTACTTGAACCGCCAGTACACGACCGTCGCCATCGTCGGCGCCGTGATCGGCATTCTGCTTGGCCTGAAGCTCGGCATGACCGTGGCCATCGGCTACTTCATCGGTGCTGTCCTGTCCGGTCTGGCCGGCTACATCGGCATGAACGTCTCCGTCCGCGCCAACGTGCGCACCGCCGAAGCCGCCCAATCGCAGGGCCTGGCCGGCGGCCTGGACGTCGCGTTCAAATCCGGTGCCGTTACCGGCATGCTGGTAGTCGGCCTAGCGCTGCTTGGCGTCGCCGGTTACTACGTGGCGCTTCGCGAAATGGTCGACACCACGACGGCCGAAGGCATGCGCCATGTGCTCGAAGCCCTGGTCGCCCTTGGCTTCGGCGCGTCGCTGATCTCGATCTTCGCGCGTCTGGGCGGCGGCATCTTCACCAAGGGTGCGGACGTCGGTTCCGACCTGGTCGGCAAGATCGAAGCCGGCATCCCCGAAGACGATCCCCGCAACGCCGGCGTCATTGCCGACAACGTGGGCGACAACGTGGGTGACTGCGCCGGCATGGCCGCCGACCTGTTTGAAACCTACGCCGTGACCATGGTCGCCACCATGCTGCTGGCCGCCATCTTCTTCACGGGTGCCGCCCAGGAACAGATGATGCTGTTCCCGCTGGTCATCGGCGGCGTGTGCATCGTCGCCTCGGTGGTCTCCACCTGGTTCGTCAAGCTGGGTGCCAGCCAGAACATCATGGGTGCGCTTTACAAGGGCTTCATCGCTTCGGCCGTGATTTCCGCCGCGTTGATCGGTGGCATCGTTTCGATGTTCATCGGTTGGGAAAGCGTCATCCCGATGGGTGCCAAGACGGTGACCGGCACGCAGCTGTTCATCTCGGCCCTGACCGGGCTGGGCGTGACCGGTCTGATCGTGTGGATCACCGAATACTACACCGGCACCGACTACCGCCCGGTGAAAAGCGTTGCCGCGGCCTCGGAAACCGGCCACGGCACCAACGTGATCCAGGGGCTGGCCGTGTCCATGGAAGCGACGGCCATGCCGGTCATCGTAATCTGCGCCGGCATCATCATCGCGTTCCTGAACGCCGGCCTGTTCGGTATCGCCATCGCCGCGACGACGATGCTGGCCCTGGCCGGCATGGTGGTGGCGCTCGACGCCTTCGGCCCGGTCACCGACAACGCCGGCGGGATTGCCGAAATGGCCAACCTGCCGGAAGACGTGCGCAAGACCACGGATGCGCTCGACGCCGTCGGCAACACGACCAAGGCCGTGACCAAGGGTTATGCCATCGGCTCCGCCGGTCTGGCCGCCCTGGTGCTGTTCGCCGCCTATACGGAGGACCTCAAGCACTACTTCCCGGATGTCGCCGTGACCTTCTCGCTGCAGGATCCCTATGTGGTGATCGGGTTGTTCATCGGCGGCATGCTGCCCTACCTGTTCGGTTCCATGGGCATGATGGCCGTGGGTCGCGCGGGCGGTCAGGTGGTCGTCGAAGTGCGCCGCCAGTTCCGCGAAATCCCGGGCATCATGGAAGGCACCGGCAAGCCGGAATACGGCAAATGCGTGGACATTCTGACCAAGGCCGCGATCAAGGAAATGATCGTGCCGTCCTTGCTGCCGGTGCTCGCACCCGCAGTCATGTACTTCGTGGTCAATGCCATCGCTGGCCAGTCCGCGGCGTTCTCGGCCCTCGGCGCCATGCTGATGGGCACCATTGTGACCGGCTTGTTCGTGGCGCTGTCCATGACCTCCGGTGGCGGTGCATGGGATAACGCCAAGAAGTACATCGAAGACGGCAACCACGGCGGCAAGGGCTCCGACGCCCATCACGCCGCGGTGACCGGTGACACGGTCGGCGATCCTTACAAGGACACCGCTGGTCCCGCCATCAACCCGATGATCAAGATCATCAACATCGTGGCGATCCTGCTGCTGGCGATTCTCGCCTAAACCAGGGCCTTCACGGACCTAATACGACGAAGCCCCGGGGCGGTTTGCTCCGGGGCTTTTTCGTGTCTGATCGGGCGAGAAAAAGAAGGGGGGCAGCCAAGCCCGCACGCTGCGTTACGGCAGGCCGCCAGTCGGGCCGCCCGGCGTGACGGTGTCGGTGTTGTTTTTGTTGAAGCGCCCCATGTTGTTGAACAACTGATCCCAGAAGGTGATCTCGTTGCCGGATGTCGGCGTGATCCGCTCGACATGCTTGATATCCTGGGCCGAGGACAGGTCGAGTTTCTTGACCTCCTTGACCAGTCCCTTGTCGCTGAAACGGACCATGATCACGTTGCGCTCCAGAACTTTGGGCGCCATGAAGGCAAAGGTTTCCGTCTTTTCACTGATATAGAGCCAAAGATGCGAATCGAAGGGCGTGACGCTGGACGGAGAGCCCAGAATTTCCGCCACTTCTTCGCGGCTCATGTCACCAGGCACGACTTCGGCCAGGCGTTCGGAATCGGGCAGGTTACCGCGCACCGCGACCCGCGTGGCGCAACCCGCAACGGCCACGGACACCAGCACGGCGGCCGTCAGGCCAAGCCAGGGGCGGGCGGTGATGAGATTGCGATAGGTCTTAGGATTTCGTGTCATGTTCGGCCGGTGGCGATCTTCTTGCGTGCAAGGCCCGGCACGACTTGCTAAACGGACCCGGTAAATCGGACTTGATAATTAGTCACGCGAGTGCGCATGTCCAGGGCCCATATGGCGGTTTTTCCCCAAATCCGGTTCAAACGGCGATGATCCTATCCCTTTTCAAGCGTTCTTCCGGCGCCAAGACCGCACGCAGCCTGTATGGCGACGTCGTGCGTCAGGCACGCCAACCCGCGTTCTATGGGGCCGGCGGCGTCGCCGACACGGAAGACGGCCGCTACGATCTGATCCTGCTGCACATGTTCCTGGTTCTGGAACGCCTGAACCGCATATCCCCGGACCCTGTGAAACTGAAGCAGGACCTGTTCGACGTGCTGTTCGAGGATCTGGACCTTAATCTGCGCGAGATGGGATTCGGCGACGAGGGCGTGCGCCGGCGTATCCAGAGGATGGTCGAGGGCTTCTATGGCCGTATGACCGCCTACCGCGAGGGTCTGACGGGCGGCGAGGGGGCTCTGGAGGGCGCCCTGCGCCGAAACCTTTACCGCAACGCCACGCCCCCTGATGCCGCCGTGGTGCGCCTGGCAGGCTACGTACGGGCCCAGACGGCAAGCTTGGCGGCCCTGGGGGATGCAGACCTGCTTGCCGGGCGCGTTGCGTTCACGGGCCCTGAATGGGCACCGGAGGGGGACGGGCAATGACCGCCGGTGTCTTTCCTTTGAGCCAAACGGTTCAGATAAGCGACCTGCTGCGTGGCGATGTCGTGTCCCTGACCATCGACGCCGACGATGACGAACGCCGGGCATTGGCCGATTTCCTGGACATTCCCGAAGTCAAATCCCTGATTGCGCGCGTCAAACTACGGGCCGAGCCGGGGCGGCGGTTCGTCCTGGAGGGAACCGTTGCCGCCGATCTGGTGCAGTCCTGCGTGGTCACTCTGGAGCCGGTCGAGACCCATGTCGAAGGATCGATTCGCCACGTTTACATCGATACGCCCCCTGAAAATGAAGATGCCGACCTTGACCCCTTCGACGACGATTCCCCCGATCTGATTGAGGGTGGCGTGATTGATGCCGGTGCAGCGGTTTGCGAGTATACGGCCCTGGAAATGGAGCCTTATCCCCGCGCCAAAGACGCGCCGACGGTCGAAAATACGGCTCAGAACGGAGGCGGAGAGGCCGATCCGCCCAAAAACAACCCCTTCGCGGTCCTTGCGAAACTGCGCGATGTTGAAAAATAATGGTGGGTTAGCGCTTGCAGGTAAAAGCGAGATTGTTTAAGTAACCGGCTTTGCGCCGCAGGCGGTTCGCCGCCCGGGCGTTTTTTGAATGAAGGTGTAGTCAACATGGCTGTTCCAAAGAAGAAGATCTCGAAGTCGAAAAGGGACATGAGGCGAGCCCATCACCGCTTGTCGCCGTCTTCGTATAACGAATGCCCCAAGTGCGGTGAACTGAAGCGCCCCCACCATGTGTGCCAGGCGTGTGGTCATTATGACGACCGCGAAGTGATCGAAGCCGACGACGCCGCGTAGCCTGCTTTCCAGGCGCTAACACAACGAGGCAGTCGGGAAAGGACATTTCCTTGTCGGATAACCTGACGCTCTCCATCGACGCCATGGGCGGGGACAATGCCCCGGACATGGTGGTGGAAGGCGTGGACACGGCTCTTGAGCGGCTGACGGGTGTCAGTTTTCTCCTGTTCGGTGACGAAGCCCGCCTGAACCCGTTGCTGGACCGGTTTCCCCGGGCCCGCGCGGCGTGTCAGGTGCGTCATACGGCCGATATCGTGACCAACGACGCCAAGCCGGCTCAGGCGCTTCGCCAGGGCCGCAATTCCAGCATGCGCCTGGCCATCAACGCCGTCGGCGACGGCACGGCCGCGGGCATCGTGTCGGCCGGCAACACTGGCGCGCTTATGGCCATGGCCAAGTTCGTGCTCAAGACCTTGCCGGGCATCGACCGGCCTGCCATCGCGACCTATTTCCCGACGCGGCGTGGGGAAAGCGTCATGCTCGACCTGGGCGCCAATGTGGAATGCGATGCCGAGAACCTGATCCAATTCGCGGTGATGGGCGAGGTCTTCGCGCGCAACGTGCTGGGCCTGGAAAAGCCCACCGTCGGCATTCTCAACGTCGGCCAGGAAGACCTGAAGGGCAACCAGGCGGTCAAACTCGCATCCAAGGGCTTGATGAATTCCAAGCTTCCACTGCACTTCCACGGCTTCGTCGAAGGCGACGACATCGGCGCCGGCACCGTGGACGTGATCGTCACGGACGGGTTCACCGGTAATATCGCGCTCAAGACGGCCGAAGGCACGGCCAAGCTGTTCGGCCAATTCCTGAAGGAAGCCTTGACCAGTTCCCTACCGGCCAAGCTGGGCGCCATGCTGGCGAAATCGGCGCTCATGACCTTCAAGATGCGGGTCGACCCCCGGCGCTATAACGGCGCCATGTTTGTCGGCCTGAACGGAATCTGCGTAAAAAGCCACGGCGGCACCGACGCGGTCGGCTTCGCCAACGCAATCCATGTCGCCTACGAGCTGATTTCCAACAATTTCAACGAAAACATCAAGGAGGATTACGAACAATTCCGTGCCTCCTTCGATCCCAGCATCCTGACGGAAACCGACGACGACATCCCCGCCAACGGCCCGGATGTCCCCGACGGAAACGGCGGGTCCGGAGTGGTGGCCAACGGATGACCATGCCTCGCTCGATCATCCTGGGCTGCGGCTCCTATCTGCCGGAGCGTGTCGTCACGAACGACGAATTGGCCCAACGCGTCGACACCACCGATGAATGGATCGTCGAACGCACGGGCATCCGCCAGCGCCATATCGCCGAGGACGGACAGTTCACCTCCGACCTCGCTTTCGCTGCTGCGGAACGGGCCATCGACCATGCCGGAATCGCTGTCGACGACATCGATCTGGTGATCCTGGCGACGACGACGCCGGATCAGACCTTCCCGTCGACGGCGACAAAAGTACAGGCGCGGCTCGGCATGTCGAACGGCGCGGCCTTCGATATTCAGGCCGTGTGCTCCGGTTTCCTGTACGGAATTTCCACCGCAGACGCCTTCATCCGATCGGGTCAGGCCAAGACCGTGCTGCTGATCGGTGCCGAAACGTTTTCCCGAATTCTTGATTGGGAAGACCGTTCGACCTGCGTGCTGTTCGGCGATGGGGCAGGGGCCGTTGTCCTGCAGGCATCCGCCAACGGCGCCAACGCGGACGATGACGGCGCAGGCAGCGGCCACAATCGGGAACGCGGCATCCTGTCCACGCATCTGCATTCGGACGGCAAGCTCAACGACCTTCTCTACGTCGACGGCGGGCCGTCCTCGACCCAGACCGTGGGCCATGTCCGCATGGTTGGACGCGAGGTTTTCCGCCATGCGGTGACCAATCTGGCCGCCGTTGTCGACGAGGCGCTGGACGCCAACGGCCTGGAGCGCGACGACATCTCCTGGATCGTCCCGCATCAGGCCAACAAGCGCATTCTCGACTCGACCGCGCGCAAACTGGGTGTGTCACCTGAACGAGTCGTTACGACAGTGGACCGGCATGCAAACACCTCGGCCGCGTCCATTCCGCTGGCGTTGGATGTCGCCGTCAAGGACGGCCGGATCAAGCGCGGCGACCTGCTTCTCCTCGAAGCCATGGGCGGCGGACTGACCTGGGGCTCCGCCCTCGTACGTTGGTAAATTCCCGCCTGATTTTAGGTTGTTACACGCAACCCTTTGACGTTGACGGCTTTCTCCGGCGAGGATACCCTTTGCCTCGGTCGCGGACCTAAGGGGGACCGAAAATTATGGCTGGTAAAACAATCACCCGCGCACAGTTGGGTGAGGCGGTGTATCAGGAAGTCGGGCTGTCGCGGAATGAATCCGCGGCCCTCTTGGAGAATGTCCTGGGCTATATGACGGATGCCCTGGCGCGTGGCGAAACCGTGAAGATTTCGTCGTTCGGCAGTTTCTCCGTCCGCCAGAAGGGACAGCGCATCGGACGCAACCCGAAGACCGGACAGGAAGTGCCGATCCTTCCCAGGAAGGTTCTGGTGTTCCGGCCTTCGCAGGTCCTGAAAAGCCGGATCAATCGTTCCATAAGCAACAGCTAGGCGCGGCGTAGAGATGCCTGCCGATGACGCCAGGACTGTGAAGAAGTCGGCGGGCGCGTTCCGCACGATCAGCGAAGTCGCCGACGAACTCGGCCTGCCGCAGCACGTGCTGCGGTTCTGGGAAACCAAATTCCCCCAAATCAAACCCATGAAGCGCGGTGGTGGCCGGCGTTATTACCGGCCCGAGGACATTGTGCTTCTCGACCGTATCCGGCGCTGGCTGTACGAAGACGGCTACACCATCAAGGGCGTGCAGAAGCTGTTGAAGGACGGCGTCACCGACGACGACGGTGTCAGCCAGGACGTTCCCGCGGCCCCGGCTCCGAAATCCGTCCCCGCGGACGACGGACAGGCGGCGCAACTGGCCGCCGTATTGGCGGAATTGAAGGATATCCGGGCCCTTCTCAACTAAGTCTTCAGCCCGTTCAGAAAAATCGTCCGGACCCGGCCAGGGTTGTTGCTCCCACCCAACACAGCAAGTATAGTCCGGCCCGCACGTCACCGGGGTTTTGCCCCGATGCACCTGCCGGTGGCCGCGAGCCCTCCCAAGGCAAATGATCGCGGCACCAACAATGTAGTCGGAGCGTAGCGCAGCCTGGTAGCGCACCACACTGGGGGTGTGGGGGTCGTGGGTTCGAATCCCGCCGCTCCGACCATTTCTCTTTATTCAGATCACGTCTTCCGCCGCGGCTCTTGCGGACCGCGGGTGGGGTTGGACTGCCCGCACCGCATTGGTCCGGGCGCATTCAACCAAATAGGTCAGTTTAGCATTGGTGAATTTTCAACGAATGGGACATATCCTGACGATAATATTTCGCATAGGAAGCATCCAGGCGATGTTTCATACTGCGGACCAGGAGCGCCCCATCCTTGGACAACGCCAATCCGATCAACGGCGATCAGATCAGCTGGATATTCTCGGCTATTGACCGACGGAAACGGCTGTTTGATGACGGCATCGACGAAGTTGGCTTCGCGAGCCTTGTCGCGATCGCTCATGGACACCTTCGCGGCGCACCGTTCGACATTACCTCGCTCTCAAGCTGGTTAAGCATTCCCCGCACCAATTGCCAGCGCCTAGTCGAAAGTTGGGAGGCCGCCGGACTGTGCGAAAGAAGCCGATCGGGCCGTCGGGCACTTTTGGTACCCACGACGAAATGTTTCGAAAAGCTCGACCTTCTATCGTCCTATATCCGCGCCAACCCCATGCCGGATGGATGTACGGCGGCAGCCCTATCGACCAAATAGGTTACTTCAACGTTTTACTATTTTCTGAATTAAGATTAGCAACCTTAAGTAGTTAATCAATTGCTTGAGGGGCATCCCGTAATGACCAAAACTTATCTCCCGTTGCTCGCTGGCGCCGTTGTTCTTGGCCTAGCAAGCGGACCGGCTTATGCCGATAGCTGGTACGTCGCAGGCAACGTCGGTTTAACATCACTTTCCGACTCGGCGACGACCGACACCTTCGCGGGCGGCAACGTGTCCACCGACATCGAATATGATTCAGGTATCGGGCTTTCTGGTGCGATCGGCCGGTCCTTCGGCGCCTTCCGGATAGAAGGCGAAGTGTCATACCGGAACAATTCATCGGATCAGGCAACGGACATCACCGGATCGCTGGCAGGTAACCTGTTTACCGCCGCCGGCCCGCTTGCGATCGACGCCGACATGTCGTCACTCGGCTTTCTTGCCAATGCTTATTATGATTTCAAGAACGACAGCCAGTGGACGCCGTTCTTGATGGGCGGCCTCGGCATCGCGCGCCTGAATTTCGATGTTAAAAGTGTTGGTGGCGCCTCTGTGAATTATGACGAAACCGACACCGTGGTAGCTTATCAGGTCGGCATGGGGGTCGGCTATCAAGTGACACCTGAAACGTCAGTCACCGCATCATATCGATATTTTGCGACCGCCGATGCCTCGTTCAACGACAGCGTGGACAAGGTTGATGCGGAATATGGAACCCACAATTTTTGGATCGGTGTCGTCCACCAGTTCTAAGGCATAAAATACCGTATGAGAGATTTGAAGAGAGCCGTCCCGCCGATCATGGCCGGACGGCTCTTTCCATATCCACCGTTCATTGGCAGACACAAAGAAAAAGGGCCGGAACACGAAGTTCCGGCCCGCAGTCTGTGCTCTTGAGGGAAGGGAGGATTCATTACAAATCCATCCAACACCCCGACTATGACAGGCCCGCCGTAGCGCGGCTGTGATTGCCATCACAACCCTGGGAAAAATTGCCTTATTAAGTGCCTGGTGGCGGCAACTCATTGATTCTATTTGTTTCTTTTTTCAGGCTTAATTTCAATTCCAGGTCATCCAGGAACCGGCCGACGTCATCCGGTGCAAGTCCGAGGTGAAAAGCGCCGCCGGGGGCCACGCGTACGGTCGGCCCGAAATCGCAGCGCCCCATGCACACCGTCCGTTCAACCCGAATATCGAGACCACGGGCCCGCACTTCCGCTTCGATGGCCTTGGCCAGATCCTCGCTGTTGCGCGCGGCGCAGGACGCCAGATCAGAGCGCAGACGACGGTTGATGCAGATCATGATGGTCCAGCCGGCGGCGGGCGGCGGCACGGGCGGCGTGAAGGGAAGGTTATCCTGCGGCATGGCGGGGCGTGACAAACATGGCATGAGGAGGGGAGAGCGGGACTGGCATGGAAAGTGCAATTTGCTTCAGTGGTAACCCGGTGGGCCGGAACTTTTCTCCTCCTCCCCCCAAGCACTGGTTCACTGGGTTGCCGTTCCCCCAAAAAATCATTGAAAATTCAACATGTTGGCTGCATTAACCGTTGCAGGGCCAAAAACCGACTGCACCTCAAACGTGCATTGGGAAAAGTTGTTCTTCGCAGAACGCGTGGCGTTTTGAGAAAGCTTGGCGAAATGCGACGGCCGCATCATGGTTCAGGCGTCATCGCCTGTCAGCAAGCGCCGGCCCGCATCGGTCAATTTACAGACTTGCCAGTCAGGCTTGAGGGGATTGTTGAACCAAGGTTCGGCCCATCCGTGTTCGATACAGGCGTTGACCGTGCGGTCGCTGACTTTCTGGCCGACCTCATCAAACAACGGCAGCTTCCCGCCAGCCTGATTCAGGCCGCGGCGCAGCCATTTGCGCTGCTGCGCCGTCGGCTGGGGCCCCGCGCCGGCATCCTGCCGGCTGCGTTCATTGATCTCTGTCTGGCCTTGCGACATCATGCCTCCTGCTCACCTGCCATCATGCCCCGTCCCCCGGGGTGCGTCCCCGGTGATGGTAATTGAGTTCCCGAGCCCCGCCAACCGATTAGGGCCGCAGGCACTGAACATGACCGCGAAATTCATCTACATGACCGCCACCGACATGGACGAGGCGAGGCGCATCGCCGAAACCCTAGTCGATGAGCACCTGATCGCCTGCGCCAACATCCTAGGCGCCATGGAATCGGTCTATCGCTGGGACGGCAAGGTCACGCGCGGCAGCGAAGTGGCCGTGATTCTGAAGACACGGGGAGATCTGGCCGACGCGGCGATCGCCCGCGCGGCCGAGTTGCACAGCTACGACTGTCCTTGTCTGGTGGTTCTCGATCTGGCCGGCGGCCATGCGCCGTTCCTGAATTGGATATCGGCGGAAACGGGCGGGTAGGGAAACCGTTCGCGGCTCAGGACTTGAGAATGCCCGCGCCGATTTTCTCGACAATGACCTTGGCCGCCTCTTCCGAGGCAATGCCGCCTGCGAATCCCACCTGAATGGCCTGAGATAAGGGACGCAGCAGCATGGCGCGGCGCAGGTCGACACTGTCCTCGCCCGTGTCACGCAACTGGCCGGCAACGCCGCTCAGGCTGCTGCACAGGCGGGCGACATGTTCGTAGCGTGTGTTCTCAAGCTGATCCTGGGCGCGCATGGCTTCCGCCACCACGCGGGCCAGTGTGTTGCGTAGATCCCGATCGAACTCGCCCTTTTCCAGGCGCGGTGCGATGCCGTTGATCAGTGATTTGATTTCGTCGCCGATGAACTGCAGACGGCAGCCCTTCACATCCTCCTCGGCGGCGGCGACATCCATTTCCTTGTCGAGGAAACCGATCTTCTCGCCCTTCAGCTTTCGGCTCAGGTGGTTCGGCGCGTCGATGGCCTTTGCACCTTCGTCCTGCACCCGCTTGGGCCCCATGTAGTCCTCGGTCACCACGAAGGGGCGGCGTTTTTCCACCAAACGGGTAATGCGCGACATCAGGCCGACGGCGGAAACGGGTTTCGACACGACATCGTCGACCCCCATGTCGAGGGCCGCCTTGACCGCCTTGGGGTCCTCGTCCTCGACGACGACCAGAATGATGGGCACGAAGGGGTTGTGGCCGATTTTTCCCTGACGGATCTTTTGCGTCACGGCGGCGAAATTGCCGTCAGGCAGGCGCAGTTCTCCGATAATCAGGTCGGGATCGTTCTGGCCGAGGACGGTGACCACTTCCTTGCAGTCGTCACCCAAGCGAATATCCCGGCAGCCTTCGTTGAACAGGATATGGCGGACGCCCTGGCGGGCGCTGGCGTCGCCATCGACCAGAAACACGCCGATATTGCCAAAATTCAGTTTCGCCATTTTTGAGGCGTTTCCCCGGTCTTTTGATTCAGCGTGTCCCCACGCCAGTTGGCCGGAATATAGAACGTACGCCGGGCGTCTGTGAACCGACGTTCACACGAAGGTGTGCAGGTCACGCCGGACTTGCGCCGCGGTAACGCACCGTCGCCACGGCCTGGGCAGCGATACCTTCACCCCGGCCGGTGAAGCCGAGACGTTCCGTCGTCGTCGCCTTGACGTTGACCCGATCCCCGGCAATGCCGAGGATATCCGCGACCCGCGCCACCATGGCGGCACGGTGGGGGCCGACCTTGGGGGCTTCGCAGATGATCGTCACATCAACGTTGACGATCATCGCCCCCCGGTCGCGGACCAGTGCGGCGGCATGAGCCAGGAAAATATCCGATTCCGCCCCCCGCCATTGCGGGTCCGTCGGCGGGAAGTGCTGACCGATGTCGCCTTCGCCGATGGCGCCCAGAATGGCGTCGGTCAGGGCATGCAGGCCGACATCGGCATCGGAATGACCTTTGAGCTTTTGGCTGTAGGGAATGTCGATGCCGCATAACCGCACGGCATCGCCGGCCTCGAACTGGTGGACGTCAAAGCCGAATCCGGTTCGCGTTTCACCGCCGTTCGTCATCTCTTCGGCGCGCATCAGATCGCCCTCCGTCGTGATCTTGAAATTATCCGCATCACCCGCAACCAGGGTGACCGCAAGGCCCGCGGCCTCGGCCACGGCGGCATCGTCGGTCAGGCTCTGCCCCTTGGCCGTGCCATGGGCTGCCAGGATATCGGCGAAACGGAACCCCTGGGGCGTCTGCACCCGGTACAGCCCGGTGCGGTCCACGGTTTCCGCAACCCGGTTGTCCGC
This sequence comes from Rhodospirillales bacterium, assembly GCA_048263775.1. Classification (GTDB taxonomy): domain Bacteria; phylum Pseudomonadota; class Alphaproteobacteria; order Rhodospirillales; family Casp-alpha2; genus UBA1479. Next base: position 67,052 of record JBLXDU010000012.1, read on the forward strand.
GCCGCGTTTCAGGGTATCGGCCACGGCCAGGGCAGGGACCGCGCCAGGCGTGCTCTCCAGCGCGGCGATGACATCTGAAATCACACGGGCTGATACGAAGGGCCGGGCCGCATCATGGATCAACACCAGATCAGGACCCCCGCCAGGGGTCAGACCGGCCGCGAATTCCAGGCCGTTGCGCACGGAATCCTGCCGCTCGGCGCCGCCCGCCGTATGACCGGCGATGTCCAGCCCCTGGGCGGCGGCCTCGAACATCTCACGATCATCGGGATGGATGACGCCAATCACCTGGGTCACGGCGGGATGGGACGCAAAGGCGCGCAAGGCATGGCGCAGAACGGGCTCCCCGGCAAGGATCCGGTACTGCTTGGGCAGGGGGCCGCCGAAACGATGGCCGCGCCCCGCGCCGACGATGATGGCCGTGCAATTCGCCATGGGTTCCGGTGTCGCCTTGACCAACGCAGAAAGGGAAGGGTTATCAGGCGCGGAACATACTGAACAAACGGGGATTTTGCCAATAGGCCATGTCGCCCGCCGGTAATGCGCAGGCGCCCCTTGTCAAACCGGGCGCGTAGGGCGATGTTCTAGCCGCCCGTTGTAATGAGAGACTGAACAGATGGCCGCCGACACCGTTCTCAACATTGCTGCCCTGGTCGCCCTGCTGCCGGCGCTGCTCGCTGCCTGGAAGGGCGCGGCGGAACAGCCCCAGGCGCGTTTTTGGATGCTACTTGCCGTCGCCGTGGTCGGGCCCGTGGCTTGGACCGTGGCCGCCGCTACGGCGGTCGCCGATTGGCGCACGGACCTTTCATTCGCCCTTTGGGTATCGGTCAGCGCCAGCATGGCCGTGTTCGCCGCTGCGGCTGTGTTCGACCGCGACGTTGCACGCCTGTCGCCATTGTTTTTGGCGCTGATGACGCTGCTGGCCGTTCTCGCCATGCTCAGCCACGGCACCACCAATGCATCTCCCATGACCATGGCGCCCGGGGACGGCGGTTGGTTGTGGTTCCATATCGGCGTGTCCATCGCGACCTATGCGCTGCTGACCGTGGCCGCCGCGGCCTCTCTCGCGGCCTTGCTGCAGGAACGCGCCTTGAAGCGCAAGACACCCCTGAAACGCCCCCAAGGCCTGCCCTCGGTGCTGGATTGTGAGGGCGTGGTGCTGCGCTTCCTGTGGCTGTCTGCGGCGGTCCTCGCACTCGGTATGGCCACCGGAACGGCCATCAACCTGACGCATGGCGTGTCCATTCTGCATCTTGACCACAAGACCGTGTTCGCCCTGGCCGCCTTCGCGGTGATCTGCGCACTGCTGTACGCGCATCAGAAAACCGGCGCCCGCGGCCGTCAGGTCGCCCGCCTGGTTTTATTGGCCTATTTGTTCGTGACCTTGGCCTATCCGGGGGTCAAATTCGTGACCAGCGTGCTCCTGGCATAAAATTTATGCGACTTTCCCTCGCATTTAGTTGAATTCTTGCCGTTTCTGCCCAATAAATGGGCACGCAAAATGGGATACCCAACATGTCTTTGAAGATTGGTGGGGTCGAGATTTCCGACCCGGTTGTTTTGGCGCCCATGTCCGGCGTCACCGACATGCCGTTCCGTCGCCTGGTCAAGAGCTGCGGCGTCGGCCTTGTCGTGTCGGAAATGATCGCCAGCCGGGCGATGATCCATGCCGCCAAGAAAACCATGAAGATGGCGACCCATTGCGCCGAGGAGCACCCCATGTCGGTGCAGCTGGCCGGTTGTGAGCCCGAAGTCGTGGCCGAGGCCGCGCGCCTGAACGAAGGCCGTGGCGCCGCGTTGATCGACATCAACATGGGCTGCCCCGTGAAAAAGGTCGTGAACGGCGATGCCGGCTCCGCCCTGATGCGCGACGTCGAACACGCAACCAAGATCCTCGACGCCGTGGTCAAGGCCGTCGCCATCCCCGTGACCCTGAAGATGCGCATGGGCTGGGACCACGACAGCCTGAACGCGCCGATCCTCGCCCGCGCGGCCCAGGACGTGGGTATCAAGGCCGTTGCCGTGCACGGCCGCACGCGCTGTCAATTCTACAAAGGCAGCGCCGACTGGAAATTCATTCAAAACGTCAAGGACGCGGTCGATATCCCTGTTTTTGCAAACGGTGACATCCTGACCCTCGACGACGCCAAGCGCTGCATGGAAGAATCCGGGGCCGATGGCCTGTTGATCGGGCGCGGTACTTATGGCCGGCCCTGGTTCCCGGCCCAGGTTATACATTTCCTGAAGACCGGCGAACGGCTGCCCGATCCCGCGATCGGCGCCCAATACGAGATGCTGCGGCGGCATTACGAGGACATTCTCAGCCACTACGGCGTCCATGCAGGCGTCAAGATCGCGCGCAAGCACATCGGCTGGTATTCCAAGGGCCTACCCGGATCGGCTGAATTCCGCGCCGACATCATGGGCCAGGAAGACCCGGATGTCGTGCGCCACAAGCTGGCTGCGTTCTATGGTCCGCAGATGGAAAGGGCCGCGGCGTGATGGAAACCACCATCACACGGGTCCGTGCCGGCGGGCGCGCCCATTCGCCTGCGGATTCCGCGACCATCCTGGATCTTCTGCCGGCCCCCGTGGTGACGCTCGATGCCGAAGACCGCATCACCATGGTCAATGCGGCGGCGGAGAATTTCTTCAGTGCCAGTGCTGCCCATCTAATCGACCGGCCGCTGTCCAATTTCGTGCCGCCCGATTCCCCCTTGCACGGGCTGATCACCCAGGTGCGGCGGGCCAATGCCCAGGTCTCGGAACACGAGCTTGCCATCGAAAGCCCGCGCGTCGGCCGCCATTTCCTCAGCGTGCAGGCGACGCCGCTGCCGGATTCGCCCGGCTTCATCGTGGTGATGATGTTCGACCGCGGCATCACGGAAATGATCGACCGTCAGATGACCCATCGGGGTGCCGCGCGCTCCATCACCTCCATGGCCGCCGTGCTGGCCCATGAGGTGCGCAATCCGCTGTCCGGTATCCGGGGTGCAGCACAGCTTCTTGAGCAGAACGCCTCCGACGAGGACCGGCCGCTCGCCGAATTGATCCGCCAGGAAGCCGACCGCATCTCGACCCTGATCGGGCGCATGGAAATCTTCACCGATTACGGCCCGTTCGAGCGCAAGCCCGTGAACATCCACAAGGTCCTGGACCGGGTGCAGCGCCTGGCGGAAACCGGGTTCGGCGCCAACATCCGGTTTCGCGCCGATTTCGACCCGTCACTGCCGCCGGTGCCGGGCGACCACGATCAGTTGGTGCAGATTTTCCTCAATCTGGTCAAGAACGCCTGCGACGCCTGTCCCGAGGTCGGCGGCGAAATCAACCTGCGCACCTCCTATCAGCATGGTGTGCGGTTTGCGCTGTCGGGCCGCAAGGACAAGGTGGCGCTTCCCTTGAAGGTTTCCATCATCGACAACGGCCCCGGCATCCCCGAGGACCTGACGTCCAACCTGTTCGATCCTTTCGTGACGTCGAAACCGAACGGCACCGGCCTGGGGCTCGCCCTGGTCGCCAAACTGGTCGGTGATCACGGCGGCGTGGTCGAATGCGAAAGCCGCCCGGGTCGGACCGAGTTCCGGGTCATGCTGCCGTTCTATGAAGACACTGATCCAGGAGAGTTGAAATGAGCGGCCGCACCGTTCTTGTCGCCGACGACGACGCGGCGATCCGCACCGTGGTCGCGCAGGCATTGGGCCGCGCCGGGCTTGATGTCAAGACGACGGGCCAGGCCTCGACATTATGGGATTGGGTATCGGCGGGTGAGGGCGATATCGTCATTACTGACGTCATCATGCCCGATGAAAACGGCCTGGACCTGATCCCCCGCATCAAGGGAATCCGCCCGGAACTGCGCATCGTCGTGATGAGTGCACAGAACACCATCCTGACGGCGGTCAAGGCCGCCGAAAGCGGCGCCTTCGAATACCTGCCCAAGCCGTTCGACATCAACGAGCTGGTTTCCATCGTGCGCCGCGGGCTGGAAGCACCGCCCGAGCAGCCGGGGCTGAGCCCGGAGCACGCCGGCGTGGAAAAGCTGCCGCTGGTTGGCCGTTCGCCGGCCATGCAGGAAATCTACCGTACCCTGGCACGCCTGATCTCAACCGACCTGACCGTGTTGATCACCGGTGAATCGGGCACCGGTAAGGAATTGGCCGCGCGGGTGCTGCACGATTACGGCAAGCGCAAGCGAGGGCCATTCGTCGCCGTCAACATGGCGGCAATCCCGCGCGAGTTGATCGAAAGCGAACTGTTCGGCCATGAAAAGGGAGCCTTCACTGGCGCCACCATGCGCTCTTCCGGCCGTTTCGAGCAGGCCGAGGGCGGCACCCTGTTCCTCGACGAAATCGGCGATATGCCGCTGGAAGCACAGACCCGTCTGCTGCGCGTGCTGCAGGAAGGGGAATACACTTCCGTCGGTGGCCGGGTAACGCGCAAGACCGACGTACGCATCGTCGCCGCCACTCATCAGGACCTGACTCAGCTGACCCGCCAGGGCCGTTTCCGCGAGGATCTGTTCTACCGCCTCAATGTCGTGCCGCTGCGCCTGCCGCCACTGCGCGAACGGCTTGAGGACATCCCCGAATTGGTCAAGACCTTCCTCGCCAAGGCAGCGGGCGAGGGCCTGCCGTGGAAGATCATCGAGGGCAAGGCCACGGAACGCCTGATGGCCTATAATTGGCCGGGCAACGTGCGCGAGTTGGAAAACCTGATTCATCGCCTGGCCGCCCTCTATTCGGAGGAAACCATTTCCGAGCAGGCAATTTCGGCAGAGTTGGCCGACCGCGGCCGCAGCGGCGACCCAGGTGCCAACCGGGGCCTGTCACAGGTCGTCGAGGAACGTCTGGAAGCCTACTTCGGCGCCCATGCGGGGGCACTGCCGGCGGCGGGTCTGTACGACCGCGTGCTGCGTGAAATCGAACGGCCGCTAATCCTGCTGACCCTGCGGGCCACCCGCGGCAATCAGGTCAAGGCTGCCGAGGTTTTGGGTCTCAACCGCAATACCCTGCGCAAGAAGATCCGCGACCTCGACATTTCGGTGGTGCGGGGCCAGAAATGAACCCTCCGGCCACGCCCGGACAAGGCCCTCTCAGCAGCCTTTGGGCGCTGATCGGCCTACGCGGGGCGAGCGCCAAGCGGCTTCTTGCCTACGGGCTTGCGGCGGCGGCGGTCGTTTCCTGCGTGGCCACCGCCTTCATGCTGGTGTTCCGTCCAGCCCAGACCCAGAACATCGAAACCATCGTCGCCATGATCTACCTGGACGGCGCGATCCTGCTGCTTCTCGGCATGGTCGTCGGCCAGCGTCTGTTCTCGATCTGGCTCGACCGGCGCCGCGGACAGGCGGGCTCGGGCCTACATGTGCGCATGGTGACCTTGTTCGCCCTGGTTGCCACGGCGCCGGCCATTCTGGTTGCCGTGATGTCGGCGACCTTCCTGCATTACGGCGTGCAGGCCTGGTTCAACGAACGGGTCTCGACGGCGCTCGACCAGTCGATGGGCGTCGCCAGCGCCTATCTGAAGGAACACCGGGAAAACTTCGGCACGGACATTCTGGCCGTGGCCAACGACCTGAACATCAATTCCGGCATTCTCACCCGTGAACCCTGGCGCCTGAGCCCGCTTCTGACCTTCCACACACGTTCGCGCGGGTTCACCGAGGCGGTCATGGTCGACGGTACAGGGAAGGTCATCGCACAATCCGAATTTTCCCGCCCGCGCGAGACCGAGCAGATCACCCCGGAGCTTTTTCAGCAGGCGCAGAGCGGCAAGATCACCTTGATTCCGCTCGACGAACAGGACCGCATTCGCGCCATCTACAAGCTGAGCCGCTTCGTCGATACCTATCTGGTGCTCGAACGGTTCGTGAACCCGGACGTGCTCAACCACATCGACACCATCCAGAACGCAGTGCGCGAATACCAGCGCCTGCAGCGTGAACGGGGCGGTCTTCAGGTCAGTTTCATCCTGATCTTCACCGTGGTTTCCGTGCTGTTGCTGTTGGCCGCCGTGTGGACGGGGCTGACCGTCGCGACGCAATTGGCTGAGCCGGTTTCAAGCCTGATCTATGCCGCCGGGCGCATTCGCGACGGCGACCTGACGACGACTGTCGATATTCCCGACGCCGACGACGAACTGGCCTCACTGTCGCGCGCCTTCAACCGCATGACGGCGCAAATCCGCGGCCAGCAGGAAGGCCTGATTTCGGCCAACCGGGAATTAGACGAACGGCGCCGCTTCACGGAAACGGTGCTGGCCGGTGTGTCGGCGGGCGTGGTCGGGCTCGACAAGGACGGGCGCATCAATCTGCCCAACCGATCGGCCTCAGTCCTAGTCGGCGAAGACCTGATGCGGGCAAAGGGGAGATTGCTTGTCGATCTGGTGCCGGAATTCGCCCCCTTGTGGGCCGAGGCCAAGCGTCGGCCAGACCGCCAGCAGCGGTCGGAGGTCAAGCTTGCCCGCGACGGTAGCGAGCGCACGCTATTGGTGCGCATCGCCGCCGAACGCCTGTCCGGCCAATTGCTGGGCTTCGTCGTCACCTTCGATGACGTGACTGAACTCCTGTCAGCGCAGCGCGCCGCCGCCTGGGCCGACGTGGCGCGGCGCATCGCCCATGAAATCAAGAACCCGCTGACGCCCATTCAATTGTCAGCCGAACGCTTGAAGCGGAAGTACCAGGACGAAGTCACCTCGGACCCTGAAACCTTCACCACCTGCACGGATACGATCATCCGGCAGGTCGAAGACATCGGCCGCATGGTCGACGAATTTTCGTCCTTCGCGCGCATGCCGCAACCCTCCATCGGGCGCGAGAACCTGTCGAACCTAATTCGCGAAGTCGTCATTTTGGAGCGTTCGCGCACGGAAGGCGTCACGCTTGACCTCACCTTGCCGGACGACGACATGATGTTGCGCTGTGATCGGCGCCAAGTGTCGCGTGCTCTCACCAACATTCTGAAGAACGCGGCGGAAAGCGTTGAAAGTCGCATTCTTCAGGATAAGGCTGATGGCGGCGAAAGCGAGCCAGGCCGAATTTCCATCACAGTCACCGACAGCCGCGGCCAGGACGGCGGCGATGAAAGCGTTGCGGTGACCGTAGAGGACAACGGCATCGGCCTGCCCGAAGCCGGACGCGAACGATTGACCGAACCCTACGTGACGACGCGCAGCAAGGGCACGGGCCTGGGGCTGGCCATTGTCCGCAAGATCATGGAAGATCATCAGGGTGACCTGCGCCTGGAGGATCGCCCCGGCGGCGGGGCGCGGATCAGTTTGGTGTTCCGGGACTTGGATGAAACCGCCAACGACGGCGACAAAGATCCCATGAAGGTCGCGACCGGCCTGGGATTGGGGTAGGGCTGTCATGGCACAAGATATTCTTATCGTCGATGACGAAGCCGACATTCGAACCCTCACAGCGGGGATTCTCGAAGACGAAGGCTACGACACCCGTGAGGCAGCGGACAGCCAGGGTGCGCTTGAGGCCCTGTCTGCGCGACAGCCGAGCCTGGTGCTGCTCGACATCTGGCTTCAGGGCAGTGAACTGGACGGTTTACAGATTCTCAAGCGGATCAAGCAGAACCACCCGGAAATCCCGGTTTTGATGATGAGCGGGCACGGCACCGTGGAAACCGCCGTGACGGCCATCAAGGACGGCGCCTATGACTTCATCGAAAAGCCGTTCAAAGCCGATCGCCTGCTGCTCAACGTGCGGCGCGCGGTTGAGGCGGCGCGTCTGCGCTCGGAAAACGAGGAGCTGAGGCTGCGCGCCGGCTCGTCCCTGGATCTGATCGGCACGTCCTCGGCGATGCGCGAAATTCAGCAGGTGATTGACCGTGCGGCGCCATCCAACAGCCGCATCCTGATCTTCGGGCCGAGCGGCAGCGGCAAGGAGATCGTGGCACGCAACATCCACGCGCGCTCAAACCGTGCCGACGGGCCCTTCGTCATCGTCAACTGCGCCACCATGGCACCGGACCGAGTCGAAATGGAACTGTTCGGCACCGAAGGCGACGACGGTTCGCGACGCATCGGTACGTTCGAGCGTGCCCACGGCGGCACCTTGGTGCTTGACGAGGTCTCGGACATGCCGCTGGAAACTCAGGGCAAGATCGTCCGCGTTCTGCAGGAACAGAATTTCGAACGGGTCGGCGGCTCCACCCGGGTGCAGGTCAACGTGCGCGTGATCTCGTCGACGACCCGCGATCTGCAGGCGGAAGTCGCCGCCGGACGATTCCGGGAAGACCTGTTCTATCGTCTCAACGTGGTGCCCCTGACGGTGCCGGCGTTGGCCGACCGGCGTGAGGACATCCGCGCCCTGACCGATCATTTCATGCGCCAGGCTGCCGACGCCACCGGCCAGCAGCCCCGTCGCCTGGGCGAGGATGCCTTGGCGGCATTGCAGAGTTACACATGGCCGGGTAACGTCCGCGAACTTCGCAACGTGATCGAACGGGTGCTGATCCTGGCGCCCGGCGAAAACGACACGGTTCTGGGGGCCAGCATGCTGCCGACGGAGTTTCTCGACGGGATAAAACGCAGCACAATCGGCAGCGACGAGGGCTATCTGGCCAAGCCGCTGCGGGACGCGCGGGAAGATTTCGAACGCGAATATCTGAATGCCCAGATGTCGCGGTTCAACGGCAATATTTCGCGCACCGCCCAGTTCGTGGGCATGGAGCGCTCGGCCCTGCACCGCAAGCTTAAATCCCTCGGCCTGACGGACGAGGACCGCGGGACCTCATGACCACTTCCCGCACAACCGCCGCATCCAAAGAAGGGCGTTCGGCATGAAGATCATCGTTTGCGGCGCCGGCCAGGTCGGCGTCAACATCGCCCGCCAATTGGCGTTGGAAAACCACGACGTGACCATCGTCGACCAGGCACCGGACCTGGTGCGTAGGGTATCCGACACCCTGGACGCCCAAGCGGTGGTTGGCCATGCCTCCCATCCGGACGTGCTGGAGCGCGCCGGCATCGCCGACGCCGACATGCTGATCGCCGTGACCCTGACGGACGAAATCAACATGGTCGCCTGTCAAGTCGCCCATTCCCTGTTCGACGTACCGACAAAGATCGCGCGCATCCGCCAGAAAAGTTATCTCGACCCCATGTGGGCCAACCTGTTTTCGCGCGACAATCTTCCGATCGACGTCATCATCTCGCCGGAGATGGAGGTTGCCCGCGCCGTCGCCCGGCGCCTGCGCATTCCCGGCGCCATGGACATGATCCCGCTGGCCGACGGGGCAGTGACACTGCTCGGCGTGCGCTGCACCGAGGAATGTCCGCTGTTGAACACGCCGTTGAAACAGCTGACCCAATTGTTCCCTGACCTCAACATCGTGATCGTCGGCCTGGTCCGCGACGGCAACGCCATCGTACCCAAGGCCGATGACCAGATGGCCCCCGGCGATGAGGTCTATTTCGTGGTCGACACCGCGCAGATCAGCCGTGCCATGACTGCCTTCGGCTATGACGCGGGCGAGGCGCGGCGCCTGTTGATCATCGGCGGCGGCAACATCGGTCTGGTCCTGGCGCAGGAGATTGAGCGCGAATATCCCTGGGTCAAAGCCAAGATCATCGAGCACAACAAGGAGCGCGCCGAATACATTTCCGGCCAATTGGAAAGCACCGTGGTGCTGAACGGCGACGCACGCGACATCGAAATCCTGGAAGAAGCCAACATCCGCGGTACCGACACGGTGGTCGCCGTCACCAACGACGACGAAAGCAACATCCTGGCCTCACTTCTGGCCAAGAAGTTCGGCTGCGAACGCACCGTGACCCTGGTCAACACCTCGATCTACGAACAGCTCATCGGCTCCCTCGGCATCGACGTGGTGGTCAGCCCGCGCAACATCACGGTCTCGACGATCCTGCAGCACGTACGGCGCGGGCGCATTCATTCGGTCCATGCTGTGCGCGAGGGCCTGGGCGAACTGATCGAGGCCGAGGCGCTGGAAACCTCGGACCTTGCCGGTAAGACACTGAAGGAAATCCAGTTGCCGACAGGGGTCGTCGTCGGCGCCATCGTGCGTGACGGCAAGATGCTGTTCCCGCGCGGCACGACTACGGTCGAGGCCGGCGACCGTGTAATCCTGTTCTCGGCGCCGGAATCCATCCGCAAAGTCGAAAACATGTTCGCCGTACAACTTGAATATTTCTAAGCAGTGACCGATTCGCATCTTCCATCGCCGTTGACCCTGCCCAGGGCCGTCGTCTTCGACTGGGACAACACCCTTGTCGATACCTGGCCGATCATTCACGACGCTTTGAACCATACCTTCCGCGCCTGGGGCCTGCGTGAGTGGACGCTTGAGGAAACCCACGCCAAGGTCCGCAAGTCACTCCGCGACAGCTTTCCCGGACTGTTCGGCGACGACTGGGAAAAGGCCGGCGATGTGTTCTACGCACGCTATGGGGCGATCCACGCAGAAAAGCTGCAGCCGGCGGCGGGGGCGGCGGCACTCCTTCAAGGATTGACCGATGCCGGTGTTTACCTTTGCGTGGTGTCCAACAAGAAAGGATCGTTTTTGCGCAAGGAGGCCCAGGCGTTGGGCTGGACCGGTCATTTCGGCGCCCTGGTCGGGGCCATGGACGCGCCGCGGGACAAGCCGGCCCGTGATCCCATCGACATGGCGCTACATCCCGGCGGCATGGCGGCCGGGGAGGGCATTTGGTTCGTCGGCGACGCCGATGTCGACATGGAATGCGCCCATGGAGCGGGCTGTTATCCGGTGCTGATCCGCCCCCAACCGCCCAGACTAGATGAATTTGTCGACTTTCCTCCAGCCCTGCATTTCAGCGACTGCGATAGTCTTTGCAAGTTCACTCAGACACTGTAAGCTTTTGTACAAGGCTGGTTAGCCGTGTAGAAACAAAAGAGAAAACAACAACAGGGAGCCCGGAACAAAGTCGGACGCGGCGTTACGGCCAGCGCGCAGGAGCGAGGTGCGGCCGCAAAAAGACTTTGGGGTGGGGAGTGATGTCGTCAGAAAAATCACAAAACGTGCAGGACGTTTTTCTTAATCACATCAGGAAGAACAAAACTGCGGTCACGGTGTTTCTGGTCAACGGAGTCAAACTGCAGGGAATCGTCACCTGGTTTGACAATTTTTCCGTTCTCCTGCGCCGGGATGGGCATACGCAGTTGGTGTATAAACACGCCATCTCGACGGTCATGCCGTCCGTTCCCGTTCAATTGTTCGAACCGGATGCGGCCGAGTCCGCCGAGGGTTGAGCGAACAAACGCCAGGTGATGTCACGTCCGCCGCCAAGGCGGCGGGCGCGGGCGTTTGCGCCGTCATCCATCCGAACATGTCCGCAGCCGACGGAGCCGACAGCCGCAGTGCACGCGCCAACCTGGACGAGGCCATCGCGCTTGCCGGGGCCATCGACTTGGACGTCGTCCATGCCGAAACATTCGAACTGCCCCGGCCCCGGCCTTCGACCCTTCTGGGCAAGGGCACGGTGGAGCGCATCGGCGAGACCCTGCATGCCTTGCCGGACTGCGAGCTGGTTGTCGTCAACGCCAACCTGACGCCGGTTCAGCAACGCAATCTGGAAACTGCCTGGGAGGCCAAGGTCATCGACCGCACGGGCCTGATCCTGGAAATCTTCGGTGCCCGGGCAAGGACCAAGGAAGGTCGCCTACAGGTCGATCTGGCCGCGCTTAGCTATCAATTGGGCCGTCTGGTCCGCAGTTGGACCCACCTGGAACGCCAACGCGGCGGGGCGGGGTTCATGGGCGGTCCCGGTGAGCGGCAGATCGAACTGGACCGACGCATGATTCGCCAGCGCATCGCTCGGCTGAAGCGCGAATTGGCGGAAGTCAAACGCACCCGATCCCTACAGCGCCGCGCACGCCAGCGGGTGCCTTATCCGGTGGTCGCCCTCGTGGGCTATACCAACGCCGGTAAATCGACCCTGTTCAACCGCCTGACCGGCGCCGACGTGGTCGCCCGCGACCAGTTGTTCGCGACCTTGGACCCGACCATGCGCAAACTCGACCTGCCGGAAGGCGGGCCGGTCATCTTGTCCGATACGGTGGGCTTCATTTCCGACCTGCCGCACCAACTGGTCAATGCCTTCCACGCGACCTTGGAAGAGGTCGTGGAGGCCGACATGATCCTGCATGTACGCGACATCGCCGACCCGGACACCGAAATCCAACGCCGCGACGTGCTGGAGGTTCTAAGCGGCCTCGGCTTGGGTGAGGATGCGGCCGCGCCGATCACTGAAGCACTCAACAAGATCGATCTTTTACCGCCGGAAACCCTCGCCGCTCTGGAGGAACGCATCGCGCGTCAGGACAACAACCCGCCGGTCGCCATTTCCGCCGTAACGGGGCAGGGGTTGGATACCCTGATCCAGCGCATCCAGGACGTTCTTGGTGACAAGCTTGGAGAATTGGAGCTGGACCTGGGCTTCGACGAAGGGGCGACCCTGGCCTGGATCTATGAGCACGGCGAGGTTCTGGACCGGGCCGACGGCGAAGCCGGCATCCATCTGCGTGTCCGCATGGACCCGCGCAGCCAATCGCAGCTGCTGACCCGTATCGACAGCGCCCGCCAGAGCCGTCTACACTAGACCGCGAGGGTTCCAGGGGCGGATTCCCTACACCGGTTGGTAACCATTTCCCATTAAACCGGGGACATCGCATTCCGGCGACAGCAGACATCCGGTACGGACGGACGGGCACCCATGGCGACAAACCGCAGCCAAAATAAATGGCGTTCCAAGAACAAGTTGGTCAAACGCCAACTGAACGTCATGGCGAAAAGCCATGTGCACGACCATCTGCAGCGTCTGGCCGACGATTTCCGCCTGCGCGGTAAGGGCGAGGCGGTATCCTTCGCGACCTTCATCACCCGTGCCCTGATGCAGCGTGCCGATTACAGCGATGATGTCGCGCAAATGCTGGAAGACCTCGCCGAAGCCTTCCACCGCGATCGCGACATTCATTCCAACTGATCTGCCCTTACAAGGCAGCGTCCGGATTACCAAACCCGTGCCCAATGCCTTCGACATCGATCCCGACCGCGTCGCCGCCATTCTGCGCGAAACGGCGGAGACGGAAATTCTGCCGCGCTTCCGCACTCTGGCAAGCCACGAGATTTCGGAAAAGAACCCGGGCGATCTGGTGACCGTCGCCGACCAGGCCTCGGAAGCCATGCTGACCCGCCGTCTCGCGGATCTGATACCGGGGGCCCTGATCGTCGGCGAGGAAGCCCATGAAGTCAGCCCGGAGGCCCTTGGCGAGATCAATGATGCCCCCTGGGCCTGGATCATCGACCCCCTGGACGGCACCCATAATTTCGCCCACGGCACACCGCGCTTCGCGATGATCCTGGCCCTCGCCCGGCGCGGCGAGACCGCCATGGGCTGGATCCTCGACCCCATGGGCGATCATCTTGCCTTTGCGGAAGCAGGGGCCGGTGCCACCATCGACGGCACGCCTCTGCACCTGGGAGATGCCGGCCCGGTCGCCGCCATGACCGGATCTCTCGGCAACAAGTTCGCGGACCGTCTGCGCGCCCGCGCCGGAACACCCGGGGCCCCGGCAATCCCCAAGGCGTTTCTGCGCTATCGCTGCGTCGGCCTGGAATACATGGATCTGGCGCGGGGCAAACTTGATTTCGCGCGCTATGCCGGAAAGCTGATGCCCTGGGACCATGCGGCGGGGGTGCTGCTGCATGGCGAAGCCGGCGGCAAGGCGGCCATGACCGGCGACGGGCGATCCTATGCCCCCGGCATGGCGCGGCCCGGCGACGCGTTGCTGCTGGCCCCCGACATGCCGGCTTGGACAGCGCTCGACCGTCTAATGTCCTAAGACATATCCCGCCTTGCCCCGACGCGTTGAGGGCGCTACCAAACGGGACGGCATTTACATCTGAAACGATTTCGAAGGAGGCGGCATGGCACGCTGCGCATTCATCGGCTTGGGCGTCATGGGCTATCCCATGGCCGGACATCTGGCGAAAAACGGCCATCAGGTCACCGTCTATAACCGCACCACGGCCAAGGCCGAGAAATGGGCGGCCGATCACGGCGGCGCGTTCGGCAAGACACCCGCGGAAGCCGCCAAAGGGGCGGAATTCGTGTTTTCCTGCGTCGGCAATGACGACGACCTGCGCGCCGTCACGTTTGGTGATGACGGCATGCTGGCGGGCATGGCGGACGGCACGATCCTGATCGATCACACCACCGCATCGGCTGCCGTGGCCCGCGAGATCGCGGCCAAGGCAGCGGAAGTGGGGATCGGCTTCATCGACGGCCCCGTGTCGGGCGGTCAGGCGGGGGCCGAGAACGGCGTGCTGACCGTCATGTGCGGCGGCGGGGACGGGGATTTCGCCCGCGCCGAGCCTGTGATCCAGGCCTATGCCCGCGCCGTCACCCTGCTGGGGCCCGTGGGCTCGGGCCAGCTATGCAAGATGGTCAACCAGATCTGCATCGCCGGGCTGCTTCAGGGACTGTCCGAAGGGCTCGACTTCGGCATGCGCGCCGGGCTCGACGTCAAACAGGTGCTCGACGTGATTTCCAAAGGTGCGGCGCAAAGCTGGCAGATGGAAAACCGCGGCAAGACCATGGCCGACGACCAGTTCGACTTCGGCTTCGCCGTCGACTGGATGCGCAAGGACCTGGGCATCTGCTTCGCCGAGGCCGAGGCCAACGGCGCCGAACTCGCGGTCACCCGTATCGTCGACGGCTACTACAAGGACGTCCAGGACATGGGCGGGGCGCGCTGGGACACTTCGTCGCTGATCCGCAGGCTGCGCCGCAAATAGGGCACAGTCTTCGGGGAAGGGGGCGGCCATGACGTATGACGAGTTCAACGCCTTCTGCCGAACACTGCCGGCCGCGACCCATGTCGTACAATGGGGCGGATCGGACGTGTGGAAGGTCGGCGGCAAGGTATTCGCCATCGGCGGCTGGAACGCCGGCGATCTCGCCGGTATCACCTTCAAGGTCTCGGAATTCGCCTATGACGTTCTGCGCGATATGCCGGGCCTGCGCCCGGCCCCTTATCTGGCGTCACGCGGCATGAAATGGATCCAGCATTATGCCGAACCGGGATTGAGTGACGGCGACCTCAAGGACCACCTCGCGGAATCGCACCGCCTCGTCTCGCTGGGCCTGACCAAGAAACTGCAACGTGAACTGGGATTGAATCAGTAAGCCTGACCGTCAGCGCAGACTGATCTGCATCTGCGGCGTGGCGCGGTAGATGTTGGGGATGCGGTAAATATAGACCTTGGTGCGCGGGCCACGGGCGGGGAAATCCTTCACCTCGTCGGCGTTATGGCTGATCACCTTGGTGTCGGTGATGACGCGCAGTTCACCCGACGTGTTCAGGCCCGATTGGACGATCTGGTCTTTCTGGCTTTTCCCCAGGGAGCGGCCCAGCATGTTTACGATGCGGGTTTCCTTGTTGTAGGCGATACCGAAGATATGCTCGTTACGGCGCAGGAAGGTAACCGACTTGGCCTGCAGCAGGTCGCCCTCGCGATGCCAGTGCATCTTGAAATAACCTTGCTTGATGTAGCTGAAATCGGATGCGTCCGGGTCGCGCTCGATATCCGCCTTCAGCTTCTTGACCTCATCGACTTCCTGCGCCCCCTGGACCTTGCCGTCCTTGAGCGCACCGTATAGCCGCGTATCGACCATGTAGCCGGAGAACGTAAGCTTGTAATAGCCGCGCCGATCCAATTCGATCTCGGCGTCGAAGCGCGCCGGCAGATAACAGCCGGAAAGCGCGACCGCGGCGACAAGAAGGATCAGAAGAGGGCGGAGACGGCGGCGCATGCGGAAACTCGGGCTCTCAAGCGGTTTAAGTCCTTCAACCTTCTAGCCTATTGCGGCCGTCCGGTCAGCGGTTTTGATTATTGGGCGGACGTGTCATGCGCCTTTTCGGCCTGCCAGGCGGCCTCCATCTCGTCCAGGCCGGCACTCGCCGGGTCGCGGCCGTCGGCCCGCAGGCGTTTTTCCATGCGGCGGAAGCGGTCTTCGAACTTGTGATTGCCCTGGCGCAGTGCCGTTTCCGGATCGATCTTAAGGTGTCGGGCCAGGTTGGCGACAGCGAACAGCAAATCGCCCATTTCCTCCTCGACCCGCGCCGGAGAGCCTCCGGCGGACATCTCGGCCCGCAGTTCGGCCAGTTCTTCCTCGATCTTGGCGATCACCGGTTCGGCCTCCGGCCAATCGAAGCCGATGCGGGCAGCGCGTTTCTGAAGCTTTTCCGCACGGGTGAGGGCGGGAAGGGGGATCGCCACGCCGTCCAATGCGCTGGCGTCTTCCGCCGGCGTCTCGCCCTTTTCCGCCCGCTCCTTGGCTTTCAGGTCTTCCCAATGAACGGTCTGGGCCTCGGCCGAATTGATTTCCGTATCGCCGAATACATGGGGGTGGCGGCGGATCATCTTGTCGGCGATGGCGCGGGCCACGTCGTCGTAATCGAAATGCCCCGCTTCCTCGGCCATGCGGGCGTGGAAGAAGACTTGCAGCAGCAGATCACCCAACTCGTCCCGCAATCCCGCCATGTCGCCCCGTTGGATCGCATCGGCGACCTCGTAGGCTTCCTCAATGGTGTAGGGGGCGATGGTCTTAAAGGTCTGCTCCACATCCCAAGGGCAGCCGCCGTCGGGATCGCGCAGTTTGGCCATCACGGCACGCAGGCGGTCGGTTGGGTTCGGATTGCTCAGGTCGTCGGACACGTCGATGGCTTTCCCTGGTTCAATCGGTCAGCGATGCCGCGGCCTTGGCGATGGCCGCGATCGTTTTCGCCACGTCGTCGTCGGTCAGCGCAAGACAGGGGTAGAACTTGCTGGGCCCCTTGAAAATGCCCTGTTCCCGCAGGATGGCGTTGAACCGCGCCGCCTTTTTCGCATCATTGCGGATCACGTCGCGATAATTGTGCATCGGGCCCCCGGCGAAGACGATGTCGAACAGCACCGGACAGCCGGCGACATGATGCGTCTGGCCCGCCGCCGACAGGTGTTCGTTGATGGCGTTTATCAGCTTTTCGCCGACCGCGTACAAATGGTCGTACTGGCCAGGTCGGCGCAGAATTTCCATGGTCTTGAGGCCTGCCACGGCAGCGACGGGATTACCGCTCAGGGTGCCGATCTGCATCAGCGCCTTGTCCTTGCCGACCATGCCGGCGTCGAAATGGGCCATGATGTGGGCCTTTCCGGCGATCGCCGCCAGGGGGAAGCCGCCGCCGATGATCTTGCCCAGGGTGCAGACGTCGGGCGTCACGCCGTAAACCTCCTGCGCGCCGCCATAGGCCAGACGGAACCCGGTTACGACCTCATCGAAGATCAGCACCATGCCGTGACGTGTGCATTCATCGCGCAGGGCCTCAAGGAAACCGGGCAGGGGCGGGATGATGCGCTGCAACGGCTCGACAATGACGGCAGCAATCTCGTGGCCGTGTTCGGCGATCAGCGAGCGGAAGAATTCGATATCGTTATAGGGGGCGATCAGCATCTCATTGCGCACGGCGTCCGGAATGCCCGCCGAGTCCGGCACGGCCACGGGATAGTTCATCATCCGGTCGGGCGCCAGGCTCATCAGGCCTTCCGCCGACATCCCGTGGTAGCCGCCTTCGAACTTGAGGATCTTGTCCCGCCCCGTATGGGCGCGGGCCAGGCGCATGGCGTACATGTCGGCCTCGCTGCCCGTGCTGGCAAAGCGGACCTGTTGGGCGCAGGCCACGGCGCGGCAGATTTCCTCGGCCAGTTCAATGCCGTGGGCGTTGCTGGCGAAGAAGGTCGACCCCTTGGCCACCTGTTCCTGCACGGCCTCGACGACCTCGGGATGGCAATGGCCCAGGATCATGGGGCCGGAGCCGATCAGGTAGTCGATGTATTCGTTGCCGTCCTCGTCCCAGATATGCGCTCCCTTGCCCTCGCGAATCACGAAACTGGCGTCGAAATTGCCGAAACCGGCGCCGGGCAGTACGGCGCGGGCGCGTTCTACGAGGTCTTGCTGGGTCATGGTCGGTGGTCTCGTCGGCTGGAGGAGGGGGAATACGCGATCGACGATGGATGGTAGGGAACCCCGACACCTTCACACAAGGGCCATCCGGTCGCAGTATACAGGCCACCGCAAATGCAGAGGCCACCATGATCGACCATATCTCCATCGCCGTCTCGAACCTTGCCGCCAGCGCGGCGTTCTACGAAGCCGTTCTGGAGCCGCTCGGCCTGACGCGACTGGTCGATCGGCCGCATACGGTCGGTTTCGGTAAACGCTATCCGGAATTCTGGCTCAATGCGCGGCCGGGTATGGCGGCGGCGGATGCTAACACGGGCATGCACGTGTGTTTGCGCGCACGAACCACGGCGGCGGTCACGGCGTTCCACGCGGCGGCCCTGGCGGGCGGCGGGGCGGATGCTGGCGCGCCAGGTATGCGCGATGCCTCCATGGGACCGTACTTTGCTGCCTTCATCCTCGATCCCGACGGCAACAAGATCGAGGCGGCGAGCTTCCCTGCGGCCGAGACCGGGTGAGGCGGCTATCCCGCGGAAAACCCCCGGTCGGCCAACTGTTCCTCCGTCACCGGAATCTCGATCCCGTCGCTTTGCACGTTTCGCAATTTCACCAACGCCGCCGACACCAGCGTGCCGGCGGCCGGCGTGGGGGACCGTCCGGCACGGGTGATCAAGGACACCGTGCGGTGGATGGGCGGGGCCAGACGGATCGCCGGAATGCCTTCCGACGCCATGGCCTGGGCCACCAACCCCGGCACCGCGGCGATTCCCAGCCCCTCACGCACCATGCGGATCAGCCCCCAAACGGACGACACCTCGTAGGCCAGCCCGCTGACCGCAAGCTGGCCCGCCGCATGTTCCTTGAGAATACCCCGGATGCCGCTTTCACCGGACATGCCCACGGCCGGATGGTCGTTGAACACATCCCAGGCGAGGGGGCCTTCGTGCGCCGCCAGGGGATGCGTCGGCGGACAGACGAGGTGGAAGGCGTCTCGCATCACCGGCGTGGCGTCGAAATCGGCATCGGGGAGGGCGACGGTCGTGAAGGCCAGGTCCATGTCGCCGGCACGGACGCGCTCGATCGCCTCCGCCGTCAGGATTTCGATGATCCGCACGCGGATTCCCGGATATTGGGCTGCCATTTCCTTGATCGCCGGAACCAGGACCGAGGTAATCATCGTCGCCGTCGCACCAACGACGACCAGACCCTGTTGACGGTCCACATGGGCCCGCAGGTCCTCCATGCCGCGCTCCAGGTCTTCAGTGAAGCGGCGGGCGACAATGGCGAACTGCCGACCGTGGGTCGTCGGTTCGACATGCCGGGTCGTGCGGTCGAACAGCCGCAGCCCCAGTTCCAGTTCCAGGTTCTTGACGGAATTGGTCAGCGCCGATTGCGTCATGTTGAGCACGGCCGCCGCCTTGGTGAAGCTGGCCTGTTCCATGACGGCAAGAAAAGCGCGCAGTTGGCGGAGGGTGATGCTGTTATTCATATGACAAATATATCAATCAATTAAAAAAACAAAATAGACAAATAACTGATCAAACCTGATGGTGTTTCCGCCAAACAACTTGCGGGAGTGGACCATGACGAACCTAGCCCTCAAAGACACCGTCGATACGGTGCATGACATGACATCGGCTGACCTGACCCCCGGGCCGGTTGGCGGCCCCGGCGCCTGGCGGGGTCCGGACATGGCGGCATCCGGCATCTGGATCGAACATCTGACCGAGGGCGAGATCGCCGAAATCGACGCGGCCATCCGCGCCCATCATGCCAACGATCTGGGCATGGCGGATATCGGGCCTGAGACCTTCCATCTTCCGACCCTGGGTCCGCGCCTGAAGAAATTGCGCGACGAGGTCGTCAACGGACGTGGTTTCGTGCTGCTTCGCGGGTTTCCGGTTGATCGTTACAGCGTCACGGAATCTGCCATTGGCTACTTGGGGCTGGGCTCCTACATCGGCGGCTTCCGTCCCAGCAATGCCAAGGGGCATCTGCTGGGCCATGTGCGTGACATCGGACGCAACATCAAGGACCCGACCACGCGATATTACCAGACCAACCGCGGCCTCGAATTCCATACGGACAGCGTTGATATCGTCGGGTTGCTCTGCCTGAAAACGGCCAAATCCGGCGGCGCCAGCCGCATCGTCAGCTCCGTGACCCTGCACGACGTGATCCGCGAACGGCGGCCCGACCTGTGGCGGGCACTGTTCAATGCCTTTCCCACCGACCGCCGCGGTGAAATCCCACCGGGGATGAAGCCCTGGTTCGACGTGCCCGTGTTCAATTGGCACGCCGGCCATCTGACGACGATGTACGTGGGGCAGTACATCCGCTCTGCCCAGGAACTGTTTCCGGAGGCGCGCCGCCTGACGGACCTTGAGGTCGAGGCCATGGACTACCTGGATACGCTCTGCAACGACCCGGAATTCTATCTGTCCATGGATTTCCTGCCAGGCGACATCCAGCTGCTGCACAATCATCAGATCCTGCATTCGCGCACGGATTACGAGGATTGGCCGGAGATCGAAAACCGGCGGCATCTGTTGCGCCTGTGGCTGGCGCCCGATATCGGCCGCCCATTGCCGCCGGTGTTCGAGCCGCGCTACGGCAACCTGACACCGGGCGACCGGGGAGGGATTTTCACCGAAAGCACCAAGCTGACGTTTTCGCTGTCTCCCACATAACGCGGGGCGCCGCGACCAATTCGGCGCGGCAGCTTCACCGGCAGCGTTCCCACGCAGCGGAAATTGAAATCTCAGCGCTGACGGCTGCGCGTCCGGCATCGCGAGCGATGCATTGATGGGGCCGCACTTCGTCGTCTTCATCGGTTATCGCGATGCCAACAAGATCGAGACGGCGGCGTTGTTCGAAAGAACGAGGGATAACGGAGCACGGTGGCGGGCCAAGCGTCCCCCCTTCGCTCATCATCATTTATCGCATAATGTATATTATGGAAAATATTTGATATGTATTTTTATTCAGATACTTAGATTCACAGATGAATCCGTCACTGAATCATCAGCACACACCGTTAGGAGTCCGGCACATCCAATTCCATACCGTCGTAAGCCACCTCTACCCCTTCGGGCACATAGTCCGTGAGCGTGTCGTAATCGATGCGCGGGCTCATATGGGTGATGACCATGCGCTGGGGCTGGATGCGCTCGCGAAGTTCAAGCGCGGCGTCGACATGCAAATGCGTCGGATGCTCATGCCAAGCGAATACGCCGACGATCCAGGTATGCACCCCCTGTACCGCTGCCACACCTTGGTCGGTCATGCGCACCAAGTCCGTCGTATAGGCCAGCGGCCCGAAGCGGAGCCCATGGGTGGTCGAAAAGCCGTGATCCTGTTCGAACGCCAGGCCGTCGATGCCGCCGGCGGTGAACGGAGTGCCGGCCTCATAGACGTTAGCCGTCAGTGTCGGCTTGTAATAATGCTCCGTACCGGCATGCAGCGGCGCCAGGACATAGGCGAAGCGTTCTTGAACCGCCGCCAAGGTTTCCGCGTCGGTCCATAGCGGAATGGCGACCCCCATGGCGCGGTTGATGCTGCGGATATCGTCAATGCCGTGCAGATGGTCCGCATGACCATGGGTCAGCACCAGACCATCCAGATGCCGCACACCCGTGCGCAGCATCTGTTCCCGGAAATCCGGTGCCGTGTCGATTAACAGCCGCTTGCCGGCTTTTTCAATCAGGATCGACGGCCGGGTGCGGCGGTTCTTGGGGTTTTTCGGATCGCAATCACCCCATCCGGCCTCGATCGAGGGAACCCCGCTGGAAGCACCCGAGCCCAGGATCGTGACCTTCATTTCCGGTCCCTACCCCTCGCCCCGCACCGCGGCGGCGGCCTTGGTGAACAGGGTGAAGAAGTTGTCGGTCGTGCGCAGGGCAAGATCGTCCGGGGAAATCCCCTTGAGCTCCGCCACCTTGGCGGCGGTCAAGGCGGTGAACGCGGGCTCGTTGCGCTTGCCGCGCTGGGGCACCGGGCCAGGAAGGGTGAGTCCGTTTCGACCAGCAGGCGGTCGAGCGGCACGTCCTTGACCGTGTCACGCAAAGCATCGGCGGTCTTGAAGGTGACGATCCCGGAAATGGAGATGTAGAGCCCCATCTCAACGGCCTTTTCCGCCACTTCGGGCCCTGCGGAAAAACAGTGGATCAAGCCCGGAAACGGCCCGCCGTCGCGGTATTCCTCGTCCATCACGCGAAGGGTATCGTCGTCGGCATCGCGGGTATGAACGATCAGCGGCAGACCGGTCATCCTCGCGGCCCGGATATGGGCGCGGAATTGGGTTTCCTGAATGTCACGGGGGCTGCGTTCGTAATAGAAATCCAGGCCCGTCTCGCCGATCCCGACGACCTTGGGATGGGCTGCCAGTTCCGTCAGTTCCCGGGCGCTGGTGACCTTTTCCGTCGCCGCCTGGTGCGGGTGGATGCCGACCGTGCAGAAGATGTTCGGGAAGCGTTCGGCCACGGCCTTGACCTGGTCAAACTTGGACAGATGGGTCGAGATCGTCACCATATAGGCGACCCCCGCCTCCTCCGCCCGTGCCACCACGGCATCCAATTCGTCCCCAAAATCCGGGAAATCCAGGTGGCAGTGGCTGTCCACCAGATAGGGTTGCAGGGCACCGTCCATGATTACGCCGCTCCCTGGGTCTCGTCGTCCTGAAAACGGGGAAACACCCCTTCCGGCTTGGGCAGGGCCGCGCCGGGAGCGAGCGCCACGCCGGGCGCCAGCTGATCCAGCGCGCGGGCATCCGCCGCCACGGACAGTTGGTCCAGCAGCTTGGCTGAGGTATCAGGCATGAACGGCTGGGTCAGAATGGCGAGACGCCGGATGGTTTCGGCCAGCACGTACAGCACCGTCGCCATGCGCGCCGGGTCTTCCTTACGCAGCTTCCAGGGGGCCTGATGGTCGACATAGCCGTTGGCGGCACGGATCACGGTCCAAATGGCCTCCAGCGCCTCGTGGAACGCCTGTCGGTCCAAGGCACCCCGCACCACATCCAGCAACGCCGCCGCGGGATCAAGCAAGGCCTTGTCATCATCGGTGAAGTCGCCCGGCGTCGGCACCGTGCCGCCGCAATTCTTGGTAACCATGGACAACACGCGCTGTGCCAGATTGCCATAATCGTTGGCCAACTCGCCATTCATGCGATTGACCATGGCGGAATGGGAAAAATCGCCGTCGTTGCCGAACGGAACCTCGCGCAGCAGGAAATAGCGCACCTGGTCGAGGCCGTATTTTTCAACCAGATCAACGGGATCAATGACGTTGCCGACGGATTTTGAAATCTTCTGGCCTTCGTTGGTCCACCAGCCGTGGGCGAACACGCGCTTCGGCGGCTCCAGCCCCGCCGCCATCAGGAAGGCCGGCCAGTAAACCGCGTGAAAGCGCAGGATGTCCTTGCCGACCATGTGCAGGTCACAGGGCCAATAGGTGGCGAATTCCCCCTGCTCGTCCGGGTACCCCAGGGCCGAGATATAGTTGGTCAGGGCGTCGAGCCAGACATAGAAGATGTGCTGATCGTCGCCCGGCACCGGCACGCCCCAGTTGAAGGTGGTGCGCGACACGGACAGGTCCTGCAGGCCGCCCTTGACGAAGCTGGTGACCTCATTGCGCCGGCTGGGCGGGGCGATGAAATCCGGATTGGCGTCGTAGAACGCCAGTAGGCGGTCGCCCCATGCGGACAGGCGGAAGAAATAGCTGGGCTCCTCCACCCATTCGACCTCGGCGCCCGAAGGGGCGATGCGCGTGCCGTCGGGCCGCTTGGTCAACTCACCCTCACCATAGAACGCCTCGTCACGCACCGCGTACCAGCCGGAATAGCTGCCCAGATAGATTTCCCCGGCGTCGATCATGCGCTGCCAGATCGCTTGGCAGGCCTTGATGTGGCGGGGTTCCGTCGTGCGGATGAAGTCGTCGTGGCTGAAATTCATGAAATCGGCCAGGGTGCGGAAATTCTGCGACACCTGATCGGCGAAGGTCTGCGGGTCGATGCCCTTGGCCTGGGCCGATTTTTCCACCTTCTGGCCGTGTTCGTCCGTGCCCGTCAGGAACTTCACGTCATAACCGTCCAGGCGCTTGAACCGCGCCAGAACGTCACAGGCCAGCGTGGTGTACGCATGGCCGATATGCGGCGCGTCGTTCACGTAATAGATGGGCGTGGTCAGGTAGTAGGGCGTGGCCGGCATGTGTGGATCCAGTGGCACAGGGTCAAAGGGTGGTGCGTCGTCCGCGTTATCGCCTAACCGCCGCTTCGGCCGTGATGAACGCGTTGAGGACCACCTGCTTGCGGTCCAGGTTGGCGGCGGTCGTCGCGGCAAGCAGGCGCGACACCTTTTCCCATACCTCCAGCCAGCGATCAAGGCTGGCCATGGCATTGAGCCTGGCCACGGCCTGGGCGTCGATGATGCTCGGCAACGGTCCGCCGCCGGCGGCGATAATCAGGCGTTCCAACCACCAACGCAGTGTCTTGGCGAAAGCCGCGAATTCGGCTTCCTTCCCGGCACCGCCCAGACGCCCTGCGAAATCATGTAAATCCTTGGCCGGAATGCCGTCCGGCAAGCGCGCGAGCAGGCCCGAAACCTCGTCCAGCATGGCCAGCCCCCCCTGCTCCGCCAGGTCTAGGGCATAACCGATGCTGCCTTCGGCGACTTCGGCCAGACGTGCCGCCTCGGCCGTCCCCAGATCGGGACAGCGCTGGGCGACCAGGCCCGCCACGGCACCCGCCGGCGGCGGCCGCAGGGTCAGGCGCCGGCAGCGCGAGCGGATGGTCGGCAGCAAACTACCGGGATTGTGCGACACCAGGATAACCAAGGCCTGGGGCGGTGGTTCTTCAAGTACTTTCAGAAGCGCATTGGCGGCATTTCGGTTCATGTCGTCAGCGCTATCGATGACGACCACGCGCCAAGCCCCCTCGCCCGCCGTCAGGCTGAGAAAGCCTTTCACGGCGCGGATGGCGTCGACCGGGATCTGGCCCTTGCGGCGTCCGGTTTTCTCGTCGACCGCGCATTCGATCACCATCAAGTCGGCGTGGCTTCCGGCCAATGTGCGGTGGAACACGGGATGGGCAGGGTCCAGGTAAAGCCCCTGCCCCTCTCCCCTGGCCCCGGCGGGCGCAGGGGCCGGTTCCGGCGGGGCGTCGCCGAACAGACCCGGGCCGTCGTTCGTGGGGGCTGCCTTGGCCATGACCGCACCGTGGCTCAGGACATAGCGCGCGAAACGGTGGGCCAAGGTTGCCTTACCGATGCCCTTGGGCCCGGTAATCAGCCAGGCATGGGCCAAGCGACCGGCCTCAAGCGCCGTGCGCAGGCTCTCCTCGGCCTCCAAATGCCCGATCAGGTCCGGATTGGCGCGCGGGTCCAGGTTCGGGGCATCGTCGTCACTCATCGGCCCGCGGCTTTCAGGTCGGCGCCAAGGCGATGCGACACGGCGGCGCAGATTTCCCGCTGCACATCATCGACGGTGCCGGTGGCATCGACCACGGCACAGCGTCCGGGTTCCGCCTCGGCAATGGCCAGGAAGGTATCGCGGATGCGGGTGTGGAAGCCCAGGTCCATGCGCTCGTATCGGTCCTCGGCCCCGGCACGGCCGAAGGCGCGGGCCAGACCTTCCTCCACCGGTATATCCAGGATCAGGGTCAAATCCGGCTGAAAATCGCCCAGGATGTCTTCCTTGAGGGCCTGAATGCGTTGTAACCCCAGGCCGTGCCCGCCGCCCTGATAGGCCAGCGTGGAATCGGTGAACCGGTCGCATAGCACCCAGGCGCCGCTTTCCAGCGCCGGCAGGATCGATTTCTCGACGTGGTCAACCCGGGCCGCGAAATGCAGCAGCACCTCAGCCACGGGCGGCCAGCGATCAATCGTGCCACGAACCAGCAGATTACGAATGTCCTCCGCGCCCGGCGTGCCGCCGGGCTCCCGCGTGGTCAGGACTTCGATACCCGCGTCCTCCAAGACTTTGGCCAACAGGCCAAGTTGGGTCGACTTGCCGCCGCCCTCGCCGCCTTCGAATGTAATGAACTTGCCCGTCGTCACCGGCCGGCACCCCGAATATCCTGGTTATCGCGCGTTCCGTGCATGTTTGCGGTCAGTTGCCGCATCCCTGGCCGGGCGGCGCTAACCGGAAACACCCAGGATGATAGACCGGAGAGCGCTCATCACCCTACCGAAAAGGCCCAAGCGTTCGGCGCCGTCACCGGCCAGAAGCGGGACTTTGATCGCTTCGCGCTCGGGGAAGGTCAGGGTCAGGATGCCAAGCTTGTCACCCGCCTTTACCGGGGCCGGCACGGGCGTTTGGTATTCGACGGTCACCTTCATGCCCGCGCGTTCCTTGCGCGGCAGGGTCAGCAGCATTTCGTCGGTGACGATCAGCGGCACCTGCGCCTTGTTGCCGAGCCAGATATCGACCTTGGCGACTTCCTCGCCGGCCTTGAACAGGGCGTAATTCTTGAACTCGCGGAAGCCCCATTCGAGAAGCCGTTGCGGCTCCTCGCGCCGGGCGCGCTTGTTGGGCAGACCGTTGACGACCAGGATCAGTCGCCGGCCAAGGCGTTCAGCCGAGGCGGTCAGACCATATCCGGCGTTTTCCGTATGCCCCGTCTTCAGCCCGTCGACACCAATACCCTTACCCAGAAGTTCGTTACGGTTGTGCTGAGTGTGGTTGTTGTAGGTGAATTTGCGTTCCGAGTAATAGTGGTAGAATTCGGGAAAATCCTTGATCGTCCGCTTGGCCAGGGTCGCCAGATCGCGCGCCGTCATGCGGTGTTCCGGATGAGGCCAGCCCGATGCGTTACGAAAGGTGCTGTTCGTGAGCCCGATTTCTCGGGCCTTTTCGGTCATCATCTCGGCAAAGGCATCCTCGCTGCCGGCCAAGGCCTCGGCGACGACGACACAGGCATCGTTACCCGACTGAACGATAATGCCCTGTAGCAGGTCTTCGACGCGGACCCGCTGACGCGGCTCCAGGAACATGGTCGACCCGCCCGAGGCCCAATTGCCCTTACGCCAGGCGTTCTCACTGACCACGAATTCCTCGTCGAGGGAAAGGCTGCCCTCCTTCAGGCGTTCGAACACCATGTAGACCGTCATCAGCTTGCTCATGGACGCCGGCGGCATCAGGGCGTCCGCGTCCTTTTCGAACAGCACGGCGCCGGTCTGATTATCGATCAGGATGGCCTCGCGGGCGACGGTGTCCATGGCCGCAGCCAACGGCGCGCCAAACATCATGGTGGCGATCATCACGGCACCCGCTGCGAGACGGCGCAGATGCGGAACGGAATGGGATACGGAATTCAATGTCGTCATCATACTTCGCGCCCGCTACTTAAAGGCGCGTCCTTCTGGTTCCTTGTAACGCCCGGGACCGGGCGTCTGGGACAATCTTAGGACCGACCACGCCATGGAAATGGGGCGGAAATGGGGTCAGGACCCCGCCCCTTTGCCGTCGACGATGATCCGTGCCCCTGGATAACCGATGGCCTGGAGTTGCTCAAGGGCGCGGTCGGCATCCTCGACCGTGGCCAGAGGACCGACCCGGACACGATAGAAATCCTTGTTGTCGATCAGGACATGGGAAATCGTCGCCGGCGACACCCGGTTGACCATGATCTGGGTCCGCATGGCGTTCTGGTAATTGGTGAAGGCCCCCGCCTGAACGAAGATGTTGGTCGGCCCGACGGCGACGGTGGTGACTTCCGGTTCCGCCGGCGGGGCGGGTTGCACTTCGTCAGCGGCGGCGGCTTGGCTGCTCGGCGCCGATGCGGGTGGCTGGCTGGACGGCTGGGGGGCGGCCTGAGCACCCGGCGGCGGCGGCAGAGATTCGGCGCTGACCGAGGCCTTCGGCATCTTGTCCACCTGAATGGGACTGCCGTGTTCAGCAATTGAGTCTTGGCCGAGAATCTGCGCCTTCAGGGCTTGCGAGCGTTCGGCCAGAATCTGCACCCGGACCCGCGCCGTGCCCTGATCCTTGAACCCCAGCAATTGCGCGCCGCGGCGAGAGACATCGATAATGCGGCCTTTGGCGAAGGGCCCCCGGTCATTGACCCGAAGCACGATGGAACGCCCGTTTTCCAGGTTGACGACCCGCACGAAGGACGGCAGCGGCAGCGTGCGGTGCGCCGCCGTCAGGTCATTCATGTCGTAGGTTTCACCGTTGGCCGTGTCCTTGCCGTGGAAATCACTGCCGTACCAGGAAGCAATCCCGGTTTCGTCATAGTCCCATTCCTCGGCCGGATAATACCAGGTGCCGGAAATCTGATAGGGATTGCCGATCTTGTAATGGCCCGTTGTTCCCGCCGCCCCCTGAAGGCGCTTGGTGCCGGAAATCAGGAATTGGGTTTCGGCGCAACCGCTGACCAGTATGGCCAATCCCAACAAGATCAGCCAGTTAACCTTAATACGCCCAGCCATGGCGCCGCCCCCTGAATACGAAAATGTAGTAGAAAATTTACGGAAACCAGCCTTTATTTAGTGTAGTCGAGTCTGCTCCGCCCGGCAACCACGGGCATTACCCACCATTGCCGCGCAGATGATCAAGCAATCGGGAGTCCGGATAACCGTCCGGCGCCAGGCCTTCCCGCCCCTGATACGCCTTGATCGCGCGCCGTGTTTTGGCCCCGGCGATACCGTCCTGGCCCCCAGCGTCGAACCCCTTTTCCGCCAACAAGCGCTGAATCTCGCGCATGTCGGAGCGGGATAATGCTTTGTCATTACTCGGTTTTTTTGCCGCAAGCGGTCCCTTTCCGATCAATCGGTCCGCAAGATGACCGACCGCCAGGGCATAGAGGATCGAGCGGTTCCAGATGAGAATGGTTTCATAATTGCCGTAGACCAGAAAGGCTGGGCCGTCCGCCCCCGCAGGCAGCACAAGGGCCGCATCGATGTCCGCCGCCGGCAGATCGCGGCCATCGGCGCGACGCACCCCTCTCGCTTGCCAGTCCTTTAATTTCAATTTCTTATCAAGACCGCTTAAAGCAAAATCGAAACCTTTCGGCAGGCGCACCTCGCGCCCCCAGGTCTCGTCCCGACGCCATCCCGATTTCGACAGGAAATGCGCCGACGAGGCAAACACATCCGGCAGGGAGCGCCACAAATCGCGACGCCCGTCGCCGTCGAAGTCGATCGCATAAGCACGGTAGGTCGAGGGAATGAACTGAGTGTTGCCCATGGCCCCGGCCCAGGATGCCTTTACATCCGCCGGGATGTCGCCGCGGTCGATGATCTCCAGGGCCGCCATAAGCTGCTCGGAAAAGAACTTGGAGCGCCGGGGATCGAACGCCAGGGTCGCCAAGGACCCGATCAGCGGAAAGGTTCCCGTGTAGTCGCCGAAGTTGCTTTCCAGCCCCCAGAAGGCGACCAGAAACCGGGGCGGCACGCCGTATTTTGCCTCTACCTTGTTCAACAACGCAGCATGGGTCTTCAACAGCTCACGGCCACGGGCGATCCGCTTGTCGGAAATCGTCTTTTCGTAATACTGCCAGAAGGTCATGGTGAATTCGGGCTGACGGCGGTCCAGCTCGATGACCCGGGTGATGTAAGATGCTCCCGCCAGGGCCCGGTCCAGGGTCGCGGTGGAAATGCCCCGTGCGGCTGCGGTTTTTTTGAAGGAATCGAGCCAAGCCTGGAATTCGGCGGCGCTCGGCGGGGTTACGGGTTCAACTGAGGCAGAAGCCGGCCGAATGCCAAGGCTTCCAAGCCAAAGAGCGCACAACACCAACACCGCGAGCCATATTGAACGTCTCTGCATGATCCTCGATACCCTGCCCGATCGATGGCGGTTGCCTCGTCTGGGCCATGGAGGCCTTGTGCCATAGGGATTTGGCCGCCGCAAGGTCCGGCGCGTTGCCGGGTCCGCCCCGGTGGGCGGTTTCCTCTCAGGGAGCCGGGTACAGGGTGTCGCTGCGCCCCAGAACATAGGCCACGGCCATGCCCAGGAATTCATGCACGGCGGCATCCAGCATGGATTGCCCACCCAGGTTTTCCAGGCTCAGCGTCCAGCCCCTGGCCGGCAAGGTAATGTAATCGACGGGATAGGGAATAACCGGCCAGCCTTGCTTGCGGAACAGGCCGACGGCGCGCGGCATATGGCGAGCGGAGGTAATCATCACCCAAGGTCGATCCGCTTCGACCGTCACCAGTTTCCTACTGAACACCACGTTTTCCATGGTGTTGCGTGATTCCGCTTCGACAATCACCCGCGACATATCAAGGTTGAGCAAATCGGCCAGATCCTTGAAATAGTGCCCTTCCTTGGCATCCTGGGCGAACAGGCTGCCCGCCCCGCCCGTGAACACCAGCGGCACGCCCGGCCGGGTATCGCCCAACATGGCGAAGAACAACAACCGTTCCATGCTGCTGTCGACGGCGATCTGACCCCGTTCACGGGAAATCACTGGATTGATGGAGCCCCCAAGCACGATGATCCCGCCGATCTTTTCCGGCAACTCCGTTTGCTTTGGAAAGCGTTCCTCCAGATCCCGGATCATCATCTCTCCGACCGGAATCACGGTGACCGCCCAAAGTGTCAGGATGCTCACCCCGAACAACATCAGACCGGCACGGCGGAACCTGGTCAGGACAAGAATAAAACCGACCGTCATGCCAAGGAACATGACCATCGACGGCTTCAACAGAAACCACATGACTTTGGACAGGATGAAATACATGGCCGGGCTTGTACCTCAAGCCCGGATGAAGCGCACGCAAATCCACGCAACACGGATGATGTCGCGTTATCTCCGGACGATCCTGCAAGGACCTGGCATTAAAAAAAGCCCCAAAGGGCCAAGCAACACGACGACGCGAAAGGCGCTCGAACCCTAGACCTGGATATCGACCTTATTGCCATTGTTGGCGGAGAAATCAGGGGATTTGAATTCGCTGTCGGCACCGCCGCCGGACGGACGGTCATCTTCGGCGGAATGGTGGGAATTCTTATTTTCGAGGATGGCATCAACGGCAGCGTTGCGGTTGCGATTTTCCTCGGCCGTCCGAACAACGGCTGCGGTCGCATCTTCACGCCGATCGGAAATTTGTTCTGCCGCGCGCTCAAAAACGACTTGCCGCACCACCGCCAAATTAAGGGCGGTGAGGGCTGCGCTTACTCCCGGCGCTTTCTGTGCCGAACCGATCATTGTCAGGCGGTCCCTTCTGAACCTACACGTCGCGTGATCAAATCATCTCACACGAATTACATTCGTATACTATCAAGACCGGGCATAAACGGCAACCCCCTCTTGACAATTTTTTCATTTTATGGAGCAGGGCTGATTTCCGCCATTTTGGCGCGTCGGCACGAATAAAAATTGCCGTTAATTGGACCCTGACAACAACCTGACAGCGCTATTTCGGTCTTTTTTTTGGGGTTTGTGACTCCGGTCACTGCCGCACAAAGGCGCATTAGCAAGAATGCATGCAGCAGAGCTTAAGATGGACGGGCATGCCTGGACAGGAGGTTTCACAATGACGAACCACTCCACCGGCCTCATCGGCAGCACGCTGGGCGTGGTTACCGGGAGCACCCTCGCCGCCATCGGCATCATCCACATCATTCAGTTAAGTCTTCTCCGGCTTTTCTAAGCGGACGCGACCGACATTCGCTTAGTCTTGACAGCCGCCCGCGAACACGAGAGACATCCTCCCTGCACTTGGGCTCCATGGAGTCCGTACAGGATGGGTGGCCGAGCGGTTGAAGGCACTGGTCTTGAAAACCAGCGTGCGTGAAAGCGTACCGTGGGTTCGAATCCCACCCCATCCGCCACTCTTTAGAAGCCGCATCCGATGAGCGCGGCTTTGGCCACATGCTTGAATGAGGGCCTACCTTCGGTGAAACGGGCCGGATTGGCGAAAACAACGTCGGTATTCGCATTCCATGACCGTCTACAGCAGTTTCCCAGGGGCGAAACAGTCAAGCCCCCCACTACCTTCCGGATATTATTCCACCCTGCTTCCCGGCCGCTTAGAGCGGATAATCGGATTCCGGGTCAATTCCGCAGGTTTCGATGAATTTCCGGACTTGGACAACCTCTTCACGCGGCAGGCTGTGCTGGGCGTGGGGAAAATTGGCGCTATGCCCCATCAATGCGACGTGCATCTTGCCCGACTGTGCAGTGCTGACTTCTGCGCCCAATTCTCGAAACACGCTTTCAATATCCTTCATGGCGATATTGCCATTGATCGGATGAGAAAAAAGCGAATGCAGGACCTTGCGGTGATGATGGTTCATGATGCCCTCGTGTGGTTGTCCGAGGGTTTTACAAGGACAGGCAGACCACTGCCTTGACGCATGTCAATCTGACATCCGGCAGCCAAAACCAGGCCCCCTCAACGGTGTTCAACCGACCCGAACTTGGGTGAGGAAGTTGTCGACTTCTCCCCTCAGAATGTCCGCCTGACTGGTCAGGCTCAGGGCCGACTTTTGAATCTGCTCGGCAGCTTGCCCGGTTTCGCCAGCAGCCAGTGTAACGGATTCGATATTGTCGCTGACCTGAGCGGTACCCGAGGCGGCATCCTCGACGCTCCGGGCGATCTCGCGTGTCGCGGCTCCTTGCTCCTCGACCGCAGACGCGATCACGGACCCGATCTCGTTGATATCGTCGATGATCCGGCTGATGCCCCGGATCGCATCGACGGATTCCTGGGTCGCGGTCTGAATACCGGCGATATGCCGCCCGATTTCCTCTGTCGCCTTGGCCGTTTGCGATGCCAGGTTCTTAACCTCGCTCGCGACCACGGCGAAGCCCTTGCCGGCGTCGCCGGCGCGGGCTGCTTCGATGGTGGCGTTGAGGGCCAGAAGGTTGGTCTGCTCGGCGATGTCGGTGATCAGGTTGATGACTTCGCCCACTTTTTCGGCCGCCTCTGCCAAGCCGCGGACTTTATTGTTCGTCAATTCGGCGTCGCGCACGCCTTTCGCGGCAATTTCAGAGGACTGCGTCACCTGCCGGGCAATCTCCTGAATGGATACGGACAGCTGTTCCGCAGACGCACTGACGGTTTGAACGTTCGACGAGGCATCTTCGGAGGCCCTCGCGACGACTGCGGACTGTGAACTGGTCTTTTCCGCCAGGCTCGCCATCAATTCAGACGCCGCTTTCAAGTCGTTCGCCGCATTCGCGACCGCACGGGCGACGCCGCCGACATTCGCGTCGAAGCCGTCCGCAAGCTTGACCATCTCGGCCTTGCGCGCCGCGGCCGCCCGGTCCCGCTCTTCTTCGGCCCGCTGGTCACTGGCCTGCGCTTTCGCAAGGCCGTCCTTGAACACCTGAAGCGCCGACGCCATATCGGCGATTTCGTCCGTTCCGGCGATGTTGATTTCCGCATCAAGGTGCCCCTCAGCAACAGCCCGGGTCGCCTGCGTCAGGGTGGTCAGGCGCCGTCCCAGGTTCCTGACGACGTAAAGCCACAGGATCAACAACGCGACCACGACCGCGAGGCCGACGATGACGCCGAGCAGACGTTTTCCCTTGGCGAAATCCGAGACGATATCTTCGGATCCGCTTCGGACTTCCGCACGGGATGTGTCGACAATCGCATTGACCTCCGCTGACAGGTCCTCGGAAATTTTCTGCGTATCCTCCAGAATCGCCAACGCGCGCTGATTGGCGCCGATGACCTTCTTACGCAGTTCGCTGATGCTCCCTTCCCCATCCGATGCCGTCGTGAACCACAGGGCCGCCTCCTTGAGAGGCGCCGCCATCGCCTTGTCTTGAAGTTCGCCGATTTCGAAGTTGGTCTGGCGGACAGCCAGCAAAATGCTCTCGTGAAGGCGCTTGATCAGGTCAATGTCATTGGCCTGTGCCGCAGTCGCCATCAAGCCGGCGGTACGGTTTACCTTGGCCTCAATGCGCAGCAACGTACTGACCGTTTTCATGGTCTTGTTGACCAGGGTCGACCCGCGTACGGAATTGTCGATCATGAATTTCTGCATGGCGCCGGCAAGGGCGCTGCGCGCTGCCTTCGCCTGCGGCCCCAGTACCGCCAGAAGTTCTTTGTGCGCCGCTAAAATGCCGCCCGGCTTCTTGGCGTCAGCGGCGGCCAGATAAGCCATCACCGCTTGCCGGACCTCCGGCAGTCCGTGTTTTGTCGCCAGCCGCTCCGCGACCTCTGTCATGAGCTTCGTGGGCACGCCATCTGACGATAGGCCGGCGGCGGCCTTTTTCGGTAACGTCGCTGCCAAGGCGGTCTTATGGGCCAACGCCTCCAACTGGTGCAGTTGGAGAAGAATCGGCAGGTGCTTGTTCATCAGCGCATTGACCGCCTGAACACCCCCGATGCTCAAAGACGCGGACCCTTTCCCGACTTCTCCTTCGGCGGCGCCGAGGATCGGCGCCAGGTTCTGGAGGATCGCCTCGTGGGTATCTATGACCTTTTGGGCCGCGACCTGGAGTTCTTCCCTGGCCGCAAGGCGTCCCGACACTTCAAGGTTCAGGTTGTCGATGTTTTGCCGGAACTGCGCCACCAGAGGCTTGATCCCTGCCATCGCCGCCGCCGGCCCGGACGCCTCCAGCCGACCAATCAGGCCGTCGATCTGCGCCAACCGGTTTTGCAGGTTGGTGAGAACGGTGCTGCTCTGGTCTGTGTTTTGGGCCCGGGCCAGGGCCGGGGCGCTGGCCGACAAAGAGGCGCTGTTACGGGCCAGTTCGAGCGCGGTCTCCATCGTCGGAACCGCGCGGTCGAGCACGGCGTGAAAATGCCGCTCCGTGCTGTTGAATGCGAATAGTGCCGTCCCCCCGGCCGCTATGGTCAACAAGGTCACGGTGCCGAACGAGATGAACAGCCGCCCCTTAACCCCCTGAAACGCTCTTCGTTGAACGGTCATGGTCTCCCCCCCTACGCATTGTGTGTGAGCACAGGCGCCTGGCTCCCAAATGCCAAGGCCACCCTCCTGCCCGTCTTTACTCGCGGGCTTCACTCACGGTTCAAATTCGAAACACCCCCAGTCGTTATCGTTTTGTGCACGGACCCGTCTTGAGCGGGCCGCGATATGTTTGGCCGTCAGATCGCCAGGTACTGCTGGCGCAGGTCGGCGTTATCCAGAACTTCCTTGGCAAGACCGTCGAACACCACCTTCCCCATATCGAGAATGATCGCGCGATCCGCCAGATGCAGCGCGGCGATGGCGTTCTGTTCGACGATGATCGTGGTCATGCCGTGAGACTTGATCTCTTCCAGGGTCCGCTCGATTTCCTGCACGATCACCGGGGCCAGACCTTCGTAGGGCTCGTCCAGCAGCAGCAGTTTCACGTCCCGCGCCAAGGCCCGGCTGATGGCCAGCATCTGCTGCTCGCCACCGGACAATGTCGTGCCTTCCTGTTCGCGGCGTTCGCCCAGGCGGGGAAACAGCTCGTAAATGCGTTCGATGGACCAGCCGATCGGCGGCGCGATCTGAGCCAGGGTGAGGTTTTCTTCCACCGTCAGGCCCTGGATGATGCGCCGGTCTTCAGGCACCAGGCCGATGCCGTTGCGCGATGCCTCATGGGCCCGCATGCTGTGCAGCGGCTTGTGATCGAGCCAAATCTCCCCATGCTTGAGCGCCGGATCGTCAAGCCGCGCAATGGCCCGGAGGGTCGACGTCTTGCCGGCCCCGTTGCGCCCCAAGAGAGCGACGATCTCGCCCTCGCGGATGTCGAATGACACGCCCTGAACGATATAGCTTTCCCCGTAATAGGCATGAATGTCCCAGCAGGAGAAATAAGCGGGCTGTCCCCCCTTCGCGGTCACCGGCGGCACGCCCGGCGCGGTGCCCCCCTTGAAACCACCGTTTTCGAGCAGCGTCTGTTCCTCAGCGCCCTTGTCCATACGAGACTCCCGTTCGTCTATCTGGTTCATAGATGCGCTCCACCAAGGTAGGCTTCTTGAACTTTCGGATTCCCCTTGATGTTCTCAGGCGTATCCTCGGCGATAACCGCTCCCTGGGCCAGCACCGATATCTTCTCGGCCAGGGAGAACACCACATGCATGTCGTGTTCAATGACCACCATGGTCACCCCGCGTTGGGCAATCCGTTTCATCAAATCGATGGTGTTGTTGGTGTCCGCCCGCGCCATGCCGGCCGTCGGCTCATCCAACAGCAGCAGCTTCGGATCCTGGACAAGACACATGGCCAGTTCCAGCCGCCGCTTGTCGCCGCGCGACAGATGGCCGGCTGTCTCGTCGGCCTTGGCGTCCAGACCGACGTCAGACAGCATGGACATGGCCTTCTCGGCCATCGGACCGTTGCGCCGGATGGGCGTCCAGGCGTTGATCTTGAACGCCCCGTCACGCCGAGCGAAGCTTGGGATCATGACGTTGTCGATCAGGCTCAGATCACCGAAGATTTCCGGCGTCTGAAACACCCGGCTGACACCGGCCTGGTTGATCTCGTGCGGCGCCATGCCGAGCAGAGACTGGCCATCGAAGGTCACCGAGCCTGAATCGGGTTCAAGCCGCCCGATAAAACAGTTCAGCAGGGTCGACTTGCCGGCCCCATTGGGTCCGATGATCGCATGGACCGTACCGGCCTCGATTTCCAGGTTCACGTTGTCGAGGGCTTTCAGGCCGCCGAACCGCTTATTGACGTTTCTTACGGATAAAGTGCTCATGTCCGTTCTCCACTCATTCAGCCGGTTCGGGATGCGGCGTGCCGCCGGTGCCGCCGCCGGAGCGGCGCCTCGACAGCAGGTTGCTGATCCGGGAGACGCCTTCCATCAGGCCGCCTGGGAGGAAGATGACGATCACCATGAACAAGGCCCCCAGGGTCAGGTGCCAGCCCTCGCCCACGAACATCGAGCTGACCGATACCGCGACCTGCTGCAGGAAATCAGGCAGGAAGTCGAAGATGTTGTTCAGGATGCCCTTGTTGAAGGCCGAGAAGATGTTTTCGAAGTACTTGATGGCGCCGGCGCCGATCACCGGCCCCAACAGCGTGCCGGCCCCCCCCAGAATGGTCATCAGAACAACCTCGCCCGAGGCCGTCCACTGCATGCGCTCCGCCCCCGCAAGGGGATCGGTGACCGCCAGCAATCCGCCCGCCAGCCCGGCGTACATGCCGGAAATGATGAACGCGGTAAGCGCGTAGGGCCGAGTGTTGACCCCCGTGTAGTTCAGGCGATTCTGGTTCGACTTCACAGCCCTCAGCATCATCCCGAAGGGTGAGCGGAAGATCCGCAGGGTGATGAAGAAACAGATGATCAGCAAGACGGCGCAGAAATAGAACCCCGGGTAGCCCGTCATTTCCAAGCCGAACAGATCCGATGACGGCAGCACCGCGCCGTAGTCGCGGCCGAAGGCGACATCCAGCGCACGGGGATCGGACTGGGCGAGTTGCAGGCCCGTCTCACCATTGGTGATCGGGGTCAGCACCGAATAGGCCATGTTGTAGCACATCTGCGCGAAGGCCAGGGTCAGGATGGAGAAGTAGATGCCTGACCGGCGCAGAGAAACGTAGCCGATCAAGGCCGAAAACAGCCCCCCCATCAGCGTCGCGAAGATGATCGCCGGTACCGGGTTCATGCTAAGAAGCTTGAAGGTCCAGACCGCCGTGTAAGAGCCCACGCCGAGAAAGGCGGCGTGACCGAACGACAGGTACCCCGTCAGGCCGAACAGAATATTGAAGCCGAGGGCGAAGATGCCGTAGATCGCGAATTTCTGCAAAAGGTCGGGGTAACCGGCGCCGATCGGTTTCAGGATGATCGGGCCCGCCAGAACCGCTGCCGTGAACACGGCGAACAGAAGCAGATCTTTTTTTGTGATTGATGTCGGATGCATGGGCTCAGTGCTCCATCACGCCTTTGCGGCCCATCAGGCCGCGCGGACGGACCAGAAGGACCACGACCGCTATGAGATAGATGATGATCTGGTCAATGCCGGGCAAGATGGCCTTGACCTCGTTCATCGATGCGAAGCTTTGCAGGATTCCCAGCAAAAAGCCGGCCGCGACGGCACCGCCAAGCGACCCCATGCCGCCGACGACGACGACCACGAAGCTGAGGACGAGGAAGTCCATGCCCATGTGGTAATCGGGGCTGAGGATCGGCGTGTACATGGTCCCCGCCAAGCCGGCGACGACCGCCGCCATGCCAAACACGATGGTGAACCTGCGATCAATGTCGATCCCTAGAAGCCCCACGGTTTCCCTGTCCGCCATCCCTGCCCGCACCACCATGCCGAACGTGGTGAATTGCAGGAAGGCGAACACGGCGGCGATGACCGCGGTGGAAAACAGGAAATAGATGAAGCGCCAGGCCGGATAGACCACGTTGCCCGCCTCGAAGCCGACCAGGATGCCGAAGTCGATCATGCCGTTGGCGACGTCCGGGGCCGGTTGCGGTATCGGGTTGGCGCCGAAATAGCTTTTGACGATCTCCTGCAGCACAATGGCGAGGCCGAAGGTCACCAGGATCTGTTCCGCATGGGGGCGCTTATAGAAATATCGGATCAGGCCGCGCTCCATGGCGATCCCGATCATCAGCATGATCGGAATGGCGAGGAGAATGGAAACGGGCACCGAGAAATCGAGGAGCGTCGTGCCGAAATCACCGAACCAGACTTCCACATAGGGCTGCCTGATTTCCAACGGCGCGCCCCAGGGCGTCGTTTTCGTCGGGTCGATCGTCACCATCTGAATGTTCAGAACGGCCTTGACCGCCACCGCGCAGAAAGCACCCAGCATGAACAAGGCGCCATGCGCGAAATTCACCACGCCGAGCGTGCCGAAGATAATGGTCAAGCCAAGCGCGATCAGGGCATAGGCCCCGCCCTTATCGAGACCGTTTAAAATCTGGAGAAGAATTGCATCCATGAATCGTCACCCCTACGGAAATAGTTGGCCGCTCCCGGGGAATTCCCCCCCCCCCGGGAGCGACCGTTGAGCCAGTCGGGAGGACTGATTACTTACCGTCGTTGTACGGTCCCAGTTCCCCACCCAGCAGGCTGGCCGGATACTCGACCTGCGCGCGGGGGGTGACTTCGACGACCTCGAGAACGTCGAACTTGGACGTCGGGTTTTCCTTACCCTTCACGACCAGAACGTCCTTGAAGCACTGGTGATCTTCAGCCCGGTATTCCGTCGGGCCGTTGCCCAAACCGTCGAACTTGAAGCCTTCCAGAGCCTTGCCGACGCCGGACGGACGGAACGTACCGGCCCGCTGGCAGGCATCCGCATAGAGAATGGCCTGGCAATAGGTGGTATGCGCCGCCTGCGAGGGCGGGAAGCCATACTTCTTACCGAACGATTTGACGAACGCCTGCGAGCCTTCGTCCTGCAAGGACCAATGCCAGTTGGTCGACCCGAAGATGCCTTTGACGTTTTCACCAGCACCCTGAGCCATCAGACGGCTGTAGAGCGGCACGACGATGGCGAAGTCCTTGCCGTTGACCTGCTTGTCGCGCAGACCGAACTGCACCGCCTGGGTCAGCGAGTTGACCATGTCGCGACCATAGTGGTTGAGCACCAGCACGTCGGCGCCCGAGTTGAGTACCGGCGTGATGTACTGCGAGAAGTCACCGGCGCCGAGCGGTGTGCGGACGGCGGCGGCCGTCTTCCAGCCGAGTTCTTCCGTGTACTTCTTGATCGAGCCTTCCTGCGACCAACCCCAAGTGTAATCGGCGGTCAGATGATAGGCGACACGGTCGGAGCCGAAGTTCTTCTTCAGCACCGGAGCCAGGGCGGCGCCGGTCATTTCCGTATTGAAGAAGTGGCGGAAACCGTTGGCGCGCTTGTCCTTACCGGTGGTGTCG
This sequence comes from Rhodospirillales bacterium, assembly GCA_048263775.1. Lineage (GTDB taxonomy): Bacteria > Pseudomonadota > Alphaproteobacteria > Rhodospirillales > Casp-alpha2 > UBA1479. Next base: position 106,771 of record JBLXDU010000012.1, read on the forward strand.
TTGGAGTGGGTCAGGCCGGCCATGAAGATGACGCCGGCGTCCTGGCACAGGCCCTGGACGGCGATCGCGACACCGGAGGACGAGCCGCCGGTGATCATGATGGCGCCGTCTTTTTCGATCATGCGCTTGGCGCTGGCGCGGGCCGCGTCGGACTTGGTCTGCGTGTCGCCGGTGACATACACGACCTTCTTGCCGTTGACGCCGTTACCTTTAAGCGCCTTGGACGAGAAGGTGTTCAGCATGCCGCCGTCGCCTTCACCGTTGATGTGTTCGACGGCCAGCTGATAGGCGCGCAACTCGTCCGCACCCTCATCGGCGTAGGCACCGGTCTGCGGCACGTTGAAGCCGAACGTGACGGTCTTGCCCTTGGGTTCATTCAGATACCCGGCAGCAAATGCCTTTGAAGAGAAAATGGTCGGGGCCGCCAGAACGGCACCGGCCGCGGCGGTGCTTTGCAGCAGCCCGCGACGCGTAATCTTGAACTCACTCATGTTTGGAGTCTCCCAATTTGAATTGTTGTCGACGGGCCAGATCGATATCTGCGGCTATTTGCGAAGCCTTAACCCACGATGAATTGATCCATCCCGGACGAACATGATGGGAAGCTTGTAAATGAATCAATATTTAATTGATTTATATAGATAATTTGGTAAATAATTTCATATCAGAATATTTAATTTGTAAATCATTGACACGGAGCGCCCTCCGGCGCGTGACAGATACGAGGCGGTAGAATGGTCAATGCAATCCTGGGCACGCGAATTCAGCAATACCGCCGGGAAGTGGGCATCACACAGGCAGCGCTTGCCCGCGAAGTCGGCATTTCCCCCAGCTACCTGAATCTGATCGAATGGAACAAGCGGCCCATCGCCGGCGCCCTGCTGCGCAAAATCGCCAGCGCCCTCAACCTGTCCCCCGACGATCTGGGAAGCATGGCTGAAGAGCGATTGAACGCCACCCTTTCAGAGATCGCCCATCTGCCAAGCCTGAAAGACGCGAATGTCGAGAGAGAGCGCACCAGTGAATTCATCGGAAGATTCCCGGGCTGGGCCCGGGCCATGGCAGCCCTGGCCCAGTCCGAGCACGAGGCGACGGTACGCGCGCAAGTCCTGTCTGATCGTCTGTCGAATGACCCTTATCTCGGGGCGGAGATCCACAAGATGCTGAACCGCATGACGGCCATTCGCTCGGTCGCCGATATTCTCGTCGATTATTCCGACCTGCCCCCGGAACGCCGCGACAGGTTCATCGAGATCATCCATGAAGAGATTCGTGTGCTTTCAGACAACGGCGAAACGCTAGCCACATACTTGGACAAATCGGTACACGCGGAAAAGTTTCTCACCCCAGCTGACGAGGTTGAGGCCCTGTTTGACGAACATGGGGGGCGTTTCGATGTCATCGAAACCATTGCCGGCGAGGTGTCACCTATGCTGACCGACTTGCGCCCCCTACCCCGAAGGGTCAAGGCACGGGCATTGGTGGACGAACATTTGGAAGGCCCCATTCAACAGATCATCGCCGACAGCAGCCAAATTGAAACAACCGCAGCCGCCGACCGCGCCCGCCAGTTGCTTACCGATTACGCGGTCGGCGCAATCCTGATGCCGATGGGTGCGTTCACACAAGAAGCCAAAAATCTCCGCTATGACATCGAAGCATTGGCGGAGGCCTACTCGACCGAGGTCGATACCATTTGTCACCGGTTGATCTCGATCCCCAGGGGAGACGGCTTTCCCCGCTTCGGATACCTGCAGGCTAACGCATCGGGAATGATCATCGAAAAACTCGGGTTTGAGAAACTGATCATTCCCCGGTACGCCGCCGCCTGCCCGTTGTGGGTATTGTTCCGGGCCCAGCAATCTCCGGAGGCGGTAATCAGACAGCGCGCCCTTTTCCCTTCCGGCGACCGCTTTGTTTTTATCGCCCGTGCGCGAAACACCGGAATGACCGGGTTCGGCCGACCGCGGCATTACGTAACCGATATGCTGGTCACAACCGAAGTTGATGCCGGAATGACGATCTATGCACCGGACACGGCATCCGTCGTCGAGGAAGTCGGGCCAGGCTGCCGATTGTGTTCGCGGCAATCCTGCCCACACCGAGTGGATGCTCCCCTGACTCAGTAACATGTGAATTTCCGCATGGGCATTGCAGACCCGTGTCATCTGGGGTCTAATCCTTCACCGGGAGACATAACAACAATAGAAATCTGGGAGATTTCGTCGAAACATGGCGAAACGTGTGCTGCTTGCCGAAGACGAGCCGAACATCGTCGAATCACTGACTTTCATCTTGGAACGGTCCGGGTTCGAAGTGGCGACCACAACCAATGGGCGCCAAGCCCTTGAAGTCGCGCAATCTGACACGCCGGATATTCTTATTCTCGATGTCATGCTGCCGGAACTGGACGGTTACGAGGTTCTTCGGCGGTTGCGGGCCGACGCCCGGACCAAAACCCTTCCCGTGCTGATGGTGACGGCAAAGGGACAGCGCGAAGACCGGGAAACGGCGATGAAATGCGGGGCCGACATGTTTATCACCAAACCGTTCGTCAATTCCGAACTGATCGCCGCTGTCGAAAAACTCGCGGTCGGCAGACCCGATTAGGGACTCGCTGGAGACCGCGTCTTGCCTGATCAAAAGATAACGCAACTGTCGGGACGCCGGGCGCGTGATAGATCAATGGCGATCTTGCTGGTCGGCATTGCCATGGTCATGCCGCCATTCGCACAAGTCGTCCTGGTCGACGCCAGTTTGTTCGGCCTGCCGATTCCGCTGCTGTACATCTTTACGGTTTGGGCAGCGCTGATATTCGGCGCCGCGGTCATGGCGGGCCCGCTCAGCGCTGCCGGCACACCGACCGCATCACAGCCCCATGGCGACGGCGAGCCCGCCCCCCCAACAAATACCGATCCTGCGAACTGATGATTTCCGTCAATGTCCTGTTGACGGTCTGCCTTGGCTATGTGGTTCTGTTATTTGCTGTCGCCTTCTTCGTTGACCGGCGGGCCCAGCGAAGCCGCACAAGCTGGCTACATTCGCCCATCGTCTACACCCTTTCGATCTCCGTCTATTGCACGTCCTGGACGTTTTACGGCGCCGTGGGCTCGGCCGCCCGAAACGGGCTTGAATTCGTCACCATCTACCTGGGGCCTACATTGGTTTTTATCGGGTGGTGGTGGATATTGCGCAAGCTGGTCCGGATCGGGCGCGCCCACCGGATTACGTCCATCGCCGACTTGATCTCATCACGCTACGGCAAAAGCTCCAGTCTTGCCGTGCTTGTGACCCTGATCGCGGTGATCGCGACCACGCCTTATATCGCGCTTCAACTTCAATCCGTGGTCCGAAGCTATCAGATCATTTCCAGCGATGCCGACGCCATCACCACCGCGTTCTGGGTGGCCGCCGGCATGGCGCTTTTCACGATCTTGTTCGGAACGCGGAACCTTGATGCCAATGAACGCCATCACGGCGTGGTGGCCGCCATCGCCCTTGAGGCCATCATCAAGTTGCTTGCGCTGATCGCCGTCGGGTTCTTTGTCACCTACGGCATTTCCGGTGGCTTTACCGATGTCTTTGAAAACGTGCATCCCGATATCATCCGCGGGTCCAGCGACATCTTCGGCCCAAGATGGATCACCCTGACGTTCCTATCGGCAACGGCGATCATCTGCCTGCCGCGGCAGTTCCAGGTAACGGTGGTCGAAAACGTGGAAGAAAGTCATTTGACGACGGCGTCCTGGCTGTTCCCGCTTTATCTTTTCGGCATGACCATCTTCATCATGCCCATCGCGCTGGTTGGGCTTCAGGTCATGCCAACGACGTCGAACCCGGATCTTTATGTCCTGACGATACCGCTTGCCTATGACAGGCACGAACTGGCGCTGTTTGCTTTCTTGGGCGGGTTTTCTTCGGCGACCTCCATGGTGATCGTTGCCGCGATTGCGGTATCGACCATGGTGTCCAACCATATCGTGATGCCGGTGGCGTTGCGCCTGTTGCACGGAACGCGCGCCGTCAGCGGCGATGTCCGGAATCTTCTTCTGGTATCCAGGCGGATCAGCATTGCCTTTATCCTCGGCCTTGGGTTTCTGTATTTCCAAGCCAGCGGCGGATCTGATGCCTTGGCGGCAATCGGTTTGATCGCCTTCGTCGGCGTCGCCCAATTCCTGCCCAGCCTGCTTGGTGGGATTTTCTGGCGCGGCGCAACCGGGACAGGCGCCTTTGCCGGGCTGATCGTGGGCTTCATCTTTTGGGCCTACACATTGTTTCTTCCCAGCTTCGGAGGCGACTTCGTGCTCAGCGCGGCAACGCTGGCCAACGGCCCATGGGGCATCGACATGCTGCGACCCCAGGCGCTTTTCGGATTCAAGGGAATGGATTCCCTGGTTCACGCCGTTATCTGGAGCGTCGGGACCAACGCCCTGACCTTCCTCATCGTGTCGAACCTGAGCAATGCGGGCACGCTTGAGCGGTTTCAGGCAGCGATGTTCGTTGACGTCTTCCGCTCGTCTGGTGGCGTCCCTTCGAACGTCGCGACCAGTACCGCCGACTCGGAAGACTTGTTCATACTGGCTCAGCGGATCCTCGGCACCGACGCGGCCCGCCGTCTTTTCGATGAAATGGCGATTGAACAGGGAGTCACCGGATTGCCACAAGCCAGCGACGCTGTGATCGCCAGGCTCGAACGGGAACTGGCCGGCTCCATCGGCGCGGCATCGGCCCACGCCATGGTGTCACGCATCGCTGGGCATGAGACCGTCGGCATGACCGATCTGATCGACATCGCGGACGAGGCGCTGCAGCTCGTCGAAACATCCCGGCAATTGTCCGAGAAATCCGCCCAGTTGGAACGCACCGCCCACCAGCTTCGTGAAGTGAACGAACGCCTTCGGGTCCTCGATGCCCAAAAGGACGAATTCCTCAGTCAGATCAGTCACGAACTCCGCACGCCGATGACTTCGATCCAATCCTTCTCGGAAACCCTGGCGGCCGATGATCCGATATCCCTCGCCGATCAAAGGCGCTTCGTATCCATCATCCATGACGAAAGCCGCCGGCTGACGCGTCTGCTCGATGAACTGCTGGATATCAGCCGATTCGAGTCCGGCACCGTAAAGTTGCAGATCGGACTCATTGAAATAAAGACCGCCATCACGGCGGCCCTGGACGCCATGTCGGGCGTCACAAGAAACGCCAATGTCCTGGTCAACATCGAATATGAGCAGGATACCTTATGGGTCAAAGCGAACGAGGATCGCCTGCATCAGGTTCTGCTGAACATTCTGTCGAACGCCGTCAAATACAACGACTCCGACCAGCCGGAGGTTCGCATCAACGCCTATAAAAAGGATGAATACGTGTTGATCGATATCATGGATAACGGCGGGGGCGTGTCTCAGGAAGACGCGGCGACAATCTTCGAAAAATTCTCCCGTGGCAGCAAGTCCGCGCGCGGCAAAGGCGCCGGGTTGGGATTGCCGATCAGCCGATCGATCATGCGCGCAATGGGCGGCGACCTGACCGCGGAATTCAGCCAAGCCGGCACCAGCTACTTTCGACTCCGTCTGCCGAACTCAGCCCCTCCCGCGTAAAGCGCCGTTCCTCCGGACCTGCATGTGGATCCGGGATCGGCCCCTCGGCCCAGTGGTCTGCGCAGCAGCCACAAGACCCGCGATGCGCTAGCCCTTGGCCAGCCGGCGCGATCTGTTCATGAAGTAACCAAACGCGATCACGCCGATAGTGAAGATCAGAATGCCCAGGGACATCCCGCGTTCGACGAAGATCATGGGGGAGCCACGGGAGATAATGAGTGTCTGGCGCAGCGTTTCCTCTGCGAGGGGCCCCAGCACAAGCGCCAGAACCGTCGCGGCGGGAGAGAAGCCGTATAGCTTCATGAAGAACCCGACGCCGCCCGCGGCGAACATGAGCCAGACCTCGATGATACTGCCGTGTACGCTGAACGTCCCCATCGTACAGACGAGAATGACCGCCGGCGCCAGGATGCGGTACGGCACCTTAAGAAGCGTCACGAACAACGGGATCGCAAAAATATTGATGGCGAGCAGCGCCATGTTCCCCAGATACATGCTGGCAACCAGGGCCCAGGCGAATTCGGGGTTCTGCTCCATTAGAAGCGGCCCGGGCTTGAGCCCCCACATCAGCAAGGCCGCCAGCAACACCGCGGTCGAGGCCGAGCCCGGAATGCCAAGCGTCAACAGCGGTACCATGGAGCCGGCAGAGGCCGCGTTGTTCGCGCATTCCGGCGCGACCAGGCCAGGCATCGCACCTTTGCCGAACTTCTCGGGCGTCTTCGAACTGGATTTTTCAATCGAGTACGACATCAGCGACGCAACCGTCGCACCCGCCCCGGGGACGACACCGATACAGAAACCCAAAATTGACCCGCGCACGAAAGCCATGCGCGATTCGATCCAGTCCCGCATCGACGGCCAGAAATGCTTTTCACTTTGGTACTGGATGATGCCGCCGCTGCCGCCGCGGTGAAGGCCTTGGTAGAACGCGAAGAAAAGCTCGCCCAGCCCGAACAGACCGATGGCGATCGGAATAAACGCAATGCCGCCGATCAGTTCCGCCGAACCGAAGGTAAACCGTTGCATGCCGGTTTCCAGGTCGACCCCGACCGTTCCCAGCGCGAACCCGATCAGTGCGGATATGGCGCCGAACCGCCAGTTGTCGCCAATCAGGACGATCAACGTGACGATCCCCATTAGGACAAGCATGAAGAATTCCGGCGGACCGAAACCGCGCGTCACTTGCGCGAACACCGCCGCCAGCACCGAAATCAAAATGACCCCGACCGTCCCGCCGACAAACGACGCGGCCGCCTGCATGACCAAGGCCGGTCCGGCACGGCCCTGTTGGGCCAGCGGATAGCCGTCGAACGTTGACGCGACAACGGCCGACTCTCCCGGCGTATTCAAAAGGATCGACGTGATCGTGCCGCCGTACATGGCGCCATAATAGATGGCTGCCAGCATGATGATGGCGCCGGTCGGGTCCATTCCGAACGTAAGCGGCAGAAGAATCGACAAGCCCGCAGCGGGACCGAAACCGGGAATGATGCCGACGACCATCCCGATAAGCGATCCAAGCATCAAGTAGACGATGTTGATCGGTGAGATGGCGACGGAGAACCCGAGTAAGAGCTGGTCAAAGATTTCCATAATTTAACGCTGCCTAAGAAGTTTGAAGATCGGCCATATTCACGGTTCGATTCCGTTCTAGAACGGAAGACCGAGCATGCCGGGCGGCAACGCCGCGTTGAGGGTATGTCTGAACAGGGTAAAAAGCCCGATGGGCAGCAACAGACCGACCAGGAGGTTTGTTACATGCCGCCCCCGGTTCAGCACGAACAGGGCGAGCAGCATGAAAAGCACCATGCCCGGCAGCGCCCCGAGAAAATGGCTCGCGATGATCAGCAGTGCGACCATTGCAACCACGAAAAGCGTGACCGGCCAATCCATGGAGATCGCGTCGTCAGTATGGCGACGGCGGAATTCAACGACCGTGGCGTGCAGAACAAATGCGACGAGCGCGACGGCAATGATCTGGGGGAAGAACCCCGGACCGATGCGGCCGCGGGAACTCAGGAAGTTCAAATCCGCAAACGCCAACACCGCATAGAACACGGACAGCAGCAGCACGGCGGTCATAAAGGTTATTCTCATGGAAGGTACCAATTACCCGTCTTGATCTTGAAATCGCGACCGGCGGGGATCACGATAACTTTCACCCTGTCATTCAGATGATCACTGGTCGCCCAAAGAGCAACAAACGACGCTATGAAAAAAGGCCGCCCGCCGAAAGCAGAACGGCGGGCGGCTCGCATTTCGTAGCGGTCGTTACTTAATGGCGCCCTTGGCTTTGAGGACCCGGGCGAACTGTTCCTGCGAATGCGCCAGGAAGTTACGGAAATCTTCACCCCAAAGGACGGTTTCCGTCAGTTCGTGCTTCTTCACATAAGCGGCCCATTCCGGCTTCTCGACAACCTTCTTCATGGTCGCGATCCACCATTCCTGGGCTTCCTTGGGTGCCTCGGGGGGCAGAACCACGCCACGCGGCATGGAGATGCCAAGCTCATACCCCTTGTCGCCGAAGGTCGGGATGCCCTTCAGGGACTCGGGCGTTTTCTTTCCAGAGAACGCAAGCGCGCGCAGGTCGCCCGATTCAAGCAGGCCCGCGACTTCTCCCGGGTTTGCCACCATGGCGTCGAGCGCATCCGACAACAACGCGGTCGTCAGTTCGCCCTGTTTGTTGAAGGAAACATACTCGAACTTATATCCGGCTTTTTCCGCCAGCAGCGTCGGCACAATGAAGTCGACGTTGACGGCCCCAATGCCACCGACAGCCGGGGGCTTGGCTTTCGCCTCTTTGATGAACTGGTCGAACGACGTGATCTTGGACTTGCCGTTGACGAGAAGCACCAGATCGTCGGCCGCAAGCAGCGCAACGGGTGTGAACGTCGTCGGCGACCAGGGCGTCTTCGCCTTCAGCGGCGTCGTGATGTAGCTGCCGGAGGTCGAGGTGATGTGATAGGGATTGCCCTTCTGATTGTGGACAAAGCCCCAACCAACAGCACCACTGCCGCCCGGACGGTTCTGCGCCACGATCTCACCCGGATAGAGCTTATACTTTTCCAGGATCGAGATGATCGTCCGCGACATGATGTCGTTGCCGCCACCGGGCCCGAACGCGATCGTCCAGTTCAGCCGCTCGCTGGGATAGGAATCGGCTTTCGCCAGCCCCGGGGACAAGGTCGGGATCGCCATGGCGCCGACAAGGGCACATGCCCAAACCGCCTTGCCGATAGTGTTTTTCAGGTGCATTGAATTTCCTCCGTTTTTCATTCCGTAACGTGCCCAGATGCGCAGCAAATGAGGGTCATGGTCTTTGATTGGTGGGCCTTATTCGATCTAACCGCCGCCTACTCCGAGGCCAGCTTATTGCCAGTCGAATTCTCATCGGGATTCTGGGGTGAATCCTGTTCGTCACCGGTAACCGCCGCCTTCCAACGACGGTAACCGGCAAGCGAATGTTCTTCCCCGAGACGGCGCGCCAGTTCGCTATCCCCCGCGCGCAAGGCCGCGACAAGATCCTTATGCTCGCGGTTTGATTGCCGCATACGTTCGGGTTCGATCAGCGACCGCTGCCGGGCCAAATGCCCTTCGTTAATCAAGGAACGGTAAGTCTGCTGCGCCCGTTCGTGCGCCGCATTGACAATGGTATGTTCGTGGAATTGAAGATTGAGACGGTAATAGCCGACGGGATCACCGGCCTCGATGGCGGCATCCATCTGCCGGATACTGTCTTCGAGATCGGCCAAGGCCTGTTCGGTGATCTGGGTCGCCAGGCGTGCGCAAATAAAGCCGTATACGACCGCACGGACGTCATAAATCTCCGCGGTTTCTTCGGGAGAAATCTCCCGCACGAAGAAACCTTGATTAAGCCGGGTCGACACAAGCTGGGCGCATTCCAGGGCCCGCATCGCCTCTCGAACGGGGCCACGGCTGACCCCAAAGCGCTGTGCCAGCGCCTGTTCGTTCAGGCGATCACCCGCGCGCAGCTCCCCGGTGACGATCAATCGTTCCAATTCTTTCTGAACGATCGCGGTCAGGGATTCCGAACGACGCAGCGCTATGGCTTCTGAAACGGTGTCACTCATAGGTTCATTTGCACCAAGGCATCAATTTATGTCAATCGTATATCGGAAAATGTTTCCGATATATTGTAGACAATATACGATATGAGCTTAACCCTTGCGACCAATATGGAGACCGCACATGCCGTTCACCCCTGCCTCGCCTGCCCTGTCTCGGTTTACCGTTCTTGACCTGACGCGCGTCCGTTCCGGGCCCACCTGCGTTCGCCAATTGGCCGATTGGGGCGCAAACGTCATCAAGGTCGAACTTCCCGAGGCATTGGATGCAGCAGAAGGCCCTGGCGGCCCACGGCACGGCTCCGACTTTCAGAATCTCCACCGCAACAAACGCGCGATGACGCTCAATCTGAAATCACCGGAAGGCCTCGCCGTGTTGAAACGTCTGGTCAAAAAGGCGGATGTCATCGTCGAGAACTTCCGCCCCGATGTAAAAGACCGGCTCGGTATCGACTACGAAAGCCTTCGGGCCATCAACCCGCAACTGGTCTATGCGTCGATTTCAGGATTCGGCCAGGACGGCCCCTATGCCAAGCGGCCCGGATTTGACCAAATCGCCCAAGGCATGGGCGGGTTGATGTCGATCACCGGCAAGCCCGGCGAAGGACCGATGCGCGTCGGCATTCCGATCGCCGACCTGACCTCTGGCCTTTATTGCGCACTCGGCATTCTTGTCGCCCTGCTCGCCCGCGATGAGATCGGCGAAGGTCAATGGGTTCAGACCTCTCTTCTGCAGTCTCAGATCGCGATGCTCGATTTCCAGGCGACGCGTTGGCTGATCGATGGTGAAGTGCCGCCCCAGGCAGGCAACAATCATCCCACGTCGATCCCAACCGGCGTCTTCGAGACCTCTGACGGCTACATCAATCTGGCGGTCACAGGTCAGGTGATCTGGGAACGCTTTTGCCAGGCTGTCGACGCCGAACGTCTGATCGAACACCCGGATTACAAGACCTCTGCTCTGCGCTCTCAGAATCGCGACGCGCTCGGCGAAGAGATCAACGCCATTCTCCGCACCGCCGACAGCGACACCTGGATCAACCGCTTCAACAAATCGGGCGTGCCGGCCGGACCGATCAACACCATCGACAAGGTATTCGCCGATCCTCAGGTTCAACATCTTGAAATGGCCCAGAAGGTGACGTCGAATGCACTTGGTGAACTCACCTTGGTCGGCCAGCCGATCAAGATGAACAAAACACCCAGTTCGATGAAGCTGGCCCCGCCGGAACGTGGCGAGCACTCCGACGAAATTCTGCAGGAATTCGGGTATTCACCTGCGGAAATCGCCGACCTCAAAGACGCCGGCGTCGTATAAGCGGTGCATTGTCACACCCACTGCTGACGCCTATTCCCATCAATCGACCATGAAGGACCATCACATGATGCCGCCCTCCAACACGCCCCCCAACATCGATGCCGATCTCGCCAGCGAAGCCGGCGAAGACATTCTTTACGAAGTCCGCGACGGTATCGGGTTCCTGACCTTCAACCGCCCGCAGGCGCGCAACGCCATGACCTTCGCGATGTATGAACGCATGGCCCAAATCTGCGCCGATGCCAATGAAACCCGGGATATCCGGGCGCTCGTCCTGACCGGGGCCGGCGAAAAAGCCTTCGCCGCCGGCACCGACATGTCGCAGTTCCGCGCCTTCGACAAGGAAGAGGATGCGCTTGCCTATGAGGCGCGGATCGACCGCACGCTCGGCACATTGGAACGCTGCAGGATTCCGACCATCGCCGCCATTCGCGGTGCCTGTGCGGGCGGTGGCGCCGGCATCGCCGCCTGTTGCGATCTGCGTATCGCGGCGCGGACATCGCGCTTCGGATTTCCCGTCGCGCGCACGCTCGGCAACTGCCTGTCGATGATGAACTTTGCCAGGTTGGCCGACCTGATCGGCACGGCCCGCGCAAAGGACATGATCTTCCGCGCGAAGATGATCGAGGCTCCGGCCGCGCTCGAATACGGTTTCATCACCGAAATGGTCGAAACTCCAGACGATGTCGCACCGCGCGCCGAGGAGATCGCCCGCCAGATCTCCGAGTATGCTCCCCTCACCTTGCAGGCGACGAAAGAGGCGTTCCTGCGTCTGCGCACCGAATTGCCGCCGGGCGGCGGCCGTGACCTCCTGCTCATGTGTTACATGAGCGAGGATTTCCGCGAAGGCATGGACGCGTTTCTCAGCAAGCGGCCGCCAAACTTCAAGGGACAGTGATGCAACCGCAGTCACTTCCATGAAAATAGCGAGAACCTAAACAAACGGGCCCCCAGCGGGGCCCGTTTCTGGTTACAGCGACAAGATCCGGGCCTGCGGTCAAACCGACAGATACATCATGCCGCCTGGTCCGTGATTTGCTTGCGAATGACCGCCTTAATTTCCCGCCAGACGCTCAGCGTATAATTGTCGCCCGCGCGTTGGGCATCGATAGCACCTTCGATGGCGACGGAAAGGGCACCGTCCAATCCGTGCTCTTGGATCAAATTTTTTGCGATTTCTTTGGGATCGTTCTGCATACGTGAATTTCGCGAACCGTGTTGTTGAGGAAAACCATCTATCGAACAACTGTTGCCCGACAATCATGGCCGCCGTATGGCGAGTCTGCGCCATCATTGCAACGCTGTTGCGCAATTGCCCTGCAACTTCCTTGCCTGCCCTTGACGATCCAGCTTACCGTCGCCCCCATCAACGAACCGCTACCGGATGCCCCCAACATGTCCCTTCGCCGATGACTGACCGACCGCAGACCACGGCACCGACGAAACCCGCATCGTTCCTGGGCGCCCTCGCCTGGGCCATGTACGACTGGGCCAATTCGGCCTATGCGGCCGTTATCTCGACCTTCGTGTTCAGCGCCTATTTCACCAAGGCAGTCGCCGCCGATCCCATCGCCGGCACGGAAATGTGGGGCTACGCTATTTCCGCCTCGTCATTCTGCGTCGCCGTCACGGCGCCGGTCCTGGGCGCCATCGCCGACCGGGGCGGGCGGCGTAAGCCCTGGATCTTCGTGTTCACCCTGGGTCTGGTGATCGCGACAGGGCTGATGTGGTATGTGGAGCCCTCCCCGTCATCGGTCGTGTTGGCGCTTGTCCTGGCCGCCGCCGCCAACTTCACCTTCGAGACGGCAACCGTGTTCTACAATGCCATGCTGCCCGACGTCGCCGGGCGCGACCGCATCGGCCGGCTGTCGGGCTGGGCTTGGGGCTTCGGCTATGCGGGTGGCATCGTCTGTCTGGTCGTATTGCTGGTCGGCTTCGTGCAGCCGGAGGTGCCGTGGCTGGGACTCGACAAGGAGACGGCCGAACACGTGCGCATTTCCGGTCCTTTCGTCGCGATCTGGCTGGCCCTGTTCGCCCTGCCCCTTTTCCTGTTCACGCCGGACACGCCGTCCCGCGGCCTGTCGGCCCTGACGGCGGTGCGCGAAGGCATCGCCACGCTTCGCGGCACGCTGAAGCGCGCGCGGGATTATGACGGTATCGTCGTCTTTCTGATCGGCTACATGATCTACATGGACGGGCTCGGCACCATGTTCACCTTCGGTGGTATCTACGCCGCCGGGACCTTCGGCATGGAACAGGCCGAGGTCATTCAGCTTGGCATCGGCATGAGCATCACCGCCGGGATCGGCGCCTTCGCCATGGCCTGGGTCGACGATTGGATGGGGCCTAAGCGCACGATCCTGATTTCCTTGTTGGGGCTCATCGTGTTCGGGCTCGCCATCGTCTCCGTCACTGACAAGGCCCTGTTCTGGGCCTTCGCGCTTGGGATCGGCCTGTTCGTCGGCCCGGGACAGGCGGCCGGGCGATCCCTGATGGCGCATCTCGCCCCCGACCATCTGCGCACGGAAATGTTCGGCTTCATGGCGCTTGCCGGCAAGGCGACGGCCTTCGTCGGCCCTGCCGCCGTCGCCTGGGCCACCAGCATGGCCGAAAGCCAGCGCCACGGCATGGCGACGGTGATCGCCTTCTTTGTCGTCGGGTTCATCTTGATCCTGCGGGTGCCGGACGCGCGGCGCTGATTTCCGCGACGGCCGTCCGCTACCGGCCTTCGATTTCCCCCCATAGACGAAAGTTTTTTCCGGATGGCCCGGCGCAGTTAAGTGCCTGTGCGGGCTCAAAACATTGCCCGATAAACATATAGACCTTTAGATATTCCACACCATAAAACCGCACAAAGTGCGCATTTATATGGAATTTTCCGCACAAAGTGCGTATATTGGTGTCTAGCGATTCTCCACCATGAAAGGAGACCAAGACATGCTTTCGCACATCATTCTATTCCGCGGCTTCATCTTCAACCGGCCCAAGAAGACGCCGGTCGCCACGGCCTACCCTTATTCGCCGCCGGAATGGGCCGCGTTCAACCGGGCGCTCTATCAGCCTCGGCCGCGCTTCAGCCACTGAGTCACCGGCCAGCCGGTCCTCCCCTCCCCGCCGGCAGGCCGGATATCAAGGGGGTGTGCACGTCCGTGCCGCCCCCTTATACTTTGCCCTGATTAGGGATTAAGGGCCCGCCGCGTGGACATCGAAATCATCTACGATACCGTCTGTCCCTGGTGCTACATCGGCAAGCGCCGGTTGGACCAGGCCCTGGCCCTGCGCCCGAACCTGAACGTCACCACCCATTGGCGGCCGTTCCTGTTGAACCCCGAACTGCCACCCGACGGCGTCGATCGCACAGCCTATCTGGTCAAGAAGTTCGGGTCGGAAACGCGGGTGCGGCGCATCTACGGCGCGATCGGTGAGGCCGGCCAATCGGTCGAGATTGATTTCGCCTTCGAGCGCATCCAGAAGACCCCCAATTCCGTCGATTCCCACCGCCTGGTCAAATACGCCGCCCGCCACGGTGCCGCCGCCGATGCGGTGGTCGAAGCCCTGTTCGTCGCCTATTTCGTCCATGGCCTCGACATCGGCGAGGAACAGGTGCTGCTCGACATCGGCGCCCGACACGGCCTCGATGAGGCCGACTTGCGGACCTATCTGGCCGGCGACACCGATCTGGAGGCCGTGACCCAGGACAACGCCCGCGCCCATCGCCTCGGCGTCAACGGCGTGCCGTCCTTCGTGTTCACCGGCCCCATGGTGATTTCCGGCGCCCAGGAACCGCAGATCCTGGCGCGCATGCTCGACGCCGCCGCCTCGGCCGCCTGAGCCGGAGGCCGCGATCCGACCGTGACAAAACGCCTGCATCAGATGACGGTGACCTACGTGCCCACCGAGGACCGCATGATGCTGCGCATCGCGACCAGCGAAAAAACCGAATACCGCCTGTGGCTGACCCGCCGCTTCATCGCGGCGATGTGGCCGGCGCTGGGCGGTCAATTGGCGCAGACGGCGGACCTCAGCGGTCTGCGCCCGCAAGCCAAGGGCGAGGACACCCCCGCCGGTGCTTCCGAGGCCCCGCCCCCGGCCCCCGACGTGCCGGCCAAGGTGCGCGATGCGGTTCTGGGCATGGAGCATCAGGCCGCCGTGCAGGACTCCGACTTTTCCCGCAAGCACGACGAGGACACGGTCGATCTGACCGCCAATACGGGCCCGATGATCGTGACCGGCGCCAAGGTCAAACCCTGGGACGGCAAAAAACTAGTGCTGGGATTTCAGACCTCCAACGACATGAACGTCACCGTGACGCTGGACAAGAAATTGCTGCACGGGTTCTGCCACATGGTGGCGACCACGGTGCAGAAGGCGGAATGGGGATTGGCGCTGACCGTGGGTGAACCCGTCGTCGCCCCTCAGGCAGGCACGAAGGTCATTCACTGATTTCCTACTCGTAGAAAGCGCCTAGGCCGCCGCCTTGCCCGCAATGGCCGCCAGTTGCGACACCAGGAATCGCACGCCCTTGGTCCGCGCCTGCTTATCCGGCCAGTCGCTGACGTAGATCAGCCGATGGTCGGGACGCAGCTTGGCCTTACCCTTCTGTTGGGTGATCCATTGAACGAGGCCCACCGGATCGGCGAAGTCGTCACCGCGGAACTGTACGGTGGCGCCACGCGGCCCGGCATCGACCTTGGCGACCCCGGCGCGGCGGCACGATCCTTTGAGCTTCACCAGGTCCAGCAAATTCTGCACACTTTCCGGCAAAGGCCCGAAACGGTCGATCAGTTCGACCGCCAAGTCCTCCATCTCGTCGTCACCGGATAGGCGGGAGATACGCCGATAGAGTTCCAGGCGCAGGCTCAGATCGGCGACGTAGTGGTCAGGGATCAAGACTTCGGTACCGAGAGAGATTTGCGGACTCCAATCCTCGTCCGCGGCACTCTCACCACCGCCGCTCTTGGCCTCGGCCACGGCTTCTTCCAGCATGCGCTGGTACAACTCGACCCCGACTTCGCGGATATGGCCGGATTGTTCCTCGCCCAGCAGGTTGCCCGCCCCCCGAATGTCCATATCGTGACTGGCCAGGGTGAACCCAGCACCCAGGGTGTCGAGGGTCTGCATGACCTCCAGCCGCTTTTCCGCCGTCGGCGTCAACTTGCCCCGCGCAGGTACGGTCAGATAGGCATAGGCGCGGATCTTCGACCGCCCGACGCGGCCGCGCAGCTGATAGAGCTGGCCCAGACCGAAACGGTCGGCGCGGTGCATGATGATGGTGTTGACGCGGGGCAGATCGAGGCCGGATTCGATAATGTTGGTCGAAACCAGAACATCATAGGCGCCGTCGGCGAAGGCCTGGAACACGTCTTCCAGGTCGCGCGGCTTCATCTGTCCATGGGCCAGGGCGATGCGCGCGTCGGGCATCATTTCCGTGATCTGATTGGCGACGCCGTCCAGATCCGACACACGCGGGCAAACGTAATAGACCTGCCCACCCCGGTGCAGTTCGCGCACCATGGCCTCGCGGATGATGACCGGGTCGAACGGCAGCACGAAGGTGCGCACGGCAAGCCGGTCCACGGGCGGCGTGGCGATCAGGCTCATTTCCCGCAGACCCGACAGCGCCATCTGCAGGGTGCGCGGGATCGGCGTCGCGGTCAGGACCAGAACATGGACATTGGTCTTCAACTGCTTCAGCTGTTCCTTATGGGCGACACCGAAGTGCTGTTCCTCGTCGATGATCAACAGGCCCAAGTCGCGGAAGCGCACGTCCTTGGCCAGCAGCGCGTGGGTCCCAACGACGATGTCGATGTCACCCTTGGCCATGCCTTCCTTGACCTTGGCCGCGTCCTTGGCGGTCACTAGGCGCGACAGTTGTCCGATCTTCACGGGGAAGCCGGCGAAGCGTTCCTGAAACGTCTTGAAGTGCTGACGCGCCAGCAGCGTGGTCGGCACCACGACGGCGACCTGTTTGCCCGTCAGCGCCGCGGTGAAGGCGGCGCGCAGCGCCACCTCGGTCTTGCCGAAACCGACATCGCCGCAGACCAGCCTGTCCGTCGGGAGCCCCTTGGCCAGATCTTCAAGAGTATCGGAGATGGCGCGCAGTTGGTCTTCCGTCTCGTCATAAGGAAAACGCGCACAGAATTCGTCGTAAGCACCCGGGTGCCCTTCCAGGCGTGGCGCGTCCTTCATCAGGCGTTCCGCCGCGACCTGCATGAGCTTTTCCGCCATGTCGCGGATGCGCGCTTTCATCTTGGCCTTGCGCGCTTGCCAGGCGGCGCCACCCAGACGGTCCAGCTGCCCCGGCCCACCTTCGGAGCCGTAGCGCGTGACAATCTCGATATTTTCGACCGGAATGAACAGCTTGTCGTCGCCGGCATAGACCAACATCAGGCAATCATGCGCCGCCCCACCGACGTCGATGGTCTGCAATCCGTCGTAGCGCCCGATCCCGTGTTCCGCATGGACGACCAGATCGCCCTCGTTGATGTCGGACACGCTGGCGATCAGGTTTTCCGGGCGCACCTTGACCCGGTGGCGGCGCACCACGCGCTCGCCCAAAATATCCTGTTCCGAGACGACGGTGACCCGGCCCGGCAGCACGAAGCCGCGCGGCAGGCCCAGCACGATCGCCGAAGCCCCCGGACCCTTAAGCGCCGATTGCCAGTCGGCGGCGGGCGTCAGCGTCACGCCGCGTTCCGCCAGCACGGTGATCAGCCGCGTGCGCGCGCCCTCGGAATAGGTATCGACCACAACGGTGTGGCCATCGGCCAACAGTGCCTTCACATGCGCCGCCGTTTCCTGGAACACATCGGCGTCAGGCCGGGCGCGCACATCGCCGAATTCACGGCCCGGCCGCCCGCCCAGATCGATGGCGTCGGGCCAGTCACCGGCGGCGTCGAAGGCCGACAGTTCGCGCACGTTCAGCCCGCCTTCGATCTGCCGCCATTCGTCGGGCGCCAGGTACAATTGTTCCGGCGGCAACGGCCGATAGGGCACGCCCGCCATGGCGCCCTGGGGCGTGTTCGCCATTTCCACCCGCGCCTGATGATAATCGGCGATCATGGCAAGGCGGCCTTCCGCCGACTCGCCCGCCTGGGGCTCCAACGCGATGATCACGTCGTCGGGCAGGAAATCGAACAAAGTGTCCATGCCTTCATGGAACAGAGGCAGCCAGTGTTCCATGCCCGGATGCGCCCGCCCGGCGGAAATGCTTTCGTACAAGGGGTCGTCGTCGCCGCCCGTGCCGAAGGCGACGCGGTAACCGGAGCGAAAGCGAGAGACGGCTTCTGCGTCCAAGGGGGCCTCAAGCGCCCGGCGGATGGCAAAACCGTCGAGCTTGGCGTCGGAGCGTTGGGATGTCGGGTCGAAGGTCCGCACCTGTTCCAACTCGTCGCCGAAGAAATCCAGACGCACGGGGTTCGCCGCCCCCGCCGGATAGACGTCGATAATGCCGCCGCGCACGGCGTATTCACCGGGCTCATACACCGTTTCGACCCGCTGGTAGGATGCATGGGCCAGACTTTCCAGAACCTTTTCCGGCCCCGTGCGGTCGCCGACGCGAAGGCTTAGCCCCGCATCGTCGAAGTAGGCCCTGGGCGGCACGCGCTGCAGGACCGCCGACACAGTCGTCAGCACGACCGGCGGTGTGCCCTTACCCGTCACGCCGTGACGCAGTTCGGTCAGGGTGCCGACCCGGCGGGCGACGATGTCGATCTTGGGCGACACCCGGTCGTACGGCAGACAGTCCCAGGCGGGAAAGGTCAGCACGGCAAGGTCCGGCGCCATGAAGGCAAGGGCCTCCGCCGCCTGGTCCATGTGCACGTCGTCGCGCGCGATGAACAGAACAGTCTTTCCGGCCCGTGCCGCATCAGCCAGAATCAGGGCTTCCGCGCCGCCGGGCACGCCGAACACGCGGCGAACGCCGGGCGAATACCAATGTTTTTCCATGCCGGTCACGGGTTCTTGCGATTACTGGTCATTGAAGGTGAGAATTTGGCGCATCAGATCCGTCCCGAATTCAGCAGGCGGCGCTTCACGCCCTGAGACCCAGGTGTAGACGTCGTTGTCGGGTTGCTTCAGCAGCACCTCGAAGGCGTCCAGGTCGGCCTCGGACAGGGCCTCGATCCGCGCCTCGGCGAAACCGCCTAGGATGATGTCGTTCTCTTTCATGCCGCAGTGCTGGGCACGAAAAAGAATGCGTTTGCGGCGGGCGTCCATCTGGGGGCCGGTTCCTATCGAAAGATCGCGTCGGGGGACGTAGGATATAGTCGCTTCAACCCGCCTTGTCAGCCGTCGAAAAGGCCCTGCCCCAAAATGCGCCCGGAAATCCTGTTCCCTCTGTTCAAGCCCGTGACGACGCTGCCCGGCGTTGGTCCGCGCGTGGGATCGGTGATTGAAAAGCTGTGCGGCGGCGGGCGGCTGCTTGATCTGTTGTTCCATCTGCCGACCGGAATCGTCGACCGCCGTTACGCGCCCAAGGTCGCCGAGGCCGAAGCCGGGCGCGTCGCCACCCTGACCGTGACCGTCGGCCCCCACGCCAAACCCCACAACCGCCGTCAGCCCTACAAGGTTCAGGTTTCCGACGATTCGGGTTTTCTCACCCTCGTGTTCTTTCATGCCCGGGACGACTACCTGGCCAAGATCCTGCCCGAGGGCGAAACCCGCATTGTGTCCGGCGTGATCGAACGCTACGGCGACAATCTGCAAATAACCCATCCTGACCACATTGTGCCGGTGGCGGAGCGCGACCAAATTCTCAAGGCAGAGCCCGTCTATCCCATGACCGCCGGCCTATCGCCCAAGACCTTCGGGCGCGCGGTGCTGGCCGCGATCGAGGCCACCCCCGAACTGCCTGACTGGCTTGATCCCGCCGTCACCCAGCGCGAGGGCTGGCCCGCTTGGCGGCCGGCCATGGAAACCCTGCACCACCCGGAAACCCAGGCTGATGCGACCCCCGATGCGCCGGCACACCGCCGCGCCGCCTATGACGAACTTCTGGCCAATCAACTGGCTCTTGCCCTGGTGCGCCGCGACATGCGCAAGGTTGCGGGCCGTGCGACCTCGGGCGACGGCAAGATCATGGACCGAATCACCAAGGCCCTGCCCTTCAGACTGACGCCGTCGCAGGTCATGGCCGTGGCCGAGATCACCGGTGACATGGCAGCGCCCGAACGCATGCTGCGCCTGCTGCAGGGCGACGTCGGATCGGGCAAGACCCTGGTGGCGCTGTTGGCAATGGCGCGGGCGGTCGAGTCCGGGGCCCAGGCCGTCCTCATGGCGCCCACGGAAATTCTCGCCCACCAGCATTTCGCGACCCTGGAGCCGCTCGCCAAGTCGGCCGGCCTATCCATCGCCCTTCTGACCGGGCGGGAGAAAGGCAAGACCCGGGATGCGATCTTGGCCGACCTGGCCCAGGGCAGCACGGACCTTGCCGTCGGCACCCATGCATTGTTCACCGAAGACGTCGCGTTCAAGGACTTGGCCCTCGCCGTGGTCGACGAGCAGCATCGCTTCGGCGTGCATCAGCGCCTGGCCATCACTGCCAAGGGCCGCAAGTGCGACGTGCTGGTGATGACCGCGACGCCGATCCCGCGCACCCTGATGCTCACGGCCTACGGCGACATGGAGGCCTCGCGCCTGACGGAAAAGCCGCCGGGCCGTGCGCCCATCGACACCCGGGCCCTGCCCGTCGACCGCCTGGCCGAGGTCGTCGACGGCCTGACGCGCGCCCTGGCGACCGGGGCCAAGGCTTATTGGGTCTGCCCGTTGGTCGAGGAATCGGAAAAGATCGATGCAGCCGCTGCGGAAGACCGATACGCGCATTTAAAACAGGTGTTCGGCGACCGGGTTGGGCTGGTCCATGGCCGATTGAAGGCGTCGGAGAAAGACGCCGTCATGGATGCCTTCGCCAACGGCCCGTTGCAAATTCTGGTCGCGACCACGGTGATCGAGGTCGGCGTCGACGTGCCCGACGCCACGGTCATGGTCATCGAACATGCGGAACGGTTCGGCCTGGCACAGTTGCATCAATTGCGCGGCCGCATCGGGCGCGGCAATAAGCCAGGCACCTGTCTGTTGCTCTATGCGCCACCGTTATCGGAAACCGCGCGGTCGCGCCTGAAAATCCTGCGCGAAACGGACGACGGATTCCGCATCGCCGAGGAAGATTTGAAACTGCGGGGTGCCGGGGAACTGTTGGGCACACGGCAAAGCGGCCTGCCGACCTTCCGTCTTGCCGACATCACCCATCACGGAGATCTGCTGGCCATGGCGCGGGACGACGCGGCGCTGATCCTCAACCGGGATGCGGACCTGAAATCGGACCGGGGCGCGGCCCTTCGCGTTCTGCTCTACCTGTTCGAACGGGACGCGGCGGCACGGACCCTGCGGTCAGGTTAGATTGGCCGGTTAGGACTTGTCGCCGTTTTTCGGCTTCTTGGTCCGTCCCCGTTCACCCGCCGGCAGCGATGCCTGCAAGTCTTTCTGAATTTCGGCGGGACGCTTGACGGCCAGGACCACGGGCGCGTTTTCGGTTTCGCGCAGGACGTCCAGGTCCTCGTACACCCGGGCTGAGGTCACGGGCTGCTTCTTCAGCGCATCCGGCCGGCGGTCGGGCGGCGTGACGATGCCGCCGGAAATCACCATCTTGATCGCTTCCTCGACGGACATATCCAGGCTGACCAGATCCTCCTTGGGCACGAATAGCAGGAATCCCGAGGTCGGGTTCGGCGTCGTCGGAATGAAGATATTGATGCATTCCTCCTGCGTTACGTTCTGCACCTCGCCCGTCGTGGTGCCGGTGATGAAGGCAATGGCCCACATGCCGCGCCGGGGGTATTCGACCAACACGGCCTCGCGAAACGCATTCGACTGCTGCGCCAGGACCGTTTCGAGAATCTGCTTGGTCGCGTTGTAGACGCTGCGGATCACCGGCATACGGTTGAGGATGTGTTCGCTCAACTTGATGAAGAAGCGTCCCATGAACCCCGCCGTCAGGGCGCCGGTCAGCGTCAGGCCGACGATCAGCACGAACAGGCCCAAGCCCGGCAGAGCGAAGGGCAGATAGGTTTCCGGGTTGTACTTGACCGGGATCAGCGGTCGGATGGTGTTGTCCACGAAATGGATCAGCAGCCAGGCCAGATAGAAGGTGAAGGTAACCGGCGCCGTCACCAGAATCCCGGCGAAGAAATAGGCCCGCATGCGCGGGAAGAACCCGTTCGACGCCGGTTTGGCGTCGGATGCGGGAGTCTGGTCGCCGTGTTGCGTCTCGTCACTCATTTAAAGAGGTGCCTTCTGTTTCCCAGTTCAACCTTGGGCCATCGCCCATGAAAAGCTCTTTCCAGTCTTAATCCCACGGCCCGTCGCCGAGGAAGTCCCGCAGCCGGGCAAAGGTATCGTCCGGCAACTCTTCGGCAAGAAAATGGCCGCAATCAAGTGTCCCGCCAGTCACGTTCTCGGCCCGCTCGCGCCACGCGGCCAGCACGTCGAACTTGCGGGCAACCAATCCCTTCGCCCCCCAAAGCGTCAGCACTGGGCAGGTCAGCTTGCGGCCTGCCGCCATATCGTCCCGGTCGTGGGTCATGTCGATGGTCGCCGCCGCGCGGTAATCCTCGCAGGACGCATGAATGGTTTCCGGCATGGAAAAGCAGCGGACGTATTCGGCCATGGCCGCGTCGTCGAACAGCGTGCCCTTGCCGCTCCACTGTCCCATCTTGCGGCGCAGGAAGAATTCCGGGTCGGCACCGATCATGCGTTCCGGCAGGTCGGCCGGTTGGATCAGAAAGAACCAATGGTAATAGCCCGTGGCGAATTCCATATCCGTCATGCGGTACATATGTTCCGTCGGCGCAATGTCGAGCACCGCCAGCCGCGCCACCCTGTCCTGGTTGTCGGCGGTCAGCCGATGGGCGACCCGCCCGCCCCGGTCATGGCCGACGACGGCGTAGCGATCAAACCCCAGGTCGGCCATCAGGCCCGCCACGTCCCCCGCCATGGCGCGCTTGGAATAGGGCGCGTGCTCCGCGTCGGTCGGCGGCTTGCCGCTGTCGCCGTAACCGCGCAGATCGGGCATGACCAGGGTGTAATGCCGCGCCATCAGGGGGGCCAGCTTGTGCCACATGGCATGGGTCTGCGGATAGCCGTGCAGCAGCAGAACCGGCGGCCCCTCGCCGCCCATGCGGAAGTTGACGGCGACACCGTCGATCTCCCGGCGATCTTGTTGAAAGCCGTCGAACATCAAGCGATCCCTTGCCTCCTCTGCGCTGGGATCACTTGCTCATCCGCCGGACAGTTTCCGCCAGGATCTTCAACAGACCCTGGACGAAGGGGTCCGATTTCATCATGCGATGCTGAAAATTGGCGCGGTTGATGACGACCACGGTGCAGCCGCTTGCCGACCGGGCAGAAGCAGCCCGGGGCTTGCCGTCGATCAACGCCATCTCGCCGAAGATGCCGCCCGCGCCGATGGTGCTGAGCACTTCCTCGGAGCCCTCGCGGTAGATTTCGACGGTCCCACTTTGAACGAGATAGGCAAACAAGCCCTCATCGCCCTCTTTGAAGATGCGATCACCCGCCTGATACATTTTCCGTTCAAGCACGCCTGTGGCCGACATGTCCGAACCCTCACTTCCTGTCCGTACGCAGCCGACGCGCAGCCGCTCACAACCTCTCCGGCACCGTTTTCGTTTCCCGTTTCCAGGCATGTGCCGTTGCGGTTAGTGTAACCCCTCCACCCGCCAAGGGGAGTCTATTTTCAAATGCCCTACCACCCCGCATGAGCCGCGAATATCCCGAACGCCCCATCGTCGGCATCGGCGCTGTCGTCCTCAAGGACGATCATGTGCTGTTGATCCGCCGCGGCAAGCCCCCGCGCCTCGGCAGTCTGTCCCTGCCCGGCGGCGCACAGCATGTCGGCGAGACCGTCCATGAGGGGGCGCTGCGCGAGGTCATGGAGGAAACAGGGGTCGAGGCCGAAGTCCTGGGCCTGATCGACGTGGTCGACAGCATGACCAAGGACGACGATGGTCGCCTGCAATTTCATTACACCCTGGTCGACGTGGTTTGCCGCTGGGTCGCGGGCGAACCCCGGGCCGCCGGTGACGCTGCCGATGCCTTGTGGATGCCGTTGGCCGATGTGCCCGACCTGCAACTGTGGTCGGAAACCCGGCGCATCATCGAACTGGCGGCGAAAATGACCGAGGCCTTGCCACCGTCGGATTGACGGTTACGGAATTTTATAAAAGACGCCGGGGTGCCGATGCCGGCCGGAACAGATATTCCAACAAGGTCCGCCGCCCTGTGCGCACGCGCACGCTGACCTGCATGCCCGGCAGGATTCTGTTGGCGTTGGGATCATCGCCGATGAAGGCCTGATCCAGAACGACCGTGGCACGGTAATAGGGCTTGCCGGCAGTGTCCGTGAAGGTGCCGGCGGAAACATCGCGCAGTTCGCCGCCGACCAATCCCGCCCGCCCCGATCCCGCACCGGTTATCTGCACGGCGACCGGCTGACCCACGGTAACGCGGCTAATGTCCCGGGGGGCCAGGCGGACCTCGGCGATCAGGTCGTCATCGACGGGCACGATCTCCATGACCGTCGCCCCCGCGGGCACGATGCGGTCCTTGGCATAGCCGCCGATGCCCTTCACGAATCCCTTCACGGGGGCATGGATATCAAAGGCAGCGACCCGCGCCGCCAGTTGCTTCACCTCTTCCGACGCCTGGGCCAGCTTGGCAGTGACAAGACCGAATTCAGCCAGGGCTTCCTCACGGCTTTGGCTTTCCAGGGCGTCGAGCTCCGTCTTCGCCTCCTCGACCGCCTGGGTCAGTTTCTCGCGGCGGGTGATGACCGTGGCCATGTCGCCGCGCACGTCGGCGACCTGACGGCGCACGTTGAGCAAAAGGATCTTGGGGCTCAGACCCTTGCGGAACAGTTCTTCCCGCATGGCCAGTTCCTCGGCCAAAATCTGCGCCTTGCGGGTCAGAGTTTCATCCTCACCCTTCAGACGATCAAGATCGGCCTGACGCTGCTGGATGCGCGATTCCAGAATGATACGGCGGTTTTCCTGGGCCCGCTGATAACCGTTGTAGACCGCCCATTGGTCCTGCACGAGAGACTGAAACTTGGGATCAGCAAAACCGAAATTGGGCTCACGGCCATCGCCGATGGCGCGCAGGCGTTCAGCCTTGAGGGCGAGCGCCGCTTCCTCGATCCGCGCCTGCTCGTAGCGCGCCTTGATCTGCGCCGGGTCGAGACGCAGCAGCACGGCCCCCTGGTCGACCAGCTGACCTTCCTTGGCCAGGACTTCAACCACCACGCCGCCCTCAAGATGCTGGACCGCGCGCACCTGACCGGCGGGCACGACGGCGCCCTCGGCCTCGACCGTTTCCTGAACCTCGGCGAGCGCCGCCCAAATCCCAACGGCAGCGACAAGAACGACAAGCCCCGCGATCATGCCCCGCGACCACAGACGGCGGCGGCCTTCACCGGCCGACGCCGTGCCGTCTTCCAGCACGGCAAGGGCCGGCTGCCCCTGGGCGGGTGCCTGGGTTTCGCTCGTATAGGACGGGGTGGTGCCGGGCTGGGTCATCGTTCGGCCAAGGTCATTGTTCAGCGAGAGTCTGTCCGACCCGCCCTTCCGCGTAAAGCTGTTCCAAGACCGCAGACGACGGCCCCTCGGCGCGGGTCCGTCCGCCTTCCAACCAGATCACCCGGTCAGCCAGACGAATGATCTGCGGTCGATCCGTGGCAACGACGACGGTCGTCGTGCCGCGCAATTCCTCGATGGCACGCAGCAAGGCCTGCTCGCCGTCCGGGTTCAAATGGCGTTCCGGCCCGTCGAGCAGCAACAGGCCGCTGCGGCGAACATAGCCGCGGGCCAGCGCGACGCGCTTCAGGAATCCCGGCTGCGGGTCGTGGTCGATCAACCCCATATTGACGGCCAGGCCAAACCGCCGATTGCCGCCGACACCCGTTTCCAACACACGGATGTCCTCCATCACACCGGCGAGATTGCAGGCGGATTGAATATCCGCCTCCGAAGCGACCGGGTTCATCAGCCGCAAATTGTCCTCGATGCTGAGCGGCAGAAATTCCGGCATCTCCGGCACGTAGGCGACGGACTGTCGCAACTGCACGGGATCGAACAGGCCCGTTTCGACGCCATCCAGACGAGCGTGTCCGGCAGCGGTGGGCTCCAGCCCCGCCAGCACCCGCAGCAGCGCCGACTTGCCCGATTGATAATCACCGACAACGGCGACGACCTCGCCGGGGTCGGCATAAAGCGACACATCGTCGAGCGGCATTTCGATGCCGCCCGTGGACGCCGTCGACAACCCGCTGACATCGACATGCCCGGCCAAGGTGCGCGGCGGTAGCGACGGCCGGGCGGCGTTGCGCTCGGCCCGGATCGCATGCAGGCGTCCCGCCTGGGTCAGGCCGCACCACAGGCGCGCGGCGTTGCCGGCCTCGTCCGTTATACGAGCGACCGCGCGAAGCGCCGCCGCCGTCAACAGGACAGACGCCGCCAAAGCCCCTTGGCTCAGGCTACCGGAAAGGCTCAGGTAGGCCCCGGCCGCCGCCGTCACGGCAACGGTGGCACCTGCGATCCAACGTCCGATCAAAGCAACACGGTGGGTGCGGTCAGCGACATCACGCCGGGTGCGGGCGGCCTCGGCGGCGGCGCGCTCGATCCGCTTGGCGACGGCGTCCTCGCAGCCGGCCGCGGTCGCGTCGGCACGGACACGGGCGGCCTCAAACCAGTTTTGGGCGGATTCTCCGGCCGCACCAACAGCCCGTGCCGTCGCGCTGCGCACGCCATCCTTCAACACCCAGCCTGCAACGGCGACCGCGAAGACGCCAAGGACCGGGACGGCAACCAATGCGCCGGCAAGATACGCCACGACGGCAAGGGCGATCACCGCGGCCGGCAGGCCGAGGGCGGCCCGAACCAACCGTACCGCCGGTTCGGGACCGCCTGTGTGAAAGTCATCAAACCGGCTGCGACGCGCGCCCGCCGTAGTGTCCTTCAGGGTTTCCGGCGGCAGGAACAGGGTCCGCGTCAAGGCGCCAAGGGCAAGACCCGCCGCCGCCGTCGCCACGGGGGCGGCCATGCGGTCCCGCCAGGCGCGGAATGGAATCTCGAACACCATGGTCAGCGCCGCCGCGCCGGTGAAGAACAGAATCATGGGCAAGGCTGCCGACGGCACGACATCGTCGAGTGCCACCAGCAGCAGCAGCGGCCCGGCCAGTGCCAGGATTCCCTGGACCAATGCCACGGCCCCCATGGCACGCAGCCGTCCCCGCAGCAACGACCGGAGAAAAGCAAGCGGTTCCGCCGGCGGTGCGGTATCCGCCATCGGTTCGGCGGCGGTGAAGACATGCACCCGCCCGGCGCGCCGGTCGCGGGCGATGGGCCGGCGGGTACGCGTTGCTCCGTCGAACCCCGGCAGGGAATTCTGCCCGAACCGCTCCAGCACCAGGACGTCCCCGGACTTGGTGGTGAACAGGGCCGGGAAATCCTGCGGCCCCAGTTCGTTAAGCTTGGCGTGGAACGAGCGGCAGCGGAACCCAAGCCGGGCCATAACCATCACCGCGTCGGAAGCGTCCAGCGGCGCGTTGAGGGCCGGCAGAACCTCGGCCACCTGACGCGGCGCCCCGTTCCAGTCCAAGGCCTGAAGCAATTCGCGCAGGCAATGGGCGATATTGGTTCCCCCCGCCAGCGCGGCCGCCATGGTCCAATCGTCAGGCAGATCCACGGCCTCGGACAACGCCACTTCCAGGTCCTGGGGGCTGGGCGGTGTTTCCTCGGGCTCCAGCTCGGCGACACCAACGGCGGCCTCGGATGACAGGGCAAGCAGCGGCGGCGGCACCTGGGCGTGGGGATCGATCCCTTCCAACCGGTTTAGGCGCAACGCACGCCACGGCCCCCGAGGGCGCACGCTCTCCGCTTCGACGACACTGTCCAAACCCGCAGACAAGGCACGGGTGAACAAGGCTTCCGTTGCTTCGAAATGAGGGATGCGGCTCACCATCTCAGCCCTCCCCGTCAGGCCCCGGGATGGGGGTGTCCCCGCCCTCGTCGGCTTCGTCGCCGGCCGCGCCGATTTCCGGCGCCGGCTTCAGGTTATCGAGGTCGATTTCGCGGTCGGCCATGGTGCGCAAACCCGCCTGGGTCGAGGCGAAGACGATGGTGACCCGGCCCTTGAGTCGCTCCAACACCTCCGAGACCGTGCGCACGTCCAGGCTGTCGAGATTTTCCGTCGCACGATCAAGCAACAATATCTTCGGCTTGAAGGCAAGCGCCCGGGTCATTGCGACATGCTGGCGGAACCCGGCGGGGAAACCCGCCGCCCCGCTCTGCAAACGCGTGTCGAACCCGTCCGCCAGACAGGCGGCGCGGGCATCCAAGCCGGTCAGCCGAGCCGCCCCCAGGGCGTCGGCGGCGCGGCCGGAATCAAAGCCCGTCAGGTTTTCCAGCAGAGTGCCCGGCAGGATGTTGCCCAAGTTCGGCACATAAGCAATCTGGCGGCGGATGCTGTCCGGGCGATAGGCCGCGAGATCGTAACCGTCGACGGTTACCGTTCCCGATTGCGGACGCTCCAGCCCGGCCATCAGTCGCAACAAAGTCGACTGCATCTGGGCGTCACCACCGGTAACCAGGACCATTTCACCCACTTCGACTTCAATACGGATACGGTCGAACAGGTTTCGTGCCACGGCGCGCAAGCCGTCGGCGGGCTGATCCAGGCTGACGCGGTTGAGCATCAGGTTGCCCGTCACGCGGGGAAGCGGTTCCTGCGGCACATCAGCGGCCGACGCCGTTGCGTCACCATGGTCGCGCCCCGCCCGTGCCAGGGTCCAAGCCGCCGTGCCGCGAAATGCATCACGCACCAGGGTCGAGGAAATCAGCACCCCCGCCGCCAATTGCCCGACCGTAATCAGCCCGTTCAGGCAGAGGACGGTTCCCGTAAGAATGGCCAGGATCAGAGTGATGCGATCGAACAGGGTCATCGTCCGACCGGCGGCGAACAGTGAGCGTACTTGGTTGCGTCCCGTCGTGGCAGCGTCGCGGGCAGCCCCCTCGGCCTGGCGCAGCACGAGATTTTCCGCCCCCATGGCCTTGACGGTCCAGAGGGTGTCCAGGATGCGGACAGCAATACCGTCGACGGAAGGCACGGGGTTCCCCCCGCGATGGATCACATGGCCGGCGCCCGCCGCGGCCATGGCAAGAACGATCGCCGGCAAAGCCATCGCACCCGCAAGATATGTCAGCGCCACTGCGAGAACCGGCAATCCGGTCAGAATCAATAAATGGGATACCGGCACCGAAATCGCCCCGGGCGGCGGCGCGTCGGAAGACGCCCCCGAAAACAGACGGGCAATGGCCGCCCAGTTGCCGGCTCGCACCTCTGCCTGGGCGGCGGTTTCCGCCAGTGACGCGGCCGCCAGATCAATCACGCCCCGCACCGCAAGCGCCACGGCAACAGCCGCTACAAGAAAGATCAGGTCATCGCTCCGCGCCCCCGGAAGGACCCGGTCGAAGACCTGCAATACGAGCATGGGAAGGGTGAGCCAAAGCACCGCGCGGATCACGCCGGCAGCCGCAAGTTCCCAACCCGCGCCGCGAACGGACGCAGGACCGAAGACCGCACCAAAGGTCTCTGCCCGTGGAATCATGTCACCCCAGTTTGCCCGGCCAGGCCGCAGAATGGGCCGGAACGTACGCCCAACCTACCCGCCAGGAGTTAACAATCCGCTACCCCTAAACGGCCTGAGCCCTTGAAAATGTACGCTTTTACCGCTTCGCAGCCAACTGTTGGGCGATCAGCAGGCGCGCCATGGTCATGGCTGCCTTGCGCGTCATGCCGGCGAACATGCGCTTGTGATACAGCGTGCGGATCAGGATTTCATCCGTCGGGCTCAGTTTACGCAGCGTGTCGTGGTCGGAAAAAATCGACGGCCGCAGAAAATCCGTGTCGTTCGGCAGACCCAGGGACTGTGTCAGTTCCTCGAGCAGGCAGTGATCGATGAGGAAGCCGTCGCGGTCCGTATTGACGACAACGAAGGCCCGGTCCAGGGCCCCCATACGCCCCCCAACGAAGGACAGGAAATAGCATCCGCCCGGCGCCGACAGTTCCTGCTGCAACTTGGCGCTGACGCCCGGGATCGGCACTTTGGTCAACAGGTCGCGGGGCGTAAACACGATGGTGAGGCGCGGGCGCTTCTTGGCGGCGATGGAATCGACGAAGGTCAGCCCTGTCAGGTTTTCGAGTGTACGCAGGTGGTTCCACGCGTACTTGGCCCAGAAATCCTGGGCGGGTACGGGTTTCAACTCGCGCTCACCCTCGCTCTTGAACTGGGTCATGTTCACGGCGATCTCGTCCGTGTCCCAGCGCAACAGGGTCGTGCGCGCGGCCAGTGCCTTGGTTTCCGAACCGAAGGCGACGGTCTCGAATGCCTTCACAAGGTCATCGACCGGCGGCAGCGGGCCATCGGCGCGGGCGGTCGGGACAGTACCGGGAAAACAGGCGGCGGCCAACAGCAGCGCCGGAAAAAGAGCGCCGCGGAGAGTTAAAAACCCCCACCTTTCAATGAGTTGCATGAACTGGCGCATGCCGTTCGTCCCGGTCACCCTGCGGGCGGCCGGATGCGGCCGCAAGACCGCAGTCTACTGCGTCAGGGTCCAGGACCGAAGCATCGATTCGGCGACGGGCCGATAGCTGTCGAACGACCCCTCGGGCGCCGTGAACGACCAGATATGGGCGATGGTGCCTTCCGGCCGGGGCACGACGACGGCCCATTTGCGATAGGCCTTGCCTGAATACTCATAGCGGGCGATGAACTGGGAACCCGGGGATTCAGCCAGTTTTCCCTCACCCAGAACGGTCATTCCGCGGGTGCCTGCTTCCAGCGCCTTCAGCAAATCCGCCGTCGCCATGACGGCCGACTCGTCGCCCGTCCGCGCGCCCGCCGGATTGACGTTCTGCACAGAGACGACGGCGTCGTGGGATGCTGCCCCTTCCGGCCCGCTGAAGGTCGCCGTAAAGGCCGTCGGTTTGGAGACCGTCCACTGCTTCGGATAGTCCATCAGGAAACCGTAGCCCGGTTCAACGAACCGCTTCATGTCCGGCGGCGGCGCCGCCGAAGGCCCCGGTTCAGGACGGCCGGCAGCCATGGACGCGACCTGGTCCCCGGCCCGCACGGGCACGTTGACCGGCGTCTTCGGTGCCTTGCCGTCCGTGGCGTCGGCGACCGGCGCCTGGGCCGGACGTTCGCCCTCGCCCGGCACAAAGTTGATCAGCACCCAATTGAAAATCTGAACGTGCTCGTCATAAAGATCGAGGGGCGCCGTAAAGGTGAACACGAAATCCGTGCGGGCACCGCGCGCGATGATGACCCGCGTTTTCGTGCGGTGGCCCTGATAGATGGCGTCGATCGCCGGCAGGCCCGCCACGACGGTGGTGCCGTCCGCCAGCTTGCGCAGCCAGGGGCCCCGTTGTTCGTTCAGGTAATGTGATTCCAAACGCCCCTGCATGCCCGTCAACGGCACCAAGGGGTTGCTGTCGCCGGTCTGCAGGTTCATGACATAGCCCTTGGGCGAGCGCACGGCGACGTGCATTTCCTTGCCCCGGTGAGACACGGCGACCCCCGCCGGCAGCGGCAGGGAGAACCCGCGCACCGGGTGAATAAACAGGCTCGGCTCCTTGGTCATCTGGACCTGGGATTGCTCTCCCCCGTTGCCGCCCATGCCGTCGCTGTTCCCCGGCTGCGCCTGACGCACCACGGAACCGCCGCCCTGACGATCCAACGGCAAAGCCACGCCGGGCCTGTTGATGTCCGGCCCGGTGATACGTCCGGCATCAGCGGCATGGGCAGTGCCCGCAGCGAGCGACGCGGCGGCCAGTTGCGCAATCAAAATCGCGGCGGCAGCCGGGCGGATGCGGGACGGGGGCGTGACGCGGAACATGAAATGTCTCCGAAAATACGTACTTCAACTCCCTAAACCCTACGATATTCGGGTAAATGAGCTGTTAACCAATATGGGCGTAAAGAAAGATGTACGGCAGACAATTCTGGCTGATTTTTCGGTGGTCCGGGCGTAAGCTCTCGCCGCTCTTGTTGGTCTAGCTCTTGTAATCCCTTTCGGAGTGAAAATGGCCCGCATCAAGGACGACTATCGAGCCCTATCGGGTACCGAGAAAGCGGCGATCTTCCTGCTGTCCCTGCATCAGGACCAGGCGGCCCTGCTGTTCGAGCGCATGGACGACGAGGAAATCCGCGAGCTATCCGCCGCCATGTCGTCGCTCGGCAACGTCCATTCCTCGGTCATCGAACGGCTGTTCGTCGAATTCGCCGACAAGCTGTCGTCGGCCGGCGGCCT
>JBLXDU010000013.1:0-107366 GCA_048263775.1 Rhodospirillales bacterium
GAGCAGGCGGCATCGGGCACCCAGGAAGTGTCGTCGAACATCATCCAGGTGACGGAGGTCGCGGGCCAGTCCGGCGATGCGGCGTCGCAGCAGCTGGAGGCGGCGGCCCAGGTCAAGTCGGGCATCGACCACATGAACGAACGTCTGCTGGAGATCATCCGCGACAGCCAGGATCCGGAATGGGCGGGCCGTCATCCGGTGGGCACCAAGGTCAAGGCGACCGTGGCCGGGGTGGAGCGGGAAACGACGCTGCACAGCCTGTCGAAGGGCGGCGGGATCGTGATCGACCGCGGGCTCCAGGTCGCCGAGGGCGATATGTTCACCATCGAACTTCCGGGTGTGGGCACGGTCAAGGCGGCGATCATCGCCAAGACCGAAGATCATACCCATGCGCGGCTTGAATTGGACGAGGACCAGACGGACAGGTTCCGAATGTACGTCGACGGTCTGGCCTAGTCTGATTCTTGCTTGTGCCGGGCGCGGATTGGCGCGATTGATATCCGGGAGGCCGCGGCGGATCCATGCCGCGGCCATTTCCCGGGAGTAAGCCATTCCTACGCCAGAAACCTCGCCGTCGCCGCTGCGCATCTTTCTGATGACGGCGTTGGCCATCACGGCCTTCGCGTCGAATTCTCTGATCTGCCGGGCCGCCCTGGGGCCGGGATTGATCGACCCGGCGACCTTCACCACCGTGCGCCTGGTTTCGGCGGCGGCGGTTCTGGCTGTGGTCGTGTTCGTCCGG
Source organism: Rhodospirillales bacterium (assembly GCA_048263775.1). Lineage (GTDB taxonomy): Bacteria > Pseudomonadota > Alphaproteobacteria > Rhodospirillales > Casp-alpha2 > UBA1479. The sequence goes on from JBLXDU010000013.1 coordinate 743, forward strand.
CGTGGCCATCTGCCGCAACTGGCCTTCGGGGACTGGCGCGCGGCCGGGGCCTTGTTCGCCTACGCGGTGTTCTTTTCCTTCGGCTATGTCCTGCTGACCACGGGCACGGGGGCGCTGATCCTGTTCGGCTCGGTGCAACTCACCATGTTCGCCTGGGCGTTTTACGAAGGGGAACGGTTTACCGCCTTCGCCTGGGGCGGGCTGGCGCTGGCCGCCGGCGGGCTGGTCTGGCTGGTGCTGCCGGGACTAGAAGCCCCCGATCCCTTGGGCGCGTTGTTCCACACCATCTCGGGCGCGGCCTGGGGCGTGTTCTCGCTGCTGATCCGGGGGGCCAAGCATCCCGTGGAATCGAACGCCGCCAATTTCCTGATCTGCGTGCCGCTGACGCTGGTCGTCAGCGCGCTGTTCTGGGCCGATCTGGACGCCACGGCGCCGGGGCTGGCGCTTGCCGTGCTATCGGGCGGCCTGGCGTCGGGCTGCGGCTATGTCATCTGGTACTGGGTGCTGCGTTATCTGCCGGCGGCCCGCGCCTCGGCGACGCAACTGTCGGCCCCAGCCATCGCGGCCTTGGGCGGCGTGGTGCTGCTGGGCGAAGACCTGACCCTGCGCCTGATCGTCGCTTCGGCGGCCATGCTGGGCGGGGTGTTCATTGTTTTGGCGCAAAAAGCACGAGCAGTCCCGCCGGCGGAATGAACGGTGGGGTAATGATCGCGCCAAGCCACTTCCAGCCCGCAGGTTTTGCGGCTAACGCGTCAGCGGCTTGTACTTGATGCGGTGAGGCTCCAGGGCGGCGTCGCCGAGGCGGCGCTTCTTGTCGTCCTCATAGGCCTGGTAGTTGCCTTCGAACCACACCACCTGGCTGTTGCCTTCGAAGGCGATGATATGGGTCGCCAGGCGGTCGAGGAACCAGCGATCGTGCGAGGTGATGAGCACGCAGCCGGCGAAATCGCCCAAGCTTTCTTCCAGCGCCATCAGGGTATCGACGTCCAGATCGTTGGTCGGCTCGTCAAGCAGCAGCACGTTGGCGCCGGACAGCAGCATCTTGGCCAGGTGGACGCGGTTGCGTTCCCCGCCGGACAGCTGGCCGACTTTCTTCTGCTGGTCGCCGCCCTTGAAATTGAACTGCGCGACATAGGCGCGGGACTGCATGGCCCGCTTGCCGAGAATGATCTCGTCGTTGCCGCCGGAAATTTCCTGCCACACGGTCTTGTCGGCGCCGAGGCTGTCGCGGCTCTGGTCGACATAGCCGAGGATCACCGTGTCGCCGACGCGCAGGTCGCCGCTGTCGGGTTTTTCCTGGTCGGTGATCATGCGGAACAGGGTGGTCTTGCCGGCCCCGTTGGCGCCGATGATGCCGACGATGGCGCCCGGCGGAATCTTGAACGACAGGTCCTCGACCAGCATGCGGTTGCCATAACCCTTGCGCAGATGTTCGGCCTGGATCACCAGGTCGCCCAGGCGGGGGGCCGGCGGGATGATGATCGACGCCGTGCCCATGGTCTTTTCCTCGGACTTGGCGACCAGGTCGTCATAGCGGGCGATACGGGCCTTGGACTTGTCCTGGCGGGCGCGGGGCGACTGGCGGATCCATTCCAGTTCCTGCTTCAGGGTGCGCTGGCGGGCCGATTCTTCGCGTTCTTCCTGGGCCAGGCGCTTCTGCTTCTGTTCCAGCCAGCTGGAATAGTTGCCTTCGTAGGGAATGCCCTGGCCGCGGTCGATTTCCAGAATCCAGCCCGTCACGTTGTCGAGGAAGTAGCGGTCGTGGGTGACGATCATGACCGTGCCGTCGTAATCGGCGAGGAAGCGTTCCAACCAGGCCACGCTTTCGGCGTCCAGGTGGTTGGTCGGCTCATCGAGCAGCAGGATTTCCGGCTTTTGCAGCAGCAGACGGCACAGCGCCACGCGGCGCCGCTCGCCGCCCGACAGCTTGGTCACGTCGGCGTCGCTGGGCGGGCAGCGCAGCGCGTCCATGGCGATCTCGATGGTGCGTTCCAGCTCCCAGCCGTTCACGGCGTCGATCTTTTCCTGCAGTTCGCCCTGTTCGGCGAGCAGCGCGTTCATCTCGTCATCGTCCATGGGCTCGGCGAACTTGGCGGACAGGTCGTTGAAACGGTCGACCAGGTCCTTGACCTCGCCCAGGCCGGCCATGACGTTTTCCTCGACCGTCAGCTTGGGGTCGAGTTCCGGTTCCTGCTCCAGATAGCCGACGCGGGCCCCCTCGGCGGCCCAGGCTTCGCCCGAATAATCCTTGTCCTTACCGGCCATGATCTTCAGCAGGGTCGATTTCCCCGCGCCGTTGGCGCCCAGCACGCCGATCTTGGCGGTCGGCAGGAACGACAGGGTCAGGCCCTTGAGAATCTCGCGCCCGCCGGGATAGACCTTGCGGACGTCTTTCATGACATAGGAATACTGATAACTGGCCATTTTCGGGGGCTTTCAAAGGTACAGGGCAACGGGGCAAGACGGATGGTTCCGGCGCGCTGTTTAGCGGATCGCAAGGGGTCTGACAACTGGACTCGCGGGAACTTGACCCAACGCAATCCCGTTTCGCCTCCGGCGTGCTAAGCTTTTCTTGGAATCACCGTTGGGAGGTGCCGTTCCGTGGACCGTTTCGAGATCATCCGCGCCATGAGCATGCGGCGGCTGGCGGGCTGGGCCTTGGGCCTGTTGACCGTCGCCGCCATGGCTGTTCTGGCGGCCGTTGCCTGGCGCCTCAGGGACGGCGGCGGGACCGCCGATTTCCTGTGGACCTGGGGATCGGGTGTTGCGGTCCTGGTCCTGGTGTTCGCGGCCATCTGGGCGCAGCTGGATCACCTGCTGCACGTCCGCGAATTCGACAAGAGCGCCCTGCCCGCGCGGCCGGAACTCTATGACTTCGATCAGCTCAACCCGCCCATGCATCTTGAGGAACTGGGCGGCAAGAAGCTGAAGGATCTGACCTTCGTCGTGTTCGATACGGAGACCACGGGCCTCAAGCCCTCGGAAGGGGACGAGATCATCTCCATCGCCGGCGTGCGCGTGACGGGCGGGTGCATCGAGGAAGACGCGCCGTTTTCCCGCCTGGTCCACCCGGGCAAGAAAATCCCCAAGGCGTCCATCCGTTTTCACGGCATCACCGACGACATGGTCAAGGGAGAGCCGCCGATCGACAAGGTTCTGCCCGCGTTCAAGGGCTTTGTGGGCGAGGCGATCCTGGTCGCCCATAACGCCGCCTTCGACGTCCGCTTTCTCAAGCTGAAGGAAGCGGCGACGGGGGTGGTGTTCGACAACATGGTGCTGGATTCCCTGCTGTTGTCGGTGTTCCTCGACGCCGAAAGCCGCAACCATTCGCTGGACGCCATCGCCGAACGCATGGGCGTCGAGGTCGAAGGCCGCCACACGGCGCTGGGCGACAGCATCGTCACCGCCAAGGTGTTCCTAAGAATGCTCGAGATGCTGGAAGCCCGCGGCATCACCACCCTGCGTCAGGCCGTCGATGCCTCCATCAAGATGGAACACGTGCGCGAGATGCAGAAACAGTTCTAAAAACGCCGGGCGTGCGGGGTTGGTTGGCTTGGCCGAGCGCCCGCCTTCAAAGGGACTCCACGTAGGCCGTAATTTTCTTCCGTATTGCGGCATCCGGCATCCGCCCCCGGCCCGCTTCCATGTTCTCCGTCATGTGATCGACGCGCGTGGTCGCCGGGATGGCGCAGGTCACGGCCGGATGGGCGACGATCCATTTCAACAGGACCTGGGCCCAGTTGGCGGCCCCGATCTCGGCGGCGAACGGCGGCAGGGGCCGGCCTTGCAGGCGGTCGATCAGGGCCCCCCGCTGGAACGGCCGGTTGACGATCACGGCGATGCCCTTGTCCTTGGCCAGCGGCAGCAGCCGCGCCTCGGCCTCGCGGTCGTCGATGTTGTAGGTCAGTTGCACGAAATCGATGGGTTGCGTCTTCATGATGGCCGCAAGCTCATCATGGCGCCGCCCGTGGGAGGTGGTGATGCCGATGTGCCGCACGCGACCGTCGGCTTTCCATTGCGTCAGCGTTTCCAGATGACCTTCCCAGCCGAGCAGATTGTGGACCTGCAACAGGTCGAAGGGTTTGACGCCCCACAGCCGTTCCGATTCCGCCATCTGGCGAATGCCGTGGTCCCGGCCCGGCGTCCACACCTTGGTCGCGGCGAACAGGGTCCTGGGCTTTCCCAGGGCGGCCAGGCCGTGGCCGATGACCGCTTCCGACGATCCGTACATGGGCGAGGAATCGATCATGCCGCCGCCCATTTCGAAGAACGTGGCAAGGACCTGCGCGCGCTGGGCGCGGGCCGCCGGGTCGTCGCCGACGTCGAAGGTCAGCCAGCTGCCCATGCCGATGACGGGAACGGCCGCGCCGGTCCGGGGGATGGTCTTCGTGATCGCGGCAGGGTTGGCGGAAACGCCGCCGGGCAGGGCGGCGGCGAGGCCTGCAAGAACGGTACTTTCCAGAAAACGTCGGCGCGTCAGCATGGCGTTTATTGTAGCACGTCGCCGGTGAATTCGGCCCGCATACGGTCCCGCAGGCGGCGGATGGCCTCGAAGGAATCCTTCAACATGTCCGCCTCGCGGCGGGTCAGGCTGCGTGGGTGGACAAAGTTGGTGACGGGGCGGTCCGCCTGAAAATCTTTGATCTGCTGGCGCAGCAAAAGGTGGGAGATATGCCGATAGGCGCCGCGCAGGTAATCGGCCTCGTCCTTGGCCAGGATGCCCCGGTCCTCAAGGGCCTGCATGCGCTCCAGCGTCGGGTTGATTGCCAGGCCCTCGCGCAGGCACAAAAGCCGCATGGCCTCGACCAGCGGCAGGGTGCCGGAATGCTTCAGGTTGAGGTAGCCCTTGTAGCCCACGGCATCGCTTTCCTTCATGGTGATGAAGCGGCCGAACCAGCCGATCGCCGGGCCATGGTCCTGGTCGTCCTCGAACATCTCGCGAAGGAACATGTGATTGCCCCGGGCCGTCTCGGCGACGTGGCGGCGCAGGTCATCGGCAAGATCGTCGCGGCCCCAGGCTGATTTGAAATCGAAGAAAATATCGCAGAGGCGCAGCATGGTCGTGCCGCGCTTGCGGCTCCACAGGCTGATTTGCGCCTTCCACTGGCTGAGGGTCTTGCGCCATAGCGGGTTGGTCGCCATGACGAAGCCCTTGCACAGCGGCAGGCCGATGGCGTCCAGGTCCCGTGTCATGCGTTCGCCAAGGTCGATGAACCAGGCGTCGATTCTTAGGTGCTCCGAATCCGGGTAATCATCGAGAATGAAGCCGTTGTCCTGATCGGGGAACAGGAAGCTTTCGCCGCGTCCGCCCGATCCCATGACGATGACCGAGAAGTCGACCGGCGGCGGGCCCAGACCCTCGGCGGCCATGGCGGCAAGCGCGCCGTCGACCACGCGGCGGTAGATATCAAGATTGATGTTGCTGAGCAGAGCCTGAATTTCCGGTGCCGGCAGGTTGTCCCGGAACAGCTGATCGGCGAGCGTGACCTGTGCCCGCTTGACCTGGGTCAGGCCGGCCACGTCGCCGCCCTGGGTCAGGCTGTCGATCTGCGCCATCAGGGTGCGTGACGCCACCGCAAGGGTGTCGTCCAGGTTCAGCATGCCGGTCAGGCGGCCGGCGGGATCGATCACGGGCATGTGGCGCAGCCCCGTGCGGCGCATCACGGCGATCGCCTGGTATAGGTATTCGGTTTCCCCGATCACGCGGAGCGGCCGTGTCATGACCTGGGACGCCGGGGTGTCGGCGGTGGTTTGGAACAGGGCGCGCCGGGTGATGTCGTGTTCCGTGATGATGCCCTGGGGCCGCCCGTCCGGCCCCGTGAGGACGACGCCCGAGGCTTCCGAATCGGCCATCAGCCGCACCGCATCGCCTAAAAGGACGTCCGCGGGCAGGCTGGGCGGTGTCGCGGCCATGGCCTCGCGCACCAGCATGCGGAATATGGCGGTCCGGGGTTCCATGGTTTGGCTGCCGTTCTCCCCACTTGTTCCGGTCGCGTCCCGATCAAGGCCGCCGTGGCGCCTGAACCGGTGCGCGGACAGGAGCCCGCGCCGGGATGACGGAAAAACCCTAACCGAGCGCGACGGCGGAAACAAACGGCTTGCGCGCCAAGTCCGCAAAAATGACGCGATCATCAAATATAATAGTGTGTATTTTTCACAAGGTATGAATTTGAAATAGAAAATATTGTGAAATAATTAGTCACCCTCCGATTACTTGCCTGTTGACAGTGTGCAGTGCAGCAAAACAGGTCCCGCAAGGGTGTCCTTTATTTTACAGATGGGGCTTTGTCTCTATGAGTTGTGCGAATTAGCAGAAAATGTTATTAGGATTCTAACTCCGCGGGCCGGACGAGGAGAGTCAGTCGGTCGGCGGAGGAAACGGAAACGATAACAATAAAATTCCGCAGGGATGCACATGCGCCGGAAAGGCGTGGGAGGCGTAATATCCTACACCAAATCTCCAGAGTTTGTGTGTCTGGCATCGAGAGGGTGAGTTCGATCCGAGCTTCCTTCGCCTTGACCGAGGCCTAACGGCGGCATTTCGTTGTTGTGAATTTCGGGCGGCCATCGGGTTCCGGCATGTCCTGATTTTCAGTCGTTTCGCCACATTCGACATTTGGGGGTGGTCCCCGGGTGTCGTCTGTTTCGGTGTCCGCTTAGGCGTTGGACAACGGGTTAACGACCGCACGGCGCCAAGGATCCGAACAGAAGGGGAGAAATGAATCTTGTCAGCTAAAGTAGTGTGGCTGTTCATATTCGTTGCGCTGTATTGGGCCTATTGCATTTATTGGGGCATCAAAGGCGCGCGGATGTCGAAAACGGCCAGCGATTACTTCATCTCGGGCCGTCAGCTCGCGATGTGGGTCTTCGTGCTGGCCGCCACGGCAACATCGTTCTCGGGTTGGACCTTTATGGGCCATCCGGGTCTGATCTACCGTGACGGTTTCCAGTACGCATATGCGTCGTTCTACGCGATCACCATTCCGTTTACCGGCGTGATGTTCCTGAAACGCCAGTGGATGATTGGCAAACGCTTCGGTTTCGTGACACCGGGCGAGATGCTGGCCACCTATTTCCAGGGGGATGCGATCCGTATCCTCGTGGTGATCGTGGCTCTGCTGTTCTCGATCCCGTATCTCGGGCTGCAGCTGCGCGCGTCGGGCCTTCTGTTCAACGCTTTGACCGACGGTTTGGTCGGTGTTGAATTCGGCATGTGGCTGTTGTCTGCGGTCGTGTTCATCTACGTGGCGTCCGGCGGTCTTCGCGCCGTGGCCTATGTGGACACCGTGCAGTGCCTCCTGCTGGCCTTCGGCATCATCGCCATCGGCATCATCGCCTACAGCGAGCTGGGCGGCTGGTCCGCCTTTGGCCAGGAACTGGCCAAAATGGGTCAGACGGACATCGGCAAATGGAAGACCACCCAGGGTTGGGGCGGGGGCGATTACAACGCCTACCTCGCCATTCCGGGCGTCATCCAGTTCACCGCAGGTCTCGGCAAGGAAACCCCGGTGGGGGGTCTTTGGACAGGCATCATGGTGCTGACCTACATGTTCGCGCTCATGGGCATTCACTCCGCCCCGGCGTTCACCATGTGGTCGTTCTCCAACACCAACCCGCGGCCGTTCGCGCCGCAGCAGGTGTGGGCGTCGGCCTTCGGTATCGGTGCGATCCTGTTCTTCTTCACCGCGGCTCAGGGCATGGGTGCCCACTTCCTTGGTGCCACGCCCGCCTTCAACGATGCGGGCATTGGGATCTCCAAGGTGCTTCCTGACCTGACCGCCAACAAGCAGGGCGGGATCGTCGGACATTACATCAACCTGGTGGGCGATTCGGCCCCATGGCTGGTCGGCCTTCTCGCCGTCTGCGCCCTGGCCGCCATGCAGTCCACCGGCGCGGCGTATATGTCCACCGCCGGCGGCATGCTGACGCGTGACTTGTACAAACGCTACCTGAATCCGGGTGCGGACCATGCCACGCAGAAGCTGTTCGGCCGTATCGGCGTCCTGATCATCGTTCTCTCGGCTCTGGTCGTTGCCACGTTCTCGGCTGACGCACTGGTGTTGTTGGGTGGTCTGGCCGTTGCCTTCGGCTTCCAGATGTGGCCGTCTCTGGCCGCCATCTGCTGGTTCCCGTGGATCACCCGTCAGGGTGCGACGCTGGGTCTGGCGGCTGGCTGTCTGGCGGTCATCTTTACCGAAAACTTCGGGGCCTCCATTGCCGGCTTCTTCGGTATCGAACTGGGCTGGGGCCGTTGGCCCTGGACGATCCACTCGGCCGGTTGGGGGATTCTCTTCAACGCGACCATCTGCGTGATCGTCTCCGCCATGACCCAGGACGAAGGGGCCATGCAGCACCGCATGAAGTATCACAACTTCCTGCGTGAGCATGCTTCCCTGCCGGAATCCAAGAAAAGCCTGGTCCCCGTTGCTTGGGGTATCACGCTGATCTGGCTGTTCTTCGGCATCGGCCCGGGCGCCGTTATCGGTAACGATATCTTCGGTGCTCCGAATGCCGGTTACGAAGCCTGGACCTTCGGCATCCCGTCCATCTGGGCCTGGCAGATCATCTGGTGGATCCTTGGTGTCTTCATGATGTGGTTCTTGGCCTACAAGATGGAGATGTCCACGGTTCCCGATCGGGAGATCGAAGCCTTGGTGGATGACATCGGCGACGCCGCACCCGCACAGGGCGGCGACGACTAAGCCGATATCACTATCGGAACCCAATCGGGGGGAGGGCTTCGGCTCTCCCCCCGATTTCTTTCCGGCATTCGCTTTCCGCATTTTCCGCGTGTTCATCACCGCCCGCGAAAAAATCCCGCCTTTTTGCGCCACCGCCAACTTGTTGCCGTAAAAACCTTGGATGATCGCGACCGTTCCTTGTTATGATCCGAACACGCAGAAAGTGAAAAAACGGCAACATTCCAAGCACCTAATCAATATGCAAAGCCTCTTCACCCCTGAATACCGATGGCTGTGGACGATCGCCCTGATGGCTGCCTTGTTCCTGCCTGTGCGCCGCTTCATATGGATTCTGACCGTGCGTCGGGCCGTCGAAAAAGCGGGAGAAGACGCGGTCGATGATGCCGAACGCGGGCGTCTGTTGCGCCGCGCCGGTATTTCCGCGGGCCTGCTGTGTTTCGTGTTCTCATATTTTTACGTCCACACCTTGTTTAAGTGACCTCGCCCATGTCAGCTTTGTCCAATCCCCGCGTCCTCAAACGCTTCATCATCTACCTGGCCATGCTGACCTTCGTCATGTTCGGGGTGTGGTCGTTCTGGGGGACCTTCGTGGAAACGCCGGCCGGCGACTTCGAGGTGCGCGAGGGTGACATCAAGCTGTCCAGCGGCGAGTACGAGGGGGCGGTTGCCGACTTCGATCGTGCCCTGGCCGTGCAGCCCAACCACCGCGGCGCCCTGTTGGGAAAGGCGGCGGCGCTGATTCAGTTGCAGCGTTATGATGCGGCGGAAAAGGTCCTGACCCACGCCATCGACTTCCTCAAGCGCAACGTGGATCCCGACGACCCCACGGGGCGCGGCGCCCTGGCGGCGGCCTACGGCAACCGGGGCATCGTGCATGATACCCAGGGGCGGTACGAACAGGCCTTGGCGGACTATATCGACTCATTGAAGATCGACGCCGAAGCCGTCGAAGGCCCGGGCTTTATCGATCGGCTGTTGTACCATGACGATACGCCGTCCTCGATCCGTGACCGCGCGGAATATCTCTACAAGCAGCTTCAACTGCCCGAGGAAAAGCGCCTTCTGCGCCTGCCGCAGAAGGACGAATTGCAGCGCATGCACAAGCCGTAAGGCGCGTTGCTGCGCTGACCCTATTCAACGATTTTCTGGAAAGTCTTGGCGGCGGGATCAGCCGAACTTGACGACGCCGAGAACGTCCTGGAACAACACCAGGAAGAAGAACACGGCTGCGATGGAGCCGAACAGCAGACGCACGAAGTCCTGCTTTCCCTCTTCATCGCGGTAGCGGATGCTGTGCAGCGTGATCGCCCCTGTCACGAACAGGAAGACGATGTTGACGAGCGGCTCCAACTCCGCCGGTAATCCCAAATCCAATAACATGGCGGGAAGGTAAAGGCGCTTGTCCGATTAGGCAAGCACACAGAACGGGCTTTCCCACCCGCCGCCCGAGAGCGGCGGCGGGATGGAAGACCTGCACCGGCCGGTCAGGGGATCGGCGTACGGATGGGTGTCTGTTGGGTCAGCTCGTCGGGCGTTGCCGCCCGGATGTCCTTGGTCGAGACATAGGGCGGGAACTGGGTTGCCCCCGGTCCCGTCGACATGATCGCGCCCGCCATGCCGCTGCCGAAAATCAGCATCACGATGCCGGCCGCCACGAAGAATCGCTTGATCCCGTGCGGCGGTGCCTGGGGGCCATAATCATTGTCATAGCGGTGGTAGCGGTAATCGTCCGAAATCTCGCCGGATTCATCCAGGCGAAGAATCTTGCGGGCATAATGGCGGGCCCAGGGGGGCACGTCGTTGTGGATCATGTAGTCGTGGAACAGACGGTCGACCATGAATTCAGGCAGGTCTTCGTCGTGCCAGTCGCGGTAGGCGAGCTGCAGCAGTTGGAATTCCCCGACCTGCAGAACGTTGGCCGCACGACCGACTTCCCGCCGGTCCATGTTGTCCAGCTCTTCCTTGTCCGGTCGGATTAGGGTTTCAAAAAATCCGGTCATTTGTTGGGGCGTCTCCTATGAAAAGGGTGATCGTCCCCGCCCAACGAACTTATGCCTCATAGCTTGGGTGTAAAATCCGACCATTGCAAGGGTAAGCAGGCTCACAATTTGGTCATCCATGGAGTAGTCTGCCGGGCAATCCGACGCCATTTCCCGCTGAGGTTCCGCGATGTCCGACCCTGTTCAACCCTTTAATCTTTCCGGCCGCACCGCCTTGGTCGCCGGCGCCAGCCGGGGCCTGGGCCTGGAAATCGCCAAGTCATTGGGGCAGGGCGGGGCGCTGGTCTATCTCGGCGGGCGCGACCTGCCGGCACTGGATGCGGCCTGCGACGCGGTTGCAGCGGCGGGCGGACGGGCCCGGCCGCTGCCCTTCGACATCACCGACGAAGGGGCCGTTCTGGCCGCCGTCGACGACCTGGACGATGGCGACGGGCGGGGGGGACTCGATATTCTGGTCAACTGTGCCGGAGCCCGCGACCGCCGCCCTCTTGACGACCTGGACGCCCAGGCCGTGCGAGATTTGTTGGAGGTCAATCTTGTCGCCGGCTTCACCCTGACCCGTGCCGCCGCGCCGCAGATGCGGGCCAAGGGGCGGGGGCGGATCGTCCATGTCACCTCTATCGCGGGCCATGTCGCGCGCGCGGGCGATGCCGCCTATACGGCGTCCAAGGCTGGGTTGACCGGCCTAGTGCGGGCCTCGGCCGCCGAACTGGGGGCGGACGGCATCACGGTCAACGCGGTCGCCCCCGGCTATTTCGCGACGGAAGCCAACCGCGCCATGGTCGACGATCCCCAGGTCACCGGCTGGCTCGCCCAGCGCACGTCCCTGGGGCGCTGGGGTCAGCCCGGGGAAATCGCCGGCGCTGTGCGCTTTCTGGTGTCCGACGAAGCGGCCTATGTGACCGGCCAGGTGATTGCGGTCGACGGCGGCTTCCTGGCGCGGTTTTGAACGCCCCCCGATTTAGGTGACGTCCCCGGGCGCCGTGTCGACCAGCGGCGCGTCGGGCAGATAAGGCACCTCCGGCGTGATCGTGCGGATCGGCGCGCCGGCCAGATAGGCCTGCAAGTTCTCAAAGCTTTGGCGGAAAAAGACCTCGTAATTCTCCTGCGTCACGAAACCGATATGCGGCGTCGCCAGCACGTTGGGCATGGTGCGGTAGATATGTCCGGCCGGCAGGGGCTCCATGGTGAACACATCCATCCCGGCGCCGGCGATGCGGTTGTCTTGCAGGGCGGCGACCAGGGCGTCTTCGTCAACCAATTGTGGGCGGGAGGTATTGACCAAAAAGGCCGTCGGCTTCATGCGGCCGATGTCCTCGGCGTTGACCACGCCGATGGTGCGGTCCGACAGCGGCATGTGGATGGTCACCGCGTCGGCGCGGCGGAACAACTCTTCCTTGGAAACAGCCTCGACGCCGAAAGGGGCCGCGCGCTCGGCCGTCAGATTGGGGCTCCAGGCGATCACGTTCATGGCGAAGGCCTGAGCAACCTTGGCCACGGGCTGTCCCATATGGCCCAGGCCGACGACGCCCAGGGTCTTGCCTTCCAGTCCCAGTCCCAGGCCGTTTTGCCAGCCGCCGGCGCGCACCGACGCGACTTCCCCGGTAAAGCCCCGGAACAGAGACAGCAGCAACAGCCACACGACCTCGACCGTGGAATCATGATGCCGAATCGTCGTTGCGCAGACGGTGATGCCCTGATCTTCCGCCGCCTTCAGGTCGATGGACCGGGCGTTGCGCATGCCCGTGGCCAAAAGCAGATTCAGGCGGGGTAGACCTTCCAATACGTGGCGCGGAAATTCCGTGCGTTCCCGGATTCTCAGGACTGCGTCAAAATCGCTCAACCGGGCGATCAACTCGGCCTCCTCGAACACATGGTCGCGGAAGGGCACGACGGTCACGCCCTTCAAAGTGTTCCAATCCACAAACCGGTCCCAGACCGATTGATAGTCGTCGATGATTGCCAAGCGCATGTTGATGTCTCCTGCTGGTTTTTTATTAAAGATCCGGCTTATGCCGCACCCGCCGTGGGCCGCAGTATGGCTGCGTCCGTCTGTGTGCGCATCAGATTTAGAGCCGATCCGGTGCGGAACCGGTCAATCTGCGACGCGGTATAGGAGTGGTTGAGCCATAAGGTTTCCTCCGCCCCGTCGTCGTGGCGGACGCGGCATGAGGCGAACGGTAGCTATCGCAGTGGCCTATGTCTAATATATGGATAAAGTGTTATTAATATTATTTATATATGTATATGGACCGACCCGCATGGACTTACGCCATCTCCGCTATTTCGTCGCCGTCGCCGAGGAAGGCAATGTCACCCGCGCCGCCGAACGCCTGGGCATCCAGCAGCCGCCGCTCAGCCAGCAAATCCAGGCCCTGGAACGGGAACTGGATACTCAACTTCTGCGCCGCAAGCCGCGCGGGGTGGAGATGACCGAAGCCGGGCGCGCCCTCCTCGCCGACGCGCGGGAAATTCTGGAGCGGGTCGAGCGCACCGTGCAGCGGGTCAAGCGTCGCGGGCGCGGCGAGGAAGGATCGCTCGCCATCGGGTTCACCAGCTCGGCGTCGTTCCATCCCTTTGTGCTGGACGCCATCCGCGCCTTCGGTGAAGACCACGGCCGTGTCTCGCTGGCATTGGAGGAATCGAACACCGGCGAACTGGTCGCCGCTATCCATGCGGAGCAGATGGACGTGGCCTTCATCCGCTCGCCCGTCAGCCTGGTGCGTGGTCTGACCGTCCACCGCCTGCTGGACGAGGACATGGCTGTTGCCGTTCCGGCCGATCATCCCCTGGCCCGGGAGGCCGGCGCGCTGCCGCTGACCGCGCTCGAGGACGAGCCGATGATCCTCTACCGCCGACGGTCCGGTCCCGGATTGTATGATGCCATCATCGCCGCCTGCCATGCCGCAGGGTTCAGCCCCCGGGTTGAGCAGGAGGCGCCCCGCGTGGTTTCCACCCTGAATCTCGTCGCGGCGGGGGTCGGTATTTCCCTGGTCCCGGCGTCACTCGACAAGCTGCATCTGGAAGGGGTCCGGTTCCGCCCCCTGACTCTCGGCTCGGGCCTGACCGCCCCCTTGAACCTGACCTGCCAGGCCTCCGGCCTGTCCGTGGTCGCCGCCCGCTTCGTCGATCACGTGCGCCGGGCGGCGCGGCGCCTGAACCAGGATATCAGCAAGCCGTCAGATTGACCGCCAGACCGCCCTCCGACGTTTCCTTGTATTTGGAATGCATGTCGGCGCCTGTCTGGCGCATGGTTTCGATGGCGGCGTCCAACGGCACGAAATGGGTGCCGTCGCCCTTCAGCGCCAGCGAGGCCGCGTTGATCGCCTTCACCGCGCCCATGGCGTTGCGCTCGATACAGGGCACCTGCACCAGCCCGCCCACCGGGTCGCAGGTCATGCCCAGGTGGTGTTCCATGGCGATCTCGGCGGCGTTTTCGACCTGCGCGTTGCTGCCGCCCAGGATCGCGGCCAGGCCCGCCGCGGCCATGGCGCTGGCCGATCCGACCTCGCCCTGGCAGCCGACCTCGGCGCCGGAGATCGAGGCATTGGATTTGACGATGCCGCCGATGGCAGCCGCGGTCAGCAGATAGTCGCGGATGCCGGCCATGGAGGCATCAGGACAGAAATCCAGGTAATAGCGCCCGACGGCAGGCACAATCCCGGCCGCACCGTTGGTCGGCGCCGTGACGACCCGCCCGCCGCCGGCATTTTCTTCGTTCACCGCGAGCGCATAGACGCTGATCCAGTCCATCACCGTGTGCTCCAGGCGGAAATTGCGTTTCTTGTCGGCCTGCAGGCCGTCCCAGATCGCCTTGGCCCGGCGCTTGACCTTGAGCCCGCCCGGCAGGATGCCTTCCTGGGTCACGCCGCGCTCGATGCAGGCATTCATGGCGGCCCAGATGCGGTCCAGTCCGGCGTCCAGGTCCGCCGCACTCATATGCGTCAGTTCGTTGGCGCGTTTCATGGCGGCGATGCTGAGCTTGGCCCGTTCGCCCATCGCCAGCATCTCGGCAGCCGAGGCGAAGGGATAAGGCACGGTCTCGGGCTCCGACCCGGCGACGTCTGCGGTCTCCGTCGCGGCGGCGAATTCGTCGTCCGTGGCGATGAAGCCGCCGCCGATGGAATAATAGGCGCGCTCCTTGTCCGGCGGGCGGTCGCTGTCTTCGGAGCTTTCACCACCGCCCATCCAGGCGGCCATGACCATGCCGTTGGCATGGCCCGGCAGGGCGGGGCCATAATCGAAAACGATGTCCCGGTCCGGGTCGAAATCGATTTCCGGCCCGCCGCCCAGTTTCAGGCGCTTGGTCTTGTTGATGTCGGCGATCAGGCCGTCGACGGCGTCGGGGTTGACCGTATCGGGCGTTTCGCCCAGCAGGCCCAGGATCACCGCCCGGTCCGTGGCGTGGCCCTTGCCGGTGAAGGCGAGGGAGCCGTAGAGCGTCGCCCGCATGCGGGTCACGGTCATCAGGGTGTCCTGACGTTCCATGCGCCGGACGAACCGGGCCGCGGCCAGCATGGGGCCGACCGTATGGCTCGACGACGGGCCGATGCCGACCTTGAAGATATCGAAGACGCTGAGGAACATGGGATCTCCCGGTTAGGGCGTGATCGTGTCAGAAGATGGCCGACAGGGAAATGGAGCCGAACTGGCTCGGCACTCGTTGGCCTTCGAATTCGCGGGTCCGGTAGATCTGCGTGAACGACAGGCGGGCATAGCCCAGGGTGAATTCGATGCCGCCTTGGAAATCCAAAACGAAGTTCTTCTTATCGACGCTGCGGCTGTCGCCAATGGTGTTGCCGTCGAGGAAAATGTTGCGCGCCACGGCGCGGCCTTCGATGCCGGCGAACAGGTTCCAGCCGAACTGCCCCTTCGCGCGGACGATGGCGGCGGCGGGCAGGGACGGGCGAATGAACGGCGCGCCGTAGGTCAGGCCCAGGTTCTGGCCCAAGCGGATTGATGCCCCCACCGATGCCTGGGTCAGCACGTTGCCAAGGGCGACCCCGGCCGTCGGCGTCACATCCAATTCCAGGAAATGCTGTGGTTCCAGGATCGGCTGGCGCAGGCGCGCCTGATAGCTGAGCATGATGCCCGGCTCGTTATGCAGCTGCTTACCCCAGCCGCGCGGCAGGCCGACGCCGATCAGCGAGTGCCAGCGACGCTGGGTGTAGCCAGCCAAGGAGGCCGGGCCGACGATGCCGAGGTCGAGCGACACATTCTGCAACAAGTGGGAATCGGGCTTTTCCACGATGGCGCCGACAGAACCGAACAGCCAGCCCGCATAGGGGCGGTCCGTGGCATCGGGGTTGGGGAGGGTGGTGTCCTCGGGCGTGAACATCTGCTGACCCAGGGCGACCACGTAGGTCGAGTTGCCGTCCAGGTTGACCCCGGGGATCATATCCATGAGGTCCTTGAACCATTCCGGTTCCCACTTGTCCTTGGGCACGAAGGTCACCTGCACGCCCTGGGTGTAGTACTGATCCGTGCCGCCGCCGAAAAGGTCGTTCTCGACCTGCAGCACGAAGGTGCCGGGGCGTTCGTCATCGCTGTCCGCCCGCAGGTTGCCGGCGAACAGCAGGGTCGATAGGGCGATCAGGATGCCGAGTGCCGCCTTCAACCAATTTCCCGGGGATGTGTTCACAGTGTTCATGGGCCGAGACTAGCAGAAATAAAATGACAAGATGAGGCTGCGAACTTCCCTCCATCTCACAATTTCGACATTTCGCCGTAAATTGGACGAGTTGGCATGGTTTTCGCGTAATCACCCCTGAATACGGAGAATTCAGCGCTATGGGGGGTGTGGCGTCAAAATGACATTCATCGGACCTTCGGCGTATTCGTGACCAAGAGCAACCACAAACGGTTTGTGACAGGTCATTCAAAGGAAAGCGCCGATGCGAATCGATCGCCGGTAAGATGTCATGAACCAGCAGAAAAGCACGGAATTCCTGACCCTCGTTCTCGTCGGCGCGGCAATCCTAATTACCGGGATCTGGGTGTGGGGCTTGTACCAGGTCAATCTTGAAGACCAGCGCGCCTGGCTACAGCGCATGGCGGCCAGCCAGGTGCGGGTTGTCGAAGCCGTGTCGGGCTTCGACGGCGATGAAATTTATGACGACGTAACCGGGCTGCCTTGGCACGAAACCCTCACCAATATTGAAACGGCCTACGACAAGTATGCTCAGTTTGGCGAGACTGGGGAGTTCGTTTGGGCGAAAAAGAGCGAGGACAAGATCGTCTTCCTGTTCAGGCGCCGGTTTGCCGAGGCTGACGATCCGGTCGCGATTCCCCTGGACAGCAACCTGGCGGAGCCCATGCGTCTTGCACTGCAGGGCCAAACCGGTACCGTCATCGGTCTTGATTATCGGAATGTCGAAGTCCTGGCCGCTTACGAACCCGTTTCGGGCGTGAACGCCGGCATCGTCGCCAAAGTCGACATGGCTGAAATTCGCCGACCGTTCTTCAATGTCGCCTTGCTGGGAGGCCTAAGTACGCTGGTCGTGATTCTGTTCGGCGCCTTCATTACCCAGCGCATCAACGCCCCGACGATCAACGCGCTGAACAGGGCCAAAGATGCGGCAGACCGAGCCAACAAGGCCAAATCCCAATTTCTGGCCGGGATAAGCCACGACCTGCGCACACCTTTGAACGCCATCCAGGGGTTTGCCCAGATGATCGAAGGTGAGACGCTGGGCCCGGTGGGAGACGCGCGGTACCGGGAATACGCCAAAGACATTCACGACAGCGGAAAACTACTGGTCAGAATGATTGATGACATTCTCGACCTTTCCAAGGTCGAGGCGGGAAAATACAAGCTGTCGGAAACGACCGTCGACCCCTGCGAGGTGATCCAGAAGGCCTTCAACATGACGGCGATGATGGCGAAAAGCGCAAATCTGACCCTGACGGCCGATCTTCAATCGGGTCTGCCGAAGCTGCGTGCGGATGAGATTTCGGTGATCCAGGTTTTGAACAACCTGCTGTCGAACGCCGTGAAATTTTCCAAGCCGGGGGCCGCGATCAAGGTATCGGCCGAGCGCTTGGACGCGGGCGGGATGTCAATTCGCGTCACGGATACGGGCATCGGCATGTCCCATCGCGACCTTGTATTGGGGCTTAATCCCTACGAACAGGCGGACATCGAACACAGCCGCCGCCATGAAGGCACCGGATTGGGGCTGCATATCTGTCGAAAACTGATGGTTTTGCATGGCGGAGGTCTGGATATCGACAGCATCGTCGGACGCGGCACGACAGTCACCATCACCTTCCCTCCGGAACGTCTCATCACGACTTCTTCTGAGCAGACCACCGCAACGGTTTGAATCCGCCGCCGGAATGGGCGAGGTTAGCCCCGGCCATGGTTCGCCCATGGCGACCGGCCGAGAGGAGACCTGCCCGTGGTGGAAATCTATATTGATGCGGACGCCTGTCCGGTGAAGGACGAGGTGCTGCGCGTGGCGGCCCGCCATGGGCTCAAGACACGCATGGTGTCCGACGGCGGCATTCGTCCGCTGCGTGATCCGATGGTCGAGATCGTCATCGTCACTCAGGGAGCCGACGCCGCCGATGACTGGATTGCCGAACACATCGCCGCCAACGACATCTGCGTCACCAACGATATCCCGCTTGCCGCACGCTGCCTGGAAAAGGGGGCGCAGGCGATCAAGCCCACGGGCGATCCCTTCACCGAGGACGGCATCGGCATGGCACTGGCCAACCGGGAATTGATGCAGACGCTGCGCGAAACGGGGCAGGTCACCGGCGGCCCCCGTCCTTTCGCCAAGTCCGACCGATCGCGCTTTCTCGACCGTTTGGAGGTCATGGTGCAGGCCGCCAAGCGGCAGTGACCCGGACCGGCTAAGGACAATCCGTCTTCGGAAATTGGCTCTGGGATGGAAGGCTTCCCATTGCCATGATCGCATGCAAGACCCGAGTATGGGGGAATGACAGGAGATTCGACGACGATGACGACCGAGACGCTGGGCCGACGGCTTTTTACCTATGCGGTGATCACCGACACGCACCTGAACCAGGGTGAAGAGGAATGTAATTCGCCGTTCGAGGTCAATAAGCTGGCCAACGGCCGCATGCGCCACGTGGTGCGCGACCTGAACACGCGCGAGGTCGATTTCGTCCTCCACCTGGGTGATCTGCTGCACCCCGTCCCCCACATCCCGCATCTTTATGAGCAGGCGGCGCAGTGTTTCAAGGACCAGGTCAAGGATCTGCGCCACAAGCTCTACGTTATTCCCGGCAACCACGATGTCGGCGACAAGCCCGTGGACTGGTGTCCGGCGGGCATGGTGCGGCCCGAATTCTTGGAGCTGTGGGATCAGCATTTCGGCCCCAATTACCAGGCCTTCGATCATGGCAAGGTCCGCTTCATCCTGATTGATGCGCAGATCATCAATTCGGGCCTGGAAGCGGAAGCCGAACAAAAGGCCTGGCTGGAGGCGGAACTGGCGGCGGCGGACGCCGCGGGCCAGCGCGTCTTCCTCAACACCCACTACCCGCCCTATCTGACCTATCCGGACGAGGACGAGCATTACGACAACATCGGTGAGCCGGGCCGGTCGTGGTTGCTGGAACTTCTGGAAAAGCACAAGGTCGAGGCCCTGTTCGCGGGCCATGTCCATAACTTCTGGTATCACCGGCATGATGCGACGCAGTGCTGGCTGCTGCCGTCCACGGCCTTCGTCCGTCAGGACTATTCGGAAATGTACCGCGCGGCCCCCCCGCCCGAGTTCGAGGCCGGGCGCAACGACTGGAACAAGCTGGGCTATTTCATCGTCCACGTGCACGAGAACGGCCATCTCTGCGACATCGTGCGGACCTACGGCACCAGCGTGGAGCCGGGTGCCCCCGTGGCGGCCGTGCCCGATACCGTGGCGCCTGTCCATCCGCTGATGAGCCCGGTCACGCGGTTCGGCTTCGACATGCGCCAGAACTGGTTGGAAGTCATCGAGATTCCCCCCTCGGGTGGCCTGGATGAATTCGACCGCAAGCGCACGCGCAACGACTATGCCCTGATGGCGCTGATGGAAATGGGCGTGCGCCGCCTGCGCATTCCCGCCCGTGATCTGCTCGACCCGGGCCATCGGGCGCGCCTGGACGTGCTGTCGGACCTGGGCTTCCTGTTCACCCTGTTTTCCTTCGACGCACCGGATGCGGAGCTTGCGGCAGCGGTCAAAGGCGCAAAGGGCCTGATCGATATTTGGGAGGTTGCACAAAACCTGTCGGACCTGCCCGACGTCGCCGCCGCGGCATTGCCGGTGGCCGAGGCCGCGGGCATCGATCTTTATCTCTCCAAGCTGCGCTCCAAGGACGAGATGGAGCGGGGTGGTGAGAAGTATTTTCACATGATCAACCACGGCTTCACCCCGGACGAGGACGACCAGATCGCCCGCGCGGCGGCGATCCCGGGGGTCAAGGGCATCGTGTTCCGTGTCGCCGGGGAAACCCCGCCGGCGGAAGCAACGGCGGCGGCGCTCAAGGCGGCGTCCCCCCACGGGCTCAAGGTCTCTCTGCATATCCGCATGTCCATCGGCAGCCCGGGCACGGCACAGGCGGATGAGCCCTGGGTCGCGGCGCGTGCGGCCGAAGCCCTGGCGGCGGCCCATGCCAACGCCGATGCTCATGTTTATTGCGACACCTTCTCCGACGTCGACCGCGGCTATTTCGCGCGGCAAGGTGTGGTTGACCGGCTGTACAACCCGCGCCCGGCCTTCCATGTCCTGCGCCATTTGACCGGCGCCCTGGCGGCGGCGGGTACGGATGCATGGGCGGTCAAGACGGAGGCTGCAACGGTCACCGGCGGCTCGGCCGACGGGGCCGGTACGCTCATCGATCTGGCGACCGGCCAGGTGCAACCGGGCGGGGCCAACGCCCTTGCCAAGGCCTCCGGAATGGCGGCCTGGATCGCGGGCCAATGACCAAGGGCGCCTTGCCGCTTTCGGGCGTGCGCGTGCTGGACGCCAGCCACGTCCTGGCCGGGCCCTTCGCGACCTATCAGCTTTGTCTTATGGGGGCGGACGCGATCCGGGTGGAACGCATCGGCGGCGATGATTTCGTGCGCCGCCATGGCGGCTCGGCCGACCTGCGCGCCCGGGGCATGGGCGGGTCCTTCGCGGCCCAGAACGCGGGCAAGGCCTGCATCCTCATGGATATCAAGGCGCCGGGTGGGCGGGACCTGTTTCTCAAGCTGGCGGCAACCTGCGACGTGGTCATGGAAAATTACCGCCCCGGCGTCATGGACCGTTTGGGCGTGGGCTATGACGACGTCAAGGCCGTGAAGCCCGACATCGTCTATTGCTCGCTCACCGGCTATGGGCCCGAGGGGCCGCTTTCCGGCGTGCCCGCCTACGACCATATCGTGCAGGGCATGTCCGGCCTGATGAGCATGACCGGCACTGAACAATCGGGCCCACAGCGGGTGGGCCTGCCGATCACCGATTACATCGCCGGGCTGACGGCGGCGCTGGCGGTCTCGGGTGCCTTGCACCAGTTGCGCCAGACCGGTGAGGGGCAGCATCTTTACGTGCCCATGCTGTCCTCGGTCCTGGCCATGATGGGGTCCTTCGCCATCGACGTGCAGACCGACGGCCGCGAACGGGGCCTGATGGGCAACACGCCGTTCAGCGGCAGTCCCTTCGCCGGGCGCTTCGATACGGCCGTCGGGCATCTGGTGATTACCGCCAATACCTCGGCCCAGGCCGTGCGCATGGTGGCCGCACTCGGCCTGGACGATTTGGCGTCGCTTGCCGGCAGCACCGCGCCCGACGCCCTGAACGACGCCGACCGCGCGCGGGTGGCGGAAGCGCTCGACCGCGTGTTCCGCACGCGCCCGGCGACAGAATGGGAAACGATCCTGGCCGATGCCGCCGTGCCCGCGGGCAAGGTGCGGGGGCTTGGTGAAATTCTGGGTCACCCGCAGACGGCGGCCTCGGGCTGCCTCGACGATCTGCCCCTGCCGGGGCTCGATGCGCCGGTGAAGGTGCCGGGCCTGGGCTTTACCTCCGACGCCTGGTCGCGCCGTCCCCTGACGCAGCCCGAGGGCGAAGGCGAAAGCACCCGCCGGGTGCTGGCGGATCTGGGGCTGACCGACAAAGAAATTGACGATCTTGCCCGTGCAGGTGCGGTCGCCGGACCGGACCTGCCGCCCCGCACAGATTAACTAATTCAGTACGTCCTTGCGCGCCCGCAGGATGGTCATCACCGCCCGGTCGCGCCAGGCGGCGCGGGCGTCCTTCTGGTCAAGCGGTAGGGCGGCGCGCCGTTCCGCCGCGACCATGGCGACCATCTCATCCGTCCAGGGGTCGTTCTGGCCCCGCTCCGCACCCAGCCGTGCATAGGACGGGCCCATGCGTTTGGCATGGGCCTCGATGCCGCCCTGGGCGTTGAGGTCGGCATTTTCGAACGGCCCGGTCACGGCCAGGCGGATGCCCATGCCGTCGCGCACGATGCGGTCGATGTCGGCCGCCGTGGTCACCCCGTCACGGACCAGGCAATAGGCCTCGCGCAGCAAGGCTCCCTGCAGGCGGTTGAACACGAAACCCTCGACCTCTTTGTTGACCGCGATCGGCGCCATGGCGGCGCGTTCCAGCATCGCGTTGCAGCGGGCGACGGCGTCGGGGGCGGTGAAGGCGGCGGGCACGACCTCGACCACCCGGATCAGGAACGGCGGATTGCCCGGATGCAACACCAGGCAGCGTTCGCGACCCTGGACGTGGTCGAACAGCCGCGAGGGTTCAATGAACGAGGTTGAACTGGCGATGGTGCAGGTCGCGGGCGCGTTCTCGGCGATGCGGGCCAGAAGGTCGCGTTTGAGGGCCAGATCCTCGGGGGCGTTTTCCTGCACATGATCAGCGCCGTCCAGTGCCGCGTCCAATTCCGCCGCCGGGGTGATGCGGGTCATGATGTCGCCCACGTCGCCGTCGATTAGGCCGTAAGCTGCCAGATCACTTAGCCGTGCCCGCGCCATGTCCAAGGCAGCGGGCAGGCGTGCGGTGTCCGCGTCATATAAACGCACCGACATGCCGGCAGCGGCGAACACCACGGCCCAGGCGGTGCCGATGGTTCCGGCGCCGATCAGGGTGATGATGGGGGAGGGAACTGCGGTGGTCATGATTGTGATTTCCTTTGGCCGTGAATGGGGCCGTGTCATGCCCGGAAAACCGGGAGCGTCGGAAAAGTTGTAATATAAAATAACAAATGTATGCGTCGAGTTATGGGGGCGGTCTGAACTTTCGAGACGTTCTTAGGTGTCCTGGGCGCGGTCGGTGACGCGGCGGCGCGACCGTTCGATGTGGAACTGCATGGCGACCTGCGCTGCCTCCGGTTCCTGGCCCTGGATGGCCTCAAGGATCAGGGTATGTTCGTTGAGAACCTGCAGAATGCGCTCACGGGACCCCGTGCGCGTTAGGTTGAGGGACACGTTCATGAACCCGACGATGGAATTATGGATGGGGGCGAACACCTGGGCGAAAAATTCATTGCCGGTCGCGTCGGCGATCGCGGCATGGAATGACAGGTCGTTCTGCGGCGTGATGTGGCCGGTTGACACGTCATCGATCAGGCGCTGATGCGCGGCCTCGATCTTGGTCAACTGTGCGGAGGTTCGGCGTTCTGCGGCAAGCCGTGCCGCCGCTGCCTCAAGCGGCATCCGTACTTCGAGGCAGCGCAGAAAGCGCGCCAGATCGGCGGACTTGGTGAATTCCTTGATGCGGTCTACCGGGCGGCGCATGACGAAGGTGCCGCTGCCCTGCCTTGCGCGCAGCAGACCGTCGGCGCGCAGTCGCAACAGGGCGTCGCGGACGACCGGACGGGACACCCCGAACATTTTGCAGATTTCCTTTTCCGGCGGCAGCCGGTCGCCTTCGTTGAGCACGCCGGCCACGATCTGGTCAAGGATTTGGCCGTACAACTGGTCGCTCAGCAACTGACGGCGGCCGGGCACCAGGATCAGTCCGGCGCCCGGGTCCAGATCGGCCGCAATGTCGGGCTCTTGCAACGATTGTGGTAATGTCTTCAACCACTTCTCCCGTTTTGCCGGGCGCGCGCTCTGGAGCGCACAGCGCTAGCATCTTGGCGGGTTCGCGGGGCCAAGTCAAAATTTGTCCTTTAAATTGACATGTTGCCGTCGGGACACTAACAATTTTGTCTGGTGCATTCTTTAGGCCGATGCGCCCGATAAAAATACGCTACCCCAGGAAACATCCGGCCGAAGACGTCTTTGATCCTTTTGGGAGGACTCCAATGAAGAAATTTGTGAAAGTCGTGTTGCTCGCGGCACCGCTTGTGATGGCGGGCCACATTTCGGCCAAGGCCGATGAATTCGTCCGCATCGTTTCTGGCCCGTCCGGCGGCAGCTGGTATCCGCTGGGCGCCAAGATGGCGGAAATCTTCGGCAAGATCGAAGGTCTGTCCGTGTCCAACGGCCCGGGCGGCGGCGTCAGCAACGTGCTCGACGTCAACAAGAAGGAAGCGGAATTGGGCTGGACCTACGGCCATACCGCATTCGACGGCTACAAGGGCAATGCCCCGGTGTTCAAGTCGAAGAACCCGAACATCCGCCATATCGCGACCCTTTACCCGGCCGGTGTGCAGACCGCCGTTCCGGCCAATTCCAAGATCATGTCCTATGCCGATCTGAAGGATAAGAACCTCAGCCCCGGCAAGCTGAAATGGTCCGGCTATGCCGCGGCGCAGCTGATCTTCGGCAAGTACGGCTTCACCGTCGACGACGTGAAGAAGAACGGCGGCACGGTCCACCACGTCGGTTATTCCGATTCCGTCTCGCTGATGAAGGACGGCCACATCGACGCCTTCACGGCGGTGACCAGCGTGCCGCAGGCGTCGTTCCTCGATCTGGAATTCTCGCCGGGCATCCGCTTCATTGGCGTCGACGACAAGATCCTGGCCGACATCCTTTCGGAAAACCCGGGTTACATCAAAATCACCATGACCAAGGAGCACTACAAGAGCATCGAAAAGCCGACCCCGATCCTGGGCGCGGTGACGATCATGGTGGCCAACAAGGACGTGTCGGAAGACACGGTCTACAAGATGACCAAGGCGCTGTGGGAACATCATGGTGACCTGGTTCAGGTCAAGAAGGTGTGGGAGTCCGTGAAGCTGGAAAACGCGCTTCTCGGCGCGGCGCTTCCGGTCCATCCGGGCGCCAAGAAGTTTTACGACGAAAAAGGCGTTAAGTAACGGCCCCTAGGGGATAGTGAATGTCATCGGCGCGGCGGACTGGTTTCCGCCGCGCCAGCATTCATCGTGCGGCGGGTCTGCCTGTCTTCGTTCTTGCCGCGTGGTTTTATCCCCTAAGGCCCGTGCTGATCCGGCACCCCCATGACAGATAAACAAACCGATTCGCCCGAAGCCCTGCACTATGACGAAGTGCGGGAATTCTCCGTTCTTGAACATGCGCTGATGCGCCGTGGCTACGATCTGGTGACCTGGGTCGCCCTGACCGTCGCGACCGTCGCCATCGCGCTGGCCCTGTTTCATCTTTACGTCGCCGTTTTCGGCACGCCGCAATCGCGGGCATTCCGGTCCACGCATCTGACCGGAATGATGGTGCTGGCGGTGCTGCTGTTCCCGCTCGGCCGAAAATCCTGGCGCGATCACCCGTCCACGCCCTTGCAATGGGGCGGTTTCGGGATCGACGCGCTTTTGGTGTTCGCGGTTCTCGCGGTGCAGGTCTACACGCTGTGGGATCTGGACGCGTTTTCACAGCGCGAAGGGGAATTGATCGATTCCGATCTGTGGATGGGCTTTTTGCTGATCTTCCTGGTCATGGAAACGACGCGCCGCTCCGTCGGTTTGCCCATGGTCATTGTGACCTCGTTCTTCGTCGTTCATTCGCTCTATGCGGATAAGTTCGGCGGCTTCCTTTACGGCCCGCCGACGTCGGTCACCAAATATATCGACATTCTGTTCATTCGTTCCGAAGGCATGTTCGGCATCCCGATATCCGTCGCCGCGACATATATCGTGCTGTTCATCATTTTCGGCGCCATCCTGATCCGCACGGGTGCGGGGCGGATGCTCATCGACCTTGCCATCGCGCTGACCGGCCATCGCCGGGGTGGGCCGGCCAAGGCGTCGGTGGTGGCGAGCGCCTTTCTCGGCACCGTATCCGGGTCCGCCGTCGCCAACGTGGTGACGACCGGGTCGTTCACCATCCCCCTGATGCGCAAGCTCGGCTACCGGCCCAAGTTCGCCGCCGCGGTCGAGGCCTGTGCGTCCTCGGGCGGGCAGATCACGCCGCCGATCATGGGGGCTGCCGCCTTCATCATCGCCGAATTCATGCACGTCAGCTATCTCACGGTGATCATCGCCGCGATCATTCCGACGCTGCTGTACTTCGCGACCATCTATTTCATGGTCGATATCGAGGCCGAAAAGGACGGCATCAAACGCCTGGACAAGCGCACCCTGCCGCGCGCCATGAACGTGCTGAAACACGGTTGGCATCAGTTGCTGACCCTCGGTGTTCTGGTCGGCCTGTTGGCCTGGGGTTATTCGCCCATGCTGTCGGCGTTCTGGGCCATCGTGACCCTGATTGTCCTCAGCTTCCGCGACCCGCTTACCCGGATGAGCCCCGTTGACCTTCTGTCGGCGCTGGAATCCGGCGTGCGCGCGGCGATGCCGGTGACCGTGGCCTGCGCCTGCGCCGGGATCATCATCGGCTCCATCTTCGTGTCGGGTCTGGGTCTCAAGTTCACCAACGAAGTGATCAACATGGCCGACGGCAGCCTGTTCGTTCTGCTGGCGTTGACCGGTGTTGCGGCCATCATCCTCGGCATGGGGATGACGACCACCGCCGTCTACATCACCGTAGCGGCGCTGATCGTGCCGTCGCTGATTCATCTCAAGGTCGAACCCATGGCGGCGCATATGTTCGCCTTCTATTATGGCGTGGTGTCGACCATCACGCCGCCGGTGGCGCTGGCGTCCTTCGCGGCGGCGGCCATTGCCGGGTCCAGTCCCATGGGGACGGCCGTGGAATCGGCGCGCATCGGTATCGCCAAGTATCTGGTGCCGTTTGCTTTCGTCTATAACCCGGCTCTGCTGTTCGAAGGTCCGCTCTGGCTGACCTGCCTGTCGGCGGTATCCGCCTTCATTAGCCTGTGGGGGCTGTCGGTGATGCTCGAAGGCTGGTTCAAGGGCCCGCTCAACCCCGCCATGCGGGCGGTCATCGGGGTGTTGTCGATCATGGCCTTGCTGCCGCCGATGGAACCGCTGATCGATGGCGTGTCCAGCTTCATTCTGCCCGTGGCGGGTGCGCTTGGCATCGTTCTGTTCGCGGTCACGCGCCGCCGCCTTACTCCGGAGACCGCATAATGAAGATGTCCGATCTGTTCATCGGCCGGCCTATCTATTGGGGGCTTGCCGCCGCGATTATCGGGGTGCTGGCGTTCTTGGGCCTGCGTCAGGAACACGTAAAGGATTTCGTGCCGTTCCAGTTCGCTGTCCTGGCGGTCGCCCTGATCGCCGTCGGGGCCGTCATGGCGCTCTATCGTCCTGGTGAACGGGTGACCCGCGATCCGCTCGATTTCGACGACGCGTCCTAAGGTCGGCGCATTATGGCGACCATATTTGTCGAAGGCCCCATGCATGCGCGGGGGATGGAGTTGCTGTCCCTGCGCGATGGTCTGGATGTTCGCCTTGAACAAGGGCTGACCCCGGACAGCCTGGCGGATGCCATTAAGGATGCCGACGCGGTCATCCTGCGGCTGACGCCGTTGACCGCTCCGGCCATCGCGGGGGCGGCCAATCTCAAGGTCGTCTCACGCCTGGGCGTCGGCTATGACCATGTCGACGTTGCGGCACTCAGCGCGCGGGGCGTTCCGCTGGCCATCGTCGGCGACGCGCTGGCGGCCTCCGTGGCCGAGCACACGGTGCTGCTGATGCTGGGGCTCAGCCGCCAGATCGCGGTCATGGACCGCTACACACGCACCGGCCGATATGCCGAACGGTTCAAAAGCCAGACCCATGAACTGCTGGATAAGTCGGTGCTGATTGTCGGACTGGGCGGCATCGGCGGTGAGGCGGCCAAACGCTGTGCCGCCTTCGGCATGCGGGTTGTCGCCTGCGGCCGGGAGGCGACGCGGAAAGAGGCCCAGCGCCTTGGCTATGATTACGTCGCCGATTTCCGCGACGCCTTGGGTGATGTCGATTTCGTCAGCCTGCACCTGCCGGCCAACGGCGACGGCACGCCCCTTCTGGGGGCGGCGGAATTCGCCGCCATGAAACCTGGGGCCTATGTCATCAATACGGCCCGGGGTTCCCTGATCGACGAGGATGCCCTTCATGCGGCCCTGGTCTCGGGCCATCTGGGTGGGGCAGGGCTCGACGTCACCAAGGACGAGCCGCCTAAGGACGACTGTCCCCTGCTTGCCCTCGATAATGTGTTGTTCACGCCCCACAACTCGGCTCTGACGGTCGAGACGGGTCGCCGCGTCGCGGAAACCGCCGCGCGTAATGTGCTGGCTGCATTGGACGGCACGCTCGATCCCGCCTTTGTCGTCAACAAGGACGTGCTGTGAGCGGCGGCGCGGTATCGGTTCGCATTGAGGCGGTTGCCCTGACCAGCTTTCTGGCGGACGTCTTCCGCACCGCCGGCTGTTCGGCGGCCGAGGGCATGCGCGTCGCCGAAAATTTGGTCGGTGCCAATCTGTCCGGCCATGACAGTCACGGCGTCATCCGCACGCCGCGATATTTGGGTTGGCTGAAATCCGGCAACCTGGTCGCCGACCGCGAGGTTTCCGTGGTTAGCGATACGGGGGCCCTGATGATCCTCGACGGTCAGTTCGGCTTCGGCCAGACCGTGGGGCCACAGGCCGTGGCCCGGGGCATCGAACGGGCCAAGGATCTTGGCGTCGCCGTGGTCGCCCTGCGCCATGCCGGGCATTTGGGGCGCATCGGCGCCTTCGCCGAGGTGGCGGCGGCGGAAAACCAGGTCTCGGTCCATTTCGTCAACGTGGCGGGCAGCGTTCTGGTCGCGCCCTTCGGCGGGGCGGAGCGGCGCATGTCCACGGCCCCGGTCGCGATCGGTGTGCCGGGGGCGGGGGGTGCGCCGGTGATCCTGGATTTCGCGACCTCTCTGGTCGCTGAGGGCAAGGTGCTGGTTGCGTCCAAGGGCGGCAAGCCGTTGCCCGAAGGCAGTCTGATCGGACCCGACGGCCAACCCAGCGCCGACCCGGCCATGCTCTACGGTCCCGCCGATCCTGCGGTGCAGCCCAATTCGCGCAATGGCGCCGGGGCCCTGGTCGCCATGGGTGGGCATAAGGGATCGGGCTTGGCCTTGATGTGCGAATTGCTGGCGGGGGCGCTCACGGGCTCGGGCGCCACCGGGCCCGGTTACGACAAGATCTATAACGGCATGCTGTCGATCTACATGTCCCGCGACCGTTTCGGCGCGGAGGATGGTTATGCCCGCGAACTCCGCCGCTACATCGACTATGTGAAAAGTGCGAAGCCCGTCGCCGGCAGCAGCGAAGTTCTGGTCCCCGGCGAACCCGAATCCCGCATGCGGGAAGCCCGTCTTTCGGGCGGCATTCCCCTGGCCCCCGATGCCTGGGCCGCCATTGCCGGTGCCGGGCGGGACCTTGGGGTCAGCCCGCCGGCACCCCTTTCCTAGGGACGTCCGTCAGGAATCGGCGAGGTCTTCCAGGGTATCCGGCTTGCGGATCACGATCATGCGGCCGCGGATCAGGATCACCTTGTCCTTCTGCCAGCGGTCGAGGGTCGTCGTCACCCATTGCCGGGTCGAGCCGACGATATCCGCCAACTGATCGTGGGTGACCCGCCGGTCGATCAGTATGCCCTCGGCGTCGTCGCGGCCGTGAACCTGCCCCATGATCTTCAGCAACTGGGCCAGGCGCTGCGCGACGGACCGAGTGCCCAGCATCTGCACCAGTTGAGAATAGCATTTGCCCTTGGCGACCAGGGCGTCGATCAGGCAGAGGGCGAAGATCGGCATACGCTCGATCAGGTCGCGGACCACGGCCCCCGACAGCGCCATGACGCGGGAATCCTCCATGGCCTCGCCCGACCACAGATGGATGCCGCCGCCGAAGACCTCGGGCCCGCCGATGAAATGCCCCGGCGTCCAATAGGCCAGGGTCAGTTCGCGTCCCGACGGCCCGGTGCAGAAGGTGCGCACGCGCCCGCTTTCGATCAGATAGATGCCCTCGTGCCGATCGCCCTGATGGAAGATGCCTTCGCCGCGTCGGGCCTTGATGGTGGACCCGCGCGTGCGGATGAAGGTGACCTCTTCCATGCTCAAACGGTCTAGAAAGGTCGCTCCCTCGTTCAGGTCCGACATGCTTTCCGACAGGAACAGGGCAGAAAGGGGTTCGTCCGTGGCCATATCCTTGGTCTCGATCACGCGTAGCCGGGGCGGAATTTTGGTCATCACGCCCGTGTCCTAGTTTCTCGGCACGGCGGCAAGATAGCCGCCGACGGCCCGAATATCCGCATCGCTCAGTTTCGCCGCGACCCCGGCCATGATACCGCCGGGATCGTTCGTGCGGTCGCCCGAGCGGAAATCCGTCAACTGTTTTATCACATAGTCGGCGTGTTGCGCCTCAAGCCTGGGGGCGCCCGATTGCGCAACCTTGTCCTTGCCGTGGCAGGACGCACAGGCAGGCAGGCCGCTGGCCGGGTCGCCTTGGCGGTACAGCTTCGCACCGGCTCTGCCGATGTCCGATGGCGGCGGATCGGCGGGCGGTGGCGGGGGCAGGGCGCCGAAGTATTTGGCGACCACGGGAATGTCCTTTTCCGCGATCAGACCGGCCATGCCCTGCATCTGTTCGCCGTCGTTGGTCCGCTTGGCGGTGCGGAAATCCCGGATCTGCTTTTCGATATAGGCCGGCACCTGCCCCGCCAGCTTGGGGAACTTGGCCATGCGCGACACGCCGTCGAGTGAATGGCAGAGGGCGCAATTTTCCCACGGCTTCAGGCCGCTCTCGTCAATCATCCCGGCCCGCGCGGGAGCGGTGCCGAGTGTCACGGCAAGGGCGGCGGCAAGGCCGAGAGAGAAAACGCGGATCACGCGGAAAGCCCCAATCTGCCGATCACGATCCTTTGTGGCCGTGGCCCATATGGTCGTGGTTCATGGGGGCGGCCGATCCCCGTTTGCGGACCTCGGCCTTGACCGCGACGGCCGTGCCGTCGTCCAGGGTCAGGGTCAGGTCGACCGTGTCGCCCTGGGCCATGGGCTTCTTGGGCCCCATCAGCATAATGTGTAGGCCGTGAGGCTTGAACGCCACGGACGATCCAGCCGGCAGGTCGACCTGGGCCAAGTGCTGCATGACGTTGACGCCGTCCTTGACCTGGCTGGCGTGCATCGCCACCGAGGCGTACTGGGGACTGTGCACCGCCGTCACCGCGCGAAGATCGCCGCCGTGGTTCATCAGCACCAGATAGGCCGCATGGGCCTTTACCCCCGGCGGGGCGACGGGCACCCAGGCGTCCATGGCCATGACCGGGCCCTGATGGGACATGGTCTTGGCTTCCGCCGTCTGTGTTTTGAGAAAGGCATGGGCTTCGCAGGCCTGGGCGGCCGGGGCCGTGGTGGCGGCCAGGGCGACACCCGTCAGGCAGCCCAGGCAGGATTTATACAATGATGATGTCATTTAATTGTTCCTCTGCGCACGGACATAGGCGATCTGCTTGCGGGCCAGGTATTCGGCGACCTCGCCGGGGTCGAGTGGCGGCGACAGCTTGGCATGGACGCGCCCATCCGGGCCGGTGACGATGACGCTGGCGCTGTGCTGAACCTCGTAATCGCCGTCCTTTTTGGGTTTGCCGATGCGGTAGAATCCGTCGATCCCCTTGACCAGTTTGGCGAGTTCCTCATGGCTGCCGGTCACGCCGACGAAGTTCGGATCGAAATGCGCCACGTAGTCGGCCATCACGGGCGCGTCGCGCCCGGGGTCGACACCGACGAACACGACCTGGGGCAGGTTGTCCGGGCGCACGCGGAGCGTCATCTGGTTGATGACTTCAACGATGTTGGACAGCACGAAGGGACAGACGTCGGGGCAGGCCGTGAAGCCGATGGCGGTCAACGACCAATGGCCCTTGTAGCGCTCCGCCGTGAACGGCTGGCCCTTATGGTCGGCAAGGGTGAAAGCGGGCAGGGAGGCAGGCGGGTCCGGTTCGACCACGCGGATTTCCGCGCGTCCTGCCGCAGCGCCCAGGCCGAGGGCGAGGACGAACGCAGCGAGGGAGGGGATGCGGCGGCGGGCCATCGGTAAGGGCTCCTTGCTCCGGGTCAGTGGTTCTGCTGGTCGAAGGCGCGCAGGCTTTCGCTGCGGATGCGTTCCATGCAACGGCGTTTCAACGCGACGAAGGTTTCGTCGGTGTAGATTTCCGGTGTGCGCGGGCGGGCGATGTCGACCTTGAAGTCGTCGATGATGCGCCCCGGGGCCGCACTCATGACGACCACCCGGTCGGCCAGAAACACGGCCTCGTCCACGTCGTGGGTCACGAACATGACCGTGGTGCCGAAGTCTTCCCAGATACGCAGAAGGTTTTCCTGCATCATCAGCCGTGTCTGAGCATCGAGGGCACCGAACGGTTCGTCCATCAGCAGGACGGAAGGATAGTTGGCAAGTGCGCGGGCAATGCCCACGCGCTGCTGCATGCCGCCCGACAGTTCCGACGGGTAATGCTTCGCGAAGCGCGACAGCCCGACCATGTTGAGGAAGGTATAGGCGATGGATTGCGCCTCGGATCGAGTGTGGCCGGCGAGCAGCGGGCCGAAGGCGACGTTGTCGCGCACGGTCTTCCACGGCATCAGGGAATATTGCTGAAACACCATGCCGCGGTCGGGGCCGGGCTGGGTCACGGCCTTGCCGTCGACCTTGACCGCGCCGGCAGTCGGCTGAACGAAGCCCGCGACGGAATTCAGCAAGGTCGATTTGCCGCAGCCCGAAGGGCCCAGGATACAGAGGAATTCGCCCGGTTGTACGTCCAGGGTCGTGCGTTCCACGGCCGTATGGGCATCGGCGCCGGACCCGAACACCACCGCCACGTCATCAATGGTAACGTGGCCTTTGCCTTCACTGGATCGGCGGGCGTCGGCTTCCGTATCCCTGTCGCGGGTCAGGCTGATGATATTGGCGATCATTGGGGGGCTCCCATGGCTGATTTCGGGTAGGGGGTTTCATTTGTGTTCGCGGCGGCCTTGGCATCGCCTGAAAGAACGTAAAGAGAGGCCAGCAGCAGCACGAAACCGGCGTATTCGATCCACCAGCCGAATTGTTCGAGCCACAGGGAGGACGACACGCCCAGCCCCAGGATCGCCAGCCCGACGACCCAACTTGGCGTGGCGCAGCAGACGACCCAGGCCAGAGTGACGTTGGTCATGGCGACCAGGGCGGCTCCCAGGCCGCCGGCGGTGCTGGCACCGGCCCACCGGCTCGTCGGACAGGCTGCGTGGCGGGCGGCCATCAGCGTGATGAGGGTGGCGATCAGGCCGCCCAGAAGACAGACGACCAAAACCTTGGCCGGGTTGATGTTCAGGCTCCATTCGGAAATGCCGTTGCCGAAGTCGTAATTCATGCGCCCGACCTCAAACAGCCATTCCTGCGCGATGATCGCGCCGATGTCGGAAAGCGACGGGGTGGCGCGGATGATCTCGGCGACGTTGCCCAGCCAGTCATAGGTGACGGCATAATTGGGCCAGGCCTGGAAACGGGCGACCAGGGCAATGAACATTACAAGGTAATAAACGACGGGAAAGCCCAGCGTGACGGCCAGCCACAGACGCGGACGCGCAGCGATCGCGCCCCTGATGCGTCGTGCCCGTCCGGCGGTCGTCATCGCGACCGCCGCTGCCAGCCGAGCAGCGGCCGGGTCGCCAGCCGCACGGCATAGGTCGAGAGTGTTCCCAGGCCGCCGATCATCAGCATGCCGACGACGATGTCCGGATAGTTGATCAGCGAGTAGGCATTCCAGGTGAAATAGCCAATGCCGTACTGGCCCGAGATGATTTCCCCGGCCAGCAGCGAGAACCAGGAAACCCCCATGCCGATGGCAAGGCCGGCAGTGATGGACGGCAGGGCCGCGGGAATGACCACATGCCAGAAGATTTCGCGCCGGTTGGCGCCAAGGGACTTGGCCGCGCGGATCAGCACGTCCGGCGTCAGCTCGGCCCCATGTGCCGTGTTCAGGATGATGGGGAACAGGGCGCCTAAGAAGGTGATGTAGATGATCGAGCTTTCCTCGGTCGGCCACATCAGGATGGCCAGCGGAATCCAGGCCACGGCCGGGATCGGGCGCAGAATTTCGATATAGGGGGAGATCACGTCGCGGGCCAAGCGCGAGCGGCCGATCATGAGGCCCAGCAGAATGCCGAGCCCGACGGCGCTCATGTAGCCGATGACGATGCGCTGCATCGACACCGCGATGTGGATGTAGAATTCAGTGGAATGGACATGCGCGACGAAGGCGGTCCAGACTTTGAGCGGCGAGGGAACGTTTTCGAAGTTGATGAAATAATTGAACTTTGTTTCCGTCGCGACATGCCAGACCAGAACGCCCAGGGCCAGCGCCGCCAGCCGGATCGACCAGGATCTGGCAAAGGGCACCAAGGCTTTGGGTTTCAGCACGGCGGCGATCAGGACACCGACGGCTTCCTTGGGCGTGACGGGCTGACGGGCTTCGGCGTCGCGGGTGGCAACGGCGGCGTCTGCGCCGGCCTGGGCGTCAGCTTGCGGTTCTGGAATGGGAGCGTTCATCGCACCGGTATCTCCGTGGTTTCGGTCGTCGTCTTGCTGGATGCTCATCGCCGTCTTCGGGCTTTTTTCTGGAGTCCGACCGGGGGCCGGGAAAAACGGCGGGACGAAGGCCTGGGCCCACGTCCCGCCGGTCAGGCGTGTGATCAGCTGGACTTCATGCCGATCGCGTCTTCGAAGGTGATGACCTTGCCGTCGATGGTGCCGGCGTATTTTTCGGCTTCGCCGCGGCGCAGGAAGGTCGCGAACTCACCCTTCGGCGTGACGACCCAGAAGGCGGTCTTGCCGAACAGCTTCAGTCCCGTTTCCTTGTCGTAGACGTAGGTGGAGTTGATCTTCGCACCCGTGGCGCGGAACTTGGCGATGGCGCCCAGGAATTCGGGCAGGGTCGCGTATGCCTTGATCCCGTCGCGGGCGTGCCAGATCTCGTTGGGCAGACCGGCGTTCGCTTCGACCGGATTGACCACCGCGGCCTTGTCCTTGTCGTAATCCACGCCCATGTCCTTATAGGCAGCGCGGATGTACTTCTCGGTGATCCAGTCACCGAAATCGAGCGGCGGGATCGCCTTTTCCTTGACCAGAACCGTGTGATCGAACTTCAGCGCTTCGGTCCAGGCGGGTTTGATGGTCGGGTCGAGAGACAGATGCCCCCCCTTCGAGAAGTAGATGTAGAGCACTTCCTTCTCGACACCCGTCCATTTCTCCATCAGGTCGGTGGCGCGGATGGGATCTTCCTTGATCCACTTGCCCGCGTCGTAGACGGCCTTGATGAAGGCCTGAACCACTTCCGGATAATCGTCGGCCAGATCCTTGCGCACGACGACGCCGTGCAGATACGGCACGCCGGCTTCCGAGCCGTCATAGATCTTGCGGCCGGTGCCGCGGAATTCCATGATTTCCGACCAGGGACAGAAGTCCGAATGGGCGTCGATCTTGCCCGCGGCGATGTTGGCTGCACCCACGGCGGGGCTCTGGTTCTTCAACTGGAATTTGATCTTGTTGTCCTGGGCGGCCTTAAGCAGCATGCCCCAGGCGGCGGAGCCCACGGGCGTGGACACTTCCTTGCCTTCAAGATCGCTGATCTTGTAGAGGTCCGACTTCACGGGCACCACGATGGCGTTGCCCGATCCCTTCAGGTTGTAGCCGGTGCCCGCGACATAGTAGGTGCGCAGGCTGTCCGTGGCCTGGAACTTGGCGCCGTTGACGATCAGAGGATAGTCGCCCATCACGCCGATGTTCAGCTTGTTGGCCATCATCTGGTTGGTGATGGGGCCACCGGAAGAATAGTCGGCCCAGCTGATGTCGTAGTCGACGTCCTTGTACTTGCCGGTCTTGGGCAGGTGTTTTTCAAGAAGCTTCAACTCCTTGACGACGATGCCTGCCGTATAGGTGTCGGTACACATGCTTTGATGGCCGATAGCCACCTTGATGGTCTTGGCCTGGGCTGGTGCCGCCGCTGTCACCGCCAATAAGGCCCCTAATGCCAATCCCTGCGTTACGTGCCTGAGCATTGTTGAATTCTCCTTTGCTCTGCATCAAAGTTGTCTCGTTACGGCCTTTATAAGTGCAATTACCTTGCCAGTTTTCGCACATGCAAAATAAAAATAACTAATTGAAATATAAGGAAAAATTATCAAATTTTTGCGGATTTTGAGCCGATTGGAATGGAATGTGGTGATTTTTTAATCTGCGCCATAATTATGGTTATTTTTTAATCATTTATATGTTTGCCGAGAGGATACAAGTTACCGAAACCCGATCTGTCGGAAGTCCTCAGGGAGCGGCCTTCGCAAGCTGTTTTTCGAACCACCGAAGGACCTTTTCCGCCGCCCATTCGCGGGCGCCGATCGCCGCATGGGTAATGGTGCCGTCGGGGCCAACCAGGAACGTCGCGGGCAGCGCCTGAACATGCCATGCACGACCGACGGCGGATTGACGATCCATCACGATGGTCAGTTCGCCCACATCCACTTGCTTCAGGAACCGCGCGACTGCGTCCGGTTTGTCGCCCAGGTTCACGGCGACAACGTCGAGCCCCCGCCCCGCCATTTGGGTTTTCAGCCGGGCCAGCGCCGGCATTTCGGTGCGGCAAGGCGCGCACCACAGCGCCCAGAAGTTGATCAGCGTGACCTTGCCCTTGCGGTCGGTCAGGGAAAACGGGGTTCCGTCCAGCCGCGGCAGGTTGATGGCCGGGGCGGCAATGGGGGCCGGCGCCGCCGCCAGGGGAGCGGCGCCACCGGCGATTGCCGGATGCCCGAAAAGAAAGGCCGCCGCGAAGATCGCGGCGGCAAGTCGGTGGCTGTGCGGAAAGATGTGAGGGCGCATGGTGCCGAGAGCTACCAGCGGCCAATCCGGGTGCGGTATCGAAAGGCCTCGGCGACGGCGTGGCGGATGCAGAAATCGATGGCGACGCCGTTGACGTCGACGTTGATCTGCTCCGTGCGCACGACCGTGGCGCCTGGTTCGATCTCAAGATGTTGGGCCAGCTTGGGGGCCGCCTTGACCATGTCCATGACGACGTCTCCGAACGCCATCGCCACGCCGCGCGACTGTTCCAGAAGGGTGCAGACGTCGCTTGATTCAAGGTCGCGGTCGGAAAGCAGGCGCCCGACCTCGGGCAGAAGATAGCGTTCCTCGAAACAGATCGGGGCCGCGTTGGCGAGACGAAGACGGCGAACCACGGTGACAAGGCTCGACGGCGGCAAAGCCAGTGCCTGACGGACCTGACTGTTGGCCTTGATCTCGGCCCGTTCCAGCAATTGCGCCGTGGCCTGCAGACCGTTCGGGCCAAGCGCTTCGCCCAATCCGCGCAGTCGGCGCATGTCCAGCTCGGCCTTGATGCCGCGCACGAAATGGCCCTGGCCTTGATGACTTTCGACCATTCCGGATTTTTTAAGGGCATCAAGCGCATGGCGCACGGTGACCCGCGACACGCCGAACCTGGCGACCAGGGAATGTTCCGACGGCAGCCGCCCCCCCGGCTGAAAGTCGCCGGTGTTGATCCGCCGCGCCAGCCAATCACGGACCACCACGTATTTCGGAAGGGTCTCTGTTTCCTGGGTCACGATGTTCTGGGTCACGTGGTTCATAACGGGAATGGCCAGTGGCGGTTGAGGGGACGCTGTCCTATTCAGCGCGGATCTGGCTGAGCGCCCAGCGGATGTTCTTACGGACGTCAGGGTCGGGATCGTCGAGATGCGCTTCGAGGGCGGGCACGGCCTTGGGCGAGGCGATCTCGCCCATCGCGGCGGCTGCTTCCTTGCGCAGATTGGAAATGTCATGGTCGAGTGACGGCGCGATGTCGTCGATGGCTTCCGCCGCGCCCAGCTTGCCGAGGGAGCGGATGGCCTTCTGCCGAACCTGCCAGTAATCGTCGGCGAGCGCCTTGCGCAGGGCCGGAATGGCGCCCGGCGACTGCACCTTGCACAGCGTTTCGGCGGCAACCTCGCGGACCTGCCAGTCCGTATCGCTCAGCGCCTGGGCCAGGGTATCGGCGGCGGCGGCGGTCACGGAAAAGCCCAAGGCCCCGGCGGCCGTGCGGCGCACGCCGGCGTCAACGTCTTTCAGCATCGCCATCAGGGCGGGCAGGGCGTCTTCGGTTTTCAGATAGCCGACGACGCTGACCGCTTCGGAACGAACGGTGGCTTCCGGATCGCCGAGGGCATCCAGTGCCGGTTTCAGGCTTTCCGGACGTTTCAATTCGCGCAGTGCCCGCAAGGCGCCGGCGCGCACGAAGGCTGATTCATGGGCGACGAACGGCAG
This sequence comes from Rhodospirillales bacterium, assembly GCA_048263775.1. Classification (GTDB taxonomy): domain Bacteria; phylum Pseudomonadota; class Alphaproteobacteria; order Rhodospirillales; family Casp-alpha2; genus UBA1479. The sequence goes on from JBLXDU010000013.1 coordinate 38,969, forward strand.
GATCGGATCGGCGGCCGCCGGGTCCTTCAATTCCGCCATGCTATCGGCAGCGGCCTGGGCCACGCCGCTGTCGGAATCGGTCAGCGCGATCAGCAGCGCTTCGGCGGTTTCAGGGCCGTCGAATTCACCCAGGGCCAGGGCGATCTGCAACCGCACTTCGCGGGCGTCGTCAGCCAGGGCTTTTTTCAGGTGTGCCACGGCGGCGGGATCGGCTGAATCGGCCAGGTCCATGATGGCGACACGGCGCGTGCCGGGATCGGGGTCTTCCAGGCGGTCGATGATGTCTTCGACTTCGTCGAATTGCTCAAAGGGCTCGAATGCGGACATGGGGTCGGGCTCCTTGGGTCAGCGCAGCAGGAAGGGGATGTTGACGGTGACGGCGCCTGTCGGGCAATCGGCCTCGCAGGGCATGCAGTACCAGCACTCGTCGTACTTCATGAAGGCCTTGCCGGTGGCGTCCGAGATGCGCAGCACGTCCAGGGGACAGACGTCGACGCAAACGGTGCAGCCCTTATCGGCGATGCATTTGCCTTCGTCGACGACGACGGGGACGGATGAGGGTTGTTCAGCGAGGGGCATCGGATTTCTCCTTGGGTATGGTCTTGGTGCGGGTCCGGCGGGGGTTAGGCCTGCGCCTTGATCCGCTGCTTGTCGTAGGCGTCTTTCTCTTCCTCATCGATGGGGATGATGTAGGGATCGACGTCCTTTTTCTTGATCGTCATCTGGCCGGCATCGTCCTTGGACAGGATCGAGTGGCAGAACCAGTTTTCGTTGTCGCGCTCCGGATAGTCGGCGCGGTTGTGATACAGGCCCCAGCGGCTTTCCGTGCGGAACAGGGACGCGAAGGCAGCCATGTCGGCGCAATCCATGATCGACGACACCTCGAGCGAGCGCATCAACTCATGGGCGTTGCGCGCGACCATCTCGTTTTCCATGACCTCGCGGGTTTCGGCGAAGCGGTCCTGGGCGAGCTGCATCTTGCGCGTGACCTTGGGCGGCTGCAGGTAGTCGTTGACCAGACGTCGGGTCTTGTATTCGACCTGGTTCGGCGGGATGCCGTCTTCGCGCGTGGTCGGCGCCAGCACGCGTTTCTTTTCGGCGGCGATGAAGTCTTCGTCGATGTCGGCGAAATCGACCTCGTTGACGTAGTCGATGGCGTGCTCGCCGGCGACGGCACCGTTGGTGAAGGCGCCCAGCATGTAGTTGTGCGGCACGCTGGCCATGTCGCCCGCGGCGTACAGGCCGGGGACGGTGGTGCAGGCATTGTCGTCGACATAGACGCCCGAGGCCGAATGGCCGGAACAGAAGCCGATCTCCGAGATATGCATCTCGATCATGCCGTTGCGGTAGTCGTTGTTGCGGTTGACCTGGAAGCGGCCGCGGGTCGGGCGTTCGACCTCGTGCAGAATGGTTTCGATCTCGCCAATGGTCTCATCCGCCAAGTGGTTGAGCTTGAGGAACACCGGCCCCTTGCCCGACTGCAGTTCGTTGTAGAACTCCTGCATCATCTGGCCGGACCAGTAATCGCATTCGATGAAGCGCATGCCTTCGTTGTTGGCGGTGTAGCCGCCGAAGGGCCCGGCCACATAGGCACAGGCGGGGCCGTTGTAATCCTTGATCAAGGGGTTGATCTGGAAGCACTCCAGGTTCGCGAGCCCGGCGCCCGCGTGATAGGCCATGGCATAACCGTCGCCCGAGTTGGCGGCGTTCTCGTAGGTGCCGAACAGATAGCCCGAGGTCGGCAGGCCCAATCGCCCGGCCGCCCCCATGCACAGGATCACGGCCTTGGCGCGGACCACCAGGAATTCGGCGGTGCGCGTGTTGACGGCGATGGCGCCGGCGATGCGGCCGTCCTTGCCGGTCAGCAGGCGGGTCGCCATGTAGCGGTTGGAAATCAGCAGGCGGGCGCGCTTGAGCTGGCGGTAGAGCGCCTTCTTCACCGTGTCGCCGTTGGGCATGGGCAGAACGTAGGTGCCGATGTGATGCACCTTCTTGACGTCGAAGTCGCCGTTCTCGTCCTTCTGGAAACGGATGCCGAAGCCATCCAGTTCCTGAATGATCTCGTAGCAGTTCTGCGCGTACTTATAGACCGCGGCCTGGTCGACGATGCCGTCGTTGGCGACGGTGATTTCCTTGACGTACTGTTCCGGCGTGGAATGGCCGGGAATGACGGCGTTGTTCAGGCCGTCCATGCCCATGGAAATGGCGCCGGACCGTTTCACATTGGCCTTTTCCAGCAGAATGACCTTGGCATTGGGGTTCTTTTTCTTCGCGCGGTAGGCGGCCATGGGGCCGGCCGTGCCGCCGCCGATGACCAGAATGTCGCAATCGACCTGCGAAGTGCCTTCCGTGATTTCGTCCATGGGATCGTCCTTTCGGTTTCGTTTGTTCTTGGTGCCGACGGGGCCTTTAAGGCGCGCCTGTCGGCGGGAAACTTGTCTGTAACAACCATGCTGCGCCGCAGCAGGGCGGTCTGTCTGTCAACTAATTGCCAAGGCCGGAAATCGCCTCGGTTTGGGCCGAACTCATGCTCTGAAACGCCCGCGCGCCGATGGCACCGCGCAACATTTCCCAGGGGTAAATGCCTTTGGCGTAGCCGTCGGAGAAGGTGATGTTGATGGCATAGATGCCGACGGCTTCGACGGCTGCGATGGTCAGGCTGTCGTCGGCCGGGACGTCCCACCCTTTCAGGCGGGCACTTTCCGAACGGGCGGAGCGGCTCATCTGGCGCAAGGCGGGTGCGGTCAGGGTCTGACGCACGCCGTCGGGCCAGGTGATGGCCAACGAGGCGCGGTCGGCGGCGACGGAAATTTCTGTAGGCTGCATGGCGGGGCCTCCGGAAAAGGAGCGGGTCAAGTCCGCCCGAGGGGTCGCCTGATCCAAACCCGCCCCGCCCCGCCATAAAAGCAATTCGTTGACCGAACCCGTTTTATTTATCCCCGGCAATTAATTGACCGACCGCAATGGATGTGCGCGGGCATAGTCCGGCCACTGTCACCGGACCCTTCGGCGGCGGCAGAATTCGACCCGGTACTGAACAAGGATTTCCGGCCATGCTCGACCAACCCATCGCCTCCAGACCGTCAGAAACCGATGCGGCCCAGGGCCCTGCCGTCGTCCGCTTCGCCGGCGATTCCGGTGACGGCATTCAGACATTGGGGTCCGAGTTCACCAAGTCCTCGGCCCTTTCCGGCCACGGCTTCATGACCTTCCCGGACTTTCCGGCGGAAATCCGCGCCCCTGCCGGCACCACCTTCGGCGTGTCGGCCTTTCAGATTCAGATCGGCGGCGACCGGGTGAAGACCCATGGCGATGCGGTCGACGTGCTGGTCGCCCTCAACCCGGCGGCGCTGAAGACCAATCTTGCGGCCCTGCGCCCGGGCGGCCTGTTGATCGCGGATGCCGATGCTTTCGCCAAGAGAGGCCTGGAGAAGGCCGGCTACGCCGCCAATCCGCTGGAGGACGGCAGCCTGGACGGCTATCGCCTGGAAGCCATCGAGATCTCCCGCCTGACCCGCGAGGCCGCCCTGCCCCAGGGCGTGACCAAGAAAGAGGCCGAGACGGCCCGCAATTTTTGGGCCTTGGGTCTGGTCTATTGGATGTTTTCCCAGGACCGGGCCCCCACGGCGGCCTGGCTGAAATCGAAATTCGCCAAGCGGCCGGAAATCGCCGCCGCCAACACGGCGGCCATGGACGCGGGCCATACTTACGGTGATGTGACCGACATGGCGCCGCCGCCCCGTCTGCGCGCGGTGACGCCGTCGAGCCCCCGTCCCGGCACCTACCGCACGCTGACCGGTATCGACGGCATGGTGCTGGGCTTGGCGGCCGCCTCTGCCCTGTCCGGTCTGCGCCTGCATTATTGCTCCTACCCCATCACTCCGGCCTCGGCGATCCTGCACGGGCTGGCCAAGCTGGGCGGCGACGGCGTCGCGACCTTCCAGGCGGAAGATGAAATCGCCGCGGCCACTGCGGCCATCGGTGCCTCCTTCGCAGGCGGGCTCGGCGTCACCGGGACCTCCGGCCCCGGCATGGCGTTGAAGGCCGAGGCCTTGGGATTGGCCACGGCGGCGGAATTGCCGCTGATCGTCATCGACGTGCAGCGCGCGGGCCCCTCCACGGGCATGCCGACCAAGGTCGAGCAGGCCGATCTGAACCTGGCCCTGCACGGCCGCCACGGCGAGGCGCCCCTTCCGGTGTTCGCTGCCTCCGGCCCCGGCGATTCGTTCGACACGGTGATCGAGGCGGCGCGTGTCGCGGTGACCTACATGACGCCGGTGATCGTGCTGTCCGACGCCTATACGGCCAACGCGGCGGAGCCCTGGCGCCTGCCGGACGTCGACGCCCTGGTCGACATCGCGGTCGACCGTGATATCGATCCGGACGGGTTTCATCCCTTCCGTCGCGATCCCGAATCGCTGGCCCGGCCCTGGGCCGTGCCGGGCATGACGGGGTTGGCCCATCGGCTCGGCGGGATCGAGCGATCCTCGGGTTCCGGCCATATCTCCTATGATCCCGACAATCACCAGGAAATGACGGACCTGCGGGCCGACAAGCTGGACCGTATCCGCACGGCCCTGCCCCCGGCGAAAGTTGCCGCCGGCGTGGATGCCGGCCGGGTGCTGGCCGTCGGTTGGGGCTCGACCCAGGGGGCGCTGAAGACGGCGGTCGAGGATCTGGCCGCCGAGGGCCATGCCGTCGGCCACCTGCATCTGCGCCACCTGTCGCCGTTGCCCCGGGGGCTTGCCGAAATTTTCGCCCTCTACGACCGGGTCGTGGTGGCGGAACTTAATTCCGGGCAACTGCGGGCCCATCTGCAGGGCCTGTTCCCCCATGTTTCCTTCCGCGGCCTGAACAAGGTCACCGGCCAGCCCTTCACGGTGGCCGAGATCGATGCTGCCCTTAGAGAGGACCTGTCATGAACGTGATGAACCCCGACCTCGCCGCGCCCGACACGGGCGCCTCCGCCGCATTGACCGCCCGCGACTTCACCACCGACCAGGAAGTGCGTTGGTGCCCCGGCTGCGGCGATTATGCGATCCTCAAGGCCGTTCGCGGCGTGCTGGCCGAGGCCGGGCGCCGGCCCGACGACGTGGTGTTCATTTCCGGCATCGGCTGCGCCGCGCGCTTTCCCTACTACTTGGCCAGCTACGGCTTCCACACCATCCACGGTCGCGCCCCCGCCGTGGCGACCGGCGTCAAGATGGCCAACCCGGATCTGGACGTCTGGGTCGTCGGCGGCGACGGCGATTTCTTGTCGATCGGCGGCAATCACCTGATGCACGCGCTCCGGCGCAACGTCGATCTCAACCTGATCATGCCCAACAACGCCGTCTACGGCCTGACCAAGGGACAGTATTCCCCGGCCTCGGCCACGGGCATGCGCTCGCCTTCGTCGCCCGCGGGCTCGGTCGAGGCCCCCGTGAACGCGGCCCTGTTGGCCCTGGGGGCGGGTGCCAGGTTCATCGCGCGTTCCGCCGATACCTTGCAGGATCATCTGCCGGGGGTGCTGAAGGCGGCGCAGGCGCATCGCGGGGCGTCCTTCGTCGAAATTCTGCAGAACTGCGTGGTGTTCAACGACGGCGCGTTCGAGGCCGTGCGCGACAAGGGCCTGACCGCCGACCGCACCCTGCGGTTGGAGCATGGCCAGCCCATGATCTTCGGCAAGGACCGGGACAAGGGCATCGCCGTTGATTGGCAGACGGGTACGGCCCGCGTGGTACCGGTGGGGGATGGCGGGCCTACCGTCCATGACCAGACCAACCTGGCCCTGGCGACCATCCTGGCGCGCATGGACGCCCCGGATCTGCCGCTTGCCCTGGGCGTGCTCTACCACGTTCCGGCCGACGATTTCACGGCCCAGCGCGGCGACGCCCCGGGTCGGGTGATCGGCCGTGCGGACCTTGCCGGCCTGTTGGCGGCGGGCAAGACCTGGACGGTCGGGGAAGCGACTGCGGGAATTCAGACGTGATCAGGACCGGATGTAATCAGGGCCGAATGTAATCAGGGAAAGACCGAGGACACGAAGGTGGTCACGCCCAGGCCGACGGTCAGGCAGCCGATGGCCGCCTGTAGGCCGTTATGGGCCCAGGTCAGGCCGCGTGCGCCCCGAAGCGGCAGAGAAATGACCGCACTGAACAACGCCATCCCGACCATGGAGCCGATGCCGAACAGGGCGACATAGCCCAGGGCCAGCCAGGGCGACGTCGTGGTCTGTGCGGTCATGACGGCGAGAGCCGCCGACCCAGCCATGCCGTGCATCAGGCCGACGACGAAAAAGCGCAGCGGAAAGCCCGTCGGATGATCGTGGTCGTGCGTCCGCGGATGCACCGCCTGGTGGGGGGCGTCGTGCTTGTGGGAATGGGCATGGAAGTGGACTTCACCGTCCATGTGGCGGTGGGCGTGGAAATGGATGCGGTCACGGATCATGCGGCGGATCACCTCGACCCCCAATCCGATCAGCAACACGCCGACGGTGGCCTCCATCATGCGCGCGGCAAAGTCTGAAATCGTCGTTTCCATGTAGATCACGGCGCCGCAAACCAGGAACAGAGTGGTGGTGTGTCCCAGGCCCCAGACGGCGCCCTGGCGCAAGGTCCGGCGCAGCGACGTCTTGCCCGAGACCATGGCGGTCACGGCGGCCAGGTGATCGGGCTCGAACGCATGACGAATCCCAATCAGGAAGCCGAGGACGAGGATCGAGGTCATGCAAATGCTCCTGGTGCGAGGGGGCGCGGCCGGAAAAGCCACGGTTCCTCTTTGTGACGGATTACGGGGCGTTGTTCCAGCGATGTTTCGCTGGCGTGACGGTGCCCGCTACTGGGCGCCGCCAACGGTCAGCCCGCCGCAGACGAACAGGGTCTGTCCGGTGACGAAGCCGCTTTCCTTTTTCAAAAAGAACATCACGGCGTTGGCGATGTCTTCCGGCTCGCCCAGGCGCTTAACCGGCACGCCGTCGATGATCTTCTGGGTTCTGGGGGTGCCCGGCGGGTTGACCTCCTTGAACAGGGGCGTGGCGATAGGGCCGGGGGCGATGGTGTTGACGGTGATGCCGTCTGCCGCCAATTCCAGGGCCCAGACCTTGGCCATGGCGGCGATGCCGCCCTTGGTCGCGGCATAGGTCGTGCGCAGTTCCTTGCCCAGAATGACGCGGCTGGACATGTTGACGATACGCCCCCAGCCAACGCGTTTCATGGCTTCGGCGGCATATTTCGCGCAAAGCGCGGGGGCGACCATGTTGAGGGGAACCACCTTGGCGAAATCTTCGGCCTCGGTCTCGGCCAGGGTTTTGGCGAGCGACATGCCGGCGTTGTTGACTAGGCCGACAATATCGAAGGTCTGGGCGATGTCGGCGAACACGTCACGGATTTTGTCGTGGTCATAAAGGTCGAGTTCGATGAAGGTCTCACCCGGAATGAGCTCGGCCGGATTGCGGTCCAGATTGACGACCTTGGTGCCGGTCGCGGCCACGGCTTCGACGCAGGCGCGCCCGATGCCGCTGCTGCCGCCGGTCACGACAACGCATTGTTCCCCCATTGGATGGATCTCCCTGAATAGGCGTGGTTGAAGGCAAGCACCCGTTTAGCGGATTTGCGCCATTCTGAACAGGTTTCCGGCGGTTGGGGGCGGGGTAACGGCTGGGACCTAAATTGAAAAATGGAACGGCAGTGTGATGGTGATCGCAGTCGACGGGCCAGCTATAATATACAGGTGTCCATCGGAAGGATCGGCGCTCTCTCATGACGTATCTGGAGAACTACGAAGTTCTGTCGTCCAAGGACCTGCATGAAATGCGGGATATTCTGACGCGGCTGACCAGCACGGATGAAGTCGACGTCATCGGGCGAGGCCGTGAAATCGACGCGTCCCTGCGCTGTGCCGACCTCGGCGGCCAGAGTCTCCTGCACATCACCTATGGTGACGTGCCGACTCGGGTCCAGACGCAGGCGAACGACGATGATTCGCTGTTTTTGTTCATTCTGACGGGCGGGATGGCCGATGTTCAGCATCAGGGGCAGGGGTTCGGGATTTCGCCGAAAACCGGCCTGATGCGGGACAAGCGCATTCCCCTGACAGCGCGCCAGGACGCCTTTGAAAGTTTCGTGATTCCGCTGTCGATCGATGGCCTGAAACAGCATGCGCGCAGGCTTCTTGGCGAGGAAGCCTGTCTGGCGGATATCCAATTCGATGCCGAGCTGGACCTGACCACGCCGGGCGGGCAGCACCTGCGCAATACGGTGACCTATATCGCCGAAGCCTTGGATGGCCCCCTGTGCGGGAATGGCAATCCGATCATCTTGGCAGGCCTCAAGGACCTGTTGCTGACCAGCGTGCTGTCGCTGTTGCCTAATTCCGCCACGGATGCCCTGCAGGGCCGCCCGAAGGCCGTTGCCGTTCCCTATTACGTCAAACGGGCCCGCGATTATATCCACGCCCATGCGGATACGGCGATTACGCTGGAAACCCTGGCTCATCATGCGGGTTGCGGCTACCGCACGTTGCAGACCGCGTTCAATGATGCCTTCAGCATGTCGCCCATCGCCTATGTCAAATACGTGCGGCTGACCTTGGCTCACGACGACCTGCGCCGGGCCGGCAACGGCGTTTCCGTCCGCGACGTCGCCGCAAAGTGGGGGTTCACCCACATGGGCTGGTTTTCCAAATGCTACGTGGAGCAGTTCGGTGTCCTGCCGTCACAAACCCTGCGGTCGCGCGCTTGATGAATGCTTTGATTGCGCAATCGCTGTCTCCGACGCGCAGCTTAATTTCCAGGCTGGCTTAACAGCAAAAAATAAGCATGAATTCGGTTCGCCGAAGTGATTAAAAAACAAAATACATTGAAATTCACGACTTCGGCGGACCTGACGCCGCGAGGAGGATTTATCTATGGCATCGCTTGTCGCAAAGTTTCTGCCGAAGTATTTGGGTATTCTGTTCCTCGGCCTGTTCATCCTGGGGGGCAACGGTGAGGACGCGCAGGCCAATTCCGCCTGGAAGCAGTTGCAAGGCCATTCCGCCTGCGGCGGCGTCGATCGGGCGGGGAACCTCCAGGAACCCTGTAATTTCGAGAAGGCGACCTACATCAGGCAGTCCATCAAGACCTGCCCGAAAGGGTCATTTGCCGATCTCGGGGCCTGCTGGGCCTGTCCGACGGGATACGTGCGCAGCGCCCGCAAGGTGACACACGAACGGGCCTGTCAGAAGAACGTTCCCGACAGGACGGGCCCCGCCACCTTCCTTGGGGCGGTCAAATGCCCGAGCGGCTCTTTCAAGGACGGGCGCAACGGCGGCGAATGCTGGAGCTGCCCCGCGGGCTATGGCCGGACCGCCGCGAAGGTCGACCAGTGGAATGCTTGCGGTAAGATCGGCAAAAAGGCGACGTCGGCGACCTTCACAGGAAGGCAATGTCCCGATCAGGATGCCTTCCGCGATCCGCGCAACGGCGGCGAATGCTGGAAATGTCCCGAAGACTACAACCGCACGGCCAATGCCGTGACGGGGAAGGCCGCCTGCAAGATATCCTTCGCGTTCGAGCCGGCGATCAGCATGGGCGACCGTAAGTGCGAACCCGGTCAGATCTTCGACATGATCGATGGTGGTACCTGCTGGACCTGCCCAGAAGGGGCCAAGCGCACGTGGTTCAGCATCAAATCCGCCAAGGCCTGCCGCAACAACAAGATGCAGTGGGTCTTGCCCGAACGCGGAAAGTACGGCCTGTTCGGCCTTGGCAGGGGCGCCGATGACATCCTTGCCAAAATAATTGCCGAGCGCACGGCGTTGGATACCCAGATTAAAAAGGCGGCAAAGGCGGCGGGTAAGGACCCGGAGGCGACGCTGAAGGCGGCCTGGGAAGTCATCGACAACCGGCCATGGGAAAGCCCCTATCTGTCCGCCGCACTTGGCGCGGCGGTGATGGATGCTGCGGCCAAACCGGCCGGTCAGCGGACGGAATCTGAAAAGCAGCTGATGGGGCAGGTCGCCCAGTTGATCCAGTGGAACCGGCAGTTCATCGCCTATCAGGCGAAACAGGCCCATCAAACCTGGGAGATAGCGTCCAAGAAGGCCTACGAGGTCACGGCGGCGAAAATGGGTGCCGCCGTCATCTATTCCGATTCCATGGTCACCCCGCCCGACTATAACGAGATGCTCGTGGGATCCATCCAGATGGCGGCCGGCTTCGCCGGACCGGCGGGCAGCGTTCTCGTGCCGTTGTTTATCAAACCGGTGCAAATCGCGACATTTCCTTTCAGGGAAGCGGCCCGGAAGGCTGCAGCGGAAGCGGCGAAGAAAGTGGTCGAGACGGCCCTCAAGACGGGTGGTGGCGCCGGCAGTTGGACAACGTCGGGCGTTGCGACGGCGGCTCTCGGGCCGTTGATGATCGCCATCGCCGCCGGGGTTATCGTGACCATGGAAATCGACAAGTTCATGGCGTTGGAGAAAGCGGCCGGGAAAATCCAGCAGTCGATCGACATTGCGAACCGTCCCCTCGATCTGAATATCTTTCTTCAGCAAAAGGAAGGGCCGGACGAATTCCTGTTTCATTGGGCGGCGGTGATCGGCGCCGACACGCGGCCCAGCGCCAATTTCAAATCCCGGCTGGCCGCTTACAAGGCCGGCAAGGACCCGGACGCCAAGCCGGCCCCGCTGACCATGCCTACGATCAATCTCGGCAACAACGTCACCACAACTCAGACTCAGCCGAACCCGGACGCCATCGATCCGAATTCGATCAAGATCACCCCCATTCAATCGACTTCGGTGGTCGTGGGCAACCAAAGCCCCGCCGCGGCGCCGATGGCGGACAAGGCCCTGATCGCCGCGATCAAGCGGCAGCGGTCCCAGCCCAAGGGCTCCCTGCGGTTCGAGTTGACCAACGCGCCGGGTCTGTGTCTGAGCAAAAGCGAGGAGCCGACGGAAGCCATGGCCTTGGCCGATTGTAACCAGCGGGATACCCTGTGGATCAGGCCGAACGAAAAGCCGAGCGCCCTGGTTTTCGACAGCAAATATTGCGTCGGGGTCGGTGATGCCAAGCTCCAGGACCGCACGAAGGTGCTGATTTCAAAGTGCCAGAATTCCCCCAACATGCAGTGGGAATTGCAGGCGGACGGCCATGTGAAAATGGTGAAATTCGATTTCTGCATGACCGTGATCGACAAGGCGGTCAAGGGGGCAGAGGTTCTCCTGCAGAAGTGCAGCGGAAACCGCCCCCGGCAGATCTGGCGGCCCTGGACGGTGGCGCAGTAGCGCCGAATCCTTTCGTCAGACGGTCTTCGCTGCGGAAACCTGCCTGACAAGGCGGATCAGGCCGTGCATCAAAACACCGTCCGTCGATGCCAGTTCATCGACGATGGTGAAATGATTTTGGCCGGGGACGACCTCCAGCGCGGCGGGAATGCCGTCGCCGGCGGCGGCGGTCGCATAGGCCCTGGATTGCCGCTGAAGTTCCGGCAGCTCGTCGCCGCCGACGAACAGCAGGTGCGGAATTTTCCGCTGGGGCAGGTTGAACAGCGGGCTCAAGGTGGCGATCTCGTCTGCCGTCAGGGACAGGGCATCGTTGATGTAGCTGAGCGCGATCGGGGTCAGGTCGAAAATGCCGCTGATGGGCAGGACGCCGGCGACGTCCGGGTGACTGGCGGCAAGTGCCGTGAGATGCCCACCGGCCGACCATCCGCCGACGATGACGGCGGTGCGGTCGAACCCCAGATCATCGGCGGAACTCAGCAGATAATCGATCGCCAGGCTGATTTCCTGGACGATCTGGCTGAGCCCGGCATCGGGGGCCAGGGTGTAGCCGACGGTCGCGACATTGATGCCGTTGGCGCAGGGGCCGTCGGCGACGAAGGCGAAGATTTCCTTGGTGTTGCGAAACCAGTAACCGCCGTGGATGAAGATGAACAGGGGCGCAGAGGGCATGTTCGTTGGGAAATAATCGATGCGGTTGTTGGCTTCGGGCCCGTACCGAAGGTCACGCCGCACCCCCGGCCGGGCGCGGGTTTCCTCGCTGCGGCGGCGCCATTTTTCCACACGTTCGGCACTGTCGGTGACGGCGGCGGAGTTGTTGTAGGCGGTGTCGATCGCGGCGGGCTCCATGCCGCGATAGGTGTTGGCAGTCTGGTCGGTGGGCATGTCAGGCGGCGTCTCCGGTTGCAAGCCGGCGGCCCGGCGCGAGGTTGCTGCTGAGCCGCTGCGCCACGGTGCGGCGGACGGCGTTGAACGGTTCCGACGATACGTCGCGGGGACGGGGGAGATCGACCGTCATATCGCAATCGACCCGGCCGGGGCCGGCGCTCATGACGACGATCCTGTCCGCCAGCACCACGGCCTCTTCGACCGAATGGGTGACGAAGATGACGGTCAGCTTCGTCTGCCGCCAGATATCGAGCAGTTCTTCCTGTAGTTTCGCCCGGGTCAGCGCATCGAGCGCGCCGAACGGCTCGTCCATCAACAGAATGTCGGTATCGTTGGCGAGAACGCGGGCGATGGCCACGCGCTGTTTCATGCCGCCGGACAGTTGCGCCGGGTAATGGTTGGTGAAGGCGGTCAGGCCGACCATCTCCGTGAATTTGTCGGCGATCCGTTTCACTTCCTTGGCGCTCATCCCGGCGTGCTTGGGGCCGAAGGCGATGTTCTCATAGACGGTCAGCCAGGGAAACAGGGCGTAGTCCTGAAACACGATGCCGCGGTCAGGGCCCGGTTCATGGACGGGGCGGCCGAACACGCTGGCGGTTCCTTCGCTGGCCGTCTCGAAGCCGGCGATGATCCGCAGCAGGGTCGACTTGCCGCAGCCGGAGGCCCCCAGCAGGCAGACGAATTCGCCCTTGTCGATGTCGAGGTTGATCCCGCTTAGGGCCAGAGTCCGGCCGGTGTCGGAATCGAAGGACTTGTTCAGCCCGGCGATGCGGATGATGGGCGGCGCGCCGGCCGCCTGTGTGTTCTGGGGATCAGACATGATGTTGGGGGCTCCAACGCAGCAGGCGGTTGTTAAGCAGGACGATCAGGCGGTCCGACAGGAACCCTGTGACCCCGATCACGATCATGCCGGTGATCACCAGGTCGGTGCGTGACAGGGTCCGCCCGTCCATGATCACGGCGCCCAGACCTTCGGGCACGCCGGTCATCTCGCCGACCACGATGAGGATCCAAGCGAACCCGTGGCCGAGCCGCAGGCCGTTGAAGATGTTGGGGGTGGCCGCCGGAAGGACGACCGAGCGGAATAGCTGGGAGCCCTTGCAGCCCAACATGGCGGCGGCTTCGAGTAGGCGAGCGTCGACCGATTTCACCCCGAACACGGTGTTCAGCAGGATCGGGTAGAAGGCGCCGAGAAACACGAGAAACACCGCCGACTTGGGGCCGAGCCCGAAAAAGATCATCGACAGCGGCAACCAGGCGGTGACTGGGACGGGGCGCAGCAGCGACAGGGTCGGGTCGAGCATGTCGCGCAGCAGGGGGGAGCGGCCGAGCGCCACGCCCAGGGGAATGCCGACCAGGGCCGCGACCAGGAACCCGCCGTAGACGCGCTGCAGGGACACCCAAAGGTGGATCGGCAGGCTGGCGCTGAAGCCGTCGTCATAGATGCCGCCGAAGGCGAAATCCCACATCATGATCAGGACGTCCGCCGGCGGCGGGATCAGCCGGGTTCCGGTCCAGCGGACCATCAAGTCCCAGAACGCGATCAGGGTCAGGGGCACGATCAGCCCCAGGCCGATCTTCCGAATCCGCCTGAGGAAGGCCCGGCTCAAAGCAGGTTGCGCCGGGGACGTGTCCCCGGGCGCAACCGTTTGGCTTTGAGCGGTGATGTTCATGTCGCTGGCCATGTTGACGATTACATGCCCGCGATTTTCTGGACGAAGGTCGGGTTGATGAAGGTCGCGTAATCCGGCAGCTGGCGGATCTGCTTTTTGTTGAGCATCTGGGTGCCGTAATAGTTGGCCTGCTTAAGGAACAGATCGTCGATCTTCCAGGTCAGCTCCACGTTGGGCGCTGCCTTCTCGATCGACGGTTTCTGCTGACCCAGCTTCTGCATGGCGACGGCGACGAATTCGGCGCGGGTCTTCATGGCGTATTCGGCGGCCTTGCTGTGAATGGTCAGCAGGGTCATCACCAGTTCCGGATCCTTGTCGATCTTTTCCTGGCTGGTGGTCAGCACCATGTTGAGGGACCCGGTCGGCGTCGAATAGGGATATTCGACGATCTTGCCGACCCCCTTGGCGAGGCTGATGCCCGGGCCCGGCTCGGCACCCACATAGGCGTCGAGGTCGCCGCGCTCCAGCGCCGGGGCCATGTCGCTGAAGGAAACGCGGATCGGCTTGATGTCTTTAATGGTCATGCCTTCGGCGCTCAAACGGTCGAGGATCACGACTTCCTGGGTCGAGCCGGGCCAGATGCCGACCTTCTTGCCCTTCAGGTCCTTGATCGTGTTGAGCCCGGATTTGGCGCCGGAAACCACGGCCATGCCACGGTTGCACGCGGCGGCGACGACGACCACGGGCTCACCGGCGGCGGCCCCCAGGGTGGCGGCGGCAAGGCCGTAAATGCCGAAGTCGACGGTCCCGGTCACCACGGCGTTCTTGCCGTCCGTCGGGCTTTCGAAGGGGATGACTTCGATCTTGTATCCCGCAGGTGCGAACTTCTCGTAGAAATAGGGCGTGATGCCGTGGATCAGCTTGAGCGTGCCGACCTTGATCACCCGGTCGGCTGCGGCCGCGGGCGTGGAGGCCGCGGCGGTAAAGGCGCAGAGCGCACCGGCAAGGGCGACGTGGATAAATTTCCGGCGTGTGGTGCCTGACATGACGATCTCCTGTTGTGGCGGGAAAGGTCCCGCTCGTATGACGCAACGAAGACGTTAGGGTGCGGTGCACAATTTACAAAATTTATTCTTTAAATATTTTCCATAAATATATTTAATGATCAAATCATGAAGCAGCCCCTGGATCTGCGCCTGCTGCAGGCGTTCATTTTGTTGGTGGAAACGGGCAGCGTGTCGGAAACGGCGCGCCGCCTTGGGCGCACCCAGCCGGCCGTCAGCCTGCAGATGCGCCGGCTGGAGGAAACGGTCCATGCCAAGCTGTTCACCACGGTCAACCGCAAGCTGGTGCTGACCCCGGATGGGGAGCTGCTGCTCGGCTATGCGCGCACGATCATGAACCTGCAGGAAGAGGTGAAGGTGCGCCTGACCGCGCCCAAGCTCAGCGGCAAGGTGGTTCTGGGCGTGCCCGACCTTTATGCGGCCTATCTCCTGCCGCCGATCCTGTCCAGCTTCACCAACGCCTTTCCCGACATCGAGGTCGAACTACGCACCATGCTGTCGAGCCCGCTGGTCACCCAGCTGAAGCGCGGCGAGATCGATCTTGCCCTGGTGACCGACATGCGGGCCTTCGACGAAGGCGATGTGGTCGCCCGCGAGCCCCTGGTATGGGTCACGGGGGAGGCCCGCTCCCTGCACAACAACAACCCGGTGCCGCTGGCGGTCCTGCCGCCGGGCAACGTGTTCCGCGACCTTGCGCTCGCGGGCCTGGCGACCATGGGGCGGAAATGGAAGATCGCCTTCGTCAGCGCCGGGATCAGCGGCCTGCAGGCGGCGGTGCTCAGCGGCAGCGCGGTCAGCGTCGTGGCCAAAAGCTCGGTCATGCCGGGGATGCGGGTGATCGGTGCGGCGGAAAGCTTCCCGGCCCTGCAAGGCGTCGACCTGGTGCTCTACCGTGCCGGCAAGCGCAACAACGCGGCCGCCGACGTGATGGGCGACCTCATCACCGAATACTTCGCGCGCTCCAGCATCGCGCCGGTCACGGGTGCGGCCAAGACGCAGGCGGGAAGCGGGTCCCACGAATAGGTGGACGGAAAGTCCCCATTCTTGCTGAAGGCGGAAACCTGCGACTGGTTCTTGGTCGTGCGGAAGTGGGCGGCCCGCCACGTCGCGGGTGGACCGCCCCGTGGCCTCAGGCCGCTTGCCGTTTCGCCGTGGTTGCCTTGAACACGAACAGCACGAAGGCGGCGACCCCGACAGCGAACACCACGTCACCGGGAACACGCATCCAGACAAGCCCTTCCATGATCGGGCTATGGACGAACTCGGACGATCGGGCGACGGAATAGCCGTGCTCGATACTGGCGTAAGTCTGCCAGATTCCCTGCGGCAGTAGCGACAGGAACGTCATCATGGCAAGGCCGATGTTGAGGGTCCAGAAAGACACCTTCAGCAGTTTCTGATTCCATTGACGGACATCGGTCAGCCCTCGCAAACAGTACAGAAGCAGGCCCAGGCCCAGCATGCCGTAGACGCCGAACAAGGAGGCATGGCCGTGGTTGGCCGTCGTATTCAATCCCTGCATGTAATACAGCGCAATCGGCGGGTTGATGAGGAAGCCGAACAGGCCGGCGCCGACCAGGTTCCAGAACAGCACCGAGGCGAAGAACATGAAGGGCCAGTGGTAGTTGGTTTCCCAGGTTTGCTCATGTTCGATCTTGGTGCGGTTGTAGGCCTCGAATCCGATCACCATCAGTGGAACCACCTCCAACGCGGAGAACGAAGCGCCGACGGCGATCACGGAAGTCGGCGTGCCGCTGAAGTAGAGGTGATGGAAGGTCCCCAGAACACCGCCGAACAGAAAGATGATGGTCGCCAGCATGACCATCACCGTCGCCGTCGTTGAGCGCAGGATGCCCATGCGAACGAAGAGCACGGCAATGATGGCGGTCGCGAAGACCTCGAAGATCCCCTCGACCCAGAGGTGGACCACCCACCAGCGCCAGTATTCCATGATCGAAATATGCGTATTCTGGCCCCACATGAGGCCAGCGGCGTACAGGAGGCCGATCGCCAGCGCGGCGATCACGACAAGGCCGACAAGCGATTTGCTGCCCTGTGCCGCGAACACCGGTTGCAGGGCCCTCAGCACCAGGGCAACCCAAAGGAACAGACCGATGGTCAGGTAGATCTGCCAGAACCGGCCAAGATCGACGTATTCGTACCCTTGATGGCCGAACCAGAAGTTGGCGGTCAGGTCACCGAAGTAACGGTGCACGGCTGCCCATTGGCCGGCGAAGGAACCAACCACGATGACCAGCAGGCTGATGAACAGGAAGTTGACCCCAAGCCGTTGAAATTTCGGGTCCCTCCCCGCAAGCAGCGGCGCGACATACAGCCCCGTCGCAAGCCAAGCCGTAGCGATCCAGAATACCGCCAATTGTGTGTGCCAGGTTCGTGTCACCGAATAGGGCAGGTAGTCGACCAGGGGCATGCCATAAACCCCCTGGCCTTCGATGGCGTAATGCGCGGTGACGATCCCCAGCAGGACTTGCGCCAGGAACAGGGCGCAAACGACCCAAAAATACTTGGCCGTCGCACGCATGGAGGGGGTGATGACGATGCTGTCGATCAGGTCGGACTTGGCGAAGCCGCCGTCCGGAACCACGTCCGTGTTCCAGGCATCGAACTGTTTGGCGTAATACCAGACCAATGCCCCGATCCCGGCGAGAAGAATGATCACCGAGGCGATGCTCCACAGCAACGTTCCCGACGTGGGATGGTTGCCGACCAAAGGCTCATGCGGCCAGTTGCTTGTATAGGTGATGGTGTCGCCGGGCCGGTTGGTCGTGGCGCTCCAGGCTGTCCAGAAATAGAAGGCGGACAGGTCGTGCGCTTCCTCCGGCGTCAGGAAGGCATGCATCGGAAACGCGTAGTCGCGCCGCAGGTCGAGGGCATCCTGCCCGTCGCCGACATACAGTTTCGTGAAATGCGATTCGACGGCCCGGATGGCTTGGGCGCGTGTCGGGCTGACGGTGATGGCCTGTGTCGACGGATCGAAGGTATTGCGCCGCATTTCCTGTTGAATGTCGGCGCGGAGCATCGTGTCCTGCTGGTCCGGGCGCAAACTCGGGTAGGGATTTTGCGCGGTGGAGAGCGCCAACAGCGCGGAAGCTTCACGGTGCAGCCAGTCGGCGCTCCAATCCGGCGCCAGGTAGCCGCCGTGGCCCCATACCGACCCTTGCTGCATGCCGCCGATGGATTGCCAAAGGTTCTGGCCCCGTTCGATATTCGCCTGGGTATACAGCGTTGTGCCGTCGCTCGACTTAACCACAGCGGGGATGGGGGGCGCTTCCCGGTATATTTCATTGCCGAGGAAAAGCATGGTGCCGAACATGACGGTCATGCCGATGATGAGAATCAGCCAAAGTCTTTTGATCGAGAACGTTGATTTGTAAGTTGTCATGCCCGCACCTTTCGAAGCTGCTTCATGCGCAGGAAATCCTGCACTCAGTCCGTTGTTCCGCGATAGGCGCGGCCCTCGCCCGGGCGACAGGGCCCGCGGCGTGATAATGGCGTCGATCCGGTTTTGCGAAAATCCATGGATCAGAGGGCTCCGCCCCGGGGGGCCGGGTTTTGCGCGCACGCGGTCATGTGCGGCAGCGCGGACAGGCTGTCGGGGCGGGGCCTTGATTTGATGGCGGTGAATCTAACTGAAAGCCGCGACCTGTGCGGGGCGCGGGACGCTGTGCGTGGCGTGGACGCAACCAGCGGCGGCGGATTCATGGCTCGGGTGATGCTCGGCATTGGCCCACTCAAACCCGGCAAAACGCGCCGGATACTCGCCTATGGAAAAAGTGTTGGCGGCAATGCTACCGAGAGGAGGGGCATCGTGTCTTGACAAAGATCAATTCAGGATCGTTTTCGTTCGGGGGAATGGTGGGCCAGGCAGGACTCGAACCTGCAACCAGACGGTTATGAGCCGTCGGCTCTAACCAATTGAGCTACTGGCCCTTGATCACGTGGATATTCCCCCTCTAACGAAAAGGCCGGAAGCGATGGTGCTCCCGGCCTGTCGTTTGGTCCGTTTGGCCCTGGCGTTTAGTAGTCCAGGAAGCTTCTGAGTTTCCGCGACCGGGACGGATGTTTCAGCTTCCTGAGCGCCTTGGCTTCGATCTGACGTATTCGCTCGCGGGTGACCGAGAACTGCTGGCCGACTTCTTCCAGCGTGTGGTCCGTGTTCATGCCGATGCCGAAGCGCATGCGCAGCACGCGTTCCTCGCGGGCCGTGAGGCTGGCCAAGACCCGCGTGGTGGTTTCGCGCAGGTTGCCCTGGATGGCGGCGTCCAGCGGCTGCACCGCGTTCTTGTCCTCGATGAAGTCGCCGAGGTGTGAATCTTCCTCGTCGCCGATGGGCGTCTCCAGCGAGATCGGCTCCTTCGCGATCTTCAGCACCTTGCGCACCTTTTCCAGCGGCATGGACAGCCGCCCGGCCAGTTCTTCCGGCGTCGGCTCGCGGCCGATCTCGTGCAGCATCTGACGCGAGGTGCGGACCAGCTTGTTGATCGTCTCGATCATGTGCACGGGAATACGGATGGTGCGCGCCTGGTCGGCGATGGACCGGGTGATGGCCTGGCGGATCCACCAGGTCGCGTAGGTCGAGAACTTGTAGCCGCGGCGGTATTCGAACTTATCGACCGCCTTCATCAGGCCGATGTTGCCTTCCTGGATCAGATCAAGGAACTGCAGACCGCGGTTGGTGTATTTCTTGGCGATGGAGATGACGAGCCGCAGGTTGGCCTCGATCATTTCCTTCTTGGCCTTGGCGGCCTCGCGCTCGCCCTTCTGCACCGTCGAAACGATGCGGCGGAATTCGAGGATCGGCAGGCCCGCCGTCTGAGAGACCTCGGCGACCTGGGCGCGCATTTCTTCGATGTCGTCCTTGTTGCGGGAGGCGAACCGCTGCCAGCCCTTGGCGGGCAGCTTTTCGACCCGCTTCAGCCAACCCGGATCCAGCTCATGGCCCTGGTAAGCCTGCAGGAATTCTTCGCGGTTGATGCGCGCCGTGGTGGCGAGCCGCAGGATCTTGCCCTCCAGCCCGACCAGCCGGCGGTTGAGGCCGTAAAGCTGGTCCAGCAGTTGCTCAACCCGGTTGTTGTTGAGATGGACGTCCTCCATCCACTCGATCAATTCCTTGCGCAGCTTCTGGAACCGCTTTTCCTGGCTCGGCTTGGGCTGTTCGCCCGAGGTCAGGGCCTCGAGGCGCTGCATCTGCACCCGGTGAAGCTTCTTGTAGGTCTTGGCGATGTTCTCGAAGGTCTCGATGACCTCAGGCTTCAGCTTGGCTTCAAGGGCGGCGAGGGACAGGTTGTTTTCGCCGTCGTCCTCGTCGTCATCATCGTCGTCGTTGCTCTTGCTTTCGCCGTCCTCGCCCGAGGTTTCGGTCGCGTCGTCGTCCGACGGGGCGGCCTTCTTGGCGTCCTTGGCGGTTTCGGCGGCACCTTCCTTGGCGTTTTCCGCGGGGGCGGCTTCGGCAGTGTTGCCGTCCCCGTCCCCGTCGTTGTCTCCGCCATTCGTGTTGGCGGGAACCGCGCCCGGCTGGCCCGGACCGCCGCCGTGGGTGGCTTCCAGGTCGATGATGTCACGCAGCAGCATGTCCTCGGCGATCAGCGCGTCATGCCACACGGTGATGGCCTTGATGGTCAGCGGGCTTTCCATCAGGCCGCCGATCATCATCTCGCGACCGGCTTCGATGCGCTTGGCGATGGCGATTTCGCCTTCGCGGGACAGCAGTTCGACCGACCCCATCTCGCGCAGGTACATGCGCACCGGGTCGTCCGTGCGGCCCAGGTCGTTCTCGTCGACGTTACCGGCGGTCGAGGTGGTCTTTTCCTCGCCATCGCCGTCGCCGTCACCGTCGCTTTCGGCGGGGGTGTCGTCGGTCTCTTCGTTTTCGACCACGTTGATGCCCATTTCGGACAACATCGCCATGGTGTCTTCGATTTGCTCCGAAGATACCTTTTCCGGGGGCAGGGCGCCGTTCAGGTCGTCATAGGTGACGTACCCGCGTTCCTTGCCCTTGGCGACCATCTTCTTGACGGCCGCGCCCATGGTATCGAGAAGGGGGCTGTCGCCGCCTTCTTCCTGGGTATCGCCGCCTTCTTGATCTTTCGCTTGTGCTTTTGCCACGCTCGACCTCTAAATCCGTTGTTCGGGGACCCCGCCCCCTCCGGTCCTTCCGCCCTTGGCGTCCGGTCCGGCACAAACCTCAATGGGGTCCCGATGCCATGTCCCAGTCTGAAAAAACGCGTCTCGTCAAACTGCCCGTTGGTTTAACCACTTGCCGTCCGGCGGCCTCCTAGTCGAAGGCCGCTTCCGGTTGTTCGCCTTCGTCCATCATCCGCCGAACCCGAACAACCCAATTCATGTTTGCTTCCGACGGGTCGCGCCGGACAGCATCCTGGGCTGCTTGGAGTTCGGACTCCAGGTCCTCTCCGCGCAAGTGGCTAATGGTCGCTTCCCAACCTTGTCTGGCCTCAGCATGTCCCGCATTGGGTCGGGCGAATCTAGCGTGGTCGTAGGTTCGCGCGCTTAATAGCTGGCTCAGCGCCTGGGAATAACCCTGCTCTGACAAGTGGTTTACAAGCCCCTCGGTGTCAAGGGGTAAACCACCCGCGTGGGTGATTAATATCGCCTGACGCAGATTGTCAAGGTTCTGGTCATTGATGGCGACCTGGCCGAGCTCTTCCTCGACCTCGGCCAGCAGCTCCGGATGGTTGATCGCGGTCGCCAAAAGGATGGCCCAGCGCAGGCGGGCGCTCTCCACCGGGCGGGTGTCGGCGGTGTCGGCGCGCAGGCGCTCGGACGGCCCGGTCCAGGCGTTGGCGCCCCATTTCCCCTTGCCGAACCCGCGCCCTTGCCGTGGTCCGCCCTGCCGGCCGGGGCCGTCGGGCCACAGGCGGGTTTTGAAGAAATCCTGGAAATAGCGCCGCACGGTGGGGTCGGGGATGTCGCGGATGCGCTGGTCGAGGCGCTTGTTCAAATCCGCCCGGCCTTCCGGCGTCGGCGGCAGGCGGCCGCCCGATTCAACCCGCCAGATCAGCTCGGACAACGCCGTCGCGCCGGCCAGCAGCGCGTCGAAGGCCTGGCGGCCCTGGCCTTGGACCAGGCTGTCCGGGTCTTCGCCCGGCGGCAGCAGGGCGAAGCGCAGCCCGAACCCGGCCTTGAGCAACGGCAGGGCCCGTTCCGCCGCCCGCGCGGCGGCGCGCTGGCCGGCCGTATCGCCGTCGAAGCACAGCACCGGTTCCGGCGCCAGACGCCACAGCAGGGCGATCTGCTCTTCCGTCAGGGCCGTGCCCAAGGGCGCAACGGCCTGGCCGATCCCGGCCTGGGCCAGGGCGATGACGTCCGTGTAGCCTTCGCAGACGATGACCGTGCCGGCGCTTCGGATGGCATCCTTGGCCTGGGCCAGGCCGTACAGGTTGCGGCCTTTGTGGAACAGGGGTGTTTCCGGCGAATTCAGGTATTTGGGCCCGTCGCCCGCCAGCAACCGCGCGCCGAAGGCGATGACCTGGCCCTGGCGGTCGGTGATCGGGAACATGACGCGGCCACGGAACCGGTCGTAAGGTTCGCGCCCCGCGTCCTCGGGCTGAACCAGCAGCCCGGCCGCGACCATCAGGCCCTCTTCGATGCCCTCCGCCGCCAGCATGGATTTCAGCTTACCGCGCCCGTCGGGGGAGAATCCTAAGCGGAACCGGCGGATCGTCTCGTCCGTCAGGCCGCGCCCGCGCAGATAATCCAGGGCCGGGCGGCCTTCAGGCATGCGCAGGCATTTCTCGAAGAACGCGGCCGCCATCTCCACGACCTCGGCCAGGGTGCGGTTGCGGGCCCGGCGCTCGCGGTCTTCCGGCGTTTCCTCGGGCATGGGTAGCCCGGCCTCGCCGGCCAGACGCTGCACCGCCTCGCGGAATTCCAGGCCTTCGCTTTCCATCACGAAATCGATGACCGATCCATGGGCGCCGCAGCCGAAGCAGTGGTAATGGTCGTCGTAGACGTGGAAGCTCGGCGACTTTTCCTTATGGAAGGGGCAGCAGCCCTTGGTGTCCCGGCCCGAACGGATAAGCTTGACCCGCCGGCCCACGACATCCGTCGCGGGCAGCCGCGCCTTCAGTTCTTCCAGGAATTCCGGGGGGATCGCCATCTGCGATGGGTCGCCTGTCTGTGGTTTAAGGGCAGGATTGGAGCCTGCGACCATACCCATAATAAGGGTACCGGCGCAGCAGTGGAGTCACGGGGGTTATCCCCGTGATTCTCAAGTCATCCACAGCGGGTTCGCGTGGGTATCGCTGGTGAAATGCCGAGCGAATCGACGGGCAAGCCCCAAGCTAGCAGAGCTTGTCCTTGACCAGGGCGCTGGCCTTGGAAAAGTCCATGCGGCCAGCGTACTTCTGCTTCAAGGCGGCCATGCACTTGCCCATGTCCTTGATGCAATCGGCGCCGGTGTCCTTGATCGCGCCCTCGACCGCCGCGACGACCTCGTCCGCCGACATCTGGGCCGGCAGGAAGCGTTCGATGACGGTGATTTCCTCGCGCTCGCGGGCGGCCAGATCCTGGCGGTCGCCCTTATCATAGATGTCGGCGCTTTCGACGCGCTGCTTGATCATGGATTGCAGCAGGCTCAGGATTTCGTCGTCGGAAATGCCCTCCTGGTTGCCTTTGTCCCGGGCGGCGATGTCCCGGTCCTTGATGGCCGCACTGATCAGGCGCAGCGTCGCCGTGGCGCAGGCTTCCTTGGACTTGATGGAGGTCTTCAGCGCAGCCGAAATCTGCTCGCGTAGCATGGGTATGTCCCGGTTGTGGCGGAAGATGCGGACCCTAGCTCAAATTAACCCCCAAGGCAAACGTGTTCCGATTCTTTAATTAGTTGAAATATAAGGATATTTTTTCTGAAACGAGTCTTGACCTGATACCGGGACACGCGTAGAAGCTTGTTTCCAACGCATGCAGGGTCGTCGCCGTCGGCGAGGC
Organism: Rhodospirillales bacterium; assembly: GCA_048263775.1. Classification (GTDB taxonomy): domain Bacteria; phylum Pseudomonadota; class Alphaproteobacteria; order Rhodospirillales; family Casp-alpha2; genus UBA1479. The sequence continues at coordinate 62,739 of JBLXDU010000013.1, forward strand.
CCGGGCGCCTTGGTCCAACCTCAGCCCGAAAAAGTCATATGTCCGAAGCCTCCAAGCCCGCGACCACGACCGTGGCCGCCCAACCGCCAAACGCAAACGCGGCCCTGGTGCTGGCGTCCGGCGAAGTTTTCTGGGGCCGCGGCGCAGGCGCGCCGGGGGCCTCCGTGGGCGAGGTCTGTTTCAACACCTCGATCACCGGTTATCAGGAAATCCTCACCGATCCGTCCTATGCCGGTCAGGTCATCACCTTTACCTTCCCACATATCGGTAACGTCGGCGCCAATCCGGAAGACATGGAAACCATCACCCCGGCGGCCCGGGGGGCGGTCATGCGCGTCGACATCACCGACCCGGCCAGCTGGCGCGCGGCCCAGCACCTGGACGCCTGGCTGAAATCCCACGGTCTGACGGCGGTCACCGGGGTCGACACCCGGCGCCTGACCCGGCTGATCCGCGACGGCGGGGCGCCCAACGGCGTCGTCGCCTATAAAGACGACGGCCCCCTCGACATTCCGGCCCTCATTGCCATGGCCCAGGGCTTTCCCGGGCTTGAAGGCCTGGACCTGGCCAAGGACGTGTCCTGCGCCCAGACCTATTCCTGGGACACCACGATGTGGAAGCTGGGCCAAGGCTACGGTAAGCAGACGGCGCCCAAACACCATGTCGTCGCCGTCGATTTCGGGGCCAAACAGAACATCCTGCGTTGCCTTGCGGCAGAGGGGTGCAAGGTCACCGTGGTGCCGGCAACGGCCACCGCCGAGGAAATCCTGGCCCATCGTCCCGATGGGCTTTTTCTTAGCAACGGTCCGGGCGACCCGGCGGCCACCGGCGAATACGCCGTGCCCATGGTCAAGGACGTGATGGCCACGGGCCTGCCGGTGTTCGGCATCTGCCTGGGCCATCAGATCCTGGCCCTGGCGCTCGGCGCCAAGACGTCGAAGATGCACCTGGGTCACCGCGGCGCCAACCAGCCCGTGAAGGACCTGGAAACCGGCAAGGTCGAGATCACCTCGCAGAACCACGGCTTCGTGGTCGAACGCGACAGCCTGCCCGCCGGCGTGGTGGAAACCCACCGCTCCCTGTTCGACGGCGCCCTCGAAGGCATCCGGGTCGACGGCAAGCCCGTGTTCTCGGTGCAGTACCATCCGGAAGCAAGCCCGGGTCCGCAGGACAGCCATTACCTCTTCAAGCGGTTCGTTGCGCTGATGGATGAGAAAGCCTAGACCGCCATGCCCAAAAGAACAGACATCTCCTCCATCCTCATCATCGGCGCCGGGCCCATCGTCATCGGCCAGGCCTGTGAGTTCGATTATTCGGGTGCCCAAGCCTGCAAGGCCCTGCGCGAGGAAGGTTACCGGGTCATCCTGGTCAATTCGAACCCGGCCACCATCATGACCGACCCGAGCATGGCCGATGCGACCTATATCGAGCCGATCACGCCGGAAATGGTCGAGAAGATCATCGCCAAGGAACGGCCCGATGCGCTGCTGCCGACCATGGGCGGGCAGACGGGCCTGAACACGGGCATCGCGCTGTTCGAGAACGGCGTGCTGGAGAAATACGGGGTCGAGATGATCGGCGCCGACGCCGAGGTCATCGCCAAGGCCGAGGACCGCCAGAAGTTCCGCGACGCCATGGACAAGATCGGCCTGGAAAGCCCGAAATCGACGGTCGTCAATTCCATGGCCGAAGCCCTTGCGGCGCTGGAGATAACGGGTCTGCCCGCCATCATCCGCCCGTCCTTCACCATGGGCGGCATCGGCGGCGGCATCGCCTATACCCGGCCCGAGTTCGAAAAGATCGTCGCCGGCGGCCTGGCCGCCAGCCCGGTCACCGAAGTCCTGGTCGAGGAAAGCGTTCTGGGCTGGAAGGAATACGAGATGGAGGTCGTGCGCGACAGCGCCGACAACTGCATCATCATCTGTTCCATCGAAAACATCGATCCCATGGGCGTGCATACGGGCGACAGCATCACCGTGGCGCCGGCGCTGACCCTGACGGATAAGGAATACCAGATCATGCGCAACGCCTCGATCGCGGTGCTGCGCGAAATCGGGGTCGATACGGGCGGGTCCAACGTGCAGTTCGCCGTCAACCCGGCGGACGGCCGCCTGGTGGTCATCGAAATGAACCCGCGGGTGTCGCGGTCGTCGGCCCTGGCGTCCAAGGCGACGGGGTTCCCCATCGCCAAGATCGCGGCCAAGCTGGCCTGCGGCTACACGCTCGACGAGTTGGACAACGACATCACCGGCGTCACGCCCGCGAGCTTCGAGCCGACCATCGACTACGTGGTCACCAAGATCCCGCGCTTCACCTTCGAGAAATTCCCGGGGGCGGAGCCGCTGTTGACCACGGCCATGAAGTCCGTGGGCGAGGCCATGGCCATCGGCCGCTGCTTCGCGGAAAGCCTGCAGAAGGGCCTGCGCTCCATGGAAACGGGCCTGACGGGCCTGAACGACGTGGAGATCGAGGGCCTGGACCCGGACGCCGGGTTCGAGGCCAACCGCGACGTCCTGCGCGCCGCCATTTCGCGGCCCACGCCGGACCGCATCCTGGCCATCGCCGAGGCCCTGCGCCAGGGCATGCCCGTGGACGAGGCCGCCGCCGTCACCAAGTACGATCCCTGGTTTCTGGAACAGATGAAGGCGATCATCGACGTCGAGGCGCGGGTCAAGGAACAGGGCTTGCCGACGGATGCCGCCGGTTGGCTTGAATTGAAGAAGATGGGTTTCTGCGATGCGCGCCTGGCGGAACTGACGGAGGCGACCGCCCTCGACGCGTCGGAAGCCCGCCGTGCCCTGGGCGTCACCCCGGTCTACAAGCGGGTCGATACCTGCGCCGCCGAATTCCCGGCCAAGACCTCCTACATGTATTCGGCCTATGAAGGCGACGGGTCGCGTCCGCCGGAAAACGAGGCCGAGCCGACAGACCGCAAGAAGGTCGCGATCCTGGGCGGCGGGCCCAACCGCATCGGCCAGGGCATCGAATTCGATTACTGCTGTGTCCATGCGGCCTATGCGCTGAAGGAAACCGGGTACGAGGCCATCATGGTCAACTGCAATCCGGAAACGGTCTCGACCGATTACGACACCTCGGACCGTCTGTTCTTCGAACCCTTGACCGCCGAAGACGTGATCGAGCTGATCCGGGGCGAGCAGTCGAAAGGCGATTTCCGTGGCGTCATCGTGCAGCTGGGCGGGCAGACGCCGTTGAAGCTGTCCCTGGCGCTGGAAAGTGCGGGCATCCCCATTCTCGGCACCTCGCCCGACGCCATCGACCTGGCAGAGGACCGGGAGCGGTTCCAGAAACTGCTGACCGACCTCAACCTGCGCCAGCCAGCCAACGGTTTGGCGCGGTCCCAGGCCGAGGCCGAAGCTGTGGCCGAACGCATCGGCTATCCGCTGGTCATCCGGCCATCCTACGTGCTGGGCGGCCGAGCCATGGAAATCGTCCACGACCTGACGGCGCTGCGCCGCTACATGACCGATGCCGTGAAGGTGTCGGGTGATTCGCCGGTGCTGCTCGACAGCTATCTGCAGGACGCCATCGAGGTCGATGTCGACGCCCTGTCCGACGGCACCGACGTGTTCGTCGCCGGCATCATGCAGCACATCGAGGAAGCGGGCATCCATTCCGGCGACAGCGCCTGTTCGCTGCCGCCGTTCTCGCTCGGCCCCGACATTATCGCCGAACTGGAACGCCAGTCCCATGCCCTGGCCAAGGGTCTTGGCGTGGTCGGCCTGATGAACGTTCAATTCGCGGTCAAGGACGGCGATATCTACATCCTGGAGGTCAACCCCCGGGCGTCGCGCACCGTGCCCTTCGTCGCCAAGGCGACGGGCATCCCGGTGGCCAAGATCGCGACCCGCCTGATGTGCGGCGAAAAGCTGGCCGACATGGACCTGACCTCGCGCGCCGTCGGCGGCCATGTCGCGGTGAAGGAAGCGGTGTTCCCGTTCTCGCGCTTCCCCGGCGTCGATACGGTGCTGGGCCCGGAAATGAAATCGACGGGTGAGGTCATGGGCCTGGACCGCGACTTCCCCCGCGCCTTCGCCAAGTCACAGCTGGCGGCGGGCATGAGCCTGCCGACCTCGGGCACGGTGTTCATTTCGGTCAAGGACCGGGACAAGACCGGCATGGCGGCGTTGGCCGCGCGGCTTACGGCGATCGGCTTCAAGCTGGTGGCCACGGGCGGCACGCAGCGCTTCCTGGCCGATCAAGGCCTGGACGTGGCGCGCATCAACAAGGTTCTCGAAGGCCGCCCGCATTGCGAGGACGCCATCGTCAACGGCGACATCCATCTGGTCATCAACACGACCGAGGGTGCGCAGGCGATCGAGGACTCGCGCTCCATCCGCCGTGCGGCCCTGGAACACGGGGTGCCCCACTACACCACCCTGACCGCCGCCGCCGCCGCCGTCGCTGCGATGGAGGCGATGGCCCACGGGACGCTTGAAGTGGCGCCGCTTCAAGATTATTTTTCTAAGACGTACTAGACCAATCCAGCATGATCCGGTGATAGACGGGCCCTTACCGATAAGGGCCGGCACCATGATTTTGTGTTTTGATACGCCCGGATCGGGGCAGGAGAGCGGTGAGATGGATAAACTTCCGATGACGCGCGAAGGCCTTCAGGCCCTCGAGGACGAACTCAAGCGCCTGAAGTCCGTGGACCGCCCCGCGGTCATCCAGGCGATTGCCGAGGCGCGGGCTCATGGCGACCTGTCGGAAAACGCCGAGTACGACGCCGCGCGTGACAAGCAGGGCTTCATCGAAGGCCGCATCGCCGAGCTGGAGGCCGCGATCAGCCTGGCAGAGGTCATTGATACCTCGGCCATGGCCGGCGACACCGTGCGGTTCGGCGCCTGGGTGGTGCTTGCCGACGAGGACACGGGCAAGGAAGTCACCTACCGCATCGTCGGGCAGCACGAGGCCGACCTGGAAAAGGGCAAGATTTCCGTGACCTCGCCCCTGGCCCGGGCCTTGATCGGCAAGTCGGCCGAGGATTCTGTCGAGGTTGCCGCCCCCGGCGGCTCCAAAGCCTACGAAATCTGCGAAATCCGCTACAAGTAAGGGAACCCGCCGTCAGGCGACCTTGCCGACGCGCGGCTCCGGCAAGGCCCAGGTGACCGGGTCGAGCGCCAGCGCCTTGCCGGTCAGGGCCGCTTCGGCCGTCGGCAGAACGTCCAGATTGGGCCATAGCCCATCCTTCAACGCCTGGCGATAGGCATCGGGCAGGGCTTCCCGTGCCATGCTGGCCCGCGCCCCTTCATAATCGTAATCCAATGCCAGATGGCGGATGGTGATCCCGCCCGGGGCGGGGGCCAGCACGGAATACCAGACCCGGGGCGTGCTGTCGTTGGCGGGCACGCCGATGACGCCCGGGTTGTGCCACAGGCGCCCGTCGGAAAGGACATTGGTGAACGGCAGGCCGGAATGGCCCGCGATCACGCCGTCCACGTCCAGGTCGTCGAGGGCGACGCGCTTTTCGGCTTCCGGGGTCGAGGCGAACACCCATTCGGAAATGTCCCGCGAATGGCCGTGCACCACGGCGAATTTGGCCCCGCCCAATTCGAAGGTGATGGGATGGGGCAGGGCGGCCATCCAGGCCTTATGGGACGGGGTCACGCGGCTGCTGGCATGGGCGAACCAGCGCACGGACAGAAGGTCGCATTGCGATCCTTTTTCGAAGCCGCAGCGGCAATCGTCGCCGCCTTCGCCCAGGGCTTCCTCGCAGTTGCCCATGGCGACATGGCAGCCCCAATCAATGATTTCATCAAGGGTACCGTCCGGGTCGCCGCAATAGGCGACCACGTCACCAGTGCAGATCACCCGGCCCGCCGGGATTCCCAGGCGGGCTGCTTCGGCGCGCAGTGCCCGGGTTGACTGCAGGTTGGAATAGGGCCCGCCGAACAGCAGGACCGGGCCGTCAAGACGGCCGAGGTCGAGGGCGGGGCGTTGGGTCGCGGCCATGGCTTAGTCGCCTCCGGAACAGTTGGCGCCGCCGAGTACGCAGAAGGTGGCGCAATGGGGATGGTTCAGATGCACAGGCCCTCCGGCGTCGGCCAGGGTCGGGCCCATTTCGAACCGGCGGTCATAGGGCAGCAGGGTGCAGGGCAGGACGACGGGGGCATCGGCGCCTTTGCGCTTCACCACCATGCGGGCGGTGGCGCACATGATGCTTGCCGGGTCGACACCCAGGATGCCCCAGCAGGCAGTGGTGATTTCCGGCACGTCACGGGCCGCGTCCATGTCGGGGAAGACAACCAGATCGCGGGGTGAATGGGCGTCCAGGTCGATGCCCTCGGCGGTGAACAGGCGGGCGAATCCCGTGCGGGTTTGATCTTCCGTCTCGCCGGCCGGTTGGCGGGCGGCGACGGACAGAGTGACGCCCAGGTCGGCCAGCCATTTCAGGCCGCGCATCATCGGCGCCCAACTGTTCGCCCCTCGGATCGCTTCGTGGCCGGCCGGGGTGAAATGGTCGATGGACACGCGCAATGCCAGGGCTTTTCCGTGGCGCCGGGCAAGGTCGGCGACGGCCGCCCGTTTTTGCCACAAGGGCGCCATGGCGTTGGTCAGGATCAACACGCAGAAGCCCCGCGCCAGGGCATCCCCGGCCATGGCGGCCATATCCTTGTTCATGAAGGGCTCGCCACCGGTGAAGCCGATTTCCTGGGTACCCAGGCCGTCCCGTTCGATTTCGTCCAGGAAGGCGGCAGCCTCGTTACGGGTGATATAGGCGAGACGGTCGTTCTTCGGCCCGCTTTCGATGTAGCAGCCGTCGCATTCGATATTGCAGAGCGATCCCGTGTTGATCCAAAGCGTACGCAGGCCGGCAAGCGCCACGGCGGCGCGGGCTTCGCCCTTGGCCGTGACCTCCGGATTCTGGAATTTTTTCGTATCAAGGGCCGGCCGTTCGGCCAGCATCGCCTGAATCATGGTCATTTTCCTGACGGCTTTGGGCCGCGATGGTCCCGGTGGATGTGGGGCCGAGACGAATTTTTCGAACACAAGCAATGGCAAGCTGTAACCGAACCGTCGGTGCCCCTGCCATAAACATTTTTGTGAGCGTGCCGTGTGTGCGGTCTTGAATCGCCGGCCATCGGGCCCGCTTGCGTCCAACAAAGCAATGACCTATAGACTGCGCCCAGGGTCAACGCGCAATGGCCGCGTTCCCGAATGCGGGTGTAGCTCAATGGTAGAGCTTTTGCTTCCCAAGCAAGTGACGAGGGTTCGATTCCCTTCACCCGCTCCAATTTCCCCGGAAAACCCCTGTTTTCAGTCCTAATTCCGCCGCCGCCCCCGCGACAAGCGGGTGTTTGGCGCCGATAGTGACCTATTACCTATGGTCATATGACTTAAGGTCATCTTGTTTTTGTATACGGGAATGATAATTTTTGATCGTGGCGCTTGTGGATTTCGCTGCTGGGACAACAGCTTAGGCGCAGAGATAAAATCTTCGCGCCGTCCACAAGTAAGCCATTGCCAGTGACCGGGCCCACCGTTCGGTCCACCGGCTTCCCTCCTCCCTGAAACTCGGGCCGGTCCCTTTGGGCCGGCCTTCTTCTTTTCTGAATCTGAGGCTGAATCCGGGGCCGGTGATCTGCCGCGCCGGGTCGGCGGTTATTTGTTCAGCGCCTTGGCGTGATGGGCGATGTGGTCGGCCATGAAGGTCGCGATGAAGAAGTAGGAATGGTCGTAGCCGTTCTGCAGGCGCAGCGTGCAGGGCTGGTCCACGGTGGCGCAGGCGTCGGCGAACAACTGTGGCTTCAACTGGGCGTCCAGGAACGGATCGTCGGTGCCTTGGTCGATCAGAATGTCGCCGGCGAAGAAATGGCCGGATTTGACCAGTTCGGTCGCGTCGTATTCATGCCACCGGCCCTTGTCGTCGCCCAGATATCCGGCAAAGGCCTTCTCGCCCCATGGCACGACGGACGGCGCCACGATGGGGGCAAAGGCCGACAGCGACGTATAGGTTCGCCGTTCGCGCAATGCGATGACCAATGCGCCATGACCGCCCATGGAATGACCGAAAATGCCCTGGCGTTCGCGGTTGCCGCCGCCGATGCCGTTGAATACGACGTCGGGCAGTTCCTCGGTCACGTAGCTGTACATGTTGTAGTGTTGAGACCACGGATCGCGGGTCGCATTCACGTAGAACCCGGCGCCCGATCCGAAATCGTAATCGTCATGTTCGCCGGGCAGATTGGTGCCGCGCGGGCTGGTGTCGGGGGCAACGACCATCAAGCCGTGTTCGGCGGCGTGCTTCTGGAACCCGGATTTGACGGTGAAATTCTCTTCCGTGCAGGTCAGGCCGGACAGCCACCACAACACCGGCACCGGCCCCTCGGCCGTGCCCTCGACCACGGCCGGCGGGGTATAGACCGCGAACCGCATGGGACAGGCGCAGATGTCGGAACGGTGTTCCCAGACCGTCTGCAGCCCGCCAAACGACTTGTTTTCAGATATCTTTTCCATGGTCCGGATGATGGCTTGCGCGGCGAAAAAATTCAAACGCCGTGTCGGCGTGTGGGAAGAATTCAGATAGGCCGGTCGTCGCCGGCCGGGTGGCGGGCGAAGATATGGGTGGCGACATAGGTCATCACCGTGTCGCCCTTTTGGGTGACGACGGCGTATTTGATCTTGGTGTAGCCGCGGTCGGGTTTCGAATCGGAGGCGCGGGATTCGATCACCTCGGCCTCGACATGCAGGGTGTCGCCAGGGCGCACCGGCAAAAGCCAGCGGATTTCGTCCAGGCCCGGCGATCCCATGGAACATTCGTTCATGATGTTTTCCTGGAACCACAGGCGGAAGGCGACCAGCAGGGTCTGAAATCCGGAACCGATGATGCCGCCGAACTGACTCGCGCTGGCGGCTTCGGCGTCGACATGGAAGGGCTGGGGATCCCACTGCCAGGCGAATTCCATGATCTGGGCCTCGGTCAGGGTCATGCCGCGGGTCCGGAACTTGCGGCCGGGCATGAAATCCTCGAAGTAGAGCGCGTCCATTGTCGGTTTCTTCCGTTCTTCAGGTTGGTCGGATAATCGATTGCCTGCGGTTTAGCGGAATCCAAGCCGCAAGGAAAGCCGTGGATTGGCGCCGGCGAAAGGACCTTCGTCCCCCGGGAAGGTGCTCAGTCTTCCTGCCAGACCGGCAGGGGGCGCGTATCGTCCTTGGTGTTCGCATCGTCCGTCATAAGGCCATAGGCCTTCAACTGCCGGGCGACGCTGGGAAAGGTTTCGAGCCCCTTGGGCATGCGGGCTTGCGACGCCGTGAAATCTATCAGCGCCAAATTGCGTTCGTGGCGTGCTTCACGCAGCAGGCCGCGGGTGAACCAACCGCGCCAGTCTTCGGGCGCGAGTTCGACCGCCCGGTCGCAGTCGCTGAGGGCACCCGGCAGATCGCCTTTCAGGGTCAAGGCCCGGCAGCGCACGCGCAGCGCCTTGACGTTTTTCGGCCAGAAGGCGACCGCCTGGGTGAAATCGGCGAGGGCGAGTTCCGGGCGTTGGGTCCGGACCAAGGCGCGGCCGCGGAAATAATAAGCATCGGACAGCCGCTCGGGCTCCAGCGCATGGGCCTGGATCGCCTCCGTCAGATGCACGATGGCGCGGGGGTAGTCCCGGGCCTTCATGAAATGCAGGCCGTAGGCAAGCTGCTTCGGCCCATTTGCCACGGTACCGGCATCCGCATCGGCGGCGGTCGCCGGGCCCGCCATCAGGCCGGCGGCCAGACAGCCGGCAAGGCAGCCGGCCGCTATCAGGTGCCGCGTCAAAAAGTGACGACGCTTCGGATGCTCTTGCCTTCGTGCATGAGGTCGAAGCCCTTGTTGATGTCTTCCAACGGCATGACATGGGTGATCAGATCGTCGATGTTGATCTTGCCGTCCATGTACCAGTCGACGATTTTCGGAACGTCCGTGCGTCCGCGCGCCCCGCCGAAGGCCGTGCCGCGCCATGACCGGCCAGTGACCAGCTGAAACGGCCGGGTCGAGATTTCCTGCCCGGCACCTGCAACGCCGATGATGATGCTTTCGCCCCATCCCTTGTGACAGCATTCCAGGGCCTGGCGCATGACGTTGGTATTGCCGATGCACTCGAACGAATAATCGGCCCCGCCCTTGGTCAATTCGACCAGATGGTTGACCAGATCATCGCCATGGTCCTTGGGATTGACGAAGTGGGTCATGCCGAACTTGCGGGCCAGTTCTTCACGCGCCGGGTTCAGGTCGACGCCGACGATCATGTCCGCACCGACCAGTTTGGCGCCCTGCAGCACGTTCAGGCCGATGCCGCCCAACCCGAACACGACGACGTTCGATCCCGGCTCCACCTGGGCCGTGTTGATGACGGCGCCGATGCCCGTGGTCACACCACATCCGATGTAGCATACCTTGTCGAAGGGCGCGTCTTCGCGAATCTTGGCCAGGGCGATTTCCGGCACCACGGTGAAGTTGGAAAAGGTCGAGGTGCCCATGTAGTGGAACACGTCCTCGCCGTTCAACTTGAACCGCGAAGTGCCGTCGGGCATCAAACCCTGGCCCTGGGTCGAGCGAATCGCCTGGCACAGGTTGGTCTTGGGGTTCAGGCAGTATTCGCACTGCCGGCATTCGGGCGTGTAGAGCGGGATGACATGATCGCCCTTCTTCAGGGACGTCACGCCGGGCCCGACCTCGACCACCACGCCGGCACCCTCATGACCCAGGATCGCGGGAAAGATGCCTTCCGGATCGGCGCCCGACAGGGTGAATTCATCCGTGTGGCAGATGCCCGTGGCTTTGATCTCGACCAGGCATTCGCCCTCCTTGGGGCCGTCCAATTCGACGGTTTCGATGGAAAGGGGGGAGCCGGCCTCGAGGGCGACGGCGGCGCGGGTCTGCATTTCTGAACTCCCTTCGGTTTCGTTTCTTAAAACGTTTTTGCGTCTCGTTGAGCGCCAGACTAGGCGTTTTTAGGCTTAAAGAAAATTAAGTTTGATTCAGAAATCGTTAATGACTCCTCCCTAATGTTGGCCTTGGGACGACTTGACTTTAAGTGCAGGAGGCTATGGCAGGAGAAGCTGCCATGCCTGCAAACCTCAAGAACTGGAGGTGCGACGATGCAGCGCATTCATGCTTCAGCAAAAGCGACATCACTCACCGTGACCGGCATAATCCTCGGCTTCGCGGTAGCGACCGCCGTCATTGCCTCTGCTGCTTTTGGCTGAGCCTTTCCCATTACGTTTGCCCTAATACCCCGCAGAAGAGGCCCGGCGGTCACTCCCCAACTCCCCAACCTTCCCCCCAGCCGCCGGGCCTCACCCCAACGACCGATTGAGGTCACTCCGCTTAAGGCCCCCGGGTTCCCCACCTGGGGGCCTTTTGCCGTTCTCGATTGATTTCGCTGCGGTCAACTTGTTGTCAGCATCGGCTGTTAGTATCCGCCGCAAATCATGTTGAGCACCTAACAAGGGTGCCTTGAGGGAAAATTGAAAATCACCGCGGCGGCGCATGTGCGCCGGGCGTATCCCTGCATGAAGACAATAATCGAGCACCCCCATGTTTTTTATGAAATTTATCGCAGCCTTTTTGGCGAGATTCTCCCCGCCGGCTTCCAATTACGGAAGCCGTGGCGATGACGTCATCACGGGCGGCGACGGCCGCGACAAGATTTATGGCCGCGACGGGGACGATACGCTCGACGGCGCCGGTGGCGACGACAGGATCTATGGCGGCAACGGCGACGACGTGATCGAGGGCGGGTCCGGCAATGACCATGTCCATGGCGACCGTGGCGACGACATCGTGTCGGGCGGGTCGGGCAATGATCATGTCGACGGCGGCAGCGGCAATGACGTGCTGTCCGGGGGCACCGGCAATGACCATATCGATGGCGGCAGCGGCAACGACGATATTGATGGCGGCGACGGACGCGACCTGGTGCATGCCGGCAGCGGCAATGACGTTGTCAACGGCGGAAGCGGCGACGACCACCTGCATGGCGACAGCGGCAACGATGTCGTCAACGGTGGCGACGGACGGGATTTCGTCGATGGCGACCGTGGCGACGATATCGTTTCCGGCGGTGCCGGCAGCGACCACGTGAAGGGTGGCAAGGGCGACGACACCGCCATCTACGTGATGGGCGACAACGCCGGCAGCCGCGACACTTATGAAGGCGGCAAGGGCGTGGACACCCTGCGCCTGGACCTGACCCAGGCCGAATGGCTGCGCGCCGACGTGCAGCGCGACGTCCGCGATTATCTGGAATTCATCAACGATCACACGGGCCGCCGGGGCGAAGCCGACGGCAAGTGGTTCACGTTCTCGGCCTTCGGCCTGAAGGCCAAGGAATTCGAAAACCTGAAGGTCGTCGTCGACGGGATTGAGATCGACCCCACGGACCAAGGCGTGATCGCGAACGACGACGCCTTCGTGACGGCGGGCGAGGATGCCGCGGTGTCCGGCTCTGTCCTGGACAACGACTTGGTGCCCGATCTGCCTGCCTCGGCCACGCTGATCAGCGGCCCGGCCCAGGGCAGCCTGATCTTCAACGCCGACGGCACCTTTACCTACGATCCGGGCAATGCCTTCAACCACCTGGGCGATGGCGAAACGGCTGTCGAAACGTTTACCTACCGCGTGACCGACGCGGACGGTGACGCCGACGAAGGCCTGGTCACCATCACCATCACCGGCACCAACGACGGCCCCGTGGCCGCCGCCGACGTGATCGCGGGCGGGGTCGAGGACACGGTCCTGGTCATCCCGGCGGGCGATCTTTTGGCCAACGATACGGACGCGGATGCCAATGACACGCTGACCATCAGCGCCGTCGGCACCCCCCAGGGCGGCACGGTCGCCCTGGACGGCAACGGCGACGTGGTGTTCACGCCCGCCCCGAACTATTCCGGCCCGGCCAGTTTCTCCTATACCGTGGTGGACGGCGCGGGCGCCCAGTCCACCGCCACCGTCACCTTCGAGATCGAGGCCACCGCCGACCAGCCGGTCCTGACGGTTCAGGACGTGTCCGGCCAGGCGGGGCAGCCCGTTGTGCTCGACATCGCCGCGGCCTTGACCGACACGGACGGCTCGGAAGTTCTCAGCCTGACCCTGTCCGGCCTGCCGGCAGGCAGCCTGCTTTCCGCCGGCACGGCCAACGCCAACGGTACCTTTACCCTGGCGCCCGGCGATCTGGCCGGCCTGACGCTGACCCCGCCCTCGGGCATTTCCGGCGACGTTACGGTTCAGGTTACGGCGACCGCCACGGAACAATCCAACGGTGCCAGTGCCGCCGTCACCACGGCCTTCATCCTGACCCTGCCGGTGGCCAATCAGGCGCCCGATGACATCGCGCTCGATAACAGCCATGTTTTGGAAAACGAAAAGGGCTGGGTGGTCGGCTCCCTGAGCGTCAGCGATCCCGATGCGGGCGACAGCCATGTCCTGGCGGTCAGCGACGCGCGGTTCGAGATCGTCGCGGGGCAATTGAAGCTGAAAGACGGCATCGCACTTGATTTCGAGGCCACTCCTTCGGTGTCCGTCGACGTCACTGCGACGGACGCGGGCGGGCTCAGCCGCACGGAAACCTTTGTCATCACGGTCGATGACGTGCCCGACACGGCGACCCAGGGAAGCGATCTGCTGATCGGTTCGTCCGGTGACGACGTCATCAACGGCCTTGGCGGCGACGATACGATTTATGGGCTCGGCGGCAATGACCAGTTGATCGGCGGCGCCGGCGACGACTCCCTATACGGCGGTGCCGGCAATGACGAATTGATCGGCGGCACGGGGGACAACGTCCTCGACGGTGGCGACGGCGACGACATCCTGCGCGGCGGTAACGGCAACAACACGGTGCTGGCCGGTGCGGGTAACGACGAAGTCTTCCTGGGCGACGGCGACAACTATGTCGACGGTGGCGACGGCGACGACATCGTCGAAGCCGGGGAATTCGGCAACGGCGACAACGAACTGATCGGCGGTGCCGGGGATGACGATCTATCCGCGGGCGACGGCGACAACCGCGTGTTCGCGGGCATCGGCAACGACATCGTCGATCTGGGCGACGGCGACAATTACGTCGAAGGCGGCGACGGCGACGACGAAATCCTGGTCGGCGATGGCGACAACGTGATCCATGGCGGCGCCGGGGGAGACCTGATCGACGGGCTGAACGGCGACAACACGATCTATGGTGATGACGGCGACGATCTTGTCATTGTCGATGACGGCGACAACCGCATCTTCGGTGGGGCCGGCAATGACGATCTGGATGCCGGCGACGGCGACAATTACATCGAAGGCGGTGACGGCGACGACATCATCATCGTCGGCGACGGCGATAACGAAATCTACGGCGGCGCCGGGGACGACGACATCGAAACCGGGTACGGCGAAAACTATATCGACGCCGGTGACGGCGACGATTTCGTAACCCTGGACGACGGCGGCGCCATCGTGTTCGGCGGTGCCGGCGACGACGATATCTGGGCCTATGGCGGCGACAATGTGATTGACGCCGGTGACGGCGACGACATCGTGGAAACAGGCGACGGCGACGACACCATCACTGGCGGCCTGGGTCAGGACATTCTGATCGGCGGCGAAGGCCGGGATGTGTTCATCTACCGCTCGGCCGATGAATCCGGCGCCGGGGCGGCGCTGCGCGACGTGATCGAGGACTTCGACGCAGGCACCGCAGGGGATTCCGTCGATATTCTCGATTTCTCAAGCTTCGTGACCGGTGTGTTCGCCTTCCTGGGTGACGAGACCAATGCCTTCGACGGCGGCGGGAACACCCAGGCACGGTTCAACGACCAGACCAAGATTCTGGAAATTGATGCCGACGGTGACGCCCAGGTCGACATGGAGATCGAGCTGACGGACACCGACGGCGCGGCCCTGGACGACAGCGACTTCAACGTCACCTGATCGATCGTCACCGAGCGATCGACGCCTGCATTAGGATTCCTTGGGCGCGCGTTAAACAAATCTCGCTTGCGGCACAGGCGTGGTTGGGGCCCAATTACGGCCTGGGACTGGCTGGAACAGGCCCGTCCGCGTAGAATTCCGGAAAACCGGAACATCCGCACGATCCTAGGGAGGAATCCATGCCGAAACTGTTGTCGGAACAACAGGTTAATCAGTTTCAAGAGGACGGCTACGTCGCGCCCGTTCCCATCATGTCGGCGGACGAGGCGTTGTCCTATCGCCGTCGCTTCGAAGCCTATGAAGAGGCTCAGGGCGGCTGGTATGAACTGTCCAAGGGGCAGAAGCTATACCTGCTGCAGACCTGGGCGGCGGAACTGGTATCCCATCCGAAAATTCTCGACGCGGTCGAAGACGTGCTCGGTCCCGATATCCTGGCCTGGGGTTGCTCGCTGTTTGTGAAGGACGCGCACGATCCTGGCTTCGTGTCCTGGCATCAGGACGCGACCTATTGGGGGCTGTCCAAGCCCGACGTGCTGACCGCCTGGGTTGCCCTGTCACCGGCGACGGTGGAAGCCGGTTGCATGAAGGTCGTGCCCGGCAGCCACAAATGGAGTCAGGTCGCCCACCGCGACACCCTGGACAAGCACAACCTTCTGACCCGGGGCCAGGAACTGGCGGTCGAGGTCAACGAGGACGAGTCGGCCTACATGCCGCTCAACCCCGGCGAGGTGTCACTGCACCACGTGCTGATCGCCCATGCTTCGACCCCCAACACCACGGACGACCGGCGCATCGGCTTTGCCATCCGTTACATCCGTCCCGACGTGTCACAGGTCAATGCCGACAAGGATTGCGCTTGGTTGGTGCGTGGGCAGGATAATCACGGCAACTTCATCCATGAAACCCCGCCCGACGCGGACATGGACGAGGCGGCGTTGGCCGAATACGCGCGCATCATGAAGCTGCGCCAGAGCATCCTGTACAAGGGTGTTCAAGGCAAACCGGCCCATACGGACCTGACTGCCGCAGGGTAATCGCCGGTTTAGCGTTTCATTTCGCCGACACGGTCTTTGCCTGTGCAGATCGGGGGTGTAGCATGCGTCACGTACAGTCCCCGCCTGCATCCCAACGGAAACATCCATGACCGAACCCACCACTCGACCCGCCGGCCCTTTGGCGGGAATTCGCATCCTCGACATGACCCGCATCCTGGCGGGCCCGACCTGCGCCCAGCTGCTGGGCGATCTGGGCGCCGACGTGATCAAGATCGAACGCCCCGGCGTCGGCGACGACACGCGCAGTTGGGGACCGCCGTTCCTGACGGCCGAAGACGGCGGCGATTTGGATGAAAGCGCCTATTACCTGGCGGTCAATCGCAACAAGCGTTCGGTCACGGTCGATTTCTCACGGCCCGAGGGCGTGGCCCTGATCAAGCGGCTTCTGAAACATTGCGACGTGATGGCCCATAACCTGAAGGTCGGCGGGCTGGAGAAATTCGGCCTCGGCTATGCGGACCTGAAGGATGAGTTTCCGGGCCTGGTCTACTGCCATATCTCCGGCTTCGGCGAGACGGGCCCCTATGCCAAGCGGCCGGGCTATGACGCCCTGGCCCAGGCCATGGGCGGGATCATGTCCCTGACCGGCAGCCCGGATGGGGAGCCCGTGCGCGTCGGCGTCGGCATTTCCGACATCATGTGCGGCATGTATGCCTCGACCGCGATCCTGGCGGCACTGCGCCACCGCGACAAGACGGGCCAGGGCCAGAACATCGACCTTGGTTTGCTTGATACCACGGTCGCCTGGGCATCTAACGAGGCGTTGAACTATTTCACCTCGGGCCAGCTGCCCAAGCGGCGGGGCAACCAGCACGCCAACATCGTGCCCTATCAAGTGTTCCCGACCAAGGACGGCTATTTCTATCTGGCCGCCGGCAATGACGGGCAGTATTCCCGGTTCTGTGAATTCGCGGGCGTGCCCGAACTGGCGACCGATCCGCGCTACGACACCAATCCGAAGCGCTTGGTTAACCGGGATGAACTGGTCGCCAAGCTGGAACAGGTCACGCCGAAAAAGACCACCCAGGAATGGATCGAGGGCTTGGAACAGCGCAACGTGCCCGCCGCCCCGGTCTACAATCTGGAACAGACCTTCAGCGATCCGCAGATCAAGCATCGCGAGATGAAGATCGAAATGGACCAGCCCTTGGCGAAAGACGGCAAGGTTGCCCTTTTGGGCAACCCCATCAAGTTGTCGGAAACACCCGTCAGCTATCGCCGCCCACCACCGACCTTGGGCCAGCATACGGACGAAGTTCTGGCCGAACTTCTGGACCTGAGCGACGAAGACCGCGCCAAGCTGCGCGGCGACGGGCTGATTTAACAAAGGGGGATTCCACCATGTTCGACCTGACCGACGCCCAGAAAGACCTGCGTGACAAGGCCCGCCGACTGGCCGAAGGGCCCATCGCCGAGCGCGCCGCCGAGGTCGATCGTACCGAGGAATACCCCTGGGACAACGTGGCGTTGCTGAAGGGCGCCGGGTTCATGGGCATGACCATCCCCGAAGCCTACGGCGGGCAGGGCCGGTCGTTCCTGGATGCCGTGCTGGTGGTCGAGGAAATGGCCAAGCACTGCGGTGTCACCGGGCGCATCGTGGTCGAAGCCAACATGGGGGCGATTTCCTCTGTCATGCGCTATGGCTCCGAGGAGCAGAAGAAGCTTTGCGCCGAACATGTGCTGGCCGGTGACAAACCCGCCATCTGCATCACCGAACCCAACGCCGGCAGCGCCGCCACCGATATGACGACCCGCGCCGACAAGGTCGGGGACAAATACATCATCAACGGCACCAAGCACTGGATCACCGGCGGCGGCGTGTCCAAGGTTCACCTGATCTTTGCCCGCGTGTTCGAAAACGGTGAGGAACAGGGCATCGGCGGTTTTCTTGCCATCCGCAACGAGCATCCGGGACTGATCATCGGCACCCGCGAACCGGCCATGGGCCTGCGCGGCATCCCGGAATGTCAGGTTCGTTTCAAGGATCTGGAAGTCCATGAATCCATGGCCCTGATCCCGCCCCAGGGCATCCGCCGGGGCTTCGCCGGCCTGATGACGGCCTATAACTCGCAGCGCGTGGGTGCCGGCACGGTGGCGCTGGGCATCGCCCAGGGGGCCTATGAAAAGGCTTTGGCTTACGCCCAGGAACGCGAACAGTTCGGCCGTCCCATCGCCGAATTCCAGGGCCTGCAATGGATGCTGGTCGACATGTCGACCCAGATCACGGCGGCGCAGACGCTGATCTACCGCGCCGCCGCCAGTGCCGAAACGGACCAGTCCGGCTTCCCCGACATGACGCTCGCCGCCCAGGCCAAGATCTTCACCTCGGAAATGGCCATCAAGGTGACGTCCGAGGCCCTTCAGGTGTTCGGCGCCATGGGCTATTCCCGCAACCTGCCCATGGAGCGCATGTACCGCGACGCCCGCATGTTCACCATCGGCGGCGGCACCGCACAGGTCCTGCGCAACATGGTGGCGACTCAGATCTTGGGCCGGAAGCTGCCGCAGACCCGCGACGGCTATCAGAAGCTGGCGGAAAAGTAGGGCCGCCACCCTCCGGTAAACTTCCCGCGAGGGCCCTCGTCAGAGGCCTCCGGCGTCCTATATGATCGGGGACGCTCTCAATAGGTGGAAACGTAAGATGACCGGCAAGATCGAAAAGTCCGACGCCGAATGGCGTCAGCAACTGACCGACGAGCAGTACAAGGTGACCCGCCTGAAGGGCACGGAACGCGCCTTTACCGGCAAGTACCATGACGAGAAGGCGCCCGGCACCTATGTCTGCATCTGCTGTGGCGAGCCGTTGTTTTCATCCGACACCAAGTTCGACAGCGGCACCGGCTGGCCCAGCTATTACCAGCCGGTCAGCAAGGACGCCGTGGCCGAGCACGAGGACGTCAGTTTCTTCATGCGCCGGGTCGAAGTCGTCTGCGCGAAATGTGACGCCCATCTGGGCCATGTGTTTCCGGACGGGCCGGAGCCCACGGGCCAGCGCTATTGCATCAACTCGGCGTCCCTGGTCCTGAAGCCCAAGGAATAGCCCCCGCGGCCCCCTGGTTTCGAGGGGCTGCCGCGCGTGGATCGCATGGCGGGAATCGATGACGGCTTATAGCCAAAAGCCGACTTTTGGAGTACCTGTTCGGGCGTAATGTCGTGTGCGGAATGCCGCCGGCCCGGGCCCGGCCCTCCGCTGATTGATACGCCCCTTGAAAGTCGTGCAGGTTCCACCGTGATCCGCAACGCCACCTTGGAAGATGTTCCGGTCCTCGCGGATCTGGAACGGCAATGCTTCGACACCGACCGGTTGTCGCCGCGCAACTTCCGTTATCTGCTGACGCATGGTAACGCGTCCCTCATTGTCGACGAGGAGGCGGGGGCCATCACCGGCTACAGTCTGGTTCTGTTTCACCGCAACACGTCGATGGCGCGTCTCTATTCCTTCGCGGTCCTGCCCGACCGCCGGCGCGGCGGCATTGCGCGGGCATTGCTTGCGGAATCGGAAAAGATCGCCGTGGAAAACGCCTTCGTCACCATGCGGCTGGAGGTGCGCAAGGACAACGCTCGTGCCCATGCCTTTTACGAAAAGGCCGGCTACCGCGCGTTTTCAACCTACCCCGACTATTACGAAGACCATGTCGATGCCGTGCGCATGGAAAAGGCCCTGGCCCCGCATCTGTCGGCCGAGGACGCGCCCGTCCCCTATTACGCCCAGACCCTGGAATTCACCTGCGGCCCGGCCTGCCTGATGATGGCCATGAAGGCCCAGGAACCGGACCTGGAACTGGACCGTTCGTTCGAACTGCGCCTGTGGCGCGAGGCAACGACCATCTTCATGACCTCCGGGCACGGCGGCTGCGGGCCCTTCGGCCTGGCATTGTCGGCCTGGAAACGGGGCTTCGCCGTCAGCCTGTTCGTCAGCAAGGAACAGGCCCTGTTCGCCGACGGCGTGCGCAACGAGGAAAAGAAGGAAGTCATCCGCCTGGTGCAGGCCGATTTCCTGGAAGAGATCGGCAAAACCGATATTCAGCTCACTTACGCGCCGCCGCAGTTGTCGGACCTGCGCGAGAAGTTCGACGCCGGGTACTTCCCGATCGTTCTGGTCAGCGCCTACCGTCTGACGGGCTACAAGGCGCCCCATTGGATGGCCATCACCGGCTTTGACGATCGCTTCGTTTATGTCCACGAACCTTACGTCGATACGGACGAGGGCGAGAGCGAAACGGTCTGTTTCGGGATTCCCATCCGTCTTGGCGAATTCGACCGCATGATGCGCTACGGCGGGTCAAAGCAATATGCGGTGGTTGTCATCGGCCCGAAAAAGAGGAGTGCCTGATGGCCCGCAGCGTAATTGTCGTCGACCGGCTGTCCGATTGGCGCTGGAATCAGGAAGGCCTGAACATCCAGACGGTCGATGCCTTCATCGCGGAAAAGCGCACGCCGAACAAACGGCCCCTGCGCGTGATCAACCTGTGCCGCAGGTACAAGTATCTGTCGGCCGGATATTATTGTTCATTGCTGTCGGAATCCCGCGGCGACCTGCCCATGCCGACGGTGGTCGACATCATCGATTTGGACAAGCGGGGATCCTACGCCTATGCGGTCCCCGATCTGGAACGCATCCTGCACGCGACGATGAAGCGACTGGCCAGCCCGCCCACGACCGGGTTCGCACTGCATGTGTTTTTCGGACGACCCGACGATGCGCGGTTCCGCCGGCTTGCCGCCGAAGTCTTCGATGCCTTCCGCTATCCGATCCTGGAAATCCAGATCGTGCGCGACAAGCGCTGGCGGATTCAGGCGATCCACCCGCTCGGCATCAACAAGATCAACGCCGACTTGGAGGCCGTCTTCGAAGATGCACTGCGCACCTATGTCCGCGTGCCCGCGTCGCAGCGCAAAAGCCGCCCTTCGGCGCTTTACGAACTCGCCGTTCTGGTCGATCCCAACGAGCGGCTGGCACCGTCTGACGAGGTGGCGCTGAAGCGTCTGGCCAAGGCCGGGGCAGACCAGCGGGTCGAGGTCGAATTCATCACCGCAAAGGACATCCAGCGCATCCCCGAATTCGACGCCCTGTTCATTCGCGAGACGACGGCCCTGAACCACCATACCTTCCGCTTTTCCCGCAAGGCCGAGGTCGAAGGCATTCCGGTGATCGACGATCCGCGCTCGATCCTGCGCTGCACCAACAAGGTCTATTTGTCGGAAGCCTTGAAGGCGGCCAACGTGCCGACGCCGCGCACGGAATTGCTCAACCGTTCGACCTTCAACGACAAGCGGCTGGCCGAAATCGAAGCCATGATGGGCTACCCGGTGGTTCTGAAAATTCCCGACGGCGCTTTTTCCCGCGGGGTCGAAAAGGCCGAAAACCGGGAGGATTTCCTGCGCCATGCGGAAGGCCTGTTCGAACGCTCCCGCGTGATCCTGGCCCAGGAATACATGTACACACCTTATGATTGGCGGATCGGCCTGATCGGTGGAGAGCCCTTGTTCGCCTGCCAGTATTTCATGTCGCGCTCGCACTGGCAGATCTACCGCCATGTCGACAGCCAAAAATCCGTTTCCGGCGCGTGGGAAACCATGCCGATCGACGCGGCCCCCCCTGTGGTGGTCGAGACCGCACGCCGCGCCGCCGCCCTGATCGGCGACGGGCTCTACGGCGTGGACCTGAAGGAAACGGAGGCCGGCGTGTTCGTGATCGAAGTCAACGACAACCCCAACATTGACGGCGGGGTCGAGGACAAGGTCCTGAAGGGCGTCCTTTACGAGCGCGTGATCCAGGAATTCACCCGCCGCATCGACAAGGCCAGAAGCGGCTGATCACGCCGCCGGCGGCATCCATCCGGACCAGCACTGGTCGTTGAAGGGCTCCATATGGGCGGCCTTGTAGGCAGGGCGTGCCTTGATCGCCGCCCACCATTTGGCGGCATGGGGCCGCTTGTTCGCTGAGACCTCGACCGGCGCCAGTTCCTCCGTGCGGATGACGTAGGGTGCGGCGGCGATGTCGGCCAGGGAATAGGCATCGCCGGTGACGAAGCCGGTTTTGGCGATGCGCGCCTCGATGCGGTCCATCATGTCGCGCAGAATGTCCAGCGCCGCCTCCAGCTCTTCCGCCGTATAGGGATCACGGGCCATGCGATACCACACGTGCTTGCGGTTGGCGGTCGGGATGGCGGCAAGACGGCGTTCCAGTTCTTCGTCCGACCATTCGCGGGCCATGGGGTGGAAGTGGTGCATCCAGTTGTGCTTCTGGATCGCCGGCAGGCAGGTGTCGTCGATGTATTTCCCCCACAGCCGCATGTCGTGCAGCAGCATCGGGTCCGTCGGCCGTAACGGCGGCGTGGGATAGGTCTCATCCAGGTATTCGTTGATGAAGTTGCTTTCGACCAGCGGATGACCGTCGACCATCAGCGCCGGCACGATGCCCGACGGATTGAGTTTCTTGTACCAGTCTGAATGGTGTTCGAACTTATTCAGGTCGACGATCTTGGCGTCGAAGGTCAGGCCTTTTTCGTAAAGGCACATGCGCACCTTGCGCGACGCGGAAGAAGCCCAGGCATGATAAAGCACGAGGCTGGGCCCCGGCGAGGTCGTGGTGGTCATGGTGTTCTGCTGGTCCTTGTGGTTGGAAAGAGGGTCGGTTGGTCAGGCGGTCATGCCGGTGATGTAGTCGCGCATGGCGGCGGCGTCGGATTCGATTTCGTCCATGCGTTCCTTGACCACGTCGCCGATGGAAATCAGGCCGGTCATCTTGCCGTTTTCGGCCACCGGAAGGTGGCGGATGCGGCGCTGGGTCATCATACTCATCAGCACGTTGATGCGGTCTTCCGGCTTGCAGGTGATGACGTTGGCGGTCATGGCCTCGGTCACCGGGCGGGTGAGGGCGCCGGGTCCTTCCGTGCCGATGACGCGCACGATGTCGCGTTCCGACAGGATTCCGTTGATGGTGCTGCCGTCGTCGGATACGACGATGGCGCCGATCCGGGCTTCGGCCAGAGTGCGCGCGGCCTCGCCGATGGTGGCCCCGGTGGGGATGGTGGTGACGGCGCTGCCCTTGCGTTCAAGGATATGTTTCACGTTCATGGATGCGTCTCCCGTCTGGTCGCCCGGCCTTCGGCCGTGGGCGGGTTTCATCCAGTATACCGTAAATTAGAAGGTTCAGATACGCGGGCGGTCGGGCAGGGGCCTCAGGTGAAATCGCGCTGGGTGATCGGGACATAGGCGGGCAATTCGCGGAACCGGCCGATCCAGGCCGTGACGTTGGGGTAAGCATCCAGGTCATAGCCGCCCTCAGGCGCCACATGAGTATAGCCGTAGAGCGCGATGTCGGCGATGGTCGGTCCATCCCCGACCAGCCACGGTCCGGCCGCCAGGCCCTGTTCCAAGACGCCCAATGCCGCATGGCCCTGGTCCAGTTTGGCCGGCAATTGCGCCTGTTGGATTTCGGTCAACGGCGTGTCCTGTTCGGTCAACCAGAACCGGCGCACGGCGATGGTGGGTTCCAGAGTGTATTGTTCGAAGAACATCCACTGCAGAACTTTGGCGCGGGCCCAGGGATCATCGGGCAGGAACGGCGTTCCTTGGGCCAGAAAATTCAGGATCGCCCCTGATTCAGAAAGACAGCGGCCGTCTTCCAATTCAAGCACCGGAATGCGGCCGTTCGGATTGAGATTGGCCAGGAAATCGGGTGTGCGGGTTTCTCCCTTGGTGACGTCGTATTCGACCAGGGTGAAGGGGCGGCCGAGAAAGCGCAGCATCAGCCGACATTTGTAGCCATTGCCCGAAGGCAGAAAATCGTGGAGCGTGATCATGATGAAACCCTATCCGGGGTATCTGACCCGCGCAATTGAAGAAGTGTCATGCGCCGATTGATCTTTCTCATGTGTCTTGTTGCCGCCTTGGCGACGGGCGATGTGCCGCGACCGGCCCGTGCGGCGGACCTGCCGGCGACGGCGACGACCCTCGACTTGCTGCGGGCCGTCGCCGCGGGCGATCAGGTGTTACTGACCCAACTGTTGCTGGCGGGGGCCGATCCCAACGTGGTCGGCACGGACTGGCGGGGCCCTCTTCATCATGCAGTGCTGTTGGGGCGGCTTGATATGGTGACCGTGCTTGTTCGCGCCGGGGCGCGGGTCGACTGGCAGGACGTGGACAAGGTCACGCCCCTGATTCTGGCCGCCCATGGCAATTATCCCGAGATTGCCGAATACCTGATCCTGGCGGGTGCGGGCCCCCTGATTGCGGACCGCTGGGGACGCAGGGCTCTGGACTACGCGTTGATGAGGGGTAAGAATGATCCCGTCGCCCGGATGTTGCGCCGGGCGGAGATCAACCGGCCCACCCATAAAAACAAATAACGGGCCGTATCGGTTCAAGCATGGGAGGCCTCTAAATGAGCCGCGACTATCCTTTCCAAGTGCAATCGCTGACCGGGGCCATGGGCGCCCGGATTTCCGGCGTCAATCTGTCCGAAGACCTCGACGCTGAAACCTTTGCCGCCGTCACCGCTGCGCTGCATGAATATTTGGTGCTGGTATTCCCTGGCCAGGATCTGACGCCCGCGGAACAAAGCCGATTTTCCCAGCGTTTCGGGCCGGCGGAACCGCATCCTTACGGGTCCCGGGCCGGCGTGAACAACGAACATCCCGAGGTCATCGTGCTGGAAACCAAGCCGGGCCGCCGGGGCGCGCGCAACGATTTCTGGCATTCCGACATCTCGGCCTCGGAACAGCCGCCGGCGCTGTCGTTGCTGCACGCGCGTATTGTGCCCGAAGGCCGCGGCGACACCATGTTCTGCAATATGTACCGGGCGCTGGAGACCCTGTCGCCGGCCATGCAGGACATGTTGCGCGGGCTCGACGCCATGCATTCTCCGGACGCCATCCGGCGGCGTAATCTGGCCGAACCGGACACGGATTCACCGCAGATTCCGGCGAACCTGGCTTCGTTCCGCCACCCGGTGGTGCGCACCCATCCGGGCACGGGGCGCGACGCGCTTTACGTCAACACCTTCTTCACCACGAACTTCGTGGACATGACGATGGAAGAAAGCCGGCCGTTGCTGGACTTCCTGATGACGCATGCAACGCAGCCGGAAAATATCTATCGCCACCGCTGGCAGGAAGGCGATCTGGTGATGTGGGACAACCGTGCGACCATGCATTACGCCGTGCGTGATTACGACGAAAACATGCCCCGGCGCATGCACCGCACGACGGCGGGTGGTGATCGGCCGTTCCTGAAGGACCGGGCGACGGCAGCCTGATCCACAGGTTGATTAGGGACCGGGAAAGTTAGGGGAGCGAGGCGGCGTCGAGCGGCCCGAAGACTTCTTCGAAGAAGGCTGTCAGGTCGGCGTCCGGATTGACGTGTTCGAACTTGAACACGCCGACGCCGTTGGTGACCGTGATGCCGTCGTTAGAACAAGGCAGGCGCAGGATCACCGTGCGCCCCCGATATCCGGCAAGGGTTTCGAACTGCTTGACCTCGCAATGTGGGGCCATCTCGTGCGTCAACCGGCCGCAGCCGCCGCGCGCACTCAGGCCGATGGCCTTGGGCGGTACTTCGATGGGGGAGCAGCCCGTGTAATCCGCGCCGAACGCCTGGGTCAACCCAGGCCCCCAGAAGCGATAGACCGAGGCAAGCGGTTCCGGCGTGATATCGGTGATATTCATGAAGCGGACGGTTTCCGGGTCCAGCGCGGCCAGGTCGAACTCAGACAGCGCCGGCGCCGCTCTGTCGCCGCGCAGGCATTGCCAATAATCCAGAACCTCACGGTGGAAGGTCGGAAGATTATTTCCCGCCTCAAGAAACGTCGATTTGATGCGGACGGAGTTACCCACGGATGTGTTCACCAAAGTTGCCTTGTCAGAATGGAACTTCTGTCAATTCAGACGCAATCATTGTGCCAGTTCCGCCTGCCCGGATACACCGGACATAAGATATAGAGCCAGAAATTCTCGGTATGGATGAATGCAGAAACATTAGGGGAGGAAGCAGAAAAAAATAATTCGATAATTCTAGAAATATCGTTGAAAATCCCGCCCATGATGCCTAATCTTGGCGCCATGGATACAGATCTTGCCGCCCGACAGCTTGCCGAACTGGGCAATCCGCACCGGCTTCTTGCCTTCCGTCTGCTGGTCAAGGCGGGGGCGGACGGCCTGTCCGTCGGCGAAATTCAGGAACATCTGCAGATTCCCGGTTCGACCCTGTCGCACCACGTGTCCCGCCTGGTCTGGGCGGGGTTGGTCGATCAGTCGCGGGAGGGCCGCACCCTGCGATGCCGCGCCAATTTCACCGCCATGCACGGCCTGATCGGTTTTCTCGCCGACGAATGCTGCACCGGCGTCACGACGACCTGCGCCGCGCCGGCGGCCAAGATCGTCACCCCCTGATGACGAGAGACCTGTGATGAGCGAAACAATTTTCACTCCGCCCCTGCAAACACCCGCCGATACGCCCGCATCTCCCCCCCGACCGAGACTGCTGGACCGCGTGAAGTGGATTGACCGCGTCCTTGCGGTCATTTTGGTGGTGATTTTCATTTTGGCGGTGCTCAATCGGGACCAGGCCGTCGCGAGCATCCTGTTCGTTGCGGATGCCTACGGCTTCATCGCGCCGTTCTTTTTGATGTCGGTGCTGGCCGCCGCCTGGACCAAGGCCACCGGCCTGGATCGTCAGATCGCCCGCGCCTTCACCAGCCGGCCCATGACGGCGATCTTCCTGGCGGCACTGTTCGGCGCCTTTTCACCCTTCTGTTCCTGCGGGGTCGTGCCGATCATCGCCGGACTTCTGGGCGCCGGGGTGCCGTTGGCGCCGGTCATGGCGTTCTGGATCGCATCACCCCTCATGGACCCGCAAATCTTCATCCTGATGGCAGCCGTGTTCGGCTTGCCGTTTACCTTGTTCAAGGCTGCTGCCGCGGTTGTCATGGGCCTGGGGGCGGGCTATGGCACGCATGTTCTGGTCGCCCGCGGGGCCTTTGCCGATCCCTTGAAGGGGGCGGTCACGTCATGCTGCGGGGCGCGCAAGAAGGCGCTTGAGGGCGCCCCGGTGGAATGGGGTTTCTGGCGTGACCGGGATCGCATGACCCTGTTCCGCGACGAAAGCCGGACCATCGGCTGGTTCCTGTTCAAATGGCTGACCCTGGCGTTCCTGATCGAAAGCCTGATGGTCACCTATATCCCGGCCGATCAGGTCGGACGCTGGCTCGGCGGTGGGGAATGGTGGACGATACCGGCCGCCGTGATGGTCGGCGTGCCTGCCTATCTCAACGGCTTCGCGGCGATTCCCACCATCGACGGGCTGATGGACTTGGGCATGGCACCGGGCCCGGCCATGGCCTTCATGATCGCCGGCGGTGTTACCTCAATCCCGGCCGCCATGGCCGTTTGGGCCCTGGTCAAGCGGGAAACCTTCCTGTGGTACATCGTGCTTGGGCTGGCCGGGTCACTGTTGGCCGGGATGCTGGCCCAGGCCATTCTCGGCTGATTCTGCCGGATTTGGCGCGGCGAATGCCGTAATTTTTACGCCATTGTCGGGTTGCGGCGGCGACGCGGTGCAGGCAAGCTGTCCGCTGCCCGACCCTGTCGGCTGCTCCTATCGGCTCGCCGACCGCTGACACAAGTGACCCGAGGACCTGCCCATGACAAGCGCCGAAACCAAGAAAACCGTCGCCGCGATCTCGTTTCACGACAACAAGAACCTGTCCATCGATATCGAGGACGTTGTCGGTATCGACATCGGCACGCCGCAGGAACTGACGCCTGGCGTGTGGTTCGTTGATCTGATTATCCGTTCCGCCGTCGGCAACGTGTCGTTGCAGTTGACGTCGGACAGCCTGGAAAAACTGCAGGGAATCCAGTCGAGCGACCGCTAGGCCGCCGGGCCTGGATTAGGCCGGCACCAGGGGCGTGCGCTTGACGCCGTTCATGTTCATGCCCTCGATGCGGATCAGGCGCGTTTCGCTCTGCCGCTCCGGGCAGTGCACGTCGCCGACCTGATACACGCGGGCATCGCCCGGGACCATCTTATAGCTCTCGCGCTCCTTGACCTTGCCGGGCTTGTCGCCCTGGGGCGGCTCGACAATGTCGTATTCCGTCATCTTGGTTTCGCCGAAGGCCTGGCCGTAGATGGCCCAGGACGGGCCGTGATCGTGCGGGTTGCCGGTTTTGGCGCCCTTGTAAACATGGGTCAGGATGCAGAATCCCAGGTCCGGATCCTCATAAACGATCTTGCGTTCACCCTCGGCGTTTTCGCCCAGATTGGCTTCGACGAACCCAGGGTCCTTCAGCGCCTTTTCCACGAGCTTGCGGCTTTCCTCAAGCTGAGCGGGGCTTTGCCCCTGGGTCAGAACCTGTTTCAGATCCTTGGCGAAGGCATCGAGTGAGTAGGTCATGGTGTCGAATCTCTCTGTTCGTCGGTGGGCGGTAGTTTATAAATCTATCACATCTCAAAAAATGATCTGCATCAAGATCTGCATCAAGGAGACATTCCATGAGCCTGCAATCCCATGTTCCTGCATCCAAGGTCGCCATCGTCACCGGCGCCGGCACCGGCGTTGGCCGGGCGGCCGCCCTGGCGCTGCTCGCCGACGGCTACTCGGTGACCCTGGCCGGCCGCCGCGCCGACATGCTGGAGGAAACAAAGGCCCTTGCGGGTGATGCCGGCAGCCGAGCCCTGGTTCAGCCCACGGACGTGACCGATCCCGACGCGATACATGCCATGTTCAAGGTCACTACGGACGCCCACGGGCGGGTCGACGTAATCTTCAATAACGCCGGTGCCAACGCGCCTGGAATTTTGCTCGAGGATTTGAAGGTCGAGGACTGGAAGCGCGTCATCGACGTCAATCTGACCGGCGTGTTCCTGTGCATTCAGGAAGCCTTCCGCGTGATGAAGGCGCAATCCCCCATGGGCGGGCGGATCATCAACAACGGTTCGATCTCGGCACACGCGCCGCGGCCCGATTCCATCCCCTATACGGCGACGAAGCACGCCGTCACGGGCCTGACCAAGACGGCGGCCCTGGACGGGCGCAAGTACGACATCGCGGTCAGCCAAGTTGACATCGGCAACGCCGTGTCGCCCATGACTGAACGCATGGCCCAGGGCCATGGGGTCAAGCAGTCTGACGGCACCTTGAAGATGGAACCGCGCATGCCGGCGGAACATGTCGGCGAGGCCGTCGTTATGATGGCCAACCTGCCCATGGATACGAACATTCAGTTCCTCACCATCCAGGCGACCAAGATGCCCTGGATCGGGCGGGGATAGGCGGCTCTTAGTAGACCACCACGCCGCAGGCGGCGCGCGCACCGCCGCCGCCAAGCGGCGCGGGGGTGTCCGAGTAAGTGTCACCGCCGGCATGAATCATGATCGAACGGCCGGCCAGATCCGAGGTTTTCAAGCGTGCGGCGTAGCTTTCGCGGGTCGCCGTGCCGTCGGCCGCGGCATAGAGCACGGGCAGGTCGCCAAGATGCCCGTCGCCGTCGGGGCCCAGGTGCTTGCCCGTGTTGGCCGGATCGTAATGGCCGCCCGCTGCCAAGCCGGGCACGTGCTTGCCGTCCTTTTCCTTGTGATCGCAACTGGGGTGTTCGTGGACATGGAAGCCGTGCTGACCTTCGCTCAAGCCCGACAAGTTGGGCTGAATGAGCAAACCACGGGCTGTATCCTGGAACACCACCGTGCCGAGGATCGGGCCGACGCCCGCGACGGTGGTTTGGTGCATGGTCACGGTGACGGAAGCCGCATGGGCGCTGCCGGCAACAACAAGCGCTGCCAATGCGGTTGCGATGAAGGTTTTCATGGATATCTCCCAAAGACCGATGGTCCGGTCTGATCGCCGGACGATGCACATGATATGCGCCCGGTTCGGACCTTTTGCAATGGGAACCGATGGGATCTACCAGAAAGCCGTGCTCAGGGCTCAAACGCGTCGAAGGCGGCCTTGAAATCCGAATGCCAGCGGGTCAGGGGAGGGCGGTTTTCGGTGATATCCCGGGCTGCCCAGAGGATGCGCTTGGCATCCATTTCCGGCGTCACCTCGCCGTCGGGGCAGAGGATGTAGAAATCACCGCGTTCCAGGGCCGCCAGCATGAAATCAACCACCTGATCCGGCCACCAGGCGCCGGGGCGGTGGTCGCGGCCGCCCGTCGTGGTCATGCCGGGGATCAGCAGATGGGCAGTGACGGCGGTGTTCTCGCCGTTGCGCAACTCATGCTGCAGCAGTTCCGTGTAGGCCTTCACGGCGGCCTTGGCGACGTTGTAATGGGGGCGGCCGGGCGGATTGGTGATGCCCTGTTTGGAGCCCACGTTGATGATCATCGCCGGCTCCCCCGCCGCGATCATCGCGGGGGCGAAGGCCTGACAGCCGTTGATGACGCCGAACAAGCCGACGTCGATGGTCCGGCGCCAGTTGTCCGGTTCGTCCAGACAGCCGCCCGTGTGCCGGGCGACCGCGTTGTTCATCATCAGCGCGACGCCGCCGAAGGTATCCTGTGCCCGGTCCTTCAGGGCCGTCATGGCATCCGGATCCGCGACATCCACGGCCATGGACATCACGCGCCCGGCCTGGGCGGCGGCACGGACCTCTTCATGGGCGCGGTCGAGGGCGGATTCGTCCATGTCGGCCAGGCATACATGCATGCCGAAGGCGGCAAAGCGTTTGGCGGCAGCGAGGCCGATGCCGCTGGCGGCCCCCGTGACGACAGCGCTGCGCCCAGGGGCGAGAATGGATTCAAGGGCGGACATGGTGGCTGCTTCGCTCATCATGGGTCTCCTCAGTGGAAAAGGCCTACGGCCTTCCTTATATCACTTGCGTCCTGGGGCCTGCTCCGGCATTTTGCGCCGCAACATGTTCATCCCTCCCGATAAACCGACCCCCGATCCCATGTCAAAAATCCAGAATCCGTCCCTTCCCAAGGAAAAAATCAAAGTCCTTCTGCTTGAAGGTATCTCGCCCACGGCCTCCGCCATCTTCAAGGACGCGGGTTATTCCAACGGCGAACGTTTGAAGACGGCCCTGGACGGTGACGCGCTCAAGGAAAAATTGAAGGATGTGCGCATCCTGGGCATCCGCTCGCGCACCCAACTGACCAAGGAGGTCATCGACGCGGCGCCGTCACTGATGGCCGTGGGCTGTTTTTCCGTGGGCACCAATCAGATCGATCTGGACGCCGCGCGGAACAACGGGATTCCCGTGTTCAACGCGCCGTTTTCCAACACCCGCTCCGTGGCCGAGCTGACCATCGCCGAGATCGTCATGCTGTTTCGTCGCACCTTTCCGCGGTCGCAGGCGGCCCATGCGGGGGGATGGGACAAGTCCGCCGCCGGGTCGCGCGAAGTGCGGGGCAAGACGCTGGGCATCATCGGCTACGGTAATATCGGCAGCCAATTGGCAGTGATTGCGGAGTCCATGGGACTCCGCGTCATCTATCATGACCGCACGGACAAGCTGCGCCACGGCAACGTCATGCCGTCTCGTGACCTGAACGACCTGTTGAAGCAGTCGGATGTGGTCACCCTGCATGTCCCGGAAACGTCGGATACCAAGGACATGATCGGCGAAGCGGAAATCCGCGCCATGAAGAAGGGAGCCTTCCTGATCAACAATTCGCGGGGCACCGTGGTCGATATTCCGGCTCTGGCGGCGGCGTTGAAGGACGGCCATCTGGGCGGTGCCGCCGTCGACGTGTTCCCGAAGGAGCCGTCGTCAAATTCGGATCCCTTCGTGTCGCCCCTGCAGGGTCTGGACAACGTGATCCTGACGCCCCATGTCGGCGGATCCACGGAAGAAGCCCAGGAACGCATCGGCGAAGAGGTCGCGCGTAAGTTGGTCGAATATTCCGACGTCGGCTCGACCGAAGGTTCGGTCAATTTCCCCCAGGCCCAGCTGTCGCCGCGTCAGGGCGGAACCCGTTTTATCCAGGTTCAGCGCAATCTGCCGGGCGAACTGCAACGCTTGAACGAGGTGTTTGCCCGCAACAACGTCAACATCGCCGCCCAGACCTATCAGACCGACGGTGAAATCGGTTATGTCGTCCTGGAGGCCGAAGGCACAGTCGCCGACGCCGACGCGATCCTGGCGGAAATTCGCGAACTTTCCGGAACCATCCGCGCGCGGCTGCTGAACAGGGTCGCCTGATTCGCCAGCGGGCGGCCGCCGCACACGAAGATGTCACTCGCGGGGAAATCGCGATCTGTGTAGAATTTCGGCAATTCTAACCTCATAGATTGCAGGGAGTTCTCGCCATGAAAACCCTTACCCGCCGCCGCTTTGCGGCCTTTTCCGCTCTGTCTGTCTTGGCTGCGGCGACTCTTGCGGCGCCGTCCCAGGCTGCGGCCGAACCTGTCGTCGGCAGCCCGGCCCCGATCTTCACCGGGGTGGATACCAAGGGCCAAACGGTCAATCTCGCCGATTACCGGGGCAAGACCGTGATCCTGGAATGGACCAACCACGACTGTCCTTTCGTGGTGAAGCATTATTCATCCGGCAACATGCAGATGACGCAGAAGAAAGCCACCCAGGACGGCATCGTCTGGTTGTCGGTGATTTCCTCGGCCCCCGGGGAGCAGGGCAACGTCAGCGGTCCGCAGGCCGATGCCCTGACCCAGTCGCGCAACGCCGTTCCGTCAGCGGTGCTGCTTGATCCGTCGGGCGAGATCGGGCGCATGTATGATGCCCGCACCACGCCGCACATGTTCATCATCGATGCCAAGGGGCTGCTCACCTATCATGGTGCCATCGACAGCATCAAGTCGGCGGATGTCACCGACATTCCCAAGGCGCAGAACTATGTTCTGAACGCGCTTGCCCAGATGAAGGCCGGCCAGCCGGTCAATCCGCAAGGTACCCGGCCCTACGGCTGCAGCGTTAAATACGGCTCGTAACCGCGGCGGTCAGCGCCGTAACGTGCCCGGCCAGGGCATACCTTGGCCGGGCGCCATGCCGCCGGATTGCCCCAAACCCCCAGTCCGAGTTCGTCAAATCGGCCAAGGCATGCCCTGACGGGTCTGCCGACGCCGCGCGTATAGGTATTACCCCACCCCATACTTTTGGGTCCCCGCCCTCGTCTCCCGGTCAGCAGAAATCGCGGGCCGGTAAGGGTACTGTCTTGGCTATCACAAATGGGAAACATCCTCGCATCCAGGCGCTGCAAGGATGGCGTGCAAGAAACGCGTAAGAAAAAGGAAGCCGAAATGGCAAGAATTCTTGTTGTTGACGATGACACCGATCACCGGGCCTTCGTCGTGCAACTGCTTGAGCGGCTGGGCCATGCCGTGATCGCCGCGGAAAACGGTCACCGCTGTTTGAGCATCCTGCACGATCAGGATGTTGACGCCATTATCACCGACATCTTCATGCCCGGTGCCGACGGGATCGAATTGGTGACCGAGTTGAAGAAGATGGGTTCTCAAATTCCGGTGCTCGGCATGACTGGCGGATACAAGGGCGTGATCCGTCCTTATGAGAACCTGTTCGCGGTTCTGGCCAACGCCAAGGTTCTGCACAAACCGTTCGGCACCAGAGACCTGGAAGTCGCCCTGGATGAGGTGCTGCGCGATGCCGCGTAAATTTGCGGGCAACGACGCCCAACGCGTCAAGAATACCTGCGGTCAGGAATCGACGCTGGATCGGCTACGCGCCGCGGTTGACGCCTTGGATCAGAAAAATCAGGCGTTGCAGGCCGACGTCGGGGGCTTCCAGGCTGAACTTGATGATCTGCGGGACGGTATCGAGGAACTCGCCGGATCGGTGGACGATTACCGATTCAAGGTGTCGGATGTGGAAACGCGGGCCCTGCGCCATGCCGCCCGGCGATTGCGCGAGATCAGTGACTATTGGCATGAGGGCGATACCCAAGCCCCCGACAAGGCATCGGCGGACCCTTCCCAGGACGTCGCCTGATCCCGTTGGATGCTGCGGGCGGGACAGACAAAAACAATTAAGGGGAATGTCCCGTGAACGCCAGTAATCACATTCATCCGGAGCAAGCCGCCC
Organism: Rhodospirillales bacterium; assembly: GCA_048263775.1. Classification (GTDB taxonomy): domain Bacteria; phylum Pseudomonadota; class Alphaproteobacteria; order Rhodospirillales; family Casp-alpha2; genus UBA1479. Next base: position 96,706 of record JBLXDU010000013.1, read on the forward strand.
ATTCCGGCATCCTGTTCACCGTCAACCGCGACGGATGCTTTCTGATGACCGATGCAATGCTGGAACAATTGCCTTTCGCCGGCGTCTCGGGGAACCAGTTGATGCGCCTCCACGATCTGCTAGGCATGGAGACAGAGCCGGTAATTTCATCCCTGCTGCAGGATACCCTGACAAGCTGTGAAGAAGGGGTGACGCGCCGCTTCGTGATACGTGACCGTGAAGGCCGCCTGTTGACCATTGGGCTGTGTCGCATGATGGGGATCGCCCCAGGCCGGATGGTCTGCACCCTGGACGAATGCCTGTTTCCAGGCGCGGCACCTGTGAACGTCTCGCAGCCGGTGCCGGCTGTCGATGATTTCCCGTCGCGGGCAGACGCCTTCCGACAGGCCACGGGTCTGGTCGGCGATGGTGTCACGATCATGCTTGTCGGTTTGAATAGGCCCCGCAATATCGGGGGGCCGGTGGCCGGGCACATATGGTCGCATTTGACGGAAAAGGCGGCCAAACGTCTTCAGGCCGTGATCGGCCCGCGCGGCCTTGTCGCCCGCTATTCGGAAAACGTCTTCGTCGTGATCAATACCCAAGGTGCGGAATCAATACTTCCCGCCATGACGGCCAGCACCCTCGTCAGCAGCTTTGACCATTCCTTCGAGATGGATGGCATGGACTTTTATGTCGGGGTCAACGTGGGCACCGCTGATGTCGGCACTGGGTTGGCCAACGTCGGGCATTGTTTCCGATGCGCCGAACTGGCCCTGGATGACGCCCGCAGGTCGGGTGTCCCCGTGCGTGAATGCACAGTGCAGATGGTCGAAGCGGCCGGCGCCAAGCTGCAATTGGAACGTGACCTTCGCGATGCCTTTGAATACGACGGATTCAGACTAGAGCTTCAGCCCAAGATCGACATGGTCGGCGGGCGGTGCCGCGGGTTTGAGGCGCTGATCCGCTGGCGGCATCCGGAACGCGGACTTCTCCCGCCCGCACAATTCATTCCCGTGGCCGAAGAATGCGGCCTGATCGTGCCGCTTACGGATTGGGTTTTGCATGAAGTCTGCCGGTTGCTCAAGGCTGAGCGCGACGCCGGGCGGTCACCCATGCCGATTTCAATCAATGTGCCGCCCAGTCAGTTGATGCATCGTGAATTGAAGGATTTCATCAAGGTCATAAATGCCTATGACATCCCGCCGTCGCTGATCGAGTTCGAATTGACGGACGCCATGTCCGTCGGTGAACATAGCCGCGGCATCGCCATGATGTCCGGTCTGCGCGCGGCCGGCGTGAAAGTTTCGGTCGGGGATTTCGGTGCCGGATACTCGTCCCTGTCGCGTCTGGTACGCCTGCCGGTGAGCATTCTCAAGATCGATCGGTCCTTTGTCGACGAGCTGCCGTCCGACCCTGAGGCCTGCGAAGTCGTCACCGCGATTGTGCGCGCGGCCAATGCTCTTGATCTGAAGGTCGTCGCCGCGGGTGTGGAGAACGATGCCCAGGCCCGATTTCTCGCGGATCTCGGGGTGAAGACCGTGCAAGGGTTCCTGTACAGCCGTCCGCTGCCGCCGGAAAAGGCCTTCCGGCTTGCCGAGGCGCGCGTCGGATGAAAAGATCGAAGCAAGTTCATTTCCCCGGAACACGTTGAGTAGCGTGATCCGGGGGCACGGGAGCCTTTCCGGGAGGGGCTGAATGCCGCGGTCGCCATCGGACAAATCGACAAGCACACGCCAGGCCAGCGGGCTCGGCGACGACAGCGCGGACGCGGACGCGCGTGTTCTCGATTTCGCACGGGTCAGTGCCGACTGGTTCTGGGAAACGGACGCCGATGACCGGTTTACCTTCATTTCCGATCAGGTGATCTCTTTGGTCGGCGTGCAGCCTGTGGACTGTATTGGAAAGTCGCGCGAGGAATTGCATGGGGGGATTCCCCAGGACGCGACCTGGGCCGTCTATCACAAGGCCATTCACGCGCATGAGCCCTTTCGCGACATCACCTTCATCATGGCTGACCCCGATGGGATGACATTCCCCATCTCAATAAGCGGTATGCCGGTGTTTGACGGTGGAAAATTTGTGGGGTACCGCGGCACAGGTCGCCGGGCCTCTCAGGGCGAGGTAATCGAAAAGCTGGTCCGCAACATCGTCGGTGCAACGTCCAGAGCCGTCGGCCGGGATTTTCTCGAACAGATCACCCAGGCCTTATGGCAGGAATTGAACGTTGATCGGATATTCATCACCCGCCTGGCCGATGATGGCAAGACGGCGGAAAGCGTGGTCGCGATCATCGATGGCGAATGGGCTGATAACGTCAGCTATCCCATCGCCGGCGGCCCCTGTGAGATGGTCACGCGCTCGACGTCGCTTTGCGTCTATCCACGGGATGTCGCGGATAGGTTTCCCGATGATCATTACCTGAAGGACGAAGGTATTGAGGGCTACATCGGCGTGCCGCTTTTCGGTGCCAACGGCCAATGCCTCGGTCTAATGGTGGCGATGTCAGGCCAACCGATGATTTTGGAGGATATGCACAAACTGGCCTTCGAATTTTTCGCAGGCCGGGTTGCCGCGGAACTGGATCGCTCGCTGGCCGAAGAGGAGCTGCGACGCCGGGATGTATTGTTATCTGCGATCGTTGACCATATTCCCCACGGTCTGACCGTGAAAGACCCCGATGGACGATACATGCTGGTCAACAAGGAGTTCACGCGCCGCTACGGTATCAGCGGTGAAGAAGTCCTCGGCCGGTCGAACAAGGATCGGTTTCCTGCTTGGGAAGCTTCTTGGGCGGCGTCTCGGGCTCAGGAAAAGGATGTTGCGACAAGCAATCAGATCATCATCCGTGAACAGGATCGCGAATTCGTCGATGGGTCGCATCATCGCCTGGAGATCGTCAAATTTCCGATTTCCGACGATGGCGGGCGAGTGATCGGGGTTGGGGCGCTCGGCGTCGATATCACCGAACGCGACGAGTGGGAGCGGGACGCCCGTGATCGCGAACGAATTCTGAAAAGCTATCACAAGGCCCTAGATCGCATCGTCGCCAGCGACGAAATGGCTTCACCCGACGCTGGGGACGCCTTTGCCCTGCTGACCCGGGTCGCGTCCGAAACCTTGGGCGTGGAAAGGGTCAGTGTGTGGCGCGCCCACCCGGATTTGAATCACATCCAATGTTTGGACCTGTATCAGGCCACATCGGCAACCCATGCCAGTGGTATGATTCTCAAGCGTGAAAATTTCCCGCAGTACTTCAAGGCCTTGCAGCAGGTTGAGGTGATTGACGCCCATGATGCCTGCTCGGATCCCCGTACTGCCGAATTCACCGGGGAATACTTGGACGAGCATGGCATTGCCTCCATGCTTGATGCGGCGATCCATGTCGGCGACGAACTCAAGGGCGTGTTGTGCCTGGAACATGTCGGTGAACAGAGGGAATGGTCGCTTGAGGAACAGTCTCTGGCGCGCTCGCTTGCCGCCCTGACATCGCTGATCCTGGCTCGCCAGGAACAGCAGGAGGCCGAGCGCGCGCGGCAATCCATCGAACACCGGTTCAGCAGTGTCGTCAACGCGCTGCCCAGTTCCCTGTCACTTAAGGACAAGAATCAGCGCTACGTATTCGTCAACAAGATCTATGAGCAGAACTACGGCGTGCGTGCCGAAGATGTTATCGGCAAGCGGATCGAAGACCTGGGGCTGAATACGCCGGAAATCCTGGCCTCGATCCTTGCCCAGGATGTCGCTGTTCTTGAGCAGGGGCAGTCATTCTCCGGCGAGGCGACCCGCATCGGTCGTGATGGCGTCGAGCGGTCGGCGTTGGTTTCTAAGTTCCCGGTCTATGACAAGGACGGCAACGTCGAACTGATCGCCACCTTGTGGACTGATATCTCGGAACAGATGGCAGTTCAGAAAACCCTGGAGGATGCCCGGGCACGCCTGCGCGCGATCACCGACAACGTGCCGATCATGCTCTCCTTGAAAGGGCTGGACGGTTATTACCTGGAGGGCAATGCGGGCTTTGCCCGATGGCATGGCCTCGGCGTGCGCGAGATTGCGGGATTGCGGTCGACTGATCTCGTAAATGCTGGCCGGGCCAAGGTCGTCGAGGCGCTGGATCAGCGCGTGATCGAAACCGGCGAGGTCGTTGTCGAGGAATCGGTATCCGAGCTTCAACGCCGGCCTGATGGCAAACCCACAATTTTCCGCATGATCAAGTTTCCTGTCTACGACGCCGAAGGCAACATTATGGCCGTGGGCACGGCGATGACGGACATCACCGAACAGAAGCTGGCGCAGCGTGCATTGGAGGAAACCCAGGCGCGGCTCGTGGCAATTACCGACAATGTACCGATCATGTTGTCGCTTAAGGATAAGAACGGCGCCTATCAGCATTGCAACCTCAAGTTCGCGGAATGGCATGGGTGCAAGCTTGAGCAGATCATCGGCAAGGCGTCGCGGGATCTGTTGCCGCCTGAACAGGCCCAGATTGTCGAGAAAGTCGACCAGGAAGTGATCAAGACGGGCGAGGTTCAGGTGTTCGAAACCGACACCGTCTTCGATCATACGAAGGACGGAATGCGAATTGCCTTGCGGCAGTTTAAGTTCCCAATTCGTGACAGCGCCGGCGCGATCACCGGCATCGGCACGGCGATTCTCGACATCACCGATGAACGTCGGGCGGAAAAGGCACTACAGGCCCATCTTGAAAAGCTCGAAGACATGGTCGCCGACCGCACCGTGGAGTTGACCCAGGAAATCGCCGAACGCCGGCGGGCCGAAGCAGATCTGCGCCGCTCAGAGGCGAACCTGCGCGCCATCCTGGAGAAAAGTCCCGTCGGCGTCGCCGTTGTCGCGCGCAACCCCCGTCGCCGGATGTTCGTCAACCAGAGCTTCCTCGACATGTTCGGCGCAGAGAGCGAGGAGGCTCTCAATGCGGTGCCCATGTCGGAAACGTACATGGATCCGCTGGACTTGGAACGACTGAGCGCTCAGTTCGATGAAAAGGGCGCCATCGATGCGGCCGAGGTGCGCCGCCGGCGTCTGGATGGCCGTCAGATTTGGTTGTTGATGCATTCGCGCATCGTCGAGTTCGAAGGCGAAACGGCGGCCTTGGTTTGGCACTACGACATCACCACCCGCAAAGAAGCCGAGGAAGCGCTGGCCCGGCAAGCGGAAACCCTTGAGCAGACGGTCGCAGAGCGGACCCGTGAATTGCAGACAAGCGAACAACTGCTTGGGTCGATTTTCGAACATCTGCCCGTGGCCGTCCTGATCAAGGATTCCGAACTTCGTCTGGAAAGAACGAACCCGGTTTATGCTCAGTGGTATGGGATTGATTTCGAATCCAAGATCGGGAACCAGGAAACGCTCATAAGCGGCGAGCAGGCGGATGAAGAAGACATCAGCCATCGTCGGGCGCAAGAGCGGGAGGTTCTGGAAACCGGCGAAATTCGTACACGCGTAGCCGCGCACCGTTTTGCGGACGGGCGATATCATTCGTTGAAGGTTACCAAATTTCCGATCTTCGACAATCAGGGCAAGGCGTCACGGGTCGGCTCCGTCAGCATTGATCTGACCCAGGAGATCGAAGCTCGTCAAGCGCTTGAACGGCACGAGCGCCTGCTGCGCTCGCTGATCGACAACCTGCCGGTCAGCATCATCATGACCGACCGGAACGAGCGTTACAATTTGGTCAACCAAACCTTCTGCGATTGGTATGGTCTTGGCCAGGATGACGTCATTGGCAAGAGCATTCTAAATCTGGCCGAACGCCTGAATGTCGATGGCGCCGTCACCAGAGAACAGGAACTGATCGCGCGGACAAACGGCGAAACCCTGTCGCGGGAGGACGAACGTCAGTTCGCCGATGGTTCGACCCATAACCTTCTGATCACCAAGTACCCGTTCCGCGATGAAACTGGCGAGGTGAACGGCGTGGTGTCCGTCAGTGTCGATCTGACGGACCTGCGGGATCGGGAACGTCAGTTGTCGACCCTGGTTGAGAACGTTCCCGGGCTGGTGTTCCGCAGCGTCCGCAAGACCGACGGCAGCATCCATGTCGTATTCCTCAGCGAGGGGGTTGAGACGATTCTCGGCGAAGACGCGGCGACGGTCACGGCGCGTGTGAACGCCGGCGATCTTTCGATGTTCCATGCGGATTCCCGGGGCGAATACATCACCGAATCGACGCGCTGCTTCAACGAAGGCAAACCCTTTGAGTTTACCTATCGGATGGTCAGGAAAGACGGCAGCCCGTGTTGGGTGCATGAACGCAGCAGGGCGATCCAGGCGCTGGATGATGGGTGGTTGGTCGAGGGCCTGATTCTCGATGTGACGGAACAGAAGCTCGCCGATGACGCTCTGCGCCAGAACCAGGCCTGGCTTCGGGCGTTCACCGATAACCTTCCGATCTATTTGAACCTCAAGGACGCTGAAGGCAGGTACGTTTTCGTTAATCGCCTGTTCGCGGATATCCGGCGCGATAAAAGCATCAATTTCGTCGGCAGAACGCCGTATGAGGCCCTTTCGGGAAGGGTGTCCGAGGATCTTCTTGAGGTGGACCGGGAGGTTCTGAGATCGGGAGAGGTCAAGGACTTTGAATCCCATGCCCGCAGCGAAGAGTTGAAGGGGCGGCTGCTGCGCTTCATTAAATTCCCGGTCCGCGACGACGAAGGGACGGTCATCGGCATCGGGACCGCGGCGATGGATATCACGGATCAGAAGATGGCGGAGAACGCCATCCGGGAAAGTGAAGCCAAGCTGCAGGCGATTACCCAGAACGCGCCCATGCTGCTCAATCTCAAGGACAAGGAAGGGCGGTATCAGTTCGTCAACGACATCTATGCCCAATGGGTGCGCAAGCCCGTCGATGAAATCATCGGCAAGAAGGTCTCGGAGGTTTTTCCGAGCAGGCCCTTGGGCACAATCATCGAACAGGAAGCCAAGGTTTTGGCGACCGGCGAGCCTATCGAGTTCGAGGCCGCGGCGATGTCGGCGCAAGGTGACGGCGAGCGGATGATGCAGTACATCAAGTTCCCGGTGCGTGACGACAAGGGCGAGGTGTTCGGCATCGGTACGGCGATCATGGACGTTACCGACCGTAAGCGCGCCGACCTGGCCCTGAAGGAAAGCGAGGCCCGTTTCCGCGGCCTGTTCGAGAATGCACCCGCGGGGATCACCATCAAGACGACGACCGGGCGATACCTGGCCATGAACAAAACCTTTCTGGATTGGAAAGGGTGGGATCTGGTTGACGTCGTGGGCCGCCGCTCGGCCGACATGTTCGGCCCCGAAGTCGGCGCGCGCACCGACAAGGAAGATGCCAAGGTCATCGCCGGGCGCCAGCCCTTTATGAAAGAGGTCGTCATCAAGTGTGCCGACGGCCGCAATCTGATCACGACCAATATCAAGGCACCGATGCTGACGCCGGATGGCCTGGTCACGGGCGTCTGTTCTTTCTATGTCGATGTATCCGAGATCCGCGAGATTGAAGCGCAACTGCAACAGGCGCAGAAGATGGAGGCCATCGGCCGTCTGGCCGGGGGCATCGCTCACGACTTCAACAATCTCCTGGGCGCCATGATGGGCTTCAATGAATTCCTGATCGAAGATCTTCCGGAAGGTACGCCGCAGCATAATTTCGCCCAGCGCGTTGCCCGTGCCGGTGATCGGGCCAAGCAACTGGTCAGCCAGATTCTGGCGTTCTCACGGGCTTCGCATGGCGAACAGAATGTTGTCGATCTGAACGCGATCGGCGAAGAGGCGACGACGCTCTTGTCCGGCACGCTGCCGGTAACGACCCGCGTGGTGTTTCATCCTTCGGATACGGAAGTCACCGCGATGACGAATGCCGGCCAGATGTCTCAGGTTCTGATGAACCTGGGTGTCAACGCCAACGATGCTTTCTCGGGCGTTGACGGTGTCATCAATATTGGCGTGGAACGTGTATCCGCGGGCTCGAAACTGCTGTCGGCCCACGAAGGTCCGGTCAAGACCACGCCCGAGGATTTCATGGAAATCCGGAAGATGGAGAGCGGTGTCTGGCAGGTGGTGGCGGGGGCGATCGATCCCGCTGCCGATCATGTCATGATATATGTGGAAGACACGGGGCCAGGCATCGCGGAGCCTGTTCTCCGACGTCTTTTCGAGCCGTTCTTCACCACCAAGGAGGCAGGGAAGGGCACGGGTCTCGGCCTTCCCGTGGTGCATGGCATCGTCACCGCCCACCACGGCGCGATACGTGTTCAAACGTGCCTGGGCAAGGGCACGCGGTTCGAGGTCTTCCTGCCCTGTGCCGCATCCGGTTCAGACCGTGCGGCGGCGGACGAAGTTACCGAAAGGGTTGCGGGTCAGGGCATGATCCTGATCGTCGACGACGAAAGCGAGGTCGCGGACATGGTCTCGATCGGCCTGGAACGACTGGGCTATGAAGTCGGTGTCTGTTCCGGCGGCGATGAGGCGATCGAAGTGTTCGGCGATACACCCGAACTGTGGCGGGCTGTGATTTCCGATCAGATCATGCCCGACATGCGCGGTATGGAGTTGATCCGGCGGATCAAGGAAATCCGCCCCGACGTCCCCTGCATCCTGTGTACCGGATACAGCGATACGCTAACGGAAGAAACGGCGCGGGCCGGTGGGGCGGACGCCTTCTTCCAAAAACCGGTCTCCGCCTCGCGCCTGGGGCGGGTTCTCGCTGATCTGCTGGGTGATTGAGCGACTGCGGCCTGCGTATACCAAAGCATGGTGTGTGCAGCATCACGAGTTTACCGACACATACTGAATTTCTGACCCATACCTCCTTTGGTCAGCAGGATTGGCATTGAAATTGCGGCATGCTTCTTGCTTGTTCTGCACCTATCGGATGTGACCGCTTACGCAGGGTGGTGTGGATTAAAACAAGAAACGAGGAATGCATGATGTCGAAACACTCACAAATTGAAGTGAACGGTGATGATATGGTTGTGGCCAAGACGCTGTTCGGCAAATTCACGATCGCACAGCGCGTCAGCGCCATTGTTATTCTGGGCGTCACCGCCATGGCCGTGTTCGGCGGCATTCAGTTCTACGGGAAGTCGAAGATCACCCAGGCGATTCAGTCCAACACTGATTACAACGCCCTGGCAATGGGCAGTCAGGAAATTCAGGCGCTATCCCTGCAGATGCGCCGCGCGGAAAAGGATTTCCTTTTGCGCCGCGATACAAAGTATGCAGACCTCTACAAGAGCAACGTCGCCAAGCTTAAATCCGTCCTGAACAAGGTGCGTCAGGAGCCCGTGGCGGCAGCCAAATCCGAAACCCTGGCCCGTTTGGAGGGTGCGATTGATGCCCATGCAAGGCAGTTCGCGATGGTTGTTTCCCAGGCCCAGGACCTGGGGCTGGACGAGAAGGTTGGTCTACAGGGCAAGCTGCGTACTGCCGTGCATGCGGTCGAGACGAAACTGAAGGAAGCAAATCTGGACGGTCTCACCGTGAAGATGCTGATGATGCGGCGTCACGAAAAGGATTTCATGCTACGCGGTGCTGAAAAATACATCAGCAGAGTGGCGAAACGGCAGGCAGAATTTCTTGAAATGCTGCCGGCAGCACCGCTGTCCGATAGTGCTAAGGCGGAAATTTCCGGGCTTCTCGATGTCTATGTGACCGCGTTCAATGCCTTCGCCAAATTGTCCGTTGAAAACGGTGCGGCGATCAAAGAGCTGAGCAATATCTACAAGATCGTGACACCGGCCGTCGAGGAACTGGTTGCGTTTGGTGAGCAGGGTGCAGAGAGCGCCCTTACCGGCATGGATTCAACACAGAGGTCCATGGGGATTTTGATGATGATCGGCGCCGCCGTGAGCTTCGTCGTCTTCGTTGCTGCGGGTGCGGTTGTCGCGATGAGCATTACCCGCCCCGTGAAAGCGGTCACCAAGGCTACGGAAACCCTGGCTGAAGGTGATTGGACCGTCCAGGTTCCGGCCCTTGAAAACAAGGACGAGATTGGCGCCGTTGCGCGCGCTCTTCAGGTGTTCAAGGAGAACCTGATCAAGGCCAAGAATCTTGAAGAAGCGCAGCGTCAGGAACAGGTGCGTCAGGTTGAGCGCGCGGAGAAGCTTGCGTCCCTGACGTCGACTTTCGATGCGACGGTGAACGAAGTGCTCGGTGTGGTGTCATCGGCCTCGACGGAACTGCAGGCGACGGCAACCAGCATGCGCGGCACGGCGGAAACCACGACCCGTCAGTCGTCTTCCGTGGCGGCGGCCTGCGAACAGACGGCGGCCAACGTGCAGACCGTGGCGACGGCAACGGATGAGTTGACCGCATCGGTGCGCGAGATCACCCAGCAGATGGCGCGGTCCTCGCAAAAGGCCGGTCAGGCGGTAAGCGAGGCCGATCAGGTCCAGGACAAGGTCGATGGCCTTGTGGCAGCGGCGGAGGCAATTAGTCAGGTGGTGGAACTGATCAACGAGATCGCCGAGAAGACCAACCTGCTGTCGCTCAACGCGACCATCGAGGCGGCGCGCGCCGGCGAAGCCGGCAAGGGCTTTGCAGTGGTGGCGTCGGAGGTAAAGAACCTGGCGACACAGACCAAGCGGTCGACCGAGGAAGTGGCGGCCCATGTCGCCAAGATCCAGTCGACGACGGGCGAGGCGGCGAGCGCCATCAACGTGATCAAGGCAACCATCGCCGAGGTCAAC
>JBLXDU010000014.1:0-16028 GCA_048263775.1 Rhodospirillales bacterium
AACGATGTCTTGCCGTGGTCAACATGGCCAATCGTGCCGATGTTGCAGTGCGGCTTATTACGTTCAAACTTCTCTTTTGCCATCTCTTGATACTCCCTTCGGCGCCTTGACCTTAACCGGCCAGACGGGTCTGGATTTCCTCTGAAACTTGGGACGGAACCACTTCGTAGTGGTCGAACTGCATGGTGAACTGGGCGCGGCCCTGGCTGAGTGAACGCAGCGTGTTCACATAACCGAACATGTTGGCCAGCGGCACATGGGCGTCGATGACGCGCGCGTTGCCGCGCTGATCCATGGCGTTGACCTGCCCGCGGCGCGAGTTCAGATCGCCGATGATGTCACCCATGTACTCTTCCGGGGTCACGACCTCGACGTTCATCATCGGCTCCAGCAACTGCGGGCCGGCCTGACGGCAACCTTCGCGGAACGCCGCGCGGGCGGCGATTTCGAAGGCCATGACGCTGGAGTCAACGTCGTGGGAGTTCCCGTCATACAGCGTGGCCTTGATCCCGGTCACGGGGAAGCCGGTGAGGACACCCGATTCCATGGAGGACTTGAGGCCCTTTTCGACACCCGGAATGTATTCCCGGGGGACGTTGCCGCCGACGACGGTATTTTCGAACTCAAAGCCTTCGGGGATCGGCTCGAACTTGATCTTGACCCGCGCGAACTGACCCGAACCACCGGTCTGCTTCTTGTGGGTGTAATCCACATCGGCTTCGCGGCTGATGGTTTCGCGGTAAGCAACCTGCGGCTGACCAACGTTGGCGTCGACCTTGAATTCCCGGCGCATGCGGTCGACCAGAATTTCCAGGTGAAGTTCGCCCATGCCCTTGATGACCGTCTGACCACTTTCCTGGTCGGTGGTCACCCGGAAGGACGGATCTTCGGCAGCCAGGCGATTGAGAGCGACGCCCATCTTTTCCTGGTCAGCTTTGGTCTTCGGCTCGACGGCCACTTCGATGACCGGCTCCGGAAACTCCATGCGTTCCAGGATGACCTGGTTCGACGGATCGGACAGCGTATCACCGGTCGTCGTGTCCTTCAGACCGACCACGGCAACGATGTCGCCGGCGAAGGCTTCTTTGATTTCTTCACGGTTGTTGGAATGCATGAGCAGCATGCGGCCAACGCGTTCGCGCTTGCCCTTGACCGTGTTCATGACCGAGGAACCGGCTTCGAGCTTGCCCGAATAGATACGGATAAAGCCCAGGTTACCGACGAACGGATCGTTCATGATCTTGAACGCCAGAGCCGCGAAAGGTTCGCTGTCGGAGTTGTTGCGCGTGATTTCCTTTTCAGGATCATCAGCATCCACACCCGTGATGGCGGCCACATCCGTCGGCGCCGGCATGAAGTCGACCACCGCATCAAGAAGAGGCTGCACACCTTTGTTTTTAAAGGCGGAACCCGTCAACACCGGAACGAAGGCGCCGGCCAAAGTGCCCTTGCGGATGCACTTCATCAGCGTAGCAACATCGGGCTCGTTGCCTTCAAGATAGGCTTCCATCGCCGCATCGTCCTGATCGACGGCCAGCTCGATGAGCTTTTCGCGGTATTCCGCGGCCTTGTCGGCGAGATCGGCGGGGATGTCCTTGTATTCGAATTCGGCACCCAGGCTTTCATCTTTCCAGATGATGGCCTGGTTCTTCACCAGATCGACGACGCCCAGGAATTTGTCCTCGGAGCCGATCGGCAGTTGCAGCACCATCGGCGTGGCACCCAGGCGGTCGATGATCATATCGACGCAGCGATAGAAGTCGGCGCCGGTGCGGTCCATCTTGTTGATGAAGCACATACGCGGCACACCGTACTTGTCAGCCTGGCGCCACACGGTTTCGGACTGCGGCTCGACACCGGCGACCGAGTCGAACACGGCGACGGCACCGTCGAGCACACGCAGCGAGCGTTCGACTTCGATGGTGAAGTCGACGTGGCCCGGGGTGTCGATGATGTTTACGCGATGGTCACGCCAGAAGGTCGTGGTCGCGGCGGACGTAATGGTGATGCCGCGTTCCTGCTCCTGCTCCATCCAGTCCATGGTGGCGTTGCCGTCGTGGACTTCGCCGATCTTGTAGGACTTGCCGGTGTAGTAAAGGATGCGTTCGGTCGTGGTCGTTTTGCCAGCATCGATGTGAGCCATGATGCCGATATTACGATAACGATCGAGGGGAGTTTGGCGTGCCATGTATTTAATCCATAAACCCTGGGGTTACCACCGATAGTGGGAGAAGGCTTTGTTGGCCTCAGCCATCCGGTGCGTGTCCTCCCGCTTTTTCACCGCGGCGCCGCGGTTGTTGGCGGCATCCAGAAGCTCGCCCGACAACCGTTCGGTCATGGTGTTTTCGGAACGCTTGCGCGCATGGTCGATCAACCAGCGGATGGCGAGCGCCTGACGGCGGTCGGAGCGGACTTCGACCGGCACCTGGTAGGTCGCACCACCAACGCGGCGGGAGCGCACTTCGATGGACGGCTTCACGTTGTCCAGCGCTTCATGGAAGACCTTGAGCGGATCGGTGCTCGTCTTCTTTTCAATCAGATCCATGGCACCGTAGACGATCTGTTCCGCGGCCGACTTTTTGCCGTGATACATCAAGCTGTTGGTGAACTTGGACAGAACCAGATCTCCGAACTTGGGGTCCGGAAGAATCTCACGTTTCTCTGCGCGATGGCGACGGGACATGAGTCGAACTCCTTACTTCGGGCGCTTGGCGCCGTATTTGGAACGGCGCTGGCGGCGATCGGAAACGCCCTGGGTGTCGAGAACGCCACGCAGGATGTGGTAGCGCACACCGGGCAAATCTTTGACGCGGCCGCCACGGATAAGGACGACCGAGTGTTCCTGGAGGTTGTGACCCTCACCCGGGATGTAGCTGGTGACTTCGAACCCGTTGGTCAGACGCACACGGGCAACCTTACGAAGGGCCGAGTTCGGCTTCTTCGGGGTCGTCGTGTAGACACGGGTGCAGACACCGCGCTTTTGCGGGCAGGCCTTCAACGCCGGAACCTTGTTGGAGGTCGAGGGCGCCTTCCGCGGCTTGCGGATCAATTGGTTAATCGTCGGCATACGTTTCTCAATTCCTTGCCGCGCCGGACCTCATGGTCCGGCCAAACCTTCGTTATGTCCTAAGCGCCCTTGCGGTGCGCCGTAATTCCCAGCGCGCCACCGGCGCGAAAGACGTCTCTTCAACGGAAACGACGCTCAGAAGCAGATCCCCTGAATTATTCGGGTGGGGATCACCCTGGCGCCGCGCGCTGCCCTTTAAAGGGCAAAAACGACAACCTCAAGGCCTCAAACGAGGCGGCCCTGAGGAGCCGTTCGGAAAAAACATCCCTACACTTGCCGCATCGAGGGTCGCGTTTAGCGCCTTAAAAAGCCCGGAAATCCAAGCCTTTTGAGGCACCACCACCGGCCCCTGCGAAGTGGAGCGCACTATATGGACGCGCCCCCCCGCCGTCAAGCGGAAACCGGCATTTAATTAGCCGGCAAAAAACGGCGGAAATCCAAGGGTAATCCGCCTGTAATATAGAGAACGGCGATGCCTCCCCTCCCCCATTCCCGGGGATTTGGGGAGGCATCGAATCCCGTTATCAGTCCGCGTCGACCGTTTGCGCGGCTTCGCTGGCCGCCAGGGCGGCCGATTCCTTGTTTTCCGCGTCGATCGCGGCCGCATCGCTGTCCCGTTCCGTGGCAATGGCGCGGAATTGCTTCATGATCGCACCAGTACCGGCGGGAATCGGGCGGCCAACGATAACGTTTTCCTTCAGGCCGATCAGGTGATCGACCTTGCCGGAAACTGCCGCTTCGGTAAGCACGCGGGTGGTTTCCTGGAACGATGCCGCCGAGATGAAGGACCGCGTCTGCAGACTGGCCTTGGTGATCCCCTGAAGGACGGGCTCCCCGTGGGCCAGCTTGCCGCCGCGTGCCGCCGCCTGGGCGTTGGCTTCGTCCATTTCCACTCGGTCGATCTGCTCACCGACCAGAAGCGTGGTATCGCCGGCTTCGGTGATTTCCACCTTCTGCAGCATCTGACGAACGATGACTTCGATGTGCTTGTCATCGATCTTCACGCCCTGCAGGCGATAGACGTCCTGGATCTCGTTGATCAGGTACTCCGCCAGGGCCGGCACGCCCAGCACACGCAGAATATCGTGCGGCACCGGGTTGCCATCCATGAGCGCGTCACCGACCCGCACATAGTCGCCTTCCTGGACAGAGATGTGCTTGCCCTTGGGAATCAGGTATTCCACGGGCTCTTCCCCGTCCTCGGTCGGCACGACCAGAATGCGGCGCTTGTTCTTGTAGTCCTTGCCGAATTCCACGCGGCCTTCGTTTTCGGCGATGATCGCGTGATCCTTGGGCTTGCGGGCTTCGAACAGTTCCGCGACGCGCGGCAGACCACCCGTGATGTCGCGGGTTTTGGCCGATTCACGCGGGATGCGGGCAATCACGTCACCGGCATAGACACGTTGGCCGTTTTCCACGGACAGGATGGCGTCGACCGACAGGAAATAACGGGCTTCAAGGCCGTTATCCAGGGCGATGACCTCACCCTTATCGTCACGCAGGGTGATGCGCGGCTTCAGATCGTTGCCACGGGGCTGCTGCTTCCAGTCGATGACGACCTTGGACGCGATGCCGGTGGCTTCGTCCATACGCTCGGTGATGGACAGACCTTCGACCAAATCGACGTAGTTGGCGGTCCCTTCCTTCTCCGTGAGGATCGGCAGGGTGAACGGATCCCATTCCGCCATCTTGTCGCCGCGTTCGACCTTGGCCTTGTCCTTGACCAGCAGACGGGCGCCGTACGGAATACGGTGACGCGCCCGTTCGCGCTTCTTGTTGTCGATCAACAGAAGTTCGGCGTTACGCGCCATGATGACCTCGACCCCGGCCGAATTCTTGACCGTGGTGCAGTTGCGCAGCTCAACCTTGGCGTCCGCCGAGGCTTCGATGGCCGACTGCTCGGTACCGCGCTGGGCGGCGCCGCCGATGTGGAAGGTCCGCATGGTCAGCTGGGTGCCCGGTTCGCCGATGGACTGAGCCGCGATGACGCCGACCGCTTCGCCGATGTTCACGGTCGTGCCGCGGGCCAGATCACGGCCGTAGCACTTGCCGCAAACGCCGTCCTTCTGCTCACAGGTCAGGACCGAACGGATGCGCACGGTTTCCACGTCCGCTTCCTCGATCGCCGCGCAATGCTCTTCGACGACCATTTCGTTCTTGGCCACGATCACATCGCCCGTCGTCGGGTGCAGGATGTCGTCGGCCGCGGTACGGCCAAGGATCCGTTCCGACAGCGGCGAAATCACTTCGCCGCCCTCGACGATGGCGCTGATGGTCAGGCCGCCGTCCGTGCCGCAATCGTGATCGACGATGATGCAGTCCTGTGCAACGTCAACCAGACGGCGGGTCAGGTAACCCGAGTTCGCCGTCTTCAAGGCGGTATCGGCCAGACCCTTACGGGCACCGTGGGTGGAATTGAAGTATTCCAGCACGGTCAGGCCTTCCTTGAAGTTGGAAATGATCGGCGTTTCGATGATTTCACCGGACGGCTTGGCCATCAGGCCGCGCATGCCGGCAAGCTGCTTCATCTGAGCGGCCGAGCCACGGGCGCCGGAGTGGGCCATCATGTAGACCGAGTTCACGGGCTCGCCCGGGCGTTCCGTCGAGATATCCTTCATCATGGCGTCGGCGACCCGGTCCGTGCACTGGGCCCAGGCATCGACAACCTTGTTGTACTTTTCGCCCTGAGTGATCAGGCCGTCCATGTACTGCTTTTCGAATTCCTTGGCCCGTGCTTCGGTCTCGGCGACCAGCTTTTCCTTTTCCTTCGGAATCACCAGATCGTCCTTGCCGAACGAAATGCCGGCGCGGCAGGCATAGCCAAAGCCCAGCGTCATCATGCGGTCGCAGAAGATCACCGTCTCCTTCTGACCACAGAAGCGATAGACCTCGTCGATCAAAGTGGTGATGTCCTTCTTGGTCAGCACCTTATTGATCAGATCGAACTTGATCTTGGGATTGCGCGGCAGGATTTCCGACAGCATCAAACGGCCGGTCGTGGTTTCCACGCGCTGAACCACAGGATCGCCATTCTCGTCCACGGTGCGATAACGCGCCGTGATCTTGGCGTGCAGGCTGATCACGCCGGCGTCCAGCGCCTGCTGGATTTCCCCGGCATCGCCGAACAGCATGCCTTCGCCCTTCTCGCCTTCACGCATCATGGTCATGTAGTAGAGACCAAGAACGATGTCCTGCGAGGGCACGATGATCGGCTTGCCGTTGGCCGGGCTGAGGATGTTGTTGGTCGACATCATCAGCACTCGGGCTTCCAACTGCGCGTCGAGCGACAGCGGCACGTGCACGGCCATCTGGTCACCGTCGAAGTCGGCGTTGAAGGCGGCGCAAACCAGCGGGTGAAGCTGAATGGCCTTACCTTCGATCAGCACCGGTTCGAACGCCTGGATGCCAAGACGGTGCAGGGTCGGCGCACGGTTCAGCATGACCGGGTGTTCGCGGATGACCTCTTCAAGGATGTCCCAGACTTCGGGACGCTCCTTTTCCAGCATGCGCTTGGCCGCCTTGATGGTGGTCGCCATGCCGTAGAGTTCAAGTTTGGAATAGATGAACGGTTTGAACAGTTCGAGCGCCATCTTCTTCGGCAAACCGCATTGATGGAGCAGCAGTTCCGGACCGACGACGATGACCGAACGGCCGGAGTAGTCGACGCGCTTGCCCAGCAGGTTCTGGCGGAACCGGCCCTGCTTACCCTTCAGCATGTCCGACAGCGACTTCAGCGGGCGCTTATTGGCCCCCGTGATGGCGCGGCCGCGACGGCCGTTGTCGAACAGGGCATCGACGGATTCCTGCAGCATGCGCTTTTCGTTGCGGATGATGATTTCCGGGGCACGCAATTCGATCAGCCGCTTCAAACGGTTGTTGCGGTTGATGACGCGGCGGTACAGATCGTTAAGATCCGACGTCGCGAAGCGGCCGCCATCGAGCGGCACCAGCGGACGCAGTTCGGGCGGGATGACCGGAACGACTTCCAGGATCATCCATTCCGGACGCGCTTCGGAAGCAATGAAGGCTTCGATCAGCTTCAGGCGCTTGACCAGCTTCTTGCGCTTGGCCTCGGATCCGGTTTCCTCCAGGTCCATGGTCAGGTTGGTCAGTTCTTCCTCAAGGTCGATCGCCGACAGCATGTCGCGGATGGCCTCGGCGCCGATACCGGCGGTGAAGGAATCCTCGCCGTATTCATCGACCGCGTTCTGATACTGCTCTTCGGTCAGCATCTCGTGCAACTTGAGCGGCGTCAGGCCGGGTTCGACAACCACGTAGTTCTCGAAATACAGAACCCGTTCCAGATCCTTCAGGGTCATGTCGACCAGCAGACCGATGCGCGACGGCAGCGACTTCAGGAACCAGATGTGGGCAACCGGCGATGCCAGTTCGATATGGCCCATGCGCTCGCGGCGGACCTTCTGCAGGGTGACTTCCACGCCGCACTTTTCGCAGATGATGCCCTTGTACTTCATCCGCTTGTACTTGCCGCACAGGCATTCGTAATCCTTGATCGGACCGAAGATGCGGGCGCAGAACAGGCCATCCCGCTCCGGCTTGAACGTGCGGTAGTTGATCGTTTCCGGCTTCTTGATTTCGCCGAACGACCAGGACCGGATACGTTCCGGCGAAGCGATGGAGATCTTAAGTTCGTCGAACTGCTGGGTCGCTGCGGGCGTCCCGAAGATGCGCATCAGTTCGTTCATGTCTACTTCTCCTTCAAAGCGCTAAATGACGCTTGTTCTCTAATGAGTGCGCGTCAGTGCGCTTAGTTCATTTCCACGTTCAGGCCGAGCGACTGCAGTTCCTTCACCAACACGTTGAAGGATTCCGGCACCCCGGCTTCGAAGGTATCGTCGCCTCGGACGATGGCTTCGTAGACCTTGGTGCGGCCGGACACGTCGTCCGACTTCACGGTCAGCATTTCCTGCAGCGTATAGGCGGCGCCGTAGGCTTCGAGCGCCCAGACTTCCATTTCGCCGAAACGCTGGCCGCCGAACTGCGCCTTGCCGCCCAGCGGCTGCTGGGTGACCAGCGAGTACGGGCCGATGGAACGCGCGTGGATCTTGTCGTCGACCAGGTGGTGAAGCTTCAGCATGTAGATGTAGCCCACCGTGACCTTGCGTTCGAAGGTTTCGCCCGTCCGCCCGTCGATGAGGACCATCTGACCGGAGGAATCGAGCCCTGCCTTCTCCAGCATTTCGACGATGTCGGATTCCCGGGCACCGTCGAACACCGGCGTCGCGATCGGCACGCCGAACGTCAGGTTGGTGCCCAGCTCCGCGACCTCTTCGTCGGTCAGGTCGGCGATATCCGACTTGTAGACGTCGTTGCCGTAGATGTCCTTGAGCAGCGCCTTCAGCTTCTTATTGTCGCCGTTGGTCGCGTGCATTTCCTCCATCAAGCCGCCGATCTGGCGCCCCAGGCCGGCACAGGCCCAGCCCAGGTGGGTTTCCAGAATCTGCCCCACGTTCATACGTGACGGCACGCCAAGCGGGTTGAGTACGATGTCGACGGGCGTGCCGTCTTCCAGGTGCGGCATGTCCTCGATCGGCACGATCTTGGAAATGACCCCCTTGTTGCCGTGACGGCCGGCCATCTTGTCGCCCGGCTGAAGCTTACGCTTCACGGCAACGAAGACCTTGACCATCTTCATGACGCCCGGGCTCAGGTCGTCACCGCGCTGCAGCTTGTCGACCTTGTTGTCGAAGCGTTCCTGCAGCTTTGCGATGTCTTCCTCGAACTGAGTCTTGAGGGCCTCGACGTCCTTCATGATCTTGTCGTTTTCGACAACGATCTGGGCCAGCTGGCCGACCGTGTACTGCGACAGGACGTTGTCGGTCAGCTTGGTGCCGGCCTTGAGACCCTTCGGCCCACCAGCAGCCTTGCGGTTGACCAGAAGCGCCTTCAGGCGCGCTTCGAAGGACCGTTCCAGGATGCGGCGTTCGTCGTCGCGGTCCTTGGCCAGGCGTTCGATTTCCGACCGTTCGATGGACAGGGCACGTTCGTCCTTGTCGACGCCGCGGCGTGAGAACACGCGGACTTCGACGATCGTGCCGTTGACGCCCGGCGGCAGGCGCAAGCTGGTGTCGCGCACGTCCGAGGCCTTTTCGCCGAAGATGGCGCGCAGAAGCTTTTCTTCCGGCGTCATCGGGCTTTCACCCTTCGGCGTGACCTTGCCGATCAGGATGTCGCCCGGCTCGACCTCGGCGCCGATGTACACGATACCGGCTTCATCCAGGTTCTTGAGGGCTTCTTCACCGACGTTCGGAATATCGCGGGTGATTTCTTCCTGACCCAACTTGGTGTCACGGGCCATGACTTCGAATTCCTCGATGTGGATCGAGGTGAACACGTCGTCTTTCACGATGCGCTCACTGATCAGGATCGAGTCTTCGAAGTTGTAGCCGTTCCACGGCATGAACGCGACGAGCACGTTGCGGCCGAGGGCCAGATCACCCAGATCCGTGGACGGACCGTCGGCGATGGTATCGCCCTTTTCGACCCGATCACCGACCTTCACCAGAGGCTTCTGATGCAGATAGGTGTTCTGGTTCGAACGCTGGAACTTGTTCAGGTAGTAGATGTCGACGCCGGTGTCGGCGCTGGTGCTTTCCGACTCGTCCGCGTGGACAACGATACGGGTCGCGTCGATCTGATCGACGGTTCCGCCACGCCGCGCCACGATGGTGGCGCCCGAATCACGGGCAACCGGCGCTTCCATGCCGGTACCGACCAAAGGCGCTTCGGCCTTGATCAGCGGAACGGCCTGACGCTGCATGTTCGAGCCCATGAGCGCGCGGTTGGCATCATCGTTTTCCAGGAACGGGATCAGCGCCGAGGCGACCGAGACAAGCTGCTTCGGCGAAACGTCGATGTAATCGATGTCTTCCGGGCGGACCATCACGAAGTCCCCGCCCTTGCGGCAGCTGACCAGGTCATCGACGAACTTGCCGTTCTTGTCCAGGTCGGCGTTGGCCTGGGCGATCACGTAGCGCCCTTCTTCCATGGCCGACATGTACACGACGTCGGAGGCGACCTTACCGGCCTCGACCTTGCGGTACGGGGTTTCGATGAAGCCGTATTTGTTGACCCGGGCATAGGTGGCCAGGGAGTTGATCAGACCGATGTTCGGGCCTTCCGGCGTTTCGATCGGGCAGATGCGGCCGTAATGGGTCGGGTGAACGTCGCGCACCTCGAAACCGGCGCGTTCGCGGGTCAGGCCGCCCGGCCCGAGGGCCGACAGGCGCCGCTTGTGGGTCACTTCCGACAGCGGGTTGGTCTGATCCATGAACTGAGACAGCTGCGACGAGCCGAAGAACTCACGCACCGCGGCGGCCGCCGGCTTGGCGTTGATCAGATCGTGCGGCATGACGGTGTCGATATCGACGGACGACATGCGTTCGCGGATCGCGCGCTCCATGCGCAGCAGGCCGATGCGGTACTGGTTTTCCATCAGTTCGCCGACCGAGCGCACCCGGCGGTTGCCCAGGTGATCGATGTCGTCGATTTCGCCGCGGCCGTCCTTCAGTTCGTGCAAGGTACGCACGACTTCAAGAATGTCCTGACGACGCAGGACGCGAACCGTGTCCTCGGTCTCGAAGCCCAGGCGCGCGTTCATCTTGACGCGGCCGACGGCCGACAGGTCGTAACGCTCGGAATCGAAGAACAGCCCCTTGAACAGGGCTTCGGCGGTATCCAGCGTCGGCGGCTCACCCGGGCGCATGACCCGGTAGATATCGATCAGCGCTTCCTCGCGGGACGAGTTCTTGTCCACGGCAAGCGTGTTGCGCATGTACGGACCGACGTTGATGTGGTCGATCGACAGGGTCGGAACCTTGGTGATCTTGGCTTCCGCGAAGGATGCCAGAACTTCCTCGGTGATTTCCTCACCGGCCTCGATATAGACCTCGCCGGTTTCCTCGTTGATGAGGTCCTCGGCAATGTAGCGGCCGATCAAGTCTTCCGCCGGCACCAAGATTTCCTCAACCTTGGAGGATTCCAACTTGGCAATGGTGCGCGCGGTCATCTTGGTGCCGATTTCAAGCACGACCTTGCCGGTCTTGGCATTGACCAGATCGCTGGTCAGCTTCTGACCCTTCATGCGTTCGGCGTCCAACGGCGTCTTCCAGCCGTCCTTGACCTGCTCGAACACGACCTTGTCGTAGAAATAAGCCAGGATGTCTTCGGCTGACATACCGAAGATTTCCTGTGCGTCGAGAGGCTTGCCTTCTTCGGCCCGCTTCTCGCGCAGCAGTTCCGTGGGGTCGTTGTCGAGCGCCATCAGAAGCGTCGTCACCGGCAGTTTGCGGCGCCGGTCGATGCGCACGTAGATCAGATCCTTGGCATCGAATTCAAAATCCAGCCAGGAACCGCGGTAGGGGATCACCCGGGCGGCGAACAGGTATTTGCCCGACGAATGGGTCTTGCCCTTGTCGTGATCAAAGAACACGCCGGGCGAACGGTGCATCTGCGACACGATCACACGTTCCGTGCCGTTGATGACGAACGTGCCGTTGGCCGTCATGAGCGGCATGTCGCCCATGTAGACGTCCTGTTCCTTCACGTCCCGGATGGAGCGCGCGCCGGTTTCCTCGTCGACGTCCCAGACCACGAGGCGCAAGGTCACCTTCAAGGGGGCCGCGAAGTTCATGCCGCGCTGCTGGCATTCCTCGACGTCGTACTTCGGTTCCTCGAATTCGTAGCGGACGAATTCAAGGGTGCCGCGCTCTGAGAAATCCTGAATCGGGAAGACGGAGCGGAAGACCTCCTGAAGGCCGGTATTGGTCCGGTCCTCGGGCTTGGTTTCACGCTGCAGGAACTGTTCGTAGGACGTCTTCTGGACTTCGATCAGATTCGGCATTTCGGCGACGCACTGCAGGCGGCCGAAATCCTTCCGAATGCGCTTGCGACCGGTAAACGTATTGGGCATTGAATGACCTCACGACGTACAAAATATGTGTCCCCGGCCGGATCTCCGACGGGGTCGCCCCTCGACATTCGGCCGCCGTGACCGATTGCCTTGGCCCTGCTCTTGATCCGGACGCGGTCAGGTGTCGGGGAGACAGCCACATGACCGATGGCCCGGCGGGGCCCCTTATCCACTTTCCCGGTCCCGGCAAGACCTGATACGGGCGGACAAGGTTTAGTCGGGTGGACCGCGGGAGGCTGTTAATGCCCCACCGCGGTCCGAACTCGTCACCGGGCGTCAGAGCGGCGCCCGATGTTCAGTAAAAAGAAACTACTTCAGCTCGACGGTGGCGCCGGCTTCTTCCAGTTGCTTTTTGAGTGCTTCGGCTTCGTCCTTCTTCACGCCTTCCTTGACGGGCTTCGGCGCGCCTTCGACCAGGTCCTTGGCTTCCTTCAGGCCCAGGCCGGTGATGGTGCGGACTTCCTTAATCACGTTGATCTTCTTTTCGCCGGCAGCGGCCAGGATGACATCGAATTCATCCTTTTCTTCGGCTGCTTCGGCACCAGCGCCGGCACCCGGCGCGGCAGCGGCGACGGCCACCGGAGCAGCGGCGGAAACGCCCCACTTTTCTTCCAGCAGCTTGGAAAGTTCGGCCGCCTCAAGGACGGTCAGGCCGGACAGGTCTTCAACGAGTTGTTCGAGGTTTGCCATTGTAAAATCTCCTACGGCTTGAACGGTTGTAATCGGTATTGATCAGGAGGCTCGGTTAGGCCGCCTCGCCCTGCTTTTGCCCATAAGCCGAAATGACTCGGGCAACCTGACCCGCCGGGGCCTGAAGCACACCGGCGATACGGGTTGCCGGGGTATTCAGCATACCGACGAGCTTGGCGCGCAGTTCATCCAGCGACGGCAGCGTGGCCAGGGCCTTGATGTCTTCGACAGCAAGTTCCTTTTCGCCAAGCGCACCACCAACAAGCACCAGCTTCTCGTTCTTTTTGGAGAACTCGACCGCCGCTTTGGCGGCCGCCACCGGGTCCTGCGAATACGCCATCGCGGTCGGACCGGTGAACAGATTGCTGATGCCCTGGAACTGCGTTCCTTCTAGGGCGAGACGCGTGAGCCGGTTTTTCGTCACCTTGAACTTGGCCCCGGCCTCGCGCATACGGTCGCGGAGATCACCCATCTCGGCCACGGTCATCCCGGAATAGTGGGTGACAACGACGAGATTCGTCTCGTTGAACGCATCCTTGAGGGACGCAACCAATTGTTCTTTGTCTGATCGGTCCACGGATCGTCTCCAGTAGTTGATCCGGACTGCCACCCCTGAAGGTCACAGGCCGAACCGTTGCACCTAAGGCCTTTGCCTCGCGGCCGCCCGGCGGGCGGCCCAAAACAAAGACCAGCTCGCCTGTCCAGTGCAGTCGTTCAAGCCGCTCAACTGCCGGCCCCCAATCAGGGCACCCGCAGGAAAACGGTTTCACCACTGTCTCGGCAGGCGGGTTTCCCCATTAAGCCCCCTCCAAATCAAGGGAGCACCTACTGTCTGGGACAGGTGGGTCGGGACCGGCGAACCTTCAAGGCTCTGGATCCCTTCCCTTTCCGCGTCCCCGGAATTGCTTCCAGCTGGCGGAAATTCTTAAATCGCGGCCGCCTGCCCTAGAGGGCGAAGCTGGCCACGTTGATCTTCACGCCCGGGCCCATGGTCGACGACAGGCTGACACGCTGCATATACGTGCCCTTCGCGCCCGACGGCTTGGCCCGGTTGATGGCGTTGACGAAGGCGGCGATGTTTTCGCGGATCTGATCTTCCGAGAAGCTCGCCTTGCCGACGCCGGCATGGATGATGCCCGCTTTTTCGACGCGGAATTCAATCTGACCGGCCTTCGCCGCCTTGACGGCGCCGGCGACGTCCGGGGTCACCGTGCCCAGCTTGGGGTTCGGCATCAGGCCGCGCGGGCCCAGAACCTTACCCAGACGGCCGACGATGGCCATCATGTCCGGGGTCGCGATGACGCGTTCGAAATCCATCTGACCGTTCTGCACGGCTTCCATCAGGTCCTCGGCACCGACCACGTCGGCACCCGCCTTGCGGGCTTCCTCGGCCTTGGCATCCTTGGCGAACACCGCGACGCGGACGCTTTTGCCCGTACCGTGCGGCAATGCGACCATGCCACGGACCATCTGGTCGGCATGGCGCGGGTCGACGCCCAGGTTGATGGCCAGTTCGATCGTTTCGTCGAATTTGGCCGTGGCGTTAGCCTTGACCATCTTCACCGCGACATCCAGGTCGAGCGCTTCGTCCCGGTTGATGCCTTCTGCGACAGTGCGCAGGCGCTTTCCGAATTTACGTGCCATCGTTCCTACTCCACCACTTCCATGCCCATGGAGCGGGCCGAGCCGGCCAGCATGCGGCAGGCGGCTTCCACGTCCGTGGTGTTGAGGTCGGCCATCTTCACGGCGGCGATTTCGCGCAGCTGCGCCATGGTCACCTTGCCCTTGCTTTCATGGCCCGGCTTGTTGACGCCCTTCTGCAGCTTGGCGGCCTTCATCAAAAGGAAGCTGGCCGGCGGCGTCTTGGTGACGAACGAAAACGTGCGATCGCCGTAAGCCGTGATGACCACCGGAATCGGCATGCCAGGTTCCATGTTCTGCGTCTGCGCGTTGAACGCCTTGCAGAATTCCATGATGTTCAGGCCGGCCTGGCCGAGCGCCGGCCCGACAGGTGGTGACGGGTTGGCTTGCCCCGCCGGAATTTGGAGCTTGATCAGCCCCGCGATCTTCTTCGCCATTTCTCTATCCTCAGTCTTTCAAATGGCCGTCCGGAGCATCGCTCCCTTGGCCGGGTTACGCCCCCGCCGACATTCGATGCCGTTGGGGGCCTGAAGAGCGTGGTACGGCCAATGGCGGGCCTCCCACGCGGTTAAACCGTTACCGGGTCTATACTTTTTCGACCTGGCTGTATTCCAATTCGACAGGCGTGGCGCGTCCGAAGATGCTGACCGCGACCTTAACCCGCGAGCGCTCTTCGTCGACTTCCTCGACCATGCCGTTGAACGAGTTGAACGGCCCGTCGCACACCCGGACCTGCTCGCCCACTTCGAAGGTGACGCTCGGCTTCGGTCGGTCGACGCCTTCCTTGACCTGGTACAGGATACGCTGGGCCTCGGCCTCGGAAATCGGCACGGGCCGCCCCTTGCCGCCCAGGAAATCGGTGACCTTGGGCGTGTTCTTGACCAAGTGCCAGGTTTCGTCCGTCAGGTCCATTTCGACCAGGATATAACCCGGGAAGAACTTACGTTCGGCGTTGATCTTCGCCCCCCGGCGCATTTCGACGACGGCTTCCGTCGGCACCAGGACCTGGGGGATAAGCTCCTCCATCCCGGCCTGACGGGCCTGTTCCTCGATCGACTGGGCGACCTTCTTTTCGAAGCCAGAATAAACGTGAACGACGTACCAGCGCAGCGCCATGGATCAGCCCCCCAGTCCGAAGACAAGGCGAATGCCGAACTGCAAAACCTGGTCAACGACCAGGAAAAACAGCGCGGCGATGATCACCATGACGAAGACCATGGCGGTGGAAACGCCTGTCTCCTTGCGCGACGGCCAGGTCACCTTCGCCGCCTCTTGGCGGACTTCCTGGATGAACTGGGCCGGGTTGGTTTTTGCCATAAGTGTTTATCCGACTTCTTTTTAAGTAAGGCTTCTTCGCCTTGTTCGTACGCCGACGGGGCTGTCTGCAAGATCCGCCGAAACAGCCCCCTCGAAAGTGGCAGGGGCACCAGGGCTCGAACCCGGGACCTGCGGTTTTGGAGACCGCCGCTCTACCAACTGAGCTATACCCCTAAAGCCGCTTCGGTCATCCGGCGCCTGAACCACGGGTCCGGGCGCCGGCCAGGTGACCTTGCTCTATATAGTCGGCCCCGTTCCTTTATTCGATGATCTTGGAAACGACGCCGGCACCGACGGTGCGGCCGCCTTCGCGGATGGCGAAGCGCAGGCCTTCGTCCATGGCGATCGGCGCGATCAGATTGACGAAGGCCTGCGCTTCGC
>JBLXDU010000015.1:0-6884 GCA_048263775.1 Rhodospirillales bacterium
AACGATGTCTTGCCGTGGTCAACATGGCCAATCGTGCCGATGTTGCAGTGCGGCTTATTACGTTCAAACTTCTCTTTCGCCATTGTTCGGTCTCGTCTGTCTGGTGTTACGTGAGAACTGTTTGGTATCGCTCGACGCCCGAAAGCGCCTTGAAAATGCTCCTGCTGTCCCCTTGCCGGGTCACGCCGCCAAAAAGGTTGGAGCGGGTGAGGGGAATCGAACCCCCGTCGTAAGCTTGGAAGGCTTCTGCTCTACCATTGAGCTACACCCGCTTGGCGTCGCGCCGCCTTGCAAGCCCGTCCGCCCTAACATGGGACTTGAGTTCAACTATTTCTATTCGCCGCACCGCACTCTTCTTAAACGTCGTCTTATCCGCTCACCGCGCCTGTCATCCTGGCAGTTCACCAACCGGACCCAGGCCCCGATTCGATGCGCCAACCCCCGGCAACGAGATGGTGGAGGGGGTTGGATTCGAACCAACGTAGGCATACGCCAACGGGTTTACAGCCCGTCCCCTTTAGCCACTCGGGCACCCCTCCTGGGACCCGTTCTCCGGAATTTCGCAGCACCACGGTGAAATCTGCCCGACCGGCACGCCGGACGGACCGTGGGAATACGAGGAATAGCAACCGGTTGTCAACGCCAAAACATAGTAAAATAGCCCGCAGGCCCCTCCCCTTCTCTTAATCAAGAGAGGCTTCCAGCAGACTTCAATTGTGGTTTCATGTTAAATCCCCCCATGAGCAAGCGCAAGCCCCACCCCAAGGCCCGTTCCCGGGCGAAACCCGAGGACAGCCACGCCCCCCGCGGCGCCGGCCGCGCGGCCTGGATTTACGGTCGCCACGCCGCCCTTGCGGCCCTCCTGAACCCCAACCGCGCCATTTCCCGCATTGTCGCGGCCCCCGGCCAGGCCGATGAGGTCACCGCGACACTCCGCGCCAAGGGAGCCCCACCGGACCGTCCGGCCCCGGAAACCCTGGATCGTCGGGACATCGACGCCCTATTACCTCAGGGCGCCGTGCACCAGGGCTTGGCCGTGCTGGCCCAGCCCCTGGACACGCCGGCGATCGAAGACATCTGCGCCCAGGTGGCCAATACGGCCAATGCCTTGGTTCTGGTGCTTGATCAGGCCACCGACCCGCACAACGTGGGCGCTATCCTGCGCTCGGCGGCGGCATTCGGCGCCCTGGCGGTGATCGTTCAGGACCGCAACGCGCCGGAAGCCACGGGCACCCTGGCCAAGACGGCCTCGGGCGCGCTCGAAACCGTGCCTTTGGTCGTCGCCACCAACCTGAGCCGCGCCCTGGAACAACTGCAGGCGGGCGGATTTTGGTGTCTCGGCCTGGATGGCGAGGCCCAGACGCTGATCGGCGACGCCGACCTGTCCGGGCGCATTGCCCTGGTCTTGGGCGCCGAGGGCGCCGGCCTTCGCCGTCTGGTCAAGGAGCATTGCGACCTTTTGGTCCGGATTCCCATCCAATCGGCCATGGAAAGCCTGAATCTGTCCAATGCGGCGGCCGTCGCCCTCTATGAAGCCGCCCGGCGACGTCCGGTCTTGCCTCCCGGTAGCTAATAGGCGTACATATCGCGAAGTTCTAATAAGGGGGGAAACCCCGCCTTCTTTGGGGGAAGAGCGAAGCGGTGTTTCGCAAAAGGCTGCCGTTGTCTGATTTGACGGCGCCGCTGACCGACGTGCTGGACCACTGGCGCGCGCGGGGCGGCGAAGGTTTGGCTTGTCCCTGGTCCCAATTCGAAATGCATTTTCTGCCGCCGCGGGTCCTGCCGACAACCCTGGTGATCGACGTGTTCGACGACGTGAACGCGAACAAATATCGCTTTTGGGGCAGCAAGATGACGCTGATCCACGGCAAGGACATGACCGGCAAAAGCCCTTACGATCTGTCCCCCCGTGAACTCGCCCAGGATCTGCGCAAGCAACACCTGGAGATCCGCGAAAATCGCGCGGCCTGCGCCCATGTTCTCGGCTTCGCGCTCGAAAGCGGCCTCACCCAGACCCATACCATCCTGCGCCTGCCGTTGTCGGACGACGGCAAATCGGTCAGCCATATCGTCGGCGTGGTCTGGTATTCGCCGGAGACCCTGAAGCGGCTTGAGAAGAAAGGCCTGGGCAGCCTGTTCGGCCCCTGAGCGAGGGCGCTCCGCGCTTGTGCCGAAAGGCGGCTTGAGAGTATACGTGGCGCGCAAGACGGGCACGCCATGTAGGCTCACGGGTCGACACTCGACGAAAAGGCGCCAGGAACCAAGTATCGCCGTCTTAGCCGGCTTAGCTCAGTTGGTAGAGCACCTGATTTGTAATCAGGGGGTCGCGGGTTCGAATCCTGCAGCCGGCACCAGCTTTCCCGATAACGCCGCCTGATCGACCGCGCCTATTGACCCCATTGGGCAATTCTGGGACAAACCCGGCGCGCCTAGAGGCGCCCAAATCTTTCCCTGAGCCTTCTCCGGACCGGACGAGCCATGAACCTGTTCCAGCATTTCCAGGCCGAAGTGACGCGCCAGATCGACGCCCTGGTCGCCGAAGGCGCCTTGCCCGCCGGATTGGACACCACGCGCCTTACGGTCGAGCCGCCGCGCGACACCAGCCATGGTGACATCACCACCAACGCGGCCATGGTCCTGGCCAAGCCCGCGGGTATGAAGCCCCGCGACATTGCGGACAAACTGGCGGCCAAGCTGGGCGCCCTGCCCGAGGTCACGGAAACGGCGGTCGCCGGCCCCGGCTTCATCAACATGCGTTTGGCCGATGACTTCTGGCACACGCGGCTGGCGGAAATCCTGACGACGGGCACGGCTTACGGCGATTCCGATTTCGGCAAGGCCGCCGGTAAGGTCAACGTGGAATATGTCTCGGCCAACCCGACCGGACCGTTACACGTGGCCCACGCCCGGGGGGCGGTGGTCGGCGACGTTCTGGCGCGGCTGTTGAAGAAAGCCGGCTACGACGTGACCACGGAATACTACATCAACGACGCCGGGGCCCAGGTCGAGACCCTGGCCCGTTCCGCCTACCTGCGCTACCGCGAGGCCTTGGGCGAGGCCGTCGACGAAATTCCTGAAGGCATGTATCCGGGCGAATACCTGATCCCCGTGGGCCAGGCCTTGGCCGAAGCCGACGGGGACAAATGGCTGAACGTCGACGAGGACATGTGGCTGCCCCATGTCCGGGAATTCACCGTGGCGCGCATGATGGCCCAGGTGAAGGAAGACCTGGCGGCGCTGGGTATCCAGCAGGACGTCTATACCTCGGAAAAGGAACTGGTCGCCGCCGGCGCCGTCGATGCGGTCTACAAGACGCTCGCCGACCGCGGACTGATCTATACGGGCGTGCTGGAACCCCCCAAGGGCAAACCCGCGCCCGACGATTGGGAGCCCCGGCCCCAGTCCCTGTTCCGCGCCACCCAGTTCGGCGACGATATCGACCGCCCGCTGAAGAAATCGGACGGGTCCTGGACCTATTTCTCCAACGACATCGCCAACCACTTGGACAAGTTCAAGCGCGGCTTCACGCAGATGATCGACATCTTCGGCGCCGACCACGGCGGCTATGTGAAGCGCATGAAGGCGGCCGTCACCGCCGTGTCCGAGGGCAAGGCCGAACTGGACATCAAACTGTGCCAGATGGTGCACCTGATGAAAAACGGCGAGCCCATGCGCATGTCCAAGCGCGCCGGGAACTTCGTGACCCTGCGCGACCTGATCGACGAAGTCGGCCGTGACGTCGTGCGCTTTCTGATGCTGACGCGCAAAAGCGACACCCAGATGGAATTCGATCTGGCGAAGGCGGTCGAACAGTCCCGCGACAATCCGGTGTTCTACGTGCAGTACGCCCATGCGCGCTGCCGCTCCGTGCTGCGCTCGGCCCCCGACGAACTGGCGGGGCTCGACACCTCGGCCGAGGCCCTGGCCCAGGCCGACCTGTCCTTGCTTGCCGATCCGGCGGAACTGGATTTGGTCAAGATCATGGCCGCCTGGCCGCGCATTGTCGAACAGGCAGCGGAAGCCCACGAACCGCACCGCGTCGCCTTTTACCTGAACGACGTGGCCTCCGCCTTCCACGGCCTGTGGAACATGGGTAAGGACGACACCAGCCTGCGTTTCATCCAGGCAGACACGCCTGAGATCTCACGCGCCCGCATGGCCCTGGTGCAGGCAACGGCGACGATTATCGCGTCTGGCCTTGATGTCCTGGGCGTGACGCCGGTCGAAGAACTGCGCTGACGTCCTGCCCTGATCTGGGCTAACATCGGGGTATGAAAAGCCCGTTCACCAAGAAGCAGCTTGTCCAATACCGCGCGCGCCTGGAAGCGCTGATCGACGAATTGGACGCCCTCGATTCCATGACCAAGGAATCACGCCGGCCGGTGGAATTAGACCAAACCACCCAGGGCCGCCTGTCGCGCATGGATGCCCTGCAGGTTCAGGCCATGCAGGAGGCCACCGCCGACCGCCGCCGCTCGGAAAAAGCGCGCGCCCGCGCAGCGCTTGAGCGCATGGATGCGGGCGATTACGGATACTGCGTGTCCTGCGGCGAGGACATCCCCGCCAAGCGCCTGGACCATGATCCGTCGACGCCGACTTGCGTTGATTGCGCCTGACGTTAGCTAACCGAGGGGCCGGCGGGCCAGCAGGTGGAACCGCCCGGCCAGCAGAATGACCGAGATCGCGCTGGCCCCCATCACCGTCCAGATCAGTCCCTGAACCCCGTAACCCAACGGTATCGCCACCCAATAAGCAACCGGCACCATGACGCCGCCATAGCAGGCGAGTTGGCAGATCATGGGGGCCCAGACGTCGCGCCGCCCCCGCAGGGCCTGGGCCATCACCGCCTGAGCGCCGTCGAGCACCAAAACCCCTGCCACGACCACGACCAGGGAGCGCGCTATCGGAATCAAGGCCGGGTCGGCCGTGTAGAACCCGACCAGCACATCCGCCTGGAAAAAGATCAATAGACCGATACATCCGGCCAAAACCGTATTGGCACCAAGGCCGGTCCAGCCCGCCAGTTCCATATCGGCCCGGTCGCGTCGCCCGAAGGCGATGCCGACGCGCACGCTGGTCGCGCCGCCGATACCGATGGCGACCATGAAGAACAGGGCCAACAGGTTGAAGGCAATCCCATAGGCCGCCGCGGACAATTCGCCAAGCCAGCCGGCAAATAAAATCATCGCCGTGAAGGCCGCCGATTCCGCCGCCATGCCCAGGCCCGTGGCGTAGCCGATGCGCCGCTGCGTTCGGCCCGCCGCGGGATCAGGGTCGGGTGCGCGCAGGCCGAAGCGATCGCGGTCCGGCAGCCACCACACGTAAGCGACGATCGAAATCGCCAAAGCCCAGCGCACGATGGTCGTTGCCCAGGCCGCCCCCTCCGCCCCCATGGCCGGTAAGGCCCAGACACCGTAGATGAACACCCAGTTGAGCCCCACGTTCAAAAGGTTGGCCAGCAGCATCAGCACCATGCCCGGCAAAGGGCGGCGCAGACCTTCGAGGAAAAAGTTGGTGGTCAGGAAGATCAGCACCGGCAGTACGCCAAGCCCCATGATATGAGCGACCGCACCACTGCCGGCGGCAAGGTCGCCGGTCTGGCCGAGAATTTCCATCAGATCCCGCCCCTGCCAGGCGATGGTCAGGCCGATCAGCCCCAGGCCGAAGGCCATGGGCAGGGATCGCCGCCAGGCCGCGCCGCAGGCACGATAATCTTCCGCCCCGAAAGCGTTGGAGGTCATCACCAGGGTGCCCAGCAGCAAGCCCATGCAGGCGACGATGATGTTGATGACCACGGCGTTGCCGATGTTCAGATAGGCCAGTTCCGCCGTCGCCGCGTGACCGACCATGACCGCGTCGACCTGGGCGATCATCAGCACGCCGAAGCGCGAAATGACCGTCGGCACCGCCAAGCGGATCAATTCGCCCAGATGGCGGCGCAGGCGGGCGGCGAACCAGGTTTCGCCGGGGCGGATCGGGGCTTCATACATGGCCGCCCCTTTTACCCCGCGTGACGACACAGGACAGCGTTAATTCGGAACTGTGGATTTTAAGGCATCACACCTTGCCGCGCCCGGGCGTTGACGGCACCGCCACCGGCACCGAAACTGCGCGGCCACGATGATCCGCCACCCTTGGGATGCTTCCCGATGACCGCAGAACCCGCGACCGCCCCCAGCCAATCCGGCGCCGCCACGGACGTCCGTATCGGCATCCTGTGCATGCTCGCGGCGATGTTCGCCTTCACGGTGATGGACTCGCTGTCAAAGCATCTTGTCCGCACGCAAGCCCCCCTGCAGGTCGTCTGGGGAATCTATGTCGTGCAAGCCGTGGTCTTGTGCACCGTCATGGCCCGGCGCCTGCCGCGCCTACTGCCCTCCCGACAGGTCGGGTTGCAGGCGCTGCGCGCGGCGCTTCTGGTCGCAACCTCGGTCTGTTATGTCACGGGGCTGCGCCATGTGCCGCTGGCCGAGGCCGGGGCCATCGCCATGCTCGCCCCCCTCGCCTTCACCGCCCTGGCCGTGCCGTTCCTGAAGGAACGGGTCGGTCTACGGCGCTGGGCCGGGGTGGCCGCGGGCTTTCTCGGCGCCATGATCATCATCCGTCCGGGGACGGAGGCCATGCAGGTTGCCGCGCTGTTGCCGCTGGCGGCGGCCCTGCTGCATGCGCTGTATCAGGTCGTCACCCGCTTCGTCGCCCGTGAGGACAGCGTGCTGACCACCCTGGCCTACAGCGTCCTGTTCTGCGCGCTGATCATGACCCCCATCGTGCCTTTTCATTGGGCACCCATGGAAGCGTCGCAATGGGGGCTTCTGGCGGCGGCGGGGATCGCGGGAATCATCGCCGAATACGCACTGATTCAGTCCCTCCCCCGGGCCTCGGCG
>JBLXDU010000016.1:0-6337 GCA_048263775.1 Rhodospirillales bacterium
ACAGCGACCGGTCCTACCCGTACAGCGCTAAAAACGCCGCCCGCGTATCCCTTCCTTAACCACAATGTCAAACAGCCAAAACCCAAATTCCCGAGACGACTTTGGAGACGCACAAGCCCACACGCGCATAACCGGGAAATCCCGAAAATGGCGCCTAGCGCGGCGTCGTCGAAAAGGGAACCGAAGTTCCTATACTATCGGCAACGAGCGTTCCTGGCAAGACCTGCCAGACCGGATTTCGCCGAAATCCTCTACCGCCCTGATCGCCCCCGAAACGGGAACCACCAGGTAGCGGCGTGGCTCGGCCGGTGATATAGGTGAACCCGCGCCGCGTGTCCAGCGCGAAACGCAAAATAATTTCCACAATCGGCCGAAGCCCACCAAGCCCGGCCCCGGGAGGCCCAGGAATGACCATCATGCAACGCAAAACCCCAGCCGTGTTTTTTCGCGGCGGAACCTCGAAGGCCGTGTTCTTCCGCGCCGAGGATGTGCCCACCGATGTCGAGGAGCGCAACCGCATGCTGCGCGCCGTCATGGGCAGCCCCGATCCCTATGGCCGGCAGCTGGACGGCCTGGGTGGTGGCATTTCGTCCCTGTCCAAGGCCATGTGGGTCGAACGCTCGACCCGCAACGACGCCGACGTCGATTATACCTTCGCGCAGGTCGGCATCCGCGACGATGTGGTCGACATGTCCTCCAACTGCGGCAACATGACCTCGGCCGTCGCCCCCTTCGCCGTCGAAGAAGGAATCTTTCCCGTCGCGGACGGCCCGGCCATGGTTCGCATGTTCAACACCAACACCAAGAAAGTCGTGCACGCGCATTTCACCGTCCAGGACGGCCGTGCCGTCTCCACCGGCGATATGGAAATCCCCGGAGTCTCCGGAACGGGTGCGCCCATGCGCCTCGACTGGATGGACCCGGCCGGCACCGCCGGGCGCGGCGTGCTGCCCACCGGTAAGCTGCAGGAAACCTTTTCCGCCCCCGGGTTCGGGGAATTCCCCGGCTCCATCGTTGATGCGGCCTCGGTCTGCGTCTATGTGCCCGCATCGGCCTTCGGCCTGACCTGCGCCGAGTCGCCCATGGCCATCGATGACATGAAAGAGGTCATGGCCGGCATGGAATATGTGCGGCGCGACGCCGCCGTGCGCGCCGGCCTGGCCGCAACGCCGGAGGCCGCCGCCCAGGCCTCACCCCGGGTCGCCTTGATCGCCCCCCCGGTCGCCTACAAGACCCTGGCCGGCACGGAAATCGCGGCCGAGGACTACAACATCGCCGTCCGTGTCGCCTCCATGGAGAACATCCACCGGGCGGTCCAGGTCACGGGCGCCATGAGCATTTCCGCCGGCCTGGTCGTCGAGGGCACGTTGTTGAACGAAATGGCCGTCAATCTGGACACCAAGGGCGACCTCAAGATCGGCAACCCGTCAGGGGTGCTGGCGACCCGTGCGGACGCCCGGAAGAACGCGGACGGATCGTGGAACCTGGTCTCGACCTCAGCCTACCGCACCTTCCGGCGCATCATGGACGGGCACGTCTATCATCCGTAACGCAAATCTCGAGCGCGGTCGCGCGACGACGATTTGCGTAGATTAATAATTTGACCCCGGGTAGGCGTCAGGGCCCGTCGTAGGAAATGCGGATGACCTCGACCTCGTCGAGGCCCTGGGGCGTGCGCACGTTGACCACGTCGCCCTCCTCCGCCTTCATGAGGGCCCGGGCCATAGGCGAGACCCAGCTGATCTCCCCTTCCTCAAGCCGCGCCTCGTCGACGCCGACGATGCGCACGGTCTTTTCCTCGCCCCGTGAATTCTCGAAGGTCACCCAAGCGCCGAAGAACACCTGATCGCGGTTGGTCTGGCGCGCCGGGTCCACGACCTCGGCGATGTCCAGGCGTTTCATCAGATAGCGTTGGCGCCGGTCGATTTCGCGCAGCCGCTTCTTGCCGTAGATGTAGTCGCCGTTTTCTGAGCGATCGCCGTTGCCCGCCGCCCAGGACACGATGTCGACGATCTTGGGCCGCTCGACATAGCGCAGATGTTTGAGCTCCGCCTGCAGGCGCGCATGACCCTCTGGCGTCAACAGATTGCGCGCCCCCGCCGGCAGCACGGGGCCGTCATCGATCTCGTCCTCAAGATCGACGTCCGCCGCCGCGTCCTCGTTTACGAATGCCTTGCTCACCTTGGTTCTCTCCGCTGGCCCGGAATGGACCTATTCTAGCGCAGGCGCGCATACTACAAGCCTGGAATTCTTCAATCACGCGAACAGGCCCGCCATGACCGACGCCACCGACAGACCACTCGGCCCCCCGCTTCCCCGGTGGACGCCCCGCCCCCGCCCCGGCCGCGACGCGCTGTCCGGCCCACGCTGCCGGCTGGAGCCCCTGTCCGCTGACGCCCACGGCCAAGACCTGTGGCAGGCCAACGCCGCCGACACGGACGGGCGCATGTGGGATTACATGTCCTGCGGCCCCTTCGCCGACTTTGCAGAATACCGCACTTGGCTGGCCGGCGCGGCGGCCGGCGACGATCCCCTGTTCTTCGCCATCATTGATCAAGCGTCGGGCAAGGCGCTCGGCGTCGCCAGCTATCTGCGCATCGATCCCGCCAACGGCGTGATCGAGGTCGGCAACATCGCCTATTCCCCGGCCCTGCAGGGCACGATGCTGGCGACCGAAGCCATGCATCTGATGATGGCCCATGCCTTCGACGGGCTCGGCTATCGGCGATACGAGTGGAAGTGCAACGCGTTCAACGCGCCGTCACGCCGGGCTGCGCAACGCCTGGGCTTTTCCTATGAAGGTCTGTTCCGCAATCACATGATCGTCAAGGGACGCAGCCGCGACACCGCCTGGTTCGCGATCACCGACGCCGATTGGCCGGCCATCAAGGCGGCCCATGAAACCTGGCTGGCGGCGGGTAATTTCGACGCGGACGGCAAGCAACGCCGCGCGTTGTCGGCGCTGACCAAGGCGCTCAGAAAGGATGATCCGGGAACGGTATAACGTGGCGGTCAGCCGCCGACGGTTGTCGGCTCGCAGAACTGACGGCGCTTCTTCAGGTCGGCGCAGATTCCCTTGGCCTCGCCCGCCGATTTCAGCGGCCCGGCCTTAAGGCGGTAATAGACGCCCTTCTTGCCAAGGTCGATTTTGGCGACCTCATGTTCCATGTCCTTGAGCACGGTGCGGTGGCGGCGCTGAATCAGTTTCCAGCCGTCTTCGGCCTGCTTTTCCGAACGATAGGACGCGAGGTGTACACCCGGCTGCGGGCCCTTCGGCTTTTCCATCTTCTCGGCCTTGTCCTTGTCGACAAGGCTGGTGGGGGCGGCTTGGGCCGACACCATCTTGGGTGCTTCCGGCTGCATCGCCTTTTCAATGGCCGCGCGTTCGCGGGTGTATTCGTCTGACGAGATGTAACCACCATCGCGCAGTTGCTCGAGGCGGCGCACCATGTCGGCGGCTTCCATCAGGCCCTGGGGCGGCGGTGCCGGATTGACCAGACGCACGGGCGCGGCTGGCATCAAGGCATCAAGGATCATGTTGCGTTCCGCCGCATGCTGCGAAACGGAAATGGCGCGCAGTTCAAGGGCGCGGCCAATGGCGCGCAGGCGCCCGGAAATCTGTTCCGTGGTCGGCACCGGCCGGTCCAGTCCTGCCGACGACGGCGGCGAGGTCAGCGGCAACAAGGCGCCGACGTTGGCCTGACGCCGGGTCGCATATTCCTGCGGCGTGACGAGGCCCTGGTCCTTCAGGGCGCGCATGGTCGAAAACCGTGAAATCACGTTCTGGTCGCCGCCGGAGAAAGAATCCATGGTGGTTACCGGCATGCCGGGGGTGGCCATGGCCTGCTGCGGCTGGGCCGATGCCATGGGCGGCGGCGCGCCGAACGAGGCGGCCGGGGCGTGGCCCGTGGGTGATGCGGAAACCGTGGCGGGTGCACCCGGGAATCCGGCGGGGGCCTGCCCCAAGCGCACGGCACTCGGCACTTCGCCGGAATCGAGCAATGACAGATTGACGCTGGCGATCTGCGAGGCAGGCCGCGTCGCCAGGTTGTTCCACACCACGAATTGCTGTGATTCTTCCGGACGCAGGGCCAACACGGCCTCGTACATCTGGCGCGACTTCGTGATCTGGCCCGTATTCTGATAGAGGATGCCCGCACCAAGCAGGGCATCAACATCCTTCGGGTTGGCCTGCAAGGCCCTCTGGAAATGGCTTTCGGCCGTGACGAAGTTGCCCTTGGCCAGTTCGGCGATGCCCAATTCGGCCTCGTCGTTCTTCTTCAAGGGGCTTCCCGCCCAGAAGGTATCCGTGAAGATCTGCGATTCCTGCAAGGCACCACAGGCACCAATGCCCATGCTTGCCACCGCAACAAACGCAAACCGCGCCATAAGACGTCGACCGGTCATGATCCTCTCCCGCAGCTAAGACAGCGCGCCGCCCCGGCGTTCACTCCCAAGAAAACGCCGGAAATTACCCAGGATGGCGGCGCCATGTCTGGATCAACTCAAGGATAGTGAAAACCATTGGGGTAAACAATTGGTAAAAAAGGAGGAATCATTCGCCCACCCCAGAACGGACCAAGGTTTTCCGGGGGCTTTCCCCGGTAATGGACCTAAAGGACCCGTTCCATGAACTGCATGCCGGGGGCCGTGTCGTCGTGATAGGCCGGGATGTCGACGAACCCCATGGCGCGGTAAAGGGCCTGTGCGCCCTTCATGTGATCGAGGGTATCCAGGCGAATAGAGCGAAACCCGGCGGCCCGGGCGTGTCCCACAGCGGCTTCCGCCAGCGTGCGGCCGAAACCCTGGCCCTGCCAGGCTGGCCGCACATAAAGACGTTTGATTTCCGCACAGTCTTCGGAAAGGGCACGTACGCCGACCACGCCGGCGGCGGCGCCATCCGCGCGTAGTAGCAACAAAGTCCCCCGGGGCGGGCCATAGGCTCCAGGCAGTCCCGCCAGTTCGGCGTCGAAACCGCTCAGGCAATAGGCGCGGGAAACGTCGGCCCCATATTCGGCGAACATCTCCCGCACCGTATCAAGATCCGAGCCGCCGGTGACCGTCGAAATGACCGCGTCCGGCATCCCCGTATTTCCCTTAAGAGGACAGTGCCTCGGCGATGGCCGCACCCAGTTCCTGGGTCGAGGCCGTGCCGCCCATGTCGCGGGTCTTCGGCCCGTCGCCGGCGACCACCTGTTCGATGACGCGCACGATCTCGTCGGCGGCATCCTTCTGGCCCAGGTGTTCCAGCATCATCGCCGCCGACCAGATCTGGCCAATGGGGTTGGCGATGTTCTGGCCCGCGATATCAGGGGCGGAGCCGTGGACCGGTTCGAACATCGAGGGATAATCCCGTTCCGGGTTGATGTTGGCCGAAGGCGCGATGCCGATGGTGCCGGTGCAGGCCGGGCCCAAGTCCGACAGAATGTCACCGAACAGGTTGGAGCCGACGACCACGTCGAACCAATCGGGGTTGCGCACGAAATGGGCGGTCAGGATGTCGATGTGGAACTGGTCGGTTTCGACGTCCGGGTATTCCTTGGAAATGGCTTCGAAGCGTTCGTCCCAATAGGGCATGGAGATACTGATGCCGTTGGACTTGGTGGCAGAGGTCACCTTCTTGCGCTTGCGCGTGCGGGCCAACTCGAAAGCCACGCGGATGATGCGGTCGCAGCCCTTCTTGGTGAACACGGAAAGCTGCGTCGCGAATTCTTCCGGCGTGCCGACGTTGCCGCGCCCGCCGATATCCGAATATTCGCCTTCGTTGTTTTCACGCACGACCAGGAAATCGATGTCGCCCGGTTTGCGGTTCGCCAACGGACAGGGCATGCCTTCCATGAGCTTCACCGGGCGCAGCGACAGATACTGCTGGAACTGGCGGCGGATCGGGATCAACAGCCCCCAGAGCGAGACATGGTCCTTCACGCCCGGGAAGCCGACGGCGCCCAGCAGGATCGAGTCGTGACCCTTGATGGTGTCCAGCCCGTCTTCCGGCATCATGGCGCCTTCCTTGGCGAAGCGCTCGCAGCTCCAATCGAATTCATCGAACTTGAACGACAGGTCGTGCTTGCGGCCGATCACCTCAAGCACGCGGAGCGCTTCGGGCATGACTTCGTTGCCGATGCCGTCCCCGGGAATGACGGCGATGCGATAGGCGTTGGTGGACATGGATGGCTCCCTTATTGGTTCTTTACTGCCGCGGATCGGGCGGGAGAACGGTTTTAGCCTCCCGCCCCTTTTCCGGCAAGCACGCGGACCAGCAAATCCTTGTCCACGTTGCCGCCGGACAGCACCACGCTAGTCTTCTTCCCAACCATGACGTCGCGTTCCTGAAGGC